>NZ_RPOI01000020.1 GCF_003818115.1 Citrobacter youngae | reverse complement strand
TTGGATGAGGTCGGAATTGATACGGGCACTAAAATTATACCAGTGCTTGAGGCCGCCTATGGAGAACGTTTTAGCGCACCTGCAAATGTTGTTGCTTCAATTTTGAATGATGATCGCAAAGGTAGAAAAAATGGTCGGGGTTTCTATCTTTATGGCGCGAAAGGGCGTAAAAGCAAAAAACAGGTCGACCCTGCAATTTATACGCTTATTGGCGTCCAGGGTCAGGGCCAACTCACAGCCCCGCAAATTGCAGAGCGGTGTGTCATGTTAATGCTTAACGAAGCAGCACGCTGTTTTGGTGAGCAGGTCGTCCGTAGCGCACGTGATGGCGATATCGGCGCTGTATTTGGTATTGGTTTTCCGCCATTCCTCGGCGGCCCGTTCCGGTATATGGATTCTCTCGGTACGGGTGAAGTGGTTGCGGTTCTGCAACGACTGTCCACGCAATATGGTTCACGGTTTACGCCGTGTGAACAGTTATTGCAGATGGCGGAACGTGGTGAAAGATTCTGGAATATCGGGGAAACTGACCTGAATTCATGAGGTCAAAGGTAGGATGAATCCGCACCGAATGTATGGGTCGCGCTCAAAATGTAAACAGAGATTGACTATACTTACGCCGTTGAGGTAAAAAACAGCGTTTCATTCGGTGAATGGATAAGGCACAATGCCGGCCACCACATCGTTACCACGGTCAATAGGGGCGGTGAATAAAGGTGTTGGTGATCCTGGTTAACAAAAGCGGTGCAATATGCAAGTTTTTATCATGCGTCACGGCGACGCGGCCCTCGATGCCGCCAGTGATTCGGTTCGTCCTTTAACCTCTTGTGGTTGTGACGAATCTCGCCTGATGGCGAACTGGCTTAAAGGTCAAAAAGTGGATATCGAACGTGTTCTGGTGAGCCCGTTCCTACGAGCCGAACAGACGCTGGATGTGGTGGGAGAGTGTATGAACCTGCCAGCCGGTGTGGATGTTTTGCCGGAGCTGACTCCCTGCGGCGATGTCGGTCTGGTCAGCGCCTATTTACAGGCTCTGGCCAATGAAGGTATCGCCACGGCACTGGTAATTTCTCACTTACCGTTAGTGGGATATCTGGTGTCTGAGCTTTGCCCGGGTGAAACGCCGCCGATGTTTACCACATCTGCGATTGCCAGCGTAACGCTTGATGAGAGCGGAAAGGGCATTTTCAACTGGCAGATAAGCCCGTGTAATTTGAAAATGGCAAAGGCGATTTAATCGAACCCGTGCCACGTTTCATCGTCCGGATAAGGCACAGCCGCTATCCGGAAAATCAAAGAGCCGCAAATGCGGCTCTTTCTGTTTTCTGCATCAGGGAAGTTCGGGCGGCAGCCACTCTTCCACTTCAATCAGCACCAGCAGCGCGGCGTCACCACCGTACTCTTTCGGCGCCTGATGAAAGGCCATCACATGCGGATGTTGTGCCAGCCAGAGCGGCGTTTGCTGCTTAAGAATATGCTTCCCGTGGCCATGCATCACGCAGGCGCAAAACACATGCTCACGACGGCAGGCGGCGATCAGCGCGCCTAACTCCTGTTTGGCCTGCTGCTGGGTCAGCCCGTGCAGATCGAGAAACAGCTCCGGGGAGTAATCGCCACGGCGCATTTTCTTCAGTTCGAAATGGCTGACGTCGGCACGCAGGTATCTTACCGGGCCGTCCGTATTCAGTAGCGGCTGAAATTCGTCCGAGAAATAGTGGCTGGCATCCGCCTGTTCCTGCAGCAGCTTTTTAACCGGAACCTCGGTGATTTTTTTACGTGGCGGTCGGTGAACAATGGTGTCCTGTTTAATTTTACGCGTGCCGGTCATCAGCTGGCGAAACAGCGTCTGATCCTCCTCGCTGAGCGATGTTTTCTTTTTCATTCGAGCATCTCATCTTTTAATTTCCGTTAGTTTAACCCGACTCGGCGGGTATCCGATCGCTTAAAACGCAATTTTCGCGCTCAGGCTCCGCGTGAATGCTGATTTATCGCCGTCTTCGTGGCAAACTAGCCGCCGAAATTAATACGAGCATGCCCTGGAGAAATACGTGGATAAAATTTTCGTCGATGAAGCCGTGAGTGAACTGCATACCATTCAGGACATGTTGCGTTGGGCGGTCAGCCGTTTTAGCGCGGCGAATATCTGGTATGGCCATGGCACGGATAACCCATGGGACGAGGCCGTACAGCTGGTGCTGCCGTCGCTTTATTTGCCGCTGGATATCCCAGAAGATATGCGCACTGCGCGTCTGACTTCCAGCGAACGCCATCGTATTGTTGAACGCGTGATTCGCCGCGTCAACGAGCGCATTCCGGTGGCTTATCTGACTAACAAAGCCTGGTTCTGCGGGCATGAATTTTATGTCGATGAACGCGTGCTGGTTCCACGTTCACCGATCGGCGAGCTTATCAATAACCGCTTTGCGGGCCTGATTAATGAGCAGCCGCAGCATATCCTCGATATGTGTACCGGCAGCGGCTGTATTGCCATTGCCTGCGCGTATGCCTTCCCGGAAGCCGAAGTCGATGCGGTGGACATTTCCACTGATGCGCTGGCGGTGACCGAGCACAACATTGAAGAGCACGGCCTGATCCATCATGTTACGCCGATCCGCTCCGATCTGTTCCGCGATCTGCTGAAGGTTCAGTATGACCTGATTGTGACCAATCCGCCGTATGTCGATGCAGAAGATATGTCCGATCTGCCAAACGAATACCGCCATGAGCCTGAGCTGGGCCTGGCCTCCGGTAGCGATGGGCTGAAACTTACCCGCCGCATTCTGGGTAACGCCCCGGACTACCTGTCAGATAACGGTATTCTGATTTGTGAAGTCGGAAACAGCATGGTACATCTGATAGAGCAATATCCGGATGTACCGTTCACCTGGCTGGAGTTCGACAACGGCGGTGACGGCGTATTCATGCTGACCAAAGAGCAGTTAGTTGCTGCTCGTGAGCACTTCAGCATTTATAAAGACTAATTACACGCGCACATACACAACACTCATAACGGAGCCGTGATGGCAGGAAATACAATTGGGCAACTCTTTCGCGTAACCACTTTCGGCGAATCACACGGGCTGGCGCTCGGTTGTATTGTCGATGGTGTTCCGCCGGGCATTTCTCTGACAGAAGCTGACCTGCAGCACGATCTCGACAGACGGCGTCCGGGCACATCGCGCTACACTACGCAGCGTCGTGAGCCGGATCAGGTGAAAATCCTCTCCGGGGTGTTCGAGGGCGTTACCACTGGCACCAGCATTGGCCTGCTGATCGAAAATACCGATCAGCGTTCACAGGATTATGGCGCGATCAAGGATGTTTTCCGTCCAGGACACGCCGACTATACCTATGAGCAGAAATATGGCCTGCGCGATTACCGTGGCGGCGGACGTTCATCCGCACGTGAAACGGCGATGCGCGTTGCGGCTGGCGCGATTGCCAAAAAATATCTGGCGGAAAAATTCGGCGTCGGAATTCGCGGTTGCCTGACGCAGATGGGTGATATTCCGCTGGAGATCAAGGACTGGTCTCAGGTCGAATTGAATCCCTTCTTTTGCCCGGACCCGGATAAAATTGAAGCGCTGGATGAACTGATGCGCGGGCTGAAGAAAGAGGGCGACTCCATCGGGGCGAAAGTAACCGTTGTTGCAAGCGGCGTACCTGCGGGTCTCGGCGAACCTGTATTCGACCGTCTGGATGCCGACATCGCCCATGCGCTGATGAGCATAAATGCCGTTAAGGGCGTTGAGATTGGCGACGGATTTGACGTTGTAGCGCTGCGCGGCAGTCAGAACCGCGATGAAATCACCAAAGACGGTTTTCAGAGCAACCATGCGGGCGGCATTTTGGGCGGGATCAGCAGCGGGCAACAAATTATTGCCCATATGGCGCTGAAACCGACGTCCAGTATTACCGTACCAGGGCGTACCATTAATCGCTTTGGTGAAGAAGTCGACATGATCACTAAAGGTCGTCACGATCCGTGCGTTGGGATCCGCGCAGTGCCGATCGCTGAAGCAATGCTGGCGATCGTGTTGATGGATCACTTGCTGCGTCAGCGGGCGCAAAATGCGGATGTGAAGACCGATATTCCACGCTGGTAAAAATGAAAAAAACGGCACTTGCGGCGCTGGCTCTGTTTGCCAGTACCGCCTGTCTGGCGGCGACGCCCTGGCAGAAAATTACCCATCCGGTTGCAGGCAGCGCGCAGTCTATCGGCGCGTTTTCCAATGGCTGTATAGTTGGCGCAGAGACGCTGCCTGTACAGTCAGAACACTATCAGGTAATGCGCACCGATCAGCGTCGTTACTTTGGCCATCCGGATCTGGTGAGGTTTATCCAGCGTCTGAGTAATCAGGCTAATAGTCAGGGGCTGGGCACGGTGTTAATCGGTGATATGGGCATGCCGGCCGGTGGGCGATTTAATGGCGGTCATGCCAGTCACCAGACCGGGCTGGATGTGGATATTTTCCTGCAACTGCCGAAAACGCGCTGGACCCAGTCACAACTGCTGCGGCCACAGGCGTTAGATCTGGTCTCGCAGGATGGTAAACGTGTTGTACCGTCCCTGTGGAAGCCGGAGATTTTCAGCCTGGTAAGGCTGGCTGCAAAAGATAATGAAGTAACGCGTATTTTCGTGAATCCGGCGATTAAGCAACAACTTTGTCTGGATGCAGGGACCGACAGGGACTGGTTGCGTAAAGTGCGGCCATGGTTCCAGCACCGTGCGCATATGCACGTCCGGTTACGTTGCCCTGCCGACAGCCTTGAGTGCGAAGATCAACCGTTACCGCCACCGGGTGACGGCTGCGGCGCGGAGCTGCAAAGCTGGTTCGAACCTCCGAAACCTGGAACCACCAAGCCTGAGAAGAAGACACCGCCGCCGTTGCCGCCTTCCTGCCAGGCGCTACTGGACGAGCATGTACTCTAATGGATCATTTTGCCTCTCTGTTTATGGTGACGCCACTGCTGTTAGGTGTGCTTTTTTTTGTGGCGATGCTGGCAGGTTTTATTGATTCTTTGGCCGGAGGCGGTGGTTTACTCACCATCCCGGCATTGATGGCGGCCGGGATGCCACCTGCGCAAGCTCTGGCCACCAATAAATTGCAGGCCTGCGGGGGATCTATCTCTTCCTCCCTCTATTTTATTCGTCGTGGCGTGGTTAATCTGGCGGATCAGAAGCTCAATATCTTCATGACCTTTATCGGCTCAATGAGCGGCGCGCTGCTGGTTCAGCATGTGCAGTCAGACATTTTGCGCCAGATCCTGCCGGTTCTGGTTATCTGTATTGGCCTTTACTTTCTGTTAATGCCGAAAGTAGGGGAAGAGGACCGGCAGCGTCGATTGCACGGGCTGCCTTTCGCGCTGGTGGCCGGAGGCTGCGTCGGTTTTTACGATGGCTTTTTTGGCCCGGCGGCGGGGTCGTTCTACGCGCTGGCCTTTGTCATGCTGTGCGGCTACAACCTGGCGAAATCGACGGCCCACGCCAAAGTATTAAATGCCACCTCGAATATCGGTGGGCTGCTGTTGTTTGCCCTCGGCGGTAAAGTGATTTGGGCGACCGGATTTGTGATGCTTATTGGCCAGTTTATTGGCGCACGGATGGGCTCTCGACTGGTGCTCAGCAAAGGACAAAAACTCATTCGGCCAATGATTGTCATCGTCTCCGCCGTGATGAGCGCCAAGCTACTTTATGATAATCATGGACAGGAGATTCTCCACTGGCTGGGGATGAACTAATGAATAATACGCATCACTACGAACAGTTAATTGAGATTTTTAACGGCTGCTTTGCCGATGAATTTAATACCCGTCTGATTAAAGGCGACGACGAACCGATCTATCTTCCTGCGGATGCGGAATTACCGTATCACCGTATCGTTTTTGCGCATGGTTATTACGCCAGTGCGTTACACGAAATTTCACACTGGTGCATCGCCGGTAAAGCCCGTCGTGAGCTGGTCGATTTTGGTTACTGGTACTGCCCGGACGGACGCGACGCGAAGACACAATGCCAGTTTGAAGATGTGGAAGTGAAGCCGCAGGCGTTTGACTGGTTGTTTTGCATGGCGGCGGGGTACCCGTTTAACGTCAGTTGCGACAACCTCGAAGGGGACTTTGAACCGGACCGCGTGGTATTCCAGCGCCGTGTTCATGCTCAGGTAATGGAGTACCTGGAAAAGGGGATCCCTGAACGTCCAGCGCGTTTTATTAACGCGTTACAGAATTATTATCACACGCCTGAACTTACGGCGGAACAATTCCCGTGGCCCGAAGCGCTCAACTGAAGCCGCTGCCACGTTTACAATGAGGAAAGAAGATGATCGCGGAGTTTGAATCACGCATTCTGGCATTAATCGACGATATGGTAGAGCACGCCAGCGATGATGAGTTGTTTGCCAGTGGTTATTTGCGTGGGCACCTGACGCTGGCTGTGGCTGAGCTGGATGCTGGCGAGGACCATTCCGCTGAGGCATTGTACGCCAATGTGACCAGCAGCCTGGAAAAAGCCATCAGCGCTGGCGAACTCTCGCCGCGTGACCAGGCGTTAGTGAAAGAGATGTGGGACACTTTATTTCAAAAGGCAACGCAATAATAATTGCAGTGGATTGTGCCGGATGGCGACGCGAAGGCGTCTTATCCGGCCTACGTGGACGGGGATTGTTGGCCTGATAAGCGTAGCGCCATCAGGCAATGATGAGATGGTATCTTATTTCACCGCTTTACCCTTCAATAACTTCCTTACCCACAGACGATTCGGATTCAGCGCAGCCAGCGTGCTGGCATCCATAGGGATAGGTTCATCGCTCATTTGCGATGCCAGAATTTCTGCACATAGCGGGGCAGTACACAGCCCGCGCGAGCCCAGCGCACCCAACATAAATAAATCGGAATAAACCGGGGCGTTTACGGCGTGCTCTCTGTCTTCGGCAAGAGTGGCATACTGGCTGAGCGTGGCGTCATAATCCGCGACGTTGCCGACCATTGGCATGTGATCGCGCGTGGCGCAGCGCACGCCACAACGGGCGGCATTGCCACTAACGTCTACTTCTTTTGCCCACGCGGCATTCGGGAAACAATCTATTAAGCGCTGACGGTTTTGCTGCTGATCGTCAGCGCGATACACCGTTTCTTCACTTCCGCGATGATAGCTGGCGCCAATGCAGTGCTGCTGGTTTTGCGGGTTGTGCGGCGTGAGGTAGCCGTCATAGCACAGCACCTGACGCAGCGCTGAAAGCGAAGGCGTAGCAGGAATGTGACTCACCTGACCGCCTACGGAGTACACCGGTAGCGACTGCGTTTGTTCAACGCTGTTAATGCGATGCCCGTTAGCCAGAACTACCGCAGCGTGAGTGGCGGTTGCTCCACTGGCAAACGCCAATTTCCAGTTTTCTGTCTGTCGAGACAGTGAGGCCAGCGTATGTTGATACCGGGTGCGTAATCCCAGCGTTGCGGCATAGTCGAATACGGCGGCGGTTAACTGTGCCGGACATAGCCATCCTCCGGCGGGGTACTGAATCCCGCCGCATCCGGTTTTTACGCCTGTCGTTTGTAAAACCTGCTCTGCGTCAACCCCGACGGCGAGCGCATCGGGCAATTCAAGGGACAACATTTGGTCGATTTTTTGCTGGCTTTTCTCATCCCACGCCAGTTGCGTCACGCCGCACCAGTCATGCGCGAACTCAACGGGGAGGGCGTCATACAGCCGGCGGGCGAAAGTAAACGCGGTGGGGAAAAAGAGATTAATGGCCGCGTCATGCTTGCTCAGTAGCGGATAAAGAGCGCCCTGGCGATTGCCGGATGCACCCCCGGCTGGGTTGTCGTCGGCGCAATAGAGCGTGACCTGCCAGCCGCGGCGTAGTAACGCCAACGACAGCAATGCGCTGGCAATCCCCCCGCCAATAATGGCGGCTTCGCGTTTATCTGTTCCGGTACGTGCAAACCAGGGTGCCGAGGAGGGGAGCGCCAGCGTCTTATCCATTACGCCACAAAGCATTTCTCGTTTGCGACCAAAGCCTTTGCATTTTTGCATCGTAAATCCGGCTTCCTGCAATCCCCGACGCACAAAGCCTGCTGAGGTGAAGGTCGCCAGCGTGCCGCCGGGGCGAGCCAGACGGGCCATTGCGTTAAACAGCGTTGGCGTCCACATATCCGGATTTTTTGCCGGCGCGAAACCGTCCAGAAACCAGGCATCCACTTTTTGATTCAGGGAGTCATCCAGCTTGCTGGTCAGTTCATTAATATCACCAAACCACAGATCCAGCGTGACGCGTCCTTCATCAAGGAGCAGGCGATGGCATCCCGCTAACGGCAGCGGCCATTGCTCTTGTAGCGCCGTGGCCCACGGGGCAAGTTCTGGCCAGTGCTGATGGGCTAAGGTCAGATCTTCACGCGTCAGCGGAAATTTTTCAAAACTGATGAAATGTAATCTTTCCAGGGTAGCGTCAGGGTGGGTATCGCGGAATTCGGCAAATGCCTGCCAGAGTGTCAGGAAGTTAAGTCCGGTGCCAAACCCGCTTTCTGCCACCACGAAGAGGGGACGTGAATGTGCAGGGAATCGCTGGGCGAGATGATTCCCGCCGAGAAAGACGTAACGTGTCTCTTCCAGCCCGTTATCATTAGAAAAATAGACATCGTCAAAATCTCGGGAAACAGGTGTACCCTCAGCGTTGAATTCAAGGTTGGCAGGTTGTATAGCGTATTGTTTCACGTAAGTTACTCGTCTGGCAGGCTGTGCCCCGATCTTAGCGATGAGTGCCTGGCTGCGCAAATTTCCACATTAAATGGCTGATCGGACTTGTTCGGCGTACAAGTGTACGCTATTGTGCCACTCGAAACTTTAAAATAGTGCGACTTACAGAGGTATTGAATGAAACGTGCAGTGATTACTGGCTTGGGCATCGTTTCCAGCATCGGTAATAACCAGCAGGAAGTCCTGGCATCTCTGCGTGAAGGACGTTCAGGGATCACTTTCTCTCAGGAGCTGAAGAACTCCGGCATGCGTAGCCACGTATGGGGCAACGTAAAACTGGATACCACTGGCCTCATTGACCGCAAAGTAGTGCGCTTCATGAGCGACGCATCCATCTATGCATTCCTTTCTATGGAACAGGCTGTGGCTGATGCCGGCCTTGCAGCAGAAGATTACCAGAATAACCCGCGCGTTGGCCTGATTGCAGGTTCCGGCGGCGGCTCCCCGCGTTTTCAGGTGTTCGGTGCTGACGCAATGCGTAGCCCGCGTGGCCTGAAAGCGGTTGGCCCGTATGTGGTCACCAAAGCGATGGCGTCCGGCGTTTCTGCCTGCCTCGCAACGCCGTTCAAAATCCACGGCGTAAACTACTCTATCAGCTCTGCCTGTGCGACATCTGCGCACTGTATCGGCAACGCAGTAGAACAAATTCAGCTGGGCAAACAAGACATCGTTTTCGCTGGCGGCGGCGAAGAGCTGTGCTGGGAAATGGCGTGTGAATTCGACGCCATGGGCGCGCTGTCTACCAAATATAACGACGATCCATCCAAAGCTTCCCGTACCTATGACGCACACCGTGACGGTTTCGTTATTGCTGGCGGCGGTGGTATGGTCGTGGTCGAAGAGCTGGAACACGCTCTGGCACGTGGCGCGCACATCTATGCGGAAATCGTCGGTTACGGCGCAACGTCCGATGGCGCAGACATGGTTGCTCCGTCTGGCGAAGGCGCAGTACGTTGCATGCAGATGGCGATGCACGGCGTAGACACGCCGATCGACTACCTGAACTCCCACGGTACTTCTACTCCGGTAGGCGACGTGAAAGAGCTGGGTGCGATTCGTGAAGTGTTTGGCGACAACAGCCCGGCAATCTCCGCAACCAAAGCCATGACCGGTCACTCACTGGGCGCGGCTGGCGTTCAGGAAGCTATCTACTCTCTGCTGATGCTGGAACACGGCTTTATCGCGCCAAGCATCAACATTGAAGAACTGGACGAGCAGGCGGCAGGTCTGAACATCGTGACCAAACCGACCGAGCAGGCGCTGACGACTGTTATGTCTAACAGCTTCGGTTTTGGCGGCACCAACGCTACGCTGGTTATGCGTAAGCTGTAAGCGTAAGACTGAAAGATTATGCAAGAGGGGAGCCTGATGGCTCCCTTTTTTTATCTGTTCATCTTTTCGTATTCCGGCGCGATTTGTGCGGACCAGGTTTTAGCGCGTGCAATATCACCGGCGCTGTAGATAGGGTGTTCAAATTGATTGTCCAGATCCCGTACGCGGTAAATTTTCCAGCGTCCTTCTTCCCAACGCGTATACACCTCCAGCTGTATGGGGGCTTCTCCCCTCGGCCCGCCTAATTGTACTTCCACCGTTTCGCCACCGAGAAACGGCTGAGCGGGTTTAACCCGTAACAGCGGGATCCACTCCGGATCGTAATCCTGAACGTACATAAAGTAGTCCGAATTCAGTATTTCCTGCTCGTAAAGGCTGTCAATCAGAGCCAGACGATTGATAACGTCTTTCGCCACATAGCGTTGCATGAGTGCGGATGTATCCCGCTCTTGTGTGTAAGCGGACATCCATGCGAGATAGAATAGTTTTACATCCCGGGAGCTGTCGTGGCGCGCCGCAGAGCAGCCGCAAAGTAACAAAACCAGAGCAACCAGCGAGAGCGATTTCATTATGGTTTCCTGTAAATAGTAAATGACGGTTTTGCCGCCCGATAGCCAGGTCCGGCCCACATATCACGTTGTCTAAAATCGGAGTACCACGCCTGACCGTCAAATATCGCCATATGCCCGCTTGGGTTTCCTCCCTCATAAGGCTGAATGATGATGACATCTCCTGCCCGGGGCTGTTCAAATGTGCCGATGGGGCTGAAACCGGCACTTCTTAGCATGGGGCCATAATCTTTGGCATGATAAGTATGCCCAAGAGTGATGCCTCCTGCCTGAATGGCTTTGCGGGTATATTCCGCACAGCGTCCTTGAGAATGTGACCCCGCGTGTGATTTAGCGTGATTAACTGCTGTTGTTTTATTCCAGCTCATCGATGTTCCTGTTAATTGATTATGTAATAACAACGTGTATTTCTTTAACAGGATTCAAACTGATAAAAATGACCGATAATGCTATTAATATCTTTAATACATTAGCCTTTAATATAAAATAATTGGTTGAATGAATTTTTATTAATTTATTTATAATTGATGGTTATTTTTTTTGGGGTTTGTTTCTCTGATTTAGAGAGATAGCGTGATGGCCAAATTACGTCCGGCGTAGTTTCAAGCGCCTGCGCGATGATCAGCTCCGCCCGAGGCCAACTGCGGGTAAATACATTGCGTAAAGAGTCGGGAGATAACCCCGCTGAACGCGAAAGCTCTCTGAGCGTAATACCTCTTTTTTCCAGTGCACTTTTAATATCTGCACGATGCCAGTCTTGGCTTTTGTGTTCCATTCTGTAATCCTAAGAAGATGTGTTATCGGCACCGATATTTTTCAGGTTGTAAATTAGAAAGACAAAAGAACGTTACTTTCTTTTTGTCGTAGGAATATTGCCAGAATTAATTTGAAATTTCGCGAAAAAGAAAAAATATTTTTATTTCATCAGCAGAAAGGAAAGAAACTGATGGTAAAAGAGTGGTTCACGGTCAAGGAGTGTCTTGAATTACCGGGGTTTCCTGGAAGCGCACCCGCTGTACGCCTGCGCTTAAATACCTACAGTGAAGGGAAAGAGGGCGTTAAGCGCAAGCGAGCGAAATCTAAGGCCGAGGAATTTCATATTTCTGTGTTCCCACTGTATGTACGCTCGTATCTGAATGAAAATGAGAAAACAGAAGCACCAGATTGCAACATCGTGCAGGAAGCAGGACCCAAAGAGATTTGGGATATGATGTTCCTGCTCCTGACGCCGCAGCAGCGTGAACAGGTAACCGGGCGGTTCAGAACGAAAGGCGTTGAAGCGGTATTTCCCTTTTTGTTCGTAGAGAAGTCATCGCTTTGAAACGCACTGCTATGCTTTCACAGTTGACAGCCAGGGCCACTCGCAGGCAGACTCCAGCTTCAACATTATCCTCTTGATAATGCGTAAGCGTTTAACGTTATCCAACGCACCTTAATCCTGATAGTCAGGTAGAGGGGGCGTGGACATTCCTCGCCTTACTCTGCATTTTGGAGTAACGCATGACAGCTGTAACCCAACAAGAAAAAACACCTTCGGCGAATTTTTCGCTGTTTCGTATCGCTTTTGCGGTTTTCCTGACCTATATGACGGTCGGTTTACCTTTGCCCGTCATTCCTCTGTTTGTGCACCAGGAGCTGGGCTATGGCAACACCATGGTCGGTATCGCCGTCGGCGTACAGTTTCTGGCAACGGTATTAACGCGCGGCTACGCCGGGCGCTTAGCCGATCAATATGGTGCTAAACGTTCGGCGCTACAGGGGATGTTTGCCTGTGCGCTGGCGGGCGCGGCGTGGCTGTTAGCCGCGCTATTGCCCGTTTCCGTTCCGGTGAAGTTTGCGTTGTTGATTGTCGGGCGCTTGATCCTTGGTTTTGGCGAAAGTCAGTTGCTCACCGGAACGCTGACCTGGGGGCTGGGGCTGGTTGGGCCAACGCGTTCTGGCAAGGTGATGTCGTGGAACGGGATGGCGATTTACGGCGCGCTGGCCGCGGGGGCGCCGCTGGGGCTTTTGATCCACAGCCACTTTGGCTTTGCGGCGCTGGCAGGAACCACGATGGTATTACCGCTGCTGGCATGGGCATTCAATGGCACCGTGCGCAAAGTGCCTGCACATGCAGGAGAGCGTCCTTCGTTATGGAGTGTGGTAGGGCTTATCTGGAAACCGGGTCTGGGCCTGGCGCTGCAGGGCGTGGGTTTTGCGGTAATCGGTACCTTTATTTCGCTCTATTTTGTCAGCAACGGCTGGACGATGGCGGGTTTCACCCTGACCGCATTTGGCGGGGCGTTTGTGCTGATGCGTATTCTGTTTGGCTGGATGCCGGACCGGTTTGGCGGCGTGAAGGTTGCCGTTGTTTCGTTGCTGGTTGAAACCGCGGGTCTGATTCTGCTGTGGCAAGCCCCAACAGCCTGGGTTGCACTGCTTGGAGCGGCATTAACCGGGGCCGGGTGTTCGCTTATCTTCCCGGCCTTGGGCGTCGAGGTCGTGAAGCGAATGCCTGCCCAGGTTCGTGGTACGGCGCTGGGCGGTTACGCCGCATTTCAGGATATCTCCTACGGCATAAGCGGTCCGGTCGCCGGGGTGCTGGCCACTGCGTACGGTTATTCCTCAGTGTTCCTTGCCGGGGCGATATCCGCTGTGGTGGGGATTATTGTAACGTTGCTTACGCTGCGTAAAGGTTAAGCGACCAGCCAGAAAATGGCTAACGCAATCATCAATGCAACAAACAACAGTCCCGGTCGTGCCGACAGAGATTTAACCGTTTCAATCACTGGTGCGAACGGGCTGAAAATGGGTTGAAGATGACGCGGATCGTTTAATTCCTGCTCCCGGTCACGTTCCACGCGGCGCAGGAAGATTTGATTGAGCAAGTCCTGCACCTGCACCGTGGTCAGAATCGATTGTGGTTGGATCTGATACGTCTGCTGCGCGTACTCTTTTATTGCTGTCAGCTCATTCGGCTCTAATGGCAGCTTCAGCGCAGCCTGGAGCGTTTGTAGCGTCGGGGCGCTTTGCAGGCTGAGCGTTTGGCGCGCCTGCAGCCAGGTGACCAGGTGCGTAAACTGTTTGGCAGGGATCAGCTCGCCGCTTTTTACGCCAGACAGCTCCAGCATCGACTGCCAGATCATTTTCCCCGACTCTCCCGTGGCGGCCGCCAGCTTAGTGACCAACTGATTCAGCGTATTGTGCTCGGCGGGTAATAAAGGGCGATCGGTTGCCGGCCGCTGTTGTGGCTGCGGAATTGAAAGCTGCCCCTGCTGCAACAGCGCGAGCACGTTCTTCAACTGCTCTGGCGTGAGCTGGCTGAGCGCTGTCTGCCCGTACTGTTGACGGATGAAATCACTCACCGCCTGGCGATTATTTCCCTGACTCAGTAATTCAGTGAGCTGCGACAGAACCTGACGGTTAGCATGATTCTGCTGAGCAATCCCCAGACGCTGATTCAGGTTTTGTTCTGCTGCGGGGAAGTGACGTGACTGCAGCGGTGTATCGTTTTTAACGCCCAAATCGTGCTTCATTCCGGCCCACACCTCAGCGCTTTGCTGTTGGGTAAGCGAAATCAAACGGGTAATCAGTCGTTCCAGTATGGTACGTTGTTGCGTGGATAACGGTTGTTCACCCGCAGCGGAAGGGGCATTTTGGCCTTCGCCGGGAGGGCGTGCGGGCGTACCTGAAATGGGCTGCATCATCTCTGTTCCTTAAATCTGTGCTGACCAGGTCTCGCAGTATGCCTGGCGGCGAGATTATGGCACACTTGCCCGGTTAACTCTCGTTCTCAAACAGGTGCGAAAGACGTGAAAATCCTCGTTGATGAAAATATGCCCTATGCCCGCGAACTGTTCAGTCGTTTGGGGGAGGTCAAAGCGGTTCCCGGTCGTCCGATTCCCGTTGCTGAACTGGATGATGCGGACGCTTTAATGGTGCGCTCGGTGACGAAAGTAAATGAATCACTGCTTGGCGGAAAACCGGTTAAATTTGTCGGTACGGCAACCGCTGGCACAGACCATGTGGATGACGCCTGGCTTGCACAGGCGGGGATCGGTTTTTCCGCCGCGCCCGGTTGTAACGCGATAGCGGTCGTAGAATATGTTTTTTCAGCGTTGCTGATGCTGGCGGAGCGTGACGGGTTTGCGTTACGCGATCGCACCGTAGGCATTGTGGGTGTGGGCAACGTGGGCGGGCGTTTGCAGGCGCGCCTGGAAGCGCTGGGTATCCGCACCTTGCTGTGTGATCCACCGCGTGCCGATCGGGGCGACGAGGGCGATTTCCGCTCGCTGGACGAACTGGTAGTGCAAGCTGATGTGCTGACTTTCCATACGCCGCTGTTCAAAGATGGCCCCTACAAAACGCTGCATCTGGCGGATGAGGCGCTGATTAGCCGTCTGAAACCGGGCACCATTCTGATTAATGCCTGCCGCGGACCGGTCGTGGATAATTCCGCCTTACTGAACCGACTCAACGCCGGGCAGCCGCTGAGCGTCGTGCTGGATGTCTGGGAAGGGGAGCCGGATCTCAATGTGGCGTTGCTGGAGAAAGCCGATATCGGCACGGCGCACATTGCTGGCTATACCCTCGAAGGAAAAGCGCGTGGGACAACGCAGGTCTTTGAGGCCTATAGTAAGTTTATTGGTCACGAGCAGCACGTTGCGCTCAGTACCCTGTTACCCGCACCGGAATTTGGTCGTATCACCCTGCATGGCCCGTTAGATCAGCCAACGCTGAAAAGGTTGGTTCATTTAGTGTATGATGTGCGCCGCGACGATGCGCCACTGCGCAAAGTCGCTGGAATTCCGGGTGAATTTGATAAACTGCGCAAGAATTATCTTGAGCGCCGTGAATGGTCGTCTTTATACGTGATGTGTGACGACGCAGCCGCTGCAGCCCTGCTGTGTAAGCTGGGTTTTAACGCCGTTCATCACCCGGCACATTAATGTCTTCTTAATGCTCCCTGTCGAATAATGCGACAGGGACGCTTACGTATTTCTGGAGTAAATCACCATGTCTGAAGGCTGGAATATTGCCATTCTGGGCGCAACGGGCGCCGTAGGCGAAGCCCTGCTCGATACGCTGGCTGAACGCCAGTTCCCGGTCGGTGAAATTTATGCGCTGGCACGCAATGAAAGTGCCGGTGAGCATCTGCGTTTTAACGGTAAATCGGTCATAGTGCAGGACGTTGCAGACTTTGACTGGACGCAGGCACAGCTGGCATTTTTTGTTGCGGGCACTGAAGCCACCGCGGCATGGGCTGAAGAAGCAACCAATGCCGGTTGTCTGGTTATTGACAGCAGTGGTCTGTTTGCGCTCGAGCCTGACGTTCCGCTGGTCGTCCCGGACGTTAACCCGTTCGTGCTGGCGGATTACCGTAACCGCAATGTGATTGCGGTGCCAAACAGCCTGACCAGCCAACTGCTTTCCGCGCTGAAACCGCTGATCGATGACGGTGGCCTCTCACGTATTACGGTAACCAACATTATCTCGGCTTCCGCTCACGGTAAAAAAGCCGTAGACGCACTGGCCGGACAAAGCGCGAAATTGCTTAACGGCATCCCGATTGACGAAGATGATTTCTTTGGTCGTCAGCTGGCGTTCAATATGCTGCCGCTGCTGCCCGATCGCGAAGGTAGCGTGCGGGAAGAGCGTCGTATTGTTGATGAAGTGCGCAAGATTATGCAGGATGACGGCCTGTTAATTTCAGCCAGCATCGTGCAGTCACCCGTGTTCTACGGTCATGCGCAGATGGTGAATTTTGAAGCGCTGCGCCCGCTGGCCGCAGAAGAGGCGCGTGATGCCTTTTCTCGTGGTGAAGATATTGTTCTGTCAGAAGAGACCGATTTCCCGACTCAGGTTGGCGACGCGTCAGGTACTCCGCACCTTTCCATTGGCTGCGTGCATAACGATTACGGCATGCCTGAGCAAGTTCAGTTCTGGTCTGTGGCAGACAACGTGCGCTTTGGCGGCGCGTTAATGGCGGTGAAAATTGCGGAAAAACTGGTGCAGGAGTACCTGTACTAATGTCTGACCTGCAACAGCCGTCAACTCATAAAATTGCGCTGGGCATTGAGTACGATGGCAGCAAATATTATGGCTGGCAGCGCCAGAACGAAGTGCGTAGCGTTCAGGAAAAACTGGAAAAAGCGCTCTCTCAGGTGGCGAATGAACGCATTAATGTCTTTTGTGCGGGACGCACGGATGCGGGCGTTCATGGCACAGGGCAGGTTGTTCACTTTGAAACGACGGCACAGCGTAAAGATGCGGCCTGGACACTGGGGGTAAATGCGAATTTACCTGGTGACATCGCTGTACGCTGGGTGAAAGCTGTACCTGATGATTTTCATGCCCGATTTAGCGCTACGGCTCGCCGTTATCGCTACATCATCTACAATCATCGGTTGCGTCCTGCGATTTTAGGTAAAGGGGTAACCCATTACTATGAGCCGCTGGACGCTGAGCGTATGCATCGTGCAGCCCAGTGTCTGATTGGCGAAAATGATTTTACCTCGTTTCGGGCGGTACAGTGCCAGTCGCGCACACCGTGGCGTAACGTGATGCACATTAACGTTGAACGTTTCGGTGCGTATGTGGTGGTGGATATTAAAGCGAATGCCTTTGTACATCATATGGTCAGGAATATTGTCGGCAGCCTGATGGAAGTAGGTGCCCACAACCAGCCGGAGAGCTGGATAGCAGAACTGTTAGCGGCGAAGGACAGAACGCTGGCAGCGGCAACGGCGAAAGCGGAAGGACTGTATCTGGTTGCAGTAGATTACCCGGATCGGTTCGACCTGCCAAAACAGCCTATGGGCCCGCTATTTCTGGCGGACTAATTTGAGTCGTATAAAGGCATAACTATGGATCTGATTTACTTCCTCATCGATTTTATCCTGCACATTGATGTGCACCTGGCGGAGCTGGTCGCGGAATACGGTATCTGGGTATACGCTATTCTGTTTTTGATTCTGTTCTGCGAAACGGGACTGGTGGTCACGCCGTTCCTGCCAGGCGATTCGCTGCTGTTTGTTGCTGGTGCGCTTTCTGCGCTGCCAACGAACGATCTTAATGTTCATCTGATGGTGGCGTTAATGATAGTGGCGGCGATTGTGGGCGATGCGGTGAACTACACCATCGGGCGATTGTTTGGCGAGAAGCTGTTCAGTAACCCAAATTCCAAAATTTTCCGCCGCAGCTATTTGGATAAAACCCATGCGTTCTATGAGCGTCATGGCGGTAAAACCATTATTCTTGCGCGTTTCGTTCCTATCGTACGGACATTTGCGCCGTTTGTTGCCGGTATGGGACACATGTCCTACCGTCATTTTGCGATGTATAACGTCGTAGGCGCGCTGCTGTGGGTATTGTTGTTCACCTACGCAGGCTACCTGTTCGGCGATCTGCCGATCGTCCAGGAAAACCTGAAATTATTGATTGTGGCGATTATCGTCCTTTCCGTATTGCCGGGGGTGATTGAAGTAATTCGCCATAAGCGTGCTGCGTCACGGGCTGCAAAATAGAAAGTAACTCAGCGGTTCGACCACTTTTTTATCCAAAGTTTCGGGCTGTTATGTTTTAATGTGCAACATTCATGGTCTGTTAGGGGCAAAAATGGCATTATGCGCCCCTTATAACAAAGCTGACTAGGGTTCAGGCAGAAAGGTCACCAATGAGCTGGATTGAACGAATTAAAAGCAACATTACTCCCACCCGCAAGGCAAGCATTCCTGAAGGGGTGTGGACCAAGTGTGATAGCTGCGGTCAGGTTTTATACCGTGCTGAGCTGGAACGTAATCTTGAGGTCTGTCCGAAGTGTGACCATCACATGCGCATGTCGGCGCGTAATCGCCTGCATAGCCTGTTAGATGAAGGTTCTCTCGTGGAACTGGGTAGCGAGCTTGAGCCGAAAGACGTGCTGAAGTTTCGTGATTCCAAAAAATACAAAGACAGACTGGCTTCTGCGCAAAAAGAAACCGGCGAGAAAGATGCGCTGGTGGTGATGAAAGGCACGCTGCATGGTATGCCGGTCGTTGCTGCAGCATTCGAGTTCGCGTTTATGGGCGGCTCCATGGGCTCTGTGGTCGGCGCGCGTTTTGTCCGTGCCGTCGAACAGGCGCTGGAAGATAACTGTCCGCTGATCTGCTTCTCCGCTTCTGGCGGGGCGCGAATGCAGGAAGCGCTGATGTCTCTGATGCAGATGGCGAAAACCTCTGCCGCACTGGCGAAAATGCAGGAACGTGGTTTACCGTACATTTCCGTACTGACTGACCCTACCATGGGTGGTGTTTCTGCAAGCTTCGCGATGCTGGGCGATCTCAACATTGCTGAGCCGAAAGCACTGATCGGCTTTGCAGGTCCGCGCGTTATCGAGCAAACCGTACGTGAGAAACTGCCGCCGGGATTCCAGCGCAGCGAGTTCCTGATTGAAAAAGGCGCTATCGATATGATTGTCCGCCGTCCGGAAATGCGCCTGAAACTGGCAAGCATCCTGGCGAAGCTGATGAATCTTCCTGCGCCGAATCCGGATGAGCCGCGTGAAGGCGAGGTGGTGCCTCCGGTACCCGATCAGGAATCAGAGGCCTGATAGCTGATAAGGGTAGGGCCACTGGCTCTGCCCTTTTGCTTTTCTCTACGTCATAAAATTACAGGCATCATGGACAATAAACGTATTCCTCAAGCCGCGTCGCCCCTGGCGTCGTGGCTTTCTTATCTGGAAAACCTGCACAGTAAAACCATCGATCTTGGCCTTGAACGTGTAAGCCAGGTGGCGCGCAAACTGGGTGTGTTGAAACCCGCGCCATTTGTGTTTACGGTGGCAGGAACCAACGGAAAAGGCACGACATGTCGTACGCTGGAATCGGTGCTGGCCGCAGCAGGCTATAAAGTCGGAGTGTACAGTTCACCGCATCTGGTGCGCTACACGGAGCGCGTACGCGTGCAGGGGAGTGAACTGCCGGAGTCAGCGCATACCGCATCGTTTGCTGAGATCGAAGACGCGCGTGGCGACATTTCTCTGACCTATTTTGAATACGGTACGTTATCGGCGCTCTGGCTGTTTAAACAGGCGCAGATGGATGTCGTTATTCTGGAAGTGGGGCTGGGCGGGCGCCTTGACGCCACCAATATCGTTGATGCTGATGTGGCGGTGATCACCAGTATTGCGCTTGATCATACCGACTGGCTGGGCCCGGATCGTGAAAGCATTGGTCGTGAGAAAGCGGGCATTTTCCGCGCTGAGAAACCGGCTATCGTCGGCGAACCTGAAATGCCTTACACCATCGCGGATGTCGCGCAAGAGTGCGGGGCAATTTTGCAACGCTGCGGCGTGGACTGGCGCTATGCGGTCACCGAGAACGACTGGTCATTTACGGACGCTCACGGAACGTTGGCGCATCTGCCGTTGCCGCAGGTTCCACAACCTAACGCTGCTACCGCACTGGCCGCGCTGCGTGCAAGCGGGTTGAACGTTAGCGAGCAGGCCATTCGTGACGGCATCGAACACGCGATTTTGCCGGGACGCTTCCAGATTGTGAGCGAGTCGCCGCGAGTTATTTTCGATGTTGCCCATAACCCGCATGCGGCAGAATATCTGACCGGACGTCTGAAAAAGTTAGTGAAAAGCGGGCGTGTACTTGCGGTTATCGGTATGCTACATGATAAAGACATTGCCGGTACGTTAGCCTGGTTAAAAAGCGTGGTTGACGTCTGGTACTGTGCGCCCCTGGAAGGGCCGCGTGGCGCAACGGCAGAACAATTGCTGGAGCATCTGGGCAAAGGCGACGCCTACGATAGCGTGGCGCAGGCATGGTCTGCGGCACTGGCTGAGGCGAAGCCAGAAGATACCGTGTTGGTGTGTGGATCGTTTCACACTGTCGCACATGTCATGGAAGTAATAGACGTGGGGAGAAGCGGTGGCGAGTAAGTTTCAGAATCGATTAGTCGGCACAATTGTGCTGGTCGCGCTGGGGGTGATTGTGCTCCCTGGGCTGCTTGACGGGCAGAAAAAACATTATCAGGATGAGTTTGCGGCGATCCCTCTGGTGCCGAAACCCGGCGATCGCGATGAACCAGATATGATGCCAGCGGCAACGCAGGCGCTGCCGACCCAGCCGCCGGAAGGGGCGGCAGAAGAGGTGCGTGCGGGAGATGCTGCCGCGCCATCGTTGGATCCTTCACGTTTGACGACGGCAAACAGCGCGGAGTTAGATCCTGTCCCAGCGCCCGTAGAGCAGCCGAAACCCAAACCGAAGCCGCAGCCTGTTGCCGTCGCTCCGACGCCTGCTCCTGCGCCAGCCCCAGCGCCTAAACCGGCTGCTGAGGAACCGCCAGCGCCGACCGGCAAAGCGTACGTTGTACAGCTCGGTGCGCTGAAAAATGCGGATAAGGTCAATGAGATCGTGGGTAAACTTCGTGGCGCGGGCTTCCGGGTATATACTTCTCCGTCAACGCCGGTGCAGGGTAAAATAACCCGCATTCTCGTGGGGCCGGACGCCTCCAAAGATAAGCTGAAAAACTCGCTGGGCGAGCTGCAGAAGATCTCTGGTCTGAGTGGCGTCGTGATGGGGTACACCCCTAATTAAGGGATTGCGCTGTTTACGGCGCAGCTCTGATTCAGGCCGGATACGGTGTTTTTACCGCTATCCGGCAGTGCCCGAAGAGGCATAAAACGGTATGGCGTTGAAGATTTTTTCAGCGCCATTTTTATTTACGCGTGGAAAGGAAATCCCTACGCAAACGTTTTCTTTTTCTGTTAGAATGCGCCCCGAACAGGACGACAGGGCGTAAAATCGTGGGACACATATGGTCTGGATTGATTACGCCATTATCGCGGTGATTGGTTTTTCCTGTCTGGTTAGCCTGATCCGTGGCTTTGTTCGTGAAGCATTATCGTTGGTGACTTGGGGTTGTGCTTTCTTTGTCGCCAGCCATTACTACACTTACCTGTCTGTCTGGTTTACGGGCTTTGAAGACGAACTGGTTCGAAATGGGATTGCTATCGCGATACTGTTCATCGCGACACTTATCGTCGGCGCTATCGTTAACTTTGTGATAGGCCAGCTGGTAGAGAAAACAGGCCTGTCGGGTACCGACAGGGTGTTGGGGATTTGCTTCGGAGCTCTGAGAGGGGCGCTGATCGTCGCCGCCATCTTGTTCTTTCTCGATACATTTACCGGTCTGTCGAAAAGTGAAGACTGGAGTAAGTCGCAGCTGATCCCGCAGTTCAGTTTCATCATCAGATGGTTCTTTGACTATCTGCAAAGCTCGTCAAGTTTCTTGCCCAAAGTATAAACTTTGGGTTGTTGCTGAACGAGGAAAAGACGTATGTGCGGTATTGTCGGTATCGCCGGTGTTATGCCGGTAAACCAGTCGATTTATGACGCGTTAACGGTGCTCCAGCATCGTGGCCAGGATGCCGCTGGCATCATCACCATTGATGCCAACAACTGCTTCCGCTTGCGTAAAGCGAACGGAATGGTGAGCGACATTTTTGAAGCGCGCCACATGCAGCGTTTGCAGGGCAACATGGGCATTGGTCATGTGCGTTACCCAACGGCCGGCAGCTCCAGCGCCTCTGAGGCCCAACCTTTCTACGTCAACTCACCGTATGGCATCACGCTTGCCCACAATGGCAACCTGACCAACGCGCATGAGCTGCGTAAAAAGCTGTTTGAAGAAAAGCGCCGCCACATCAATACCACTTCAGATTCTGAAATTCTGCTGAATATTTTCGCCAGCGAGCTGGATAATTTCCGCCACTATCCGCTGGAAGCCGACAATATTTTTGCTGCTATTGCCGCAACCAACCGCCAGATCCGCGGCGCCTATGCCTGCGTGGCGATGATTATCGGCCATGGTATGGTTGCTTTCCGCGATCCGAACGGCATCCGCCCGCTGGTGCTGGGTAAACGTGATATCGGCGATGGTCGTACCGAATACATGGTGGCCTCCGAGAGCGTAGCGCTGGATACGCTGGGCTTTGAATTCCTGCGCGACGTTGCCCCTGGCGAAGCGGTTTATATCACCGAAAAAGGTCAGTTGTTTACCCGCCAGTGTGCCGATAACCCGGTCAGCAATCCGTGCCTGTTTGAATATGTCTACTTCGCACGTCCTGACTCCTTTATCGACAAGATTTCCGTCTACAGCGCCCGCGTAAACATGGGTACCAAGCTTGGCGAAAAAATTGCTCGTGAATGGGAAGATCTGGACATTGACGTGGTGATCCCGATTCCGGAAACCTCCTGTGATATCGCGCTGGAAATTGCCCGTATTCTCGGTAAGCCGTACCGTCAGGGTTTTGTGAAAAACCGCTACGTGGGCCGTACCTTTATCATGCCAGGCCAGCAGCTGCGCCGTAAATCCGTGCGCCGTAAACTGAACGCCAACCGTGCGGAATTCCGTGATAAAAACGTGTTGCTGGTGGATGACTCCATCGTGCGCGGTACGACCTCAGAACAGATTATCGAGATGGCGCGTGAGGCAGGAGCGAAGAAGGTGTATCTGGCCTCTGCTGCCCCGGAAATTCGCTTCCCGAACGTTTATGGTATCGATATGCCTACGGCGACGGAGCTGATTGCTCATGGTCGCGAAGTGGACGAGATTCGCCAGATAATTGGCGCAGATGGTCTTATCTTCCAGGATCTGAACGATCTGATTGAAGCCGTCCGTGCTGAGAACCCGGATATTCAGCAGTTTGAATGTTCCGTGTTTAACGGCGTGTACGTCACCAAAGACGTCGACCAGCAATATCTCGATTTCCTCGACTCCCTGCGTAATGACGACGCCAAAGCGATTTTGCGTCAGAACGAAGCGGAAAACCTTGAGATGCACAACGAAGGTTAATGTTTGCTCGCAAGCAAGGGCGCAACCTGCACCCTTGCTTGCAACTCACCGTAATTTCCTGCAAAGTCGGCCCTGAGCAAGTAAGGGCGATTACACATGAAACGACTCATCATTGGTATTTCTGGCGCAAGCGGGGCAATTTACGGCGTGCGCCTGCTGCAGGTTTTGCGTGACGTTACCGATGTGGAAACCCATCTGGTGATGAGTGCCGCTGCCCGGCAGACGCTGGCGCTGGAAACGGACCTCACCGTGCGTGACGTACAGGCGCTGGCGAATGTGACTCACGATACGCGCGATATCGCCGCCAGTATCTCTTCCGGCTCTTTTCAGACCGCCGGAATGGTTATCCTGCCGTGTTCCATTAAAACGCTTTCCGGCATCGTTCATAGCTATACCGATGGGCTGCTGACCCGTGCGGCAGATGTGGTGTTGAAAGAACGCCGCCCGCTGGTGCTGTGCGTGCGCGAAACGCCGCTGCATTTGGGGCATCTGCGCCTCATGACCCAGGCGGCAGAAATTGGCGCAGTAATTATGCCGCCTGTCCCGGCGTTCTATCATCGCCCGCAAACGCTCGATGATGTGATTAATCAAACGGTTAACCGCGTACTTGACCAGTTCGATATTTCCCTTCCACAGGATCTGTTCACCCGCTGGCAAGGGGCGTGAGCCGTTCCATTAGCGTGCAAAGAAGCGTCCGTTGCCCTGTTTCAGGGCAATTTTGTAACCGCGATCATATCCTCAACATTTAATTCGCTAAAACTCAACGAAACGCTGCGGTTCAACCGTCAGACCTGCTATCTTCAAAATCAGGACATTATTGCAACGTTTTATTAACATATTTAACGTCGAATATCCTCATCGACGCGAAAATGGCATAAGACCTGCATGAAAAAGTCTGCAAACACACAACACAACGTAAAACATAATAAAATTACGCCACTTGAGGGTTATGTATGAAGAAGACGGTTCTTGCTTTGTCTTTGCTGGTAGGACTTTCCGCCACCGCGGCCAGCTACGCAGCACTTCCGCAGACGGTTCGTATTGGTACAGATACAACATACGCACCTTTTTCCTCTAAAGATGCCAAAGGCGACTTTGTCGGCTTTGATATCGATCTGGGAAATGAGATGTGTAAGCGCATGCAGATCAAATGTACCTAGGTTGCCAGCGACTTTGATGCGCTGATCCCGTCGCTGAAAGCGAAAAAAATTGACGCCATTATCTCCTCGCTTTCTATCACCGAGAAGCGTCAGCAAGAGATTGCGTTCTCAGACAAACTTTACGCAGCAGACTCACGTCTGATCGCCGCGAAAGGTTCCCCAATTAAACCGACTCTGGATTCCCTCAAGGGTAAACACGTTGGCGTGCTGCAAGGCTCTACTCAGGAAGCCTATGCCAATGACAACTGGCGTAGCAAAGGCGTGGATGTGGTGGCCTATGCGAACCAGGATCTCATTTATTCTGACCTGACGGCGGGTCGTCTCGACGCGGCGTTGCAGGATGAAGTCGCGGCCAGCGAAGGCTTCCTGAAGCAGCCTGCCGGTAAAGACTACGACTTTGCAGGTCCTTCGGTAAAAGATAAAAAATACTTTGGCGACGGAACCGGGATTGGTTTGCGCAAAGATGACACCGAGCTGAAAGCCGCTTTTGATAAAGCGCTGGGTGAACTGCGCAAAGACGGCACTTACGACAAAATGGCGAGTAAGTATTTTAACTTCAATGTCTACGGCGATTAATACGCCGCAGCGGGGAATTGACTGCACCATTGCGGGTAACCATTACGGTGCATAATACATTCAGTGCACTTTTTTGGTGCTTTTGTCGTTGGCTTAATAAGCATGAGTGCATACTTAAGCGCTTTTCATGCAAATAAATACCGCCGACAGGGTAGAATGCTTTGCCTTGTCGGCCTGATTAATGGCACGATAACTGCACCTGGTCCTGTAAAGATCCCCTATAAAAGACAGTCTGTTGAGGATAGTTATGAAAAAACTGGTGTTGTCTCTTTCTCTGGTTCTGGCTTTCTCCAGTGCTACCGCAGCATTTGCCGCCATTCCGCAAAAAATTCGTATCGGTACCGATCCTACTTATGCTCCGTTCGAATCGAAAAATGCGCAGGGTGAATTAGTCGGTTTTGATATCGATCTGGCTAAAGAGCTGTGCAAACGTATCAATACGCAATGTACCTTCGTGGAAAACCCGCTGGACGCGCTGATCCCTTCGCTAAAAGCGAAAAAAATCGATGCGATCATGTCCTCGCTTTCCATTACTGAAAAACGTCAGCAGGAAATTGCCTTTACCGACAAGCTTTATGCAGCCGACTCGCGTCTGGTTGTCGCTAAAGATTCTGCTATTCAGCCGACTATTGAGTCGCTGAAAGGTAAACGTGTCGGCGTGCTGCAGGGCACGACTCAGGAAACGTTCGGTAACGAGCACTGGGCGCCAAAAGGCATTGAAATTGTCTCCTATCAGGGACAAGACAATATCTATTCTGACCTGACTGCCGGGCGTATTGACGCCGCATTCCAGGATGAAGTCGCGGCCAGCGAAGGCTTCCTGAAACAGCCGGTCGGTAAAGATTACAAATTCGGCGGCCCGTCTGTGAAAGACGAAAAGTTATTCGGCGTGGGTACCGGTATGGGGCTGCGCAAAGACGATAACGAGCTGCGCGAAGCGCTGAACAAAGCCTTTGCTGAAATGCGCGCTGACGGGACTTACGAGAAGCTGGCGAAAAAGTATTTCGATTTTGATGTTTACGGCGGTTAATCACCGCAGGTGCTGATAAAGCCCGTAGATTTTTGACGCGTTGAATTTATGCCTGATGGCGCTGCGCTTATCAGGCCTACGGTGATTTTGTAGGCCGGATAAGGCAAAGCCGCCATCCGGTATTTAACGGTTAGTCTGAAATCAAAAGAGGCTTACTACTCCACCACACACGACAGGACAGGCAGCATGTTGTATGGCTTTTCAGGTGTTATTTTACAGGGCGCAATTGTTACGCTGGAGCTGGCACTCAGCTCGGTGGTACTGGCGGTTCTGATAGGTCTTGTCGGCGCGGCAGCTAAGCTGTCGCAAAGCCGGGCAATGGGGCTTATTTTCGAAGGGTACACAACGCTTATCCGCGGGGTTCCCGATCTCGTCTTAATGCTGCTCATTTTCTACGGGTTACAAATTGCGCTGAATACCATTACCGATGCCATCGGTATCGGCCAGATTGATATCGATCCGATGGTCGCGGGTATAATTACGCTTGGGTTTATCTACGGCGCCTATTTTACCGAAACGTTCCGTGGTGCGTTCATGGCTGTGCCAAAAGGTCATATTGAGGCCGCGACGGCATTCGGTTTTACCAGCTCACAAATATTTCGCCGCATTATGTTCCCGGCGATGATGCGCTATGCCTTACCGGGAATAGGCAACAACTGGCAGGTCATTCTTAAGGCCACGGCGCTGGTGTCACTGCTTGGACTTGAAGACGTGGTGAAAGCCACTCAGCTTGCCGGGAAGAGTACCTGGGAGCCGTTCTATTTTGCCGTGGTGTGCGGGGTCATCTATCTGGTGTTTACCACTGTTTCTAATGGTGTGCTGCTGTACCTTGAGCGCCGCTATTCCGTGGGTGTGAAGAGGGCTGACCTGTGATCGAGATTATTCAGGAATACTGGAAGTCCCTGCTGTGGACCGACGGATATCGCTACACTGGCGTCGCTATCACCCTGTGGCTTTTGATTTCGTCAGTAGTGATGGGCGGAATACTGGCGCTGTTTTTGGCGATTGGCCGCGTTTCCAGTAATAAATTTATCCAGTTCCCTATCTGGCTGTTCACCTATATTTTTCGTGGGACGCCGCTGTACGTTCAGCTACTGGTGTTTTATTCCGGGATGTATACGCTGGAGATAGTCAAAGGCACGGACTTCCTTAACGCATTTTTCCGCAGTGGGCTGAATTGTACCGTGCTGGCATTGACGCTGAATACCTGTGCCTACACGACGGAGATTTTCGCCGGGGCTATTCGTTCCGTACCCCATGGTGAGATTGAAGCCGCGCGCGCATACGGTTTCTCGTCATTCAAACTGTATCGCTGCATTATTTTACCTTCCGCGCTGCGTATTGCGCTGCCGGCTTACAGCAATGAAGTCATTTTAATGCTGCACTCCACGGCGCTGGCATTTACCGCCACGGTGCCTGATTTGTTGAAGATCGCCCGCGATATCAACTCGGCAACGTATCAGCCGTTTACCGCCTTCGGTATTGCCGCTGTACTGTATTTGATAATTTCATATGTCCTGATCAGTCTGTTCCGTAAAGCGGAAAAACGCTGGTTGCAGCATGTATCCTCTAAATGATTCGAGTAACACGATGTCTGAAAATAAATTAAACGTTATCGATTTACATAAGCACTACGGCGAACATGAAGTGCTGAAAGGGGTATCGCTGCAGGCCAATGCGGGTGATGTTATCAGTATTATTGGTTCGTCAGGTTCGGGTAAAAGTACCTTCCTGCGCTGCATTAACTTTCTGGAAAAGCCGAGTGCCGGAACGATTGTGGTTAGCGGTCAGAATATTGGCCTGGTGCGCGACAAAGACGGTCAGTTGAAGGTTGCAGATAAAAATCAGCTGCGTCTGCTACGCACGCGACTGACGATGGTCTTTCAGCACTTCAACCTGTGGAGCCACATGACGGTGCTGGAAAACGTGATGGAAGCGCCGATTCAGGTGCTGGGGCTGAGCAAGCAGGAAGCCCGCGAACGTGCGGTGAAGTATCTGGCCAAAGTCGGTATTGATGAGCGCGCGCAGGGCAAATATCCGGTACATCTGTCCGGTGGTCAGCAGCAGCGCGTCTCTATTGCGCGTGCGTTGGCGATGGAACCGGAAGTGTTGCTGTTTGATGAACCCACATCGGCGCTTGACCCAGAACTTGTGGGCGAGGTGTTGCGTATTATGCAACAGCTGGCCGAAGAGGGTAAAACCATGGTGGTCGTGACCCACGAAATGGGATTCGCTCGACATGTCTCCACGCACGTGATTTTCCTGCATCAGGGGAAAATTGAGGAAGAGGGCGACCCGGAGCAGGTATTCGGTAATCCGCAAAGCCCGCGTTTGCAGCAGTTTCTCAAGGGCTCGCTGAAATAAGTAAGTTGCCCGGAGGCGTTACGCTTTCCGGGCCTACCGCTTTAACGCGCTGTACTCCAGACGATAAACCCAGTCGTCATACGCTATGCCGTTCACTTCATAGGCTTTTTCAAGCACCTGAGTGCGTATAAATCCTGTTTTTTCCAGAATGCGTATCGACCCGGTATTTCCGGCTAATACATAGGCATTTATCGCCGTTACGCCAGCCTGTTGAAAGGCATAATCGCACACGGCACGTACGGCTTCGCTGGCAATCCCTTTTCCCTGCGCCCGCGGC
Source organism: Citrobacter youngae (assembly GCF_003818115.1). Taxonomy (GTDB): domain Bacteria; phylum Pseudomonadota; class Gammaproteobacteria; order Enterobacterales; family Enterobacteriaceae; genus Citrobacter; species Citrobacter youngae. The sequence continues at coordinate 169,822 of NZ_RPOI01000020.1, read as the reverse complement.
GTGATGGCATAGCCAATATCAGCTTCCTGAGGATAAAGATGGCTTATCTGTAAGCCAATATCGCCCAGTTGCGCCGTGTTGTTGTGCTCCCGGATAACAAAGGTATGTCGAGCGGAAAGGCGTCTGGCGAAGAGCAGGCGAGTATCTTTGGTTGGGGCGATATCACCCATGAAACGCATGACGTCCGGATTTTCTCGTAGCCGCTGGAAAAAAGGCCAGTCAGCGAGTTGGTATAAAGAGAGAGTAAGTCGGGGTGTTGATATTATCGCCATAACGTCGCCATTGTGGTATTTGGTTTTTTAACCATACCACCACAATGGCAACAGTGAAGGGATATCAGACATTATAGGATGACATCGGCCAGCGCTTCTTCCAAATCGTACCAACGAAACGCAAAACCTGCCCCCTCCAGTCGCTTGGGCAACGCGCGCTGCCCCCCGAGGACCAGCACCGAGGATTCGCCCATCAGCAGCCGTATAGCGGCTGCCGGAACGCGCAGGATCGCCGGGCGGTTTAGGGCATGACCCAGCGCATGGGCGAACTGTTCATTGCGAACCGGGTATGGCGAAACCATATTGAAGGGACCGCGCAGATCGTTATCCAGCAGCCAGATAATCCCGTTGACCATATCGTCAATATGGATCCAGGCCAGGTATTGACGCCCATTGCCGATAGGACCGCCAAGCCCCAGACGAAACGGTGGAACCATCTTTGCGAGGATCCCGCCTGTAGAGGCCAATACAACGCCAGTACGCAGCAAACATACGCGGGTTTTGTCGCTTTGCGCAGCGCTGGCGATCTGTTCCCAGCGGGCGCACAACTTATGGGTGAATTCATTATGTGGCGGTTCTTCTTCCGTCACAACGACTTCACCCAGATCGCCGTAGTATCCCGTAGCGGAACCAGAGATGAGTACGGCAGGCGGCGTGTTGCTGACTTTGATTAAATCGACCAGTTTCTGCGTAATCCCCCAGCGGCTCTGGCACAAACGCTCTTTTTGCTCAGCGCTCCAGCGTTTGTCGGCGATAGGCTCTCCGGCAAGATTGATGACAGCATCAACGCCATCGAGGTTTTGCTGCTCTTCCAGCCCTTTCCATAGCGTGACCCGGGAGTCCAGAATCTGACGAGCCTTATCAGGAGTACGTGTCACTACGGTAATCTGATGCCCCAGTTCCAGCAGGCGGGGGATCAAATGACGTCCAATCAGGCCAGTACCGCCGGTAATCAGAATCTGCATGTCGCCTCCCGGGTTACGTTTAGCGCTGCCAGCTCAATGTCATGGAAACGGAGTCGGCGTAACGCAATGCGTGAAGTTTATCGATCTCCACTTCAGCATAAGTGACCCAGTGATGTTCGCGTGCGATATCGAGCACATCTTGCGTTAATTTTTCCAACAATGAGAAGCGGTTACTCTCAACGTGCGAAATGATGCTCTTGGTGATGGTGCGATAATTCAGCGCATCGTTGATATCTTCACTGGTCCGGGCTTTGTCTGCTGGATAGTGGATGGCAATATTGATGACGATATCCTGTCGGTTCAGAATCTCTTCTTCTTTAATGCCGATAAAAGTGCGCAGACGAAGGTTTTTTATACGAATAATTGCGTCAGGTTGTGACATTGCAGGTTTCCTCCATGTATGAACCTTTTCATGATACACGAGAACCGAATCGCGTTAACTTTTCTCGCTCTGCGCTTGCTGCATCGCCCGTTCTGTTGCAGGACGAGTACGGATACGTTCGTACCAGTTATTGACCGCCGGATAGTTGTCGAGGTCGATACGCTGGCGCTGGTGGAGATTAATCCACGGCCAGCAGGCAATGTCGGCAATGCTGTAATGATCGCCACCCAGCCAGGGTGATATTTCCAGGCGTTTATTCATGACGTTGTACAGTTGCTGGGTTTCCACCTGATACCGTTCAATGGCGTAGGGGATAGTCTGCGGTGCGAAGTGGCTGAAGTGATGATTTTGTCCCAGCATTGGCCCAAGTCCGCTAACCTGCCAGAAGAGCCACTGCAGCGTGGTGTGGCGCTCGCGTAATTCGCCGCTGAGTAGCTTACCGCTCTTTTCCGCCAGGTAGAGTAAAATCTCGCCAGACTCAAACAGGCTAATGGGTTTTCCGCCATCCTCCGGGACGCAGTCGATGATGGCCGGAATTTTATTATTCGGTGAAATCAGCAAAAAGTCAGGGCGGAACTGGCTGCCTCTGCTGATATCTACATGAATCAGACGGTATTTTAACTGCGCCTCTTCGAGAAACAGTGTGATTTTGTGCCCGTTTGGCGATGGAGTGTAGTAAAGGTCGATCATTTTCAGCGTCCGTTTTGTCATGAACCGGTCACTACAAGTATAGAAGCTGCCGACGTGCGTGAGTTTTCATCAAGTGACAGCGAGAGAAAGACTCTATATTTTGAAAGAAAGCCAATACACTTCAGAGGACATTATGAGCAAACCTGCAATTACGCTGTGGTCAGATGCCAACTTTTTCTCCCCTTATGTACTGTCTGTTTATGTCGCTCTGCAAGAGAAAGGGCTGCCTTTTACGCTGAAAACTGTCAACCTCAATAGTGGCGAACACTTGCAACCTTCATGGCAAGGGTATGCGCTGACGCGGCGCGTACCGGTTCTTGACATTGACGGTTTTGAACTGAGTGAATCCTCGGCGATTGCCGAGTTCCTGGAAGAGCGTTTCGCTCCACCACAATGGGAGCGCATTTATCCGCACGATCTACAAAAACGGGCTCGCGCCCGCCAGGTTCAGGCCTGGCTCCGTAGCGATCTGATGCCTATCCGGGAAGAGCGTTCGACGGATGTGGTTTTTGCTGGCGTGAAGAAAGGTCCGTTGACGGAAGCAGGAAGGGCCAGTGCGGAAAAATTGTTTGCCACGGCGGGCAGTTTACTGGCGCACGGTAAGCAGAATTTGTTTGGTGAATGGTGTATCGCAGACAGCGATTTAGCGCTAATGCTTAATCGACTGGTTCTGAATGGCGATGATGTACCAGAACAGCTCGCAGAGTATGCCACCTTCCAGTGGCAACGCGCTTCGGTACAACGTTTTATCGCGCTTTCAGCGAAGCGTTCCTGCTGAAAGTAGGGACGTAATCCAGTATCATTGAAAGGTATTTTTCAACGAGGGGTGAGTGATGAAACTGATGTTCGCATCGGACATTCATGGTTCGTTGCCGGCTACGGAATGCGTACTTGAACGGTTTGCCCAAAGCGGTGCGCAATGGCTGGTGATACTGGGCGATGTATTGAACCATGGGCCGCGTAATGCGCTGCCAGAGGGCTACGCGCCAGCGCAGGTCGCCGAGCGTTTGAATGAGCAGGCGTCGCGGATAATTGCGGTACGTGGTAATTGCGACAGCGAAGTGGATCAGATGCTTCTGCATTTTCCAATAACCGCGCCGTGGCAGCAAATTCTGACTGACAGCCAGCGACTCTTTCTGACGCACGGACATCTTTTTGGTCCGGATAACTTACCACCGCTCAACACCGGCGATGTGCTGGTTTATGGACATACGCATCTGCCGGTGGCAGAGCGACGTGGGGATATCTACCAGTTTAACCCGGGTTCGGTAAGCATCCCGAAAGGGGGATTTACGGCAAGCTACGGGATTCTGGATGATAATGTTCTCAGCGTGATGGCACTCAATGATCAAAGTATTATTGCGCAGGTCGAGATTAATCCGTAAGTTACCCCACAAACGTAAACGCGCCGTAAGAGCGCTAGAAAAAAGAAGGTTTCCTGATGGTGGAACAGCGTCGTTTGGCAAGTACTGAATGGGTGGATATTGTGAATGAAGACAATGAAGTCATCGCACAATCCAGCCGGGAACAAATGCGGGCACAATGCTTGCGCCACCGTGCAACGTATATCGTTGTACACGATGGTATGGGTAAAATTCTGGTTCAGCGTCGCACTGAGACAAAGGACTTTATGCCCGGTATGCTGGATGCTACCGCGGGGGGGGTTGTTCAGGCTGATGAGCAGCTTCTGGACTCCGCGCGTCGTGAAGCTGAAGAAGAATTGGGCATTGCCGGTGTCCCGTTTGCCGAGCACGGTCAGTTTTATTTTGAAGACCAGAACTGTCGCGTCTGGGGCGGGCTGTTTAGCTGCGTTTCTCACGGACCGTTTGCGCTGCAGGAAGAAGAAATTAGTGAAGTGTGCTGGCTGACGCCGGAAGAAATTACCGCGCGCTGTGATGAATTTACACCGGACTCACTGAAGGCACTGGCGCTGTGGATGACACGCAATGCCAAGAATGAAAGTGCGAAAGCCGAAAAACACGAAGAAGCTGAGTAAATTCAGCACCGCCGATCCTGGATGACGGGATCGGGAGTCGTTGTAGGCCGGATAAGCCGCTGATGCGCATTATCCGGCCTTGTTGTTTAATGGTAGCCCATTATCTGCGCGCCAATCACCACCACGCTGGACATAATAAACAGCAGTCCCAACAGCGTGGCGCCTACCTTCAGCCAGTTACGAAAATCCACCCGACAAACGCCTAACGTTGCCATCAGTGATGCCGACGTAGGATAGATAATATGACTGAATCCGTCACCAAACTGGAATGCCAGAACGGTGACCTGACGGTTGACGCCAACCAGATCGCCCAACGGTGCCAGTAGCGGCATGGTCAACGCAGCCTGACCGGAGCCGGAGGTAACGAAGAAATTAAATACCGCCTGGAACAGCAGCATAAACCACGCCGCAATGGCGTTATCCAGACCGCTAATGCCGTTGGCGATGCTGTGCAGCAGGGTATTCAGTACGCTGGCATCGCCCGCTTCACCATTGCCTACCAGCAGCAATATCCCCTTGGCAAAACCAACCAGCAGGGCAGGGGCAATCATCATACGCGCACCCTCAGTAAATGAGGACGCCATGATGTTAACCGTCATGCCGTTGAGCCGAAAGACGACGCCGATAATGCCAATCACCAACCCCATAGTGAAGAACTGGCTGGCAATCTCCGGGATAAACCACGCGTGGACGATAACGCCCCAAATGACCCACACGATCACGCCCGTCAGCACCATCAGTACCAGCCAGTCGCCGAGCGTGAAGCGGCGCTCAATGACCTCATCCTGCTGTTCGCGGAAGAAGCGGTCTGATTCATGCACGCGTGACAGCAGCGGATTCTTTTTGATGCGCGCCGCGTAGGCCAGCGTGAATGTCAGACCGATCATCGTCGCCACAACCCACACCACGATGCGCAGACCCGAACCCGAGAGCACAGGGACACCGGCAATACCCTGTGCGACAACCACACAGAATGGGTTCATCCACGAACTGGCAAAGCCAATTTGGGTGGCAATGTAGGTCACCAGTACGGTGGTGATACTGTCGTAACCTAAGCGTACCATCAGCGGCGCGATGATAATGGCAAAGGCGACAGCCTCTTCCCCCATGCCAAATACCGCGCCACCCAATGAGAAGAGAATAAACAGCACCGGGATAAACAAGACCTCGTTACCCCGGGTATGGCGGATGAGCGCCAGGATGCCGTTATCAATGGTTCCGGTGCGCATCACGATGCCAAACGCGCCGCCAATCACCAGCATAAACATAATGATGCCAACGGCAGTACCGAATTTAGAGCCGGAGGTTAACCCTTCAAACGGGAAGTTCATCAGACCAGGACTTTCGTCACCGGTGGTAAAGAACTTAACCGGGTGATACTGCTCTTCACCGGCTTCATTGGTCAGAATTCGGAATGAGTGGGGATCAACAACCTTGCGGGTCTTGGTTTGCCCATCAACCTGATACTGCACTTCCTGACTGTCGAACATCCCGACGGGAACAACCCAGGTCGCCAGACTGGTTAAAATGGCGACGAAAAAAATTATCACCAGCGTGTCGGGCATCGCCCACTTTTTGGCTGACCGTGTTTCTGTTACTGCTGACATGAAAGACTATCCCTGTTGCAATGCAAAAGAGGGTAAGTATGCAAACAGGAGAATAGTTATTCATTGATGCAGCGAATCCTGGTAAATGTTTCAGATTATGCAAACGGGAAAAACAGATATAAAAAAACCGGAAATATTAGCTATTTCCGGTTTGATAAGCAGGATGTGTTGCCGGATAAAGCATCCGGCACACGCAGCAAATTACTGCTGCTGCTGGGAAGACTGGATCGCGGTCAGAGCGATGGTGTAGACGATATCGTCTACCAGCGCGCCACGAGACAGGTCGTTCACCGGCTTGCGCATACCCTGCAGCATCGGCCCGATGGAGATCAGGTCGGCAGAACGCTGTACCGCTTTGTAGGTGGTGTTACCGGTGTTCAGATCCGGGAAGATGAACACGGTAGCGCGACCTGCAACCGGAGAGTTCGGCGCTTTGGATTTTGCTACATCAGCCATAACGGCGGCGTCATACTGCAGCGGGCCGTCGATCATCAGGTCAGGACGTTTTTCCTGTGCCAGACGAGTCGCTTCACGTACTTTCTCTACGTCGCTACCTGCACCAGAAGTACCGGTGGAGTAGGAGAGCATTGCTACGCGCGGTTCGATACCGAAGGCAATCGCGGATTCAGCGGACTGAATCGCGATTTCTGCCAGCTGTTCTGCGGTTGGATCCGGGTTGATCGCGCAGTCGCCGTAAACGTAAACCTGATCCGGCAGCAGCATGAAGAACACAGAAGACACCAGGGAACTACCCGGTGCAGTTTTGATCAGCTGCAGCGGTGGACGAATGGTATTCGCGGTAGTGTGAACGGCACCGGAAACCAGACCGTCAACGTCGTCCTGTTCCAGCATCAGGGTGCCGAGAACGACGTTGTCTTCCAGCTGTTCGCGGGCAACGGTTTCGGTCATGCCTTTGTTCTTACGCAGCTCGACCAGGCGTGCAACGTAGCTTTCGCGAACCACTTCCGGGTCAACGATTTCAACGCCAGCGCCCAGCTCAACGCCCTGAGACGCCGCAACGCGGGTGATCTCATCCGGGTTACCCAACAGTACGCAGGTTGCGATACCGCGTTCAGCACAGATAGCGGCCGCTTTAACGGTACGCGGTTCGTCGCCTTCCGGCAGAACAACGCGTTTGCCCGCTTTACGCGCCAGTTCGGTCAACTGGTAGCGGAACGCTGGTGGAGACAGACGACGGCTGCGCTCAGACGTTGCGGTCAGAGATTCAACCCAGTCGGCGTTGATGTAGTTAGCAACGTATTCCTGAACTTTCTCAATACGCTCGTGATCGTCAACCGGAACTTCCAGGTTGAAGCTCTGCAGGCTCAGAGAGGTCTGCCAGGTATTGGTGTTGACCATGAATACCGGCAGGCCGGTTTCGAATGCACGTTCGCACAGCTTAGTGATGCGCGCGTCCATTTCATAGCCGCCAGTCAGCAGCAGGGCGCCGATTTCCACGCCGTTCATGGCCGCCAGGCATGCTGCAACCAGCACGTCCGGACGGTCAGCGGAAGTCACCAGCAGTGAACCTGCGCGGAAGTGTTCCAGCATGTGCGGAATGCTGCGTGCGCAGAAAGTCACAGACTTCACGCGACGGGTATTGATATCGCCTTCGTTCACGATGGTGGCGTTCAGGTGACGCGCCATATCGATTGCACGGGTGGCGATCAGATCGAAGCTCCACGGCACCGCGCCCAGAACCGGCAGCGGGCTGGACTCCTGCAGTTTAGCCGGATCAACTTTGATCACTTTCGCTTTGGAAGAGTCGTCGAAAATCTCAGACAGATCCGGGCGAGTACGGCCCTGCTCATCAACCGGTGCGTTCAGTTTGTTAACGATTACGCCGGTGATGTTGGTGTTTTTCGCGCCGCCGTAGCTGCTGCGAGTCAGTTCAATACGCTCGTTCAGCTGTTCCGGGGTATCGGTACCCTGAGACATGACGAAGACGATTTCCGCGTTCAGCGTTTTCGCGATTTCGTAGTTCAGAGACTGCGCGAACTGATGTTTACGGGTTGGGACCAGGCCTTCAACCAGGACAACTTCAGCGTCTTTAGTGTTCGCGTGATAGTTCGCGATAATCTCTTCCATCAGCACATCTTTCTGATTGCTGGACAGCAGAGATTCAACGTGGCTCATCTTCAGCGGCTCAGCGGCTGGCAGAGAAGAGTTAGCACGCACGATGCTGGTAGTCTGGTCAGGCGCATCGCCACCGGCACGAGGCTGAGCGATAGGCTTAAAGACGCTCAGACGAACGCCTTTGCGTTCCATAGCACGGATCACGCCAAGGCTGACGCTGGTCAGGCCGACGCTGGTTCCGGTAGGGATCAGCATAATAATACGGGACACGGTTTATCCTCTTTCGTTACCGCCAATTTAGACGGGTTACAAAACAGCACCGCCAGCTAGGCTGGCGGTGTGAAATCAGGCAGTCAGACGGCTCGCGTCTTGCGCGATAACCAGTTCTTCGTTGGTTGGGATAACCACCGCAGGACGGGTACCTTCTTTGTTGATGAAACCAGATTTGCCGAAACGTGCGGCCAGGTTACGTTCGTGGTCAACTTCGAAGCCCAGAACGCCCAGTTTGCCCAGAGACAGTTCACGAACCATCGCGGCGTTTTCACCAATGCCACCGGTGAAGACAACCGCATCCAGACGACCATCCATCAGCGCGGTGTAGGAACCGATGTATTTCGCCAGACGGTGGCAGTAAACGTCCATTGCACGTTTAGCGTCTTCTTTGGTGGTGTAGTTGTCTTCAACATAACGGCAGTCGCTGGTGACTTCAGTCAGACCCAGCAGGCCAGACTCTTTGGTCAGCATTTTGTTGATCTGGTCAACGCTCATGCCCAGGGTGTCGTGCAGGTGGAAGATGATCGCCGGGTCGATGTCACCGGAACGCGTACCCATCACCAGACCTTCCAGCGGGGTCAGACCCATGGAGGTATCAACACATTTACCGTTACGGATTGCAGAAACAGAACCGCCGTTGCCCAGGTGGCAAGTGATGATGTTCAGTTCATCAACCGGTTTGTTCAGCATTTTTGCCGCTTCCTGAGTCACGAAGAAGTGGCTGGTACCGTGCGCGCCGTAACGACGAACGCCATGCTCTTTGTACAGGCTGTACGGCAGGGCATAGAGGTAAGATTCTTCCGGCATAGTCTGATGGAACGCGGTGTCGAATACGGCCACGTTTTTGTCTTTCAGATTCGGGAAGGATTTCAGCGCTTCAGCGATACCGATCAGGTGTGCAGGGTTGTGCAACGGTGCAAAAGAGGCTGCATCTTTGATACCCTGAATAACGGAATCGTCGATAACTACAGAGCCGGTGTATTTTTCGCCGCCGTGAACAACACGGTGACCAATCGCAGTCAGCTGAGCAGACAGTTCTGGTTTTTGTGCCAGAATAGTATTAACGATAAAATTCAGCGCTTCACTGTGAGCGGCGCCTGCACCTAAAGCCGCTTCTTGTTTACCGCCATCCATTTTCCATTTGATACGTGCTTCTGGGAGATGGAAACATTCGGCTAAACCAGAAAGGTATTCTTCACCGTTTACTGCATCGATGATGGCAAATTTCAGTGAGGAGCTACCGCAGTTCAGAACCAGTACTAACTTACTCGACATGGAAGTACCTATTTATGATACGTGGCTAAAAAAACGTCAGGGAGTCATAGAGCGTAGCGCATGATGACACCGACGTTTATGATTAACATCATGCGCCAGGGTCTTTTTGGGCACGATGGAATAAATACCTTTGAGTCTATGTCATTTTGCGTATTTTTCAGCCAATGGCATACTATGTGTCAATTTGACGACTCAATGATTTTGGACTAAAGGCCTTACAGGCCGGCACAGGATACCTGAATGTGGGTATCAAAGACAAAATGTTTTGAACGATGTCCTTTGTAGTTGTTGTTTTGCACAAATTTTTTAATTTTTATATGTGAAGTTGAGGTAACCGCCATGTCGACACCGGATAATCGTTCCGTCAATTTTTTTAGCTTGTTCCGCCGGGGGCAGCACTACGCGAAGACGTGGCCAATGGAAAAGCGCCTCGCGCCCGTGTTTGTAGAGAACCGCGTGATCCGTATGACACGTTACGCAATCCGTTTTATGCCGCCTATCGCCGTCTTCACGTTATGCTGGCAAATTGCGTTGGGTGGTCAGTTGGGACCGGCTGTGGCGACCGCGCTGTTTGCGCTGAGCCTGCCAATGCAGGGCATGTGGTGGTTGGGTAAGCGCTCCGTGACACCGCTGCCGCCTTCGATTCTCAACTGGTTCTACGAAGTTCGGGGGAAATTACAAGAAGCCGGACAGGCGTTATCGCCGGTTGAAGGGAAGCCTGATTACCAGGCGCTGGCTGACACGCTTAAGCGTGCCTTCAAACAACTGGATAAAACTTTCCTCGATGATTTGTAATTGACCCCTGATTACGCATATAAAAGAAGGCACAAGATGCCTTCTTTTTTTTCATCGCAGTAGTAGTGATACAGGAGTCCCAAATGGAAATGACCAACGCTCAACGTCTGATTTTGTCGAATCAGTACAAAATGATGACTATGCTCGATCCCACTAACGCCGAGCGTTATCGTCGTTTGCAGACGATTATTGAACGCGGTTACGGTTTGCAGATGCGCGAGCTGGATCGTGAGTTTGGTGAGCTGACGGAAGAAACCTGCCGTACGATTATCGATATTATGGAGATGTATCACGCATTACATGTGTCCTGGACTAATCTTAAGGATGCACAGGCCATTGATGAGCGCCGCGTGACCTTCCTCGGTTTTGACGCCGCAACGGAAGCCCGTTTCCTCGGATACGTTCGCTTTATGGTCAATGTGGAAGGTCGCTATACCCACTTTGATGCGGGTACGCATGGCTTCAACGCCCAGACCCCGATGTGGGAAAAATATCAGCGTATGTTGAACGTCTGGCACTCTTGCCCGCGCCAGTATCACCTGAGCGCGAATGAAATTAACCAAATCATTAATGCCTGAGGGGGCGAGCGTGCAGTGCAAAGGTTTTCTGTTTGATCTGGATGGAACGCTGGTCGATTCCTTACCCGCAGTAGAACGCGCGTGGTGCAACTGGGCCGATCGTTTTGGCCTCGATCACGACGAGGTGCTCGGATTTATTCATGGCAAGCAGGCCATTACCTCTCTGCGACACTTTATGGTGGGCAAATCTGAGGCTGAGATCGCTGCGGAGTTCACCCGTCTTGAGCAGATCGAAGCGACGGAAACCGCTGGGATCACCGCGCTGCCGGGGGCTGTTGAGTTGCTTAACCACCTCAATAAAGCGGGTATTCCTTGGGCGATTGTGACCTCCGGTTCTATGCCGGTCGCACGAGCGCGCCATCGTGTCGCGGGGCTTCCCGCGCCTGAAGTGTTTGTCACCGCCGAACGGGTAAAAAGAGGGAAACCAGAACCAGACGCTTATCTGTTAGGTGCTCAACTGCTGGGTCTCGCACCGCAAGAGTGTACCGTGGTTGAAGATGCGCCCGCTGGTGTGCTTTCAGGACTGGCGGCTGGGTGTCATGTGATCGCGGTCAATGCGCCTGCGGACACGCCGCGTCTGGATGAGGTCGACTTTTCGTTGACCAGTCTGGAACAGATTTCCGTGACCAAGCAACCCAACGGAAATGTGGTCGTAGTAAGAAATACCTGATCATGATTTAGCCCCAGATTGTTGGGGCTTTTTTATGGCAGAATCGACTCATCCCTCTCATTTAACAAGGATATGTTGTGAACGGTGAATTGATATGGGTTCTCTCATTGTTGGCGATTGCCGTCGTTTTGTTTGCCACTGGCAGAGTGCGTATGGATGCAGTTGCTCTGTTGGTCATCATTGCCTTTGTTCTGAGTGGAACACTGAGCATCTCAGAGGCTTTTTCGGGTTTCAGCGATCCTAACGTTATTTTGATTGCGGCTTTATTTATCATTGGTGACGGCCTGGTGCGTACCGGGGTGGCAACGGTGATGGGGGCATGGCTGGTGAAGGTGGCCGGCAGTAGTGAAGTCAAAATGCTGGTTTTGCTGATGATCACCGTCGCCGGGCTCGGTGCCTTTATGAGTTCCACTGGCGTAGTCGCGATTTTTATTCCTGTTGTTTTAAGCGTATCTATGCGCATGCAAACCTCGCCCTCGCGTCTGATGATGCCGCTTAGCTTCGCGGGGCTTATCAGCGGCATGATGACGCTGGTGGCGACGCCGCCCAACCTGGTCGTCAACAGTGAGTTACTGCGCGAGGGGCTCAACGGTTTCAGCTTTTTCAGCGTGACTCCGCTTGGGCTGGTTGTTCTGGTGCTCGGCATCATTTACATGCTGCTGATGCGTTTTATGCTCAAAGGTGAGGACTCCGGGCAACAGGGGGATGGCTGGAAACGCCGGACCTTTCGCGATCTTATCAAAGAGTATCGTCTGACGGGGCGCGCCCGCCGCCTGGCTATTCGTCCCGGCTCGCCGATGATTGGCCAGCGTCTTGACGACCTGAAGCTGCGTGAGCGCTACGGGGCGAACGTGATTGGTGTTGAGCGCTGGCGTCGCTTTCGGCGCGTAATTGTGGACGTTAATGGGGTCTCTGAGTTCCGTGCCCGTGACGTTTTGCTCATTGATATGTCCGCCGCTGATGTCGATCTGCGCGAATTCTGCAGTGAACAATTGCTGGAGCCGATGGTGCTGCGCGGCGAGTATTTTTCCGAACAGGCGCTTGATGTGGGGATGGCTGAGATTTCGTTGATCCCGGAATCAGAATTAATCGGTAAAACGGTAAGGGAAATCGCGTTTCGTACGCGTTACGGCCTGAATGTCGTCGGGGTGAAGCGTGATGGTACGGCGATGGACGGCGCGGTAGTGGATGAACCGTTGCTGATGGGCGATATCATTCTGGTCGTGGGTAACTGGAAACTTATCACATCGTTGGGTAAAAAAGGCCGCGACTTTGTGGTGTTGAACATGCCGGTCGAAGTCAGTGAAGCGTCTCCGGCGCACAGCCAGGCACCGCACGCGATTTTCTGTCTGGTTCTGATGGTTGCGTTAATGCTGACGGATGAAATACCCAATACGGTGGCCGCAATTATCGCCTGCCTGCTGATGGGGAAATTCCGGTGTATTGATGCAGAGAGCGCCTATAAGGCGATCCACTGGCCAAGCATTATCTTGATCGTCGGGATGATGCCTTTTGCGCTGGCTTTACAAAAGACCGGCGGTGTCGATCTGGTGGTAAAAGGACTCATGGACGTCGGTGGGGGATATGGCCCGTACATGATGCTGGGTTGTCTGTTTGTCCTGTGTGCGACCATTGGTTTATTTATCTCGAATACCGCAACAGCGGTGCTGATGGCACCGATTGCGCTGGCGGCGGCAAAGTCGATGGGCGTTTCGCCGTATCCTTTTGCGATGGTGATTGCGATGGCGGCTTCCGCCGCCTTTATGACGCCGGTGTCTTCACCTGTTAACACGCTGGTGTTGGGGCCGGGTAACTACAGCTTTAGCGACTTCGTGAAGATTGGCGTACCGTTTACGGTGATTGTCATGGCAGTGTGCGTGGTGATGATCCCGATGCTGTTCCCGTTTTGACCGCCGCAGTAAACGCCTGATGGCGATGCGCTTATCAGGCCTACGGATATCACGCCTACCTGTAGGCCGGATAAGGCGTTAGCCGCCATCCGGCAAAATCGTTTAAAGTGGTGAATCCTGACTGATTTCATCTAATGAGAGGTGAAAGCTTGGGACAAACATGTCCATAAAGTAGTCCATCTCTTCGCTGCGTCGTGACTCCAGCGTTTTTTCCAGACGTGTTTTCGCCAGCAGAAACTCGTTGTTACCGGCTGAGAGTTCTTCCAGGCACTTCAGATACGCGCACAGGGCATCGGCCTGTTTAACAATCGATCTTTCTTCTTCACTTAAGGCATGTTCATCAATGAGCGGTGCAAAAATATCGCGCAACTCATCGGGAACCATATCGACCAGTTTTTGCTGGGCAATTTTCTCTATCGCTTTATATTCCTGAGCAATCTGCGAGTTGAAATATTTCACTGGGGTAGGGAGATCGCCGGTTAACACCTCTGACGCATCGTGATACATCGCCAGCAGGGCAATACGCTCAGCATTTACCTGACCACCAAATTTACGGTTTTTGATCGCGGCCAGCGCATGAGCAACCATGGCAACCTGCAGACTGTGTTCAGACACGTTTTCGGTGCGCACGTTGCGCATCAGCGGCCAGCGGTTAATGAGCTTCAGACGGGATAGGTGGGCAAAAAAATGGCTCTGCTTCATAACGACCCTTATATGATGGCAACCTAAGAGTCATTGTGCGCAGAGAAGGCTGTCAGATGCAAATACTCGTCATACTGGTCCGACAGCCTTTGTTTAATTACAACTGGTGATAGCCTGACAGGAAGCGCTCGAATTTACTTAGCGACATTTCGATATCGTCAATACGCGGCAGTGTGACGATACGGAAATGATCCGGCCACGGCCAGTTGAAAGCCGTTCCCTGAACCAGCAGGACTTTTTCCTGCAGCAGAAAGTCGAGAACCATCTTCTGGTCGTCGTGAATATTGAAGCGTTTGGCATCAATTTTCGGGAACATATACAGCGCGCCGCGTGGCTTCACGCAGGAGACGCCCGGAATATCATTAAGTAATTCCCATGCCCGGTTGCGCTGTTCATACAAACGTCCGCCTGGCATGATAAATTCGCTGATGCTCTGGTATCCACCCAGCGCGGTTTGAATGGCGTGTTGCGCTGGAACGTTGGCGCATAAACGCATGGAGGCCAACATTTCAAGACCTTCAATATACCCTTTGGCATGTTTCTTCGGCCCGTTCAGTACCATCCAACCCTGGCGGAACCCCGCAACACGATAAGTTTTTGACAGGCCATTGAAGGTAATAGTCAGCAGATCCGGGGCCATTGCCGCAATTGAGTGATGCTCGGCATCATCATAGAGAATTTTGTCATAAATCTCGTCAGCAAAGATAATGAGGTTGTTCTGGCGAGCAATCTCAACAATCTCCATCAGCAGCTCTTTAGAGTAAACGGCGCCGGTAGGGTTGTTTGGGTTAATGATGACGATCCCACGTGTGCGCGGGGTGATTTTTGCCCGAATATCATCAAGGTCCGGGAACCAGTCTGACGATTCATCACACAGGTAGTGCACGGCATTACCGCCAGAGAGCGATACTGCCGCTGTCCACAGCGGGTAATCAGGTGCAGGAACCAGCATTTCGTCCCCACTGTTCAGCAACGCCTGCATCGCCTGAACGATTAATTCAGAAACGCCATTACCGATATAAATGTCCTCCACGGTAACATCGCGCATCCCGCGGGCCTGGTAATGCTGCATGATCGCTTTGCGGGCTGAATAAAGACCTTTTGAATCGCAATACCCTTGTGCGGTAGGCAAATTGCGGATCACATCGACCAGAATTTCATCTGGTGCTTCAAACCCGAATGGCGCAGGGTTGCCGATGTTGAGTTTCAGAACTTTATTGCCTTCTTCTTCCAGGCGCTTTGCTTCCTTCAGAACCGGGCCACGAATGTCATAACAGACATTTTCTAATTTGCTGGATTTTTCAATGGGGGACATGAATCTTGACCTTTTTAGCTGTGAATGCCACTCCCTGCCGTGGAAGTCAGCACAGAACAATGTACTCCCCCGACGGTGAGTTTTGAAGGGTCTTTAGTAGAAGATTTCGAAAGTTGCGATGTTATAATTAACTGTTAATAACTAAATAATGAAATTAATATAGAATTATAATCTTGATATTTTTGATTTTGTGGTTATATGTTTCGAGGTGGCGGCTCGGGTATGGTGATTTGTTTTGGTAAAAATAGTGAGATGTGCAAAACGGGGCGCGGTCGGGAGTATCTGCTGTATTGCGCAATTCGAAAATACTGAGGTTTGAGCCTGACAAACTGTTATCGGCCTGATCTGACAACGACGCGGTGTGAATCTATTGTTAAGTATAATTAATGAATGGTGGCATTCTTAATTAATTATTATTTAATATTTAAACAGTATTTATTGAACGCGTTAATAATACGAAAACTGCCAGTCTGAGTTATCACCTTTTTGCTTCGATTAATTCGCGATAACACTTATAAATATAGTGGTTTTAGGTTAAGATAAGTCCCATGAAATGGTACGCAACTTGTGTTTTGCGATAATTCTAATGTTAGTTAAGAGTTTCTAACATACTGAAAAGTTAGTTTTTAATGTGTAAATTAGTGTTCGTTAACTATTTTTCAAATTTACAAAATTTACATGTTTTCCATTAGTCAGAATCATCCAACAGCTAAAAAAATGACTCTTTCTCGTTGCTATATTCCGATGAGTGTCACGGGTATTATATAGCGCTGAAAGGGAATTGTTTCGTTTGTTAAAGCAAATACATCCTTATTTTCACCTGGTTACACCTGGTGAAACTGCGAGGGAGGCCCATTACAAATGGAGTTGTTTGTTTCTGAATGCACAGCATTAACCCGGTATGACCCGCGAGTAAGTGAAAAATTATGATAAATGCAAATCGTCCGATAATTAACCTCGATCTCGATCTGCTGAGAACCTTCGTTGCCGTTGCCGATCTGAATACCTTCGCGGCTGCGGCAGCTGCGGTATGTCGCACTCAGTCTGCGGTGAGTCAGCAAATGCAACGTCTCGAACAACTTGTGGGGAAAGAGTTGTTCGCGCGCCATGGACGTAACAAACTACTGACCGAGCATGGGATTCAGTTGCTGGGTTACGCCAGAAAAATATTGCGTTTTAATGATGAGGCATGCTCATCATTGATGTTTAACAATCTTCAGGGAGTGTTAACTATTGGCGCTTCTGATGAGTCAGCGGATACTATCCTTCCTTTTCTGCTGAACCGGATAAGTTCGGTTTATCCGAAGCTTGCGCTGGATGTCAGAGTGAAACGCAACGCTTACATGGTGGATATGCTGAAGTCACAAGACGTTGATCTGGTGGTGACAACCAACCGGCCAGGCGATTTTGAGTGTCTGAATCTGCGTACCTCACCTACGCACTGGTATTGTGCGGCCGAATATATTTTACAAAAAGGTGAGCCGGTGCCGCTGGTGCTGCTGGATGATCCGAGTCCGTTCCGCGATATGGTACTGGCAACGCTGAACGCTGCACAGATCCCGTGGCGTCTGGCCTATGTTGCTTCAACATTAGCGGCTGTTCGTGCGGCAGTGAAGGCGGGGTTGGGCGTGACTGCCCGTCCTGTAGAAATGATGAGCCCGGATTTACGCGTACTGGGCGCGGCGGACGGATTGCCACCGTTGCCGGAAACGGAGTACTTGCTGTGCTGCGACCCTGCATCACAAAATGAGCTGGCTCAGGTGATCTTTAAGTCGATGCAGACCTATCAAAATCCCTGGCAATACAACCAGTTTACCCCTGAAGGGGGAGACGATTCGCTGATTGTCGAAGGCGACTTTGAGTGATGTACCATAAATAATCGTTATAAAATGTAAGTGCAAAAAAGAGTCGCTGGTGATGAAAAAACATCCAGTGGCTCTTTTTTTATGCAAATAATGGTCGGAGATGGCATTTTGTATACCAAAACTTAACAAAATCAGTAGGTAAAAAAATCACCTACAAATAGTGCAAAAAACAATCACTCGAGGCGCTATTCATTTTCATGTTAAAAAACTAGAGAAATTGTTGCTGTTTTTTATGGTGAATTAACAAAAGCGTGTCACAGATCAAGAAAATACTCCCATTTAGGGGGAGGCATCTGTGTGAATTCCTGTCAAAATAGACGGGTATCATTTTTTTACTTCACTACGGACACGATTCAACAACATTAAAAATGACCGATGACGCGATCGAAATGGGTCTAAATAGCACTTTATGTTAATGGTGTTGGAGTTGTGTAAAATAATGTGAGGAAACTTTTGTTAAAGTTGACAAAAGGTTATAGAAAGGAGTAAAAAACCCCATCAATTAGCTGTCTAAAATGATTTTTCACAGTGATTGTAAGGTTTTTTTTATTCCTCCCCATGAATCGATGTGGCGTTCATCTGCCGAAAAGAGCAGAGAATTTGGCGCTACTTTTGATGAGTAAGCAATGAGTATGTCAACATCCACTGAAGTCATCGCTCATCACTGGGCATTCGCTATCTTTCTTATTGTCGCCATTGGCCTGTGCTGCCTGATGCTCGTCGGCGGCTGGTTTTTAGGTGGTCGCGCACGCGCGAGATCTAAAAACGTGCCGTTTGAATCAGGTATCGACTCGGTCGGCACCGCCCGCTTGCGCCTGTCTGCCAAGTTTTATCTGGTAGCCATGTTCTTCGTTATCTTCGACGTTGAAGCGCTGTATCTGTTCGCATGGTCAACCTCTATCCGTGAAAGCGGTTGGATTGGCTTTGTGGAAGCTGCAATTTTTATTTTTGTGTTACTGGCAGGTCTGGTTTATCTGGTGCGTATTGGCGCGCTGGACTGGACGCCCGCGCGTTCACGCCGCGAGCGTATGAACCCGGAAACGAACAGTATCGCTAATCGTCAACGCTAACCGCGAGGCATTAAGATGGATTATACGCTCACCCGCATAGATCCTAACGGTGAGAACGACCGTTACCCCCTGCAAAAACAGGAGATCGTAACCGACCCCCTGGAGCAGGAAGTTAACAAAAACGTGTTCATGGGCAAGCTGCATGACATGGTTAACTGGGGCCGTAAAAACTCAATTTGGCCATATAACTTTGGCCTTTCCTGCTGCTACGTAGAGATGGTGACCTCGTTTACCGCCGTGCATGACGTGGCCCGTTTTGGTGCAGAAGTATTGCGTGCATCGCCGCGTCAGGCTGACCTGATGGTCGTAGCCGGAACCTGCTTTACCAAAATGGCCCCGGTTATTCAGCGCCTCTACGATCAGATGCTGGAACCGAAATGGGTTATTTCCATGGGCGCCTGCGCCAACTCCGGCGGTATGTACGATATCTACTCGGTAGTGCAGGGCGTTGATAAATTTATTCCGGTCGATGTGTACATCCCGGGATGCCCGCCGCGTCCAGAAGCGTACATGCAGGCACTGATGCTGCTGCAAGATTCCATTGGCAAAGAACGCCGTCCGCTCTCCTGGGTGGTTGGCGATCAGGGCGTTTATCGCGCCAATATGCAGTCAGAACGCGAGCGTAAACGCGGCGAACGTATTGCTGTAACGAATCTTCGTACACCAGACGAGATTTAATTTGCGCCTGTCGGCAGCAGCACTTCCTTCGCTTACCACTACATAAATAGCGCGAAGCACTGCCGACCACCACGGACCATTTGCAATGGTGAACAATATGACCGACTTAACCGCGCAAGACGCCGTATGGCAAACACGGGATCACCTTGATGACCCGGTCATTGGCGAACTGCGCAACCGTTTTGGGCCGGATGCCTTTACCGTTCAGGCTACTCGCACTGGGGTACCCGTTGTCTGGGTCAAGCGTGAACAGTTACTCGAAGTTGGCGATTTCTTAAAGAGACTGCCGAAACCTTACGTCATGCTGTTTGACTTACACGGCATGGACGAACGTCTGCGTACGCACCGCGAAGGGTTACCCGCCGCGGATTTTTCCGTTTTCTATCACCTGATCTCCATTGAACGCAATCGCGATATCATGCTCAAGGTGGCTTTGTCTGAAAACGATCTGCGCGTACCGACTTTCACCAAACTGTTCCCGAACGCCAACTGGTATGAGCGTGAAACCTGGGAAATGTTTGGCATCGACATCGAAGGTCACCCGCACCTGACGCGTCTGCTGATGCCGCATACCTGGGAAGGCCATCCGCTGCGTAAAGACTACCCGGCGCGTGCGACCGAATTTGACCCGTTTGAGCTGACTAAAGCCAAACAGGATCTGGAAATGGAAGCGCTGACCTTCAAACCTGAAGACTGGGGCATGAAGCGTAGCACCGAAAACGAGGACTTTATGTTCCTCAACCTCGGTCCTAACCACCCGTCTTCCCATGGTGCGTTCCGTATTGTCCTGCAGCTTGATGGCGAAGAAATCGTCGACTGCGTACCTGACATCGGCTACCACCACCGTGGCGCTGAAAAGATGGGCGAACGTCAGTCCTGGCACAGCTACATTCCGTACACTGACCGTATCGAGTACCTCGGTGGCTGCGTGAACGAAATGCCGTACGTGCTGGCAGTCGAAAAGCTGGCGGGTATTACCGTACCGGATCGCGTCAACGTGATTCGCGTCATGCTGTCTGAACTGTTCCGTATCAACAGCCACCTGCTGTACATCTCCACGTTCATTCAGGACGTCGGCGCAATGACTCCGGTATTCTTCGCCTTTACCGACCGTCAGAAAATCTATGACGTTGTGGAAGCGATCACCGGTTTCCGTATGCACCCGGCCTGGTTCCGTATCGGCGGTGTGGCACACGATCTGCCGCGCGGTTGGGACAAACTGCTGCGTGATTTCCTCGACTGGATGCCAAAACGTCTGGATTCTTACGAGAAAGCCGCACTGCGTAACACCATCCTGAAAGGCCGTTCGCAGGGCGTTGCCGCTTACGGCAAGAAAGAAGCGCTGGACTGGGGCTGTACCGGTGCTGCGCTGCGTGCGACCGGTATTGATTTCGACGTGCGTAAAGCGCGTCCGTACTCTGGCTACGAAAACTTTGACTTTGAAGTCCCGGTTGGCGGTGGTGTATCCGACTGCTATACCCGCGTGATGCTGAAAGTTGAAGAGCTGCGCCAGAGTCTGCGCATCCTTGAGCAGTGCCTCAATAACATGCCGGAAGGCCCGTTCAAAGCGGATCACCCGCTGACGACGCCGCCGCCGAAAGAGCGCACGCTGCAACATATCGAAACCCTGATCACCCACTTCCTGCAGGTTTCGTGGGGACCGGTTATGCCGGCAAACGAGTCCTTCCAGATGGTGGAAGCGACCAAGGGTATTAACAGTTACTACCTGACCAGCGATGGCAGCACCATGAGTTATCGTACCCGTATCCGTACCCCGAGCTATGCGCACCTGCAGCAGATCCCGGTAGCGGTACGTGGCAGCCTGGTGTCCGACCTGATCGTCCATCTGGGTAGTATCGATTTTGTTATGTCAGATGTGGACCGCTAATTATGCACGAGAACCAACAACCACAAACCGAGGCTTTTGAGCTGAGTGCGGCTGAGCGTGAAGCGATTGAGCACGAGAAGCACCACTACGAAGACCCGCGTGCGGCGTCCATTGAAGCGCTGAAAATCGTTCAGAAGCAGCGTGGCTGGGTGCCGGATGGGGCGATCTACGCGATCGCTGACGTGCTGGGTATCCCGGCAAGCGACGTCGAAGGTGTTGCGACATTCTACAGCCAGATCTTCCGTCAGCCGGTCGGTCGCCACGTGATCCGCTATTGCGACAGCGTCGTGTGCCATATCAATGGCTACCAGGGGATCCAGGCTGCGCTTGAGAAAAAACTCAACATCAAGCCGGGGCAGACGACCTTTGATGGTCGCTTTACGCTGCTGCCGACCTGTTGCCTGGGGAACTGCGACAAGGGGCCGAATATGATGATCGATGAAGATACTCATGCTCACCTGACCCCGGAAGGCATTCCCGAACTGTTGGAGCGGTATAAATGAAAGACATTATCCGTACTCCCGAAACGCATCCGCTGACCTGGCGTCTGCGTGATGACAAACAGCCTGTATGGCTGGACGAATATCGTAGCAAGAACGGTTATGAAGGTGCGCGTAAGGCCCTGACCGGGCTGTCACCGGATGAAATCGTCAACCAGGTAAAAGACGCTGGCCTGAAAGGGCGCGGTGGCGCAGGCTTTTCCACCGGTCTGAAGTGGAGCCTGATGCCGAAAGACGAATCCATGAACATCCGTTACCTGCTGTGTAACGCCGATGAAATGGAACCCGGCACCTATAAAGACCGCTTGTTGATGGAACAGCTGCCGCACCTGCTGGTGGAAGGCATGCTGATCTCCGCGTTTGCGCTGAAAGCGTACCGTGGTTACATCTTCCTGCGCGGTGAATATATCGAAGCGGCTGTGCATCTGCGCCGCGCGATTGCCGAAGCGACCGAAGCCGGTCTGCTTGGCAAAAACATCATGGGCACCGGTTTCGATTTCGAACTGTTTGTGCACACCGGGGCGGGGCGTTACATCTGTGGTGAAGAAACCGCGCTGATCAACTCCCTCGAAGGTCGCCGTGCTAACCCACGCTCCAAGCCGCCGTTCCCGGCAAGCTCTGGTGCATGGGGTAAACCGACCTGCGTTAACAACGTCGAAACCCTGTGTAACGTACCGGCTATCCTCGCAAACGGCGTGGAGTGGTACCAGAACATTTCGAAGAGCAAAGACGCGGGCACCAAACTGATGGGCTTCTCTGGTCGCGTGAAGAATCCGGGACTGTGGGAGCTGCCGTTCGGCACTACTGCGCGTGAAATCCTCGAAGATTACGCGGGCGGCATGCGCGATGGCCTGAAGTTCAAAGCCTGGCAGCCGGGCGGCGCGGGGACTGACTTCCTGACTGAAGCACATCTCGACCTGCCGATGGAATTCGAAAGCATTGGTAAAGCCGGTAGCCGTCTGGGTACCGCGCTGGCGATGGCGGTTGACCACGAGATTGGCATGGTTGGGCTGGTGCGTAACCTCGAAGAGTTCTTTGCCCGCGAGTCCTGTGGCTGGTGTACGCCGTGCCGTGATGGTCTGCCGTGGAGTGTGAAAATTCTGCGTGCGCTAGAGCGTGGCGAAGGCCAGCCTGGGGATATCGAGACACTTGAGCAACTGTGTCGTTTCCTCGGCCCGGGTAAAACCTTCTGTGCACACGCACCGGGTGCGGTGGAACCGCTACAGAGCGCCATTAAATATTTCCGCGAAGAATTCGAAGCTGGCATTAAGCAGACCTTCAGCAATACCCACGCTATTGGTGGTATTCAGCCGAACCTGCTGAAAGAGCGCTGGTGATCACAGGGTTAGCCCTGTGTCGCGATAAGAAATTCGATTAACGCTTGGTCACTGACCGAGCCAACTGGAAGCATGCTGACTATGGCTACGATTCATGTAGACGGCAAAGAATATGAGGTCAATGGAGCGGACAACCTGCTGGAAGCTTGTCTGTCTCTCGGCCTTGATATTCCATACTTTTGCTGGCACCCGGCGCTGGGCAGCGTCGGTGCTTGCCGCCAGTGTGCGGTGAAGCAATATCAGAACGCGGAAGACACGCGTGGTCGCCTGGTGATGTCTTGTATGACACCGGCCACCGAAGGTACCTTTATTTCTATTGATGACGAAGAAGCGAAGCAGTTCCGCGAAAGCGTCGTCGAGTGGTTGATGACCAACCACCCGCACGACTGCCCGGTCTGCGAAGAGGGCGGTAACTGCCACCTTCAGGATATGACCGTCATGACTGGTCATAGCTTCCGTCGCTACCGCTTCACGAAGCGTACACACCGCAACCAGGATTTGGGGCCGTTCATCTCTCACGAAATGAACCGCTGCATCGCCTGCTATCGCTGCGTACGTTACTACAAAGATTACGCCGATGGCACGGATCTGGGCGTGTATGGCGCACATGACAACGTCTACTTCGGTCGTCCGGAAGACGGTACGCTTGAGAGCGAATTCTCCGGTAACCTGGTAGAAATTTGTCCGACCGGCGTGTTTACCGACAAAACGCACTCCGAGCGTTATAACCGTAAATGGGATATGCAGTTTGCCCCGAGCATCTGCCAGCAGTGTTCCATTGGCTGTAACACCAGCCCGGGTGAGCGTTACGGCGAACTGCGTCGTATCGAAAACCGCTACAACGGTACCGTTAACCACTACTTCCTCTGCGACCGTGGTCGTTTTGGCTATGGTTACGTGAACCTGAAAGACCGTCCGCGTCAGCCGGTACAGCGTCGTGGCGATGATCTGATCACCCTGAACGCTGAGCAGGCGATGCAGGGGGCGGCAGATATTCTGCGTCAGTCGAAGAAAGTGATCGGTATCGGCTCTCCGCGCGCCAGCGTTGAAAGTAACTTCGCGCTGCGTGAACTGGTCGGTGCGGATAACTTCTATACCGGTATAGCCCAGGGCGAGCAGGAACGTCTGCAACTGGCACTGAGCGTGCTGCGTGACGGCGGGATTCATACTCCGGCACTGCGCGAAATCGAATCTTATGATGCGGTTCTGGTGCTGGGCGAAGATGTCACCCAAACCGGTGCGCGCGTTGCGCTGGCAGTGCGTCAGGCGGTGAAAGGTAAAGCGCGTGAAATGGCGGCGGCACAGAAAGTGGCTGACTGGCAGATCGCAGCAATCCTTAACATCGGCCAGCGTGCTAAGCATCCGCTGTTCGTTACCAATGTCGATAACACCCGCCTGGATGATATCGCCGCTTGGACCTATCGTGCACCGGTTGAAGATCAGGCGCGTTTAGGTTTCGCTATCGCTCATGCGCTGGATAACAACGCGCCGGCGGTTGACGGTATCGACCGTGACCTGCAGAACAAAATTGACGTTATCGTTCAGGCATTGGCCGGGGCGAAGAAACCACTGATTATTTCCGGCACTAACGCCGGTAGTGCCGAAGTGATTCAGGCGGCTGCCAACGTGGCGAAGGCGCTGAAAGGCCGTGGTGCAGACGTCGGCATCACCATGATTGCTCGCTCGGTTAACAGCATGGGCCTCGGCATGATTGGCGGTGGTTCCCTTGACGATGCGCTGACCGAGCTGGAAACAGGCCGCGCTGACGCCGTTGTGGTGCTGGAAAATGACCTGCATCGCCATGCTTCAGCTGCTCGCGTTGATGCCGCTCTGGCGAAAGCGCCGCTGGTACTGGTCGTTGACCATCAGCGTACGGCAATTATGGAAAACGCCCATCTGGTGCTTTCCGCTGCAAGCTTCGCTGAAAGCGATGGTACGGTGATTAACAACGAAGGCCGCGCCCAGCGTTTCTTCCAGGTCTATGACCCATCCTACTACGACAGCAACACCGTAATGCTGGAAAGCTGGCGCTGGCTGCACTCGCTGCACAGCACCGTGCAGAGCCGTGAAGTGGACTGGACGCAGCTCGACCACGTTATCGACGCGGTCGTTGAGAAGTTGCCGCAGCTGGCAGGCATTAAAGATGCCGCGCCGGACGCAAGCTTCCGTATCCGTGGACAGAAGCTGGCGCGTGAACCGCACCGCTACAGCGGTCGTACCGCAATGCGCGCCAACATCAGCGTACACGAACCGCGCCAGCCGCAGGACAAAGACACCATGTTCGCCTTCTCTATGGAAGGGAACAACCAGCCGTCTGCGCCGCGTTCACAAATTCCGTTTGCCTGGGCTCCGGGCTGGAACTCCCCACAGGCGTGGAACAAGTTCCAGGATGAAGTGGGCGGTAAACTGCGTCATGGCGATCCGGGCGTGCGTCTGATCGAGGCTTCTGCGGGGGATATGGCGTACTTCACAACCGTTCCGGCGAGCTTCCAGGCTCAGGAAGGTCAGTGGCGTATCGCGCCTTACTATCACCTGTTTGGTAGTGATGAAATGTCCCAGCGTGCGCCGGTCTTCCAGACCCGTATGCCGCAGCCGTACATCAAGCTCAACCCGGCAGATGCCGCGAAGTTGGGTGTTAATGCCGGTACGCGCGTTTCTTTCAGCTACGATGGCAACACGGTTACGCTGCCGGTTGAAATCGCTGAAGGATTAACGGCAGGGCAGGTTGGTTTGCCGATGGGCATGCCTGGCATCGCGCCGGTTCTGGCAGGTGCGCGTCTTGAGGATCTGCAGGAGGCACAACAATGAGTTGGATTACACCCGATCTGATTGAGATCCTGCTGAGCATTCTCAAAGCGGTGGTGATCCTGCTGGTGGTGGTCACCTGCGGGGCATTCATGAGCTTTGGCGAACGCCGTCTGCTGGGTCTGTTCCAGAACCGTTACGGACCGAACCGTGTGGGCTGGGGCGGTTCGCTCCAGCTGGTTGCGGACATGATCAAGATGTTCTTTAAAGAAGACTGGATCCCGAAATTCTCGGATCGCGTCATCTTTACCCTGGCACCGATGATCGCCTTCACCTCGCTGCTGCTGGCTTTCGCCATCGTGCCGGTGAGTCCGAACTGGGTAGTGGCCGACCTGAACATCGGGATCCTGTTCTTCCTGATGATGGCGGGCCTCGCGGTATACGCGGTGCTGTTCGCCGGCTGGTCCAGTAACAACAAATACTCACTGCTCGGTGCGATGCGTGCGTCTGCGCAGACGCTGAGCTACGAAGTGTTCCTCGGACTTTCCCTGATGGGCGTGGTGGCGCAGGCCGGTTCATTTAACATGACCGACATCGTCAACAACCAGGCTGATATCTGGAACGTTATTCCGCAGTTCTTTGGTTTTGTCACCTTTGCCATCGCGGGCGTGGCGGTGTGTCACCGTCACCCGTTTGACCAGCCAGAAGCCGAGCAGGAACTGGCCGACGGTTACCACATTGAATATTCCGGTATGAAATTCGGTCTGTTCTTCGTGGGTGAGTACATCGGTATTGTCACCATTTCTGCGCTGATGGTTACCCTGTTCTTCGGTGGCTGGCATGGCCCGTTCTTACCACCATTCGTCTGGTTCGCGCTGAAAACCGCGTTCTTCATGATGATGTTCATTTTGATTCGTGCGTCGTTACCGCGTCCTCGTTATGACCAGGTAATGTCCTTCGGCTGGAAAGTCTGTCTGCCGCTGACGCTCGTCAACTTGCTGGTAACGGCGGCTGTCATTCTCTGGCAGGCGCAATAAGGGACACAAAGACCATGACCTTAAAAGAATTGTTCGTAGGTTTCGGCACCCAGGTACGCAGTATCTGGATGATCGGCCTGCATGCGTTCGCGAAACGCGAAACGCAGATGTACCCGGAAGAGCCGGTCTATCTACCGCCCCGTTTTCGTGGTCGTATCGTTCTGACACGTGATCCTGACGGTGAAGAGCGCTGCGTTGCCTGTAACCTGTGTGCGGTAGCGTGTCCGGTAGGCTGTATCTCTTTGCAAAAAGCAGAGACCAAAGATGGCCGCTGGTATCCGGAGTTTTTCCGCATTAACTTCTCACGCTGCATTTTCTGCGGCCTGTGTGAAGAAGCCTGTCCGACAACGGCTATTCAGCTGACTCCAGATTTCGAGCTGGGTGAGTACAAGCGCCAGGACCTGGTTTACGAGAAAGAGGATCTGCTGATCTCCGGTCCGGGCAAATACCCGGAATATAACTTCTACCGGATGGCAGGTATGGCAATCGACGGCAAAGATAAGGGCGAAGCAGAGAACGAAGCTAAGCCTATCGACGTCAAGAGCCTGTTACCGTAAGGAGAGGGGCAATGGAGTTCGCTTTTTATATCTGTGGCCTGATAGCCATTCTCGCAACCTTGCGGGTGATCACCCACACCAATCCGGTACACGCACTGCTGTATCTGATTATTTCGCTGCTGGCGATTTCCGGGGTGTTCTTCTCGTTAGGCGCTTACTTCGCCGGTGCGCTGGAAATTATCGTCTACGCGGGCGCTATCATGGTGCTGTTCGTATTCGTGGTAATGATGCTCAACCTCGGTGGTTCTGAAATTGAACAGGAACGCCAGTGGCTGAAACCTCAGGTGTGGATTGGTCCGGCGATTCTGTCGGCCATCATGCTGGTGGTCATTGTTTACGCCATTCTGGGCGTAAACGATCAGGGCATAGACGGGACGCCAATTAGCGCGAAAGCAGTCGGTATTTCCCTGTTCGGACCGTATGTACTGGCGGTCGAACTGGCTTCGATGCTGCTGCTGGCGGGTCTGGTTGTGGCCTTCCACGTGGGGCGCGAAGAGCGTTCAGGTGAAGTGCTGAGCAATCGCACCGATGACCGCGCGAAAAGAAAAACGGAGGAGCACGCATGATCCCCTTACAACATGGACTGATCCTCGCTGCGATTTTATTCGTCCTGGGTTTGACCGGTCTGGTTATCCGCCGCAATCTGCTGTTTATGCTGATCGGGCTGGAAATCATGATTAACGCCTCTGCGCTGGCCTTTGTGGTCGCCGGAAGCTACTGGGGCCAGACCGATGGTCAGGTGATGTACATTCTCGCCATCAGCCTTGCGGCTGCGGAAGCGAGCATTGGACTTGCGCTGTTGCTGCAACTTCATCGCCGTCGCCAGAACCTGAACATCGATTCAGTAAGTGAGATGCGTGGATGAACATGCTTGCCTTAACCATTATTCTGCCATTTATTGGCTTTGTATTACTGGCGTTTTCTCGTGGTCGTTGGTCAGAAAATCTGTCCGCTACCGTGGGTGTCGGGTCGATTGGTCTGGCCGCGCTGGTGACTGCGTTTGTTGGCGTTGATTTCTTTGCCAATGGCCAGCAGGCTTACAGCCAGCCGCTGTGGACGTGGATGTCAGTCGGTGATTTCAACATCGGTTTCAACCTGGTGCTGGACGGCCTGTCGCTGACCATGCTCTCCGTGGTGACCGGTGTCGGTTTCCTGATCCACATGTTCGCCTCCTGGTATATGCGCGGAGAAGAGGGCTATTCTCGTTTCTTCGCCTACACCAACCTGTTTATCGCCAGCATGGTGGTTCTGGTGCTGGCGGATAACCTGCTGCTGATGTACCTCGGCTGGGAAGGCGTGGGCCTGTGCTCCTATCTGCTGATTGGTTTCTACTACACCGATCCGAAGAATGGCGCTGCGGCAATGAAAGCCTTCGTGGTAACCCGTGTTGGTGACGTATTCCTGGCGTTCGCACTGTTCATTCTCTACAACGAGCTGGGCACGCTGAACTTCCGCGAAATGGTGGAACTGGCGCCTGCGCATTTTGCAGACGGCAACAACATGCTGATGTGGGCAACCCTGATGCTGCTGGGCGGTGCGGTCGGTAAATCTGCACAGCTGCCGTTGCAAACATGGCTTGCTGATGCGATGGCTGGCCCGACGCCTGTCTCCGCGTTGATCCACGCCGCGACGATGGTTACCGCCGGTGTCTACCTGATTGCACGTACGCACGGCCTGTTCCTGATGACCCCGGAAATCCTGCATCTGGTGGGGATTATCGGTGCTATCACGCTGGTGCTGGCGGGTTTTGCTGCGCTGGTACAGACCGACATCAAACGTGTTCTCGCTTACTCCACTATGAGCCAGATTGGCTACATGTTCCTGGCGCTTGGCGTTCAGGCGTGGGATGCGGCGATTTTCCACCTGATGACGCACGCCTTCTTTAAAGCGCTGCTGTTCCTGGCATCCGGCTCGGTTATCCTGGCCTGCCACCACGAACAGAACATCTTCAAGATGGGCGGCCTGCGTAAGTCTATTCCGCTGGTGTATCTCTGCTTCCTGATTGGTGGCGCGGCGCTGTCGGCTCTGCCGCTGATTACCGCTGGCTTCTTCAGTAAGGATGAGATTCTGGCCGGTGCGATGGCGAACGGTCATATCAATCTGATGGTTGCAGGTCTGGTCGGTGCGTTCATGACCTCGCTGTATACCTTCCGCATGATTTTCATCGTGTTCCACGGTAAAGAACAAATTCACGCTCACGCCGGGAAGGGGATTACCCATCATCTGCCGCTGATTGTGCTGATGATCCTGTCCACCTTTGTTGGCGCGCTGATTGTG
The DNA here is from genome assembly GCF_003818115.1 of Citrobacter youngae. Taxonomy (GTDB): domain Bacteria; phylum Pseudomonadota; class Gammaproteobacteria; order Enterobacterales; family Enterobacteriaceae; genus Citrobacter; species Citrobacter youngae. The sequence goes on along the minus strand of NZ_RPOI01000020.1, from coordinate 140,362 downwards.
CCGCCACTGCATGGCGTACTGCCGGCGACGACCGAGCTTGAGCATGGTCGCGTCATGACGCTGGAAATTACTTCCGGTATCGTCGCGATTGCGGGCATCCTGATCGCAGCATGGCTGTGGCTGGGTAAACGCCAGCTTGTGACATCGATTGCCAACAGTGCGCCAGGCCGTTTGCTGGGTACCTGGTGGTATAACGCCTGGGGCTTCGACTGGCTGTACGACAAAGTGTTCGTCAAGCCGTTCCTCGGTGTTGCATGGCTGCTGAAACGCGATCCGCTGAACGCAATGATGAACATTCCGGCGATCCTGTCTCGCTTTGCAGGTAAAGGCCTGCTGTTAAGCGAGAACGGCTATCTGCGCTGGTATGTGGCATCAATGAGCATCGGCGCCGTTGTTGTGCTGGCACTGTTGATGGTACTGCGTTGAGTTTGTTGGCTGGATGAACGACTGCCGGATGGCGCTGCGCTTATCCGGCCTACAAACCCAAAAATAATTTTTAGAATTCGTTGAAAATCTGTTCCTGAAGTACAGGCGTCATCGGCGAAGTCAGACCGAATACCGCCAGCGCAGAGCAACCGGAGCGTACTGAAGTACGTGAGGATTGCGAGCACTGCCGGGATTTGGGCTGATGAGTGAGATAGCCTGAGCAGGAGTAAATATAAGGGACATACTTAGCTATGTTATTACCCTGGTTGATATTAATCCCCTTTATCGGTGGCTTCCTGTGCTGGCAGACCGAACGCTTTGGCGTGAAGGTGCCGCGCTGGATAGCGCTGATTACCATGGGACTGACGCTGGCGCTTGGCTTGCAACTGTGGTTGCAGGGCGGCTATTCACTGACGCAATCCGCTGGCATTCCGCAGTGGCAGTCTGAGTTTGTCCTGCCGTGGATCCCACGTTTTGGCATCTCTATTCATTTAGCCATCGACGGTTTGTCGCTGCTGATGGTGGTGCTGACCGGTCTGCTCGGTGTTCTGGCGGTACTTTGCTCCTGGAATGAAATCGAAAAATACCAGGGCTTCTTCCACCTGAACCTGATGTGGATCTTAGGCGGCGTAATCGGCGTATTCCTTGCCATCGACATGTTCCTGTTCTTCTTCTTCTGGGAAATGATGTTGGTGCCGATGTACTTCCTGATCGCGTTGTGGGGGCATAAAGCCTCTGACGGTAAAACGCGTATCACGGCGGCCACCAAGTTCTTCATTTATACCCAGGCGAGTGGTCTGGTGATGTTGATTGCCATCCTGGCGCTGGTGTTTGTGCACTACAAAGCGACCGGCGTGTGGACCTTCAACTATGAAGAACTGCTGAATACCCCGATGTCCCACGGCGTGGAATACCTGCTGATGCTGGGCTTCTTCATCGCCTTCGCGGTGAAAATGCCGGTGGTTCCGCTGCACGGCTGGTTGCCGGATGCGCACTCCCAGGCACCGACCGCAGGTTCCGTTGACCTGGCGGGGATTCTGCTGAAAACGGCGGCCTATGGTCTGCTGCGCTTCTCCCTGCCGCTGTTCCCGAACGCGTCGGCGGAGTTCGCGCCTATCGCTATGTGGCTTGGCGTAATCGGCATCTTCTACGGCGCGTGGATGGCCTTTAATCAGTACGATATCAAACGTCTGATTGCCTACACCTCTGTATCGCACATGGGCTTCGTGCTGATTGCTATCTACACCGGCAGCCAACTGGCGTACCAGGGTGCGGTTATCCAGATGATTGCGCACGGTCTTTCTGCAGCCGGTCTGTTCATCCTGTGTGGTCAGCTGTACGAACGTCTGCACACGCGTGATATGCGTATGATGGGCGGCCTGTGGGGCAAAATGAAATGGTTGCCTGCGCTGTCAATGTTCTTCGCAGTGTGTACGCTGGGTATGCCGGGTACAGGTAACTTCGTTGGCGAATTCATGATTCTGTTCGGCAGCTATCAGGTGGTTCCGGTCATTACCGTGATCTCAACCTTTGGTCTGGTGTTTGCCTCTGTTTACTCGCTGGCGATGCTGCATCGCGCTTACTTCGGTAAGGCGAAAAGCCAGATTGCCAGTGTTGAACTGCCAGGGATGTCGCTGCGTGAGCTGTTTATCATCCTGTTGCTGGTCGTGCTTCTGGTACTGCTTGGCTTCTATCCGCAGCCGATTCTGGATACCTCGCATTCTGCGATGAGCAACATCCAGCAGTGGTTTGTTAATTCCGTTACTACTACAAGGCCGTAAATCGCCATGACAATAACTCCACAACACCTGATTGCGCTGCTACCGCTGCTGATCGTCGGCTTGACGGTGGTGGTTGTGATGCTCTCCATTGCGTGGCGACGCAATCACTTCCTCAATGCCACGTTGTCAGTCATTGGGCTTAACGCCGCGCTGGTTTCGCTCTGGTTTGTTGGCCAGGCGGGCGCCATGGACGTCACCCCGCTGATGCGGGTTGACGGTTTCGCCATGCTCTACACCGGGCTGGTGCTGCTGGCGAGTCTTGCCACCTGTACCTTCGCTTACCCGTGGCTGGAAGGCTACGACGACAACCGGGAAGAGTTCTACCTGCTGGTGCTGATTGCCGCGCTCGGCGGTATTCTGCTGGCTAACGCTAACCATCTGGCGGCGCTGTTCCTTGGTATTGAGCTTATCTCTCTGCCGCTGTTTGGCCTGGTCGGCTATGCGTTCCGTCAGAAACGTTCGCTGGAAGCCAGTATCAAATACACCATTCTGTCTGCCGCAGCGTCTTCCTTCCTGCTGTTCGGTATGGCGCTGGTGTACGCGCAGTCTGGGAATCTGTCGTTTGTCGCGCTCGGTAAGAGCCTCGGCGACGGCATGCTGAGCGAACCGCTGCTGCTGGCGGGCTTCGGTCTGATGATTGTTGGCCTCGGCTTCAAACTCTCGCTGGTTCCGTTCCACCTGTGGACGCCAGACGTCTACCAGGGTGCTCCGGCTCCGGTTTCCACCTTCCTGGCGACGGCGAGCAAAATCGCTATCTTCGGCGTGGTGATGCGTCTGTTCCTGTACGCGCCGGTTGGCGACAGCGAAGCGGTACGTATCGTGCTGGGTGTGATTGCCTTTGCTTCTATCATCTTCGGTAACCTGATGGCGCTGAGCCAGACCAACATCAAACGTCTGCTCGGCTACTCTTCCATCTCTCACCTCGGTTATCTGCTGGTGGCGCTGATTGCCCTGCAGAGCGGCGAGATGTCGATGGAAGCCGTTGGCGTTTATCTGGCTGGTTATCTGTTCAGCAGCCTTGGCGCGTTCGGTGTGGTCAGTCTGATGTCCAGCCCGTACCGTGGTCCGGATGCGGATTCTCTGTTCTCCTATCGCGGCCTGTTCTGGCATCGTCCGATCCTCGCGGCAGTGATGACAGTGATGATGCTGTCTCTGGCGGGTATCCCGATGACGCTGGGCTTTATCGGTAAATTCTACGTACTGGCTGTCGGTGTGCAGGCTAACCTGTGGTGGCTGGTTGCTGCCGTGGTGGTCGGTTCGGCGATTGGTTTGTACTACTACCTGCGCGTTGCTGTGAGCCTGTATCTGAGCGCACCGCAGCAACTGAACCGTGATGCGCCGTCTAACTGGCAGTACAGCGCGGGCGGTATCGTAGTGCTGATCTCTGCACTGCTGGTGCTGGTGCTGGGTATCTACCCGCAACCGCTGATCAGTATCGTGCAACTGGCGGCGCCGCTGATGTAAGCGACACGTTGGAATAAAAAAACCCGCCTCGGCGGGTTTTTTTATGGGGGCAAGGCTATCAGGCGGAAAGCTGACGGCTCACCAAAGGACCACTAACATCTTTTGCTGCGCGCTCCATCACTTCCTGAATCACAGAAGATAATTCGTTGACCTCGAATTTTGCCACGTAACCATCGGCCTTAACCCGGCGGACGTGATCTTCGTTGGCGCTACCGGAAAGTGAAGAGTGGATGACGACCGGGATCTTCTTCAGACGTTCGTCGGTTTTTATCTTACGGGTCAGCGTAAAACCATCCATCTCCGGCATTTCCAGATCGGTAAGCACCAGGGCAATCTTCTCGCTGATTGGCTTACCTTCCGCTTGCGCTTCTTCAGATAGCTGCTGAATTTTTTCCCATGCATCTTTGCCGGTGACATGCATCAGATGCGGAATTTCCATGGCGTTAAGTCCTTTCTCCAGCATCGCCCTGGCAACTTTGGAGTCTTCCGCAACAATGGCCACCGCACCCGGCGTGATAGTGAATTTGCTGGTTTTTAGGTCGGTTGCACGTAAATCGTGGTTGGACGGCACAATGTCATACAGGATCTGTTCGACATCAAGCACCAGCGCCAAATTGTTGGTTTCTTTGTCGTCGTCCAGACAAGCAATACTGGTGATGTAGCGACCATTAACAGCTTTCTCAGCAGTGTGCACCTGTTGCCAGTCGAGACGCATAATGTTCTCTACTGACTCCACCGCAAAGGCCTGTACGCTGCGGGCGTACTCTGTGATCAACAGGATATTAAGCCCGGTTTCGGGTTTACACCCGGCGACAGCAGGCAGGTCGATCACCGGGATCACCTGGTCCCGGATATTCACCATGCCTAACAACGGAGCCTTCATGCCGGCAGGGCGTGTAAAGGTCGGCATCGGTACGATTTCACGCAGTTTGAATACGTTGATGCCAAACAGCTCTGATTTCTGCTCCTCAACGGATTTGCCAAGGCGAAACAGCAGCAGTTCAAAACGGTTAGACAGGGTTAGGTTTGTCCTGTCATCAATATCTTTCTGGAAATTGTTCATCCTGTCCTCAGTGTGAAAGCCAGCCTTTCCACTGTTATCGGCACTGAGGCGGAAAAATGGAGCACTAAACGGTGAAAATGGCGAAATCGTGAGCCAGTTCCGTGTCTGGAAAAATCGCTCTGCACTCTTCAAGTAACCGCTGGCAGCCTTTTGCATCGTAGCGTGAGCTGACGTGGGTCATGATGAGTCTGCCCACACCGGCGTCCCGTGCCAGCTGTGCGGCCTGCCGGGTGGAGCTATGCCCGCGGCTGTTGGCTTTTTCCTCCATTGAGGCGTCCAGCGTGGTTTCATGTACCATCACGTCCACCCCTTTTGCCAATTTGATAGCGCTCGCACAGGGCCCGGTATCACCGAAAATAGCCACGGATTTCCCTCGGGTTGCCGGGGAGAGGAAATCGGCACCGTTAATCGCGCGACCGTCTTCCAGTACGATGGTTTTCCCGGCTTTCAAATCCTGAAACCACGGGCCCGCTTTAACGCCTGCCGCCTTCAGGGCGCTGGCATTAAGCGCGCCGGGTTTGTCGTGTTCTTCAACACGAAAACCGTAGCACTCCAGTGGATGTTCCAGTCGAAACGCAGTCACTTTGCGCAGGCCGTCATCCACAACCTCACCGGCGGTAATTTCTACAATATCCAGCGGGTAATCGGTCCAGGAGCCGCCCAGACGTAAAGCGGTTTCGGTAAACTCTCGCAACCCCTTGGGTCCGTAGAGCGTTAGCGGCTGGACGTTCCCGGCCATTGAACGACTGCACAGTAGCCCCGGTAAACCAAACAGGTGGTCGCCGTGTAAATGGCTGATAAAAATACGATCGAGTTTTCCCGGATTAAATGGCGTGCTAAGCATTTGATGCTGCGTCCCTTCGCCGCAATCAAAAAGCCACAAACCTGCCTGAGTCGGGTGTTGCAGATTCAGTAATATTGCCGTTACATTGCGAGAGCGTGTGGGAACTCCCGCTGACGTACCTAAAAATAGTAATTCCATCTTTACGTTACACTTTTCGCCATCAATGAGGCAGGGTGTTCAGGTTATCACAACAAAGGGGCAGACAATGATCCACTGGCAAGATCTCCATCATGCAAAGCTGAGTGTTCAGGAGCTGTATGCCATTCTTCAGCTTCGCTGTTCGGTATTCGTTGTTGAGCAACAATGTCCGTATCAGGACGTGGATGGCGACGACTTAGTCGGCGAAAACCGTCACATTCTGGGATGGCATAACGATGAACTGGTGGCGTATGCGAGGATTCTGAAAAGTGACGATGATCTGGAGCCGGTAGTAATTGGCCGGGTGATTGTCAGCGAAGCGCTGCGCGGTGAAAAACTGGGGCAGCAGTTAATGACGCAAACACTGGCATCCTGTGCGCAGCATTGGCCGCATAAGGCGTTATACCTGGGGGCTCAGGCACATCTGCAATCGTTTTATGCGAGATTTGGGTTTGTTCCAGTCACGGAAGTCTATGACGAAGACGGGATTCCACACATCGGCATGGCGCGTGAGGGGCATCAAGCGTAAACAGCCCCTGTCGTCTATAGTTAGCGGGTACGTCAATAGAAAGGGAGAATACAATGTCTTTTCATTCTTACGAGTCACGTATTGATGACGATTTGGAATTGTTGAGCGAAACGCTGGAAGAAGTGCTACGTTCTTCCGGCGATCCTGCCGACCAAAAATACCTTGAGTTGAAAGCGCGGGCTGAGCAGGCGTTAGAAGAGGTGAGAAATCGCGTTAGTCACGCCTCTGACAGTTACTATTATCGTGCAAAGCAGGCTGTTTGCCGGGCAGATGACTACGTACACGAAAAACCCTGGCGTGGGATCGGCGTGGGGGCGACAGTCGGTTTAGTGATGGGATTATTGCTGGCACGGCGATAAATACAGCGCTGTCATCGCACTCCCTATACGGGGGTACTGCTTTTTCTGCTCAGTACCCCGTATAATGTGAGGTTTTTAACAGGGAGAGGTCCGCGTGCATTCAATCACTACTGCGCTGGAAAGTTTGATGCGTCATTTGTCGCAAGAGATACCAGCCGCACCTGGAATTCGTATTTACGATATACCTTTCCCTCTGAATGATGCGTTTGACGCTTTAGGATGGCTGGCCAGCCAGCCCGTCTGGCCTCAGTTTTACTGGCAGCAACGTAACGGTGACGAAGAGGCTGCCGTACTGGGAGCCGTCGCCGCATTTTCCTCACTGGAATCTGCCCAACGGTTTTTACGCCAACATGATAATTACCCCGAACTGCGCGTCTGGGGCCTGAATGCGTTTGAGCCGCAGCGCGGTAATTTATTACTGCCGCGACTGGAATGGCGACGCTGTGCCGGGGTTGCGACCTTACGACTACACCTGTATAGCGACGTGTCGTTGCGTGAAGATGCCGCGCAGGCCGCTGCGTTTATTTCAGCGCTGGCGCAGGTAAAACCGCTTCCCGCACTGCGCCTGAATTTAACCGGTGAACAACACTGGCCAGATAAAGCAGGCTGGACGCGCCTTATTGAGCTTGCCACGCAAACTATTGCCGGGGAAGAACTCGACAAAGTGGTGCTGGCGCGTGCGACCGATTTACAGTTTTCTCAGCCAGTTAATGCCGCGGCGGTTATGGCCTCCAGCCGTCGTTTAAATCTCAACTGTTACCACTTCTATATGGCGTTTTCCGCCGAATCTGCTTTTCTTGGCTCTTCCCCTGAACGTCTGTATCGGCGGCGTGACACGGCACTGCGCACTGAGGCGCTGGCCGGAACCGTTGCCAATCACCCTGACGATCATCGCGCCTGGCAGTTGGGTGAATGGCTGATGAAGGACGATAAAAATCAGCGTGAGAACATGTTGGTAGTGGAAGATATTTGCCAACGGCTGCAGAACTGTACGCAAACCCTAGATGTCCTGCCGCCGCAGGTACTCAGGCTGCGCAAAGTACAGCATCTGCGCCGCTGTATCTGGACTGCGCTCAATCAGGCGGATGATACGCTCTGTCTGGTACAGCTACAGCCTACTGCGGCCGTAGCGGGTATTCCACGCGAGCTGGCGCGCGAATTTATCCAACATAATGAACCCTTTGAACGTGAGTGGTATGCCGGTTCTGCGGGTTATCTTTCACTGCGTCAGAGCGAGTTTTGCGTGTCATTACGTTCAGCGAAAATTAGCGCAAATGTCGTCCGTCTGTATGCCGGGGCGGGGATCGTGCGCGGTTCCGATCCTGAGCAAGAATGGCAAGAAATAGATAATAAAGCGGCAGGGTTACGTACTTTATTACAGATGGAAGGATAATGATTTCGTGTATATTCCCGATTCATATCAAAAATCCATTTATTCGATTCTTTATACTGTGTCGCAATATTGATACCGGACAATCTCATGTCAGTAAGCGCATTTAACCGACGCTGGGCGGCGGTCATTCTGGAAGCTCTCACTCGCCACGGCGTCAGGCATGTCTGTATTGCCCCTGGCTCTCGTTCGACGCCGTTGACTTTAGCGGCAGCGGAAAACCCCGCTTTTATCCACCATACTCATTTTGATGAGCGTGGGCTTGGGCATCTGGCCTTAGGTCTGGCAAAAGTCAGCAGGCAACCTGTTGCCGTGATTGTGACGTCCGGTACAGCGGTGGCGAATTTGTATCCCGCGTTGATTGAAGCGGGCCTGACCGGTGAAAAACTGATTTTACTCACGGCTGACCGACCGCCTGAGCTTATCGATTGTGGCGCTAACCAGGCGATTCGTCAGGCCGGTATGTTTGCCTCGCATCCGTCGCAAACGCTCTCTTTACCGCGTCCGACGCAGGACATTCCCGCAAGCTGGCTGGTGTCTACCATCGATAACGCCTTAGCCGCGCTACATAGCGGGGCGGTGCATATCAATTGCCCATTTGCGGAACCGCTGTATGGTGACATGGATGAAACAGGGGTTGCCTGGCAGCAGCGTCTTGGTGACTGGTGGCAGGATGACAAGCCCTGGCTGCGTGAAGCGCGTCGGCTGGAAAGCGACAAACAGCGTGACTGGTTTTTCTGGCGGCAAAAACGTGGCGTGGTACTTGCCGGGCGCATGAGCGCCGAAGACGGCAAGAAAGTTGCGCTCTGGGCGCAGACGTTAGGTTGGCCGTTGATTGGCGATGTTCTGTCGCAAACCGGACAACCGTTGCCGTGTGCCGATTTGTGGCTCGGGAATTCGAAAGCGGTGGCAGAGTTACAGCAGGCGCAGATTGTGGTGCAGCTTGGCAGCAGCCTGACCGGAAAACGACTCCTGCAATGGCAGGCCAGCTGCGATCCGCAGGAATACTGGATCGTTGATAATATCGAAGGCCGCCTCGATCCGGCTCACCATCGTGGACGCAGGCTGGTCGCCAAGGTTGGCGACTGGCTGGAGCTGCATCCGGCGGAGAAACGCCAGCCCTGGTGTGTGGAGATCCCGCGGCTGGCGAAACAGGCATGGCAGGCGGTAGAAGCCCGCCGTGATACGTTTGGCGAAGCACAGCTGGCACACCGTATTCACGAGTATCTGCCAGAGCAGGGACAGCTGTTTGTGGGCAACAGCCTGGTGGTGCGCCTGATTGATGCGTTGTCGCAGCTTCCGGCTGGTTACCCGGTCTATAGCAATCGTGGCGCGAGCGGCATTGACGGCCTGCTGTCAACCGCAGCTGGCGTACAGCGCGCCAGCGCAAAATCGACGCTGGCTATCGTCGGCGATTTATCTGCATTGTATGACCTGAATGCGCTGGCATTATTGCGTCAGGTTTCCGCACCGTTTGTCCTGATCGTGGTTAATAATAACGGCGGACAAATTTTTTCCCTGCTGCCGACGCCAGCAAGCGAACGTGAACGGTTCTACCTGATGCCGCAGAACGTCCATTTTGAGCATGCTGCCGCCATGTTTGACCTCAAATATCACCGCCCGGAGAACTGGGCGCAACTGGAGAGCGCGCTGACGAATGCCTGGCGTACTCCGGTGGCAACGGTGATTGAGCTGGTAGTGAATGAAACTGACGGGGCGCAAACCCTGCAGCAATTGCTGGCGCAGGTAAGTCATCTATGATCCTGCACGCGCAGGCGAACACGGGTCAGGTGGATTTTCCCTGGCTGGTTTTCCTGCACGGATTTTCCGGTGATTGCCGGGAATGGCAGGCGGTCGGTGAAGCATTCCCGGAGTTTTCGCGGTTGTATATCGACCTGCCTGGCCACGGCGGTTCTGCTGACATCAGCGTGAGCGGATTCGATGACGTCAGCGATTTGTTGCGTAATACGCTGCTTAGTTACAACATACTTAACTATTGGCTGGTGGGATACTCTTTAGGCGGCAGAGTCGCGATGATGGCTGCCTGTCAGGCGTTGCCCGGACTGTGTGGTCTGGTGGTTGAAGGTGGGCATCCAGGGCTGCAAAGTGAAAATGAACGCACCCAGCGTCGTCTCTCGGATGGCCGCTGGGCCGCGCGTTTTCGTACTGAGCCGCTGCGCGAGGTGTTTAATGACTGGTATCAACAGCCGGTCTTTTCCTCACTGAATGTCGCGCAAAGAGAGGCGCTGGTCGATATGCGTAGCCAGAATAACGGGCAAACGCTGGCGGCAATGCTGGAGGCCACCTCGCTTGCCGTACAACCTGATTTACGTGCGCAACTCACTACGCGCACATTTCCGTTTTATTATTTATGTGGTGAACGTGACGATAAATTCCGCGCTCTGGCGGCGGAAATATCCGTACCGAACCATGTGATTCGTAACGCCGGACACAACGCGCATCGGGAGAATCCCGCTGGCGTGGTGGACTGTCTGGCTCAGATTCTGCGTCGCTGACTATAGGACATTTTATGATCTATCCTGATGAAACAATGCTTTACGCACCGGTAGAATGGAACGATTGCTCTGAAGGCTACACCGACATTCGCTATGAGAAATCCACCGACGGTATCGCAAAAATCACCATTAATCGTCCGCAGGTACGCAATGCCTTCCGTCCGGTCACCGTGAAAGAGATGATCCAGGCGCTGGCGGATGCGCGCTATGACGACAATATCGGCGTGATTATTCTGACCGGTGCGGGCGATAAAGCGTTCTGTGCAGGCGGCGATCAGAAGGTACGTGGCGATTACGGCGGATACCAGGATGACTCCGGCGTGCATCATCTGAACGTACTGGACTTCCAACGCCAGATTCGTACCTGTCCGAAACCGGTCGTGGCGATGGTGGCAGGGTATTCCATCGGCGGTGGTCATGTGCTGCACATGATGTGTGACCTGACCATTGCGGCTGAAAACGCCATCTTTGGTCAGACCGGGCCGAAAGTCGGTTCCTTCGACGGCGGGTGGGGCGCGTCCTACATGGCGCGCATCGTCGGTCAGAAAAAAGCACGTGAAATCTGGTTCCTGTGCCGTCAGTACGATGCAAAACAAGCGCTGGATATGGGCCTGGTAAACACTGTCGTTCCGCTGGTCGATCTGGAAAAAGAGACCGTGCGCTGGTGTCGTGAAATGCTGCAAAACAGCCCGATGGCGCTGCGCTGCCTGAAAGCTGCGCTGAACGCCGACTGCGATGGTCAGGCGGGTCTGCAGGAGCTGGCGGGTAACGCCACGATGCTGTTCTACATGACGGAAGAAGGTCAGGAAGGCCGTAACGCCTTTAACCAGAAACGCCAGCCTGACTTCAGCAAATTCAAACGGAATCCGTAATGCGTAGCGCGCAGGTATACCGCTGGCAGATCCCCATGGACGCGGGGGTGATTCTGCGCGACAGGCGGTTAAAAACGCGTGACGGGCTGTACGTTTGTCTTCGTGACGGCGAGCGCGAAGGGTGGGGAGAGATCTCCCCGCTGCCGGGCTTCAGTCAGGAAAGCTGGGAAGAGGCGCAAACTGAGCTGCTGGCCTGGGTGAAGGGTTGGCTACAGGGCGATGCTTCCTTACCGCAAATGCCTTCGGTCGCCTTTGGCGCAAGCTGCGCGCTGGCCGAACTGGCAGGCACTCTGCCAGAGGCGGCGGACTACCGTGCTGCGCCGCTGTGTACGGGCGATCCTGACGATCTGGTGCTGCAACTGGCGGACATGCCGGGCGAAAAAGTGGCGAAGATTAAGGTCGGTCTGTATGAAGCGGTTCGCGACGGCATGGTAGCCAATCTGTTACTGGAGGCGATCCCGGAACTGCACCTGCGGCTTGATGCCAATCGTGCCTGGACGCCGTTGAAAGCTCAGCAGTTCGCGAAATACGTTAATCCGGAGTATCGCGGACGCATTGCCTTCCTCGAAGAACCGTGCAAAACCCGTGATGATTCCCGCGCGTTCTCGCGTGAAACAGGGATTGCCATTGCCTGGGATGAAAGTCTGCGTGAAGCGGATTTCACCTTCGAAGCCGAAGAGGGCGTGAAGGCAGTCGTCATCAAGCCTACGCTGACGGGTAGCCTCGACAAGGTGCGTGAGCAGGTTGCCGCCGCACACGCGATAGGTCTCACCGCCGTGATCAGCTCCTCTATCGAATCGAGCCTGGGCTTAACCCAGCTGGCGCGCATTGCTGCCTGGTTGACGCCACAGACTATCCCTGGTCTGGATACGCTCAGCCTGATGCAGTGCCAGCAGGTACGCGCGTGGCCTGGCAGTACGTTGCCGTGCATTGAGATTGATGCGCTGGAACGATTGCTATGACCCAGCGGGAAATGCCCGATGGCGCAAGCGCATCGGGCCTGGAACGGTTGTCCGATACGCCTGATTTTACTGACTGGCCGTGGCGTCACTGGCGACAGGCTCGTACTGACGCGCCAGCCTTACGCCTCAACGATGAGGTGTTACGCTGGAGCGATCTCTGTACGCGAGTCGATCGTCTGGCAAGCGGCTTTGCGGCTCAAGGGGTGGGAGAGGGCGATGGCATATTGCTCCGCGCCTGGAATCATCCCCGTCCGCTGCTGGCATGGCTGGCACTGTTGCAGTGTGGGGCGCGGGTTTTACCTGTGAACCCACAGTTGCCTCAGTCGCTGCTTGATGCGCTGGTCCCGGAGTTAACTCTGCGTTTTGCGCTGGATCTGGAAGGCGAAAGTCCGCTCCCGGGGTTGGCACCGCTGCGGATGCTGGAACAGTCTGGCGAGCATGCTGCCGTCTGGTTGCCTCAGCGCTTGAGCACAATGACGTTAACTTCCGGCTCAACCGGACTGCCTAAAGCAGCGGTACATACCTGTCAGGCGCATTTGGCGAGTGCGCAGGGTGTGCTGTCACTGATGCCATTTGGCGAAGACGATGACTGGCTGCTCTCGCTACCGTTATTTCACGTTTCCGGCCAGGGGATTATGTGGCGCTGGTTGTTTGCGGGCGCGCGTATGACCGTGCGCGATAAGCAGCCGTTAGAGCAGATGCTGGCGGGTTGTACCCATGCTTCGCTGGTTCCCACGCAGCTTTGGCGACTGTTGGTCAATCACACACCGGTATCGCTAAAGGCCGTGTTGCTGGGCGGTGCCGCGATTCCTGTTGAATTGACTGAACAAGCGCGTGAGCAGGGTATTCGCTGCTGGTGCGGTTACGGGTTAACGGAATTTGCCTCCACGGTGTGTGCGAAAGAGGCCGATGGTAAGGCGGATGTCGGCTCTGCACTACCAGGCAGAGAAGTCAGGATTGTTGATGATGAAGTCTGGCTTCGTGCCGCCAGCATGGCGCAAGGGTACTGGCGCAACGGACAGCTTTATCCACTGGTTAATGCGCAAGGCTGGTTTGCCACCCGCGATCGCGGCGTGTTAAAGGATGGCAAGCTAACCATAGTCGGGCGTATGGACAATCTGTTCTTTAGCGGTGGAGAAGGGATCCAACCGGAAGAGGTGGAGCGCGTTATTGTATCGCATCCCCATGTTCTGCAAGCTTTTATTGTTCCAATAGAAGATGAAGAGTTTGGCCACCGCCCCGTTGCGGTTGTGGAGTACGATACTGAAGCCGGAAGAATTGATCTGGCAGAATGGGTGAAAGATAAGCTGGCACGTTTCCAGCAACCCGTTCGTTGGCTAACCTTACCCGCAGAATTAAAAAGCGGTGGTATTAAGGTTTCTCGCCGGGCGCTGCTGGAGTGGGTCCGTACCCGCGGTAAAGCTTAAGAAAACATTAAATTTATCTCGCATAATTGCCATTCCCTGGCCATTGTCCTTTGGTTTATCTGCTAAAGTGTAACCTGGTGTGAAAATCATTAGCAAAAGGTGCGCTATGGAATGGCATGTGAAGAAGTCTTGCTGTAACCAAAAAGCAGGGAGGCTCTATATTATACTTTGTGATAGCGGTGGTTCGTTGAAAATGTTGGCTGAAGCGCAAGCCAGCGAGCGTGTAAAAGCAGGCGATCTCCTGTCACCGTTAAAAGATGCCCAGTATTGTATTAACCGTGACGCATCGCGAGTGATTAAAATCATTGATGCCAGACAGTATCTCGCCGAAGAATGGGAGCGTCTGCGACAACTGTCTGACGATAAATGATCTCAGGGCGTGTGTTGGCGGGCAGGTAAGAATATGGTCATTAATCCCGCCATAATACACAGCACACCCACCAGGGCTTTTACTGAAAAGGTTCCTTGCCAGCCCGGTAAAATCATTGATGCGATCCACACCAGCACATAGCTGAGGCTGAGCAAGGCATAGGCTTTGCTCAGCGCGAGTTGATGCAGGGCTTTATGCCAGCACATCACTGACAGTAAATAACCTACCAGCCCACCATATAAGGCGAATGCGCTGCTGCTGGTTGCAAAAACGGCGGAGATAAACGCCAGCGGTTGCAGCATGGGCGGCAGATTATCCATCGCGTAACCCAGACTTAGCTGAGCAACCGACGTAATAATCACGCTACACAGCCCCCAAAAAATGCCCATTACACCGCGCTCCCAAGAATAAAGATGCCGGTGATGAGTAGCCCAACCCCCAACCAGTGACGCGTTGTGACAGGTTCACGCCAGATTTTCCATGCCGCCAGCGTGACCCATACAAAGTTCAGGCTTAGCATCGGGTAGGCGATGCCGACGGGAATATTCTGCAATACTGCCAGCCAGAGCAGCATGGCCAGTCCCAGACAGGCCAGCGCCAGACCAATCCACTGCGCGATATAGCGTGTTCGCGCGTGGGCGGGTACCGGGCGGGTGGCCTGCTTCTGGCACAATTGCCCACAGACGCTGAGCAGGCTGGCAAAGACTAAGGTTAGCCAGATCATTTAGGCCTGTACTGAATCAAGACCAGGCGCCCCTGATTGTCGATATAGTCAGCGGGAGGAATGGCAAGCTGATTAATATCCTCATCCTTCGAAATTGACAGCACAAGCGTAATGATCCCTTCCTGACGATGTTGCGCCAACCAGTCGGCAAAGTCATCCCGGCTGATGAAGCGTCCCTGGGCATCCGGATAATTAAGGCCGTATTTTAACTCACCTGTTTGCCCGTACATGTTGATGTCATCGCGTTTCAGGCTCCAGGCCAGGCCAGCGGCAACGCCAACACTGTCGGTGAAAATATAACGGCTCGACTCCAGCGACTCTTTGGTCATCTCGACAAAAAACTGTGGCTGTTTGGATTCCATTACCCGGTCAGGTACTGAGAAGCCGAACAACAGCGCCAGTCCCAGCGGGCAGAGCGCTGCTAATTTCCAGTTTTTTTCACAGTTGTTAAGCGTATACCAGCCAAATAGCGTCCAGGTGATAAAGATACCCCATGAGCAAAACACTTTATACGTTTCGATATGCGACCAGACCGGTGTCTTCAACGGTCCGAGCGTGGACACGATAAATGTGGCGACAATACCAATAACACCGAACAGAATGTTGATCCAACCGTTGACGCGCAGGGCTGCAGAACCTTTTTCAGCAGCCTGCAAGCCAAACCGCGCGGTAAGGATTGCCAGCGGTGCGAAGCAGGAAAGAATATAGGTTGGCAACTTCCCTTTGGCGATACTGAAAAACAGGATCGGCATAATAATCCAGCTCAGCAGGTATAAGGCGCTACGTGGTACATCCCGTTCACGCCAGCCGGTACGCAATGCGCCCGGTAGTAGCCCGAGCCAGGGTAAGGCACCCGCCACGAAAATCGGTATGTAGTACCAGAATGGCGCTTTATGCTGGGCATCATCCTGCGCAAAACGCTGAATATGCTCAATCCAGAAAAAGTAGTGCCAGAAGTCGGGTTCGCGTTGCGCAATCGCCAGACCCCACGGCAGGACAATGGCAATACAGCTGATAATCGACAGCAGGCCGTAAATAAAGATCTCTTTCCAGCGCTTTTGCACGAAAACCCATGGCAACACGCTGAGGACAGGGACAGCGAGCGCGAGAAAGCCTTTGGTCATCACGCCCATGCCGCAGGTAAATCCTAACAGCAAAAAGGCGACAATTTTACGTGTTCTGGTGGTGGCTTGCATTCCCTCCCAAAAACAGCACATACCCGCCATCAGCCACAGCGCGATAATGGGATCAAGTACCGCATAGGTTCCGATACTGTAAACAGAGAAAAACGTTAGAAAGATGACGGCAGAGAGTAGGGCCGTACGTTTATCACGCCATAGCCGCATTGCCAGCCAGGCGACCAGGAGTGCAGTCAGTAGGGTTGCAAAAATAGCCCCCGCTCTGACGCCAAAGTTGTTTGCGCCAAATAACCATTGCCCGATACTGTTTAACCAGTATCCCGCGATAGGTTTTTCAAAATAGCGTAGTCCTAAAAAATGTGGGACGATCCAGTCGCCAGACGTCAGCATTTCCCGGCTGATTTCAGCATAGCGCGTTTCGTCGGGCTGCCAGAGCAGGCGGCTATTGATGGGTAAAATAAAATACAGTGCAATAAATGCGACAAATGCCAGGGCGTAACGTGCGGATTTCATGATGTCACACTCGCGGGTTGCTGGCAGCCGAGCCATCCCTCTCTGCCGGGTATTTTGCCACGAACGATCTGGCCCGTTGGCAGTGTACTGATATCGTCTGGTAACAGTTCGCCCAGTGGACAAAACGTAATCCCGGCGTCGGCGGCACGAATGAGCAGATCGTCAAATTGCTGCTGAAAAGCAATGCCTTCCACCTCTGCGTGAATCGTGTAGACCGGGGTGCCTTTGTCCCTCTGAATGCGGGAGAGAATATAGTCGTTGAAGTCCGCTGCCTGCACCTCCTGACCAACTACTTCATCCCATGTCGGTAGCGTGACCGGAATTTGTGGTGTCCCTATTTCTCCCGTTTCAAGTACAGGACGGAATAACGATGTCCCCCTGCAATCGCTGTTATAGCGCAGATGGAATGTTTCTTTCGCCTCTACGACCCGCGAGTCGGCACGCCAGCCAGCGACGGCAGAGCAGGTAACGGGTTGGCCGATGATTGTTTCGAGTGCATTAATACCCCGCGAAATATCATCAATCAGCTGTTTATCGTTCCAGTTGCCACTTCGTGATTGCCAGGCATGATGATCCCAGGCGTGTAAGCCTGTTTCGTGATACCGGGCAGCTTGCGAAATGATGGCCGCATTAGCCAGGCCAATTTCTTTTCCAGGCCAGGCGGTGCCGGCCAGTAAAATGTCCCACCCGTAGAGTGAGGCTGCGTTTGAGCGCAGCATCTTCCACAAAAATTGCGGCTTCACCAGACGCCAGAGATGGCGTCCCATGTTGTCGGGCCCGACGCTAAAAAAGAAACTAGCCCGAACGTTATGCCGGTTCAATGTCTCCAGCAGGCGGGGCACGCCTTCGCGTGTCCCCCTGAATGTATCGACATCTATGCGCAAGCCCACTTTGGTCATGATGTGTGTTCCGTGATGTCCACACTGCGTAAGAAGAAGTCCAGCGTCTCTTCAACCGTTTCTTGCATATCGATTGTTGGTTCCCAGTTCAGGCAACGTTTGGCGTTACGAATACTGGGTTTGCGGTGCTCAACGTCCTGGTAGCCTTTACCATAGTAGCTGCTACTCTCAACGTCGCGGAAACCAGCAAACGGCGGAAAGTGTTGGCGCAACGGATGTTTTTCGAAGCAGGAAAGGAGCATTTCAGCCAGTTCCTGAATACTTGCTTCGTTATCCGGGTTACCGATATTGATGATCTCGCCATCACAGCGCCCGCCGTCGTTTTCAATGATACGGAACAGGGCTTCGATACCGTCACGAATGTCGGTAAAGCAACGCTTCTGCTTGCCGCCTTCAATCAGCTTGATGGGGGAGCCTTCCACCAGATTCAGGATCAGTTGGGTAATGGCGCGTGAGCTGCCGATACGTGCGGCGTTCAGGCTGTCCAGACGCGGTCCCATCCAGTTAAATGGACGGAATAAGGTGAAACGCAGCCCTTCTTTTTCACCGTATGCCCAAATAACGCGATCCAGCAGTTGTTTAGAGACCGAGTAGATCCAGCGCGGTTTATTAACCGGGCCGACGATCAGGTTGGAGCTGTCTTCATCGAAGTCTTTATCGGTACACATACCGTAGACTTCAGATGTTGACGGGAAAATGATGCGTTTGCGGTACTTGACACAGTAACGAATAATTTTCAGGTTTTCTTCAAAATCGAGTTCGAAGACGCGCAGCGGGTTGCGGGTATATTCAATCGGTGTGGCAATGGCGACCAGTGGCAGCACGACGTCGCATTTTTTCACATGATATTCAATCCATTCGGAGTGAATGCTGATATCACCTTCCACAAAATGGAATCGTGGGTGTTGCAGAAAACGCTCAATCGCATCGCTGCCAATATCAAGCCCGTAGATTTCGTAGTTATCTTCGCGTAGCAGGCGTTCGGTCAGGTGGTTGCCAATAAAACCGTTAACGCCAAGGATCAACACGCGGGTACGACGTTTGCTGGCGGAAACGGGCTGGCTGTTGAGGCGAGAACCGGCAACCAGACCCAAAACTTGTGCCAGCTGTGAGCCCTGCATGGTAATGCCATCACCCGCTTGCCCGGTAATGATTTCGAGTGCGCCATCGGCACAGGCAATCAGCAATGGCGATACGGAGATAACCGTTCCCGGCAGCGCTGCAGATGTATTTGCACTCTGGCGCGATGACCAGATGGTGAATTTTTGCGTACCGGCATAGCTAAATGCACCTGGCCATGGATCGGACACGGCGCGAACCATGTTATGCAGTTGTGCGCAGGGTTTGTTCCAGTCGAGGAAACTGTCTTCCGGCGTACGGCGACCAAAACAGGTGGCGTCGGCTTCCTGTTGTGGGTACTCCTGAAAATCACCGGCTTTGATGGCTGGCAGCGCCTGTGCCAGTACCTCACGGGCAGACTGGCATAATTTATGATGCAGGGTTAACGCTACGTCATCGGGGGAAATGGTAATGCGTTGTTGGGCGACGATGGCACCGGCATCTGCGCGCTTGACCATGCGGTGCAGCGTCACGCCTGTTTCGGTTTCGCCATTGACTAATACCCAGTTCAGCGGTGCACGGCCACGATATTTGGGCAGTAATGAGCCGTGCAGATTAAAGGCTCCCGCAGGTGCAAGACGCAGGATCTCATCGCTGAGTAAATGGCGATAGTAGAATGAGAAGATCACATCGGGGGCGAGCTGGGCGATCCGCTCGATCCACAGCGGATGATTGACCTCGTCCGGAGCGTACACCGGAATACCTGCGCTGGCAGCGAGGCGGGAAACTGAGCCAAAAAACGCTTTTTCACCTGGGTTATCGGCGTGCGTAAAAATAGCAGCGATGTCATAACCTGCATCCAACAGGGCCTGAACCCCCTGACATCCCATATCGTGATAGGCAAATACGACGGCTTTCATGCGCGGTTTTCCTCAGTTGACTGCGTGGTTTGTGGACGGATAACGTGTTGAACAAAATAGCGAGGGCGTGCGCGGACATCGTTATAGATGCGACCGATATATTCGCCGAGTAATCCCATGCCAATGAATTGCGCGCCGATAAAGGTAAACAGCACGGCAAACAGCATAAACACACCTTCTGCCGCCCACTGCGGGCCGAGCGTCAGGCGAAGAACAACAAGCAGGACCGACAGGGTAAAGCCTGTGGCGGCAATGATGCTGCCCAGCAGGCTCAACATACGCAATGGCGTGGTGGTCAGGCAGGTTACCAGGTCATACATCAGGTTTATCAGACGCATGAAACTGTACTTAGAGTCGCCAAATTCACGTTCGGCATGGTGTACCGGGATTTCCGTGGCGCGGCGGGCAAAGATGTTAGCCAGGATCGGAATAAAGGTGCTACGCTCCTGGCAATGCAACATGGCATCGACGATGTGACGGCGATAGGCGCGCAGCATGCAGCCATAATCGCCCATGGCTTTACCGGTCGTGCGCTGAATCAGATGGTTGATCATCCGTGAGGCGGTCTTACGAAAGCGGCTGTCCTGGCGGTTCTGACGCACCGTTCCGACGACATCGAAGCCTTCTTTTGCCGTGGCAACCAGCCGCGGGATCTCCTCTGGCGGGTTTTGTAAATCAGCATCTAACGTGATGATCAGGTCGCCCGTGACGTGGCTGAAACCGGCCATAATCGCCGAGTGTTGCCCATAGTTTCGATTCAACAGAATAGAGACAATATGGCTGTTCGGTGCCTGGGAGGCGTCCATCATCAGTTGAGTCGAATTGTCACTGCTACCGTCGTCAATGAGCAGGATTTCATATTCAGTATCCAGTTTTTCGCAGGCGGCGCTGGTGCGCCTGATTAATTCTGGCAGGCTTTCCTGTTCGTTAAAAACGGGAATGACCACCGAGACTTTACTAATCGGTGTGGCTTCAAACATGCTTATTATCCTGCAATCTGGCGAAGTGCCGTAATGACGCGTTGTGTGTCATCGTCGGTCATGTCGGGAAATAGCGGCAGTGAACATATGCGTGCGCTATTCCATTCGGTATTAGGCAAAGAAAGATCGGTGAAACGTTCGCGATAATATTTCTGCGTGTGGGCCGCGCGAAAATGCAGGCCTGTGCCAATATTTCTGGCCTTTAGTGCTTCCATCAGAGCATCTCTGCTCAGCCCGCAGCGGGCTTCATCCACGCGAATGATGAACAAATGCCAGGCGTGCACATGTGACCACTGAGGCAGGGTGAGCGGTTGAAACGGCGTATCGGCCAGCGCCTGTTGATACTGCTGCGCAATTTGCGCACGGCGTGCGTTCAGACGAGCCAGCTTGTTCAACTGTACCAGGGCGATGGCAGCGTTGATATCAGTCAGGTTGTACTTATATCCCGGCGCGAGAACTTCAGCTTGCGGCGCGCGGCCATAGGTTTGACGGTCATACGCATCTACACCCAGGCCGTGAAATTTGAGGCTGCGAAGCCGTTGAGCGAGCTGGCTGTCGTCAGTAACAATCAGTCCACCCTCAGCACAGGTCACATTCTTGATAGCGTGAAAGGAAAATATTGCGGTACCACGAGCACCGACATGACGACCCTTGTATAACGTTCCGACGGCGTGTGCTGCGTCTTCAATAACAGGGATTCCATAGCGTTCACCGATGGCGTAAATGGCATCAAGATCGGCTGGGGCCCCGGCATAATGCACGGGAATAATAGCTTTGGTTCGTGGTGTGATAGCGGCTTCAATTTGTTCGGGGGTCACCATCAGCGTATCGCGGTCAACATCGATCATAACCGGTGTGGCGCCCAGCAGGACAATCATGTTGAGTGTAGATACCCACGTCATCGACGGGGTGATCACTTCATCGCCTTCACCCACACCCAGCGCCATTAGCGTAATGTGCATACCTGCCGTCGCGGAACAGACGGCAACGGCGTTTTGGTTTCCTGTGAGCTGGCAGAAAGCGTCTTCCAACTGCTGATTTTTAGGACCCGTGGTTATCCACCCTGAATCCAGAACCGCCTTAACTGCGGCAAGTTCTTCATCACCCATTGCCGGACGGGAGAAAGGCAAAAAGTCAGACATCATTATTCCTTCAAGCCATTTAACGCCACCGCAGTTTTATTTTTAGTGATAAACAGGGGCATCGTTAATTATTTCATCAGGCCACAAAGGTTAAAGACTGAAGGTTAATTTATCCTTAAGAGTTTAAGGTTTGGGGTATAAAGATAAAAACAGGGAGGGGTGATTTATTTATTTGAATATAAAGTATTTTTAGTCGTTATGGCGGCGTTGGTCTCTGTTGCTGAATGCAGAGAACAATACCGCTATTGTGAACATCGTTTATATTACGTTTAAACTCGTGGGATTTACAGTAACCCTTTCAAGGTCAACGTTTTACGCGTGGCGATATTTAAGTCGTAGGTGCCAAGATCTTCCGCTTTAACCCAGGCGAAGTCCTGGAACTCTTCGTTAATGTTCACTTCACGATTAGCCGCCACACAATCGAAGATGAGATAAATCATATAAATATCTTCCTGACTGCCATCGGCATAGGTTTTGGTCCGAATATCATCGCTGAAGGTCCACGGAGTAATTTCTGATAATACCAGTTGTTCACCCAACTCTTCCCTCACTTCCCGACGCAAAGCCTCTTCGATGCGCTCACCTGGCTCAACGCCGCCGCCAGACAGCGCCCACTGACCAGGGAAAACACCGCGATCGTCGGCCATTTTGCACAGTAAAAAACAGCCTTCATTTTGAATGAGTGGGCAAACAATCGTTCTTTGACGCATAAGTCTGTTCCTTGTAGGGGAGGGGCGGAGGAGTCCATTGTTAACACATCTTACCTTTTGCAGGCGACAGAAAAAACGCTTCATTGCTGTTTAAGCCAGCTTTGCCGGGGAAGATGACGTTGTCTGTTGAAAACGGCAATCAGGTGCCTTTTATCGTCTATTTCGGGTAAGAACTTAACCTTACTGAAACATTGCGGGTAGTATTTAGTTACAATATGTCATTGCATCGCTTTTTTAGCTCATTGATTCCTCGCCATCTGGCAGTACAATCCAGCGGTTTTGGGGCTATGTTTTGATTCTTGCTGGAAAGGATAGAAAATGAAAAAAAGTTTATTACTGGGTTTTGCCGGAATGCTGTTTGTTTCTGCGTCGGCGAATGCGATTAGCATTAGCGGTCAGGCAGGCGAAGATTACACCAACCTCGGTTTCGGTATGGGTACTGAGTCCACTGGACTGGCTGTTAGCGGCAACTGGATGCATAACGATGACGACGGTGATGTTGCAGGGCTTGGCCTTGGTCTGAATATCCCTCTGGGTCCGTTGCTGGCAACAGTCGGTGGGAAAGGTATCTATACCAACCCGAAAGACGGTGATGAAGGCTACGCGGCAGCTGTCGGTGGTGGTTTACAGTGGCCGATTGGCGACAGTTTCCGTCTGTTTGGTGAATACTACTACTCCCCGGATTCACTCTCCAGCGGGATCGACAGCTACGAAGAAGCAAATGCCGGTGCGCGCCTGACGATTATGCGTCCGCTGAGTATTGAAGCAGGTTACCGTTACCTGAATCTGGCGGGTAAAGATGGCAACCGCGATAACGCGATTGCTGACGGCCCATACATCGGGGTAAACGCCAGTTTCTAATCGACCAGGCGCGGCGTTCAGTCGCGCCTTCCCCCCTCCATGCGTTATAGTGTTTTCATCATAAAAGCAGGAGAACACGATGTTAAACGTGGAGATGCTATCCACCGGGGATGAAGTGTTGCACGGACAAATCGTCGACACTAATGCCGCCTGGCTGGCCGATTTTTTCTTTAATCAGGGATTACCGTTAACACGCCGCAATACAGTTGGCGACAATCTGAACGATTTGGTCGCTATTCTGCGTGAGCGTAGCGAACATGCTGATGTGCTGATCGTCAATGGCGGCTTAGGGCCGACCAGCGATGATTTGAGCGCACTGGCGGCGGCAACCGCAAAAGGTGAAGGGCTGGTGCTGCATGAAGCGTGGCTGGCCGAAATGGCGCGTTTTTTCCGTGAGCGGGGACGCGTCATGGCGCCGAGCAATCGCAAACAGGCTGAGCTTCCGGCCAGTGCGGAGTTTATTAATAATCCGGTCGGAACTGCCTGCGGGTTCGCCGTAAAGCTTAATCGCTGCCTGATGTTCTTTACGCCGGGTGTGCCGTCAGAATTTAAAGTCATGGTTGAACATGAGATCCTGCCGCGCCTGCGTGAGCGTTTTTCTCTCTCTCAACCCCCGCTATGCCTGCGCTTAACGACCTTTGGTCGTTCTGAAAGCGATCTGGCGCAGAGCCTGGATCCTTTGGTTTTACCGCCCGGGGTGACAATGGGCTATCGCTCGTCGATGCCGATTATCGAGCTGAAGTTAACCGGACCCGATTCCCAACGTGAAGCGATGCTGGCGCTATGGCCAGAGGTGAAACGCGTTGCTGGCCAGAATATGATTTTTGAAGGTACCGAAGGGTTACCTGCGCAAATTGCCCGTAAGCTCCAGGAGCGCCAGTACAGTCTGACGCTGAGCGAGCAATTTACCGGAGGCTTAATTGCCCTGCAGCTGTCTCGCGCCAGTGCCCCGTTGTTAGCGAGCGAGGTAGTGCCATCTCAGGAAGAAACGCTGGCGCAAACGGCACACTGGATAACCGAGCGACGCGGCAATCATTATGCCGAACTGGCGCTGGCGGTATCGGGTTTCGAAAACGAACATATTAACTTCGCACTGGCAACACCTGACGGCACGCATGCCTTGCGGGTGCGACTCAATGCAAATCGCTATAGTTTGGCTGTTCGTCAGGAGGTTTGCGCAATGATGGCGCTTAATATGCTG
Organism: Citrobacter youngae; assembly: GCF_003818115.1. Classification (GTDB taxonomy): domain Bacteria; phylum Pseudomonadota; class Gammaproteobacteria; order Enterobacterales; family Enterobacteriaceae; genus Citrobacter; species Citrobacter youngae. The sequence goes on along the minus strand of NZ_RPOI01000020.1, from coordinate 116,073 downwards.
CGGCGTTGGCTAAATGGTCAGGATATCGCCGGGGAACACGGCTGGATCGATGTGGTGGAATTCCTGACGGTTTGATTAGTGGCAGGGAAGGTTACAAACCTTCCCTGTCTGACTCACGCTGTGACATCGTCTGGCAACAACCCGGTAATTAACTGAACCAAATCACGATCAATTCCTTGTTCCAGCATCATGCGAGCGATCCGTATTGCTTCTTCTTGCGTACCTTTTTGTACTCCTTGTTCCAACCCTTGTTGCAGCCCATCGTGGTGGCCTTCTTGTCTGAGTCTCTCTGCGATTGTCATCAGCCTCTCCTTGTTATGAGGGGAACGTTCGGCAACTTTATGGATAAATTCGTTGACGTGAGAAACGTCGCCGTACTGTAGCAGATAATTAAATAGCGTCTGTAGCTGGCTGTCATTAGCGGTGCTTGTAACTAATAACGAGACCAGTCGGTCTACTAATCCCATCAAATCGCGATCGCGGATATGTTTTTGCATCAATTCAAGCAACGCAACACGCCGATGTTGCGCGATTTCATCGTCAGGAATCACGGTAATGTCGACCAGCGGAAAAGCTTCTGAATAAAGTTGTCGCGCCAGTTGTGGGTTGTCAAATTCATCCAGCCAGTTGAGTGACCAGGGATAGGGACTTTGTTGACCGTGATAAAACAACATGGGGATCACCAGCGGCAGCGTTTTATTCCCGGCATCAAGATGATGCTGCATCGCAGCGGTGGCATAGCGCATCAGGCGGAATGCCATGTGCTGCACAGCTGTACTCTGATGTTCGATGACACAATAGATATAGCCATCACCTTCGTGGGTCTTTAGCGACCACAATATGTCGGAGTAGTACGCGCGGAGATCCTGTTCGATAAAACTGGTGGACTCCAGCTTCAGCGTTTGCAAATTGCAAATCTCACGTAATGTGACGGGGAGGTGAATCTCCAGAAAATCCCGGGCCATCTCAGGATAAGAAATGATCTTTTTAAAAACCGCATCATGCGGTGTGGATGTGGTGGGTTTAGCCATGGTAGTCCGTCACCAGAAAGAGAAGATGGCGTGACGGTATCCACTTTTCGCAAGTGCTGCATATGAGAAATTGATTCTTTGCGTGGGTGAATCAGAGATAAATACGCCCGACTGCAACGTATTCAAATAAGCGGAACTGGATGCACAAAAATGCCCGGTAGCAAACATCACCGGGCAACTGAGTTACCCCAACGCTTTGGCAAGCAGGGTGATAGGATGTTCGCAACGCTTACTTGTCGACATCTCAATCTGCCATTTACACGTTTCGCAGTCGGTCACGACGATATCCGCGCCGCTTTCTTCAATCTGGCGGAATAGCGGTGCGCCAATTGACTGTGACGTCGGATAGTTTTCCTTTTTGAATCCGTAAGTTCCGGCGATCCCGCAGCACTGTGAATCCAGCACGGTCAGTTCAAGTCCCGGAATTTGTCGCAGCAGTTCCAGCGTATAGAGTGTCCAGCCCATTTTCTCCATATGACATGGTGTGTGATAGACCACTTTTAGCGGCAACGTTTTCAGCGGCAACGTTTTCCCTTCGTCCAGCTTGCGCCACAGCCAGCGTGTAGCCAGTTCAATATGTTCGCGTAGCCCTGAGTTGTCGACATCCAGCACTTCAGGGTATTCATCGCGTAGCGCAAAGGTACAGGTTGAAGAGGTGGCAATAACCGGGATGCCTTTTCCGTCAATCGCTTCTCGCAGTGAAGCCACATTACTTACCGCCTGCTTACGTGCTTTATCGGTGAAACCGTTGGCGATCAGTGGTACGCCACAGCATTTCTCTTTACTCAGCAGTTGTACGCCAGTACCCATCGCGTTCAGCACTTTTATCAGATCTTTACCGAGTTGCGGATGGTTGTAGTTCACAAAGCAACCGTGGAAAAATGCAACTTGATCCTGATACTGCGCCTGCTGTGCGGCTATGCTGCGATACCAGCGGCGGAAGGTACCGAAGGAGTACTTCGGCAGCGTACGGCGATGATCGATTTTTAGTGCATAATCAAGAAGCTGGCGCACCGGTTTCAGTGAAGTCGCGGTGTTCACGATGGGTGCGAACGGCGTAGAAACACTGCCCATCAAATCGGTATGGCTTAAGACAAAGTTACGTATCGACGGACGTGTCGTGTCGTATTTGGCACGCGCGCGCTGGATGATATCGCCAATTTTGACATCCGAAGGGCAGGCCACTTCACAGCGTTTGCAGTTGATGCAATATTTCAGCGCATCGTCATATAACGCACCATCTTTCAAACGCAGACGTTCACCGTCAGGGCCGGCTTGTTTAGGGCCTGGGTAACCTGGGTTGACACGGCTTACCGGGCAGGCAGTGGTGCACACTGTGCATTTGATACAACTTTCAAAACGTGTGTCGCTCATTGCTGGCCTCCTGCACGTTTCGCAATATGATGTGCGGCGTGTAAAGCGCTCACTGCGCACACTCCGCCTCCGCAACCCTGGGCGATAGGGTCAAAACCGCCAAGTACCGATCCGATGGCAAACATATTCTCTACTGTTTTTCCTGCAAGCGATGGACGCAGTTCAGCATCGGTGGTTACGCCAAACTGTTGCCACGGTTGCGGATCAAAGACGTCACGCTGATACCACTGCGCACGTGTGGCGGTTTGGTGCACATCCAGACCGAGAATCGGCTCATGAACGGCTTCGCGCGTGGCGACCAGTCCGCTGCTAAAGAAACTACCGCTGGCGAGTACGGCGAAGCGTGGGCGCAATGGAATATCGGCATGGTTGCGGGTCCAGATTTCGCTGACAACGCCGTCCTGACAGGTGATTTTCTTCACTTCATCACCCGGCATCCACACACCGCCCTGGCGCACAAACTGGCGCTGCAATTTGTTGTGCAAACGCATGCCCAGTACCGAAGGCGGTAGGGTCGGTAACAGCGACAGCGAGCAGGGAAGGCGCTCATTCAGCCACTGCCAGAGCCGCTCATCCGCCAGACCGAAGCAGGCCGGCATGATTATCATGTCGCAGGTTTTTGCGATCGGCAGTAATGCGTCATAAAGCAGCGACCATTTATCTTCGTTATCCAGCAGGCGCGCAATGTTGACGGCACGAAACTCGGTCGGGTTATCACGCAGGACATCCAGTTCCGGCAGTTCGATTTCTGCCGTCTCGACGCTGAGATTGCGTTGGCGCAGTGAGGCTGCGGCGAGATGCGCCTGAAAATCCAGTAAACCACTAATACCCACAACGCAGATACGCTCTGCGGATAGCGGCCAGACCGGCACTTCCGGGGAACTTAACCAGGTTGAGCGCAGGGTTCCCAACGGTGTTACACGTTGATGAGCCTGATGAAGCTTACCGTGCAAATGCGTTCCGCACTCTTCCAGCAGATTTTGCGCCTGTTGAGCCAGTTCCAGAACGTTGTGCGTTCCTATGGTGCTATACGGATGTGCGGGGGCCTGAGTGCGCAGCGCATCCAAACCCGCTTCTATATCGGTCACCGGTTGGCCATCGGGTAAGTTGCTGAGCAAATCCAGTGAGCCGGAGGAAAAATGCAGGGCGCTTTGGCCGCGAGTGACAATCGTGCAGCGCAAACCGCTTTTTTGCAGTTGCAGACCGCACAGCAACCCGGCGAGGCCGCCGCCGATAATGACGGTATCAAATTTCATCCTGGTGCTCCTTTTCCAGACCACACAATCCCTGATAGACCCAGCGCGTGAATTCGCTTTCGCGCAGCGCATCTCCCCACGCGATAGGCTGCACGCCTTTCCAGCGTTCGTTGAGGAATTCAGAAAGCTGGGTGATAGATTGTGCGGCGGTGGTGACATTAAAACGTTGTAGCAAACCTGCAGCGCGGCAGGCACACAATTCGCCCTGACACGTCCCCATTCCAACACGGGTACGGCGACGCAAATCCAGCAGGCTGTTGACGGTTAAATTTTCAACGGCATATTGCACTTCGCCTGCGGTGACGGCTTCACATTCACAGACCAGGCTGCGGTGCTGACGGCCTTCGCTAAGCCACGCCGGGGTGCGGTCGCCATGGCGGTAGACCGCCGAGCCGCGCAGTGGCGCTGGCAAAGAGATAACGCGTTTAAGCGTGTGTTCGGTCGACTCCTGTGAGCCTGGCAGAGCTGTCTCTGCGGTTGTACAAGGGCGAGTATTGCCCAGTTTGCGGCATACTGCGTCGGTGGCCCATTCCGCCATCAGGCGGTAGGTCATCAGTTTGCCACCGGTAATGGTGATAAATCCGTCCAGTCCGTCGCGCGTTGCGTGATCGAATAACACAATACCGCGGCTGACGTTACGACCGGTCGGATCGTCGTCGCTGGCCACCAGCGGACGCACACCGGAGTAAGCACGCAGGATGCGAGTTTTCGCCATAATTGGCGCCAGCTTCTCACCCTCACGCAGCAGAATATCCACCTCTTCTGCGGTGACGCGGTTGCTGTCGATATCGTCGTAATCAATGTGTTGTGAGGTTGTACCGATCAGCGAAATGGTATCGCCAGGCACCAGAATATCGGCATCAGATGGCTTACGGCAGCGGTTGATAACATGCTGATTTATGCGATGATCCATGATCAACAGAGAACCTTTCGCCGGGAACATACGGATGCTCAGATCGGCATATTCCGCAATGCGCTGGCCCCAGATCCCGGCGGCATTCACGACCACCGGCGCATGCAGAGATTGCATCTCGCCCGTCAGATGGTTGCGTACGTTCACCCCGCACACCGTCGCACCTTCACGAATCAGCCCCGTCACTTCATGGGCCGTTAAGATAATCGCACCGTGCTCTCGTGCATCCAGCATGTTGGCGGCGGTTAAGCGGAAAGGATCAACGGTACCGTCTGGTACTTTCACTGCGCCAATCAGCTGTGGATTCACGGAAGGTTCGATAATACGCGCCTGTTGTGGATCAATCGCTTCTGCGCGGATGCCCGCGTCTTCACAGGCACGAATAAAGGTTGCCTGGAAAGAGAGTTCATCTTCCGGCAGCGTAATAAACAGACCGTCCGTTGGCTCAACGCAATGGCGGGCGATACGTTTCAGAATTTGGTTTTCGCTAATGCATTCGCGGGCAGATTCAGCGTCAGTAACGGCGTAACGTGCTCCGCTGTGCAGCAGACCGTGGTTACGGCCCGTCGCGCCTGTCGCGATATCGTGGCGTTCTACTAAGATGACGCGCAATCCGCGCAGGGCACAGTCGCGTGCGATCCCTGCACCTGTTGCTCCTCCACCAATGATAATCACGTCACTTGTTTGCGAGTCGCGAGTTTTCATTGTTTTTCCTCACAGTTCGTTTTTTATCATTTAGCCACATAAAAAACATGGATTGTTTGTTTTGCGCATAATCGCTCATAATTCGAAAATGAAACGTGATTTCGTGCGCTTTTATGAACATTTGTCATAAATGTGTAACAATCTGTGCTGTAATTCACATTATTGCCCGGAATGTTTCCTTAACATCGCGGCCACACTGGGAGCGGTAGGGTTGTTACGGCAATCTGCAGTGTTTCCTTCGAATGAAAGACGGCCACGGAGGCTACTATATATGTTGAGCATTTTTAAACCTGCGCCACACAAAGCGCGTTTAGCTGCAGCGGAGATCGATCCGACTTATCGTCGATTGCGCTGGCAGATTTTCCTGGGAATATTTTTCGGTTATGCCGCGTACTATCTGGTACGTAAGAACTTTGCTCTGGCCATGCCGTATCTGGTTGAACAGGGTTTCTCGCGTGGCGATCTGGGTTTTGCGTTGTCCGGTATCTCCATTGCATACGGATTTTCGAAATTCATCATGGGGTCCGTCTCAGATCGCTCGAATCCGCGCGTTTTCCTGCCCGCGGGTCTGATTCTGGCTGCTGCGGTGATGCTGTTCATGGGCTTCGTGCCGTGGGCGACATCCAGCATTGCAGTCATGTTTGTGCTGCTGTTCCTCTGCGGTTGGTTCCAGGGGATGGGGTGGCCGCCGTGTGGTCGTACTATGGTGCACTGGTGGTCGCAGAAAGAGCGTGGCGGTATCGTTTCTGTCTGGAACTGTGCGCATAACGTAGGTGGCGGTCTGCCTCCGCTGCTGTTCCTGCTGGGTATGGCCTGGTTTAACGACTGGAAAGCGGCGCTGTACATGCCTGCCTTTGGTGCGATAGTCGTTGCGTTGTTTGCTTTTGCGATGATGCGAGATACGCCGCAGTCCTGTGGCCTGCCGCCTATCGAAGAGTACAAGAACGACTATCCGGATGATTACAACGAAAAAGCGGAAGAAGAGCTGACTGCGAAGCAGATCTTCATGCAATACGTACTACCGAATAAACTGTTGTGGTACATCGCTATCGCCAACGTGTTTGTGTATCTGCTGCGCTACGGCATCCTCGACTGGTCACCGACCTATCTGAAAGAAGTGAAGCATTTTGCACTGGATAAATCATCCTGGGCCTACTTCCTGTATGAATATGCGGGGATTCCTGGCACGCTGCTGTGTGGCTGGATGTCGGATAAAGTCTTCCGTGGTAACCGTGGTGCCACCGGCGTGTTCTTTATGACGCTGGTTACCATCGCGACCATCGTTTACTGGATGAACCCGGCAGGCAACCCGAACGTAGATATGGCTTGTATGATTATCATCGGCTTCCTGATCTACGGCCCGGTCATGTTGATCGGTCTGCATGCGCTGGAACTGGCACCGAAAAAAGCGGCGGGGACGGCGGCAGGCTTCACTGGACTGTTCGGTTACCTGGGCGGTTCTGTCGCGGCGAGCGCCATTGTCGGCTACACCGTCGACTTCTTCGGTTGGGATGGCGGCTTTATGGTGATGATTGGCGGTAGCGTGCTGGCGGTGATTCTGCTGGTAGTCGTCATGATTGGTGAAAAACGCCATCATGAAGAGATGCTGCTCAAGCGTAACGGGGGCTAATAGATGAAAACCACATTGAAAAGTCTTAGCGTGGCGCTGATGCTGGCAGGTATGGTTGTGAGCAGTGCGGCGGTTGCCGCAGATAAAATTGTCATTGCGCACCGTGGCGCCAGCGGATATTTACCGGAGCATACGTTACCTGCGAAAGCGATGGCTTATGCTCAGGGCGCGGATTTTCTGGAGCAGGATTTGGTGATGACTAAAGACGACCATCTGGTCGTCCTGCATGACCACTATCTTGACCGCGTCACCGATGTTGCTGATCGCTTCCCGGATCGTGCGCGTAAAGATGGGCGTTACTATGCCATCGACTTTACGCTGGATGAGATCAAATCGCTGAAATTTACCGAAGGTTTCGATATCGAAAATGGCAAAAAGGTACAGACATATCCAGGGCGTTTCCCGATGGGTAAATCTGATTTCCGTGTGCACACTTTCGAAGAAGAAATTGAATTTGTTCAGGGATTAAATCATTCAACCGGCAAAAATATCGGTATTTACCCGGAAATGAAAGCGCCGTGGTTCCATCATCAGGAAGGGAAGGACATTGCGGCTAAAACGCTGGAAGTACTGAAAAAGTACGGGTACACCGGTAAACAAGACAATGTCTATCTGCAGTGCTTTGATGTTGCGGAGTTAAAACGCATTAAGAATGAACTGGAACCGAAGATGGGGATGGATCTCAATCTGGTGCAGTTGATTGCGTACACTGACTGGAATGAAACTCAGGAGAAAAAGCCAGACGGCAGTTGGGTGAATTACAACTACGACTGGATGTTTAAACCGGGTGCCATGAAGCAGGTTGCGCAGTATGCGGACGGCATTGGGCCGGACTACCATATGCTGGTTGATGAGAAGTCCAGTAAGGGCAACATCTCATTGACGGGTATGGTACAGGACGCGCACCAGAACAAGATGGTGGTGCATCCTTATACTGTTCGTGCCGATCAGTTGCCGGATTATGCAACGGATGTAAACCAGCTGTATGACGTGTTGTACAACAAGGCGGGCGTTGACGGGCTGTTCACCGACTTCCCCGACAAAGCGGTGAAATTCCTGCATAAAGAGTAAGGGCAGAAGGCCTGCGATGAACGTATTTCCGCAGGCCTTATTTGTGAAGCGTGAGCAGATTGCTAGATGAGGCCGTCAGCAGTCAACGATTCCATATATGCCTGCAGTAGAAATAAAGGGCTGCCGTCTACCGGCGGCTCTTTTGCCAATAACGATATTTGTCGATAAAACGTTGGCTCCAGCGCCACTGAGCGAATTTCCCCGCCAACCGCCTTCAGTGTGAGTTCCGGTAATAATGCAATCCCCAGCCCCTGGCGAATAAAGCTCATTGCGGTATCTGGATGGTTAAATTCGTATTTAATGACCGGCTCGATACCTTTCTCTTTAAATAGCGTCATGATGCTTAATTCATAGCGGCCTTTACTGATAATCAGCGGTTCTCCCATCAGTTCTTCCAGCGAAATAGTGGTGTTGGCTGCCAGTGGGTGGCTTTCGGGGACCACTACGGTAAATTTATCGCGGTAGACCGGTACGCAGTACATGCCATTGACCGGGAAATGCACAAATCCAGCATTGATATCCCCGCTGCGCAGGGAATCAACGATCGCCGGGCTGTTCTCTTCGAAGGGGATAATTTTGATGTGCGGATGCTGCTGTTCAAAGTGGCGGATAATGCCAGGTAAAATGCAGGCGCAGGCGCTGGGAAAACAGCCGATACGCAGGGTTCGGGCTGGGTTTTGTCGTTCCTGCTCGGCAATTTCTTTCACCGCGTTGGTTTCTGACACGATGGCTCGCAGGCGTGGCACGATCCGGTGTCCCGCCGGGGTGAGCCTGATGTCTTTGCGACGTTCGCGGATTAAAATATCAACGCCCAGCTCTTCTTCTAATGCTGAAATTGCCTGACTCACGGCGGACTGGGTCATATACAGCCGCTTGCTGGCTTCGGTAAAACCGCCGTACTCGAGCACGGCAAGCAAAGCGTGGATCTGTGTTAGTGTCATTAGTTTCTTCTAATTAATAATATTAAAACGATTAATTTCTCTAATATCATGAGCTTATTTATACTGGCGTTCTGGTGTTTAACTCACATTTTGACGCACTTGTCCGTCGTTCAGTTGTGCTGAGCGTTGCCTGCGTGCGCCGTCTGGACAAGGTTGTCGAATATGAAAGAAAAACTGTGGACGAAGGATTTCTGGGCAATAACGATTATCAGCTTTATTATCTTTTTTGTTTTTTATGTCCTGCTGACCCTGCTTCCGATCTATATTTCGGATCGCCTGCATGCTACTCCTGATAAGGCCGGTTTATTAGTCACGTTCTTTTTGGGCTCTGCCATTCTTGTTCGTCCTTTTGCCGGGCAGTGGGTGGGGAAATATTCGAATAAAACGATTCTGGTGCTCTCTTCTCTGGCCTTTTTGGTGGTCACTGCGCTGTATCCGGTTTGCCATTCAATTGAATCACTCCTGCTGATTCGGGTGCTTCATGGTGTAACGTTTGGCGTTATAACCACGGTAAAAGGAACGATTTCCGCGCGGTTGATACCGGCCTCCCGACGTGGGGAGGGCATCAGTTTTTTCTCTTTAGCCATGGGACTGGCAATGGTTGTGGGGCCATGGGTAGGGCTGAACATGGCGCGCTGGGAAGCCTACACTGCTGCATTCTGGTTGTGCACGGTTGTGGCGGCGTTGGGGATTGTGCTGTCACTGATTGTCGCCGTACCGCCAGTGATTTGTCACGCTGATGGTTCCAAACCGAATCTGGGCTTTGCCGCCATGTTTGACCGCGCCGCGCTGCCTTTCGCGATGGTGACATTCTTTATGACCTTTTCCTATGCGGGTGTTTCAGCCTTCCTGGCACTGTATGCCCGCGAATTGGATTTGATGGCAGCCGCCAGTAATTTCCTGCTGTGCTACGCTATTTGCCTGATGGTCTGCCGAACCTTTACCGGCAATATCTGTGATAGAAAAGGGCCGAAATACGTGGTTTATCCGTGCTTACTGGCCTTCACCGTTGGGCTGGTAGCGCTGGGCTATACCAACGGCAGCATCATGATGATTATTGCCGGAGGATTAATTGGTATTGGTTACGGTTCGGTTACGCCGGTATTTCAGACACAAATTATTAGTTCAGTGGAGCCGCACAAAATCGGTGTTGCCAATTCGCTGTTTTTCAATGCAATGGACGCGGGAATGGCGATTGGTGCGTTCATTATGGGGATGATGGTTGAAGGCGTGGGGTATAGGGCGATTTACCTGGTCGGGGCTTTGCTGGTGGTGCTGGCCGGGGCGTTGTATATCATGCAGATGAAAAAACGCCCAGACGTGGTATTGGTCTCCACGCATGAAGTCCACTAAGCACTACATTTCAATCTCAATATCCCCGTTTGCCCGGCAACAGCAGGGCAATATCTCACCCGGCTGAATAAAGGCCAGAGGTTCTGCAATCCAGTCAACCTGTCCCGCCACCAGGCGGGTACGGCAGGAACCGCAGTAACCTTCACGGCACTGATACTCGACTTCGACGTTGTGCGATTCGAGCGCGGCGAGCAGGGAAGGATGTTCATCCTGGCACAGCAGTTGTGTGCCAGAGATGCGCAGAGTAACGCGACCCATCAGAGCTGGAAGTTACTCAGGTCGTCGGTATCAACTTCGGCGTCGATTTGGCCGACCAGGTAAGAGCTGACTTCGACTTCCTGCGGTGCAACCTGGACGTTATCGGATACCAGCCAGGTATTGATCCACGGGATCGGGTTAGAGCGTGTCTGGAATGGCAAGTCAAGGCCAACAGCCTGCATACGGATATTGGTGATGTACTCAACGTACTGGCACAGGATATCTTTGTTCAGACCGATCATCGAACCGTCACGGAACAGATAATCCGCCCACTCTTTTTCCTGCAGCGCGGCCTGTACAAACAGGTCATAGCACTCTTGTTTACACTCTTCGGCGATTTCCGCCATTTCCGGATCGTCCACGCCGCTGCGCAACAGGTTCAGCATATGCTGGGTGCCGGTCAGATGCAGGGCTTCATCACGGGCAATCAGACGAATGATTTTTGCATTACCTTCCATCAGTTCGCGTTCTGCAAAAGCGAAAGAGCAGGCAAAGCTGACGTAGAAGCGAATCGCTTCCAGCGCGTTAACGCTCATCAGGCACAGATACAGTTTTTTCTTCAGTTCACGCAGGTTGACGACAACCGTTTTACCATTGACTGTATGGGTGCCTTCGCCCAGCAGATGCCAGTAGCTGGTCATCTCGATCAACTCATCGTAGTAGCTGGAAATGCCTTCCGCGCGTTTCTGGATCTGTTCGTTGGTGACGATATCGTCGAACACCACCGCAGGATCGTTCACGATGTTACGAATGATGTGGGTGTAGGAGCGGGAATGGATCGTTTCAGAAAACGCCCACGTTTCCACCCAGGTTTCCAGCTCAGGGATAGAAATCAGCGGCAGCAGCGCCACGTTCGGGCTACGTCCCTGAATAGAGTCCAGCAGCGTCTGATACTTCAGGTTGCTGATGAAGATATGTTTTTCATGTTCCGGCAGTGCCTGGAAGTCAATGCGGTCACGTGAAACGTCGACTTCTTCCGGACGCCAGAAGAAAGAGAGCTGCTTTTCGATCAGTTTTTCGAAGATGTCATATTTTTGCTGATCGTAGCGGGCGACGTTCACCGGCTGGCCGAAAAACATCGGTTCCAGAAGCTGGTCATTTTTCGTCTGTGAAAAAGTGGTGTATGCCATTGATGTGAATCCTTTGTGGGATGAGCGCCGGAGGCGGTGCAAGCACCTTGTCCGGCCTACAAACCGTGCAATCGTGGCCGGGTAAGCGTAGCGCCACCCGGCATCATTCATCAGATCTTACATGCGCCGCTTTCGCAGCCATCATCCTGAATGGATGGCACCAGATCGTCCTGAGAATCTTCCGCACCGTCACGGGTGTTCTGATAATACAGCGTTTTGACACCAAATTTGTAGGCGGTGAGCAGGTCTTTCAGCAACTGCTGCATCGGTACTTTTCCGGACGGGAAGCGCGACGGATCGTAGTTGGTGTTGGCAGAAATCGACTGATCGATAAATTTCTGCATGATACCTACCAGCTGCAGATAGCCGTCGTTGTTCGGCATTTCCCACAGCAGTTCGTATGCGTCGTGCAGGTGTTCGTAGTCCGGCACAACCTGGCGCAGAATGCCATCTTTCGATGCTTTGATGCTCACGTAACCGCGTGGTGGTTCAATACCGTTGGTGGCGTTGGAGATCTGCGAAGAGGTCTCCGACGGCATCAGAGCGGAGAGCGTGGAGTTACGCAGACCGTGGGTCTTAATGGACTCACGCAGTTGCTCCCAGTCCAGGTGCAACGGCTCGTTGGCAATGGCATCGAGGTCTTTCTTATAGGTATCGATCGGCAAAATACCCTGCGCATAGGTGGTTTCGTTGAACCATGGGCATGCGCCTTGCTCTTTTGCCAGTTCGTTAGAGGCTTTCAGCAGGTAATACTGAATAGCTTCAAAGGTTTTGTGAGTCAGATTGTTCGCGCTGCCGTCAGAGTAACGTTTACCGTTTTTCGCCAGCCAGTAGGCGTAGTTGATTACGCCAATACCCAGCGTACGACGGCCCATGGCGCCACGTTTAGCGGCCGGAATTGGATAATCCTGGTAATCGAGCAGCGCATCGAGAGCACGCACAGCCAGTACGGCCAGCTCTTCCAGCTCGCTCAGATCTTTGATTGCCCCCAGGTTGAATGCGGACAGCGTACACAGAGCGATTTCACCGTTTTCGTCGTTAACGTCGGTCAGCGGTTTGGTCGGCAGGGCGATTTCCAGGCACAGGTTGGACTGGCGCACTGGCGCGACAACCGGATCGAACGGGCTGTGGGTATTGCAGTGGTCCACGTTCTGAATGTAAATACGGCCGGTAGAGGCACGTTCCTGCATCATCAGTGAGAACAGCTCAACCGCTTTCACGCGCTGCTTGCGGATGCTGTCGTCGTTTTCATATTGGGTATACAGACGTTCGAATTCGTCCTGATCGGCGAAGAACGCATCATACAGGCCCGGAACGTCGGACGGACTGAATAGCGTGATGTCGCCGCCTTTCAGCAGGCGGGTGTACATCAACTTGTTGATTTGTACGCCGTAGTCCATGTGACGAACGCGGTTGCCTTCGACGCCGCGGTTGTTTTTCAGCACCAGCAGGCTTTCAACTTCCAGATGCCACATTGGGTAGAACAACGTGGCTGCACCGCCGCGTACGCCACCTTGAGAGCAGGATTTCACCGCCGTCTGGAAATGCTTGTAGAACGGAATACAACCGGTGTGGAACGCTTCACCGCCGCGAATCGGGCTACCCAGCGCACGGATGCGGCCGGCGTTAATACCGATACCGGCACGTTGAGAAACATATTTCACAATCGCGCTGGAAGTTGCGTTGATGGAGTCAAGGCTGTCGCCGCACTCGATCAGTACGCAGGAGCTGAACTGACGCGTTGGGGTACGCACGCCGGACATAATCGGCGTCGGCAGCGAGATTTTGAACGTAGAAACGGCGTCGTAGAAACGTTTTACATATTGCAGACGTGTTTCACGCGGATAGTTAGAAAACAGGCAGGCTGCTACCAGAATGTAGAGGAACTGTGCGCTTTCATAGATCTCACCGGTAACACGGTTTTGCACCAGATATTTGCCCTCTAACTGCTTCACTGCAGCATAAGAGAAGGTCATATCACGATCGTGTATGATGAACGAGTCCATCTGCTTGAACTCTTCTTCCGTGTAGTCTTCCAGCAGATGATTGTCGTATTTGCCCATTTCAACCATTTTCACGACATGGTCAAACAGTTTTGGCGGTTCAAACTCGCCGTAGGCTTTTTTGCGCAGATGAAAAATCGCCAGACGGGCGGCCAGATACTGATAATCCGGCGCTTCGCGGGAGATCAGGTCGGCGGCAGCTTTGATGATTGTTTCATGGATATCGGAAGTCTTGATACCGTCATAAAACTGAATGTGGGAGCGCAACTCGACCTGTGAAATCGATACGTTATTCAGTCCTTCTGCCGCCCAATCCAGAACTCGATGGATTTTGTCGAGATTGATGCGCTCTGTACTACCATCACGCTTTGTCACCAGCAGACTCTGATTCATGTGGTTTTTACCTGTCCGTGAAAGAAAAAATATCCCCCATATTATCCACAGTGCCACGTTGTGACTAAGTCTGTGGGTAAATACTATATGTAGGGGTTGTTTGATAAAATAGACGCTATATGGTGAGTATTCTAGTAGGGATTCTTTTCAGCACAAGAGTTGATTTTGAGGTTAAATTGAGGTTGCAAAAGGGTAAGAATCGCTAAGTGCGCGTCTTATAAGGCCTGGCGGGGATGTCAATAATTGAGAAAAAAAATAGAAAATTTGATCGAGTGCTGATTTCTTCATCTAAGGCAAAGAAAGTTCTTATGATCTGGCACAAAAATTGCCCTGAGACGCCTACTCAGGATCAGTAGGCGATGCATAATCATGTAGGCCTGATAAGCGAAGCGCCATCAGGCGTTAAAGCCCGGAGTCGTGCCGGATGGCGGCGCTGGCGCGCTTTATCCGGCCTACAATCCAGCGTCATCAGGCCATGAGAGCCGGTTTATTCGCTTTTGGCGGTGGTATGCACCATATAGTTCACATCCACGCCGGGGCCCAGTTTAAAGGTGTTGGTAATGGGGTTGTAGTGCAGGCCGGTCATATGACGCTCTTTCAGTACGGTCTGGTCAACCCACTCTAACAGTTCAGCGGGCTTAATAAATTTTTTCACATCGTGCGTACCTTTCGGCACCATGCGCAGAATATATTCCGCGCCGACCACCGCCATCAGCCAGGATTTGCCGTTGCGGTTAAGCGTGGAGAAAAAGACTTCGCCGCCCGGTTTAACCAGTCTGGCACAGGCCCTGACCACCGACTGCGGGTCTGGTACGTGTTCCAGCATTTCCATACAGGTGACGACGTCATACTGGTGCGCATATTTCTCGGCGTGTTCTTCGACTGTCTCCTGCACATACTCAACATGAATGCCACTTTCCAGCGCATGCAGTTTTGCCACCTGTAAGGGTTCAAACCCCATATCCAGGCCGGTGACTGTTGCGCCTTCACGCGCCATGCTTTCTGCCAGAATCCCGCCGCCGCAGCCGACGTCGAGTACCTTTTTACCAAACAGACCACCTGACCGTTCGGCGATATAGCCCAGACGCAGCGGATTTATGCGGTGCAGAGGCTTAAATTCACCCTCAAGATCCCACCAGCGCGACGCGACTGCTTCAAATTTGGCAATTTCTTCATGGTCAACGTTGTGAGTTACCGGGGGTTTTTCGGCATTCATTGGGGCTTCTACTCCTAAATTTGCGATGCAAACGAGTATATCAGCCTGACGGGATGAATAAAGCCTCTGTCTGGGGGAATCCATTTACCTGAATCTTCACGTATGTGTTATAATTTGCGACCTTTGAATCCGGGATACAGTAGAGGGATAGCGGTTAGATGAGCGACCTTGCGAGAGAAATTACACCGGTCAACATTGAGGAAGAGCTGAAGAGCTCCTATCTGGATTATGCGATGTCGGTCATTGTTGGCCGTGCGCTGCCGGACGTCCGAGATGGCCTGAAGCCGGTACACCGTCGCGTACTTTACGCCATGAACGTATTGGGCAACGACTGGAATAAAGCCTATAAAAAATCTGCCCGTGTCGTTGGTGACGTAATCGGTAAATACCACCCTCATGGTGATACCGCCGTTTACGACACCATTGTTCGTATGGCGCAGCCATTCTCCTTGCGTTACATGCTGGTGGATGGTCAGGGTAACTTTGGTTCTGTCGATGGCGACTCCGCAGCTGCGATGCGTTATACGGAAATCCGTATGTCGAAAATCGCCCACGAGCTGATGGCTGACCTGGAAAAAGAAACGGTTGATTTCGTCGATAACTACGACGGCACCGAACGCATTCCAGACGTTATGCCAACCAAAATTCCTAACCTGCTGGTGAACGGTTCGTCCGGTATCGCGGTAGGTATGGCAACCAATATTCCGCCGCACAACCTGACGGAAGTGGTCAACGGCTGTCTGGCATATATTGACGATGAAGACATCAGCATTGAAGGGCTGATGGAACATATTCCGGGTCCGGACTTCCCGACCGCAGCGATCATCAATGGTCGTCGTGGTATCGAAGAAGCTTACCGTACCGGTCGCGGCAAGGTATACATTCGCGCACGTGCAGAAGTCGAAGCTGACGCGAAAACTGGCCGCGAAACCATCATCGTGCATGAAATTCCGTATCAGGTGAACAAAGCACGCCTGATCGAGAAAATCGCCGAGCTGGTAAAAGATAAACGCGTTGAAGGCATCAGCGCGCTGCGTGACGAGTCTGACAAAGACGGTATGCGCATCGTGATTGAAGTGAAACGCGATGCGGTCGGGGAAGTGGTGCTGAACAACCTCTACTCCCAGACCCAACTGCAGGTTTCTTTCGGTATCAACATGGTTGCGCTGCACCATGGTCAGCCGAAGATCATGAACCTGAAAGAGATTATCGCTGCATTTGTTCGTCACCGTCGTGAAGTGGTTACTCGCCGTACTATTTTTGAACTGCGTAAAGCCCGCGACCGTGCGCACATCCTCGAAGCGCTGGCGATTGCTCTTGCCAACATCGATCCGATCATCGAACTGATCCGTCGTGCGCCGACCCCGGCAGAAGCGAAAGCGGCGCTGGTTGCGCGCTCCTGGGAACTGGGGAACGTCTCTGCCATGCTGGAACGTGCGGGTGATGACGCTGCGCGTCCTGAGTGGCTGGAACCTGAGTTTGGCGTGCGTGATGGTCAGTACTACCTGACTGAACAGCAGGCCCAGGCGATTCTGGATCTGCGTCTGCAGAAACTGACCGGCCTTGAGCATGAAAAACTGCTCGACGAATACAAAGAGCTGCTGGAGCAGATCGCCGAACTGTTGCACATTCTGGGCAGTGCCGATCGTCTGATGGAAGTTATCCGTGAAGAGATGGAGCTGGTTCGCGAGCAGTTCGGCGACGCGCGTCGTACCGAAATCACCGCGAACAGCGCTGACATCAACATCGAAGATCTGATTAGCCAGGAAGATGTTGTCGTGACCTTGTCTCATCAGGGCTACGTGAAATATCAGCCGTTAACCGACTACGAAGCACAGCGTCGTGGCGGGAAAGGTAAATCAGCAGCACGCATTAAAGAAGAAGA
The DNA here is from genome assembly GCF_003818115.1 of Citrobacter youngae. Taxonomy (GTDB): domain Bacteria; phylum Pseudomonadota; class Gammaproteobacteria; order Enterobacterales; family Enterobacteriaceae; genus Citrobacter; species Citrobacter youngae. Next base: position 98,914 of record NZ_RPOI01000020.1, on the reverse strand, counting down.
CTTTATCGACCGCCTGCTGGTGGCCAACACCCATGACACGATCCTCTGCTTCTCCAGCCGCGGTCGTTTGTACTGGATGAAGGTTTATCAGTTGCCAGAAGCCAGCCGTGGCGCGCGTGGACGTCCAATCGTCAACCTGCTGCCGCTGGAAGCTAACGAGCGTATCACCGCGATTCTGCCAGTACGCGAGTACGAAGAGGGCGTTAACGTCTTCATGGCGACCGCCAGCGGTACCGTGAAGAAAACGGCGCTGACCGAGTTCAGCCGTCCGCGTTCAGCCGGTATCATTGCGGTTAATCTGAACGAAGGCGACGAACTGATTGGCGTTGACCTGACGTCCGGTTCCGATGAAGTCATGCTGTTCTCTGCTGCCGGTAAAGTGGTGCGCTTCAAAGAAGACGCCGTTCGTGCTATGGGGCGTACCGCGACCGGTGTACGTGGTATCAAGCTGGCCGGGGAAGATAAAGTTGTTTCTCTGATTGTTCCGCGCGGTGAAGGTGCCATCCTGACCGTGACGCAGAACGGCTACGGTAAGCGTACCGCAGCGGAAGAGTATCCGACGAAGTCTCGTGCGACGCAGGGCGTTATCTCCATCAAAGTCACCGAACGCAACGGCTCTGTTGTTGGCGCGGTACAGGTTGAAGATACTGACCAGATCATGATGATCACCGATGCCGGTACGCTGGTGCGTACACGCGTGTCGGAAATCAGCGTGGTAGGGCGTAACACCCAGGGCGTGATCCTCATCCGTACTGCGGAAGATGAAAACGTTGTGGGCCTGCAACGTGTTGCTGAACCGGTTGATGATGAAGAGCTCGACTCCATCGACGGCAGCGCTGCGGAAGGGGACGAGGATATCGCTCCTGAAGCTGAAAGCGACGATGATGCGGCAGACGACGCAGAAGAGTAATTAAGTTGTGATGAGAAGGGCCGGAGAAATCCGGCCCTTTTTTTTAGTTCATGCGCTCCACGATCATCGCAATACCCTGGCCGCCGCCGATACACAGCGTTGCCAGACCGAGCGTTTTATCCCGTGCCTGTAACGCGTGCAGCAATGTGACCAGAATACGCGCGCCGCTGGCGCCAATAGGGTGACCCAGCGCAATCGCACCACCGTTAACGTTGACCTTTTGTGCATCAAACCCCAGTGTTTTACCCACCGCAAGAAACTGCGCGGCAAAGGCTTCGTTAGCTTCGATAAGATCGATATCCGACAGTTGCAGCCCGCTCCGTTGTAGCGCTTTTTGCGTGGCAGGAACGGGTCCCATGCCCATCATCGCCGGGGCGACGCCGCCGCTGGCCCAGGCTTTGATCCGCGCCAGCGGTTTTAGCCCAGCCGCCAGTGCTGCCGACTCTTCCATTACCACCAGAGCGGCAGCACCGTCGTTAATCCCCGAGGCGTTGCCAGCGGTAACAGTACCTGCTTTGTCGAAGGCCGGACGCAATGCGGCAAGACCTTCCGCCCTGGAGTCTGCCTTGGGAAACTCATCGCGTTCAAAAATGAGGGTTTTCTTACGTGATTGCACGCTGACAGGGACGATTTCGGCCTGGAAAGCGCCGGACTCTATTGCGGCAATGGCTTTCTGCTGTGATAACAGTGCCAGTTCATCCTGCATTTCGCGGCTGATACCGTACTCTTTAGCGACGTTCTCGGCGGTAATCCCCATATGATAGCCATGTTCGGCGCAGATCAGCCCATCGCGCAGAATGACGTCTGCCAATTGCCCGTCACCGAGGCGATACCCCCAACGGGCTTTCGCGTCTAACAGGTAGGGGGCCAGGCTCATGTTTTCCATCCCCCCCGCGACGATCGCCTGGGCTTGTCCTGCTTTGATTGCCTGGGCGGCAAGCGCCACGCTTTTCAGGCCGGATCCGCACACTTTGTTGACGGTGAAGCCGCAAACGGTGTCGGAAAGACCGCTTCTTAGCAATGCCTGACGCGCCGGATTCTGTCCCAGGCCGGACTGCAGTACGTTACCCATAATCACTTCTTCAACCTGCTGCGGATCAAGATGAGCGCGCTCGATTGCCGCTTTTATCACGGTTGATCCCAACTCGATAGCACTGGTGGTCGCCAGTGCGCCATTAAAGCTACCGATTGCGGTACGTGCCGCGCTGACAATGACACAGTTTTTCATTTTTCTGTTCCTTTATGTAAGTAATGGCTGTCAGAACAAGGTCAATCCAATGACAAAAATGACGCCTGAGAAGAGCAGGGCGGTGATGCAGTACCCCATGATGTCGCGCACCCCCAATCCGGCGATAGCCAATGCAGGTAGCGCCCAGAACGGCTGCGCCATGTTCATCCACTGCTCGCCATAGGCGATAGCCATCACTGACTTACCAAGATCGGCACCAAGCGCCTGAGCGGCGGGCATGACGAACGGTCCCTGAATAACCCAATGGCCGCCGCCGGATGGCACAGCAAAGTTAATCAGTGCTGAACTGAAGAAGGTCATCAGCGGGAAGGTGTCTTTGTTGGCGACGTTGATGAAGAACTCGGTAATCAATCCGCCGAGACCAGAGTGCTCCATCATCAATTGAATACCGGCGTAGAAGGGGAACTGCACCAGGATGCCGGCGGTGCTACGTGCGGCAGCGCTAACGGCACGCATATAGGCCATCGGCGTTTTATGCAGCAGCAGACCGGCAATCATAAACATCAGATTGACGGTGTTGATGGTGATGTTGAAGCCTTTCTCGGTGAAATAGAGGGCCAGATAAGCAATCCCTAATGCCCCGATGATCAGGGCCAGAATGCGGCTCTCTTCCAGTTTTTCCGATGGTGGAGCGTCGGGTGGCAGTTTTTTCTGGAAATCAGCTTCTTCCAGTAACAGCTTCGGATCGATGCTTACCACATCGGAAGGTTTTGGCGTCATCATGCGTGTGATGAACGGCATTACGACGATCAGTGCCACGGTGATGAAGATGTTGAAACCGGTAAATAGCGTGTCTGCGACCGGAATTAACCCTGCGACGTGCTCAACCGGGTTGCCTGGCGTTGCCGCCAGCAATGGCATTGAACCGGAGAAGCCACCCCCCCAGGTGAGAAAACCGATGTAGGCACAAGCAATCAGCAGGGGATAGTCGGAGCCGGGTACCCGGCGTGCGACTTCACGGGCAAACATCGCCCCCACTACCAGACCAAAACCCCAGTTGATGACGCAGGCGACTGAACCGAAAAACGTCACCAGCATGACACCCTGAGCGGGGGTTTTGGCGGCAGACGCCGCCGTTCGCAGCAGACTTTTCACCGGTCCTGAACTGGCTAACGCATGGCCTGTGACGATGATCAGCGCCATCTGCATACCAAACGCCAGCAGGTTCCAGAAACCATCACCCCAGAATCTCACCATGCTGACTGGCGTTTGTGGCGTCAGCCACAGCGCGATGCCGAAGGTCAACAGCGTTAGCAGCATGGCGAAAATTAGCGGATCAGGCAGCCAGCGGCTGACCACGCGCGTCATAAAACGAGCAATGCGGCCGATCATGCATCACCTCGCAGGATAATCAGCTCGGCGGCGACATCAAACTGCGCTTCGGTTTTTTCACGCAGCGTGGCGATATCGCATCCTTCCGCGATTTCCGTAAGCCACATTTTGCCGTCAATGAAGCGGAAAACGGCGAGTTCGGTGACCAGCATATGCACCGCATGTTGTGCCGTCAGCGGCATGGTGCAATGTCGGAGGATCTTCGCTGAGCCGTCTTTTGCGCAATGCTCCATCGCGATAATCACTTTGCGCGCACCGGTCACCAGATCCATCGCTCCTCCCATGCCGGGAACCATTTTGCCGGGAACGACCCAGTTGGCGAGGTTGGCCTGCTCATCGACCTGTAACCCACCGAGCACGCAGGCATCGACATGGCCCCCACGAATTAACGCAAACGACATGGCGCTATCAAACATCGCCGCGCCCGGCAAAATACCGCACGGTTGGCCACCCGCGTTCACCAGATCAGGATGTGCAGTGGTGACCGGGCCCAGACCGAGAAAACCATTTTCTGACTGCAATGTGATATGAATGTCAGCGGGCAGGTAGTTGGCAACCATCGTCGGCAGACCAATCCCCAGGTTGACGACATCCCCATCGTGAAGCTCAAGCGCCACACGGCGCGCAATACGTTGTTTAGCATCCATGATTAGCTCTCCTGTGGAATGACGATATGGTCGATAACGGCACCAGGGGTGACGATCTGGTCTGGCTGGAGTTCACCGATCTCGACCATTTCATCCGGTTCTACCAGTGTGATGTCGGCGGCAAGGGCAATCAGTGGGTTAAAATTACGGGCGCTAAGTTGATAGGTCAGGTTGCCAAGCGTGTCTGCGCGGTGTGCGCGGATCAGCGCCAGATCGGCACGTAATGGACGTTCGAGCAACCAGACTCTGCCATCGAGCGTCATGGTCTGCTTGCCATCTTCTACTACGGTGCCGACACCGGTTGGCGTCAGAAAACCGCCAAGGCCTGCGCCACCGCAGCGAATTTGCTCAATCAGAGTGCCTTGCGGCACCAGTTGTACGTCCATTTCGCCGGCAATCATGCGGCGACCGGTTTCAGGGTTGGTGCCAATGTGCGAGGCAATCACTTTGCTCACGCGACCGTTGACGATTAAGGGGCCGATACCGGTATCGACAAATGCGGTATCGTTGGCAATTAACGTCAAATCTCTGACGCCAGATTCAAGTAAGGCTTCGACAAGGCGAGGTGGCGTGCCAACCCCCATAAAACCGCCGACCATGATGGTCATGCCGTCACGAAAGAGGCTCGCTGCGTCTTGTAAAGTAATCAGTTTTGTTTTCATTATGTTTCCCTTTTGCATACTCCATTTTGGGTACGCTCAGGGAATTGCAAGCCGGGTGCCAGAATGATAATGGTAAAATTATTTTTTAATTATTTGAATTTTATGGTTTATTTTTTATTGTCTGGCGAGAGGAAGGTGGAGTTGCTATGCAGAGTTTTGCGCAGTGTGCAAAATTCTGCATAGCAAATTTAGGTATCAGGAGCCTGACGGGTCAATGCCATACTCTTGCAATTTGTACATCAGAGCGCGCCGACTGATCCCCAGCATTAGCGCGGTGCGGGTGCGGTTGCCATCCTGATTGTCGAGCACCTCAAGGATGATGCGTTTTTCCTCACGCTTAATTTCTTCCTTCAGATTGCGTTCTCCGGTCTGAACTGCTTTTACTTCTGTTACGGTACTGACAGGTGATCGGAACTGCGCAGGCAGGTCTTCGGCAAAAATCACCGCGCCGGTATTCATGACCACTGCACGTTCGATGACGTTAGACAGTTCACGAATGTTTCCTGGCCATGGCCAGGCTGTAAGCATGGACATCGCCGTTGGATCGATCTCAATGATATCCCGCTGATTTTCTGAGCTAAATTTTTGTAAAAAGTGATTCGCTAACAGAGCGATGTCTTCGCGGCGTTCGCGTAACGGGGGAAGGGTCAGATGAATCACGTTGAGCCGGTAAAACAGGTCTTCACGGAACGTTCCTTCCTTCACCATTGTTTGCAGGCAGCGATTGGTGGCGGCAACAATACGGATATCGACGCGAATAGTTTGGTGTCCGCCGATGCGCTCGAACTCTCTTTCCTGCAAAATACGCAGCAGTTTGGCCTGCAGAACCAGCGGCATTTCACCAATCTCGTCGAGCAGAAGCGTTCCCTGATGCGCACGTTCGAACAGTCCCTGGCGTAGGGTTTGTGCACCGGTAAATGCCCCCTTTTCGTGACCAAACAGTTCGCTTTCCAGTAATGATTCCGGTAAGGCCGCACAGTTGATTTTGATAAAGGGACCGTTGGCGCGTCTGCTGTTGTAGTGGATGGCGCGGGCAATCAGCTCTTTTCCTGTGCCACTTTCACCGCTAATCAGTACGTTCGCCTGTGAGAGGGCGATTTTTGCCGTGTCTTTACAAATATCCATCATCACCGGGCTGTTAGTCAGGATATGCCCCCATTGCCAGCTGGTGCTTAGCGCCTGATGTAGATTGCGGATCTCCTGCTTCATTGCCTGAAGCTGTAGTGCGCGCTGAATGACCAGATTGAGCTCATCCAAATCAAAGGGTTTAATCACATAGTCAAACGCGCCGCTACGGAGAGCCTCCACTGCGGTCTCCACTTCGGCGTAGGCCGTCATCAGAATAACGGGGATCCGCGGCTGCTGGGCGCGCATGACTTTCAAAGCATCAATACCGTCCATCTCTGGCATGCGGATGTCCATCAGTACCACGTCAGGATGCGTATCAGCAAACAGAGTCAGCGCGGCTTTTCCATCGCTGGCGCAGTGCGTCTCATGCCCTTGCAGGGAAAACGCAGTGGCAAGCATACGGCGAACATTTTCTTCGTCATCAACGATGAGAATACGGTAGGTCGTTTTCATTCTGACGGATTTCCCTGCGGGTTAAGAGGTAAAATCAGGGTGAAGGTTGCGCCGCAGCCCGGCATACTTGTCACGTGGATATCCCCCTGATGCGCGTTGATAATGCGCTGGCTTAGCGCCAGTCCAAGACCCGTACCTGATGCTTTGGTCGTAAAGAAGGGGTCGAATATTTTCTTCTGAATGGCAATATCGATACCGTTGCCATTATCTTCAATCATCACCGTCTGCTGTGAGGCCGAGTATTGCCAGGTGCGGATTCGAATTTCGCCCCGTGCGGCTATCGCCTGCACCGCATTGATTAAAATATTGAGGATCACCTGCTTGAGGAGTTCGCGATCGGCGACGATGGCTGGCAGGCTGGTATCTAATTCCGTGGTAAACGTGATTCGAGCCTGTAGGCCCGCGGTTTGCACGAGGATCAGCGTTTCTTCAATCAACGCATTGAGCTGTACCTGCTGCCACTGGCTTTGTCGCGGGCGTGAGAAATCCAACAGTTGTTGGATGACTTTATTGATTGAGTCAATTTCGTTCAGCACAACGGATAAATATTCCTGATGTTCTGGTAAAGATGTTTGTTGGCGGATGATCTGTACATAGCCACGGATTGCCGTCAGCGGGTTACGTACCTCATGCGCCACTCCAGCCATCAACTCGCCGAGCGTCGCGAGCCTTTCCGTTTGTGCCAGCCGGCGCTGTGTCTCTTTGCGGGCCGTTAAATCAGAGAAGATCACCAGAGCTCCGATTAGTTCGCCATGCGCGTTATGGATCCTGCTGGTGGTGACGCTTATTTCAATAGTGCGGTCGCGGCCAGGAAAACTCACCTCCTGGGCGACATGTTCGGTGCCGTGCTCCAGCGTATCCAGTACCGGGCTGGAGAACTGAGTATCGGCAAAGAGGGTTGCATAGGGTTGCCCGACCAGTTCATGCAACTGATAGCCAGTGATTTGCTCTGCCGCCGGATTCATGGTGGTGACATCACCCTGTCTGTCGATGGCAATGACGCCGTCTGCTGCGTTCTCAATTATCAGGTCGTTAAGGGTTTTGGTTTCCCGAAGCGTTTGTGCCAGCGCATTGACGCTGCGGCTGATTTGCCCCAGTTCGCCGGGCAGTTCAGGCAGGCGGGCTGGTGTTTTTTGCGCCAGCGTGGAGAGGCCGTCGGTGATAATATCGATATTCGCACTGAGACGGCGAGAGAAAAGCACAATCAACAGCAGGCTACTGATGAGTCCGGCAGCCAGTACGGCAATGATCCTGACGTCCATTTTCCAGGCTTGCTGGCGGATATCTTCCGTTAGTTCATTCGCCCAGATATAGCCAATGACTTCACCTTGCCGTTCGATGGGGATCATGGAGTTGAGGATGTCGCCACGAACCTGTCGTCCGGAAAAAACCACAGGTGCGTTGCTGCGCATCACTTCGCGACCGGGGTGATCCTCGGTGATGGTGATACCGACATTACTTTGGTACAACGCAGAGGGGGCGTAGGTGATGATTGCATCCAGTGCTTTGTTGTAATACCCCGCACCGATGCCAGGAAATGCCTGGGTGATCCGTTCGGTGATGGGCCCCAACTCAAGATTCAGCGCCCGAATGCGCGCTTCACGCGGTAAATCCGCGTAGTGGCTAAAGCGATCGCCCAGCGCGCCGTTAAGCAGAGTGAGCACCGATGACAGTTTTTTCTCTTTTTCAGATAAGACTGCTGACCGGCCTTCGGTTTCTACGATATAACCAATAGAAATCGTCGGCACAATGACCATCAGAATGGCCATCATGATCATTTGGTTGCGTAAACGTCGCGGGTATAAACGACGCGTCAGCCATCTCAGCTTGCGCATTCTCACATCCGTGCAGTGTTTTTTAGGCAAACGACGATTATCAGGGGTTAAGACAACGGTGTCAGAGCGGTGTATCATATTCCCGTAAAGAGAGGGCATTGCGACGTCGGACATTTACCGCTACCTTAACCACACTCTATTGATACCCTGAGGCGGAGCTTCGCCCCTTTGAAATACCTTGCTTCCGTTCATTCAACTCTAAAAGTCTCACGCTACCTGTTCAGAGCGCTGGCCTTACTGGTCTGGTGTCTGATTGCTTTGGCTTCGGTGTTCTACATTGTGAATGCGCTGCACCAGCGAGAGTCTGAGATCCGTCAGGAGTTTAATCTCAGCTCCGATCAGGCCCAACGCTACATTCAGCGTACTTCTGACGTAATAAAAGAGCTGAAATACATTGCTGAAAACCGATTAACGGCAGAAAACGGCGTGATGTCATTGCGGGCACGGGATGATAAAACCGTGGTGCCGAATTTTGAACCGCTGTTTGCCGATTCCGACTGTGCGGTGATGGGTAATGCCTGGCGTGGCTCGCTGGAGTCATTGGCGTGGTTTATGCGCTACTGGCGCGACAATTTCTCAGCGGCTTATGATTTGAACCGTGTGTTCCTGATCGGCAGCGATAACCTCTGCATGGCCAATTTCGGTCTGCGGGATATGCCTGTCGAACGTGACGAGGCGCTGAAAGCACTGCATGAGCGCATCATTAAGTATCGCAATGCGCCGCAGGAAGAAAACGGCAATAACCTGTTCTGGATAAGCCAGGGACCGCGTCCGGGCGTGGGGTATTTTTATGCGCTGACGCCGGTCTATCTTGCCAATCGTCTGCAGGCGTTGCTGGGTGTGGAACAGCCGATTCGTATGGAGAACTTCTTCACGCCGGGCAGTTTGCCGATGGGGGTGACAATCCTTGATGAAAATGGTCATGCGCTGATTTCACTCACCGGTCCTGAAGGCAATATTCAGTCTGAACCGCGCTGGATGCAGGAGCGCTCGTGGTTTGGCTACACGCCGGGTTTTCGCAATCTGGTGTTGAAGAAAAACCTGCCGCCATCATCGCTCAGTATTGTGTACTCCGTGCCGGTCGATCTGGTGCTGGAGCGGATACGCATGATGATCCTGAATGCGGTTCTGCTGAATGTGCTGGTAGGTGCGGCGTTGTTTATGCTGACGCGCATGTATGAGCGGCGTATTTTTATTCCAGCGGAAAGCGATGCCCAGCGCCTGGAAGAGCATGAACAGTTTAACCGTAAAATTGTGGCTTCTGCGCCGGTCGGTATTTGTATTCTGCGCACAATTGATGGCATTAACATTCTGAGCAACGAGCTGGCGCATACCTATCTCAACATGCTGACGCATGAAGACAGGCAACGGTTGACGCAAATTATCTGCGGCCAGCAGGTTAATTTCGTCGATGTGTTGACCAGCAATAATACCAATCTGCAAATCAGCTTTGTGCATTCACGTTATCGTAATGAGAACGTAGCCATATGCGTCCTGGTCGATGTGAGTGCGCGTGTGAAAATGGAAGAGTCGTTACAGGAGATGGCGCAGGCGGCGGAACAGGCCAGCCAGTCAAAATCAATGTTCCTTGCGACGGTGAGTCATGAACTACGCACGCCGCTGTATGGCATTATCGGCAACCTTGACCTGCTGCAAACGAAAGAACTGCCCAGCGGAGTGGATCGCCTGGTGACGGCGATGAATAACTCCTCCAGCCTGTTGTTGAAGATTATCAGCGATATTCTTGATTTCTCGAAAATTGAATCCGAACAGTTGAAGATTGAACCGCGCGAATTTTCACCGCGGGAAGTAATGAGCCATATTACGGCCAACTATCTGCCGCTGGTGGTACGCAAGCAACTGGGATTGTACTGTTTCATTGAGCCGGATGTGCCTGTGGCATTAAATGGCGATCCGATGCGCTTGCAGCAGGTCATTTCTAACCTGTTGAGTAATGCTATTAAATTCACCGATACCGGATGTATTGTGCTGCATGTTCAGTGCAGCGGCGACTACCTCAGCATTCGTGTGCGTGATACTGGCGTGGGGATCCCGGCCAAAGAAGTCGTTCGTCTGTTCGATCCCTTCTTCCAGGTGGGGACGGGCGTGCAGCGTAATTTCCAGGGGACCGGGTTAGGTCTGGCTATCTGTGAAAAACTGATCAGCATGATGGACGGGGATATTTCCGTTGATTCTGAACCGGGGATGGGGAGCCAGTTTACGCTGCGGATACCGCTGTATGGAGCCCAGTATCCACAGAATAAAAGTGTGGACGGTCTTGCCAGTACCCGCTGCTGGCTGGCGGTGCGAAACGCGTCACTCTATCACTTTATCGAATCCAGCCTCACGCGTACCGGGATGACGGTGCTGCGTTATGAGGGGCAGCAACCTGATGCAAATGATGTATTGATTGCTGATGATGTGCTGGATCAGGCGTGGCAGGGACGAGCCACGGTGATTTTCTGTCGTCGCCACATTGGTATTCCGCTGGAAAGAACGCCTGGCGAGTGGGTGCACAGCGTGGCATCACCGCACGAGCTGCCGGCGCTGCTGGCGCATATCTACAGCGTTGAACTGGGCAGTGAAGCGCTTTCCACCGCACTGCCAGCTCCGGACAAAGTGGGAGCCACAAACGATGACATGATGATTCTGGTGGTTGACGATCATCCGATTAACCGTCGTTTACTGGCCGATCAGTTGGGATCGTTGGGATATCAGTGTAAAACCGCCAACGACGGTGTGGACGCGCTCAATGTGTTGAGTAAAAACCATATTGATATCGTGCTGAGCGACGTCAACATGCCGAATATGGATGGTTATCGCTTGACGCAGCGTATTCGCCAACTGGGGTTAACGCTGCCGGTGATTGGTGTGACGGCCAATGCTCTGGCGGAAGAGAAGCAGCGTTGTCTGGAGTCGGGAATGGACAGTTGCTTATCCAAGCCAGTGACGCTAGACGTGCTGAAGCAGACGCTAACGGTCTATGCGGATCGCGTAAGAAAAACGCGGGGATAAAAGAGGCAGGGTAGCGGTGTTTGCCTTATCCGGCCTACAGAACATACACAACACTGTATTGTTCGTAGGCCAGATAAACGCGGTGCCATCAGGCAGATGATATGAAACCGAATTACTCTTTGTCTGACGGGCTTAACGTCACGGATGACAGGTAATTCAGCAGGGCGATATCGTTTTCCACGCCGAGCTTCATCATTGCAGACTTTTTCTGGCTACTGATGGTTTTAATACTGCGATTGAGTTTTTTAGCGATTTCAGTCACCAGGAAGCCTTCGGCAAACAGGCGCAGAACTTCACTTTCTTTCGGTGACAGGCGTTTGTCGCCATAACCGCTGGCGCTGATTTTTTCCAGCAGGCGAGAGACGCTTTCCGGGGTGAATTTCTTACCTTTTTGCAGCGCCGCCAGCGCCTTCGGCAGGTCAGTTGGCGCACCTTGTTTCAGCACGATCCCTTCAATGTCGAGATCCAGTACCGCGCTCAGGATGGCCGGGTTGTTGTTCATGGTCAAAACGATGATCGACAGGCTCGGGAAATGGCGTTTGATATATTTAATTAACGTGATCCCATCACCATATTTATCTCCCGGCATTGAGAGATCGGTAATCAACACATGAGCATCTAATTTAGGCAAATTGTTGATCAGTGCAGTGGAGTCTTCAAATTCGCCGACAACGTTCACCCATTCGATTTGTTCAAGTGATTTACGAATACCGAACAGTACAATCGGATGGTCATCGGCAATAATTACGTTCATAGTGTTCATGTATTGGGCCACCTTGCTACAGCAAGCTCTTGACGTAAACGTCAATGTCGCTGATGTACTTTTCTATACCTGGAGCATCTTTCTCTTGAATAAGATGTTCCAGCGCTTCACATAACTGCTTGCCGGGTACCAGATTAAGCATGGCAAACACGCCTTTCAGGCGATGGGCCGTTTGGGCTAACGCAGCGAAATCGCTGGTTGCTGCCTCAGTATACAACCTCTTAACATCATCCGGTACTGTGTCTACAAAGAGTGCATAGTAACCACTGGCATGAAGTTCGGCGTTTTCATCACCGCCGAGGGGGAGTTCCTGGATCTCTTCTTGCGCCAGTTGTTCTTCTATTAGCTCCAGGACAGCTTCCTGCATAGCATTGCTCATATTAAAGTTGACGCGCAGCTGACCGGGGCCAATTTTTCGCACGCCAGACTCATCATCGCTTAAAAGCAAGCCCGAGGCAGTAAGATTAGACGGATTATCAGTGATAAAGAGATCATATTCTTGACTATTCAGTCGCTCATCGGGCGTGATGCAGGTTGCTCCCCAGTTTTCCAGCTGACGCAATACAATGCTGCGTACGTCATTCGAGGTGACGTCAACCATCACGCAGACGTCATCTAACAGCCGTTCTTCATTATCAGCATGTTGGTCATGCAGCGGCATCTTAACATGGACGATATAACGCGTTCCAAGTTCTTCCCGCGCTTTAATATTCAGATGTCCACCCAGTTTGCGCGCTAGCTGATCGCACAACCAGAACGTGAGTGGATTCGCTTTGCCATATCGATCGCTCTGCGTGTCATTGCTGAACGGAAAGTGCAGATTATCAATTTCATTCAGCGCGACGCCTTCCCCGGTATCCAGAATACGGAAGGTCAGACGCTCTGCCTCCGACTCATCCTGGTCGACGTCCAGCGTAATTTTGCCAATCTGCGTTGTGGTCACGGCATATTGGATGAGTAGCAGCAAAATACGACGTAGGGCATCGCGGTCGCCGCGGCGCTCATCATTGGCGCTCAGGTGATTTTTAATCAGCAGCTGTAACCCTTTACGCTTGATGGCGGGTAGTACTTCAGGTACTACGTCGTCAATTAACGCCTGCACGGAAAACAGCGTTGATTCACTTTTCCAGTCATCGCTTTCCAGAAGATTGGCCAACTGAATCTCATCGACCATACGTACCAGAACGTCTGCCTGGTTTGCCAGTTTGTGGCTGTCGGGCGTATTGAGTGCGGCAGCATTGATGGCCAGCGTTTTGGCGGGATCTTTCAGTGCGCGACCAATGTTTTGCATAAAGGCGGCGCGAGCCTGTTGGTTTTTCTCATACAGTCGCTGCGCTTGTTTCAGCTTTTTATTTACCAGCACTTCGCGGTCCTGGTCGCGAATGATAAAGATCTGCGTGCGGGCTGAGATCTGGCTGCGGAACAGCCTGATCTCATACAATTCATTATTGATTGTGGCCTGGATGACCCCCTGATGCTGCTCCGCCATGCTGGTGATATTTTGCAGATTTAAATGTGGCAGCAGGTGGTCGGCAATTTTATTGCTGATAACCGTGCGGTTGGATTCCTGGTCGTGTACCAATAACCCCAGCGGCAGCAGCGAAACAATTTCTTCATTGATTGCACGAAGCACCCGGAGTTCATTATTTGCGGCAAGGTTTGGCACCACTTCGTTTGAGCGGGCAGGGAGGTGGCGGAAAGTGGTATAGCCAAACAGCGCCAGCGCCAGCAGAGCGATATTCAGTAACAGCGGCAGCAGAATGCTTTGCAGCGTATCAAGCAGTAATGAACCAAAGGGAACCTGCCAGACCAGTCGCATATCCGTTGAATTTAGCGCTGAAGAGATCTCAATCTTGCTATTGTTAAAGTTGATGCTGACGCTGTCAGGCGACTCTTTTTCACTGAGATGTTCAGCCGTAGACGTGGCATCGGGCTCCAGATGAAAGCTGTCCAACTGCATGCCCGGGGGGATCAAATCATTAATCGGCAGGTCAAACGCGACCACGGTTGCCAGATGCCCTGGCTGATTAAAGGTTGTGCGTAACGTGAAGTAATGACCGTTTTGCCAGACCAGCCGGCGAAGGGACGAGAAGCTTTCACGCTCATCGAGCGCATTGGCCTGTTGTAACATCTCAGCGCGGCGCGAGTCGACAATGTTGCCAATTGTCGATTCTTTAAAGCCGGAGGTGAGATCTTTCAGCGGCAATGTTGAGATAAGAATCAGGCTATTGTCCTGACCATTCAGATAATACATGGACCATGGGACATTCTCCGCGCCCCACAGTGTATCCAGATAGGTTGAGATCCGCTGGGTCATTTCCAGCGTAGAACTGTCATGCGAGCCGAAAATCAGCGCTTCAGTCTTTCTACGGGGTTTTTCAAGATAGTAGACATCTTGCTTGAGTCGGGTTTCCTGTAACCCGTCGGCAGTCGATGAGTTGGTTGTCGCTGCAATATTGTCATAGATTTGCCAGGTCACGTATCGCCAGGTATCTACCCTTTTATGAATAGCGTGGGTGATATCGACAATCTGATAGCTCTTATCTTTAAGCCAGGTGTTGACCGCGCTCTGGACCATCACGCCCATCATCACCAACAGCACCACGATCAGTAATAAGAAGAAACGGGTAATACTTCCCGGAAGCAGGGAGAATCGGGTAGAAGCCGTTGTGTCAGACTGACTCATTCGTGTTTATGACCTGTTAAAACGACGCTAAAGATGAAGGGGCAGTATAAAGGGTAATGTATGAATTGCCATACTTACGCAACATCTGCGGAGCTGCGTTTTTTATTGCTGTGTATCGTTGCCAGGCAGGCAATGCAAACGTGTACAGCCGGTCACTATCAGTACAAATAAAGGTATGAAACCTACAGATTTAGCATTAAATAACAAGAAATTATTTGCCTGATTTATATGCGATGGTGAACAGGTGAGATAGTTAATAGTCGTTATAGTTTTTCATCGGTAGCACAGAACCGCGATGTTTGTGTAAAGAAGGGTAAAAAAAAACCGAACGCAGAGCATTCGGTTGAAATAGGGGTAAACAGACATTCATGAATGAATGACGGTAATAAATAAAGTTAATGATGATAGCGAGTCTATTTTAGTTGCGAGTGAAGATTTTGTTTTATCATTCAGTGCTATGGCTGTGCTTTATGTAATTTATTGATTTATATATATTTTGTAATGGTTCTTGACTATTCGTGCTTATTCTCTCCATTTTCTTAATTAAAAAAAGTTCCCTTTTGTTAATGTTTTGAAACATCTACATAGATAAATGAAACATCTTTAAAGTATTAGTATCATATTCGTGTTGGATTATTCTGTGTTTTTGCGGAGAATGAAGTTGCCGACTGGTTAATGAGGGTTAGCCAGTGAGCAGTGGCATAAAAAAGCAATAAAGGCATATAACAGAGGGTTAATAACATGAAAGTTAAAGTACTGTCCCTCCTGGTACCGGCTCTGCTGGTAGCAGGCGCAGCAAATGCGGCTGAAATTTACAACAAAGACGGCAACAAATTAGATCTGTACGGTAAAGTCGACGGTCTGCACTATTTCTCTGATGACTCTACTAAAGATGGTGATCAGACCTATATGCGTATCGGCTTCAAAGGTGAAACCCAGGTTAACGACCAACTGACCGGTTACGGCCAGTGGGAATACCAGATCATGGGTAACTCCTCTGAAAACGAAAACAACGCCTGGACGCGTGTCGCGTTTGCCGGTCTGAAATTCGCTGATGCAGGTTCTTTCGACTACGGTCGTAACTACGGCGTGGTTTATGACGTCACGTCCTGGACCGACGTTCTGCCGGAATTCGGCGGCGATACCTACGGTTCTGACAACTTCATGCAGCAGCGTGGTAACGGCTTTGCAACCTACCGTAACACCGATTTCTTCGGTCTGGTTGATGGTCTGAACTTTGCCCTGCAGTACCAGGGTAAAAACGGCAGTCCGGAAGGTGAAGGCATGACCGGCGTGACTGGCAACGGTCGTGACGCACTGAATCAGAACGGTGACGGCGTCGGCGGATCTATCACTTATGATATCGGCGAAGGCTTCTCCCTGGGTACCGCGGTCACCAGCTCCAAACGTACTGATGAGCAGAACAAGCTGAACTTCGGTACCGGCGATCGTGCTGAAACCTACACTGGCGGTCTGAAATACGACGCGAACAATGTGTACCTGGCAGCACAGTACACCCAGACCTACAACGCAACGCGTGCAGGTAAACTGGGTTGGGCTAACAAAGCACAGAACGTTGAAGCTGTTGCACAGTACCAGTTCGACTTCGGTCTGCGTCCGTCCGTGGCTTACCTGCAGTCAAAAGGTAAAGATCTGGACAACGGCTATGGCGACCAGGATATCCTGAAATATGTTGATGTTGGCGCGACCTACTACTTCAACAAAAACATGTCTACCTATGTTGATTACAAAATCAACCTGCTGGATGACAACCAGTTCACCCGTAATGCAGGTATCTCTACCGATGATATCGTAGCACTGGGTCTGGTTTACCAGTTCTAATCTGTATCTATTTCTATCAAAGGCCCTACGGGGCCTTTTTTAATGCCGTTTTTCTGACGTACAAACACTCTTTTTTGGTGTACTCTTGCGCCCGTTTTCATAAGGGTAATCACGTATGGATATGATTTTTTGTCGTGCAGCGCTCCTGGCTGTAACACTCTTTTTTGTCGGGTGCGATGAGGCCCCGAAATCAACCCAGACCCCGTCCTCAACCGCGACAGTCCTGGAAGGCAAAACCATGGGTACTTTCTGGCGGGTCAGTGTGGTTGGCGTGGATGCCAAACGTGCCGGGGAGTTGCAGGTGAAGATCCAGACTCAGCTCGATGCTGATGATCAACTGCTTTCTACCTATAAGAATGATTCTGCGCTGATGCGTTTTAACCTGTCAAAAAGCTTGTCACCGTGGCCGGTGAATGATGCGCTGGCGGATATTGTGACATCGGCGTTACGTATTGGCGCAAAAACCGACGGCGCGATGGACATCACCGTCGGTCCGTTGGTCAACCTGTGGGGCTTTGGTCCACAGCAGCAACCGCTGCATACTCCTGTGCAGGCAAGAATTGATGCGGCAAAAGCGCAAACCGGGCTTTCACATCTGAAGGTTGTTAATGAGGCGCACCAGAATTATCTGCAGAAAGATCTGCCGGCGCTGTACGTTGATCTCTCCACCGTGGGGGAAGGGTATGCGGCTGACCATCTGGCGCGATTGATGGAACAGGAAGGGATCGCCCGCTATCTGGTTTCTGTT
Source organism: Citrobacter youngae (assembly GCF_003818115.1). Taxonomy (GTDB): domain Bacteria; phylum Pseudomonadota; class Gammaproteobacteria; order Enterobacterales; family Enterobacteriaceae; genus Citrobacter; species Citrobacter youngae. Next base: position 81,644 of record NZ_RPOI01000020.1, on the reverse strand, counting down.
GGCGGCGCGCTGAATAGCCGTGGAATGAATGCCGAGGGGCAACCGTGGCGTGTGGCAATACAGAAACCGACCGATCGTGAAAACGCGGTCCAGGCGATTGTCGATATCAATGGGCATGGTATCAGCACCTCCGGTAGCTATCGCAACTATTACGAACTGGATGGCAAGCGTCTTTCCCATGTCATCGATCCGCAAACCGGCCGTCCGATTGAACACAATCTGGTCTCTGTGACGGTGATTGCACCCACGGCGCTGGAGGCTGATGGTTGGGATACCGGGCTAATGGTGCTTGGCCCGCAAAAAGCCAAAGAGGTTGTGCGTCGCGAAGGGTTAGCGGTGTATATGATTGTTAAAGAAGGCGAAGGGTTTAGCACCTGGATGTCGCCGCAGTTTAAAAGCTTCCTGGTCAGCGAAAAAAATTAAAAAGCAAGATTGCGGGTTTTTATAACCCGCAATGCGGACACACTGAGGCTAAGCGCTATGCTTAACAAAGGAGTCCATCATGACAAATCTCTTACACATCACTGATGATGAACGCTGGCAGTCTGTGCTGGATCGTGACGCCAGGGCTGACGGTCAGTTTGTTTTTGCTGTTCAGACTACAGGCATTTTTTGTCGACCGTCCTGTCGGGCAAAACATGCGCTGCGCAAAAATGTCAGTTTCTTCGCGGATGCCGAGCAGGCACAGGCGGCAGGGTTTCGTCCCTGCAAACGCTGCCGGCCGGACAAAGATAGCGCGCAACAGCAGCGGCTGGACAAAATAGCCCACGCCTGTCAGTTGCTGGAGCAGGAGTCCCCCCTCACACTGGAGGCTCTTGCGCAGCATGTTGCGATGAGCCCGTTTCACCTGCATCGCCTGTTCAAAGCCACCACCGGGATGACCCCCAAAGCCTGGCAACAGTCGTGGCGTGCCCGTCGCCTGCGTGACGCGCTGGCAAAAGGCGCACCGGTCACGCAGGCGATTCTTGACGCCGGATTCCCCGACAGCAGCAGCTATTACCGCAAAGCGGATCAGGCGTTAGGCATGACCGCCAGGCAATTTCGTCAAGGCGGCGGTAATGTTTCTGTGCGCTATACCCTCACAGATTGCGCCCTCGGCCGTTGCCTGGTGGCGGAAAGTGAACGGGGTATCTGCGCGATCTTGCTGGGCGACGACGATGCTACGCTGATAGCAGAATTGCATGAACTGTTTCCGACGGCACGTGACGAGCCCGCCGATACGGAGTTTCAACAACATGTGCGTGAGGTGATCGCCGTGATTAACACGCGCAATACCGCACTGTCACTGCCGCTGGATATTCAGGGAACCGCCTTTCAGCAGCAGGTATGGCAAGCGCTGCGGGCAATCCCTTGTGGTGAGACGGTGAGTTATCAGCAACTTGCCAGCACTATCGGCAAGCCGAAGGCGGTGCGTGCCGTAGCCAGCGCCTGCGCGGCGAACAAGCTGGCGATTGTGATCCCGTGTCACCGCGTAATCCGCGGTGATGGCGCGCTTTCTGGCTATCGTTGGGGAATAACGCGCAAGGCGCAACTGTTGCAACGTGAAGCCACCCGCGAGGAAACGTAATGCTCGATCTCTTTGCAGATGAGAAACCCTGGCACGAGCCGCTGGCGTCAGGTGCGGTGATTTTGCGGCGCTTTGCATTTGAATCCGCCCCCGCTTTACTGCGGGCAATCGCGGCGACAGCCAGACAGTCGCCGTTTCGCCAGATGGTCACCCCTGGCGGTTATACGATGTCGGTAGCCATGACGAATTGCGGCCATCTGGGCTGGACAACGGATCAACATGGCTACCTCTATTCACCGGTCGATCCATTAACCGGCGTTCACTGGCCGCCATTACCCGAGGTCTTTGCTGAGCTGTGCCAACAGGCGGCAACGGCCGCAGGCTATCCTGATTTTCAACCGGATGCTTGCCTTATTAATCGCTATACGCCGGGGGCAAAACTGTCTTTACATCAGGATAAAGATGAGCCTGACCTGCGAGCGCCTATCGTCTCTGTATCGCTGGGCCTGCCGGCGATTTTTCAGTTTGGCGGCTTACGGCGCAACGATCCCTTAAAGCGAGTATTGCTGGAGCATGGTGATGTGGTGGTATGGGGGGGAAACTCGCGGCTGTTTTATCATGGCGTCCAGCCGCTTAAGACGGGGTATCATCCATTGACGGGAGATTGTCGTTATAACCTGACGTTTCGCCAGGCAGGTAAAAAAGAATAAAAATAAGAATTATTATTGCTGTCAGCGAAGAGATGTTTAAACTGCGGGCTGTTATTACTTGTCCGGGTTGTTTGCATGGAACTTTTACTTCTTGTCTGGCGGCAGTATCGCTGGCCATTTATCAGCGTCATGGCGCTCAGCCTTGTCAGTGCCGCGCTGGGGATTGGGCTGATTGCGTTTATTAATCAGCGCCTGATTGAAACGGTCGACACCACGCTGATGGTGCTACCGGAGTTTCTTGGCCTGCTGCTGTTACTGATGGTCGTCACCCTCGGTTCACAGCTGGCGCTCACCACGCTGGGGCACCACTTTGTCTACCGTCTGCGTAGCGAATTTATCAAACGAATTCTGGACACCCACGTCGAACGTATCGAGCAAATCGGTAGCGCCTCGTTACTGGCCGGTTTAACCAGCGATATCCGTAACATTACCATTGCCTTTGTCCGCCTGCCTGAGCTGGTACAGGGGATTATTTTGACCGTGGGGTCGGCGGCGTATCTGGCCATGTTGTCGACGAAAATGCTGCTGGTGACGGCAATCTGGATGGCAATCACCATCTGGGGCGGATTTGTGCTGGTGGCGCGGGTGTATAAACACATGGCTACCCTGCGTGAAACCGAAGACAAGCTGTACAACGACTACCAGACGGTGCTGGAAGGGCGCAAAGAGCTGACGCTCAACCGGGAACGTGCGGAGCATATCTTTAATCAGCTGTACGTCCCGGATGCCAAAGAGTACCGTCATCATATTATCCGTGCCGATACCTTCCACCTGAGCGCGGTCAACTGGTCGAACATTATGATGCTGGGCGCCATTGGCCTGGTGTTCTGGATGGCCAACAGTCTGGGTTGGGCGGATACCGCCGTGGCGGCGACCTATTCGCTGACGCTGCTATTCCTGCGCACGCCGCTGCTCTCTGCCGTCGGCGCGCTGCCAACGCTGCTGACTGCACAGGTGGCGTTCAACAAGCTGAATAAGTTCTCCCTGGCCCCCTTCAAGGCTGAATTCCCACGGCCAACCGCATTTCCGGACTGGCAAACGCTGGAGTTGCGCGATGTGGTTTTCCGCTATCAGGATAATGCGTTCGCCGTTGGGTCAGTGAATCTGACCATTCATCGTGGTGAACTGATCTTCCTGATTGGCGGTAACGGCAGTGGGAAATCTACGCTGGCGATGTTGCTGACCGGGCTATACCAGCCGCAGTCTGGTGAGATTTTACTGGATGGCAAGGCGGTTGCTGTCGAAAAACCGGAGGACTACCGCAAGCTGTTCTCCGCGGTGTTTACCGACGTCTGGCTGTTTGACAAATTGCTGGGACCTGAAGGCAGAGACGCTTCTCCGGCGCTGGTAGCGAAGTGGCTGGATCATCTGCAAATGGCGCACAAGCTGGAACTGAACGACGGGCGCATTCTCAACCTGAAGCTGTCGAAAGGGCAGAAAAAGCGTGTGGCGCTGTTGCTGGCCTTAGCAGAGGAGCGCGACATTATTCTGCTGGATGAATGGGCCGCCGATCAGGATCCGCATTTCCGGCGTGAATTCTACCAGGTGTTGCTGCCGCTGATGCAGGAGATGGGCAAAACCATTTTCGCCATTAGTCATGACGATCATTACTTTATTCATGCAGACCGTTTGCTGGAAATGCGTAATGGGCAATTGAGTGAACTGCTGGGCGATGAACGCGATGCGGCTTCGCGCGATGCGGTGGCGCGCACTGCATGATCCCACATGCCGCCGGTTTTTTATCCACCCGGCGGCCTCGTTTATTGTTATTTACATAATTCGGCATCATGATTGATGATATTTCATATCATGGATTTATGATTAATGTCCGCAATAAACAAAAACAGCGCCAGGCTACGTGATGAAGAGCGTGCGCGTCTAATCTGGCTGCTGACCACTGATAAAGCCATTATTTCAACACTGTTGGGCAAGCTTACCCTGGCTGAGCAATATGACGTCGGCACGTTAGCCGACGATATTGCTGAGGTAGGGGCTCTGGTGGCGCATCTGCCGCCACCCGATCTGGCCGATACCCTTGAAGCACTGCCCTCCGAAGAGCGTCACGCCCTGTGGCGACTGGTCGAAAGTGAAAAACGCGGCAACGTCCTGCTTGAAGCATCAGAAAATGTGTGGGATGACCTGATCGACGAGATGAGCGACCGCGAGCTACTGGATGCGCTGCAATATCTCGATATCGACGAACAGATTTATCTGGTACAGCATTTACCCCGTAACCTTACCGGTCGACTGCTGGCATCATTGCCTGCTGAAGAGCGTGCGCGCGTACGTCAGGTGCTGCACTACGAGAAGAATCGCGTCGGTGCGATCATGGAGTTCGAAGTCATCACCGTACGTCCGGACGTGACGCTGGAAGTGGTGCAGCGGTACTTGCGGCGGCTGGGAAAAATGCCGGAGAACACCGATAAACTCTTCGTAACCGATCGCAATAAAGTGCTGGTGGGTGAACTGACGCTAACCTGTATTCTGCTCAATGACGTGCAGCGTAAAGTCAGCGAAGTGATGGAGGATGATCCGCTCACATTTTCTCCGGAAGATATCGCCGAGAATGCTGCGCGTACGTTTGAACGTGACAACCTGGTCAGTGCTGCGGTGGTTGATCCCTCAGGCAAACTGATGGGACGCTTAACCATCGATGAGATCGTCGACGTGGTTTATGAAGAAACCGATACCGATCTGCGTCGAATGGGGGGCTTAAGTGCCGAAGAGGATGTATTCGCTCCGGTCACTAAAGCGGTAAAAACCCGTTGGGCGTGGCTGGCAATTAATCTCTGTACCGCTTTTATCGCCTCGCGGGTAATCGACGGTTTCGAGCACACCATTTCACAACTGGTGGCGCTGGCCTCGCTGATGCCGATTGTGGCAGGGATTGGCGGTAATACGGGTAATCAGACCATCACCATGATTGTCCGGGCGCTGGCGTTGCAGAATATTCAGCCCGGCAACCTGACGTTTCTGATCCTGCGTGAGATGGGGGTAGCGCTGATCAACGGCCTTGTCTGGGGCGGCATCATGGGCGGCATCACCTGGTGGCTGTACGATGACATGGCGCTCGGCGGCGTGATGACCCTGGCAATGATGCTCAATCTGCTGATGGCGGCGCTGATGGGCGTTATCATTCCGATGACGATGGTGAAGCTCGGGCGCGATCCGGCGGTCGGCTCCAGCGTCATGATTACCGCTATCACCGACACCGGCGGATTCTTTATTTTTCTGGGTCTGGCGACGCTGTTTTTGATGTAGACGCCCGTTTCCTACTGCCGATGCGCGGCAGTATCAACATCGTGATCACGCCGGCAACCACGCCAATCGCCAGGTTGCCGGTAGAGACTGTCGCGGCGACGGTAACCAACATTGCCAGCGTTTCGGTGACCGGCATGTTGGTCAGCGTCGCGGGTCGGATGCTGTGCCAGCTAAACGTTTTTACCGCCACAATCACCATAATTCCCGCCAGTACTGACATTGGTATCTTTGCCATCACCTCGCTGAGTGCGGTGACGAGCAGCAGCAAGACCAGGCTGGCGGCAAACGTGGAAACACGGCTGCGAGCTTTCCCCATCTCAACGTTGACAATCGTTTGACCGATCATCGCGCATCCGGCGATGCCGCCATAAAAACCGGCCAGGATATTGGCTACGCCCAGTCCGGTGCTTTCACGGTTTTTATTCGACGGGGTGACCGTCAGGTCGTCAACCAGCCGGGCAGTTAATAGCGATTCCATCAATCCAACAAAAGCGATGCTCAGCGCGCAGGGCCAGATAATGGCTAACGTTTGCAGGTTGAGTGGTACAAGTAACTGCGTCAAGCCCGGCAGACCGCCGCTCATTGAACCTTCGTCACCGACGGTCGGTAACAGTTGCCCGCTGGTGACAGTGAACACCGTCAGCAGCACGATAGCGATCAGCGGCGCGGGGATGGCTTTGATAAACCGCGGAACCCACAGCACAATCAGCAGCGTCAGGACGAACAGCCCCCAGATGAGCGGGCTTTTCCCCCAGAAATGCGGGACCTGGGCAAAGAAAATCAAAATACCCAGCGCGTTGACAAATCCTGTCATCACGGCCGTAGGGATGAACCGCATCAAACGCGCCATTCCTGACACACCAAACAGGATCTGAATAATCCCGGCCAGCACTACCGCAGGCAGGATGTACTGCACGCCGTGTTGATGCGCCATCGGGCCAATGACTAATGCAACCGATCCTGCAGCGGCGGTAACCATTGCCGGACGCCCACCTAAAAAGGACATCGCCAGGCATAGTACGACCGAGGCTATCAGGCTGACTTTCGGATCGACGCCAGCAATAACGGAAAAAGAGATCACTTCCGGGATCAGCGCCAGGGCGGTTACCACACCGGCCAGCGTTTCACGAACCAGCAGGCGGGGGTGGCGTAACACGGTGTGGGTGGTGTGTTCTGCCACCGCGGCAGGGGAAGAGTGTGTTGCAGACATAGTTACTCTCAGGTCAGAAAAGGCCTGATGACAGCAGACCGACAGGCATCCGTGCGGTGAATAGCAAAGCGCAGCATAGTACCCGTCTGACGGGGAGGTTTCCAGAAATGATTGTCAATAACCATATAAAGAATCAACGTATTAATAACATTTTTAAAATTTAAATATAATTTATAAACAATATTTAATTATTTTTACTTAAGTGTTACCGTTGTTACCGCTCGATTTTCACCTGCATAAAAAGCAAAAAGCGATACTAAAAGTAAGGCATTAACATTATGAAAAAAGTGACTGCCATGCTCTTCACCATGGCTGTAGGGCTGAATGTTGTCTCGATGGCAGCAAAAGCGAAAGCGGCGGAAGAGCAGGAAACGGATGTACTGTTGATTGGCGGCGGCATCATGAGCGCCACACTGGGAACCTATTTACAGGAGCTGGAGCCGCAATGGTCAATGACCATGGTAGAGCGACTGGATGGCGTTGCTCAGGAAAGTTCAAACGGCTGGAACAACGCCGGAACAGGCCACTCCGCACTGATGGAACTGAACTACACGCCTAAAAAGGCTGACGGTAGCATCAGTATTGAAAAGGCAGTCGAAATTAACGAAGCCTTCCAGATTTCCCGCCAGTTCTGGGCGTATCAGGTCAACAACGGCGTGATGCATGAACCCCGCTCGTTTATCACCACTGTTCCCCATATGAGCTTTGTCTGGGGCGACGAGAACGTGAATTTCCTGCGTGCCCGTTACACGGCACTCCAGCAAAGCACCCTGTTCCGCGGTATGCGCTACTCTGAAGATCACGCGCAGATTAAAGAATGGGCGCCTTTGGTTATGGAAGGTCGCGATCCGAAACAGAAAGTTGCGGCAACGCGTACCGAGATCGGTACTGACGTGAACTACGGTGAAATTACGCGCCAGCTGATTGCATCGTTGCAGAAAAAACCTAATTTTGCGCTGCAACTGAGCACCGAAGTTCGCGGCTTTAAGCGTAACGCGGATAATAGCTGGACCGTCACGGTTGCTGATCTGAAAAACAATGAAGCGGAACACGCTATTAAGGCGAAGTTTGTCTTTATCGGTGCCGGTGGCGCTGCCCTGAAGCTGTTGCAGGAAACCGACATTCCGGAAGCGAAAGGCTATGCCGGATTCCCGGTTGGCGGGCAGTTCCTGGTGGCGGAAAACCCTGATGTGGTCAATCGTCATCTGGCGAAAGTGTATGGTCAGGCCTCCGTTGGTGCGCCGCCGATGTCCGTACCGCACATTGACACGCGTATTCTGGATGGTAAACGCGTAGTGCTGTTTGGGCCGTTCGCAACCTTCTCCACTAAGTTCCTGAAAAACGGTTCATTGTGGGATCTGCTCAGTTCTACCACCACGTCGAACTTTATGCCGATGGTTAACGTAGGTCTGGATAACTTCGATCTGGTCAAATATCTGGTAAGCCAGGTGATGCTCAGCGACGACGATCGTTTTGCCGCGCTGCAAGAGTACTATCCACAGGCGAAAAAAGAAGACTGGCGTTTATGGCAGGCAGGCCAGCGTGTGCAGATTATCAAAAGTGATGCGGAGAAGGGCGGCGTTCTGCGTCTGGGGACTGAAGTGGTCAGCGATAAAGAAGGCACCATTGCTGCGCTGCTGGGTGCATCACCGGGGGCATCAACCGCGGCACCGATCATGCTGCATCTGATGGAAAAAGTGTTTAAAGATAAAGTTGCCAGCCCGGAATGGCAGGCGAAGCTGAAAACGATTATTCCGTCTTATGGCACGAAGCTGAACGGCAACGTTGAGGCTACGGAGCAAGAGCTGCAATACACCAGCGAAGTACTGGGTCTGAAGTACGATAAACCGCAGGTTGCTGATGAAGCGCCGAAACCACAGCTAAAACCTCAGGCGCAACCGCAGCCTGAGCAGAAAGCCGTGGCGGATATCGCGCTGTAAAAAAAGGCCGGATGGCGCTGCGCTTATCCGGCCTACTTCTACTTCATGCGTCTGTATGCCGGATAAGGCGGTACGCCGCCATCCGGCACATTCTCACTTATCGCACGACGGCGTCCTGAATTTTATCTTCTGCTTTCCAGATGCGGTATTTCACCTCCACGTTTTCCGGGGTGTAAACCACAATCGGTAATTTGCTGTTGTAACGCAGCATACCGTCTTCACCCAGATACGCGGTGATGAATTTCTTCTCTTTCTTGCCGTCCGGGCAGGCCATCATGGTTGAAACCGGAGACGTAACTTTGTCGAATACATAGTAGTCATAACCCCAACCTTCCAGCGTTTTGCTGTCCAGTTCTCCGCCAAGGCGATGTTTGTTGCAATCAACTTCCAGCGTTTGTCCGATCAGCAGTTCTACTTTCAGAGTAGATTCATCTTTCTCAGGAGTAAGCTGAATAACCTGACGCTTCATTCCCTTGTCCGCTTTAGGATAAGGGGCGACTTTTTCCAGCGGCTGAGCGCTGGCATCGGTGGTTGTCGCCCACACAGAGGTGCTGGCGAAGGCGGCAAGGAGTACGGCAGGGACAATTGTCTTCATCTTATTGTTCACAGTGTTTCCTTTCTTCTGTCTTATGAACGTATCAAGGGCAGGTTAGCATATTCATATCGTCTATTAATCTAAATTTACTTATATTTTAAGTGCATTAATTAAAGGTTTATAAGTTGTGTAGCGATAAATACCAGGAGTTATCTTAATTGTGAGATTATTCTCTGTTTTATGTTTTCGTTATATAATTGATTATATAACTCATTGAAATGTGAGCAAAAGCGCACTTTTTCCCGCCAACTCAACACTCTTTTGATCCGGCAACAGCATTTACCCCAATTGGGGTATGCACCTCAAACACATCCTGAAATATCTTACGGCTAAAAATAACTACTCATAAATAGTGCGTTTTTTATTGTCGTTCAACCCGCCGAGGGAGAGCGTCATTATGGAAGGACAATGTCATGGTTGATTTATCCCGTCGAGGCATGTTGACAGGCAGTTGGCGTAAAGCCAGCAATGGGATTCGTCCGCCGTGGAGCATGGAAGACTCACATTTTCTGGCTCATTGCCTCCGTTGTGACGCCTGCATCCAGGCGTGTGAAACCGACATCCTGCAGCGAGGCCAGGGTGGTTACCCGAGCGTAAATTTCAAACACGGCGAATGCAGCTTTTGTTACGCCTGCGCAGAGGCCTGTCCCGAATCACTTTTTCTTCCGCGCCACACCAGGGCATGGGATCTGAATTTTTCGATCGGTGACAACTGTCTCGCGCATCAGTCCGTTGAATGCCATCGCTGTCAGGATAGCTGTGAACCCATGGCCATAACCTTTCGTCCCACGCTGTCCGGTATTTATCAGCCACAGCTCGACAATCAGGCATGTAACGGATGCGGCGCGTGTGTCGCTATCTGTCCGGTATCAGCCATTAATGCGGAGTACAACCATGGACACTAACTGGCAGGTCTGCAGCCTGGTCGTTCAGGCCAAAAGTCAGCACATCAGCGATATCGCCACGCAGTTACGTTCGTTTCCGGGTTGCGAAGTTGCTCTCAGCGATGTGGAAAGCGGTCAACTGATTGTGGTGGTGGAAGCAGAGCACAGTGAAACGCTAATGAAAACAATTGAGTCAGTGCGCAACGTTGCGGGCGTGCTGGCGGTGTCGCTGGTTTATCACCAGCAGGATGAGCAAGGTGAGGAAACACCATGAAACTCAGTCGTCGTAGCTTTATGAAAGCTAACGCCGTTGCGGCCGCTGCGGCGGCTGCCGGGTTAAGCGTGCCGGGCGTAGCCCGTGCGGTAGTCGGTCAGCAAGAAGCGATCAAATGGGATAAAGCCCCGTGCCGTTTTTGCGGTACCGGTTGTGGCGTATTGGTAGGCACTCAACAAGGGCGTGTTGTGGCATGTCAGGGTGACCCGGATGCGCCGGTTAACCGTGGGCTCAACTGCATCAAAGGTTACTTCCTGCCGAAAATCATGTACGGAAAAGACCGTTTAACGCAGCCGATGCTGCGCATGAAAGACGGCAAATATCACAAAGAAGGCGAATTCACCCCGATTAGCTGGGACCAGGCCTTTGATGTGATGGAAGAGAAATTTAAAACCTCTCTGAAAGAGAAAGGGCCAGACGCTATTGGTATGTTTGGCTCCGGTCAGTGGACCATCTGGGAAGGCTACGCTGCCGCAAAACTGTTCAAAGCCGGTTTCCGTTCGAACAACATCGATCCGAACGCGCGTCACTGCATGGCGTCAGCCGTTGTGGGCTTTATGCGTACCTTTGGTATGGATGAGCCGATGGGCTGTTATGACGATATCGAGCATGCGGATGCTTTCGTCCTGTGGGGCGCAAATATGGCGGAAATGCACCCGATCCTGTGGTCGCGCATCACCAACCGTCGTCTGTCCGATCCTAACGTCAACGTCGCCGTTCTCTCTACCTTCCAGCATCGTAGCTTTGAGCTGGCGGATAACGGCATCGTCTTTACGCCGCAAAGCGACCTGGTGATCCTCAACTACATCGCAAACTATATCATTCAAAACAATGCGATAAACCAGGACTTCTTTAGCAAGCACGTTAACCTGCGTAAAGGGGCAACGGATATCGGCTACGGTCTGCGTCCAACCCATCCGCTGGAAAAAGCGGCGAAAAACCCGGGTTCCGATGCCTCGGAACCGATCAGTTTTGAAGAGTACAAAGCGTTTGTTGCGGAGTATACGCTGGATAAAACTGCAGAAATGACCGGCGTGCCAAAAGATCAGCTGGAACAGCTGGCGCAGTTGTATGCCGATCCTAAGAAGAAAGTCATCTCCTACTGGACGATGGGCTTTAACCAGCATACCCGTGGCGTATGGGCTAACAACCTTGTCTATAACCTGCACCTGCTGACCGGTAAAATTTCTCAGCCAGGCTGCGGCCCATTCTCGCTGACGGGTCAGCCTTCCGCTTGTGGTACCGCGCGTGAAGTCGGGACCTTCTCTCACCGTCTGCCTGCGGATATGGTGGTGACGAACGAGAAACACCGCGATATCTGTGAAAAACACTGGAATATTCCGGCGGGTACCATTCCGGCGAAAATCGGTCTGCATGCTGTGGCGCAGGACCGCGCACTGAAAGATGGCAAGCTCAATGTCTACTGGGTGATGTGTAACAACAACATGCAGGCTGGGCCGAACATCAACGAAGAGCGTATGCCTGGCTGGCGCGATCCGCGCAACTTTATCATCGTTTCCGATCCGTACCCGACGGTCAGTGCTCTGGCTGCCGACCTGATCCTGCCAACAGCGATGTGGGTAGAGAAAGAAGGGGCTTACGGTAACGCCGAGCGCCGTACTCAGTTCTGGCGCCAGCAGATTAAAGCACCGGGTGAAGCGAAATCTGACCTGTGGCAGATGGTGCAGTTTGCCCGCCGATTCAAAACGGAAGACGTCTGGCCGGAGGAACTGCTGGCGAAGAAACCCGAGCTGCGCGGTAAGACGTTGTATGACGTGCTGTTCGCCACGCCAGCAGTAACGAAATTCCCGGTGACTGAACTGGCTGAAGATCAACTGAATGATGAATCTCGCGAACTCGGTTTCTATCTGCAAAAAGGGTTGTTCGAAGAGTACGCCTGGTTTGGTCGCGGTCACGGGCATGACCTTGCGCCATTTGACGATTACCACAAAGCCCGCGGTTTACGCTGGCCGGTCGTCGAAGGCAAAGAGACCCAGTGGCGCTACAGCGAAGGCAACGACCCTTACGTGAAAGCAGGTGAAAGCTACAAGTTCTACGGTAAACCGGACGGTAAAGCGGTGATCTTCGCGCTGCCGTTTGAGCCTGCTGCTGAAGCGCCGGATAAAGAATATGACCTGTGGCTATCCACCGGACGTGTTCTGGAACACTGGCATACCGGCAGTATGACGCGTCGTGTGCCTGAACTGCACCGCGCTTTCCCGGAAGCCGTGCTGTTTATCCACCCACTGGATGCAAAAGCACGCGATCTGCGTCGTGGCGATAAGGTCAAAGTGGTTTCCCGTCGTGGCGAAGTGATTTCGATTGTTGAAACACGCGGTCGTAACCGTCCGCCGCAGGGGCTGGTGTACATGCCGTTCTTCGACGCCGCACAGCTGGTAAACAACCTGACGCTGGATGCGACGGATCCGCTCTCCAAAGAGACGGATTTCAAGAAGTGCGCCGTGAAACTGGCGAAGGTGTAACGCGTTATGTCCCGGTCAGCAAAACCCCAAAATGGCCGCCGCCGCTTTCTGCGCGATATGGTTCGCGCAGCGGGCGGGCTGGCCGTCGTTGGCGTGGCGCTGGGGTTGCAACAACAAACCGCACGCGCAACCGGCGTGCGGCTGCGCCCGCCTGGGGCTCTGAGTGAAGACGCATTTGCCAGCGCCTGTGTGCGCTGTGGCCAGTGCGTCCAGGCCTGCCCGTATGACACGCTGAAACTGGCAACGCTGGCCTCCGGGCTGGCGGCCGGAACACCCTATTTTGTCGCTCGCGACATCCCCTGCGAAATGTGTGAGGACATCCCGTGCGCCAAAGTCTGCCCCAGCGGCGCGTTGGACAGGGAAATTGCATCCATTGACGATTCGCGTATGGGACTGGCGGTTCTGCTGGATCACGAAAACTGCCTCAACTATCAGGGGCTACGCTGCGACGTTTGCTATCGCGAGTGCCCGAAAATCGATGAGGCTATCACCCTGGAGCTGGACCGCAACATGCGTACTGGTAAGCATGCGCGGTTTATTCCGACCGTGCACAGCGATGCCTGTACTGGCTGTGGGAAATGCGAAAAAGTCTGCGTACTGGAGCAGCCGGCAATAAAAGTGCTGCCGCTGTCGCTGGCGAAAGGGGAGTTAGGACACCATTACCGCTTCGGTTGGCTGGAGGGGAACAATGGCAAATCGTAAACGTGATGCGGGGCGTGAAGCACAAGCGAAAAAAGGGTGGTGGAAGAGCCATCGCTGGCTGGTGTTGCGTCGCCTGAGCCAGTTCCTGGTTCTGGCGATGTTCCTCAGCGGTCCGTGGCTTGGCGTGTGGATCCTGCATGGTAATTACAGTAGCAGCCTGTTGCTGGATACCATTCCGTTAACCGACCCACTCATTACCCTGCAAAGCCTGGCCAGCGGGCACCTGCCAGCAACAGTCGCGTTAACAGGGGCCGCCATTATTACGGTTCTGTATGCCCTTGCAGGTAAGCGACTGTTTTGCAGTTGGGTCTGCCCGATGAATCCGGTGACTGATTTGGCGAGCTGGCTGCGCAGAAGGTTTGACCTGAATCAGTCTGCGACCCTGCCGCGCCATATACGGTACGTCCTGCTGGTGGTTATCCTGGTCGGTTCTGCCCTGACAGGAACGCTGCTGTGGGAGTGGATAAACCCGGTTTCTTTGCTGGGACGTAGCCTGGTCATGGGCTTTGGCAGCGGTGCGCTGCTTATTCTCGCGCTGTTTTTATTTGATTTACTGGTCGTTGAGCATGGCTGGTGCGGACATCTCTGCCCCCTGGGTGCGCTGTATGGCGCATTGGGCAGTAAAGGTGCAATAACCGTATCAGCAAAAGAACGTAAGAGATGTAACCGCTGTATGGATTGTTTTCATGTTTGCCCGGAACCGCATGTGCTACGTGCGCCGGTGCTGGATGAGCAAAGCCCGGTGCAGGTGACCAGTCGCGATTGCATGGCCTGCGGTCGCTGTGTGGATGTCTGTTCTGAGGATGTTTTTACAATAACGATACACAAAATCATTTGAGATGCATCGCGGCGGCAAGCGAGAAATTCCCCAGGAGCATAGTAACTATGTGACTGGGATTTCGGAGCGCAGCCAACAAAGAGGCAGCTTAAAGGATGAAGTGTAAATGCGATGGAGTTCGGGAGCGAAACAATGAAAAGCCATGACCTGATTAAAGCGCTGAGTCAATGGACAGCCGCGCTGGCCCTGGTAGTCAGTGGGGCCGTTTGGGCTGCAAACGGAGTGGATCTGAGCCAGTCACCGGAGGTCTCAGGGACACAGGAAGGGGCGATTCGCATGCCGAAAGAGCAGGAGCGTATGCCGCTGAATTATGTGAATCAGCCACCGATGGTTCCGCACAGTGTTGACGGTTACCAGGTGACGACCAATACCAACCGTTGCCTGCAGTGTCACGGTGTTGAAAGCTACCGCACCACCGGTGCACCGCGCATCAGCCCGACGCACTTTATGGACAGCAACGGCAAGGTATTGGCTGAAGTCGCCCCGCGTCGTTACTTCTGTCTGCAGTGTCATGTCCCGCAGGCTGACGCCGCGCCGATTGTTGAAAATACCTTCACCCCCTCGAAAGGTTACGGGAAATAAGAGGTCATTATGGAAAATTCTAACCGTAAACCAGGCTGGATTAAGCGCGTCTGGCAATGGTGGCGTCGCCCCAGCCGTCTGGCGCTCGGCACGCTGTTGTTAATCGGCTTTGTGGGCGGCATTATTTTCTGGGGCGGCTTTAATACCGGTATGGAAAAGGCCAATACTGAAGAGTTCTGCATTAGCTGTCACGAAATGCGCAACACGGTATACCAGGAATACATGGAAACCGTACACTACAACAACCGCAGCGGTGTGCGCGCGACTTGCCCTGATTGCCACGTCCCTCATGAGTGGGGGCCGAAAATGATCCGCAAAATCAAGGCCAGCAAGGAGCTGTACGCGAAAGCTCTGGGGTTAATAGATACACCGCAAAAATTTGAAGACCACCGTTTATCGATGGCGCAAAATGAATGGCGGCGTATGAAAGACAATAATTCGCAAGAGTGTCGGAACTGTCACAACTTCGAGTTTATGGATTTAACCGCCCAGAAAGGCGTAGCGGCTAAAATGCATGATCAGGCCGTGAAAGAAGGGCAAACCTGTATTGACTGCCATAAAGGGATAGCGCACAAACTGCCTGATATGCGCGAAGTCAAACCGGGCTTTTAACAGGATGTAAATAATCAGGATGCTTGAGGCCAGAGAACTGCTCTGCGAGCGAGATGACAGAATACTGTTTAGCGATCTGTCATTTCGCGTCAATGCAGGGGAATGGGTACAAATTACCGGGAGCAATGGCGCAGGGAAAACCACCCTGCTGCGGTTGCTTACCGGGCTGGCTCGTCCTGACGCCGGAGAGGTTTGCTGGCAAGGGAAATCGCTGCACCAGGTGCGGGACAGCTACCATCAGGAACTACTGTGGATCGGACATCAGCCGGGGATAAAAACCCGGCTTTCGGCGTTGGAGAATCTGCGATTTTTCCATCACGATGGCGACTGTCTGGCGGCACTGGCGCAGGCAGGGCTTGCCGGATATGAAGATATTCCTGTTAATCAACTCTCCGCCGGACAACAGCGGCGCGTGGCACTGGCTCGCCTCTGGCTGACCCGCGCCAGGCTGTGGATCCTCGATGAACCCTTTACCGCTATTGATGTGCACGGCGTTAAGCGACTGACTCAGCGCATGGCACAGCATACAGAGCAGGGTGGTATTGTGATCCTTACAACGCACCAGCCTCTGGGTGTTGAGACCGATAAAGTTCGACGTATTGCGCTGACCAGCGAGAGGGCCGCGCAATGATGTGGCAAATCTTCCGTTTAGAACTGCGGGTTGCGTTCCGTCATAGTGCAGAGATCGCCAATCCGTTATGGTTTTTCCTGATCGTTATCACGTTGTTCCCTCTGAGCATTGGGCCGGAGCCACAGCTGCTGGCGCGCATCGCACCGGGCATTATCTGGGTTGCCGCATTGCTGGCCTCATTACTGGCGCTGGAACGTTTATTCCGGGATGACTTACAGGATGGCAGCCTCGAACAATTGATGCTGCTGCCATTGCCGCTACCGGCCGTGGTGCTGGCGAAGGTGATGGCGCACTGGGTTGTAACCGGTTTGCCGCTGCTGATCCTCTCGCCGCTGGTGGCATTGCTGCTGGGAATGGATATGTACGGTTGGCAAATTATGGCGCTGACGTTGCTGCTTGGAACGCCGACGCTGGGTTTTCTCGGCGCACCGGGCGTGGGATTGACGGTGGGGTTAAAACGCGGTGGCGTGCTGTTGAGCGTGCTGGTACTCCCGCTAACCATTCCATTGTTGATTTTTGCGACCGCTGCGATGGACGCCGCCTCGATGCACTTACCCGTTGAAGGGTACATGGCGATTCTTGGCGCGTTGCTGGTAGGAAGCGCCACGTTAAGTCCCTTTGCGACGGCGGCGGCGTTACGTATCAGCGTGCAATAGCGCAGATATGACTTGTGCCGGACAAGGCGAAGCCGCCCTCCGGTAAAACGGAAATTTACTAATTTATTGAGTCTGGTGACTGAACTATGTGGAAAACACTTCATCAACTGGCGATGCCCCCACGTCTCTATCAGGTCTGTGGCTGGTTTATTCCATGGCTGGCGATTGCCAGCGCAGTGGTACTGGTAACAGGATGGGTTTGGGGATTTGGCTTCGCGCCAGCGGATTATCAGCAGGGGCAGAGCTATCGCATTATCTATCTGCACGTCCCGGCGGCAATCTGGTCGATGGGCATTTACGCATCAATGGCGGTTGCCGCATTTATCGGCCTGGTCTGGCAGATGAAAATGGCCAATCTGGCGCTGGCGGCGATGGCGCCAGTTGGCGCAGTGTTTACCTTTATTGCACTGGTGACAGGTTCCGCATGGGGCAAACCGATGTGGGGGACCTGGTGGGTCTGGGATGCCCGACTCACCTCTGAACTGGTGCTGCTGTTTCTCTACGTTGGCGCCATTGCGCTGTGGCATGCCTTTGACGACCGCCGTCTGGCAGGTCGTGCCGCCGGTATTCTGGTGCTGATTGGTGTCGTGAACTTACCGATTATTCACTACTCGGTTGAGTGGTGGAACACGCTGCATCAGGGTCGACCCGCATGCAGCAAAGTATTGATCCGGCGATGCGTACGCCACTGCGCCTGGCGATCGTCGGCTATCTGCTCCTGTTTGTCACGCTGGCGCTGATGCGCATGCGTAATCTGATTTTATTGATGGAAAAACGCCGCCCGTGGGTGAGTGAACTGATCTTAAAAAGAGGCCGCCAATGACCCCTGCATTTGCATCATGGAGTGATTTTTTCGCGATGGGCGGTTACGCCTTATATGTCTGGCTGGCCGTGGCCATGAGTGTAATTCCGTTGCTGGTGCTGGTGCTGCATTCTGCACTACAGCATCGCGCAATCTTACGCGGTGTGGCGCAGCAGCGGGCGAGAGAAGCGCGTATGCGTGCAGCGCAAGTGCAACGGGAGGCGGCGTGAATATTCGACGTAAAAATCGGCTATGGATAGCCTGTGCGGTGCTGGCGGGCCTGGCTTTGACCATCACGCTGGTGCTCTATGCGCTGCGTTCCAATATCGATCTGTTCTATACGCCGGGAGAAATACTCTACGGCAAGCGCGAAACTCAGCAGATGCCGGAAGTCGGTCAACGCCTGCGCGTTGGCGGTATGGTTATGCCGGGCAGTGTGAAGCGCGACCCGCAGTCGCTGAAAGTTAACTTCAGCATCTATGACGCCGAAGGCGTGGTGGATGTGACCTATGAAGGTATCCTGCCGGATCTGTTCCGTGAAGGGCAGGGCGTCGTTGTTCAGGGAGAACTGGATCAGGGAAATCATGTGCAGGCCAAAGAGGTCCTTGCCAAGCATGATGAAAATTACACCCCGCCGGAAGTCGAAAAAGCGATGCAGGAAAACCATCGTCGTCCGGAAAGTGTTTATAAGGATAAAACGTCATGATGCCTGAAATTGGCAACGCGCTGTTGTGCCTTGCGCTTGGCGTTGCACTGTTGCTGTCGGTTTATCCGCTGTGGGGGGTTGCGCGTGGCGATGTCCGGATGATGGCCTCTGCGCGACCCTTTGCCTGGGTGTTGTTTATCTGTGTGATGGGGGCGTTTCTGGTGCTGGTAAACGCCTTCGTGGTTAATGACTTTACCGTGACCTATGTCGCCAGCAACTCCAATACGCAACTTCCGGTCTGGTATCGCGTCGCCGCGACATGGGGCGCGCATGAAGGCTCATTGTTGCTGTGGGTGTTGCTGATGAGCGGCTGGACGTTCGCTGTGGCGCTGTTCAGCCAGCGGATGCCGCTGGATATCGTCGCCCGCGTACTGGCGGTGATGGGCATGGTCAGCGTTGGCTTCCTGCTGTTTATCCTGTTTACTTCCAATCCGTTTGCCCGCACGTTGCCAGATTTTCCTATTGAAGGCCGCGACCTGAATCCGCTGTTGCAGGATCCTGGGCTTATTTTCCACCCACCATTGCTGTACATGGGCTATGTCGGTTTCTCCGTGGCGTTTGCCTTTGCGATTGCCGCACTGATGAGCGGGCGTCTGGATAGCACCTTTGCCCGTTTTTCGCGTCCGTGGACGCTGGCGGCGTGGGTGTTCCTGACGTTGGGTATTGTGCTCGGTTCCGCCTGGGCCTATTACGAGCTGGGCTGGGGCGGCTGGTGGTTCTGGGATCCAGTTGAAAACGCCTCGTTTATGCCATGGCTGGTGGGAACGGCGCTGATGCACTCGTTGTCGGTCACCGAACAGCGTGCCAGCTTTAAAGCCTGGACGCTGCTGCTGTCAATCTGCGCATTCTCGCTTTGCCTGTTAGGGACGTTCCTGGTGCGCTCTGGCGTGCTGGTGTCGGTGCATGCCTTCGCCTCCGATCCGTCACGCGGGATGTTTATTCTGGCCTTCATGGTGCTGGTTATCGGCGGTTCCCTGCTGCTGTTTGCTGTGCGCGGTCACAAGGTCCGCTCACGGGTTAATAACGCGCTGTGGTCGCGTGAATCGCTGTTGCTGGGTAATAACGTGCTGCTGATTGCTGCCATGCTGGTGGTGCTCCTGGGCACGCTGTTGCCATTGGTGCACAAACAGCTTGGACTGGGCAGTATTTCGATTGGCGAGCCGTTCTTCAACACCATGTTTACCTGGCTGATGGCGCCGTTTGCGCTGTTGCTGGGAATAGGGCCATTAGTGCGTTGGGGCCGTGACAGACCGCGCAAGCTGAAAACGCTACTGATTGTCGCGTTTGTCACCACGCTGGTACTGTCGCTGCTGCTGCCGTGGCTGTTTGAGGATCGCATCGCCGCTATGACGGTGGTGGGTCTGGCGATGGCATGCTGGATATTCGTGCTGGCGATGTCCGAGGCGTTCCTGCGTATTTCGCGCGGCACGAAGCTGACGCTGAGCTACTGGGGCATGGTTTCAGGTCACATAGGACTGGCTGTTACCATCGTCGGTATTGCCTTTAGCCAGAATTACAGTGTTGAACGCGATGTGCGCATGAAGGCAGGTGATAGCGTCAGTATCCATAACTATCAGTTCACGTTCCGCGAAGTGAAAGATATTACCGGACCTAACTACCGGGGCGGTGTCGCCATTATTGGCGTTACCCGAGATGGTAAACCAGAAGCCACGCTGCATGCGGAAAAACGCTTCTATAACAGCACCAGTTCGATGATGACCGAAGCGGCAATTGACGGCGGATTCACACGCGATCTGTACGCTGCGCTGGGTGAAGAACTGGATAACGGCGCATGGGCTGTGCGTCTGTACTACAAACCGTTTATTCGCTGGATTTGGGCCGGAGGATTGCTGATGGCGCTGGGTGGATTGTTCTGCCTGTTTGATCCACGCTATCGCCAGCGCACGCGTCCTCGCGCCGCGGTGCAAAAAAATGCGTCGGAGGCTGTATGAAGCGCAACGCACTGTTAATTCCGTTTATTATTTTTCTGATCATTGCGGCGGCGCTGCTGTGGCAGCTGGCGCGTAACGCTCAGGGGGATGATCCCACTAATCTGGAGTCGGCGCTGATCGGCAAACCCGTTCCGACATTCCGCCTGGAGTCGCTGGAAAATCCGGGTCAGCATTATCAGGCCGATGTGCTGACCCAGGGCAAACCGGTACTGCTGAACGTCTGGGCGACCTGGTGTCCGACCTGTCGCGCCGAACATCAGTACCTGAATCAGCTGTCTGCGCAGGGCGTACGGGTAGTGGGTCTGAACTATAAAGACGATCGTCAGAAAGCCATTGTCTGGCTGAAAGAGCTGGGCAATCCATATGCGCTGAGCCTGTTTGACGGCGACGGGATGCTTGGTCTGGATCTTGGCGTGTACGGCGCGCCGGAAACATTCCTGATCGACGGTAAAGGCATTATTCGCTATCGCCATGCCGGCGACTTAAACGCCAGGGTGTGGGAGAGTGAGATCAAACCATTGTGGGATAAATACAGTAAGGAGGCTACGCAATGAGGTTCTTTCTGGGCCTGCTGATGCTGGTTATCTCGGGATCGGCGCTGGCCACTATTGACGTGATGCAGTTCAAAGATGAGGCGCAGGAACAGCAGTTCCGTCAGCTCACTGAACAGTTACGCTGCCCAAAGTGCCAGAACAACAGCATTGCTGACTCTAACTCAATGATTGCCACCGATCTGCGTCAGAAGGTTTACGAACTGATGCAGGAAGGGAAAAGCCAGAAAGAAATTGTCGATTACATGGTGGCGCGCTACGGCAACTTCGTGACTTACGATCCGCCGTTGACGCCGCTGACCGTGCTGCTGTGGGTGATGCCGGTGGTCGCGATTGGTCTGGGTGGCTGGATTATTTTCGCCCGTACTCGCCGACGTGTCCGGGTGAAACAGGAAGCGTTTCCTGATGACGTTATCCCGGATGGCAAGCGCGGTGGGTTCGGGTTGTTTGTGCCCGGCATCGTGGTGGCGCTGGGGGTTGGCGCAGTGAGCTATTATGAAACCGGCAACTATAAGCAGGTTCAGGTCTGGCAGCAGGCGACTGCACAGGCCCCGGCGCTGCTGGAGCGGGCGTTAGATCCAAAGGCTGAACCGCTGAATGAAGAGGATATGGCGCGCCTGGCGCTGGGATTACGCACCCGGCTGCAAACCGATGCCGGAAACGTTGAAGGCTGGATTATGCTTGGTCGCATAGGCATGGTTCTCGGTAATGCCAGTACGGCGACTGAAGCGTATGCCAATGCGTACCGACTGGATCCGAAAAACAGCGATGCTGCGCTGGGCTATGCGGAAGCGCTGACCCGTTCTTCCGATCCTGACGATAACCGTCGGGGAGGGGAGCTGCTACGCCAGTTGGTACGCGGCGAACATGCCAACGTGCGGGTTCTCAGCATGTATGCGTTTAACGCTTTTGAACAGCAGCGCTTTGGCGAGGCGGTTGCGGCGTGGGAAATGATGCTGAAATTATTACCGGCCAATGATACCCGTCGGGCGGTGATAGAACGCAGTATTAAGCAGGCGATGGAGCAGCTAACGCCGCAGGAGAAGTAAGAGTGGAAGATGCCGGATGGCGACGCAAGCGTCTTATCCGGCCTACTGATGCACGTGACTTGTAGGCCCGATAAGCGTAGCGCCATCGGGCAATATCTGATTACTGCATGCCGCGTGTTTGTAAAAATAGAATGGTGGCAGCTACACGAGAACGCACGTTGAGTTTGCGCAGCAGATTGCGAATATGCACCTTCACCGTCTGTTCAGAAATATTCAGCACTGATGCAATCTGTTTGTTCGACAGCCCCTGAGCAAGTTCATGTAACACATCCAGTTCGCGTTCGGTGAGAATGCTGAATGGGTCTTCCTGGGCGCCAAACAGGTCGCGCTCGCGCAAATATTCGCTGACGCGGGTACTAAAGGCTTTACCACCTTTGGCACCACTGCGAATAGCCTCCAGCAGAACTTCAGGATCGCTGTCTTTGAGCAAATAACCATCCGCGCCGGCATCAATTAAGGCATACACATCGCTGGCGGCATCCGAAACGGTAAGAATAATAATTTGCGCGGTGACGCCGTCCCGACGCAGCGCATTCAGGGTATCCAGTCCGCTCATGCCTTTCATATTGAGATCCAGCAGGATCACATCAAGATCCAGACGGTTTGCCAGATCGATAGCGCTTGCGCCATCGCCGGCTTCGGCAACTACGTCAAATGCGCTATCCAGCTGCAGTAATTGACTGATTCCTCGCCGCATGAGTGGGTGGTCGTCAACAATCATCACCTTAAAAGGTGTTAATTCAGGCATCTTCTTCTCCTGAGCACTCTTAATTTCGTTATATTCCGGGGCATGGGATAATCCTGATTTATCACGTAGATGATAAGGCAACGTGACCTTACTTTTTACAGGTGCAAATAGTATATCCTGACTCAAAAAGCTCTCATTGGAATTTTTACAAAGAATACTCTTTATGATTTGAATCAAGGTGCTGGCGGTTTGCGAGACGAAAGTATTCTCGATTTGCTGTTTGACAACATTAATTAAATATCAACATTAATAAGTGGCAATAATAAGCAATGTTGATATTAAGGGTGCGAGCAGTTGGAAGAAAACTTCGCAGACGTCACCCATGCGGCACGACGTGCGCGACATACTCATCCCCGCGATCTTCCTGCAAATGGGCGACTAGCTATGGGATTGGGCCAATAGAGTAATTTAACTTAAGAATATAAAAAATCCTGAAATGCAATAGGAATAAAGTGAAAACGCATTTATTGCCTTTACTTTTGTTTGCATTTTGTGCTTTTTTGGCAAGAGTCGTACAGCCAGGTTCGGTTTCGTACTTTTTGGGGGGTAGGGTGAAGTTCAGGGATGAAAGAAAGTTGGCATTACTGATTGGGATGTTAGTTTTGCCGTTCACAACGGTTTCTGCCGCACTACTCTCTCCTGCGGATCGTAATACCATTCAGCAGCAACAACAGCAGCTACTTAATGAAAACCAGCGCCAGCGTGAAGAGCTGGAGCGTAGCGTTACGCTGCCCGAAGCCGTCACGCCGGAAACGCCAGCCCGGACTGAAGGACCATGTTTTATGATTTCGCGCATTGATATTGACGGCGCAACGAAGTTGTCCGTCGCTGCCTCGGCAAAGCTTACCGAGCCGTGGGTGAATCAATGCCTGGATATTCCTCGCCTGACGGAACTGACAAATGCAATTTCCGACTGGTATATCAGCCGAGGTTACATCACCAGTCGTGCCTTTTTAACCGAACAGGATCTCTCCTCTGGGGTGCTGCACATTGCGGTGCTTGAGGGAAAATTGCAGCAAATACGTCTGGAAGGTGTCCCATCGCGCACGCTGAAAATGATCTTTCCTGGGCTGGAAGGAAAGATTCTCAATCTGCGTGACATTGAACAGGGTATGGAGCAGTTGAACCGGGTTCGCCAGACGCCGGTGGAAATTGAAATTTTGCCGGGCAGCCAGCAGGGGTTATCAATAGTTAATCTGAGCGCCACGCCTGAATTCCCCGTTAACGGCTCCGTCAGTTTTGATAACAGCGGACAAAAGAGTACCGGAACCGGACAACTAAGCGGGGCATTATTTTTCAATAATATGCTTGGGCTGGCGGATAAATGGTTTATCAGCGGCGGGCGTAGCAGCGATTTTTCGAGCAGTAAAGATGCGCAGAACGTTGCTGCTGGTGTGAGTGTTCCTTACGGCTACGGATTGCTGGATTACAGCTACAGCTGGAGTAACTATCTCAGCACCATTAATAACAATGGCTATGCCTGGCGCTCCACTGGTGACAGTGAAACCCATCGTCTGACCGGCTCCTGGGTTTTGTTTCGCAACGGTGATATCAAAACCGCAGCATCGCTGGGTCTCACGCATCGAATCAACCGTAACAGATTGAACGATGTGCTGCTGGAAACCAGTAGCCGCAAGCTTTCCAGCGTTTCGCTGGGTATCAACCATACGCAAAAAATTGCGTCCGGCGTTGCGACGTTTAACCCCACATTCACCCAGGGCGTGCCGTGGTTTGGCGCAGAGGATGACAATGATAAACAGGGTGATGTGCCAAAGGCAGAATTTCGCAAATGGAGCGTCAGCGGCAGTTTTCAGCGCCCGCTGACAGAAAAACTGTGGTGGCTGAGCAGCCTCTATTTTCAATGGTCACCGGACCGCCTTTACGGCAGCGAACGCCTGACGCTGGGCGGTGAAACATCGGTACGCGGCTATAAAGAACAATACATTTCAGGAGATAACGGCGGCTACTGGCGCAACGAAGTGAATTACTCGCTTTTTACGCTGCCGGTGTTGGGACAGATTGGCGCGATAGCGGCATTCGACGGCGGCTGGCTGAAACAAGATAGCGTTGACAGGTATGCCTCTGGCACGTTGTGGGGGGCCGCGCTGGGATTAACCAGCTCAGGGCGCTGGTTCTCCAGTCAGTTTACCGTAGGAACACCGGTGAATTATCCGGACTGGCTGGCACCGGATCATCTCAATGTGTATTACCGCGTTGCGGTGGCTTTTTAAGGAACAAGGATGATGAAAAAGGATCAGGTTCGTTTCTCCCAGCGTTTGCTAAGTGGCATGTTGAGTTTCCTGCTGGCTACCCAACCACTGCTCCCGGCGATGGCTGCCGCCATCACGCCTGAAGGCAATACGCAGATGGATAAAGCCGCCAATGGTGTTCCGGTGGTGAATATTGCCACGCCGAACCAGTCCGGGATTTCACACAACAAATATAACGACTACAACGTGGGAAAAGAGGGACTGATCCTCAACAACGCGACCGGGCAATTTACCCAAACCCAGCTCGGCGGCATCGTCCAGAATAACCCGAACCTGCGTCCCGGAAAGGAAGCATCAGGGATCATCAACGAAGTTACCGGCGCTAACCGTTCGCAGCTACAGGGCTATACCGAAGTCGCGGGGAAAGCCGCCAACGTCATGGTCGCCAACCCCTACGGCATTACCTGTAACGGGTGCGGGTTTATCAACACGCCTAACGCCACACTGACTACCGGTAAACCGGTGATGGATGCTAACGGTAACCTGCAGTCGCTGGATGTGAGCAAAGGCAGCATTACCATTGAAGGCAAAGGGCTGGATGGAAGCCAGAGCGATGCGGTGTCAATTATTGCCCGCGCCACGGAAATTAACGCAGCGCTACACGCCAAAGATCTGAATGTTATCGTCGGCGCGAATCGCATCGCGGCGAATGGCCAGACGAGCCCGCTGAATGGCGAAGGAGAAGCACCGAAAATCGCGGTAGACACTGGCGCATTAGGTGGGATGTACGCTAACCGTATTCATCTGGTCTCCAGCGAGAAAGGGCTGGGGGTCAACCTCGGGGATCTGAATGCCCGCCAGGGTGATATCACCCTCAATGCTAACGGGAAATTAACGATCGGCAACAGTCTGGCAAACGGTGGTCTTTCTGCCAGGGGAGAAGGTGTCACGTTGACCGGTAGTCATAAGACCGCAAGCGGGATGGCCATCAACAGCACCGGGGCGTTAGCGCTACAAGGTGCAAATCTCTCCAGTGGTGCAGGCATGCTGCTGGGTAGCGATGGCAAGATGACGATCGATGGTGGCGGGGTTGCCGCAGCTGGAGAGTTGCAGATTACGGCTAAACAGGATGTAGCCATTGCCGCAACCACTCTGGTTAGCCAGAAAAACACCTCACTGCGTAGTAACGGTTCGCTGACAATCACCGACGGCAGCCTGACCAGTAAAGAAAAACTGGATGTCGCGGGCACTAATGGGATGACGCTGACCCGTTCCACGCTGGGGAGTGATGCTGATGTTAGCCTTAACAGTCACGGCAATCTGTCGGCTAAAGGGGGATTGCTCTCTGCAGGTAACGGACTCACGCTGAAGGCACAGCGCATAGCACTGGATAACGCCAGTCGGGCCGATGCGAAAGGAGCATTAAGCCTGGCCGGTAGCGAAATGAACAACCAGGGACAGGTCAATGCGGGAGGCGCGTTGTCTCTTTCCGGTGACCACCTCGTGAATGGTGGTCAACTGGCTGCGAACGGCCATCTTGATGCGTCGGTAACCCGCCTCGAAAATGGGGGGCTGATGCAGGGTAACAGCGTATCGATCCATAGCGGGTCGCTGGATAATAGGGGCACGCTGGCGAGCGGTGGCCTGCTTTCAGTACAGACAACAACGCTGAACCAACAGGGCACCCTCAGCGCGAAAAACGATGCGGATATCCGGGCAGATGCCACGCTGCTAAACGGTGGAACGTTGCTCTCTGATGGCTCATTAACGGTGCAGGCCGCGACAGTTGAACAATATGGCGTCCTCTCTGGCAGCCGGGGGGTGACAGTCAATGCTGAAAACCTCACCGCCGCGAAAGATTCGCTGATCGCCGGGCAACAGGGCATACAGTTAAACGCTGCGCAAAACCTGAACCTGAACGGTCAGGTTAATGCCGCTGGTGCGCTTAACGTGGGCGCAAAGCAGCTGACTACTGGCAAGGACGGCCATCTGCAGAGTGGTCTGGACCTTGCGATTACCGGCAACAGCGTCACGCTGGACGGTGTACAGGCGGCAAAAGGTTCGCTGGACGTAACGGCGGACAGGCTCAGTCATGGCGGAAAATCCACCGGGACACGCGTTGGTTTCAGCGCGCAGCAGTCAGTTGATAACCAGGGTGAACTGCTGGCCGATACCCTGATGCTCAGCGCGGCGACGCTGACTCATAGCGGTAGCGCCAGCGCTGAACGCATCTCGATTATTGCCCCTGAACTTTTCACCAGCAGCGGCTCTCTGGTAGCCGAAACGCTAGCTCTTCACAGTCAGCATGTTGTGAATAGCGGTCTGATGCAGGGCAACGCGGCAATGGACCTGCAGATTGATACGTTAGATAACCTTAGCGGCGGCTCGCTCTATGCCCGGCGTTCTCTGGCGCTGGATATACCGTATCTGACCAACCATGGGCTGATTACTACCGACGGTTCATTGCACCTCAACGGTCGCCAGTTGGTTAATGGCGGAGAAATTAACGGCGTTGATCTGCAAAGTGAATATGCGACGGTAAAAAACGAAACCGCGGGGCGCCTGCTGGCGGACACGTCATTATCTGTTAACGGACAGAAGACAGATAACCTCGGACTCATGGCCGCCGATACGCTTGTGCTGAACAGTCGGGACGTGAATAACGACGGCAATGTGCTGTCGGTGGGGGAATTAATCCTGAAGAATCAGACCCTCCACAACGCCGGCTTGCTGCAGGGCAGCACGCTGAATCTGGAAGCAAATACGTGGCAAAACAGCGGTAATGCGTTGGGTGAAACAGGGGTAGCGGCAACGGTACACGACGTGTTCACTAACCAGGGCAACGTACTCAGCCAACAGGGTATGACCGTGCATGCCGCCAGCGTGAATAACGGCGGACTGCTGGCGGCGAAGGTGCTGGCATTACACGGCGATCTCAGTAACAGCGGGATCCTGCAGGGGAATCAGATGCTCGGCTGGGATGGCAATCGCTTCACTAACCTTGCGGGTGGGCAGGTAACCAGCGGCGAAGCGTTGCATCTTAGCGGAAAGCGTATCGACAACGATGGCCAACTGGAGGCCCGTACGGCGGCGATTACGCTGGACATCCTGCGGAACGGCGGCAGCATTCAGGCTCAGAATAGCCTGAAGATCACTGCCAGCGAGCGACTGGACAATCAGGGAGCGCTGCGCAGTCTGAATCTGTTCGAACTGGCTGCAGCGCAGTTGTTTAACGACAAAACGATTGCAGCAAAATCCCTTAGCATTTCCGCGCCGGAGCTTATGAATAACGGCACTGTGCAGGGTAATTCGGTGCTACAGCTCACCACCCGCAATCTGTTTAATGGTCAGCAGGGACAACTGGTTAGCGGCGCGGGGCTGGATTTAGGCCTCGACACGCTGGAAAACCACGGTCTGCTGTTGACGAATACCGACTTCACGCTGCGCGGCAGCACATTAATTAACGCCGGTGATATTCAGGCCGATTCCCTGGATCTGACGTTGGCAAACTCAGTTGAAAACCAGGGTAACCTGGTGGCGAAACAGGGGGCGTCGATAAATACCGCCTCTCTGGATAACCGCGGTACGCTGGCGGCGAAAAGTGTCACTCTGGATGGAAAATCTATCCGTAACAGCGGTCTGGTTCAGGGTAATGACAGTACCACGGTTTCTGCGAATACCTTCACCACGGATGCCACTGGTAAATGGCTGGCCGGTAATGCGCTGTTGGTGCATACCAGTGCGATGGAAAACGCCGGCGTACTGCAGGGCGATGTCCTGACATTCACTGCCGACTCGCTGAATAACAGCGGCGTGCTTAACGGTTTACATGGCCTGGAAGGCAAGCTATCCGGGCGACTTATCAACCCCGGATACATTCAAAGTGGCGGCGCACTGACGCTGACGGCTGATGATATCAACAGCGCCGGGCGTATTGCCGGTGACAGGCTGACACTTGCAGCCTCGACGCTAAACAATACTGGCCTGTGGCAGGGGACGAACGGGCTTGCAGTGTCTGGCGATGTGCTCACGACGGGTATAACGTCCCGTACGCTGAGCGGTGGCGCGTTGACCTTCGATGTCGGCAATATTACGACGCAGGGAACGCTGCAGGGGCAGCAACTTACGCTGACCGCTGATGACTGGCTGCACAAAGGCTCGCTGATAAGCCTGGGTAATCTGACGGCGACTGTAAACAACGGCCTTACCACGTCAGGCGACATGATGAGTCATGGCGGAATGTCACTGACCGCGCAGCAGCTTGATAACAGCGGAAAGCTGCTCAGCGAAAGCGACGTAACGCTCGACGGCGCACAGCTTGATAACCGCGGCACGGTACAGGGAAATACCCTGACCCTGCAGCAAAACCGGATCCACAACCAGGGCACGCTGACCGGCCTGCAAAGCCTGACGCTGGAAGCACGTCAGCGTCTGATGGCGCGCATGGCGATGGCTTCACCGCAACAGGAATTGATTAACGCAGCAGGTGGTTCACTACTGACGCAGGGAACGCTAAAACTCACGTCTGGCGATGTGACGAATAATGGTACATGGCAGGGGCAGTCGATTCTGCTCAATGCGCAAGCGCTGACAAACAATGGGGCAATACACAGCGCCGACGCCCTGCAGCTTACGCTCGCGAATAACCTGACTTCTGCGGTTGGCAGCAAAATTACCGCGCTGGGTAACGCGACGCTACAGGCGCTTTCTCTGACTAACGCCGGGCAATGGACGGCGAAAAATCTTACGCTGAAGGGGACAACCCTCGATAACAGTGCGGCAATTAGCGGCGTAAATGCGCTCACGCTTGCCATGAACGGCGCGGTCAGGCAGCAGAAAGCGGGCAGTATGCTGAGCGGCGGCGCGTTGGATCTGAATGCGGCGTCAGTCACCAACGAGGGCAAAATTCAGGGGGCGACGCTGGGCATGACGTCCGGCACATTGACCAACAGCGGACGCCTACAAGGGGATAATGGCGCAACGCTGTCGCTGAGCAGCGATTTGATAAACCAGGCTTCCGGGGAGATTGTCAGCCGTCAGGGGCTGACACTTTCTACTCCAGTGCTGTCCAACTACGGTTTAATGCAGGGCGGTGGAGAGACCCATCTTAACGCCACAGCTCGCGCGCTCAATGACGGCAAACTGCTTTCCGGCGCGGGAATGACGCTGACCACGCCGCAGTATTCCGGCGCAGGCTGGTTACAGGCGACAAACCTCATTCTGAATGCGGCAACGGCCGCCAATGGCGGGAACTGGCTGGCCGACAGCGCCACGCTTACAGGTAACAATTTTACCAACCAGGGAACGACGCAGGCCGGTCGACTGGCGGTGAAATACACGCAGGTGACGAATAACGGTACGCTGTTGGGCAACTCGCAACTGAGTGTTAATGCCAGTCAGGTTAATCAGAATGCGGCAGGCAAACTGTTCAGCGGTGGCGATCTGACCGTTGAAAGCCACGGGCTGGATGCGTTGGGGCAGGTGGTTGCGCTGGGTAATCTGACGCTGAAACTGGTGAATGGCTTTACTGCGCAAAGCGCGTTTGCCGCGGGTAAAACGCTGACCATGACCAGCGAGGGTGCTATCGACAACCGTAGCGTGCTTCAGGGGCAGTCGCTCAACCTGACGGCGGGCGGGCAGCTCAGCAATAACGGGCAAATCACAACGGGCAACGGTGCGAGCCACCTCAGCGGCAGCAACGTGGCGCTCAATGCCGCCGGAACGTTACAGGGCGGTGGGGATATTACGCTGACCAGTCGCGGTAATATTTCAGTCGATGGTTTCACCGGCACGCGTGGTTCTCTGACGCTCAATGCGCCTGGCGCTATCGTTAATACGGCGCTGTTGTACGCGGCAAATAATCTGGCGCTTTATGCCAACACCATTACCAACCAGCGCGGCGATATCCTTGCAGGCAACAATCTGTGGATGCAACGAGATGCGGCGGGAAATGCCAACAGCGAAGTGGTCAACACCTCCGGCAATATCGAAACCCAGAACGGTGATATCACCATCAAAACCGGGCATCTGCTGAACCAGCGGGATGGGTTGACGATTAACCAGTCCGATAAAAACTATCCGGATGCTGTTCCTGCTCCGGAAAAGTATCCTGCTTACTCCAGCTCTCTGGGCCAATATGCGGATTTTGCTGTCAGTCTGAACGAGTGGATTGACCGGGGTGATAATGTCGTCTGGAAGGAGTGGGAGCGTTGTACAGGTGGTAAGAATGACAACTGCCGGACTGGCGTTTCTTACCTTCTTACTGGTAATGATATCCGTCAGTTTGTACAGAGTGAGTCGGTTGTCACGGTCTCTGTGACGGGGGGGGCAGCCCGTATTGTGGCCGCCCGCGATATTATTGTTGATGCCAGTAACCTGGATAATCGCGCCAGCCAGATACTGGCCGGACGCAATGCAGGGCTTACCGGAGAAATACTGAATAATCTCTCCGCTGAGAGCGGGCGGCGAGTAACTTATATTCAGGCAGAATACCGTTGTGAATGGTTCAGTAATGAGTGCGGCAGTGAGGATTGGCGCCCACTTTCTGGTGAGGGGGATAAATGGTACTGGTGGCGGGACAAAGAACGTGACAGGACATCGGTCTCTTATATCCTGGGTGAAAGAAAAACTGAGTTTGTCGCTGATGGTGATGCTTATCGTGCGGTGATAAGCGCAGCTGGCAATATCAGCGCGATGTTCACTCATAACATCAGTAATACCAATACAACAGCAAACAGTGGAGTTGGCACCACTATTTCTGTGCCAACCCTCAACACCCTCAGCAACCAGACCATTGGCGCCGGGGGGCAAAAACAGGCGCTGGCAGACAATGACACGGTGAGCGTCAGTTCCCCACAGTGGAACGACCAACTGCAGGATGCATTACAGCAGATTACCGGCGGCGGCGCGCTGGAAAGCGGTGGCGTATCAGACGCCACGCTCAGTTCTGTTTCTACCACGCAGAAAGGTGATGCCAGCCTCGGTCAACTCAATGGCCTGATTAACCCAGGCGAGAAGGGCGTGAATACCGCCGGGCAAAATCAGGGCAAAACGGTGGATACCAGCGCGTATCCGTTGCCTTCCGGAAAGAACGGTTATTTCGTCGTCTCCGACGATCCGAAAAGCCCGTACCTGATCAACGTCAACCCGAAACTGAATGGTCTTGGTCAACTCGA
The DNA here is from genome assembly GCF_003818115.1 of Citrobacter youngae. Lineage (GTDB taxonomy): Bacteria > Pseudomonadota > Gammaproteobacteria > Enterobacterales > Enterobacteriaceae > Citrobacter > Citrobacter youngae. Next base: position 49,566 of record NZ_RPOI01000020.1, on the reverse strand, counting down.
TCCCAGCCTGTTTGGTGATTTGAATGCCATGTTGGGTATCAAACCGGGCGAAGCGCCGCGTGAAACTAACGTTGCGTATACCGATCAAAACCAGTTTCTGGGATCGGCCTATATGCTCGATCGTCTCAAACTGAACCCGGAATATGACTACCGTTTCCTCGGTGATGCGGCATTCGATACCCGCTATGTCAGTAACGCCATGCTGAATAAGACGGGAAGTCGTTACATCAACGGTATAGGTTCTGACCTGGAGCAGATGCGTTATCTGATGGACAGCGCTGCCAGTACCCAGCAGTCGCTGGGGCTGAAATTTGGGGTGGCCCTGACGGCCGATCAGATAGCGTCCCTTGAGCACAGCATGCTGTGGTGGGAAGCCGCGACCGTCAACGGTGAGACGGTAATGATACCGAAGCTGTATCTCTCGCCGAAAGATATCACGGTGAGCAACGGTAGCGTCATTGCCGGGAATAATGTTCAGCTTACCAGCGGGAATATCACCAACGCTGGCAGTACGCTGCTGGCGAGAAACGATCTCACTCTCGACAGTCAGAACAGCATCAGCAACCTTAACAATAGTCTGATGCAGGCCGGGGGCAACCTTGAGCTGAGTGCGATTGGCGATATCAACAACGTCAGCTCCGCCATTAGCGGAAAAACGGTGACGCTGGAAAGCCTGGGCGGCAACATCAATAACCTGACGCTGGCGGAGCAGATTGATGTAAGTGCCAGGGACAAATACCGCAATGTGAGCTTTAAAGATACGTTGCTAGGTTCTGTGGCGTCCATTACCGCGCAGGACGGATTGTCGCTCTCGGCAGGCAAGGATATCACCGTTACTGGCGCGAATCTCTCTGCGGGTGGCTCATTGCTGATGGCTGCGTGGGGAGATATTGCGGTAAATGCCAACCAGATTAACGATGCCCGGAGCCATTCCGGACGCAGGGTCACAGAGACCGGTCGTTCGTCCGTGGACTGGCAGGGGAGCACCATCAGCGCGGGCGGTAACCTCGGTATCAATGCCGGGAATAACCTCAACGTCACCGCCAGCAATGTTAACGCGGGAGGGAATGCTCAGCTTACAGCAGGTAACGATCTCAATCTGAATGCGGCCACCACTCAGCAGAATAGCCGTAACGGCGGCAGTGAATCGCACAGCACCGGGCTTTCCCGTACCACCGTCTCAGCGGGTGACAATCTGGTGTTAAAAGCGGGTCAGGATATTAATTCTCACGCGGCCGGGCTGGCAGCGGAAAATGATGTGGGTCTGCTGGCCGGGCGTGATGTCAACCTGCTGGCTGAAGTAACAACCGACGGCGACAGCTATCGTGCGAAGAAGAAAACCGTGGTCAATGACGCCGTACGCCAGCAGGGGACGGAAATTGCCAGCGGTGGCGACACGGTCATTATCGCCGGGCGCGATGTGAGTGCGCAGGCAGCGGATGTTACGGCGCAGGGCGATATCGGCGTCACGGCAGGCCGGGATGTGAATCTCACGACCGCCACAGAGAGCGATTATCACTACCAGGAAACCACGAAAACCAAAAAAGGATTCCTCAGTAAAAAGACTACCCATACGATTGAAGAAGACAGTGCTACGCGGGAAAAAGGCGCGTTGCTGAGCGGGGACAATGTGGCTGTCGCCGCCGGGAATAACATTCTGGTACAGGGCTCAGCCGTTGCCGGTGACGGCAATGTGGCGCTGGGGGCTGGCAACAATGTGGATATCGTTGCTGCCACCAATACGGATACCTCATGGCGCTTTAAAGAGACGAAAAAGAGCGGGCTGATGGGGTCGGGCGGGATCGGCTTCACCATCGGTAGCAGTAAAACGACGCACGATCTGCGCGAAAAAGGCACCACCCAAAGCGAGAGCTTCAGTACGGTCGGTTCTACGGGGGGCAACGTCAGTATCACCGCAGGCCAGCAGGCACATATCGGCGGCGCGGATATCATCGCCCAGAAAGATATTGCTGTTCGCGGCGATAGTGTACTTATTGAACCGGGACACGACAAACGCACCCGAGATGAGAAGTTTGAGCAGAAAACCAGCGGACTGACGGTGGCGTTGTCAGGGGCTGTGGGCAGTGCGGTGAACAGCGCGGTTTCAGCAGCGCAGGATGCGAAAGATGAGAGTGACGATCGTCTTGCGGCTCTGAAGGCAACGAAAGCGGCGCTTTCCGGCGTGCAGGCTGCGCAGGGGGTTGCAGTTGCTCAGGCTGGCGGCGATCCGAATAACGGTATAGGCGTCAGCATTTCTCTGACTTCCCAGAAATCAAAGTCTGAGCAGCATGCCCGGAGTGATACTGTGGCAGGCAGCACCCTGAATGCAGGCAACAATCTGGCTATTACGGCGACGGGTAAAGGTCAGAGCGGGAACAGCGGCGATATTCTGATCGGCGGCAGCCAGATAAAGGCGGGTGGGGACACCACGCTTGCAGCAGCGAATGATATCGTACTGAGCGGTGCGGCAAACACTCAACAGACAACCGGGAAAAATAGCAGCAGCGGCGGCGGTGTAGGGGTCAGCATTGGCGGAGGAACCAATGGCTATGGTATCAGCGTCTTCGCCAACGTGAATGCGGCAAAAGGACATGAGAAGGGTAACGGCACGGCGTGGACGGAGACCACGCTGGACAGCGGTGGCATTGTATCGATGACCAGTGGTCGCGATGCCCTTCTGAATGGCGCGCAGGTCAGCGGCGATAAAGTGGTCGCGGATATTGGTCGCGACCTGTGGATGAGCAGCCAGCAGGACAGCAACGACTACAAATCGAAGCAGAACAGCGTAGCGGCAGGCGGCAGTTTTACCTTCGGTAGCATGACCGGTTCGGGCTATATCAGCGCCAGCCAGGACAAGATGAAAAGTACTTATGACTCGGTTCAGGAGCAGACAGGGCTTTTTGCCGGCGATGGCGGATTTGATGTGACGGTGGGACGTCACACGCAACTGGATGGCGCGGTAATCGCTTCGACGGCAACGGGGGATAAAAGCAGCCTGGATACCGGAACGCTGGGGTTCAGGGACATTCATAACGAAGCGGATTTTAAGGTCAGTCATTCAGGCGTCAGCCTGAGCGGCGGCGGTTCTTTTGGCAGCGACGCGTTCAAAGGCAATATGCCGGGTGGAATGATTTCAGCGGGTGGCAACAGCGGGCATGCGGAAGGAACTACGCAGGCGGCGGTAGCGGAAGGAACAATTACGGTTCGTGATACAGCGAACCAGCAGCAGGATGTATCCGGTCTGAGCCGTGATACGGAACATGCGAACGACAGCATCAGCCCGATTTTTGACAAAGAGAAAGAGCAGAAGCGGCTGCAGACGGTAAGTCTCATCGGTGATATTGGCGGTCAGGCAGCGGATATTGCCAGAACACAGGGAGAGATAAATGCGCTGAAAGAGGCGCGCAGGGACAATCCGAATCTGCCTGCGGATAAGCTGAAAGATACGCCGAAGTATAAGGAAGAACTGGCGAAGTATGGCACGGGCAGCGATATTCAGCGGGGGATTCAGGCGGCAACGGCGGCGCTTCAGGGGCTGGCTGGCGGTGATATGGGGGCCGCGCTGGCGGGGGCGTCGGCACCGGAGCTGGCGCATCTGCTTAAATCGACAGAGGGCAATACTGCGGTAAATGTCATTGCCCACGCGATATTGGGCGGCGCAGTGGCGGCGATGCAGGGCAACAGCGCGGCGGCGGGCGCAGCGGGTGCGGCAACGGGTGAACTTGCGGCCCGGGCGATTGCAGGTATGCTGTATCCTGATGTGACTGACCTGTCGCAACTGAGTGAGGATCAGAAGCAGACCATCAGCACGCTGGCAACGATATCAGCAGGGATGGCCGGTGGTCTGTCGGGCGATAGCACGGCGTCGGCGGCTGCCGGGGCGCAGGCCGGGAAAAATGCGATTGAGAATAACTATCTGAGCTACGACGAGGCTCATGCTTTTGACAGAGAAATGACTGCCTGTCGTAAAGCCGGTCGTGAATGCGGAGATATTCAGAACAAGTATGCTGTAATTAGTGCTGATAACCGGCTGAAATTGCATATTGATTTGGCTGCCGACCCTCTGACGGCGCTGTCCGGGGAAGATAAATGGAATATTGAGGGCGGACTTAGCGCGGCAGGTCGGCCTGGCTGGCTGTATGGTTCGCTGGAAAACCCGGATGTGAAGGACTACGTCATTGAAGGTAACCGCTACGACTTAAACTATCTGAATAGCAATACGTCACAGGGTGATAGAGCTCTGGCTTTCTTCGGTGAGCCAGAAAATTATTGGGGTACGGTTGCCGGAGCGGGTTCGTTGTTAACGTCATCAGCCACGCTGACGGAAAAATTTGTTAGTGCCGGGCTGAGTTACGGAGCAAATGGGGCTGTCCAGGTTGCAACCGGCAATACCGGTGAGAAGTTCGATTACCTCAGTTTCATGATGTCAGGCTTAACTGGTGTAGGTACAGCCAGGAAAGGATATTACGCTAACCAGTTGTTAGGGGCCGGTAGCGCTTACATGAACAGTCAGATTGAAGGCCAGGACAGTACCGCATCAGTAGTGGGCAGTATGGCCGGTACAGGTTTTGGCTATAATATTGGTGCTTCAATTACTAATAAGTTTGAATCACAGTATATAAAAAATCAGCTAGGAATGGATGCCAGTAAGTATTCACTGAAATATTCGGAAAAATCTATCGGATACGGTATATATCAGGGCGGTCAAATGAGCCCATACCCTGGTATACTGGGTGGTTTTGGTGGTTCTGTAATCTCAGAATGGACTGGCAATGTGACGCAAAAAGAAGCTAATGGAGATAGTAAATGAAACATCCTCTATTAGAACTTATTAAGTTGGTGTTTATACTGGCAGTTACGTTCTCTATTGGAATGGTTGCTAGTACCTGGCTGATCAGTAAAGGAGATGTTCCCTTTTCGGAATATATCTTAGCTGGAAAAATTGGTGCAATTGTTGGTGTGTGGGGAGGGGCAGGAGTTTGGCTACTGCTCTATTTACAAGTACTAAAATATAATCGTAAGTAGTTGTTGTTGAGAATGATTTCCTTTGTGCAACATCTTCAGACAAACTTGATAAGGCCGTTGAGAAAATTAAGAACGGTGATAAGTCATTAGCAACTGCTAATGACTTATCAAGCTGGAGAATGCCGATAAACGTAGCGATGCACTGGTTCCTAAATTCACCAAAGATCCTTCACATATGCGCCGGGGTTTTTCCCCGATAATTCCCCATTGCTTCCCCATACAGAAAACAGGCATAAAAAAACCAACCGTAGAAGGTTGGTTTTTTGGGGAATTTTGGTCGGCACGAGAGGATTTGAACCTCCGACCCCCGACACCCCATGACGGTGCGCTACCAGGCTGCGCTACGTGCCGACACTTATGGCTGCTAATACTACTGCTTTCCACCACGAATGCAAGAGGATGGACTGCTAACTGATTTATAATTAATCAGTTAGCGATAAATCGTTTCTCATCCGTCAGCACTTGCAGCAGCAAACTTAGCTGCGGTTTCTGATCTTTAATTTTCTCGCCGCGTAAATTATAGGTCTGGTAATTACCGTTGTTATTAAGCACCAGCGTCATCTCTGGTGTGGTAATGGCCATGGTGCTGCTGTCAGCTGCCGTGACCCAGTAATGGCGGCGTGTTGCATTAAACAAATCCTGACCCTGTGAGTACTCGCTTGCTGGGGTACTGACGTGGAGCAGGCGCTGCATCAGTGTTGTCATCAGGTCAGTATGATCGGTCAGGCTATTAATACGCTGCGCAGGTGTTCCCGGCCAGTGAATAACCAGAGGCACCTGTAGATGGCCACGCGACCATGCGAAGTTATTCTCTTCCTGCGTCAACGGCACGCCCCGGCCCGCGGTAATAATGACCACCGTGTTGTTCAGTTTGCCGGAGTCACGCAGGGCGCTGAGTATACGGTTGATGTTGGCATCCACATCTTGCGCCGCGCTGGCGTAGCGTTTGGCAAAATTCTTCTGGTTGCTGTCATCAAGGTTCGTTCCGTTAAAGGAAACCCATGAGAACCAACGGTTATCATCTTGCGCATAGCGGCCCAGCCAGTTAATCCACTGGCTTGCAGTTTGTTGATCAGATTGCGTTTGCACGTTTGGCATCGAAAAGTCTGACAGCAATGCCTGGCGATACAGTGGGCTAGTGAAGCCATCAGAGGAGAACAATCCCAACTGATAACCTTGTTGATTCAGCGCAGAGATTAGCGCGGCAGGCGTTCGGGTCGACAAAATGCCGTCCATGTAGCTTGGTGAAACGCCATAAAACAGGCCAAAAATCCCGTTGTCGGCAGTATTTCCCGAACTCATGTGGCGCGTAAAGGAGATATTCTGCCCGGCAAATTCTGCCAGAGCAGGCATTTGCTGTTCAAAGCGCGAGTAGTTCAGACCGTCAACGGTGATCAGCAGGACATTCTGACCCGTTCCCATATCACGGTAACGCAGCTCACTGAGCGGATACTGGACGGAGACCGCTTCCGGATTACCCTGTTCAATCAGGCGGCGTTGATACTCTTGCGCATCCAACAGACCATGTTTTTCCAGAAACTTACGCGCCGTCATTGGGTAAGAGAGCGGCAGGTTCGCGCGCTGCATGGTAATCGGGCGATAGAAGTTGGCATCAGCCCAGATATACACCACGTGCGAGGCGATAAAGCAAATGAAGAAGAATGCGGCTAACGGTTTGGCAAAATGGCGGCGACGCGTCAGGCTGCGCAGTTTCTGCCAGCTCCAGGTCGCAAACAGCATTTCGATTAGCAGAATGATTGGCACACTGATAAACATCAGTTGCCAGTCACGCGCCGCTTCATTCTGGTCAGGGTTAATGACCAGCTCCCAGACGATGGGGTTGAGATGCAGGTGGAAGCGGGTAAACACTTCGCTGTCGATGAGCAACAGCGTCATGCCTGCTGTCGCCAGGATGGCTGATAAGAATCGCATCAGCCTCTGGGACATGACGATAAACGTCAGAGGAAACAGGATTAGCAGATAGGTGGCAAACACCAGAAAACTAAAATGTCCGACCAGGCTTACATAGGAATAAACACGCCCTGCAAGCGTTGTCGGCCAGTCGGCGACAAACAGGTAACGGCTACCGAGTACCATGGCCAACAGAATGTTGAACAAGGCAAACCAGTGCCCCCAGCTAACCATCTGGGAGACTTTCTCACGGTAGCGCTGACGATGAGTTACCATAAACTGTTGTTCGTTTCCCCGGAGCAGGCTCTTAATGCGCTTGGTCGTCGTTTACCGAAGACTGCAATGCGCGGGCAAAAGAGTTGGCAATCGCCTGGCGCTGGGCCGGTGCGATGCTTGTATTGATAAGGTTAGTCACCATATTTCCCAATACCATCAGGGAAAGATCGGTTGGCGCCTTATGTTTTTCCAGTACGTTGAGCATCTCATTCAGCAGTTGTTCAACGTGTTCGTCACTATAGCGGGAAATTTGTGGCATAAATCGAAATCAGTCTGTTCATGAAAGGGCAACATATTACCGTACAGACAGTTTTTTTTCTGCTTTTTTATCTTCTATTGCGTCACTGCCCGGCAGGTGGTTGAATACCGCCCGGTCTAAAAGGAGAGTTTATCATGAGTCTGGATATCAACCAGATTGCCCTGCACCAGCTTATCAAACGTGACGAGCAGAACCTTGAGCTGGTCTTGCGCGATTCATTACTGGAACCGACAGCGACGGTTGTCGAGATGATGGCTGAGCTGCACCGGGTGTATAGCGCCAAGAATAAAGCCTATGGCCTGTTTAGCGAAGAGAGTGAACTGGCGCAAACGCTGCGTTTACAGCGTCAGGGTGAAGAGGATTTTCTGGCATTTAGTCGTGCCGCGACCGGACGCTTGCGGGACGAGCTGGCGAAATATCCTTTTGCCGACGGCGGTATTGTCCTGTTCTGCCATTACCGTTATCTGGCGGTAGAGTATCTGTTGGTCGCCGTGCTGAACAATTTAAGTAGCATGCGCGTCAATGAAAATCTGGATATCAATCCGACGCACTATCTGGACATCAATCATGCGGATATCGTGGCGCGTATTGATTTAACCGAGTGGGAAACCAATCCGGAGTCCACGCGCTATCTGACGTTCCTGAAAGGGCGGGTAGGGCGCAAAGTCGCCGATTTCTTTATGGATTTCCTCGGTGCCAGCGAAGGTCTGAATGCCAAAGCGCAAAACCGTGGCCTGCTGCAGGCAGTGGACGACTTTACTGCCGAGGCGCAGCTCGATAAAGCTGAACGCCAGAACGTGCGTCAGCAGGTGTACAGCTACTGCAACGAACAGCTACAAGCCGGTGAAGAGATCGAGCTGGAGTCGCTGTCCAAAGAGCTTTCCGGCGTCAGTGAAGTCAGCTTCAGCGAATTTACCGCAGATAAAGGCTACGAGCTGGAAGAGAGCTTTCCGGCGGATCGCAGTACGCTGCGTCAGTTAACCAAATTTGCCGGAAGCGGCGGTGGGTTAACCATCAACTTCGACGCCATGTTACTGGGTGAACGTATTTTCTGGGATCCGGCTACAGATACTTTGACCATCAAAGGTACGCCGCCGAACCTGCGCGATCAGCTCCAGCGTCGCACGTCGGGCGGGAAATAAAACCGTTTGCCGGGTGAGAGCGTATACGCCTTATCCGGTCGACGAGAACCATCAGTATCGATTACAAAATCCCATAAAAAAACCCCGCCTTGGCGGGGTTTTTCTTCAACTTGTTTGCGATTACGCGCGAACGAAGTCGATGTGAGACAGCTTCGGCTTGAACGGGTGACGCTGTACAGCCTGAGCTTTAACTTTAACTTCTTTACCGTCAACAACGATGGTCAGAACTTCGCTGTAGAATTCAGCTTTAGCTTGCATGTTCATAACTGCATCGTGATCCAGTTCGATAGCAATCGGGGCTTCTGCGCCACCGTAGATGATTGCCGGGAACTTGTTAGCGGCACGCAGGCGGCGGCTCGCACCCTTACCCTGCTCTTTACGTACTTCAGCGTTGATAGTAAACATTTAAATCTCTCTTTAATAATTCCTGCTACAGGCGACCCAGCAACAGGTAAGTGATCTGCTTTGCGTATGCAAAAGCGGGCGAGATTCTATACTCAAACGGCTGGTACATCAATCAAAAGTACGATTAACCGCGTAATTCATGTGCCCGACGAAAGCGTCCTTCATAATCGAAGACCTTTTCACGGACCTGCCAGTACTGACCTTTCATGCGCGCGACCACGAAATCAGGATGACGTAACAGCGCCTGCTGGGCGAGGATATCGGCGGCGGTTATCCAGCGTAAGGGAATGCCGGGCGTTCGGGTGTGCGGGCGAATAAACAGTTGCTCGAAGGCTGTACGCTGCGCGGGAGTATGCAGGCGAAAGCGTTCGCTGACGTCGGCGCCATCTTCATCGTAATAGGTAATTTTCAGCCATTCGCCTTTTTCATCCTGCCCATTTTGTAGCGCCATCCCGCTGCAGCGCAAAACCAGCGCATCTTTAAGCCTGAGCGCGGCTTTCAGCATGTCATCCGGGTCAACCAGTACCGTGTCGCACTCCCGACAACGGCGGGCGGCGATGTCATTTTCCGCGTTGCACTGCGGGCAGTTTTTAAAACGGAAACGAAAATCGCACTGTTCGCGATGGCCGTCATCATCTTCAAACCATCCCTGACAGCGGCGGCCAAAGTGCTCAATCAGCGTGCCGTCGGCCGTTGTTTTTCCCCAGAAGGTGTTGGCAAAGCCGCAGGCAGGACAGAACACCTGTACCGGAACGTTGTCACTTTTCCCTTTGGGCGCACCCACTTCCGGGGCGTACAGGTCGTGTGGATTCCCGGCGTAATCAAGGATCAGACAGTCCGTTTTCCCCGGCGCCAGGCGCAACCCACGACCGACAATTTGTTGATACAGGCTAACTGACTCGGTCGGGCGCAGAATGGCGATAAGGTCGACGTGCGGGGCATCGAAGCCAGTGGTCAGGACCGACACATTCACCAGATAGCGAAAACGTTGGGCTTTGAACTCTTCAATCAACACGTCGCGTTCAGCGCCAGGCGTGTCCCCGGTGATAAGCGCCGCATCATCAGCAGGCAGCAGGCCGACTATCTCTTTGGCGTGCTCAACGGTAGCGGCGAAAATCATTACCCCTTTGCGTGTCTGAGCAAACTCGACAATCTGGCTGATGATATGCGGCGTTATTCGCTGCTGCTTTTTCAGTTCCTGATTCAGGTCCGCTTCGCTAAACAGGCCGTTACTTTGCGCCTGCAGGCGGCTGAAATCATATTGTACGACCGGCATGTCGAGGCGTTCTGGCGGCGTCAGGTAGCCATGTTTAATCATGTAGCGCAGCGGTAATTCATAAATGCAGTCGCGAAACAGTGCTTTTTCATCGCCGCGCACCATTCCGTGATAATGAAAATGATAAATCCAGCCTTTGCCCAAACGAAAAGGCGTGGCGGTAAGCCCGAGCAGGCGTAAGTGAGGGTTTACGTTGGTCAGGTGTGTCAGGATTTGTTGATACTGGCTCTCTTCATCATCACCAATGCGATGGCATTCATCGACGATGAGCAGGGAGAATTCTCCCTGAAAGGCGTCCAGATTGCGCGCCACCGACTGTACGCTGCCAAAGACCACTTTCCCGTGACTCTCTTTACGCTTCAGACCTGCGGCAAAAATATCGGCTTCCAGCCCCAGCGCGCAATATTTCGCGTGGTTTTGCGCGACCAGCTCTTTGACGTGCGCCAGTACCAGTACGCGACCCCGCGCCACGCGAGCCAGCTCGGCAATCACCAGGCTTTTGCCTGCGCCTGTGGGGAGGACGATAACTGCCGGAGTACGGTGATGGCGAAAATGGTTGAGCGTGGCATCCACGGCTTCTTTTTGGTAAGGACGAAGAGTAAAAATCATGGGCTCACAATATGTAACAGTCTCGCGTATAGTATGCCACGAATCTTTTTCCCTTGAGGGAAGTTGTTAGCTCGTTATACTGAGCGGAAAACGGCTCCACTTTTCGGGCATAACGCCCGATTTCCGTATTGTTACAGGCAAAATCACACTCATGCGACTTGATAAATTTATCGCTCAGCAACTCGGCGTCAGCCGCGCTATTGCCGGGCGTGAGATCCGTGGTAACCGTGTTACCGTCGACGGCGAAATCGTCAGAAATAGCGCTTTTAAGCTGCTGCCAGAGCACGACGTAGAATATGACGGTAATTCCCTGGTTCAACAAAATGGCCCGCGCTATTTTATGCTGAATAAGCCCCAGGGTTATGTTTGCTCAACGGATGACCCGGATCACCCGACTGTGCTCTATTTCCTTGATGAACCAGTGGCGCACAAACTACATGCGGCAGGGCGTCTGGATATCGATACCACCGGACTGGTGTTAATGACCGACGACGGACAGTGGTCACATCGCATCACTTCGCCTCGCCACCATTGTGAGAAAACCTATCTGGTGACGCTGGAGTCGCCAGTGGCAGATGATACCGCCGAACAGTTTGCCCGTGGCGTACAGTTGCACAATGAGAAAGACCTGACCAAACCCGCCGTGCTGGAAGTGATTACGCCGACTCAGGTACGTTTGACCATCAGTGAAGGGCGCTATCATCAGGTTAAACGTATGTTTGCCGCCGTGGGAAACCACGTTGTGGAACTGCATCGTGAACGCATCGGTGCCATCAAGCTTGATGAGGATCTGGCGCCCGGAGAATACCGTCCATTGACCGAAGAAGAAATCGCCAGCGTTAACTTAACCCCGCGTTAATTTCAGGAGCTAAATGTGACCACCCGGCAGAACTCTTCAATTGCCATTGTTTTTATCCTTGGCTTATTGGCCATGTTGATGCCGTTGTCGATCGATATGTATCTTCCGGCACTGCCGGTGATCTCTGCTCAATTTGGCGTGCCGGCAGGCAGCGCGCAAATGACCCTCAGTACCTATATTCTGGGGTTCGCGGTTGGGCAGTTGATCTATGGTCCGATGGCCGACAGCATCGGGCGTAAACCGGTGATACTGGGCGGGACTCTGGTTTTTGCGGCAGCAGCGGTCGCCTGTGCGTTGGCGCAAACTATCGATCAGTTGATCACTATGCGTTTCTTCCATGGTCTGGCAGCTGCGGCGGCAAGCGTGGTCATCAATGCCCTGATGCGCGACATCTATCCGAAAGAAGAATTCTCGCGCATGATGTCATTTGTCATGCTGGTGACGACGATTGCGCCACTGATGGCACCTATTGTGGGCGGTTGGGTGCTGGTATGGCTGAGTTGGCACTATATCTTCTGGATCCTCGCTGTGGCGGCGATTCTGGCCTCGGTGATGATCTTTACGCTGATCAAAGAGACCTTGCCCGTAGAGCGTCGCCAGCCGTTTCGCTTGCGCACGACTCTGGGCAACTTTGCCTCGCTGTTTCGCCACAAGCGCGTCCTGAGTTACATGCTGGCCAGTGGGTTTAGCTTTGCCGGGATGTTTTCTTTCCTGAGCGCCGGACCTTTTGTCTACATTGAGATCAACCACGTTTCACCGCAGAATTTCGGCTATTACTTCGCGCTGAATATTGTGTTCCTGTTCGTGATGACCATCATCAACAGCCGCTTTGTTCGGCGGGTTGGTGCACTAAATATGTTCCGTACCGGGCTGTGGATCCAGTTTGTGATGGCGGGCTGGATGGTATTCAGCGCGCTGTTCGGCGTTGGATTCTGGGCACTGGTTGTCGGTGTTGCGGCGTTTGTAGGTTGTGTGTCGATGGTGTCATCAAATGCGATGGCGGTCATTCTGGATGAGTTTCCACACATGGCCGGGACGGCCTCATCGTTGGCGGGGACGTTTCGTTTTGGCATCGGCGCGATTGTTGGCGCGCTGTTATCTCTGGCAACCTTTAACTCGGCCTGGCCAATGATATGGTCGATAGCGTTTTGCGCCACCAGCTCAATTCTCTTCTATCTCTACGCCAGTCGCGCCAAAAAACGGTGATCTATTACACAACCTGGGGGTCATAAGGCCTCCAGAGTTGATGTACATCAACCGCAAATCTATCATTTTCCCCGCTTATGTTTATTTTATGTAAAATCAATTTATGTAAAAAGTCACATCATTGTAGTTAAAAAGGTTGAGTTAGATCGCAGAAACGAGTACATATAGCGCGGAAACATGCCTGAACCGTTGAATAAATTTAAATAGTGGGTTCGGAAAGCGGCATAAAGACTGGGTGTAAACGTTTACCAACTGTCTAAAGACGTATTGTCAATGATGTGTTAATATTGATGTAAAATAATTGTGAAGTGATTGTACTTCCAGGGAAAGAAAGTGATGACATTACAACTCTCAATCGTTCATCGTCTGCCGCAGTGCTATCGTTGGTCGGTGGGTTTCGCAGGTTCAAAGGTTGAACCGATTCCGCACAACGGTCAGAGCAATGAGAACAGCCTGGTGGCCCTCAAATTGCTTAGTCCTGATGGTGACAGCGCATGGTCAGTCATGCATAAACTTAGCCAGGCTCTCAGCGACATTGAGGTACCTTGTTCCGTGCTGGAATGTGAAGGGGAACCGTGCCTGTTTGTGAATCGCCAGGATGAGTTTGCCGCGACCTGCAGACTGAAAAATTTCGGCGTGGCCATCGCAGAACCGTTTTCAAACAACAATCCGTTTTGAGCGTCAGCTTAGCGCGAGCAGCTGACGCGTATAGGCCTGTTGTGGCGCGTTAAATACGTGCTCGCATTGCCCCTGTTCCACGACTTCTCCCTGCCGCAACACAATTACCTGATGGCATAACGCACGTACAACATGCAAATCATGGCTGATAAAAATATAAGCCAGACGATGCTTTTCCTGTAAGGACTTTAACAGCGTGAGGATTTGCGCCTGTACGGTTCTGTCGAGCGAGGATGTTGGCTCATCCAGAATGATCAGCGAGGGTTTGAGAATCAATGCCCTGGCAATGGCTATGCGCTGGCGTTGACCGCCAGAAAACTCTGCAGGATAACGATGGCGGGTTTCGCTATCGAGTCCGACTTCAGCCATCACTGCTTTTACCTGCGCTTCACGCTGTTCAGCGGAAAGCGTTGGCTGGTGAACGCGCAATCCCTCTTCAATAATTTGTAATACGCTCAAACGCGGATTCAGTGAAGAGTTGGGGTCCTGAAAGACCACCTGAATGCGGTGACGTACTGGCAACAGTTGGCGGCGATTTAAGGTATGCAGCGCCAGACCATCGAACACAATACTGCCTTGCGATGTGATTAATCGCAGTAGCGCCAGACCAGTGGTACTTTTCCCGGAGCCTGATTCACCCACCAGTCCCAGTGTTTCACCGGGTCTGAGGGTAAAACTGACGTTGTTAACCACGACGTTATGATCCACCACGCGCTTGAGGATACCCTTGCGTACGGGAAAGGCGACCCTGAGCCCATTCACTTCCAGCAATGGCGGTTGTCCGGCGGCTAAAGGTACTGGATCGCCGGAGGGTTCGCTATTTAACAGTTTCTGTGTGTAGGAATGGGTTGGCGCGGCAAGCAGTGGCTCGGCACGGTTTTGTTCAACGCATTGACCGTTCTGCATGACGGCAATGGAATCGGCTAGCTTTCTCACGATGCTGAGATTATGAGTGATGAACAGCAATCCCATGTTCAGCTCACGCTGCAACTCCCGCAGCAGTTGCAAAATTTGCGCCTGCACAGAGACATCCAGCGCGGTGGTTGGTTCATCAGCAATTAGCAGCTCCGGGCGGGTTAACAGCGCCATAGCAATCATTACGCGCTGGCGCTCACCGCCGGAAAGCTGGTGCGGATAATCTGTAAGGCGTTTCGCTGCATGGCGAATGCCTACACGATCCAGACAGGTCAGAATTTCTGCCCGTGCGGCTTCCCGACGCATTCCCCGATGCAGCGACAGCACTTCATAAAGCTGCTTTTCCAGGTTGTGGAGTGGATTTAGCGACACCATTGGTTCCTGGAAAATCATGGCGATTTTATTTCCCCGCACACCGCGAAGCGTCTGCTCGTTAGCGTGAAGTAGTGATGCGCCGTGAAAGCGGATATCACCGGAGAGGTACACCGCAGGCGGCGTGGGCAACAGACGCAACACCGAAAGCGCGGTGACGCTTTTACCTGAGCCGGACTCGCCCACCAGCGCCAGCGTTTGTCCGGCATCAACGCGCAGTGACAGACTGTTGACCACGGTGCGCACGGTGTTCTGTTGGCGAAAACCTACCGATAAATTGTCAATAGCTAACAGAGGTTGTGTCATCTTAAATCGCCTTATTGGGATCAAATGCGTCGCGTACCGCTTCACCAATAAAAATCAGTAGCGATAATAAGAGGGCAACGGAGATGAACGCGGTGATGCCAAGCCACGGCGCCTGCAGGTTGTTTTTACCCTGCAACAGCAATTCTCCCAGTGATGGCGAGCCAAGCGGTAATCCGAACCCGAGAAAATCCAGCGAGGTGAGTGTGGTGATTGAGGCACATAAAATAAACGGTAAAAAGGTCAGGGCGGCAACCATCGCATTGGGTAGCATATGACGCAAAATAATACTGCTATCGCTAACCCCGAGCGCCTGAGCGGCACGAATATAATCAAAGTTTCGGGTGCGCAGAAATTCCGCGCGTACCACGCCCACCAGGCTCATCCAGCCAAACAGCACGGTGATCGCTAATAGCCACCAGAAGTTAGGCTGAACGACGCTGGATAGCAAAATAATCAGAAACAGCGTTGGCATACCGGACCACACTTCGATGAACCGTTGTCCCCACAGGTCTACCTTACCGCCATAATAGCCCTGTAGCGCGCCAGCCATCACCCCCATGACGCTGGAACACAGGGTCAGCATCAAGCCAAACAGAATTGAGATGCGGGTGCCGTAAAGGATACGCGCCAGCACGTCACCACCATTTGCGTCAGTACCCAGCCAGTTTTGCGCAGAGGGTGGAGAGGGGAAGGGCTTATCGGTGGCAAAGTTGATGCTGGTAGCACCGAACCGGATGGGGGCCCATAGTATCCAACCCTGTCTCTCCAGACGGTGTTGCAGCCACGGATCCTGATAATCAGCCTTTGTTGCTAACGGGCCGCCGAAATCGCTCTCACTGTAGTTTTTAACCAGAGGGAAATACCAGCTGCCGTCATAGCGTACCAACAGCGGCTTATCATTAGCGATCAGCTCGGAACACATGCTCAGGCCAAACAACACCAAAAAAATCCATAATGACCAGTAGCCGCGGCGGTTATGACGAAAACGCGCCCAGCGGGCCTGATTGACGGGGCTTAATCGCGACATTAGCGTCCCTCAAAATCAATACGAGGATCGACCAACGTATAGCTGATATCACTGAGGATATTGAGCAACAGGCCAATCAGGGTGAAGATGTAGAGTGTGCCGAACATCACCGGGTAGTCGCGCGATACGGTAGATTCATACCCCAGTAATCCCAGACCATTAAGCGAAAACATCACTTCAATCAGCAGTGAGCCGGTGAAAAACATACTGATAAATGTGGCGGGAAATCCTGCGATTACCAGCAACATGGCATTGCGGAACACATGCTTCCATAGAATATTTTTCTCACTAACGCCTTTGGCGCGCGCAGTAACGACATACTGCTTACGAACCTCATCCAGAAATGAGTTTTTGGTCAGCATGGTCAGCGCGGCGAACCCACCTACGACGGTTGCCAGCACTGGCAGGGTAATGTGCCACAGATAATCGGTAATTTTTTGATACCAGGGCAGGGCATCAAAGTTAGCGGACACGAGCCCACGTAGCGGGAACAGGTCGTAATAGCTGCCCCCGGCAAAAAAAACGATCAGCAAAATGGCAAACAGAAAGGCCGGAATGGCATAGCCAATAATAATAAATGCGCTGCTCCAGACGTCAAAACGACTGCCGTTGTGAACCGCTTTGCGGATCCCAAGCGGTATCGACACCAGATAGATGATGAGCGTACTCCACAGCCCCAGGGTAACGGACACCGGGAGGCTGTCTTTGATTAGCGTAAGAACAGAGGCACTGCGAAACAGACTATCGCCAAAATCAAAACGGATATAGTCCCAGAGCATCTTGAAATAGCGTTCATGAATGGGTTTATCGAATCCGTAACGACGGGTAATTTCCGCGATGACTTCCGGATCCAGACCCCGACCGCCACGGTAGTTACTGTCGCTGATATTCCCTACGCCGGTTTGCGCGTGGCTGGCGCGAACACCTTCGCTGCCCGCACCGGGCAACGCACCGCTTTGTCCGAACTCAATGGCGGCGACGGCCTGCTCAACAGGACCGCCAGGTGCTATCTGTACGATAAAAAAGTTGATAGTAATGATGGCCCAAAGCGTTGGGACCACCAGCAGCAGACGTCGAATCAGATAAGCGCCCATTTACTCTCCCTGTCGTCTGGCTGCGGGAAGCTTCGCCGCTTTGTTGACGTCATACCACCAGTTGTCGATGCCAATGGTATAAATCGGGCGGATCGCCGGATGCGAAAACTTATCCCACCAGGCGATACGATCTTCAGCCATGTACCACATCGGCAACATGTAGTAGTTCCAGGTTAATACCCGGTCCAGTGCCCGCCCCAACGGGATCAGTTTGGCTTTATTCCCTTGTGCGGCAATGATCTGGCTAATCAGTTTATCAATGACCGGGCTTTGCACTCCGGGCGCGTTATAGCTGGAGTCTATATATTCAGAGGCCCAGAGAATTTGCAGGTCTGAGCTTGGCCACGGCATTGCGCGATACAACCTTGGCATCATGTCATAGTCGCGACTGCGCAAACGGTTAGTGATTTGCGAGTTATCGACCTGGCGGATATTCATCGTAATGCCTAAGCGTTGCAGGTTGTGCTGGAACGGCAGCACCCACTGGCTGTTGCTACCTGCCGGGAGTAATAACTCGAAGGTCAGCGGTTTACCGCTGGTGCTATTTATCCGTTGTTGCCCTTTCAGTATCCATCCCGCCTGTTGGAGTAACGTATCGGCTTTCAACAGGTTTTCACGATCGTAGCCATCGCCTTTCGACATCGGTGGTTGATAGATTTGACTGAAGACTTCCGGTGGCAGCTCTTTTTTCAATGGCGCGAGGATCACCAGTTCATCCGCATCGGGATAACCCCTGGCTGCATACTCGGTGTTCTGGAAATAGCTGTTTGTCCGACTCCAGGCATTATAAAACAGGGCCTTATTCATCCATTCGAAATCAAAGGCCAGCGTAATCGCTTCCCGTACACGTCGGTCACTAAACATTGGACGTTGAATATTAAAGGCTAACCATCGTGTGTCCTGCGCGGACTCATTCTTTTGTTCGTCTTTGACAATGTAATGATTGGCGAAATTCTTGCCGGTATAACGGGTTGCCCAATTTTTTGCATCGTTTTCCAGTCGCAGGTCGAACGCTCCAGCCTTAAATGCTTCAAAAGCGACGTTATCATCTAAGTAGTAATCGTAGCGGAGGGTATCAAAGTTCCAGCGTCCGCGATTGACGGGCAAGTCAGCAGCCCAATAATCTTTGACGCGCGAATAAACAATGTACTGGCCCATTTTCCATTGACTGATGCGATAAGGGCCGCTGGCGAGCGGAGGTGATGATAAGGGATCGCTGAGCTTATGATCTTTCCAGTACTTCTCTGGCATCACCGGTAATGAAAACAGGCTGAGCATGTCCTCTTTACCCGGTTTGGCGAGTTCAATTCGCACTGTTAACGGGGCAATTGCCTTTACCGTCGTTCCTTTGTAGACCAAACGAAACTGCGGTACGCCTTCGGTCATAAATTTATGGAAGGTGAATTCAACATCGCGTGCGGTAATGGGTGAACCATCATGAAAACGGGCCCGCGGATTAATCGCGATTTCTACCCACGAATAATCATCGGCATAACGCGCTCTGTCAGCGATGAGCGGGTAGTAGCTGCCGGGTTCGTCATCCGAGGTGGTAAACAGCGTATCGTAGAGCGTTTCAGTGCGTGCGCCAGGGTTGCCGCGCATCGAATAGCGGTTGAAGTTGTCGAAGGTACCCAGGGCGGAGAGGGTGAGCTGCCCGCCTTTAGGGGCCGCGGGGTTAACATAATCAAAGTGATTAAAATTAAACGCGTACTTGGGTTCGCCCAACACGGCAAAGGCGTAGCTTTCTTTGATGGATTGGGCATGAACGTTAAACCCGATAAGGGCGATAAACAGAAGCAGTACGCGAGGAATCATATCACAGAGGTTTCCTTGTCCTGCCACAACCCGACAGGCTTCTTGCCTGAGAAATAGCGGTTGGGGTGGCGAGTGAAAATATATGAATCGCCTGGTGCGATCACCACGTTGGCTTATCGGATTGCGTCATCCAACGTACAAAATCATCAAGCATTAATGGGCGGCTGATCCAGTATCCCTGGAAGAAATGAACCCCGCGATCGCGCAGCCATCGGGCTTGCTCAGGCGTTTCTACCCCTTCAGCAACCGTCAGCATATTAAGACGCTTAGACAGTGTCAACACCGCATCCAGTACCGGAGACGTTAGCGTTTCTGTCCCAATGGCGTTGATAAATCCTCGGTCGATTTTCAGATAGTCAACGGTAAAGCGTTCCAGATAAATGAGTGCGCTATGGCCGGTACCGAAATCATCAATGGCAATTTCGAATCCGGCAGCGTGTAGCCATTCAAATAACTTTGAGGCTTCATGCTGATTGAGCATATCGCGTTCGGTGATTTCGAGTACAACCTGGAAATGGTGTGGCGGCAGGGAAGCGTTCAGGTGTTGAATATCGTCTTTAAAGCTTTCACCATGCAGGTGCGTTGGGGCGATGTTGAGCCCGAGCTTTGCGCCTTGCGGTAACACTTTTTTTAATGCGGGGGCATCACGGGCCACCAGTTTGAACAGATGCTGCGTCAGCGGCACGATCATTTGCTGTGATTCAGCGTAGTGAATAAACGCATCTGGCGGGATCTCACCTGTTGTCGGGTGGCGCCAGCGTAACAATACTTCTACCCCTTTTACTTCCAGCGTCTGCATTTCAACGACTGGTTGGTAGACCACATAAAACTGATCGTGCTTGATAGCGTTGAGAATATCCTTTCCCGGGCGTAAACGAACGGCGTAGTTGTAGTACCACAAAAGCAACCCGGTCATGATCCCGGCCATACATCCCAACATGACGGCATACCAGACGTCAGTGTACGTCCACTCTTGCGCGTATAACCGGATCTTCATCGGGATCCCTTTCAGCGTCGTCTGGCGCCAGGTGGTATCCGGAAGCGCGGAAACGTCCATCAGTTGGGATGAAAATGTCGTGATAGCGGTATCACCAACAATAATTGCAATACCGTCAAAATCATCTTCTCGGGCGGTATAGAGAAGGTAAGGCGCCAGATTGATATTCAGTGAGGAAAACACGCCGCTATTCTTAAATGAAGGATTCCGCTGCCAAATCATGATCGCCGGATTGTCCGGCATCATCGGGGTACCGGACAGTAATTCCACATCGACATCTTGCTTGAGATCCAGCTTCGGAACCAGCGACAGAATAGGCGAGTCCATCGCGCCAGTTGCGGATGAGCAGAAAGCAATACCATCTTTTACCAATAAAAAAGCGCGTACATTGAGGTTAAACGCTGCGCTGGCGGTTAGCCTGGCGGCAACTTGTTGGCAATTGTATGAGACCAGCGGCTGCAGGGCATCTGTTGTGCTTTTGAGGTCTGAGAGGTAACTGCTGATGTAATAGTCGATATCGGAAAGAAGCGTTTCGTACTTTACATCTCGTTTGTGCCAGGTGGCAAAAAACTGCAGGGTGCTGACAAGTACCGCGACGACTACCCCCGTAAAAATACAGGTAAAAAGGACATTTCGACTGGAAGATGAAGGACGTCTGAACATAGTTCCTTATGTTTACCTGGGGTATCTGCTTATTATTAAACGGCTTGATCTGTAAAACTATAACCTGGATTGATTCGTATAGTGAGATTTTTCTTAAACATAGCGCAACGCAAAAAGCACTGCCGAAGCAGTGCTTTTGATAAGTCTCATCAGGATAGCCAAGGGATAGCTGCCAAACGAAATTAACTGCGGCTCAGGACCCGGCGAGCTTCGTTGTAACGTTTTTTCCAGTAAGGCTCGTTCATGCTGGAAATGATAACGCCACTGCTGGTCGAGGCATGTACAAACTGGTTATTGCCGATATAGATACCGACGTGACGGCCGGTGGAACCCGCACGGAACAGAACCAGATCGCCTGTGCGCAGATTAGTGCGCGAAACGGATTTGCCCGTTTCCTGTTGCTCGTAGGTTGAGCGCGGAAGCTCTAAACCAAATTGCTCACGAAACGTACGCTGTACGAAGCTTGAACAATCAATACCTTTTTTGGTGCTGCCGCCAAGGCGGTAACGCACGCCTTTCCAGTCAGCATATTGGTCCATAATACGTGATTTAACATCGATATTACGTACCATATTTTCAAATTCATCCTGAGAGGCTTGCAGTGAAGAGTTATCTCCATTGCCCACAGCATGCGTCTCAGAATGCATATTCCTGGCGGTGTTCGTTGTGCTACATGCAGAAAGCAGAACCGCAACTGCTATCGCGGGTATGCCCCGCAAGATATATCTCAAAATCGGTTGAGATTTGACCATTTTGTTTGTTTTCCCTTGAAGTCCTTAACGATAAATATCGTTATAAAAAATGCCAAACGTGACGAGACTAATTACCAACGCATGATGAGACAATTCTTTAAGGTCAAATCTGTGGCAGAACGCACAAATTTATTCTTATAGTGAATAATTATCCCGCGAGGCAAAACGAGTCTGAGGTTACCCGATCGCTCCGGTCATTGCGAGTGATTTTATGTGATTTCTTATAAGAAAAAGTGATACAGAAAGTGAATAGACTGCATTGGCTAAATTAAGAACAAATAGAGTGAAAAACACGCAATTCATTCATTTTAAACAGGAATAATATGACAGGAGAATGACAGTCAGAAGGATAATTTCCTGGCAGATATCATCAGGAAATCAGAAGCATTCCTGATGATGTTAATTACTTTGCGTTATTTGTTTAAAAATTGTTTGTTTTTGCCGGGAAGATAATGAATAAACAGCGTAACCAGACGGTCGCTTAATGGCGTCATTAACCACCAGGGCAAGCCAATCAATACGACGGTCATAGAACCTACCACGATATCTGTAAGCCAATGTGCGCCGATCATTACGCGTGGAAAGGCAAAAACCACAGTGATAATAAGGCCGATTATTCCTGCGACTTTTCCGAAATAACGTAGCATAAATGCGGAAAAAATAAGCAGCATCATACCGTGATCGCCAGGAAAACTGTCTCTGGACGCATCTTTTGTTGAAATATGCAGCAGCTCGCTGACGCGATTAATATTATCGAACGTGAGGGTGGGGCTGGCGCGCTTAACCGGAATAAGCGCCTGGCCCAGTTGGTTTAATATCACCGCTGTTAGCAGCATCACCAGCCCAATTGCCACAATACGACGACGACCTTCCTGCGTTTCTTTTAACCAAAAACTCAGCATTAATGTGCCCATCGCCAATAATGAGCAGCCGTCAAATGCCCGGTTATTGGTGACCGCGACAATCCACAGGAAGAGCGGGCTCTCAACCAGCTTATGATTGAAGAAGTGGAAGATGCCCGAATCGAGAGAAAACCAGAGCCCATGCCCATGTGGAAGGTACCAGGACAAAAACAGCGCCAGACCAGCAATATTAAGCAGGAGTATTAGTGGGTATCGGGTTTTCATCGTCGTTTACCATTGCCATAAAACGGAGGCAACCTTACGCGCCAGCGTCTAAACGAAGCCTCAACAATGCACTCTGTAATGCATTCCAGTCGGTCTCGGTATCGGAGATGAGTTCAATGCGGCTGTCTGGAGGGGCGACGTTTTGGGTCTCAATATGCCAGTCCTCACCCTGACGATTGATACGCACCAGCCCCTCTTTAATACGCATCACTCCCTTCACGCGGCCGACAGGGGCGAGACGTGACCATTCCAGCAGGCCGATGGTATCGAACACCGTGTCAGCGTCAAAAATCCAGCCGCAGGCCTGATGCCCCTGACCGCTGTTCAGACTGCGGCGCCAGCGTTGCTGGGCAGGCAGGCTTAGTGCTGCCAGCCCTTTTTATCAGCATGCTGGTGAGTATGTGCCGCACTGGAGGGAAGTTCTGTCAGATTCAGTCGGGGCAAATCCAGTAATTGTCCGTCGATCTGTCCATGATCGGCATAAACTAACTGGCGGTTACCGCCGTAGTGCTGCCACCAGGTTTGCAGAGCAGTTTCGCTTTCTGTCGTGGCACGATCGGATTTATTGGCAACGATGATATCGGCAGAGGCCAACTGATCGCGGAAATTCTCATTCGCGACGCTTTTTTCATCCAGCAACAGGCGCGGATCAAGGATACAGAGAGTTGCGCGCAAGTCGATCCACGGTTCGTAAACCGGCGCGGTGAGTAAATCCAGAATCTGTTTGGGATGCCCGAGGCCGGTGGGCTCAATCAGCAGCCGATCCGGTTTTCCCTGACGTAACAGCGTATTGAGGCCAACCTGCATGGGCAAACCATTAACGCAGCACATACAGCCGCCGGGGATCTCTTTGAGCATTGCGCCGCTGTCGGCGAGCAGTGCGCCGTCGATACCCACTTCGCCAAACTCATTGACCAAAACGGCCCACTTCTCTGCGGGATCTTTGTTGGCCAATAGATGAAGAATAGATGTGGTTTTGCCACTGCCGAGAAAACCCGTGATGAGATTGGTTTTAGTCACGCTTACTCCAGATTCATAAATTACCGTAATGGCTTTTAACAATCCTGGCGAAAAACGGGGGAAAAGAGAAGCGCAGAGAGGACGAAGACGAACTTCGTCCTGTTTAATGGCAGAAATCGTTAACTTTTTAACGTCTCGATGACCGCCTGATGTGCACCGTATTGGGCGATACGTTGCCAGGCTCGTTCCACGGTATCGATGAATTGTGGGTTCTGCGCGAGGTCAGTGGCAAAGATTTCGTGCAGTGAAAGCAACGCGCTGACGCGTTCTGATTCCGTACTCTGTTCGACGATAGTGCGGATTTTGTCACTCATCGGGTCACGAATATCGATAATTTCACCTGAATCATCAATCCCGCTTACGTAGCGCATCCAGCCCGCAATGCCGAGTGCCAGCAGCGGCCACTCGCTTTGACGTGCTAAATGAACGCGGATCCCGTCCAGCATACGTTGCGGTAATTTTTGGCTGCCATCCATCGCGATTTGCCAGGTTTTATGTTTCAGCGCCGGATTGGCAAAGCGTTCCAGCAGGCTGTCGGCATACTGGTCCAAATCTACATCGGTAATTTGCAGCGTGGGGGCCTGTTCGCTGAGCATCAGCCGGTAAGCGGCTTCACGAAATGCGCTGTCCTGCATACAGTCGCTGATATGCTGGAATCCCGCCAGATAGCCGAGATAAGCGAGAAACGAATGACTGCCGTTCAGCATCCGCAGTTTCATTTGTTCCCACGGCAAGACGTTTTCGACCATCTGGACACCTGCCGTTTCCCATTGCGGACGGCCGCTGACAAAATGGTCTTCAATAACCCACTGAATAAACGGCTCGCAGCTGATTGCGCAAGGGTCTGCCACGCCTAATTCGCGGGCGATTTCATCCAGTGATTCTTCCGTCGCTGCCGGGACAATCCGGTCTACCATGGTTCCCGGGAAACTGACGTGCTCCCGAATCCAGTTAGCCAGTTCAGGTGAGCGTTTCTCCGCCATTCCCAGTACAGCGTTTTTTACCACATGACCGTTGTCCGGGATGTTATCGCAGGAGAGGACGGTAAACGGTTGCAGCCCACGTTGACGTCGGCGGTGCAGTGCTTCAACAATAATTCCGGGTGCGGAGTGCGGTTCAGCCGGTGTCTGCAGATCGTGAATAATACGCGGGTTAGCGATATCGAGTGACCCCGTGGCAGGATCAATACAGTAGCCTTTTTCCGTAATGGTTAACGAAACAATAGCGACCTGAGGCTCGCAAAATTTTTCGATAATAGCCGCCAGTGAATCCAGCTTTGCATTCAGGCACTCGTTGACGGCCCCGACGATAATCGGCTGGTTGCCGGCCGCACCTTTTTCCAGCACGGTAAATAAATGATCCTGCTCGCGTAGCTGGCTCATCAGCCGGTCGCCGCTGAACAGGCTGATCTCACAAATCCCCCAGTCTCCACCCTGCGCATTCAGCACCCGGTCGGTCAATAACGCCTGATGGGCGCGATGAAATGCACCGAAACCAAAATGTACGATCCGCGTTTTTAGCTGTTGGCGATCGTACTGAGGCATCACGACATTTTCCGCAAGAGACGCTGAGGCAATAGTCTTCATTAAATACACCTGATTAACCATTAATTAACAATGGTAGTATAAAGTTATATGACAACAAATTGAATTGGTGTGCCTCATTTATCCGGGTAATGTGAGCTGGATCAATCAATGATGGGCGGTGTGTTGATCGTATACCGGATGCCTGTATGGTAGTCGTCATAAAAGTCGTTTAATTTGGTATAACAACTTGTGAGGTGAAGTAATGGAACAAACCTGGCGTTGGTACGGACCAAACGATCCAGTATCGCTTGACGATGTGCGTCAGGCTGGCGCAACGGGTGTTGTGACCGCCTTGCACCACATTCCCAACGGTGAAGTGTGGCCCGTAGAAGAAATTCAAAAGCGCCAGGCTACCCTGGCCGAAAAAGGGCTGACCTGGTCGGTGGTGGAAAGTATCCCTGTTCACGAAGATATCAAAACGCGTTCAGGTCAATATCAAACGTGGATTGCCAACTATCAGCAAAGTATTCGTAACCTGGCGACCTGCGGCATCGATACCGTGTGCTACAACTTCATGCCGATCCTGGACTGGACGCGTACTGACCTTGAATATCAGCTACCGGACGGGTCCAAAGCGCTGCGTTTTGACCAGATTGCCTTTGCGGCTTTCGAGCTGCACATTCTGCAACGCCCGGGAGCTGAAGCGGATTATACCGACGAAGAACAACGCCAGGCGCTGGATTACTTCAATGCCATGAGCGATGCAGAAATTGAAAAGCTGACCCGCAACATTATTGCTGGCCTGCCTGGTGCCGAAGAAGGTTATACGCTGGATCAATTCCGCTCGCGTCTGGCGGAATATGATGGGATCAGCAAAGATGATTTGCGCAATAACATGGCTGTCTTCCTGCGGGCGATTGTGCCTGTTGCTGAGGAAGTTGGTGTACGTCTGGCAGTGCATCCTGACGATCCGCCAAGGCCAATCCTCGGTCTGCCACGTATCGTGTCGACCATTGAAGATATGCAATGGCTGAAAGAAACGGTAGACAGTATCAATAACGGTTTCACCATGTGTACCGGTTCGTACGGCGTGCGCGCCGATAACGATCTGGTAAAAATGATTGAGACCTTTGGCGATCGTATTCACTTCACACACTTGCGTTCAACCTGCCGTGAAGAAAACCCGAAAACCTTCCACGAAGGCGCACACTTGCAGGGCGATGTGGATATGGTATCGGTGGTGGCAGCTATTTTGAGCGAAGAGCAACGCCGTAAGAAAGCGGGTGATTTGCGTCCGATCCCAATGCGCCCGGATCATGGGCATCAGATGCTTGACGATCTGCATAAGAAAACGAATCCGGGCTATTCCGCGATTGGTCGCCTGAAAGGACTGGCAGAAGTTCGCGGCGTGGAGCTGGCGCTGAAAAAAACGCAGTTCCGCGATCTGCTGTAATTCGCCCAACACCAGGCAATAAATTGCCGGATGGCGCTTGTCCCGCCCCCGGCAATACTCAGGTGCGTTGTTATTGCTGTAATAACGCACACCTCTCCTGCTCCAGTACGTTTAATACCTTTCTGAGGTGCGGCACCTGCAGTCCGCCAAAACCAAAGAACATCACCGCATCGGAATTTTTTTGCCGCCACGCTGTTTCTGAGCCGTTTTCAATTTCCTGTAATGTATCAAAGCGCACCCCTGCCTGCAGGCAGCGCTGGCGTAGTTTTGCGATGACGTCAGGCGACCAGTCAATGCGTAATGAGAGATGTAACCCTGCCGTGGCACCATCGATCTTTCCTTCAGGGAACAAGGCTGATAAGCCATCACGCAGTAATGCGAGGCGTGCTGCATAGTTGCAGGCTAGCTTACCGAGATGGGTATAAAACACCTGGTTTTGCATTAACTCGGCTAAAAACTGCTGCAATAACCACTGGCTACCATTGTTGTTCAGCGCTTTCATATTTTGAACGGCGGGCAGCAGCTCATCGGGGCAAACGAGGTAACCGAGACGTGCCCCCGGTCCCAGCGTTTTTGAGAAAGTCCCCATGTAGATAACCCGGTTGTGGTAATCCATGGCTTTCAGTGCCGGAAGGGGATTCTCGCCATACGTAAATACGGCATCGTAATCGTCTTCAATAATCCAGGCGCCCACTCGCTGTGCCCAAGTGAGTAATGACTTACGTCGTTCAAGTGACAGAACACTGCCCATTGGATACTGGTGAGCAGGTGTCACATAACAAAGCTGGGTTTCAACCTCGGGTAAATTATCGGTGCACAGCCCGTGATTATCCACGGCAATAGACGTAATATCGGCACCATAATAATTAAACAGATGCCATGCGCCAGAATAACAAGGTGATTCGGCGACCACGTGACACTTTTTATTCTGGCTTAGTGCATGATGAATAATGAATATTTGACTGAGCAGTGACAACCCTTCCTGAATTCCATCAGTAATGATGATGTTTTGTGCACTGGTATTAATACCACGGGATAAATTAAGGTATCTGACAATTTGCTCACGCAATGAAAATAATCCATTTGGTGAATGATATCGAGTCAGTAGCTGCTCTTTAAGTACGCTGGGGGCATTATTCCATTTACGCCAGCTTGACCAGGGAAACGCATTGGGATCAGGGACGCCCATCCGGCAATAGCACTCACGTCCCATTTCAGCGTAAACATCGGTAGAAACACCGGCAGGCTTAGGCTTTATCGGTGGTGAGCCTTCCGCAGATGGCACGTGTGTTGGGGGACTACGCATAGGTGCCGTAAATGTGACTTCATAGCCGATACCCTGCCTGCTCTTAATAAAACCGGCCGCCATCAGTTTTTCATACGCCATCACCACCGTGATTTTGGCCACGTTTAGCGTCTGTGCCTGTTCGCGGATAGAGGGCAGTTTATCCCCACAAAGCAAATCGCCTTGCTGAATTGCCTGAAAGTAGAATTGAAAGATCTGTAATTGTAGCGGGGTGCGACTTTCCCTATTGAGAAACAGTGCCAGCATGAGGAAATTCCTTGTTTAAACAATAGCGGCATATTACACGTTTCAGAATATTGCTATTTTGACACGCCTCATAGAGTTAAGGCTGTTCCTATAATCTGAAATCGCTGTCTCTATTTTTGCTTTTTAATATCCCTTAGCGTGACGCTATTAAAAAAATGGAGGCAGGTATGTCGTGGATAAAAAAGAACGCGCTTTGGTGTGCGTTAGGTGGCGCTGTCGTAATGGCCATTGTTATTTGGGGAACATGGCAAGGAGTCCATTACACCAGCACTACGGAGTTTTGTTTATCGTGCCACTCGATGCGCACACCTGGAGAGGAGTATAAAACCAGCGTGCATTTTCGTAATGCCTCTGGCGTACGAGCGGAGTGTAAGGATTGCCACATTCCCCCGGGAGTCGTCCCGACGTTGATGCGTAAAACCGAAGCCCTAAACGATCTCTATCACACCTTTATCTCACCCTCTATCGATACCCCGGAAAAATTCAATGCTAAACGGGCTGAGCTCGCCCAGCGAGAGTGGGCGCGGATGAGCGCCAACAACTCGGCAGCCTGTAAATCGTGTCACAGCTATGAAGCAATGGATCATGGAAAACAATCCGCCAATGCCGCGGCACAGATGACGGCGGCAGCGGCGAAGGACAGCAACTGCATTGATTGCCACAAAGGGATCGCGCACCACAAACCGGACATGAGCAGTGGTTTTCGCGATCGCTACAAGCAGCTACAACAGCAGGGAGAAAAACTGTCAACTGCGACGACGCTGTTTTCGTTAAGCGAAAAAACACTGACAGCCACGGCAGGGGCACCAGCAGGGAAAGCGCTGTTATTTCCGGCGACCCAGGTCAAGGTGCTGCAAAAAGAGGGAGGCAACGTCCAGTTGGAAGTGACGGGCTGGCGTGAAAGCAAGGGGCGTGGGCGGGTGATCACCCAGTATATGGGTAAACGCGTATTCTCCGCGGTTCTGGATGCTTCACTGATGGAAAACGTGACAGTCCTGCAAACCCAGACTGACCCAGGTTCGCATCAGGAATGGCAGCAGGTGAGCGTGACCGCATGGACCTCCGCGCAGGGACTCATCGATAGCATTACTCCGGTATGGGAGTACTCAGATCAGATGCTGCAATCGACGTGTAGCGCCTGTCACAGCACGCCGCCGGCTACCCGATACACCGCCAATGGCTGGATTGCCGGACTGAAAGCGATGTCGACGTATTATCGACTCAATCCGGTGGAAGAACGTACGTTGTTGAAATACCTCCAGACACACGCCAGCGATGTGTCTGAACCCAACAAATAATAAGGATAAGATATGGATATTCATGACTTTAATCCGTCCCGCCGTCGTTTTCTGACCGGAATGCTGGCGGTTGGCGCAGCCAGTGTGCTGGCGCCTAATCCGCTGATATCAAAAGTATGGGCGGCGGGGGAAAACCCCGAACAATGGATCCAGTCCGGCTCACATTATGGTGCTTTTGAAGCCAAAGTGGTTAACGGCGAGTGGACGGAAACGCGTCCGTTCAAACATGACAAACACCCGTGCGATATGCTCAATGCGGTACGTGAAATCGTCTACAACCCTTCACGGGTTCGCTATCCGATGGTTCGACTGGACTGGTTACGCAAGCGTGAGAAGTCGGATCGTAGCCAGCGGGGAGATAATCGTTTTGTGCGGGTTAGCTGGGATCAGGCGCTGGACCTGTTTTATGAAGAGCTTGAGCGGGTGCAAAAAACCTACGGTTCATCCGGCGTCTTTACCGGGCTGGCGGATTGGCAAATGGTGGGCAAATACCACAAGGCTGGCGGTGCAATGGACAGAGGGCTCGGCCTGCATGGTAGCTATGTGACGACCGTAGGCGACTATTCAGCGGCTGCAGCCCAGGTGATTTTGCCGCATGTTATTGGTTCGCTTGAAGTCTATGAACAGCAAACCTCGCTGCCGCTGGTTATCGAGAACAGCAATACCATCGTACTGTGGGGCTGTGATCCCATTAAGAACTTGCAGATTGAATTTTTGGTTCCCGATCACGATGCGTTTGGCTACTGGCAGCAGATCAAAGAGGCCGTCGCCCAGGGCAAAATGCGCGTCATCAGCGTTGATCCGGTGCGCAGCAAATCGCAAAATTTTCTGGGGTGTGAACAGCTGGCGTTACGACCACAGACCGATGTTGCGTTACTGCTGGCGCTCGCACATACCCTGCATGAAGAAAAACTGTACGACACGGCATTCATTAACGACTACACCGTCGGCTTCGAGCAGTTTTTACCCTACCTGATGGGAGAAACAGACAAACAACCGAAAAGCGCCGAGTGGGCTGCTGAAATCTGTGGGCTGACAGCGGATCAGATCCGTGACTTTGCCCGGCTGCTGGTGAAAGGTCGGACGCAGTTTATGGGCGGCTGGTGCGTACAGCGTATGCACCACGGCGAACAGTATCCCTGGATGCTGGTGGTGCTGGCCAGTATGGTTGGTCAAATTGGCTTACCGGGCGGCGGTGTGGGGTTCGGCTGGCACTACAACGGCGGAGGGACGGTGACGTCAGCCGGGCCGGTACTTTCTGGTCTGGGGAGCATTAACAATCCGCCAGAGGCGAAGTATAAACCAGATTTTCGCGGCGTATCCGAGCATATTCCTACCTCACGTATTGTTGATTGCCTGCTGGAGCCGGGCAAAAAGATTGCGTTTAACGGTGAGACGTTAATCTACCCTGACATCAAAATGGCGATCTTCAGCGCGGCTAACCCGTTCCACGCCCAGCAGGATCGCAACCGGATGATCGAGGCGTGGAAGAAACTGGAGACCGTGGTGGTGTTAGATCACCAATGGACCGCATCCTGTCGTTTTGCCGATATCGTCCTGCCTGTTACCACACGCTTTGAACGTAACGATATTGAGCAGTTTGGCACCCATTCGAATAAGGGACTGATGGCGCTGCATCAGGTCGTCAAACCGCAATATGAAGCGCGGCATGATTTCGACGTGTTTGCCGGACTCTGTAAACGTTTTGACAAGGAGTCGGTATACCGGGAAAACCGCGATGAAATGCAGTGGGTACAAGCGCTTTATGACGAAGGGGTCAAAATGGGGGCCTCGCTCGGTGTTACGTTGCCAGACTTTGACACGTTCTGGAAAGGTGAAGGGTATGTTGAATATCCCGCGGGACAACCGTGGGTGCGTCATGGCGAATTTCGCGATCAGCCCGATCTTAATCCCCTGGGCACACCATCAGGTCTGATTGAAATTTACAGCAAAACGATTGCCGGTTTTCAGTATGACGATTGCCCTGGACATCCGGTGTGGATGGAGCCGTTTGAACGTAGCCATCAGAGTAGGAAAGATAAATATCCACTGCACCTGCAATCCTGTCATCCGGATAAACGCCTGCACTCCCAGTTGTGCTCAAGTGATGCGTTTCGCAGCACGTATGCGGTAGCGGGAAGAGAACCGCTTTACATCAGCGAGCAAGATGCTGCCGCGCGGGGGTTAAAAGCCGGGGATATTGCGCGGGTCTTTAACGCGCGCGGTCAGGTGCTGGCGGGGGTGGTGATTAGCCCTGATTTTACCCCTGGCGTGATCCGCATTCATGAAGGGGCATGGTATTCCCCACAGGAAGGTGGGAAAGCCGGGACGCTATGTACCTATGGCGATCCTAATGTCCTGAGCGCGGATATTGGTACGTCTCAACTGGCGCAAGGGCCTTCAGCGCATACCGTGCTGGTGGATGTCGAGCGCTATCAGCAACATGTTCCACCGGTCACGGGATTTGGTGGGCCGGAGATAGTGAAAGAGGAGGGGGACAATGCAGCATAGCCTTATTTTCCAGCAACGTGCCGCGGTCTATCAGTGGTTTTCACAATTGCTGTTTCGTGAGCTGGACCAGAAACAACTCGCTCGTCTTGAAAGCGAGGATACCCGACAGTGGCTTGCGTCGCTGGCGGGTATCCCTGGGCTTTCGCTGGATGTCAAAAAACTGGAGCGTAGCCTGACGCAGGCTCTGCGTCGTGAAAGCCGACAACTGGAGCTGGCCGCAGATTTTGCAACGTTATTTCTGCTGGCGCCGCCTGGCGGTGTTTCCCCGTATGCGGGACATTATCCGCACACAACGGCGGCCGAAGAACGTCGACAAATGAATGTACTGTTGGTTGAACACGGGCTGGCTGCGCAGGAAAATGAGCCCTCCGATCATATCGCTATACAGCTGGCTTTGATGGCGAGGATGGCAGCCAAAGAGGAAACGCTATCTGCACAATATTACTTTTTACATCATCATATTATGTGTTGGGCACCCTTGTTTCGTGATAGCTGCCTGCAGCGTGATGAGAAGGGATTTTATGCGCGGGCGGTTAGCGTCATTGTGGGTTTTATACGGGAAGATGAGCAGTATCTGGAATCATTGTTGATGGATGATTTTTACCTCAGCAGTCAGCGCTGAAAATGACAAAGGGACAGCCTGCGCTGTCCCTTATACGTCAATGTGCGGCAGAAAATTAGTCTGCACGGCCCATATAGCGGCGTTCTTCGATATGAATACGGATTTTCTCACCCGCACTCAGATACTCAGGAATCTGGATCACCAGACCGGTGCTCAGGGTTGCTGGCTTGTTACGTGCACTCGCTGAAGCACCTTTAATACCCGGTGAGGTTTCAACGATTTCCAGGTCTACGGTCTGTGGCAGTTCAAGCGCCAGCAGCTGGCCGTCCCAGGTCAGTACCTGCATGTCTGGCATTCCGCCTTCCGGGATGAACAGCAGCTCTTCTTCAATCTGGTCTTTGGTGAAGGTATACGGGGTATAGTCTTCTTTATCCATAAAGACATATTCGTTGCCATCAACGTAGGAGAAATCAACCCCGCGGCGGCTTAGGGTGACGGTATCCACGATATCGTCACCTTTGAAGCGCTCTTCAACTTTCAGACCGGTACGCACATCAGAAAAACGCATTTTGTACAGCGTAGCTGCACCACGTGCGGACGGTGATTGAATATCGATATCTTTTACAATCAGCAGCTTGCCGTTGTAGTTCAGTACCATACCTTTTTTAATTTCGTTCGCTCTTGGCATCGAAAAAATCCTGTAGTGAGGAGTGTCTAAAATATCGCGTAAAACTACTCGCGCCGGGGCATTCAGGCAAGCGGAATTCATGCTTTTGCTGGTGCCAAAAAGGTGGTACTGTGCGCTTCCCGCACAATCCGATGGTTTACGATAAAGAGAGTACTGTATGGAATGCCGTCCGGATTGTGGTGCATGCTGCACCGCGCCTTCAATCTCCAGTCCCATCCCTGGCATGCCTGATGGCAAACCTGCTAATACGCCATGCGTTCAGCTGGATGAATCCCTGCGTTGCAAAATTTTTGCGTCTCCGTTGCGACCAAAAGTGTGCGGCGGTTTACAGCCCAGTGCGGAAATGTGCGGACAGACGACGCACCAGGCCATGATTTATCTCATCGAGCTTGAAGTGCTGACCGCGCCTTAAACGTCCTTGATGCGCGCCAGGCACACAACCGTCGCGACGATCATCACCAGCGCAAACCAGAACACCGCGTGATAGTTCCAGATTTCAGCGGCAATCCCCGCCAGTGAGCCGGCAATAATCCAGCCGACGCGGATGGTATTGGTGTACAACGTTGTGGCTGATCCCGCCTGCCCCGGCATTAAATCCTGAAAATAAAGCATGCCAATCCCGCCGAGGATGCCGATGTAAATCGCGTTCAGCAACTGTAAGCCGAGCAAAACAGCCGGTGAATGTGCCAACAGCATGCCTGCATAAAAAAAGAACCCGGCGATGGCGGCGATTCTCATCAACAGACGTTTGCCCAGACGTTTGGCAAAATATCCCGCAATCAGCATGGTTGGGATTTCCAGTCCTGCTGCGGTGCCCATCATGATACCGGCGAGTTTTTCAGGCAGATGCAGTTCGTTGATGATAAACAGCGGCATATTAATGATATAGAGGCTGTTGGTGCCCCACATTAATGTGCAGATAGCAAAAAGCAGCAGCGTATCACGACGATTACGGCGTGGAGCTTCAACCACCCCTGTTGCGAGAGGTACGCTTTTGTTCATTGACGGTAAGAAAAACCAGACCATCACGCCGCAGACAATAAATGCCACCGCGGCGCTGAGATACATCACCGTAAAGCTGAACCCCATGGCCAGCGCGTAGGCCAATGGTGGGCCGATCACCCAGGCCAGTGAAACCTGAGCACGTAAAATCGAGCTGAACATAACGGCTTCCCGGCCCGTGCGATCGGCATGTTCACGAGCAAGCGCAAACATTTGCGGGTTAGCGGTGGAGCCAAAGCTACTGAGAAATACGCCGACAAACAGCAAAATAAAATAGTTACGGTTCCAGGCAAACAACACGCAGGCCAGCATACCCAGCACACAGCAAAAAACGATCAGGTTTTTACGATCGCCTTTTTTGTCAGAGCGTCCGGCCAGAAACTGGCTTACCAAAATGCCGATGACGGCGCTACCGGTAAAAAAGAAACCTACCATTCCCGGACGTGCATGGACCTCATCGGTCAGAAAAAGGCTGAGCGTGGGCGTCTGTAATGCCCCAGCGATGCCCGTGAGAAAAGCGACAAGCAGGAACGCCGAAGACGTTAAATCAAACGCCTTGGGTGTGGCGGCTACGGGGGTGTTATGCATGTTTAGCTATCAGTGGAGTGAAGAGAGGCGGAGTTTACGCTGCTCGCCAGAAAATAAACAGGGCACTAAATCAAAATCGGTATGGAAAATCAAAATGTCATTTCAGTCTGAGAAGTCCACATGCTGACGGTGCTGAAGTTGAATAGCTGAACACGTTTTTGCGTCAGCTTGTTTCAAAGAAACGAAGAGAAAATGTGCGGTACATCTAAATTCAGCAAGTTAATTGTTAACTTTACTTGCGTGCTGAAGCAGAAAGATCCAGACTCCTTGAAACGTTTCAGCGTCATCTTACCTTAACTGATGGAGTCGGGTGACGCCTTTTTTCTCATGTTAGCTGAATCGTTTCAATTCAGCAGGAGAGGAGAATCATGTTCCAGTTATCTGTTCAGGATATTCACCCGGGCGAACAGGCCGGGAACAAAGAAGAGGCTATTCGCCAGGTTGCCGCAGCCCTTGTGCAAGCGGGCAACGTTGCGGACGGCTATGTCAATGGCATGCTGGCGCGCGAACAACAAACATCGACGTTTCTCGGCAATGGTATTGCCATTCCTCACGGTACGACAGACACACGCGATCAGGTGCTGAAAACCGGGGTGCAGGTGTTTCAGTTTCCGCAGGGTGTGACGTGGGGCGAAGGTCAGATTGCGTATGTGGCTATCGGCATTGCGGCCAGCTCAGATGAGCACCTTGGGTTGTTGCGTCAGCTGACTCATGTATTGAGTGATGACTCGGTTGCGGAACAGCTGAAATCAGCCACCACGGCAGAAGAATTACGCGCATTGCTGATGGGCGAAAAGCAGAGCGAGCAACTGAAGCTTGATAACGAAACGCTGTCGTTGGACGTCGTCGCCAATTCGCTGGTGACGCTGCAGGCGCTGAACGCCGCGCGTCTGAAAGAAGCCGGTGCAGTAGATGCCACCTTTGTGGCCAGAACGATTAACGAGCAACCAATGAATCTTGGTCAGGGCATCTGGCTGAATGACTGTGCTGAAGGCAATGTGCGCAGCGCCGTCGCGGTCAGTCGTGCGGCAACCGCATTTGAGGTGCAGGGCGAAGCCGCTGCGCTGCTGGTGACTGTCGCGATGAATGATGACCAGCCCGTTGCGGTGTTGAAGCGTCTGGGCGATCTGTTGCTGAGCAATAAAGCTGACCGTTTGCTGAAGGCGGATGCTGCAACGGTGTTAGCGATGCTGACCAGCGATGATGCATTAACTGATGATGTACTGAGTGCCGAGTTTGTAGTGCGTAATGAGCATGGTTTACACGCCCGTCCGGGCACCATGCTGGTGAATACGATTAAACAATTTAATAGTGAAATAACCGTGACAAATCTTGATGGAACCGGAAAACCGGCAAATGGACGCAGTTTGATGAAAGTTGTGGCATTGGGCGTGAAAAAAGGACACCACCTGCGCTTCACCGCACAGGGTGAAGATGCTGAACAGGCGCTAAAAGCCATTGGCGATGCCATCGCGGCAGGCCTTGGGGAGGGCGCATAATGAGCAGACGTGTTGCAACTATCACCCTGAACCCGGCTTACGATCTGGTCGGTTTTTGCCCGGAAATTGAACGCGGTGAAGTCAATCTGGTGAAAACGACCGGTCTGCATGCGGCGGGAAAAGGGATTAACGTCGCAAAAGTACTTAAGGACCTGGGGATTGACGTGACGGTCGGCGGCTTTCTGGGTAAGGACAACCAGGATGGTTTTCAGCAATTGTTCAGTGAACTGGGCATCGCTAACCGTTTTCAGGTGGTGCAGGGGCGTACCCGAATTAACGTCAAGCTGACTGAAAAAGATGGTGAAGTTTCTGACTTCAATTTCTCCGGCTTTGAAGTCACCCCGGCTGACTGGGAACGCTTTGTGAATGACTCACTAAGCTGGCTGGGGCAATTCGATATGGTGTGCGTCAGCGGCAGCTTGCCGACCGGCGTGAGCCCTGAAGCATTCACTGACTGGATGACGCGCCTGCGCAGCCAGTGTCCATGCATTATCTTTGATAGTAGTCGTGAAGCGCTGGTCGCTGGCCTGAAGGCAGCTCCGTGGCTGGTGAAACCAAACCGTCGTGAGCTGGAAATCTGGGCTGGCCGTAAGCTGCCAGAAATGAAAGATGTTATCGATGCGGCACATGCTCTGCGTGAGCAAGGCATTGCGCACGTGGTGATTTCACTCGGTGCGGAAGGCGCGTTGTGGGTCAACGCTTCGGGTGAATGGATTGCTAAGCCACCGTCAGTTGAGGTGGTCAGCACTGTAGGTGCGGGTGATTCGATGGTTGGCGGTCTGATTTATGGCTTGCTGATGCGTGAATCCAGCGAACATACCCTGCGTCTGGCGACGGCAGTTGCCGCCCTGGCGGTAAGCCAAAGTAATGTGGGTATTACCGATCGTCCTCAGTTGGCCGCAATGATGGCGCGTGTCGACTTAAAACCGTTTAACTGACAGCAGGAGAGGCATAATGAAAACGCTGCTGATTATTGACGCTAATCTCGGCCAGGCTCGCGCCTATATGGCGAAAACCCTGCTTGGAGCGGCGGCACAGAAAGCGCATCTGGAGATCATCGACAATCCAAATGATGCAGAGCTGGCGATTGTCCTGGGCGATAAGCTGCCTGTCGACAATTCGCTGAACGGCAAAAAAGTCTGGCTGGGTGACATCGGTCGTGCGGTTGCGCATCCCGAGCTTTTTCTCAGTGAAGCAAAAGGTCATGCGCAGCCATATAGTGCGCCGGTTGTGGCAACGCCAGCGGCAAGCAATGGTCCAAAACGTGTGGTGGCAGTGACAGCCTGTCCGACAGGCGTCGCACATACGTTTATGGCTGCTGAAGCTATCGAAACCGAAGCGAAAAAACGCGGCTGGTGGGTGAAAGTGGAAACCCGCGGCTCAGTAGGGGCAGGTAATGCCATTACGCCGGAAGAGGTTGCCGAGGCCGATCTGGTGATTGTGGCGGCTGATATTGAGGTTGATCTGGCGAAATTTGCTGGAAAACCGATGTATCGCACGTCTACGGGCCTGGCGCTGAAGAAAACGAAGCAGGAACTGGATAAAGCGCTGGATGAAGCGACCCCGTATCAGCCAGCCGGGAAAAATCAGACTGCGGCCACCGAAGGAAAAAAAGAGGGCGCGGGCGCGTATCGTCACCTGCTGACCGGTGTGTCTTACATGCTGCCGATGGTGGTTGCGGGCGGTCTGTGTATTGCGCTGTCATTCGCCTTTGGTATTGAAGCATTCAAAGAGCAGGGAACGCTTGCGGCAGCACTGATGCAGATTGGTGGGGGCTCAGCCTTCGCACTGATGGTGCCCGTTCTGGCAGGTTACATTGCATTTTCTATCGCTGACCGCCCTGGTCTGACGCCGGGTCTTATTGGCGGTATGCTGGCGGTAAGCACCGGTTCTGGCTTTATCGGTGGGATTATCGCCGGTTTCCTTGCCGGTTATGTGGCGAAGCTCATCAGCACGAAGCTGAAACTCCCACAGAGTATGGAAGCGCTGAAACCGATTCTGATTATTCCGCTGCTTTCGAGCCTGGTCGTTGGTCTGGCAATGATTTACCTGATTGGTAAACCGGTTGCGGGCATTCTGGAAGGCCTGACTCACTGGCTGCAAACCATGGGGACGGCGAATGCGGTTCTGCTTGGCGCTATTCTTGGCGGCATGATGTGTACCGACATGGGCGGTCCGGTGAACAAAGCGGCCTACGCGTTTGGGGTGGGGCTGCTGAGTACGCAAACTTATGCACCGATGGCAGCCATTATGGCGGCAGGTATGGTGCCACCGTTGGCGCTGGGTCTGGCAACGCTGGTTGCGCGTCGCAAGTTCGACAAAGCACAACAGGAAGGTGGCAAAGCGGCGCTGGTTCTGGGTTTATGCTTTATCACCGAAGGGGCAATTCCGTTCGCGGCACGCGATCCGATGCGTGTTCTGCCATGCTGTATCGTCGGTGGCGCGGTGACGGGAGCAATCTCAATGGCTGTGGGTGCGAAGTTGATGGCGCCACACGGCGGACTATTTGTACTGCTGATCCCAGGAGCCATTACCCCTGTACTGGGTTACCTGTTGGCGATTGTTGCTGGTACGCTGGTGGCCGGTCTCTCCTACGCGGTGCTGAAGCGCCCGGAAGTGGACGCTGTCGCGAAAGTAGCCTAACTCTTCTTTACTTCCCTGGGCAGAGATTTCTCTGCCCTTTTTTATTCTTTGATCCCGGCAGTTGCGGCACCGCCACAATAATCCATCCTGTCTTAACCAAATTCGATAAAGTGCCCTTAAATCAAACTCGTCACGGAAATCGAATATGAAAAAAACGCACATTTTTGCCTCTCTGTCACTCGCTACGCTGTTGCTTACGGGGTGCTCAACCACTTGGGTGATGACAACAACATCAGGGGCAACGATAGAGACGCAAGGCAAGCCTGAGCAGGATTCCGGGACTGGACTGACAAAATATGCTGACACCTATGGCTATCACCGCGTGATTAAAAGCAGCGATGTGAAGCAAATAGATAAAGGTAAGACGGTATTGCTATGGTGAGTCAGGTCAGGTAAGTCGCGAAGTATTCAGGAGGCGATATCGCTTTCGGCCCCCTGAATAAAACGGGTCAGGCAATCATTGGCGCGATGATAAAACCAAAGGCAACGCCCGCGATGATCCCACCCAGTCCTGGCAACATAAACGGATGGTTTAAGACATATTTGCCCACGCGCGTTGTCCCGGTGGTGTCGAACTCCATTGCCGCCAGTGAAGTGGGGTATGTGGGTAGAACAAACACACCTGTCACTGCCACGTAGGAAGCCAGAATGGCCCAGGTGGGTACGCCGAGCGCGACGGCAAGCGGGATAATCAGCGGCGTGGTGGCTCCCTGCGAATAGAGCAGCGCGCAGGTCCCAAACAGTACCAGAGCCAACAGCATCGGGTAGGCCTGTAGAATATTACCCGCGATGTCTTTAATTTCCGCTAAGTGTGCGTCAATGAATGTGGTTCCCAGTGTAACAATGCCGAGAATGACGGCCAGCGAACTCATACCTGCTCGAAAAGTGGATGTCAGTACAATGGCATCTGTCGATGTTTTGCACAGTACGACCATCAGACAAGCGGCAGATAACATGCAGATAATGATGATATCCCGGGTATTCATTGGGTTACCTGCATCGAATCCAGGACGTAGTTGAGGACATGCTGCAAGAATAACGATGACGACCGTTGCCAGCATAAACAGGGCAACGGAAAGCACGGCACCCGGCGTCGTGCTACTCTGGCTTTCATATTTACGGACCAGACCTTTTTGCAGGCGTTGCAGATACACTTCATCATCCTGTAGTTCGCACCCCTGGCGTGAAGCGATTAATGCCGCCACCATTGCGGCAACGAACGAGGCCGGCAGGCATACTGCCATGACCTGTATAAAGCTGACGCCGTTTCCCTCCATGATGGTCAACATTGCGGCCATTGCAGCGCTGATCGGCGAGCCGGATATTGCCACCTGGGAGGCGACGACGGATCCTGCGAGCGTGCGTGAGGGGCGGATACCGGACTCTTTTGCTACTTCGGCAATGACCGGTAGGGTAGAGAAGACAATAAATCCGGTCCCCGCCATAATGGTCATCGACCAGGTAATAATGGGCGCAATAACATTGATATATTTAGGGTTACGCCGCATAAAATTCCCGGCAACGCGTACCAGATAATCCATACCACCCGCGGCCTGTAGTGCTGAGGCAGCCACTACCACCGTCATAATAATGAGAATCACGTCAACGGGTGGCGAACCAATTTGCAACCCAAATCCCAGTGTTAAAATAGCCAGCCCCAGCCCGCCACATAAACCAATACCAATACCGCCGAAGCGGATACCAAAAAATATTGCGCCCAACACTACGATAATTTCCAGCCAAATCATAATGGCCTCCGCCAGAGAATAATTCGTTATTAAAATGGGTGTTTATTTAATTCAATAATTAGCCAGGCATAGATTTTCATTGCACCAAAAGATGATCTTTACCAACGCGTTTCTCGTACCATTTAATACCGGCGCGAACCAACGAACCGGTTGAATCAATATATTTTTCAGGTGCCGTTTTGACAGCCTCAGCAAGGATGACGGGAACTTCAGTACATCCCAGTACGATAACTTGTGCGCCGCGAGAGAAGAGTGCTTGAGCCTGTTCATTCATCAGCGTTTGCGCCCGCTTAACATCACCGGCTTTTAAGCAATAGATACTTTCCATCACTTTTTCCTGACTGGCAGAGTCAGGACTGATGCAGGTTAACCCAAGAGATTCAATGCCTTTTTGATAGAGACCCATATACAACGTGGCGTTGGTGGCGAGTAGTCCAATACGTGATTTTCCACAGTTCCTGACCTCGCTGATGGTCGTTTCAACGATACTGAGCAGCTCTGTGTGACAGCACTCTTTTAATTCATTAAACCAAAAGTGGGCGGTATTACAGGGGATGACAATACACTCAGCGCCAGCATCTTCGAGTTTATGCATATAATCGCGCATTGCCGGGAGTGGGGAATTACCATGATGCATTAACGCGTCAGTTCGGTCAGGAATGTCAGGAATAGATGAAATAATTAATGGGATATGTTCCTGGTCACGTTGTGCCGCGGTAAAGGTGACGAATTTATTAAAGAGATCGACGGTTGCCGCTGGCCCCATACCACCCAGTACGCCAATTAAACCTTTCACGATATATACCTCGATTTACCGTTAAATAATATTCAGGCTGTTTTTATCTTGCCCTAATGTTTAACAGCAGAGAGTCGAGAGGAGAAATGCAATAATGTTTGTCTAAATGCAAAAACTGCATGACTGTAGTTTCTTTCGTCCTCCCATGAGGTTCGGAAAGCGTGCGAAACCTGAAGTTTTGCCTGCAGAGAAGGGGGATGACTGAATGGCGAAGCCAACATGTTAATGCCAAAAACGAAGGCTTGATGCAAAAAACGAATCATCGGTGGCTAATCGCCAATATCATCTCTGGAACGCCTCTGGCATGATGTTTTAGGTTAATCACCCTATTTAAACATCCGCGTGACAGGCATGAAAAATATTGAGACAAAATGGTTATATGATTTCCTGACGCTGGAGGCGTGTCGTCATTTTTCCCAGGCGGCTGAGGAACGCAATATATCCCAACCGGCATTTAGCAGGCGGATCAAGGCGCTCGAATCCGCCGTGGGAGTACAGCTTTTTGATCGCACGACGAGTCCACTACAACTCACGGAGGAGGGCAAGCTATTCCATTCGCAAACCCGTAGCCTGCTGCAACAGCTGGAATGCAATCTGGATGAGCTAAGTGGGCACAACCTGCTTGGGGTTCCCAATATTAAAATAGCGGCGGCACATTCTCTGTCGCTGACGATGTTGCCCAGATTAGTGCACTCAATGGCGGCCTGGGGGGAAGAGTTTGTTTATCACGTCGAGGCGATTGATGTGGTGCAAGCGGTGAATACCCTGCGTGAAGGGAAAAGTGATTTTATTATCTCTTTTCGGGATGAAGATTTAATGCAGTCACCCTTCTGCGGTTTGAAGGTTTTTGAGTCTGAGTTGTATCCCGTTTGTGCGGCTGACGCGCAGGGGAAGGCGTTGTTTGATATCTATCAGCCGCAGGTGCCGATTCTGAACTATACCAGTACATCCTACATGGGAAGATTGGTAAACCGTCATCTGGCGGAAGTGGGCGGTATTTCTGCTCGTACACTGTTTATGTCTTCGATGAGTGAGTTATTGAAAAATATGGCATTAGATGGCCATGGTATCGCCTGGCTGCCGGCGTGGACTATCGTAAACGAACTGCGTGACAAGCGGCTGGTTTGTCTGCAGACGCCGGAACTGATGGTGCCTATTCAGGCCTATATTTACCGGATGGATACCCGCTTGAATAAAACGGCTGAGCACTTCTGGCGGATTTTGTACAACCACATGCCGGAGGACCTGGTTTCGCTCAGTTAATACACACCAGTCTGCCTGGCACATCTGAAAAACCTCCGGTTGTCCGGAGGCTTTTTTCTGGTTTGCTCAATTTGTGTTCTGCCTCTCATTTTTTCTCTCCCTTGCAAACTGTATCTATAAAAAATTGTGACTCTGTTCATATCTATTTGTTTTAGATCTTGCGGATGGATTTACTTTACAAAAAACCTGGCTAACATGAACACATGTTTGATAGTGAACATGTGCTCTAATAACCTTTGCTGTAGCAATGGTTATTTTTGACGAACTCATTAGTGGTAATTATATTGCCAGGGGACGTGCTATGCGTGAAAAGGAATACATAGTAACCATTGGCTCGGCCAATATGGATGTCGCCGGGTATTCGCATGCTTCTCTGAATTATGCGGACTCGAATCCAGGGAAAATAAAATTTACGCCAGGCGGCGTGGGACGCAATATCGCTCATAATTTGGCGCTGCTGGGAAAAGATTCATGGTTACTGACTGCTGTTGGTAACGATTTCTATGGACAATCACTGCTGGCGCAAACTAATCAATCTGGCGTTCATGTCGAAAAATGCCTGGTTGTTGCTGGAGAAAATACATCAAGTTATTTGTCGCTGCTTGATAATACCGGTGAGATGCTGGTTGCCATAAATGATATGAGTATTACCGACCACATTTCAGCGGATTTTTTGTCGCAACATCGTGATTTTATTCGTGCAGCAAAAGTCATTGTCGCTGACTGTAATATCAGTGAAGACGCGCTGACATGGGTGTTGGAAAATGCGGGCGAGGTACCGGTGTTTATTGACCCGGTATCGGCATGGAAGTGCGTTAAAATTCGCGAGCAGCTCGGCAAAATCCATACCTTAAAACCTAATCGACTTGAAGCTGAAACCCTGAGTGGGATTGCACTCTCCGGGCGAGAGGATGTTGGCAAAGTTGCCACGTGGTTTCATGAACGCGGCCTAAACCGCCTGGTGCTCAGCATGGGGGGGGACGGTGTTTATTACAGTGATATCTCGGGGAGTAGCGGCTGGTCGCTGCCCATTAAAACTCACGTCATTAATGTCACGGGGGCTGGTGATGCCATGATGGCGGGACTGGCTTCCTGCTGGGTAGACGGTCTGCCCTTTATTGATTCGGTTCGATTTGCGCAGGGTTGCTCATCTATGGCACTGGCCTGTGAATATACCAATAACCCTGATTTGTCTGTTGCGAATGTTAGCTTAATAGTGGAGAACACAGAATGTCTGAACTAACTCTTTCCTCTGAATTATTACAAATATCTCCAGAAGTTCAGGAAGCATTAAACAGTAAAAAACCCATTGTTGCACTTGAATCAACCATTATTTCCCATGGCATGCCATTTCCACAAAATGCGCAAACAGCAATTGAAGTAGAAGAAACTATTCGCAAACATGGTGCTGTGCCTGCAACCATTGCCATTATTGGCGGGGTAATGAAAGTTGGCTTGAGTAAAGACGAAATTGAACTTTTAGGACGTGAAGGGCATAACGTTGCTAAAGTTAGCCGCCGAGATTTACCGTTTGTTGTAGCCGCAGGGAAAAATGGCGCGACTACCGTTGCCTCTACCATGATTATTGCCGCTATGGCGGGAATTAAAGTATTTGCAACCGGGGGGATCGGCGGTGTTCACCGCGGGGCTGAGCATACATTTGATATTTCTGCGGATCTGCAAGAACTGGCTCATACCAATGTCACGGTTATTTGCGCAGGGGCAAAATCTATTCTCGATCTCGGATTAACAACTGAATATTTAGAAACCTTCGGTGTGCCGCTCATTGGTTATCAGACAACATCGCTGCCAGCATTTTTCTGCCGCACCAGCCCGTTTGACGTCAGTATTCGTCTGGACAGCGCAAAAGAAATTGCCCGCGCGATGGCGGTGAAATGGCAAACCGGTCTGAACGGCGGCCTGGTTGTCGCCAATCCAATCCCGGAGCA
The DNA here is from genome assembly GCF_003818115.1 of Citrobacter youngae. Classification (GTDB taxonomy): domain Bacteria; phylum Pseudomonadota; class Gammaproteobacteria; order Enterobacterales; family Enterobacteriaceae; genus Citrobacter; species Citrobacter youngae. The sequence goes on along the minus strand of NZ_RPOI01000020.1, from coordinate 4,754 downwards.
GTTTGCCATGGCAGAGGAAAAAATTAACGCGGCAATCGATCGGGCCGTGAAGGAAGCTGAAGAACAGGGCGTTGTGGGCAAAGATAGCACGCCGTTCCTGCTGGCGCGGGTTGCGGAACTGACCGGAGGCGACAGTCTGAAATCAAACATTCAGTTGGTGTTCAACAACGCTGTACTGGCTTGCGAGATTGCGAAGGAATACCAACGCCTCGCCTGACCAAATTTTTCGGGCAGAAAGCGGTCGCCCGTGAATATCAAACCTACCAAAACCTGGCGTTAGCGCCGGGTTTCCTGGCATGAAGGGATTTCATTATGGATATAATGAGAAGTGTTGTGGGTATGGTGGTATTACTGGCCATCGCGTTTCTGCTGTCAGTAAATAAAAAACGGATTAGCCTGCGTACCGTTGGCGCTGCGTTGGTTTTGCAAATCGCCATTGGCGGTATCATGTTGTATTTCCCTCCGGGGAAATGGCTGGTTGAACAGGCTGCACTCGGCGTCCACAAGGTCATGTCATATAGCGATGCGGGAAGCGCATTTATTTTCGGCTCGTTGGTCGGTCCTAAAATGGATGTGCTGTTTGACGGTGCCGGTTTTATCTTTGCCTTCCGGGTACTCCCCGCGATCATTTTTGTTACCGCGCTGATAAGCCTGCTTTACTACATTGGCGTAATGGGACTGTTGATCCGTATTCTCGGTGGTATTTTCCAGAAAGCGCTGAACATCAGCAAAATCGAATCATTTGTCGCGGTGACGACGATTTTTCTCGGGCAAAACGAAATTCCGGCAATCGTGAAACCCTTTATTGATCGCCTGAATCGCAATGAGCTGTTTACTGCAATTTGTAGCGGGATGGCATCTATTGCGGGTTCAATGATGATTGGTTATGCCGGAATGGGTGTACCCATCGATTATTTGTTGGCGGCATCATTGATGGCAATCCCTGGCGGTATTTTGTTCGCGCGTATGCTGAGTCCGGCAACGGAAGAGTCTCGCGTTACCTTCGAGAATCTGTCGTTTACTGAGACACCACCGAAAAGCATCATCGAAGCGGCGGCCAGTGGGGCGATGACCGGGCTGAAAATCGCCGCAGGTGTGGCGACAGTAGTCATGGCATTTGTCGCCATTATCGCGCTGATTAACGGCATTATCGGCGGAATTGGTGGTTGGTTTGGTTTTGGTCATGCCACTCTGGAAGGGATCTTTGGCTATGTGTTAGCCCCGCTGGCGTGGATTATGGGCGTGGACTGGAGCGATGCGACGCTGGCAGGTAGCCTGATTGGACAGAAGCTGGCGATCAACGAATTTGTCGCTTATCTCAACTTCTCACCGTATCTGCAAATGGGCGGTGCGCTGGACGTGAAGACCATCGCGATTATCTCGTTTGCTTTGTGTGGTTTTGCAAACTTTGGTTCAATTGGTGTTGTCGTCGGTGCGTTTTCAGCCATTGCGCCACAGCGCGCACCGGAAATCGCGCAACTTGGAATGCGTGCTCTGGCAGCGGCAACGCTTTCTAACCTGATGAGCGCCACAATAGCCGGTTTCTTTATCGGACTGGCATAAAATAAAGTTTGTAGGCCGGATAAGCAGAGCGCCATCCGGCATTATATCTAAGCGGTTTTCAGCAAATACAGGGCATTATCGGCGGAGAGCGTTGGGTTGTTGATACTGACGCTGGCCCGCGATAATGCCGCGCAGGCCATGGCAAACTGCGCGCTTTCACGAAACTCGCTACCTTCCAGAAAGCTGTACAGTAATCCCGCCATAAAAGCGTCATCGGCGCCAAAACTGTCTACCACCGTATGCTCAGGCGGCGTCAATAAAAACTGTTCGCCGTCCTTTTCGCTGCAAAAAACGGATTCGTCTTCCAGACATACAAAGATGCGTTTTACTCCTTGCTGATGAAGGTCGTTGACGGCCTGCATGCGATCCGCATCCGACTGGACAGGCTTACCCCATAAAATGCCCAGCTCTTTCTGCGTGGGTTTGAGCGTATGAATACGTGTAAACCAGGTCTTCATTTTTGCCGCTTTGAACTCTGAAACGGTATCAATAAATACCGGAATGTCATCAGCAATAGTAAATACCCACTCGATGGCTTCAGCAGTCAGGTTGCAATCCGCCAGCACGACGCCGGAATGGCGGATAAGATCCCGTGAACCGTTCAGCAACTGCGGCGTTAGCTGTTGCAGAATGTGGGTATCGTTAATCGCCAGTACGGTCTCTTCCTGCTGATTCGCGATCGACAAATAGGTGGAGGTGTTATGTCCATGCAGACGAATGCAATTGGAAACGTTAACACCAGCCTGACGGGTCTGTTCCAGCAGCGTTTCGCCATAGAAATCGCTACCAACAGCGGAGATTAAATGCACGTCACGGCCCAGCAGCGCCAAATTATGAGCGATATTGCGTCCCACGCCGCCTGCAGAACAGTGGATGCTGCCGGGGTTAGATGCGGCTTGAGGATAGTGGATGTCTGCAATACCCCGGATATCCATGTTGATAGCTCCGACGACGACGCAATAATCTTGTTCGGTAAGGATATAACCTTTACCTTTGATCATTCCTTTGCGCATCAAATCCATAATATGTGCGGCGACGCGCGAACGGCTGATCTGCAAAATATCGGCGATTTCATTCTGCTGAATCAACGGATTACGTCGCAGGATCTTAAGGATCTGCTTTTCCCTGTCGTTCATGATTAGGCCACCGCTTTTTCAGTTTGCTGCGCTTTCAGCCAGGCAATCTCTTCTGCCCAGATATCTGGATTAATGGTTTCCAGTATCAGTGGGATGCCGTCAAAACGGTTGTCCTGCATGATCCAGCGGAATGCATCGTGACCGATATTACCTTCCCCTAAGCTATGGTGACGGTCAACGCGGCTGCCAAATGCGCTCTTGGCATCGTTCAGGTGCATACCGCGTAAATAGTTAAAGCCGACAATACGTTCAAATTCAGCGAATGTCTTTTCACACTCGTCAACGGAACGCAAATCGTAACCGGCCGCGAAGGCGTGGCAGGTGTCGATGCAGACGCCGACACGGGATTTATCCTCGACGCCGTCGATGATTGCCGCCAGATGCTCGAATTTAAAACCAAGATTACTGCCTTGCCCGGCGGTGTTTTCAATGACTGCCGTCACGCCCTGAGTTTGAGCAAGGACAATGTTGATTGATTCGGCAATACGCGCCAGGCATTCATCTTCCGGGATCTGCATTAAGTGGCTGCCCGGGTGAAAGTTAAGCAGGGATAAACCAAGCTGCTCGCAGCGCTGCATTTCATCAAGAAAAGCATCGCGTGATTTTTCCAGCGCGTCGCTGACCGGATGACCGAGGTTTATCAGGTAGCTGTCGTGAGGCAGGATTTGCGCAGAAGTATAGTGATACTTCTCGCAGGCAGATTTGAAATCATCAATGATTTCGGTGGTCAGCGGCGCGGCACGCCACTGACGCTGATTCTTGGTGAACAGGGCGAATGCGGTCGCTTCGATTTCTGCGGCTCGAATAGCGGCGTTAGCCAGACCGCCAGCGGCGCTTACGTGCGCTCCAATATATTTCATAAATTAAACCCGCCATACTCAAAAGGGGAGAGTATAGCGGGTTAATGGGGGGGAGTCGTGCTCGTTTATGCCATCAGCGCGTGGATAGCGAGGTTAATCGCGCCACCGCCCACAATCAGCCAGACAAACAGCACCAGTGCCATCAGCAGAGGTTTTGCACCGGCTTTTTTCAGGGCGCTAACGTGAGTGGTCAGCCCCAGCGCGGCCATCGCCATTGCCAGCAAAATGGTATCCAGCGTTACCAGCATGTTCACTACCGACTGCGGCAGCAGGTGGAACGAGTTAAAAATCGCGACCACAATAAACAGGATGGCAAACCACGGAATAGTGATTTTACTTTTTTCTCCGCTGGCCGCCGGAGACAGTTGTTTAACACGTGCTGCCAGGATGATGAGGAACGGAGCCAGCATCATGACGCGCAGCATTTTAGCAATGACGGCTGCGTTTTCAGCTTCCGGGGTGATTGCATGCCCGGCAGCAACAACCTGTGCGACTTCATGCATCGTGGAGCCAATATAAATCCCGTAGGTTTCCGGGCTAAACCAGTGCGCCAGTAGCGGGTACATTGCCGGGTACAGGAAGATAGCAATGGTCCCGAAGATAACCACGGTAGCAACGGCGACCGTTACCTTACTGGCTTCTGCTTTCACCACCGGCTCGGTGGCTAATACGGCGGCGGCACCACAAATGCTGCTCCCCGCGCCAATCAGCCAACTGGTGTGGCGGTCCAGACCAAACACTTTCTGCCCAAGGAAGCAGGCAATCATAAAGGTGCTGCTGAGCGTTAACACATCAATCACGATACCGCTGACGCCGACGTCAGCAATTTGCGCGAAGGTGAGGCGGAAACCATAAAGGATGATCCCCAGACGCAGTAAATGTTGCTTGGCAAACAGCACGCCACCGTCACAGCTTTTCCAGATTTGTGGATACACGGTGTTGCCGATAACCATCCCGAATAAAATGGCTAAGGTGAGGGCGCTGAACCCGGCACCTGCGACGGCGGGAATGGAACCTCCCCATAAGGCGGCCCCGGTGATAACTGCACTAAGGGCAAGCCCCGGAATAAAATGCCACACTGTACGACGATGATTCTGTAGGGCGAGTTCAGTCATAACCCCTCCTGAACAATTTGAATGATTTCTTGGCAAAAATTGTAAGGTGAAGTGGCTTAAAAAATAAAATTGATTATATA
>NZ_RPOI01000019.1 GCF_003818115.1 Citrobacter youngae | reverse complement strand
CCCAGCCCAGCCCAGCCAATGTAGTCTTTGGTTTACAAATTGTTACATATATTGTTCATCAAATTTCATCATTATCAGGGATTAACAAGCACTGGCAAAGGTTGTCACTCAGTAATATTCCCTAACATTCACTATTATTCACCATTATTCACCATTCAAATTATTTGAGTAAGTTTGAAAGTGTCATTCTTTACGTATTAATTCTTCTGTGCAAGTATATATACACCCAATAGAGACTAATTAAGTCTTAGTATAAATATCTAATGTGAAGGACATAGCCATGAGCTTATTGCCTCGGGAAAACGCAACCCAAAAAAACTATAGACTTCTGAGGATATCAGAAGTGATTAATTTGACTGGCTTACCCAAGTCAACAATTTATCTAAAGATAAAGAATGATGAATTTCCGAACCAAGTTTCTATCGGTTCTCGTTCTGTTGCATGGGTGGAGCATGAAGTTAATGAATGGATAGAGAAGAATATTCTCAATAGAAAATTAAACTCCTAAATTGAGGTGGCAATTATATGATTGACAATGTTTTTAAGAAAAAACTGGCATCAATTAAGAACGAACATGTGTCGGTGTTAGACAGTTACAAAGTAAGCCCATTTAAAGAAACTCATAGCGACATAGCCTGTATTGTGCGTATTATCGAAATCTATTCACTGAATAAGCTGCGCGCTAAAGGTGAAAAGCTGTATTCACTTACGGGGTTAACAGTACCTGATACGGAAGCTGTGGCGAATGAGATCAACCTGCTCCTGAGCCGTTATGTCCAGTTGTGTCGTCAGGAAGAGGAAGAGTTATCTTTCCGGCAGCGTGAAGTGACAAATGCGGAAGTTGCATGGAAAAGTACATTCTCAAAAAACGGCGTCAGTAGCATTGCTGAAGCCAAAACGAATAAAGCGGGGCATGCTGAACGCGCGGATGCTGAACGGTGTTACCATCAGGCTGTTTCCCGGCTGAATGAGCAACATAGCCGGCTGAGCACAATCAAGCTTTTACCGGGCGTACTGGCTGATGAAGTTAACTACATTGGAAAGGGAGTTGAGAAGCGTTTACTGAACATATTTCCTCAATCCGGCCAGATCCCTGCTGATTTTATTTCTGTGTTTAATGATGGTGACGTTGTCCGTGATATTAAATTTATTACAGATGCACTCAAATCTTTGTCTGATTCTGTGAATGAAATTATTAGCCGTTGTAGCGTTCCAACTGATCGTTATGTATTAAATAACGGTGGAATGGCAAGAACTATGGCTTACAGGGAGTACTATCGAGCAGATAATTATGTATTACGTTCAGTCGTAAGTGATCGGGATTATGTTGAGCATGTAATGAAATACAATCGGGTTACTGAGTACAAAAATAAAATCTTTTCTTAAATACTAAAAAAGGTAAAAAACTATGTATGCCTTCAAAACTGAAAGGCCGGACGCAGCACGTCGTTATCATAATAAATTCGTTACTGGCACTAACTATCAGGAGGAATCAAAAAGACGCTTTGCATTAAGCGAACCCACTGAAAATATACTGCGTACCTCAATTCTGGAATCCGGGTGGCTTATTAAAAATATCACGCTGCGTGATGTTAACGCCGTGTCAGGTAATGCCGTCAATATTGGTGCCAGTGAACTGCATACCGGACGCGTGGATGGTGGCCGTTTCCACAAAAAAATGGCAATCAATGGTACGGAGTTATTTCTGACAGAGACGGATACCTGCGCCCGGATCAGCTATTCCGATATGTCCCATATTTACCATACCGGCGTGCCGGATGAGTTTGAGAAAACGGTTGAGAGTTTTTTTGCCCAGGCATATGCGCTGGACATGCTGCGGGTCGGTTTCAATGGTGTGTCGATTGCAAATACTACAAACCCGGAAATCAATAAAAAAGGCGAGGATGTCAATATTGGCTGGCATGCACTGGCGAAAGCCTATGGGAACGGGAAGCAAATCATCTCTGAGCCTGTCACGCTGGGAGAGACTGGCACCTGGAAAAATATTGATGCTCTGGCCAACCATCTGATTACTGAGCTTATTGCTGAG
>NZ_RPOI01000018.1 GCF_003818115.1 Citrobacter youngae | reverse complement strand
GCGCAGCGGCCATGCAGACTGGCGACAAATCGGAAGGTCCATGAGAACCCGTGCGTACCTGATAAAGTGAGGCAAAATCAGCAATACGACGCATACCGGTGATACCGCCTGCGTGGGTAATAGTGGTGCGAATATAGTCGATCAGCTGTTCTTCAATAAGCTGCTTGCAGTCCCAGATACTGTTGAACACTTCCCCTACTGCAATCGGCGTGACCGTATGCTGGCGAATCAGGCGGAAGCACTCTTGGTTTTCAGCGGGGGTTGGGTCTTCCATCCAGAACAAACGGTATTGTTCAATGCTCTTACCAAAACGAGCCGCTTCAATTGGCGTCAGACGGTGATGCATGTCATGCAGAAGATGTTCATCAAAACCAAATTTGTTGCGGACGGCTTCAAACAATTTCGGTGTGAAATCGAGATATTTCTCCGTCGACCACAGCTGCTCTTCCGGCCACTGGCCTTTGGTCGCAGGTTCGTAGGCCAGGCCTTTACCTTTAGACATTCCGTAGGTGGTCTTCATTCCCGGTACACCACACTGCACACGGATCGCTTTAAATCCCATCTCTTTATGACGTGCGTAATCCTCCAGCACATCATCAATGGAATGACCCGTTGTGTGACAGTACACCATGACGCCTTCGCGTGATGCGCCCCCCAGCAACTGGTACAACGGCATATTCGCCGCCTTCGCTTTGATATCCCACAGGGCCATATCCACCGCAGAAATCGCCGACATCGTTACCGGGCCGCGGCGCCAGTAAGCCCCCTTGTAGAAAAACTGCCAGATATCCTCAATTCGATGCGCATCACGTCCAATTAGCTGTGGACACACATGATCTTTCAGGTAGGACGCCACGGATAATTCACGCCCGTTAAGCGTGGCATCCCCTAATCCAGTGATCCCATCGTCTGTCGTGATTTTCAGCGTGACAAAATTACGTCCTGGACAGGTAACAAAAACTTCAGCCCCGACAATCTTCATTTTTTAATCCTTACATCTCTTCTTGTGATGCAGGAAATTTACCCAACTGAACTACTACCATACAAGTATGAAGATCAAAAAAACGCTCACTGATCACAAAAAAGGCGCTATGCGCGCCCCCATCCGGCAACGATGATCAACATCCCGCACAGTGCTACTAACGCGCCGGACCAGTCGTACAGGCTCAGTTTTACGCCATCGACAATGCGTAACCAGAGCAGTGCAGTCACCACGTAGACACCACCATACGCGGCATATACCCGCCCGCTCGCCGCCGGATGTAGCGTCAGCAACCAGACGAACAGCGCTAATGACACCCCAGCAGGAACCAGCAACCAGGCCGTCGCCCCACGCTTAAGCCAGAGCCAGGGTAAAAAACAGCCAATGATTTCGCATAACGCGGTGACGAAGAAAAGTAATGTTGTCTTAAGCATTGAAGTAATTCAGTTACCTTCGGTTTAACCATGATACGACAGAATATGTCCAACGTATCCATATGCGCCCAGTGGGTATGCCCTGGCGCAGGAATAGTGTAGAATTTAACCCTGTTTTATCGTTTTTTTCCCTTTCTCATTAAAGGAATTCGCCATGAAAATTACACTGACCAAACGCCTGTGTCTGACGGCCATGCTGACGCTGGCGGCGGCCGTGTACACCTCTTCCGTATTTGCTGAAACCAGTAAACTGGTCATAGAGTCCGGGGACAGTGCGCAAAGTCGTCAACAGGCTGCAATGGAAAAGGAACAATGGAACGATACGCGTCAGTTGCGTCAGAAAGTCAACAAGCGTACAGAGAAAGAGTGGGACAAAGCCGACGCTGCTTTTGATAGCCGTGATAAATGCGAACAAAGCGCGAACCTGAATGCGTATTGGGAACCTAACACCCTGCGTTGTCTCGATCGCCGCACTGGGCGCACCGTTGCCCCATAATCATTGTGCTCACTAGAAGATATTGAAAGGATACGATATGGCAAGCGCCCTCAGTGTAAAGCTGCGCCCGCTGGAGCGTGAAGATTTACGTTTCGTCCATCAGCTTGATAACAACGCCAGCGTCATGCGCTACTGGTTTGAAGAACCTTACGAAGCGTTTGTTGAGCTGTCAGACCTGTATGACAAACACATTCACGACCAAAGTGAACGCCGTTTTGTGGTCGAGTGTGACGGTGAGAAAGCCGGGCTGGTGGAGCTGGTTGAAATAAACCATGTGCACCGCCGGGCTGAATTTCAGATCATCATTTCCCCGGATTACCAGGGAAAAGGTCTGGCAACGCGCGCGGCAAAGCTGGCGATGGATTACGGTTTTACCGTGCTTAATTTATATAAGCTGTATCTGATCGTTGATAAAGAGAACGAAAAAGCCATTCACATCTACCGCAAACTTGGCTTTATGGTCGAAGGTGAATTGATTCATGAGTTCTTTATTAACGGCCAATATCGTAACACCATTCGCATGTGTATCTTCCAACAGCAATATCTGGCCGATCACAAAACACCGGGTTCCAACCTGTTACAACCTACCGCTCAGTAAAAACGGTTAGTAGTAATCAATGGTGTTTTCAATCGAGTAATGATGCTCAACTGCCGGCTTTACGCTTTCGTCAACGATAACCAGCTGGCAGTTGACCGGATTAGCATACGAATCATACTCACAGGTTTGTTTGACGTTACCTAAAGGATGATCGTTCAGCATGCTTACTGCCGTGTAATCCAGTTTTTTCAATGGATCGGCTGACGGTTTAGCCTCAACCTGCAGCGTATTGTCCTTACTGACGGTGGTTTTGCCGAGCGGGTAGCCTTCCGCATCATACCGGTACTGCACCTTCATTTCTTTTCCCGTGGCGGACACAACAAAACCGTTATCGTCGGTATCCCACACTACGCCCGCAGAAGGCAGTTCCGCCAGTTGGCATTTCCCCTGTAAACGGATCCGTTTTTCCATCGTTTCGGCATCCCGATAGAAGTTCGCATCCAGCACTAACGCCATACCCGTATTATTTTCGACATCATGCAATTCCAGCGTATCAAAACAACCTTCCTGCGAGAGCGTACCTGTGACGCGCTTAGTCACTTCGCCTTTGTCGTTGAGCAGTGTCTGACTAAAATCTTTCACCGGGCCACGCAGCGGATCAAAATCAAATTCATTGGAGAAGCTGGCCATTTCCGGCGTAAAGGACACCAGCCCTTTGGCGTTATCACACCCAACCAACACGATACACAGGAAACCTAACAGGGTCTGTTTCTTCACATTTTTCACCGGGATAAGAAGATAATTCTCAATCATATTAGCAAATACAGTTATTTACACCAGAAATGCTAATCTTAGTTTATGTCGATCACGAAAGGAGTTGATGATGAAATACATAGCAGGAATTGCCGCGAGCTTATTACTGGTCGCTTCCCCGCAGATCCTGGCGGCACCCGCGTCATGTGAGCGCGTGAAGAGTGATATCGAGCAGCGCATTATTAATAATGGTGTCGCGGAATCCAGTTTCACGTTGAATATTGTTCCTAATGACCAGGCCGATCAGCCTGATTCACTGGTGGTCGGTCATTGTGCCAATGATACGCACAAGATCCTCTATACCCGAACTAACAGCGGTAACGCACCCGCAAACAGTAGCCCTTCTCAGGACGGTCACGTGGCTGAACCGCAATAAATTTTTACCCTCCGTTCGCGGAGGGTCACTCCTGTTTGATATGCATTAATAAGATTTACCTATAAATAGGTAGACTCAACTTCATTGTTAGCAAGCTAGTTATTTCGTTATAAAACAATATATATAACGAAAATTACAATGGAGTGGGTTATGTCTGAAGATGAGCAATATGGAGGTATTAGCCGCAGGACGTTAGTGAAATCCTCGGCTATAGGTTCACTGGCACTTGCTGCCGGAGGCCTGTCACTACCCTTTGGTATTCGTGCCGCTGCTGCTGCAGTACAGCAATCAGTGCAACCTGTTGAAGATAAAGCTGTCTGGAGTTCCTGTACGGTTAACTGCGGCAGCCGTTGCCTTTTACGTCTGCATGTGAAAGATGATGCAGTCTACTGGGTTGAATCTGACACGACCGGCGATGATACCTACGGTAACCACCAGGTTCGCGCCTGCTTGCGTGGTCGTTCGATTCGCCGTCGTATGAACCACCCTGACCGCCTCAAATACCCGATGAAACGCGTTGGCAAACGCGGTGAAGGTAAATTTGAGCGTATCAGTTGGGATGAAGCGCTGGATACCGTAGCCGGAAATCTGAAACGTATTTTGCATGATTACGGTAATGAAGCCGTTCACGTTCTTTATGGTACCGGTGTGGATGGCGGTAATATCACGAACTCCAACGTCCCCTACCGTTTGATGAATTCCTGTGGTGGCTATCTAAGCCGTTACGGGAGTTACAGCACCGCACAAATCAGCGCCGCCATGGGATACATGTTTGGTGCTAACGACGGTAACAGCCCCGACGATATCGCCAACACAAAACTGGTTGTGATGTTTGGTAATAACCCAGCCGAAACGCGTATGAGCGGCGGTGGCGTAACATGGTATGTCGAGCAGGCACGTGAGCGGTCAAATGCCAGAATGATCGTTATCGATCCACGCTACAACGACACCGCCGCAGGTCGTGAAGATGAATGGTTGCCTATTCGCCCTGGGACGGATGCTGCACTGGCCGCCGCTATCGCCTGGGTGCTGATCACAGAAGATCTGATTGATAAACCTTTCCTTGATAAATACTGCATCGGCTACGATGAAACCACTCTCCCCGCCAGCGCACCGCGTAATGCGCACTACAAGGCCTATATATTAGGTGACGGTCCGGACGGAATTGCCAAAACACCGCAATGGGCATCTCAGATTACCAGCATCCCTGCAGACAAAATCATCCAGTTAGCGCGTGAAATAGGTTCGGCAAAACCAGCTTACATCTGTCAGGGCTGGGGACCGCAACGCCATTCCAACGGTGAACAGACAGCCCGAGCAATCACCATGCTCTCTGTTTTGACAGGAAACGTGGGAATTAACGGCGGTAACTCCGGTATGCGTGAAGGGACCTGGGATCTGGGCGTTGAATGGTTCTCCATGTTAGAGAACCCGGTCAAAACACAGATATCGGTGTTCACCTGGACGGATGCTATCGATCATGGCGCAGAAATGACAGCCACCCGCGACGGTGTCCGTGGCAAAGATAAACTGGATGTGCCTATCAAGTTTATCTGGTGCTATGCCAGTAACACGCTCATCAACCAGCATGGCAATATTGCTCATACTCATGACGTTTTACAGGATGACAGTAAGTGCGAAATGATTGTCGGCATTGAGCACTTTATGACCGCATCGGCGAAGTACTGCGACATCCTGCTGCCGGATCTGATGCCTACTGAACAGGAAGATCTCATCTCACATGAGTCCGCCGGGAATATGGGCTATGTGATCCTCGGACAACCCGCTACCACACCTAAATTTGAACGAAAACCCATCTACTGGATGTTAAGTGAAGTCGCTAAACGCCTGGGCCCGGACGTCTATCAAAAATTCACGGAAGGCCGCACCCAACACGAGTGGGTGAAATATCTGCATGCCAAAACCAAAGAACGTAACCCGGAAATGCCGGATTACGAAGAGATGAAAACGACCGGTATTTTCAAGAAAAAATGCCCGGAAGAACACTATGTTGCCTTCCGTTCATTCCGCGAAGATCCTGCGGCAAACCCGTTGAAAACGCCATCAGGGAAAATTGAGATTTACTCTGAAAGACTGGCCACCATTGCCGAGACATGGGAACTCAAGCAAGACGAGATTGTGCATCCGCTACCGGCTTATGCGCCAGGCTTTGACGGCTGGGACGACCCCAAACGCAAAACGTATCCGCTACAGCTCACCGGGTTCCACTATAAGGCGCGAACTCACTCAAGCTACGGCAACATTGATGTTTTACAACAGGCATGCCCGCAGGAAATCTGGATTAACCCCGTCGATGCTCGTTCACGTGGTATTCATCACGGCGATACGGTACGGGTGTTTAACAGCAATGGTCAGATGCTGATCGCTGCGAAAGTCACACCGCGTATTTTGCCCGGCGTGACAGCCATCGGCCAAGGCGCATGGCTCAATGCTGATATGTTTGGTGACCAGATCGATCACGGTGGTTCTATTAACATTCTCACGTCACATCGTCCTTCTCCGTTAGCGAAGGGGAATCCATCCCACAGTAATCTCGTTCAGGTTGAAAAGGCGTAAGGTGTAACCCATGACGACTCAATACGGATTTTTTATCGACTCCGCCCGTTGCACCGGTTGCAAAACTTGCGAACTGGCCTGCAAAGACTTCAAAAATTTAACGCCTGACGTCAGTTTCCGCCGTATTTACGAATACGCCGGCGGTGACTGGCAGGAAGATAACGGTGTCTGGCACCAGAACGTTTTCGCCTACTACCTATCCATTGCGTGCAACCACTGTGAAGACCCGGCCTGTACCAAGGTGTGTCCAAGCGGCGCGATGCACAAACGTGAAGATGGTTTTGTGGTCGTGGATGAAGACGTGTGCATTGGCTGTCGCTATTGCCACATGGCCTGCCCGTATGGCGCGCCGCAATACAATGCCGCCAAAGGACACATGACCAAGTGCGATGGCTGTCATGAACGCGTTGCTGAGGGTAAGAAACCCATCTGTGTCGAATCCTGCCCGTTGCGTGCGCTGGACTTCGGCCCGATAGAGGAACTGCGTAAAAAACACGGCACCCTGGCCGCGGTTGCGCCGCTCCCTGGCGCGCACTTTACCAAACCGAGCATCGTCATCAAACCAAATGCCAATAGCCGCCCGACCGGGGATACCACGGGTTATCTGGCTAATCCGAAGGAGGTCTAAAATGGGAAGTGGATGGCATGAATGGCCGCTGGTACTGTTCACGGTTCTGGGCCAATGCGTGGCAGGCGCGCTAATCGTCAGTGGGCTGGGTTGGGTTGCCGCCAAAGACGATGTTGTAAGGCAGCGCATTGTTCGCAGTATGTTTTTTCTTTGGCTGGTAATGGGAATCGCATTCCTGGCCTCGGTTATGCATTTGGGGTCTCCGTTACGCGCATTTAACTCACTGAACAGAGTCGGTGAATCAGCGCTAAGTAATGAAATCGCCAGCGGTTCGCTGTTTTTTGCCGTCGGTGGTTTATGGTGGCTGGTCGCTTTTCTCGGTAAAATGCCTGCTGCATTAGGTAAAATATGGCTGCTGGTAAGCATGTTGCTGGGCGTGGTGTTTGTCTGGGCTATGACCAACGTTTACCAGATAGATACCGTACCGACCTGGTATAATGGTTACACTACGGTGGCCTTTTTCATGACCATGCTTCTGAGCGGGCCACTCTTTGCCGCCCTGCTGTTGCGTGCTGCTGGTGTTCCTTTTAATGCCAACGTGTTCGCGGGAATAAGCGTGCTGGCGTTACTGGTGAGTGCAGGTGTGATTGTCCTGCAGGGACTTTCCCTCGGCACAATCCACAGTTCGGTGCAATTCGCCAATGCGCTGGTACCTGACTACGGCCGCTTACAGGTGTGGCGCATCGTCTTGCTGGCCGCAGGTCTTGGGTGCTGGATATGCCCGCTTATCCGCCGTAAAAACCCGCATGCCGCTGGGCTGGCGTTAGGTTTAATTTTAGTCCTGGCCGGTGAAATCATTGGTCGTGGTTTGTTTTATGGTTTGCATATGACAGTCGGAATGGCTGTTGCAGGTTAACTCTCGGGTGCGGGGCAACCCGCACTGTTCAGGATTGTTTGCATGACCCATTTTTCACAATGTGACAACTTTTCAACCGCAGCGCGCGTTCTGGGCGCGTTGTTCTTCTATGCGCCAGATAGCGCTGAAGCATCTGCGATGGTCAGTGCGTTAAAAGCTGATGGCTGGCAAGCACAGTGGCCGCTGCCGGAAGCTACGTTGTCGCCACTGGCTGCACAAATGCAGACAGATAGCGATGAAACGCTCCCACAAGCCTGGCAACGTTTGTTTATCGGCCCCTACGCTTTGCCATCCCCGCCCTGGGGTTCGGTCTGGCTGGATCGCGAAAACGTGTTGTTTGGTGATTCCACGCTGGCATTACGTCAATGGATGCGCGACAACGGCATTCAGTTTGCGCTGCAACAGAATGAGCCAGAAGATCACTTTGGTTCGCTGTTACTGCTAACCGCCTGGCTTGCCGAAAATGGCCGCCACACCGAATGTGAGCAATTGCTGGCCTGGCATCTACTGCCGTGGTCGGCTCGCTTTCTCGATGTTTTTATCGAGAAGGCGGACCATCCGTTCTACCAGGGGTTGGGTAAACTGGCACGCCTGACGCTGGCACAATGGCAGTCGCAGTTATTAGTTCCGGTGGCAGATAAACCATTGTTCCGTTAATGTCACCCACGGGCAGGACTGTTCCTGCCCATTTCCCGCTGAGTTTCGCACGCTGAGCTTTTGCTTCTGCGGCTAATTACCCGCAAAATAAGCCGTCTGAATATTCCTGTCTGGCAACCCATGCATCGTTTACATGCTTATCCTGACCTACGCACTCTGTTTCGGCGTCTGCTGATCGCCGTGATGATTGGTATCCTTGCAGCCCTGGCCGTTGCAGGATTTCGTCATGCGATGCAATTGCTTGAATGGCTGTTCCTGAGTAACGATACGGGAAGTCTGGTCAATGCCGCGACAAATCTGCCGCCGTTCAGACGCATGCTGACACCTGCGCTCGGTGGTCTGGCGGCAGGACTCTTGCTCTGGGGCTGGCAAAAATTTAATCGTTTACGCCCACAGGCCCCCACAGATTATATGGAAGCCCTGCAGACTGACGGGCAGTTCGACGTCAGCGCAAGTCTGGTGAAATCACTGGCCTCTTTGGTCGTCGTGGCGAGCGGTAGCGCCATTGGTCGTGAAGGAGCAATGATTTTATTGGCCGCATTGGCGGCCTCATGCTTCGCACAACGCTTCACACCGCGTTCGGAATGGAAATTATGGATTGCCTGCGGGGCTGCTGCTGGTATGGCCGGTGCGTATCACGCTCCGTTGGCGGGTAGCTTATTTATTGCCGAAGTGCTGTTTGGCACGTTGATCCTCGCCTCATTAGGGCCGGTGGTTGTCTCCGCCGTCGTCGCATTGTTAACCACCAATGCGCTTAGCGACAGCAACGCGCTACTGTATACCGTTCATCTGACACGTGAACTGCATGTGCTTGAATATGTGATGATTATCAGCACGGGTCTGTTAGCCGGTCTCTGCGGACCTCTTTTTATGTGGCTTATGACCACCAGCCACAACGGCTTTTTGCGCTTAAAACTCGCACCACCAGGCCAGTTAGCCCTGGGCGGGTTGATCGTTGGCCTGTTGTCGCTACTCACACCTGCGGTCTGGGGCAACGGCTACAGCGTGGTACAGTCGTATTTACTCTCTCCGCCTTTGCTCGCCGTCATCAGCGGAATTTTCATTTGCAAATTGCTGGCCGTACTCGCCAGTAGCGGTTCAGGAGCCCCCGGCGGCGTGTTTACACCAACGTTGTTCGTCGGTTTGTCGATCGGTATGTTACTGGGTCGGGTATGGGGGTTCTGGCTTCCGGGGGCGGATGAAATAGCGGTACTGTTGGGCTTAACAGGAATGGCCACACTGCTGGCGGCGACGACCCATGCCCCCATTATGTCGACATTGATGGTCTGTGAAATGACCGGGGAGTATCGACTGCTCCCCGGCCTGTTGATTGCTTGCGTCGTGTCGTCAGTGCTGTCGCGAACGTTACGCCATGACTCTATCTACAGACAACACGCTGCCGAGCATTGACAGACGAATATACTGAGAAAGCTCGCGCTGCTCGGCACGTGGCAAATAAGGCAATTCACCCATCAACGGTGCCGGTAATTTTTTGCTTAGCACGTCGATGATTTCGGCATAATGCGCCAATCCGGGGTTAATACGGTTCGCTACCCAGCCAATCAACGGCAGCCCGTCACTGGCAATCGCCTGTGCGGTGAGAATGGCATGGTTAATACAGCCTTCCTGAATGCCCACCACCATCAGAACCGGGAGTTGCTCCTGTACTACCCACTCCGATAACGGACGCAGATCGTTCATCAGACTACGCCAGCCACCTGTACCTTCAACAACAACGTGATCAACCTTCTCACTCAGGCTTGCAAGTCCATTGGATAACAGGGTGTAGTTAACCGGACCACTATGCGCCACGCTGCTTTCGTCTTCGCTCAGCGCGATAGGGTTAATCGCCTCGTACGGCAGTTCGATGGATGACACACTTTGCAGCACCAGTGCATCTTTATTGCGCATACCCTCCGGGGTCTCTTTGCTGCCTTTGGCGACGGGTTTGTAACCCGCCACACGTTTACCCCCTGACGCCAACGCTTGTAGTAATGCGCGGGAAACCACGGTCTTCCCAACAGAAGTGTCTGTACCTGTAATAAAGAAACGCTTCAGCATCACTAACTCCACCGTATGCTCTGAAAATATAAGTCAGGAAAATAAAACAGTGGAGAAAGTCTAAAGTATGACGGCCAGAACCAGCTTGAGATAGCGCAATTTTTCGTACAACAGTTAAAAAATGTTAACCCTGTAATAGACGAATCAACAAAGAACCGTTATACATCGCGTCTTTAACGAGAGCGGCCCCCGCCATCGTCCCCTGATTAGAAAATTGCGTACTTTCGACAACAATGTGCTGGCTGTAGGCCGGAAGCGCCTGTTGACGAATGCTGTCAGCAATCGTCGGGAACAAAATGTCAGCAGCTTTACTGAGTGGAGATCCTATCAATATCTTTTGCGGGTTGAACAAATTCACCATGATGGCCAGGATACGACCGACATGTGTCCCAACGCCGTTAATAATATCTTTCGCCAATAAATCGCCCTGCATGGCCGCCTGACACAGTGCGTCTACCGTCAACGGTTGTCCGTGCAGAGAGGAGCTCATTGACTGCTTCAGTCGCACCTGCGCCAGTTCCAGCACGCTGTCGACGCTGGCGATCGTTTCCAGACACCCATGATTACCGCAGTAGCACCGTTTGCCGTAAGGGTCCACCTGCGTATGACCTATTTCGACCAGGCTGCTGCTGCCTGCATGCAGTAAATGACCATCAGTGATCACCCCTGCACCCACGTTGTGATCGATGACTACCTGAATAACATCACGCGCCCCGCGTGATGCACCAAACAGCGCCTCGGCCATGGTCCATGCGCTGATATCGTGCTGAATGTATACCGGCACGCCGGTATGCCGCTCCAGCGTTTCGCCGAGCGGCATCTCTTTGACGTCATCATAGAACGGCATACGATGTACGATACCGTTCTCTGTATCAATAATGCCGGGTAAGGTAATCGCGATGGAAGTTAGGCGTTCGAGTTTTTGCTGGTGACGAATAAAAAACTGATCGACTTGCGCAACAACCCGTTCCAGTAACGATGTCTCGCTGACCAGCGCCATTTCAAGACAATCCTCGACCACCAGTTTGCTGCTCAGATCGCGCAGCGCCAGGAAAATCTCGCCACGACTAATACGAATAGAAAGGTAATGCCAGGCTTCTGTTTCGACAACCAGCCCAACCGCCGGACGTCCGCGGTTACCGGCTTCTTTTATTTCCAGCTCCTGCACCAAATGCGCTTCCAGCATTTCTCGGACAATTTTGGTAATACTGGCAGGCGCCAATTGTGCCAGGCGAGAGAGATCAATACGCGATACCGGTCCCAGCTGATCAATCAGACGATAAACCGCGCCCGCATTGGTCTGCTTAATTTGATCGATATGCCCAGGCTGACTATCAGCAACCACCACTTACTCCCTTTATTTTCGCGCTCCGAAATAATCTGTAGACTATGGTGAAGCACTTCAATGGTTTCCGTCAACTTTTTGCTTAGCCTTGTGATTTACTGCACATTTTCGACCATTTTTAAACTAAATTAACCGCGCTGCACTGCAGCTAAAAGCTGCTGGCGAAAACGCTGCGCTGCGTGGCTTTGTTCATGATGCTTCGGCCACACCAACCACATTTCGGAGACCGCATCGTCTTCGGCAATAGGGATCCAACACATTTCATACAATTGCACCCGTTTAAAAGAGGCGGGCAAAATGGAAACCCCCAACCCTGCGGCCACCAGTCCAATGATGGTCATCGCCTCACCGACCTCCTGGGCGATGGTTGGTTTCAGATCATAACGGCGCATCAGGCCGAGAATATCGTCATACAACCCCGTTCCAACATGCGGATCAAAAAAGACAAACGGCTCGTTTGCCAACTCCGCCAGCGTCACCACCGGCTTTTGCGCCAGAGGATGTGCGCGTGGGATCATCGCCATCAGCGGCTCATGCAAAATGACCTCCCGCGCCAGCGTGTCCGGTAGTTGCGTATTGCGCAGGAGCCCTAAATCCAGTGTTCCCTCGTTGAGCGGGGCAATTTGCTCGCGCGTATTCATTTCACGGGTTTGCATATGCACCGCAGGATAGCATTGGCGAAAAAGAGACAGCGTATCGGACACGGCCTTAATAAACGGGGCTGATGACGTAAAACCGATGCGCAGTTCTCCCGACTCCCCCAGGTGTAATCGCTCAGCACGGGCGGCAGCCTCATTTACCAGACCCAGGATTTGCCGACTGTCCGCCAGAAACTGTTTTCCGGCAGCGGTAAGCGCCACGCTGCGGTTAGTCCGCGCCAGTAGCCGTGCACCCACCTGCTGCTCAAGAATCTGAATCTGCTGGCTCAACGGAGGTTGCGAAATATTCAGTCGTGCCGCTGCACGACCAAAATGCAGCTCTTCCGCAACTGCCACAAAGTAACGTAAATGACGCAGTTCGATATTCATATCTTTAAAATATTATTTGAGATTATTAATATATTAGACAGAATATTGTGATTTTCATACTCTTAAGGCTGGTCCTGTAGACGTAATTGGATGAGCAAGGATTTCAAGTGAGCCGTACAACAACTGTCGATACCGCGCCAACAAGCGATGTTGATGAACAGATAGTTACCCCGCCGGATGGTTTTATCAAACGCGGAACATCCCCATTTATGCGCGTCACGCTGGCGCTGTTTTCCGCCGGACTGGCGACTTTTGCCCTCCTCTATTGCGTACAACCCATACTGCCTGTGCTTTCGCACGAGTTTGGTGTCTCTCCTGCCAGCAGTAGTATTTCGCTCTCCATTTCAACAGCGATGCTGGCGATAGGGTTACTGTTTACCGGCCCACTTTCAGATGCTATTGGCCGCAAGCCGGTGATGGTTACCGCGCTGCTGCTCGCCTCTTGTTGTACGCTCCTTTCAACAATGATGACCAGTTGGCACGGTATTTTAATCATGCGTGCGCTGATCGGACTGTCACTGAGCGGCGTGGCGGCCGTGGGAATGACCTATTTGAGTGAGGAAATTCACCCAAGTTTTGTTGCATTTTCAATGGGCTTATACATCAGCGGAAACTCGATTGGTGGTATGAGTGGTCGTTTGATTAGCGGCGTGTTTACTGACTTTTTTAACTGGCGAACCGCGCTGGCGGCTATTGGCTGCTTTGCCCTCGCCTCCGCGCTAATGTTCTGGAAGATCTTACCGGAATCACGGCACTTCAGACCGACATCGTTACGGCCTAAAACGTTATTTATCAACTTCCGTTTGCACTGGCGTGACAGAGGACTTCCACTGTTGTTCGCAGAAGGGTTCTTGCTGATGGGGTCGTTTGTCACACTGTTTAACTACATCGGCTACCGTCTGATGCTGTCTCCCTGGGCGCTGAGCCAGGCTGTCGTCGGTTTGTTGTCTGTGGCTTATCTTACCGGCACCTGGAGCTCACCAAAAGCCGGTTCCATGACCACCCGTTATGGGCGCGGCCCGGTAATGTTGTTCTCGACAGGCGTGATGTTGTTCGGACTAATAATGACTCTGTTTACCTCGTTATGGCTGATTTTTGCCGGTATGTTGCTCTTTTCAGCCGGCTTTTTTGCGGCGCATTCCGTGGCAAGTAGTTGGATCGGGCCGCGAGCCAAACGCGCTAAAGGCCAGGCCTCTTCACTGTACCTGTTCAGCTATTACCTGGGCTCAAGCATTGCCGGTACACTAGGGGGTGTTTTCTGGCATAGCTATGGCTGGAACGGCGTGGGCGGGTTTATCGCACTGATGCTGGTGCTGGCGCTATTGGTTGGTGCCCGATTGCACCACCGTCTGCACGCATAATCAATGATGCCCGAAAACCGGGCATCATAAACGTCTCACGATAACATAAACGTCTGGGCGCTAATCTGCAGAGCAATTACCGTACCGTTCATCAAAATATGTAGCAAAATCGGCATCAGTAAACCGTTACTTTTCAGCCTCGCCAGGATCAAAACCTGGGACACAATAAACAACATCAATAACGTTCTCAGATCCACATACTGTGTATGCATCACGGCGAAAATAGACGACACCACCACTGACGACAATCTTGTTTTATTATTGAACCAGTACTGAAAGGCATTGAACAGGCAGCCCCTGAAGATGATTTCTTCATACACGGGTGCAATAAATATCAGCGTTACACTGGATAACCAAAGCGCGTAGCTGTTCAGTGAGACCTGGCTTGTCACCCATTCTTCGGTCTTTCTGATCCCCAATACCCAGGGCAGGACCAGCTGCACAATCAGCAGCGCAACAAACAATATGGCAAACCACCTGGCGTTGAATGTTCCTTTGCCGAGACCGTCTCTTTTTCTAAAGAAAACGTAATACAACGGCACCAGAACGACGAATTCCAGTGTAAACAGCAGCGGGAAAAGTAATCCTTTTGCGAGCAAGTCGTGACTGTCAGGGAAAAATAATGGGGAAAATGTGAGGCCGAACATCAACAAAAACATAGAGAAACAGCCAGCCACCGCTTTTGTCCTTGCGATATATTCGTTACTGACTTCCTGTTGCACATCAGCTCCTTGGATAAAATGAAATGTTCTCGTTATCTGAACAATACACAACCATGATAAAAAGTATCATTATCATTTACAAGCTACCAAAATTCCCATGGCTATGATGAATGGGTTAATTTGCGAAATCGCGTTAGACTCTGAAATCTGGTCCAACAGAACGAGAACAAAAAATGAGTAACAGCGATAATTACCATCAACTCACCCGTACGTTCCAGCGCCTCTCTCGCTTCTCCCACCTCTCGGCAATAGCCAGTTGGGACATGTTTACCATGATGCCGCCTGGCGGTAGCAAAGCCCGGGGTGAAGCGCTGGCTGAACTGAGCGTGCTTGAACATCAACTGTTAACCGGTGCCAATGTGGCAAAGTGGATCGCCGCCGCACAGCAGGAAGACCTGAACGATGTCGAGCAGGCCAATCTGCGCGAAATGTCACGGCTACATCATCAAGCGTCCTTGCTACCCGAATCACTGGTAGAAGCGAAATCACTGGCGGGCAGTCGTTGCGAACATGCCTGGCGCAGCCAACGCCCGGCCAATGACTGGGAAGGGTTTGCTGAAAACCTGAAAGAGGTGGTTAAGTACAGCCGCGAAGAAGCCCGACTGCGTGCAGAAGCGAAAGGATGTTCGCCCTACGACGCATTACTGGATGTCTTTGAACCAGAGATGACCAGCGCCCGGCTGGATATTCTCTTTGCCGACATCAAGAGCTGGCTACCCGAATTGCTCAATAAGGTAGTGGCAAAACAATCACAACAATCGCTTATAGCCCCCACAGGTCCCTTCCCGACTGCAGTTCAGCGTGAGCTGGGCCTTGAAACCATGGCTCAGTTAGGTTTTGATTTTACCGCGGGACGCCTGGACATCAGTGCACATCCGTTCTGCGGCGGCGTACCGCAAGATGTTCGGATTACCACCCGCTACGATGAAAACGAACTGCTCAGCGCGTTATTTGGCGTCATTCATGAGACAGGTCATGCGCGTTATGAGCAAAATCTACCTCAGAACTGGTCAGGACAACCTATTGCCCTGGCACGATCAACCGCCATCCATGAATCTCAGAGCCTGTTCTTTGAAATGCAATTAGGCCGCAGCCCGGCGTTTCTGAAACGGTTAATTCCCGCAGTAACCCGACATTTTGGCAATCAACCCGCCTTTGAGGAAAGCAATTTCATCGCCTGGAACCAGCAGGTCAAACCGGGCTATATCCGCGTTGACGCCGACGAGGTTAGCTATCCTGCTCACGTGATCCTGCGTTATGAAATCGAGCGCGCGTTGATTAACG
The DNA here is from genome assembly GCF_003818115.1 of Citrobacter youngae. Taxonomy (GTDB): domain Bacteria; phylum Pseudomonadota; class Gammaproteobacteria; order Enterobacterales; family Enterobacteriaceae; genus Citrobacter; species Citrobacter youngae. The sequence continues at coordinate 195,392 of NZ_RPOI01000018.1, read as the reverse complement.
GCGACATTGAGGTCGATGATATTCCTGCCTTGTGGAATGAAAAAATGCAGGCCTGGTTAGGGCTCTCTACGATCGGGAACTACCGTAACGGCTGTATGCAGGATATCCACTGGACCGATGGCGGTTTTGGCTACTTCCCTTCGTACACATTGGGGGCGATGTATGCAGCCCAGCTTTTCAGTGCAGCTAACCGTGCCTTGCCAGGTTTAAACCACGCCATTGCGCAAGGAGATTTTAGCGCCTTGTTTGACTGGTTGCGCCAGAATATCTGGCAACATGGCAGTCGTTTCACGACCGAGCAGCTCATTACCCAGGCAACCGGAGAGCCGCTGAGCAGCCGCTATTTCCGCGCCCATCTGGAAGCCCGCTATCTGTAATCGTAAACCGTGAGTCATTGTACAAACGGTTACACGTCGAAACCAATGACTCACGGAAGCCCAGAGATTACAGCGATATAGTTATTTCAACGGCCCCGCAGTGGGGTTGAATGAAAAACCAAATCGAGGGTATGAGAATGAAAAAAGTATTAGCTCTGGTTGTTGCCGCTGCTATGGGTCTGTCTTCCGCTGCATTTGCTGCTGAAACAACTGCTACTACCGCTCCGACTGCTGCTGCGACCACGAAAGCCGCACCGGCAAAAACCACTCATCATAAAAAACAGCACAAAGCAGCTCCGCAGAAAGCGCAGGCTGCCAAAAAGCACGCTAAAAAATCCGCAGCTACACCGGCTGTAGAGCAGAAAGCTCAGGCTGCGAAGAAACACACCAAAAAAGCAGCAACCAAGCCAGCTGCAGAGCAGAAAGCTCAGGCTGCCAAAAAACACACCAAAAAAGCAGCAACTAAACCAGCTGCAACCAAACCAGCCGCAGAGCAGAAAGCTCAGGCCGCTAAAAAACACACCAAAAAAGCAGTAAAACACGAAACCGCTAAACCAGCTGCTCAACCGGCTGCATAAAACATCTGTAGTAACCATGGCATCCCCCATGCCATAGCATACGGCGCTAAATCAGTCTGATTTAGCGCCGCCTTTCGGAGGGTAAAATGGTGTCACATTACCGCTTTGAGTTCATTCTTATTACCCTGATAATTTGCGCTCTTATTGCCATGCATTTTTATCTTTCCTGAGTGTAGTTATCTGATTTTACTCCCACTTTCCCGCCGTCCCGTCTATAGTATTAACTGAGGGTTTGCTGTTAATAATCATAATTCCCCACCAGAGTGTGATATGCATAAAACCATTGCGGTATTACTGGGTTCAATTTGTCTATTTCCTGTCGTTGCACATGCGGAGCAGCCTGCAACGACCATTGCTGAAGCCGATAACATAAAAACGCTGTTTTTTGGTCATGATGATCGTGTGAGGGTGACTGACCCTACACAATCACCGTGGGACGCTATCGGGCAACTGGAAACCGCCAGCGGTAACCTGTGTACGGCTACGCTCATTTCACCTCACCTGGCCCTGACCGCCGGGCACTGCTTACTCACCCCACCAAAAGGCAAGCCGGATAAAGCCGTCGCGCTACGTTTTGTGTCGAAAAAGGGTATCTGGCGCTATGAAATCCACGGCATTGAAGGACGGGTTGATCCCTCTCTCGGCAAGCGTTTAAAAGCAGATGGTGACGGCTGGATTGTCCCACCTTCTGCAGCTCCGTGGGATTTTGGTCTGGTAGTGTTACGTTATCCCCCCTCCGGGATCACGCCGCTACCGTTATTTGACGGTGATAAAGCCGCGTTAACCGCTGCGCTAAAAGCTGCTGACCGTAAAGTGACTCAATCGGGGTACCCGGAAGATCACCTGGATGACCTGTACACGCATCAGGATTGCGTGGTAACTGGCTGGGCGCAAAATACAGTCTTGTCGCATCAGTGCGATACGCTCCCTGGCGACAGCGGCTCCCCATTGATGTTAAAGACAGATTCAGGCTGGCAATTGATTGGTGTGCAAAGCTCCGCTCCAGCAGCAAAAGATCGCTGGCGGGCAGATAATCGCGCCATTTCTGTGACGGGTTTTCGCGATAAACTCGAAGCACTGGCGAAGGAATGAGGCATGCTGCCCACGTTTGCGGGCAGCACGTAGATTAGGCAAGTTTGATCATTATCATTCCGGCCAGCAGCAAGGCGACGCCAATCCAGCCTTTGTTATTCAGGCGCTGACCAAAAAGCACCCATCCTGCGGCCAACGTTGCCGCGATCCCGAATCCTCCCCACAGCGCGTAGGCGACAGAAAGGTCGATCCCTTTTACCGCCTGGGACAGCGCACTAAAGGCCGCTAACACCGCCACCAGCGACAACACGCCATAAGCCTTACGGCGGAAACCATCGGAAAATTTTAAGAAGACGTTAGCAACGATTTCAAGAACGATGGCCATTCCAAGCCACGCGCCGTGAACCCACTCAAACTGCTGCATGGGTCACCTCCCTCCTCGCTTTTGCCGGCTTGCGGGTACCCGATTTGATCAACACAATGCCTAACACCAGCGAGACCAGTCCAGCAACTTTCATCGTGGTCAAGGTTTCGTCGAATAACAACACGCTAAACAGCGTAATAAATAAAATTCCGATACCTTCCCATAAGGCATAGGCCACACCAAGGGCGATTTTTTTAACGGCAAAACTGAGAAAAATATACGATAAGGCGATCATTACCAACATTAAAATAAAGCCCGCATTACCATGGCCTACGCTGGCCCATTTCATTGACAGCGTACCGGTAATTTCAGCCGCAATGGCCAGACCTAATAATATCCAGTAAAACATGATGCTTCTCCTGCTTGAGAATATAGTCCTTTGGGCCTACTGCATGCAGTAAACCAAAAAATAGAATCAGATAGCTCAGCGCATAACGCCAGCTCAGGCAGAAGAAGGGACTAAAGCGCGTTGCGCCAGTGTTGCTCACCCGCAAGCAAGAAAGTGGAGGAGGTACGAAGAAGTGTAGGTAAACGCAAAAACATCCTGAACGTATTGTCCATAATATTACAATTATCCGCAGTGTTGCTTCTCATCATCGCGGATGATAATTGTCCTCGGTAGTTAAACACAGATGATTTGTATCATAGGTTCAATGCGAACTCAAAATCTTTTCACTTCTTTACCCGACTCGTTTGATTTTTGTTATAACGGCTCGAGGCAGATCACATTATTATATTGATAAAAAACTCAGGGATTCACATGGCAAAACCGATCATCACGCTTAACGGCCTAAAAATAGTTATTATGCTCGGCATGTTGGTTATCATTTTAACCGGTATCCGATTTGCCGCCGATATCATCGTACCGTTTATTCTGGCGTTATTTATCGCCGTCGTGCTTAATCCCGTAGTACAGCGCATGGTTAAGCTCCGCATACCGCGTGTATTTGCCGTGTCATTGCTGGTTGTTATTATTGTCATGCTAATGGTGCTGCTTCTGGCTTATTTAGGTACATCCTTAAATGAGCTGGCACGGACACTGCCGCAATATCGTTCGTCATTGGTTATCCCACTGAAAAATATCGAACCGTGGCTACAACGTGCGGGGATCGGCGTTTCCGTAGACGAGTTGGTGAAATATGTCGATCCGAACGCTGCGATGACGCTGGTCACCAATTTATTGACGCAACTCTCTAATGCGATGTCCTCGATATTTCTACTGTTGCTGACCGTGGTTTTTATGCTGCTGGAAGTACCGCAACTCCCCGGAAAACTCAAACAAATGATGAGCCGCCCTCTTGAGGGAATGGCCGCGATCCAACGCGCTATCGACAGTGTCTCACACTATCTGGTACTAAAAACCGCCATCAGCATCGTCACCGGCCTGGTCGCCTGGGGCATGCTTGCCGCACTGGATGTCCGCTTCGCGTTTGTCTGGGGACTACTGGCCTTTGCCCTGAATTATATTCCCAACATCGGTTCGGTGTTGGCAGCGATTCCCCCTATTGCTCAGGTACTGGTATTCAGCGGTTTTTACGACGCGTTGCTCGTGCTGGCAGGTTATCTGGTGATTAACCTGGTATTCGGCAATATCCTCGAACCCCGCATCATGGGGCGTGGGCTGGGACTTTCTACGCTGGTGGTATTCCTGTCGCTGATTTTTTGGGGCTGGCTGCTCGGTCCCGTTGGGATGCTGCTTTCAGTACCGCTGACCATCATTGTAAAGATTGCCCTTGAGCAAACAAATGGTGGTCAAAGCATTGCCGTCCTGCTGAGCGATCTTAACAAAGAATAAGCGTATGCCCCGCTATCGCGGAGCTGTTCAACTACTGTTTGTCACGGAACACCAGTGCGGCGCTCATCAGTGTGAATAGCGCAATAATCCAGGCCATGGTCCAGGGGGTGCCGTCACTCAATCTCGCCAGCAGTAACGATGAGATGATGCCACTGCCATACTGTAATGAACCAATCAGCGCCGAAGCTGACCCGGCGATATTGGGGGCCGCATCCAGCGCGGCGGCCGTCGACGTTGCTGCAATGATCCCATTCATCGAAAACAGCAGAAACACAGTGATGATAATGGCAATAACCCCCCCTATTTCCAGCTTAACCAGCAGTGCCAATGCAACAGCAGCCAGTGTCGCCAACATTGTCGCGTACTTAAGCAACTGTTCTAACGCGTGCCGTTGCACCAGCCGGCGGTTGACCACACTCATCGCCATAACGCCGACAATATTTAACGCAAATAACCAGCCATAATGCTGCGGATCGACATGGTAATAGCGAATGTAAACAAATGGCGAACCGGTAATAAACGCATACGCACCCACGTAATAAAAGGTCAGACTCAGGGTGTAGCGCATAAATCGACCATTGGTTAATAGCGCGCGGTAATGATGGAATGCGCCAGCCAGTGAGGCTTTTACGCGTCTTTCTTCAGGGAGTGTTTCCGGTAACCACAGCAACGAGATAAACATCAGCACGCCAATGGCCACCAGTAACCAAAAAATAGAGTGCCAGGTGCTCAGTCGAATAATTTGCCCGCCAATCAATGGCCCTGCGATGGGGGCAATCGCCATAACCAGTACCAGGGTTGACAACATTTGCGCCGCACGAGTACGAGCAAAGAGATCACGAATCATGGCACGCGCCAGCATCGGTCCGGTACAGGCCCCCAGCGCCTGAAAGACCCGCCAGAAAACAATTTGCGTGATATCCGTGGACAGCGCACACCCCGCAGAACCGATGATAAACAGCACCATGCCGATGAACAACGGTGTACGTCTGCCCAGATGATCGCTGATCGGTCCCCAGACCAGTTGCGCAATAGCAAACCCCACCAAAAAACCGGTAACAGTAAGCTCCACATTGCCGTTTAAATCCCCCGCCATGGTCGGCATCGCCGGGAGGTAGATATCGGTTGAAAGTGAAGTAAAGGCCATCAGGCCGCTGAGGATGAGAATAAAAGAGAGACCGGTCTGGCTTGCAGCAGCAGCCGGCAGGCACTGTTCACGTGTACGCATAGCGTCCTGTTATCTTAGGAAAAGTCAGGTGGCAGTATATACGGGGTGAATGACAGTGATTAGATAGCCGAAGAAGCATAAGTTTATGAACGCCAATCATGAGTAACGCCCTCTCCCCGCTAACATATGCGACAACCTTCGCATTTTAGCCTGCTAAAAATGAATTTAGCTCATAGGTCTATGCTGATTTAACGGACTAATGGTGTGAACAGATTCTTGCTAATCTGCTGGCAATGCAAAAATGATGTTCAGGAGCGTTCCATGAATACAACGGTCTTAAATAACGGTGTTGAGATGCCTCTGCTCGGTTTTGGTGTATACCAAATGACCGAAGCGAACGAGTGTGAGCAAGCCGTGCGGGATGCCATCGAAACAGGATATCGCCTGATCGATACCGCCGCCTCCTATCTGAATGAAACTCAGGTCGGCAATGCGCTGAAACAAAGCGGCGTACCCCGCGATGAACTTTTCATCACAACCAAGCTGTGGTTACAGGATACCAGCTACGCTGGCGCGAAAGCTCAGTTTGCGCGTTCGTTGCAGCGCCTTCAACTTGATTACCTTGACCTGTATTTAATCCACCAGCCCTATGGCGACGTACACGGTGCCTGGCGTGCGATGGAGGAACTCTACGAGGAAGGGAAAATTCGCGCGATTGGCGTCAGCAATTTTCACCCGGACCGTCTGGCAGATTTGATGGCCTTCAACCGCATCATCCCGGCGGTGAATCAGATAGAAGTGAATCCCTTCCACCAGCAACCGCATGCCGTAGCCTGGATGCAGAGCCGCAATATTCAACCACAAGCCTGGGCACCGTTCGCCGAGGGGCGCAATGACCTGTTTCAAAATCCGACACTGGCCGCGATTGGTAAAAAGTACGGGAAAAGCATCGGTCAGGTAGTACTGCGTTGGATTTATCAGCGCGGAATTATTTCTCTGGCGAAAACCGTGCGTAAAGCGCGTATGACAGAGAATATTCAGATACTGGATTTTACCTTAACAACTGAGGAAATGACGCAAATCGCCGCCATGGACGCCGGGATCAGCGCATTTTTCTCGCATCGCGATCCGGCGCGCGTGGAATGGATAACCCAGCGTAAACTGGATGTTTAATAAAAAAACGGCCTCCGCAGAGGCCGTCTTACTTTTAAGCACGCATTACAACGCTTTCAGAATCGCATCCACGCTGGCTTTGGCATCACCAAACAGCATATGGGTGTTTTCTTTAAAGAACAGCGGGTTCTGCACGCCTGCATAACCGGTGTTCATTGAGCGTTTGAACACGATAACATTCTGCGCTTTCCACACTTCCAGCACCGGCATTCCGGCTATCGGGCTGCGCGGATCATCCTGCGCTGCCGGGTTCACCGTATCGTTCGCGCCAATAACCAGCACGGTATCGGTATCGGCGAAATCATCGTTGATTTCATCCATTTCCAACACGATGTCATACGGCACTTTTGCTTCCGCCAACAGCACGTTCATGTGACCAGGCAAGCGCCCTGCTACCGGGTGAATACCAAAGCGGACTTTGATACCACGGGCGCGCAGTTTCTCAGTGATTTCCGCCACCGGATACTGCGCCTGCGCCACCGCCATACCGTAGCCCGGGGTGATAATCACAGAATGAGAGTTTTTCAGCATTTCAGCGGTATCTTCGGCATTAATCTCGCGATGTTCACCTGCTTCTTCGGTATCACCGGTTGAGGACCCATCGGTGCCAAACCCACCCGCAATAACGCTGATGAAAGAACGGTTCATTGCCTTACACATAATGTAAGACAGGATCGCACCCGAGGAACCGACCAGCGCACCCGTAACGATCAGCAGATCGTTGCTCAGCATAAAGCCTGCCGCTGCTGCCGCCCATCCTGAATAGGAGTTCAGCATAGAGACGACGACTGGCATATCGGCCCCACCGATGGATGCTACCAGGTGCCAACCAAACGCCAGTGCGATAATGGTCATCACCAGCAGCGCCAGAACCTGCAGGCCCACGCTCTCGGTACGAACAAACACCACCAGCAGCAGGAAAGAAACCACCAGTGCCGCCAGGTTCAACTTATGGCGATTCGGCAGCATCAGCGGCTTAGATGAGATCTTGCCGCGCAGTTTACCAAACGCCACGATAGAACCGGTGAAGGTTACTGCACCGATAAAGATGCCGAGGAACACTTCAGTCAGGTGAATGTTCACCAGGATCGGTTCCAGACCGGTATCGTGATACAGGTAGCTGTTGAAACCAACCAGTACGGCGGCCAGACCGACGAAGCTGTGCAGAATCGCCACCAGCTCCGGCATCTCGGTCATCTCGACTCTTTTCGCCAGACGAATACCAATTGCACCACCAATGATCATTGCAACCAGAATCCAGGCGACGTTGCCGGTATCCGGGCCAAAAATCGTGGCAATCAGCGCAATCGCCATCCCGGCGATGCCGTAGTTGTTACCCTGTTGAGACGTTTCGTGTTTGGAAAGTCCCGCCAGGCTGAAAATAAACAGGATTGCGGCAACAATGTATGCAGCTGTAACTAATCCTCCAGACATATGTTACCCCTTAGTTTTTCCGGAACATTTTCAGCATGCGCTGAGTCACGGTGAAGCCACCGAAAATATTAATGCTGGCAATAAGCACCGCGATAAAACTCAGGAAACTCACCCAGCCGCCCTGGCCAATTTGTAATAATGCCCCCACGACGATGATCCCTGAGATAGCGTTAGTCACGGACATCAGCGGGGTATGCAACGCATGCGAGACATTCCACACCACGTAGTAACCCACCACGCAGGAAAGTGCGAACACCGTAAAGTGTCCGAGGAACTCTTTTGGCGCGACGTCGGCTAGCCAGCCAAACAAAATCACCACCAGCGCCATCAGCGCATATTTGCGCCATGGGGATGCAGGTTTTTTCTCTTCCTGTGGTGCAGGTGCAGCTTTAGGCGCCGCTTGTGGCTGAGCAGAAACCTGGATGGGTGGTGCAGGCCACGTAATTTCACCATCGCGAACCACTGTCACGCCGCGCACCACCACATCGTCAAAATCAACGGTGATGTTGCCGTCTTTCTCTTTGCACAACAGTTTCAGCAGGTTTACAAGGTTGGTGCCATACAATTGTGAAGACTGAGTCGGCAAACGCCCCGGCAAATCGGTATAGCCAATAACCTTGACGCCGTTCTCGGTGGTGGTCACCTGATTGGCAACGGTATACTCGCAGTTACCCCCGTTTTGCGCGGCGAGATCGACAATCACGCTGCCGGGCTTCATCGAATTAACCATCTCACGCGTGATCAGTTTCGGCGCTGGTTTCCCCGGGATCAGCGCGGTGGTAACGATGATGTCGACGTCTTTTGCCTGAGCGGCGAACAGCTCCATCTCCGCTTTAATAAACGCTTCGGACATCACTTTGGCGTAGCCATCGCCGCTGCCCGCTTCTTCTTTAAAGTCCAGTTCGAGGAACTCAGCGCCCATACTCTGAACTTGTTCTTTTACTTCCGGGCGCGTGTCAAAGGCGCGAACAATCGCCCCGAGGCTGTTTGCTGCACCGATAGCGGCCAATCCCGCCACGCCAGCACCGATCACCATCACCTTGGCAGGTGGAACTTTACCCGCCGCGGTAATTTGCCCGGTAAAGAACCGTCCGAACTCATGTGCCGCTTCAACAATTGCACGATACCCGGCAATGTTGGCCATCGAGCTTAAGGCATCCAGTGACTGCGCACGCGAAATACGCGGCACGGAATCCATCGCCATGACCGTCACATTTCGCTCAGCAAGCTTTTGCAGTAGCTCAGGGTTCTGCGCAGGCCAGAGAAAACTCACCAGCGTGGTACCCGAATTAAGCAACGGAATCTCAAACGCTTCTGGCGCATTGACCTTCAGGATAATCTCTGACTGCCAGACAGCATTCCCGTCAACAATTTCTGCGCCTGCTTGCACAAACGCCTTATCGTCAAAACTAGCCAGTTGACCTGCGCCGCTTTCAACCGCGACGCTAAAACCCAGCTTCAGCAGCTGCTCAACCGTTTTCGGTGTGGCTGCAACACGGGTTTCATTGGTTAACCGTTCTTTTGGTATGCCAATTCGCATAATGTTCCCTTCCATCTGTATTTTTGATGATGGTTTATCAATGTTCGCAAGAGGCATGCGCACACTCCCGAGAGAGCTCAGTGTTACCCCAATAAAATAAAACAGTAACAAACTCTGTATAAGCTACTGAAAATGACGCCTGTGATCTAGCGCCAAAAAACAGTATTTATTATGAAATTTGCAAAACAGGAATGAATTCATTCGCAAGCAGGGATAATGCCCTTTAAATAGCCCGCAAAGGCCGATAATTCGCTCAAGCGAAGCGGCAAAACATGATTAAGCGCCACCGTAGAACAATTGATTAACATTAAATTAACTTATGAAATTCAACTGCTTTATCAGTTTTAGCCGCCAAACGCCGAATTTTTAGACATATCACTAAATGTTATCGATGTTGTTAGCATGGGTGGCACGATGAGTGAAAAATCACGCAGACACTGACACAATTTAAATGCAATAATCAGCCACGTTTCTAGTCAATAACAATACCAGTACCTGGTTTGCGCAAGGCGAAGGATTATTTTTATGAAGCTTAAGAACACTCTCCTGGCGTCCGCTCTTCTTTCTGCGACTGCTTTTTCTGTAAATGCAGCGACAGAATTGACGCCGGAGCAAGCAGCTGCCCTGAAACCCTATGACCGCATTGTGGTTACCGGTCGTTTTAATTCTATCGGTGATGCGGTAGACGCCGTATCCCGTCGTGCAGATAAAGACGGTGCAGCCTCCTTTTATGTTGTTGATACCTCAGATTTTGGCAGTGGCGGTAACTGGCGCGTCGTCGCCGATATCTATAAAGCCGACGCTGAAAAAGCAGAAGTCACCAAAAATCGCGTCATCAACGGCGTTATGGAATTACCGAAAGACCAGGCTGTTCTGATTGAACCTTTCGATACCGTTACGGTTCAGGGTTTCTACCGCAGCCAACCTGAAGTAAATGATGCCATCACCAAAGTGGCGAAAGAAAAAGGGGCTTACTCTTTTTATATCGTACGCCAGGTTGATGCCAACCAGGGGGGTAACCAACGTATTACCGCATTCATCTACAAAGAAGATGCGAAAAAACGTGTTGTTCAAAGCCCTGATGCGATCCCTGCCGATTCTGATGCCGGACGTGCCGCGTTAGCAGCCGGTGGCGAAGCCGCGAAGAAAGTTGAAATCCCAGGCGTGGCAACAACCGCGTCTCCGAGTGCCGAAGTGGGTCGTTTCTTCGAAACTCAGTCAACTAAAGGCGGACGTTACACTGTCACCCTGCCTGACGGTACTAAAGTTGAGGAGTTGAACAAAGCTACCGCCGCGATGATGGTGCCGTTCGACAGCATCAAGTTCACCGGTAACTATGGCAACATGACCGAAGTCTCTTACCAGGTTGCTAAACGTGCAGCGAAAAAAGGTGCCAAGTACTACCACATTACCCGCCAGTGGTCGGAACGTGGTAACAACATGACCATCAGCGCCGACCTGTATAAGTAACAGACAGTTGTAACAATAAAAGGCGGCTTTATGCCGCCTTTAGCATTTTTAGTCACAAATCTGCCTATCCCCATTGCATGCGCTGTCTTCTCTCCGTAAAATCCCGCGCCTTGAGTCGCTTTCACCATTTTTATGCGATTTGCCAAAATAATTATTCTCTCACTCTCGTTTTTGTAACTGGATACAAATGGAAAAGAAATTGGGTCTGAGCGCACTGACGGCGCTGGTTCTAAGCTCAATGCTTGGCGCCGGTGTTTTCAGCCTGCCACAAAATATGGCTGCAGTAGCCAGCCCGGCAGCGTTATTGATTGGTTGGGCGATTACGGGCGCGGGGATCCTGCTGCTCGCGTTTGCCATGCTTATCCTGACGCGTATCCGCCCGGAACTGGACGGCGGTATCTTTACCTACGCGCGTGAAGGCTTCGGAGAACTGATCGGTTTCTGTTCCGCGTGGGGGTATTGGCTGTGCGCCGTTATCGCTAACGTTTCCTATCTGGTTATCGTCTTTTCCGCACTTAGCTTCTTTACCGATACACCTGCGTTGCGTCTGTTTGGCGACGGGAATACCTGGCAGTCTATTGTTGGCGCATCGGTACTGCTGTGGGTCGTGCATTTTCTGGTGTTACGTGGTGTACAGACAGCCGCCAGCATTAATCTGGTGGCGACGCTGGCGAAGCTACTGCCGCTTGGCCTGTTTATCGTTCTGGCATTTATGTTATTTAAGCTCGACACCTTTAGCCTGGACTTTACCGGTGTGAAACTGGGTGTTCCTGTCTGGGAGCAAGTTAAAAACACCATGCTTATCACCCTGTGGGTGTTTATCGGCGTGGAAGGCGCTGTCGTGGTGTCCGCTCGGGCGAGGAACAAACGCGATGTTGGGCGCGCGACACTGCTGGCTGTACTTGCCGCGCTTGGCGTCTACCTGTTGGTGACCCTGCTTTCTCTTGGCGTGGTCGCACGCCCGGAACTGGCTGAGATCCGCAACCCATCAATGGCTGGTCTGATGGTTAAAATGATGGGGCCATGGGGCGAAATCATTATCGCCGCGGGTTTGATTGTCTCTGTCTGCGGCGCCTATTTGAGCTGGACGATTATGGCGGCGGAAGTCCCATTTCTGGCATCCACGCACAAAGCATTCCCGCGTATTTTTGCCCGTCAGAATGCGCAAGGTGCGCCATCTGCATCACTGTGGCTGACTAACATCTGTGTACAGGTCTGTCTGGTGCTGATCTGGCTCACAGGTTCTGACTACAATACGCTGCTGACTATTGCCTCTGAGATGATTCTGGTGCCCTATTTCCTCGTCGGCGCATTTTTGCTGAAAATAGCGACCCGACCAATTCATCAGGCTGTTGGTGTCGGTGCATGCATTTATGGCTTATGGTTACTGTACGCGTCAGGTCCGATGCACCTGCTGTTGTCCGTGGTGCTGTATGCTCCGGGGTTGCTGGTTTTCCTTTATGCCCGCAAAACTCACGCGCATGACAACGTATTAAAACGCCAGGAAATGGCTTTGATCGGCCTGCTTCTTGTAGCAGCTGTTCCAGCGGCCTGGATGCTGATGGGTTAAATAGTTGACCCATCGTTTGCGACTCATGGAGATCTCGATGGGTAAAAAGCCCGCTTTGCCAATACTTATCACCGGAGGGGGCCGTCGTATCGGTCTCGCCATCGCGTGGCATTTTCTGAATCAAAAGCAGCCGGTGATCGTCAGTTACCGGACACACTACCCGGCGATTGATGGCCTGCAAGAGGCGGGGGCACAATGTATTCAGGCTGACTTCGCGACCGACGAAGGCGTCCTCGATTTTGCCAGGGAAGTGAAAGCCCGTACCGAAGGTTTACGCGCTATTGTGCATAATGCCAGCGCCTGGCTTGCCGAAAAACCGGGGCTGCCGCTTTCTGAGGTGCTGTCCAGCATGATGCAGATCCACGTGAATACCCCTTACCTGCTTAATCACGCGCTGGAAGGCCTGCTGCGCGGACATGGGCATGCGGCCAGCGATATTATCCATTTTACTGATTACGTCGTAGAGCGTGGCAGCGACAAGCATATTGCCTATGCTGCCAGTAAAGCTGCTCTGGATAATATGACCCGCTCATTTGCCCGCAAACTGGCCCCGGAAGTGAAAGTTAACGCAATCGCCCCCTCGCTAATCCTGTTTAACGAGGGTGACGATGCAGAATATCGTCAGCAGGCGCTGAATAAATCGTTGATGAAAACCGCACCCGGTGAAAAAGAAGTCATTGATTTAATAGACTACCTGTTTACCAGCTGCTTTGTCACCGGCCGTAGCTTTGCCGTTGACGGTGGTCGCCACCTGCGCTAGTGCAGTTTTATCCAACAAAAGATCAGCAACCACGCGCTCAGGCTCCAGCAGACTACCGAGCCAATGAGCGCGACGGGTAAACGCATAAAACCGGTGAAGTACCACAGTGAAATGAGGTAGACAAAATAGGGAATAATCGACCACATGCTGAATACAATCGTTGTACGCAGCGCCTCGATCCCACGTTCACTGGCCACAATATAGTGGGCAATCAACGCAAAGGTTGGGAACAACGGAATTAATCCGGCAATATAGTAATTCTTTGTTTTAGCCAGCAAGCCAATCAACACCACCACCAGCGCACCCAGCGCCGCTTTTACTACGAGCCCCATCGTTTTGCCTTAACACATCAATAACATCAGCCTCTAGCATAACGGAAGCGTTCTCGTTTAGAAAAGATTAATGGAAGGAAAAACGATGGCGGTGTATGTTGGCGTTTTATATTCAAAATGAATGATATGAACACCATCGTATTTGTTGAAGATGATCCCGAAGTAGGTTCGCTGATTGCGGCCTATCTGGCCCGGCATGATATTGAGGTTATCGTTGAACCTCGTGGTGATTTGGCCGAAGAGAAAATTCTGCAAGTGCAACCCGATCTGGTGTTGTTAGATATTATGCTTCCAGGTAAGGACGGTATGACTATTTGCCGTGATTTGCGTGGGCGCTGGCAAGGTCCAATTGTCCTGCTGACTTCGCTGGACAGTGACATGAACCATATTCTGGCTCTCGAAATGGGTGCCTGCGACTATATCCTGAAAACCACACCACCGGCAGTACTGCTGGCTCGCCTGCGCCTGCATTTACGCCAAAACGAACATTCAGCCCAGGCTAAAGGGATTCAGGCTGCCACCATCACCCCGCACACCACTCTGCGTTTTGGCGCACTGACCATTGACCCAACGAATAGGTCTGTGCTGCTCGGCGGTGAGCTGGTCGCCCTCTCTACGGCGGATTTTGAGTTACTTTGGGAACTGGCAACCCATGCCGGGCAGATTATGGACCGTGATGCGTTGCTGAAGAATCTGCGCGGCGTAAGTTACGACGGTATGGACCGCAGTGTCGATGTCGCAATTTCCCGGTTACGTAAAAAACTGCTCGATAACGCGACTGAACCCTATCGAATCAAAACGGTACGCAACAAAGGTTATTTGTTCGCGCCGCACGCCTGGGACGACGAATCTCAGAAATAACCCACCGGATGAGGCGCATAACCTATCGCGTGAATGCAACTCAACGTGACAGCGTCACGTTGAGTTGCATACCGATTTTCTACCTCAACTGAACGTCAGACCGTCATATTTTTTCCAGCGGTAGTTCAACGCGGAAATAATCCAACAGGCAATAAAAACGCCAATAATGACAAACCCGACGTTGCCCATGTGGTCACTTAAGTTACTGACCGTGTCCCACAGCCCGCCCTGTAACGAAAAAGCATCAGACAGCAGGCCCAACCCCTCCAGTCCACCGATAAACAGCGCCACAATCACTGAGGTTCCGGTAATGGTCATATTGTAATACAGCTTACGCTGCGGCTTATTGAATGCCCAACCGTAGGCCTCAACCATCAGAATACTGTCGAGGCAGTCAATCAGCGCCATACCGCAGGTAAACAGCGCCGGGAAGACTAAAATGGACCAGACAGACATCCCGTTGGAGGCGCTTGAAGCCGATATGCCCAATAACGAGATTTCAGTCGCGGTGTCAAAGCCCAGGCCAAATAAGAAACCAACAAAATACATGTGCCAGTCTTTCCCAACCAACCTGAAGGCTGAGCGGAATAGCCAATTCAGCGGACCTGAAACCGTGACATCTTCCGTGGAGAGATCATAAATACCGGTACGTTTCAGATGGCGGAACGCCTTCCAGACCTGACAGAAAATGATGAGGTTGATGGTAGCCAGAATCAGCAGAAATGCGGCAGAAACGGTGGTTCCGATAATTCCACCAATATTCTGAAACCATACCATATGTTGCTTAAATACGCTGGTGGTCAGAGCAATACCCATACTTGCCAGCACGACGATGGTGGAGTGTCCCAGAGAAAACCATGCCCCCGTCGTCAGCGCGCGTTTGTTTTGCTGCATGAGCTTTCGCGTCGCACTATCTATGGCCGCAATATGATCGGCATCGACTGCATGACGCAAACCATAACACCACGCGATCAGGCTCAGCGCCAGAAGTGACGTATTATGCCGAAACGCGGTGAATGCCCAAAGCCAGGCGACTATGTTTGCTCCGATGAGAAAAACCACCAGCAATATGAGGTTTGGCCGTTTTTTTATTAATGAATACAACGAAGTCATTATTTCCGGCCCACTCGTTTTGTAATAAACAACACAACATCACCGCCGTTCACTGATAGATTAATAAAACGTTTACCAGCCTAATGATAACGTTTAAGAATTACCAGCCCAGTGTCTTAGATCAAAGTTGCCTGCTCTCTTCGTCCAGTTCAGCAATCGCTAACTCCGCGACATGCAAGGTTATCGCCGCATTTTCCCCATCCTCCAGAAACCATGCAGAAGATAAACCACACCATGCGGCTATCCACATCAGCAGTCGCTGTCGTTCAATCCCGGCTATCTCAGAGACAAGTTGCACGCGTTGCTTAAAAATGTTTGGGTCTGTCGCGATAGCAACACAGGGATCGGCAAGGTCAGGATTCGTGAATATATTGGCGTAATCAAACCCTCGCTCACCCAGTAGTCCCTTGGGATCAATTGCCAGCCAGCCTGCCGGGCCAAAATCGAGGACATTGCCGTGGTGTAAGTCACCATGCAATACGACCTCATTCTGAGGAGATGAGAACAATTCGTTTGCGATCTCTGCACAGCGCGTCATAACTCCACCATAGATTTTCGCCGCTGGGGCAAGATCGCCAAACCAATGATGTAGCGGCGTTAGCGCGGGTGTAGACGTATTTTGCGGGAGATGGAGACGGCTGGCAGTATGGCAAATAATGCGACAAACCTGCGCATCTTTGCCAGAGCGGGACATGTCAGCTAAAGAACTCGACCCTGTTGCTCGTTCTAACAGAATCGCGCCATCAGCATGAGCAAGCACTCTCGCTGCGCCATTCCCGCTCCACCAAACCATCAGCTCGCCGCCATTTCGTTCACTATCATCGGTGGTGAGTTTGAGTATCGCTTTTTGTCCATTTTTAATAACGGTAACGGGCAAAAGCTGCGATGTGTGCGTTGCAATCTGTTCGCCATCAGGAGTGAGTCCCCATCGGCTGAGCCAGCCATTGACTACAGATTTATCCAATGCGGCCTCTTATTTGATTGAGCCTTGAGGCGATAAAACATATTATTACTCCACTTTATAGGGAAATACATGAACAACGTTGCCTGCCAGTAGATACACTCCAAGACTCTCGGTTCTTTGCTTAACTTCTTCAAAAGGAAGTTG
Source organism: Citrobacter youngae (assembly GCF_003818115.1). Lineage (GTDB taxonomy): Bacteria > Pseudomonadota > Gammaproteobacteria > Enterobacterales > Enterobacteriaceae > Citrobacter > Citrobacter youngae. The sequence goes on along the minus strand of NZ_RPOI01000018.1, from coordinate 178,657 downwards.
TGAATCGGGCTCTCGTCCTCCCCAAACCAGCAGCCCATTGTTGGCATAATGTTCCATGAACTCCAGGGTTTTGCCATTTTCAAGCGCAATAACCACCCTGCTCCCTTTTAGCGGTTGCAGGGAACCGTCATCATCTGCAATAAACATCTCTGTTACACAGGAATCAGATTCTTTGATCGGGAGCGGTGAAACAATCATGCCATTGGCCGCTACCGGTTTGAAATCCAGTTGCGAGGTCTTCACTTCTTCTGACGTTTGATACGGAATTCTGCCGCCCCAAATATGGATCCCGTCAGGGATTCCCTCCGGTAACGGTTGTGGGCTACCAGCCAGTTCAAGCGATTTGCCATAAGCAAACTCAACAACAATACTGCGACCATTTTGTAAGGCCAAATCGCCATTCTGGTCGATAATATAGATCTTCATATCATCCTGTCTCCGCTGTTTTTGATACTCGTGATTGATACTCAGGAAGATGAAAATGCTAAAAGCCAATAAACAGCTGCCATCGCTGAAACACTCAATAAAATACTGATTATGAAATAGGTTTTGAATGGCTGTTTTTGTGTTTTATGACGAAAAAGTTGTTGGCCCGCAATCGCGCCAGGCCACCCGCCCACAACGCCAAACACCAGCAAAGTGGATTCTGGCACTCTGCGCCAGGCCTTACGCGCCGCCATTTTATCTGCGCCGTAAATCACCAGCGTCAAAACATTAACAAGCAGGCACCACATGGCCAAGGGATGTGGGGTGAATATACTGCCTGACGCAGCCAAAATCAGTAGCAAGTAACAGAAACGATTGAGGTTCATTTTATTAGTTGTGTGGAATAGATCAGAATGCATCAAAGCCGCATTATACGTCATACATGCCAAAGCGCCGAGCGGAGGATGGCAATGCAGAAATAGTGGATACAGTGTAATATCGGAATGCCATTCTGGGTCAGCATTTCAGCCAGAGTGCGCGCCCCAGTCCGGTTCCACGCCGGCGTACTTAGCTGTACAGCCTCACTCGCGCCGGATTGACAGTATCGCGTCGTTTTCGCCTTCTCGCCAGTACCGGTAACTGCTACGGTGTATTTCCAGTGCGGAACAAAGGCTTACAACCGTGTGGCTGTCACTCAGTCTGGCGGCTATCGTGAACCGTTCAGTGAGTCGGACATCAAGAGTGCGGTAGCCTTTTTTAATATCGTATTCTGTTCCTCCTGACGCTCTCGCCTGAGCTAACGAACCCAACTTTCAAGCGTGGTAGAACCGACATTCATTGCTTCACTGGCTTGTCGATTGAGTAGCCCTTATCAACAATCAGCTGTGCACATGCCAGCCTGAACTCAGGGGTGAAAGTACGCTTAGTTTTCTTGTTCATTAAGTCACCTGTTTTATGTAGTGGTGAGAATATCACTTTTAATCAGGTGGCCAAATTTACTGTGCCACTAAAACTGGCTTCTGGTTTCTTTTTCTGCGCACTCTTGCGCGTTTTAATATACCTGCGCACGCTGGAATTCCTGCTCCAGCTTTTTCCAGTCCATTTTCGGCATAACATCACCAAATAATCATTGCTCAACGTCTATGCAGGGCAATAACCACTATTTTACAGGCCGCATTCCATTTTTTGACTACCAATATATTCATAATAAAAATATTAGATATACTAATGATGAGTTAATTTCATGTTAAATCATGTTGTGTAATCACAGCTATCAGTCCACTCTCTAATCTGGAGAAAACAACAACAGCTTGCCAACCGGTTACCGGGGATGATGATGTCCATCCCCCGGCCTTTTAATCATTTCGTAGATTGTCGCACTCTGCTGTTCACTCATACTACTATCAGCATTAATACAGACACTGGGGCTTGCGGTCTCGTTTATGTTGGCAGCAATAGAAACACGCTTAACGCGTTATCGTTCGCCGACGTGGATTCGGTGTGCCAAGTATTTTCAGTATGGGCGGTTAATGCAGAGCAATTGAGAGTCATGTAAGCAAATGCTATAGCAGTATTCTTCACTGGTTGACGGCTAATTATGGAATTTGCAGAAAACAGGTATGAAAAAGCCCCGGCAGGGGAGTCGGGGCTAATTGAGTATGGTGCCGGGTGCCTCCCGGTGAGTCTTTGGACAGCCTCCGTGACTCGCACCAATTTTGGACCATGTAAAATTAATTACACTTTGCTGTTTATGCCCCACCGCTTAGGGGGATTCACCGCAAACACATTCTACTCAATTATCTTTTAGGTAATTTTAGCTATGGGTGCGGGTTTTTTACTAACCGCCCCACCTAAGCGAATTTCATAATGGCAATATCGGTCAATTTATTCACATCAAAATATTATACACGTCATGCAAAGTTAATTTCATGTTAAATAAGACTATAAATCATCACCTGTTGAAGCACTATCTAACCGAGAAAGATTATAATATTTTATCCAACCAGTTACCGAAGATGATAATTCTTATCCTCTGGATGTTTTTGTCAAAATCATTGATAACTCATTTCCACTATCAAACCTATCCGCAGATGAGCTTCACAATAGCTATTACTGCGAGATGCCTGTACTAAATATCGCCACTTCGATCGCCCACCTATCATCCCAGTGGATGGACGACTTACCGCCGCGTGGTTCCAGCTTAGCTATCCGGGGATCGAAGATTTTGATAGCCGCTTCTGTGCTCATTTTTATTTCTCACTAACCTGCTTTGGCCGCGAACGTTATCTCATAAAAAGGAGCGGTTGCTTGCAGTGTTGCAAAAAGTGAAATGTAGTACAGACTGTCAATTCATACTCAACCAGAATGACTCCTGACAAACATTATAAAAATTCTTCTTCATTGGCCTGATTTCCTGCCCTGCCGCATCTATCACTTCCCAACAAATCCAACATTCAGGGCAAACATCATTGGGATGTTGTGTAGCTTCAAGTTCATGAGTACAGCGGATTACCACACCACTATCGTGTCTCCATTCCATGGTTATAGTCTCAACCTCAGCCAAATCATCGCATTCACAAGATTCTTGAATACAAATTACTTCCTTTCCGCTTTTAATAGCATTCACATAATACGCCAAATCAATCATATCTTTTCGTCGTAAAAAAACATTAGTGGCAAAGAATATACCCCTATACAGCCCCGTAAGCAGCACCGCATCCGTAACCATGGCTTGTGTACTGACTACCTTGGTCAGAATGAGCCAGCACCTGTTTTTGGGGATTACGTCACCACACGGCCATCAAAGCGCATTCAGAACAATATCTTTTGTCATCCGGGGTTGCATTGACCAGCCGATAACTTTGCACGAGAACAGGTCAACAACGACGGCCAGATACAGCCAGCCTTCGTGGGTTCGGATGTAGGTTATGTCCGTTACCCAACGTTCATCCGGAGCTTCCGGGTTGAACTGCCGCTGGAGCCTGTCGGGTGTCACGATACTGACTTCACCTTTACGCGCTCGTGGGCTGCGATACCCGACCTGAGCCGTTATCCCGGCACACTCCTTCAGCCGCCACGCCGGTTGATCCCACATTGTTTCCCGCTATCTCGCAGGATGACTCCGAGGTGTCTGTTAAACCTGTGGCGATTCACTGCTAATTCGATAAGCTCACTCTGGAACACAACCATAAGGCGTTCTGGCGTGCGCCGCCGTCGCCCATAGCAAACCCGGCATACTTATGTATGCTGGATGCTCTCCGCTGGAGCCAACCCTGCGTTTATTGCAAATCAGATGGGTCATGAGAATGCAGAAATGGTTTATACAGTGTACTCTGCCTGGATAAACGCGCTTGATGGTGATCAAATAGCCTTTCTGAACCAGCGCATCAGCGGATACAACTGTGTCCCCCTGGTGCCCCCAGAGGGAAACGCGCAATAGCTAACATATTGAACATTGAGTGATTTTTCATGAAAAAGCTGTTTGTGCAGTTTTATCTCTTATTGTTTGTCTGTTTTCTGGTGATGACCATGCTGGTTGGCCTGGTGTACAAATTCACCGCAGAACGTGCGGGCAGACAGTCGCTCGACGACTTGATGAAAAGCTCGTTGTATCTGATGCGCAGCGAATTACGCGAAATCCCGCCGCGTGACTGGGGAAAAACCCTGAAAGAGATGGATTTAAATCTGTCTTTTGATCTTCGCGTAGAACCGTTGAATAAATACCATCTGGATGCTCCCACCATGCAGCGCTTACGGGAAGGCGATATCGTTGCGCTCGACGATCAGTACACCTTTATTCAACGAATTCCACGAAGCCACTATGTACTAGCCGTCGGCCCGGTACCTTATCTCTATTTCCTGCACCAGATGCGCTTGCTGGACGTCGCGCTGATGGCCTTCATTGCTATTTCATTAGCCTTCCCTGTGCTGATCTGGATGCGCCCACACTGGCAAGAGATGCTCAGACTGGAGGCCGCTGCGCAGCGTTTTGGTGAAGGGCATCTTAATGAGCGGTTGCACTTTGACAGCGGATCAAGCTTTGAGCGCCTGGGCGTGGCGTTTAACCAAATGGCAGACAATATCAATGCCCTGATTGCCAGTAAAAAACAGCTGATTGACGGCATTGCCCATGAGCTTCGCACACCGCTGGTGCGATTGCGTTACCGCCTGGAAATGAGCGATAACCTCACCGAGCAGGAATCGCAGGCGCTAAACCGCGATATTGGTCAACTGGAAGCGTTAATTGAAGAATTGCTCACCTATGCTCGTCTGGATCGGCCGCAAAATGAGCTAAAACTCAGTGTTCCGGACCTGCCTATGTGGCTAACAACCCATCTGGAAGATGTACAAAGCGTCAATCCCGATCGTGCGGTACGCCTGCGCCATCTTCAAATCGGAGACTACGGCGCACTGGATATGCGTTTGATGGAGCGTGTGCTGGATAATTTGTTAAACAACGCTCTGCGTTACTGCCAGTCTACTGTGCAAGCCAGCCTGCAACTCAATGGGAGTCAGGCAACGCTTATCGTCGAAGATGATGGACCCGGCATCGCGCCAGCTGCGCGCGAGCAGATTTTTGAACCGTTCGTTCGTCTGGACCCCAGCCGTGACCGGGCGACAGGTGGCTGCGGACTTGGCCTCGCCATCGTCCACTCCATTGCTCTGGCTATGGGCGGTACTGTGGTCTGTGATGAAAGTGAACTCGGTGGTGCCCGCTTCTCCTTCAGTTGGCCTGTCTGGCATAACATACCTGAATTTTCAGCTGCCTGACCTACACCGCTCGGTGGTCAGGTTGAGTGTCTTGTGCTATAAAAAAGTATGTTGTAACTAAAATGGTAAGCCTATGTCTCGCTATGATCTTGTCGAACGCTTAAACGGAACCTTTCGCCAGATGGAACAAGAACTGGCACACCTCACCGGGCAATTGCAACAGCAGGCGCTGCTGATTGCTCGCGTGTTCTCGTTGCCGGAAGTGGTGAAAGAGGCAGAACACGCGCCACTGGAAACCATCGACGTTAAACAGCACTTGGGTAAAGAGGCGGAAACCCTGGCACTACGCCACTTTCGCCACCTGTTTATTCAACAGCAGTCCGAGAATCGCAGCAGCAAGGCGGCTGTCCGCCTGCCGGGGGTACTCTGCTATCAGGTGAATACCGGCACACAAGTCGTGCTGGAAGAGCAAATACAACGTATTAATCAGCTTAAAACCACCTTTGAGCGTATTGTCACCGTAGATTCTGGTCTGCCATCGGCGGCGCGTTTTGAATGGGTGCACCGCCACCTACCGGGGCTGATTACGTTGAACGCCTATCGGACGCTAACGGTCGTCAGAAATCCGGCTACCCTGCGATTTGGCTGGGCCAACAAGCATATTATTAAGAACCTGACACGTGATGAGGTACTGCAACAACTGGAAAAGAGCCTGACATCACCACGCAGCGTGCATCCGTGGACACGCGAAGAGTGGCAGGCCAGGCTTGAGCGTGAATACCAGGACATCGCTGCCCTGCCACAGCAGGCAAAATTGAAGATCAAACGCCCGGTCAAAGTACAACCCATCGCCCGAGTCTGGTACAACGGGCAGCAAAAACAGGTGCAATATGCCTGCCCGACGCCATTAATTGCGCTAGTAAATAACGAAAACGGCATGACGGTGCCGGATATCGGAGGATTACTGAACTACGATGCTGACAATGTTCAGCACCGTTTTAAACCTCAGGCGCAACCGTTAAGACTGATTATCCCACGGCTGCACCTGTATGTAGCGGATTAACGACCCGGTCGCATGCTACCGACCATCAGTTCCGGGCGGACCCAGCTGTCGAATTCGACCTCGGTTAAATATCCCAGCGCCAGGGCTGACGCTTTTAAGGTCAGTCCTTCTTTATGCGCCTTTTTAGCAATCTCAGCCGCTTTATCGTAACCGATATGGGTGTTTAGCGCGGTTACCAGCATCAGTGATTCGTTGAGCAGCTGATCAATGCGTTCACGATTTGGCTCGATCCCTGTCGCACAGTGTTCGTTGAAGCTTTCCATACCATCAGCCAACAGGCGAACCGATTGCAGGAAGTTGTGGATAACCATCGGGCGATAGACGTTCAGTTCAAAATTCCCTGACGCCCCGCCGATATTAACGGCAACATCGTTACCCATAACCTGACAGCACAGCATAGTCAGGGCTTCACATTGTGTCGGGTTAACCTTACCCGGCATGATGGAACTGCCCGGCTCATTTTCAGGAATAGAAATTTCGCCAATGCCGCAGCGCGGACCGGATGCCAGCCAGCGTACATCATTGGCGATTTTCATCAGCGATGCAGCCAGGCCTTTTAGCGCGCCGTGAGCATGAACCAGGGCATCGCAGGTGGCGAGCGCTTCGAATTTATTCGGCGCGGTGACAAAAGGTGCAGAGGCCAACACAGCCAGTTCATCCGCAACCCGCTCGGCATATTCCGGGTGGGTGTTCAGCCCGGTCCCTACCGCCGTACCGCCCAACGCCAGTTCAGCAACGTGTGGCAGACTATGTTCAATATGCTTCAGGTTATGTTCCAGCATGGCCACCCAGCCTGAGATTTCCTGACCCAGCGTCAGGGGCGTCGCATCCTGTAAATGGGTTCTGCCGATTTTGACAATGTCGGCGAAGGCATGCGATTTTTCACGTAACGTGGTGGTCAACACATTCAGTTGAGGGATCAGATGCTCACGCAAAGCCAACAGCGCGGCGACATGCATTGCCGTGGGAAAAACATCATTTGAACTTTGGCTTTTGTTGACGTCATCGTTCGGATGTATTTTTCGCTCCATCCCCCGCACGCCGCCCAACAATTCGCTGGCCCGGTTTGCCAGCACCTCATTCATATTCATATTGCTTTGCGTGCCGGAGCCGGTCTGCCAGATAGCCAGCGGAAACTCATCACGATGTTTGTCTGCCAGAACCTCGTCTGCAGCCTGCATGATGGCGGAGGCTTTTTCCGCAGCCAGCAACCCCAAATCCTGGTTAACCTTCGCAGCGGCCCGTTTAGTCAGCGCCAACGCGTGGATCAGCGAAACCGGCATTTTCTCTGTTGAAATGCGAAAATGCTCCAGCGATCGTTGCGTTTGCGCGCCCCAGAGTTTATCGGCCGGGACATCGATCGCACCCATTGAATCATTCTCGCGGCGTACCGTTACCATTACCTGCTCCTTATATTAACGATTGATTAGGTTATGTTTCGACATTGCCCACTTGCATTGGTCTTATGAGTATTAACGAGGAAAAAACTGTCGTTTGGTGGTTCGTGCGGTAAAAAAAACCGCCCCGTAGGGCGGCTGACGTTACTTAACGCAGCGTGCGCACTGCGACGTCTGAATTTGCTGGAAGAAATCGTTTCCTTTGTCATCCACCAGGATAAACGCCGGGAAATCCTCCACTTCAATTTTCCAGATGGCTTCCATCCCCAGTTCGGGATATTCCACGCACTCCAGACTCTTGATACTGCCCTGAGCCAGCACGGCCGCTGGCCCACCAATGCTGCCTAAGTAGAAACCGCCATGTTTATGGCAAGCGTCAGTAACCTGCTGGCTGCGGTTTCCTTTTGCCAGCATGATCATACTCCCGCCCGCGGCCTGAAGCTGGTCAACATACGAGTCCATACGTCCGGCAGTGGTTGGACCAAGCGAGCCAGATGCATAACCTTCCGGCGTTTTTGCCGGTCCGGCGTAATAGATTGGGTGATCTTTAACATACTGCGGCAAACTTTCGCCGTTATCCAGACGTTCTTTCAGTTTCGCATGCGCTATGTCACGTCCAACGATGATCGTACCATTCAGCGACAAGCGGGTAGAAACCGGATATTGCGACAACTGTGCCAGGATATCCTTCATCGGACGGTTCAGGTCGACACGCACGGCTTCGCCTTCGCCTGCCTGACGCAGTTCTTCCGGGATATATTTGCCAGGATTGTGTTCGAGCTTCTCAATCCAGATCCCTTCACGGTTGATTTTGGCTTTGATATTACGGTCAGCAGAGCAAGAGACCCCCATACCGACCGGACACGACGCGCCGTGACGCGGCAGGCGGATTACACGGATATCATGAGCAAAGTACTTTCCGCCAAACTGCGCGCCCAGCCCTAAATTCTGTGCCTCAATCAGCAGCTCTTTTTCCAGCACCACATCACGGAATGCCTGGCCATGTTCGTTACCTTCGGTCGGCAGCTCATCATAGTATTTCGCCGACGCCAGTTTCACCGTTTTCAGCGTGGCTTCTGCGGATGTTCCACCGATCACAAACGCGATGTGGTACGGCGGGCAAGCTGCTGTTCCCAGCGTACGCATCTTCTCCACCAGGTAATTTTTTAATTTGCCTGGCGTGAGCAGCGCTTTGGTTTCCTGGTACAGATAGGTTTTGTTCGCCGAACCGCCGCCTTTGGCAATACACAGGAATTTATATTCATCGCCGTCGACGGTATACAAGTCAATCTGTGCTGGCAGATTGGTACCGGTGTTCACCTCTTTGTACATATCCAGCGCGGCGTTTTGTGAATAGCGCAGGTTATCTTCGATGTAGGTGTTATAAACCCCACGCGCCAGCGCCGCTTCGTCACCGCCGCCAGTCCAGACACGCTGTCCTTTTTTACCCACGATAATCGCCGTGCCGGTGTCCTGACATGTCGGCAGAATGCCCTTTGCCGCGATATCAGAGTTACGCAGGAATTGCAGGGCGACATATTTATCGTTTTCGCTGGCATCCGGATCACGCAGAATGTCTGCAACCTGCTGCTGATGAGCAGGACGCAGCATAAACGATGCGTCATGAAACGCCTGGCGAGCCAGCAAAGTTAAAGCCTCAGGCGCAACTTTGACAATCTCCTGCCCTTCAAATTCGGCAACGGAAACATAGTCGCTGGTCAGCAGATAGTATTCGGTATCATCCTTTTTGAGGGGAAAAGGATGCTGATAATGAAAGGGTTTGTTTGACATTGTGCTCTCACTTACTGCTCGGTCTGGTTATTCTCTGGGCAGATGTTCCATTGCCCTGCTTCCCTGCCGCAGATCGGGTTGTAGAAGATATGGCTTTCTGCAACCAGAATTACTCAGGGTATTAAAAGCGAGTCACCATATCCTACACAATTTTTTAACAAAAACTGAGACTAGTACGACTTTTTGCACGTGCAGGTTACTTCGACCGGGGTTTCTTGGTTTAATAGCCAGAGATTTTTCAACATTGAAACAGGGCATTGATAATGCAAAAACTGATCAACTCAGTGCAACACTACGCCTGGGGAAGTAAAACTGCGTTAACGGAACTTTATGGCATTGCCAACCCAACCCAGCAGCCAATGGCCGAGCTGTGGATGGGTGCTCATCCGAAAAGCAGCTCTCAGGTTCAAGGGGCCGATGGCCAACCCGTTGCTCTGCGCGATGTTATCGAGCACGACAAATCCGCACTGTTGGGCGATGCGGTAGCAAAACGCTTTGGCGAACTGCCCTTCCTGTTTAAAGTGCTCTGCGCCGCTCAACCCCTTTCTATTCAGGTCCATCCAAACAAACACAACTCTGAGATAGGTTTCGCCAAAGAAAACGCTGCCGGGATCCCGATGGATGCCGCTGAGCGTAACTACAAAGATCCGAACCACAAGCCAGAACTGGTTTTTGCCCTGACGCCATTCCTGGCGATGAATGCGTTTCGCGAGTTCTCTGACATCGTTGCGTTGTTACAACCGGTTGCGGGCGCACATCCTGCCATTGCTCACTTTTTGCAGGAACCCGGTGCCGAGCGCCTGAGCTACCTTTTCGCCAGCCTGTTAAATATGCAGGACCAGGAAAAATCGCATGCACTGGCAATACTGAAATCAGCCCTTAACAGCCAGCAAGGCGAACCGTGGCAGACTATTCGCCTTATCGCCGATGTCTACCCGAACGACAGCGGTCTTTTCTCCCCACTGCTGCTGAATGTGGTGAAGCTAAATCCTGGCGAAGCGATGTTCCTGTTCGCCGAAACGCCGCACGCCTATCTGCAAGGTGTGGCACTTGAGGTCATGGCAAACTCTGATAACGTGCTGCGTGCAGGGCTGACACCGAAATATATCGATATTCCGGAGCTGGTGGCCAACGTTAAATTTGTCGCAAAACCGGCGAACCAACTGTTGACCACGCCGGTCAAAACCGGTGGTGAACTCGACTTCCCGATCCCGGTTGATGATTTCGCCTTCTCCCTGCATGAACTGTCTGCCGGAGAAGCCGTAATTAGCCAGCACAGCGCGGCAATTTTGTTCTGCATCGAAGGTGAAGCGCTACTGAGTAAAGGCGATCAACGTCTGGTACTAAAACCGGGTGAATCCGCATTTATTAGTGCGAATGAATCGCCAATAAGTGTCAGCGGCGTCGGCCGTTTAGCGCGTGTTTACAACAAGCTCTAGCAAGATACTGATATTTTTGACAACTCTTGCTAAGCTAGTAGAGAGTTAAAAACATGTCACTCCTCCAGGCGTCTTCAAACGCCTGGTTTTATTTTATGGATATCGAAATGAAAAAATCGCTGGTAGCTGCGGGTGTGGTGGTTGCGCTGGGTATCGTCTGGACGGGCGGCGCCTGGTACACCGGAAAGAAACTGGAAACGCATCTCGCTGAGATGGTGACGCAGGCAAATGATCAGATCAAACGCTACTCACCTGAGGCAGGAATTGAACTGAGTTATCAAAACTACCAGCGCGGCGTGTTCAATAGCCAACTGCAACTGGTAGTGAAGCCCATCGCCGGACAGGAAAACGCATGGCTGAAAGCAGGCCAAACTATCGTTCTGGATGAAACGGTGGATCACGGCCCCTTCCCGTTAACCCAGCTTAAGTCATTGAACCTCATTCCTGCTATGGCTTCGGTGAGAACAACACTGGTGAATAACGATGTCACTAAGTCATTGTTTGATATAGCCAAAGGCGAGTCTCCTTTCGTCATCAACTCCCGTATTAGCTATAGTGGCGACACCCGTTCCGATCTTTCCCTTAAACCGTTGAACTACGAGAAAGGCGACGAAAAAGTGGCCTTCAGCGGTGGGGAATTCCAGTTCACCGCAGATAAAGACGGTAACGCGGTTTCCCTGACGGGCACTGCGCAAAGCGGTCAGGTTAATGCAGTCAACGAATACGATCAGAAGGTGCAAATTACCTTTAATAACCTGACAACCGAAGGGTCCAGCAGTGTCGCCAGTTTTGGTGAACGCATCGGCGACCAGAAGCTGTCTCTCGATAAGCTGTCGATATCGGTCGTAGGCAAAGAACTGGCCGTGCTCGAAGGAATGGGAATTGATGGTAAATCCGATCTGATTAACGACGGAAAAACCGTGAACAGTCAGTTGGATTACACCCTGAACAGCCTTAAATTACAGGGCCAGGATTTGGGTAGCGGTAAGCTAACGCTGAAAGTGGGTCAGATTGACGGTGAAGCCCTGCATCAGTTCAGCCAGCAGTACAGCGCCCAAACCAAGGCGCTGATGTCGCAGATTGATGTCGTCCAAAACCCAGAGCTGTATCAGCAGAAAGTCACGGAAGCGTTCTTTAATGCGCTGCCCATTCTGATGAAAGGTGAACCAGTAATCACCATTGCGCCGTTAAGCTGGAAAAATGCGAAAGGCGAAACGACGTTTAATCTGTCGCTGCTGCTCAAAGATCCAACCGCGACCAAAGAAGAGCCACAAACGCTGGCTCAGGAAGTGGATCGTTCAGTCAAATCACTGGACGCGAAGCTGACTATTCCTGTGGATATGGCGACTGAGTTCATGACACAGATAGCCAAAATTGAGGGCTATCAGCAGGAGCAAGCCGCGGAGCTGGCTAAACAGCAGGTCAATGGCATGGCTGCGATGGGGCAGATGTTCCGCATTACCACGATGCAGGACAACACTATCGGCTCCAGCCTGCAGTACACCAATGGCCAGGTAACGCTCAACGGGCAGAAGATGCCGCTGGATGAGTTTGTTGGTATGTTCGGTATGCCGACCCTTGGCGAACCGGATGCTCCGGCAGTTCCACAACAGTAATTCTTCTCTGAACCAGGCCCGATAATACCGCTTACCGGGCTTTTGATCTTCGCCAAGCTACTTCTGCGTGACCAGTCGGGCGGAAAGCGTCAGATTGCGGGAATGGCTGTCATCATTACCAATGCGCTGCAGTATACGTTCAGCCAGGGTATAACCCATTTCGCGTGCCGGGGTACTGGCCCAGATAATGGGAATGTCATCCAGCGCGTTTTCCGCCACATCCGCAAATCCAGCCAGTGAAACTTGCTGTTCAAAATAGCGATCGACGCCAATTTCGCCGCTCTGACGCCCCGCTCTCATCAGACCAAACCAGGCACCAACAGCGATGGTTTCGTTGTAACACACTACGGCGCTGATCGTCGGGTTGCGGCGTAACAGTGCAGCAACGGCTTCGGCAGCCTGCTTTTGACTGGATGAACACTCAAGAACCCAATCACTATGAAACGGTAAACCATATTTTAGCAGCGTCGCACAATAGCCGCCGACACGCTCTGCGCGGGTTAAAGAAGAACTCTGCCCCCCCAGCCACGCGATTCGCTGGTGACCGTGCCGAATGAGATGCTCAACCAACAATTGCGCTGCCTGCATGTTGTCGGGTCGTACCGTGTCGACGTCATCCAGGTAACTGGCTCGTGAGGCAAATACGACCGGAATCCCTTTTTCTTCAGCCAGTTGTCGCAGCGCATCACTGCTGTCAGCTGCACCTGCAATGACTACGCCATCCACGCCCTGATTAAGTAGCATCGCAAAACGCTGAGCCAATTGCTCACCGTCTTTGCCGCCGTGTAAAAGAAAGACCATCCGACCCTGTGCTTCTAATGCTTCCGTCAGGCCTGCCGTCAGTTCAGCATAAAATGGCGCAGACAGATCGCGCACAATCAGCCCGACCACACCACTCTGACCGCCACGCAGCACCGATGCCTGACGATTACGTACGAACCCCAACTGCTCAATGGCTGCGTTTACCCGCTCCCCGGTTGCGGATGAGATACGCCCTTTTCCACTAAGCACCAATGAGACTGTACTGACCGAAACCCCGGCAGCCAGCGCAACATCATGAATGGTTATTTTTTTGGCTATAGCCATAAAAACAGAAAACTCCCTGATAACGTGACGGATAAAACGTTTTATCAATCGGTTATAGTTATACGCCGTATTATCATTCGATAATGTGATTTATACCGCACTAAAATTAGGTAAAACGTTTTATCTTCTCGCCATCATTAGTCACCGAGCTTTCACGAGGAGTCGTTAGATGACGACGAGAACCACACCAAAAATAACGTTATGGGAATTTTTCCAGCAGTTGGGCAAAACCTTTATGTTGCCCGTGGCTCTGCTCTCCTTCTGCGGGATCATGTTGGGGATCGGCAGTTCATTAAGCAGTCATGATGTCTTAACGCTGATCCCCGCATTGGGTAACCCGGTGCTTCAGGCTCTTTTTACCTGGATGAGTAAAGTCGGCTCTTTCGCCTTTAGTTTCTTACCCGTGATGTTTTGTATTGCTATTCCTCTCGGTCTGGCGCGCGAGAACAAAGGTGTGGCGGCATTTGGCGGGTTTGTTGGTTATGCAGTCATGAACCTTGCCGTTAACTTCTGGTTGACGGCGAAAGGGATTTTACCTACCACTGATGCAGCAATCCTGAAGGCCAATAACATCCAAAACATCCTGGGGATCCAGTCGATCGACACCGGGATCCTCGGTGCCGTCATCGCTGGGATCATTGTCTGGATGCTGCATGAACGCTTCCACAATATCCGTCTGCCGGACGCATTGGCTTTCTTCGGCGGCACCCGTTTTGTCCCCATCATCTCTTCACTGGTCATGGGACTGGTTGGATTAGTTATCCCTCTGATCTGGCCTGTATTTGCGATGGGTATTACCGGGCTCGGCAATATCATCAACAGCGCAGGTGAATTTGGTCCGATGCTGTTTGGTACCGGTGAACGTCTGCTGCTGCCTTTTGGCCTGCACCATATTCTGGTGGCCCTCATTCGTTTTACTGAAGCGGGCGGTACCCAGGAAGTGTGTGGTCATAGCGTCAGTGGCGCATTGACTATTTTCCAGGCGCAGCTGAGTTGCCCAACCACGCAAGGCTTCTCTGAAAGCGCAACCCGCTTCCTGTCCCAGGGTAAAATGCCGGCGTTCCTCGGTGGTTTACCGGGGGCTGCGCTCGCTATGTACCACTGTGCTCGCCCTGAAAATCGTCATAAAATTAAAGGGTTATTAATTTCTGGTCTTATTGCCTGTGTGATCGGCGGTACCACCGAGCCCCTTGAGTTCTTATTCCTGTTCGTTGCCCCAGTTCTGTATGTGATCCACGCCCTGCTGACCGGTCTTGGCTTCACTGTGATGGCAGTGCTTGGCGTCACCATCGGTAACACCGACGGTAACCTGATTGACTTTGTGGTGTTCGGCATCCTGCACGGGTTGTCCACCAAGTGGTATCTGGTCCCTGTTGTCGCAGCCATCTGGTTTGCGGTGTACTACGTTATCTTCCGCTTCGCGATCACCCGCTTTAATCTGAAGACACCGGGCCGTGATGTCGAAATTGCCAGCAATATCGAGAAAGTGATGGCAGGCACACCCGGTAAATCTGGCTACAATGTTCCGGCAATTCTGGCGGCATTGGGTGGCACGGAGAATATCGTTAGTCTGGATAACTGCATTACGCGTTTGCGCTTGTCGGTCAAAGATATGTCACGCGTAAATGTCCAGGCACTGAAAGACAACCGGGCCATTGGCGTGGTACAGCTCAATCAGCATAACCTTCAGGTCGTTATTGGCCCGCAGGTCCAGTCAGTGAAAGACGAAATCGCAGTTCTGATGAACACCGTACAGGCGTGAGGACAACGACATGTTTGATTTTTCAAAGGTTGTGGACAGGCATGGTACCTGGTGTACTCAGTGGGATTACGTTGCCGACCGTTTTGGCACTGCCGATCTGCTGCCGTTCACCATCTCTGATATGGATTTTGCTACGGCCCCTTGCATTCTGGAGGCGCTGACACAGCGCCTGTCACACGGTGTATTAGGATACAGCCGCTGGAAAAATGACGAGTTTTTGGCGGCCATTAGCCACTGGTTTCTAACTCGTCACAATACCCGGATCGATCCTCAATCGCTGGTATATGGCCCCTCAGTTATCTATATGGTCTCAGAACTCATCCGCCAGTGGTCGTCTGCTGGCGACGCGGTAGTTGTCCATACGCCAGCTTACGATGCATTCTACAAGGCCATCGAGGGCAACCAGCGCACAGTGCTCCCCGTCGGTCTGGAAAAGCGGAGCGACGGTTGGTATTGCGACATGGCAAAGCTGGAAGCAGCTCTCTCACGGCCAGAGAGTAAAATTCTTCTGCTGTGTAGCCCACAAAATCCAACGGGCAAAGTGTGGACGCACGAGGAACTGGAAACCATGGCTGACTTATGCCAGCGACATGGTGTCAACGTCATTTCCGATGAAATCCATATGGATATGGTTTGGGGAGAGCAACCGCATATCCCGTGGATCAATGTCGCACGCGGCGACTGGGCGCTACTCACCTCCGGCTCCAAGAGCTTCAATATCCCGGCATTAACCGGAGCGTATGGGATCATCGAAGACGCCAATAGTCGCAACGATTATCTCAGTGCGCTAAAGGGACGCGATGGATTGTCTTCCCCTGCGGTGCTGGCACTCACCGCACATATTGCCGCCTATCAGCAAGGTGAGCGCTGGTTGGATGCCTTACGGGATTATCTTGTCGGCAACCTGCATTATGTTGCTGATGAACTTAATACCGCGTTCCCTGAACTTAACTGGCAGATCCCGCAATCCACCTATCTGGCCTGGATAGATTTACGTCCGCTCAGGGTTGATGACCAGGCGTTACAAAATGCGCTTATCCACCAGCAAAAAGTGGCGATCATGCCAGGTTCGACCTACGGAGAGGAAGGGTGCGGTTTTGTACGCCTGAATACCGGATGTCCCCGCTCAAAACTTGAGAAAGGTGTTCAGGGATTAATTAACGCCCTGCGCTCTCTGCGCTAACTAAAGTTGCGCAATGAAATTAATCATTGCGCAACATAGATTTTTATCCCGATTTATTCTTATAATACTGCGCACTTTACCTAAAAACATGAGTGCGACCATGATTGATACTTCCCTTCCTTTAACCGACGTCCATCGCCACCTTGATGGGAACATCCGTGCCCAAACGATCCTGGATCTTGGTCGTCAGTTTAATTTAACGCTTCCTGCTCAAACACTTGAAATGCTGATCCCTCACGTGCAGGTAACGTCAACTGAGCCTGATTTGGTCAGTTTTTTGTCAAAGCTTGACTGGGGTGTCAAAGTGCTGGCCTCGCTGGATGCCTGTCGCCGCGTCGCATTTGAGAATATTGAGGATGCCGCACGTAATGGTCTGCATTACGTTGAACTACGTTTTTCCCCAGGCTATATGGCGATGGCCCATCAACTCCCCGTTGCAGGTGTGGTTGAAACCGTTATTGCAGGCGTACGCGAAGGCTGTAAAACGTTCGGCGTTGAAGCTCGCTTAATTGGAATTATGAGCCGTACTTTCGGCGAAGCTGCCTGTCTGCAGGAACTGGATGCACTGTTAGCGCATCGTGATCACATCACCGCACTGGATTTGGCCGGCGATGAACTCGGTTTCCCGGGCAGTTTGTTCCTGTCCCATTTCAACCGTGCACGCGACGCTGGCTGGCATATCACGGTTCATGCAGGTGAAGCGGCAGGCCCGGAAAGCATCTGGCAAGCTATCAGAGAACTGGGAGCAGAACGTATTGGCCACGGCGTAAAAGCCGTCGAAGATCTCGCCCTGATGGATTTTCTCGCCGAGCAGCGCATCGGCATTGAATCCTGTCTTACATCGAATATTCAAACCAGTACCGTCGCCTCACTGACGACGCATCCGCTGAAAACATTCCTTGAACACGGTGTACTGGCCAGTCTGAATACGGACGACCCGGCGGTTCAGGGTGTGGATATTATTCACGAATACACCGTAGCCGCTCCGGCTGCAGGATTGACGCGTGAACAGATTCGCCAGGCGCAAATCAATGGCCTGGAAATGGCGTTCCTGAGCAATGAAGAGAAACAAGCACTGCGTGAGAAAGTCGCCGCAGCGTAATGGCTTTATTGCCGGATGGCGCTAACGCTTATCTGGCCTACATTGCATTGTAGGCCAGATAAGATGCCTCGACATCCGACATTGGCATTATCAGGCAAGGCACAGCGTCGATCGGTGTTTCGCCGATTCAATGCCCAACTCAATCAGTTCCATGATTTGAATGGCTTGTCTGGCTGGAACCGGGTTCTCGCCGTTACCATTCAGCGCATCACGGATTCCCGCATAGTAAGCCGGATAATTACCTGGCACGGTTAACCAGGTTTCTTCCACCTGCTCATCACCTTCCATGCGTGTCAGTACACCATCACGCATGTCATAACCCCAGTCTTCCTGTGGCAGCCGCTCACCATTTTTAAGACGTTCCTCTTGTGGGTCCAGACCATACTTCACATAGCTGCCACGCGATCCGTGAACGATATAACGAGCAGACTCAGCCGCTGCCAGCATCGTTCCGTGCAGAATCACCCGACGCTGCGGATACGTCAGGATGGCATGGAAGTAATCTGTCGACTGCGCCCCCGGACGGAGCTGTGCCAGATCGACCGTCAGACTCACCGGCAAGCCAAACAGGTTAATTGCCTGATCTAAAAGATGCGGCGCTAAGTCATACCAGATACCACTCCCCGGGCCACCCTGTTCACGCCAGCGGTCACGGACCTGCGGGCGGAAGCGATCGAAATGAGATTCAAAATAAGCCACCTCACCCAACGCGCCATCAGCCAGCAAGGCTTTCAGCGTCAGAAAATCGCTGTCCCAGCGACGGTTATGGAAGACAGAAAGCAGGCGCCCTACGCTTCTGGCCAGCGCATCCAGCTCGCGTGCTTGCGACAGTGTCACAGTGAAAGGCTTATCAACAACCACATGCTTACCTGCTTCCAGCGCCGCTTTCGCCAGCGGGAAGTGTGTATCATTGGGTGTAGGGATCACAATCAGGTCGATACTCGGATCGTTAAACAGGTGTTTAGGCTCAGTAACAACCGCCACCGAAGGCCAGTCCGCCTTCACTTTTGTTTCATCACTACTGGACACCGCAACCAGTTCCAGACCCGGAGTGCCCACAATCAGGGGGGCATGGAAAGTTTTACTGGCATAACCGTAACCGATTAGCCCAACGCGGATGTTGTCACTCATGTTTTTGCCTCTCAATTCAGATCTGGCCTATTTCACACCATAGATAGTAGCGCCACAATAGTTTAATAACCTTTGCGCTACAAAGGTTGTTGCTTAACTTAAGTCAAACATATGCCACTTAGAGTTAACTTGCCGCGAAAAAGTCATCGAAATCGTTCCCAATGCTCTTGCTGTATCATTTATTGATAAGTAACATTTGCTACCTGTGTTTATGGATAAATCAAAGCAAATGTCGTCAGTAATGAATCGTCTTATTGAGTTAACAGGTTGGATTGTTCTCGTGGTCTCCGTGATCCTGTTGGGTGTTGCCAATCATATTGACAACTACCAACCACCGGAACCCGTCGCTGCAGTACAGAAAAAATAAATATACGCAGCCCGTTATAGCCTGGCAGTTAACTCCGCGATGGTTGCTGGGTAGGGCTGTAAAAGATCATTTTTTGTCAAAAAAAAGCGAATTATGCCGCATCCCGCTCCAGCGCGTATTGCCTGCGATCGTGAAGCGCGTTACCCTTTCCGCAGGCGTAAATAGCGCCTGGATTCCCACAGGGTTGAAAACTCTTCTTACATTTGCGCGCAAATTCGCGTTTACCTGTACAACGTTGGTTGTTTTTTAATATTTACTACTCCGTTAGTATTATTTTATTAATATGGATTGCCTTTTATGACTGTTCAGGATTACTTATTAAAATTCCGCAAAATCAGTTCGCTAGAAAGTCTGGAAAAATTGTTCGATCATCTTAACTACACACTTACTGACGATAGCGACATTATCAATATGTATCGCGCTGCAGACCACCGCCGTGCCGAGCTCATTTCGGGAGGCCGCCTGTTCGATGTTGGCCAGGTACCCAAATCCGTCTGGCATTACGTGCAATAAACAAGACAGTAGCGCCTGGCGTTAAAAGCTTTATAATAATTGCCCCAAAATGAACGGCATGTCTGTTCGCGCGCGTAAACCTGGAGATGAAATGACTACAACACCGGCACAACGTATCGGAGGCTGGCTACTTGGGCCATTGGCCTGGCTGTTAGTCGCGTTGTTAAGTGCTTCGCTGGCGTTACTGCTGTATGTCACTGCGTTGTCCACACCGCAGACATTCCACACGCTGAGCGAGCAAAGTACGACGAATTTGCTGCTATGGGGCGTCTCCTTTATTACCGCTATCGCCATGTGGTACTACACGCTGTGGCTGACCATCGCGTTTTTCAAACGCAGAGTCTGTGTGCCAAAACACTATATTATATGGCTGCTGATCTCGGTGTTACTGGCAATTAAAGCGTTTGCATTCTCACCTGTTCCGGATGCGTTTGCCGTGCGTCAGCTGCTGTTCCCTTTGTTAGCGGCTGCGCTGCTGGTACCCTATTTCAAACGCTCGCAACGCGTTAAGACGACGTTTGTGAACCCGTAATAACCCTACAGTTAACCTGTTGTCGCCTGTTGTAGATTGTCAGATAATAGGCGGCTTTTTTATTTCAGGCCGAAAAATGACTGATTACCTGCTGCTGTTTGTCGGAACTGTACTGGTCAATAACTTTGTACTGGTCAAGTTTCTGGGCTTATGCCCCTTTATGGGCGTTTCCAAAAAACTGGAAACCGCAATGGGTATGGGCCTCGCCACGACCTTTGTAATGACGCTGGCATCCATTTGCGCATGGCTGATTGACACCTGGATCCTCATCCCGCTCGATCTCATCTACCTGCGCACGCTGGCCTTCATTCTGGTCATCGCCGTGGTGGTACAATTTACCGAGATGGTTGTACGCAAAACCAGCCCTGCGCTGTATCGCCTGCTGGGGATCTTCTTACCGCTGATCACCACTAACTGCGCGGTATTAGGTGTAGCGTTGCTGAACATCAACCTCGGGCATAATTTTTTACAGTCGGCGCTGTACGGTTTTTCCGCCGCCGTCGGCTTCTCACTGGTGATGGTTCTGTTCGCCGCAATTCGCGAACGCCTCGCCGTGGCAGACGTTCCTGCCCCCTTCCGCGGTAATGCGATTGCGCTGATTACCGCTGGTTTAATGTCTTTGGCCTTTATGGGCTTTAGTGGTTTGGTGAAGTTGTAATGAATGCTATCTGGATTGCCGTTGCCGCAGTGAGTCTGCTGGGTCTGGCGTTCGGCGCTATTTTGGGTTATGCCTCTCGTCGATTTGCCGTCGAGGATGATCCAGTCGTGGAGAAAATTGATGAAATTCTCCCGCAAAGCCAGTGTGGGCAGTGCGGTTATCCGGGCTGCCGTCCTTATGCTGAAGCTATTGGCTGTCAGGGCGAAAAAATCAACCGATGCGCCCCTGGTGGCGAAGCGGTGATGCTAAAAATTGCGACCCTGTTGAACGTCGATCCGCAACCTATTGATGGTGATGAGCAGGATGCTACCCCCGTTCGTATGCTGGCGGTGATTGATGAAAATAACTGTATCGGCTGCACAAAATGCATTCAGGCCTGCCCGGTCGATGCCATCGTGGGCGCTACGCGTGCCATGCACACGGTGATGAGCGATCTGTGCACCGGATGCAATTTGTGCGTTGATCCGTGCCCGACCCAATGTATCGAATTACGCCCGGTCGCCGAGACGCCTGACAGCTGGAAGTGGGATTTAAACACTATTCCTGTGCGCATCATTCCTGTGGAACAACATGCTTAAGTTATTCTCCGCATTCAGAAAAAATAAAATCTGGGACTTTGATGGCGGCATTCACCCACCTGAAATGAAAACCCAGTCTAACGGGACACCGCTGCGGCAGGTTCCGCTGGCTCCGCGCTTTATTATTCCGTTGAAGCAGCATATTGGCGCTGAAGGTGAACTGTGTGTCAATGTGGGCGACACCGTGCTGCGTGGTCAGGCGCTAACCCGTGGGCGCGGCAGAATGTTGCCCGTACACGCCCCGACCTCCGGCACCGTTGTTGCCATTGCCCCGCACTCTACCGCGCATCCTTCGGCTTTAGCTGAACTTAGCGTCATCATTGATGCGGACGGCGAAGATCGCTGGATTGAGCGTGACGGCTGGGCAAATTATCGTGCCCGCAGCCGCGAGGAGCTCATAGCCCGTATTCACCAATTCGGTGTTGCCGGACTCGGCGGCGCAGGTTTTCCAACCGGCGTCAAATTGCAGGGTGGCGGTGATAAAATTGAAACACTGATCATCAACGCCGCTGAATGTGAACCCTACATCACCGCCGATGACCGCTTAATGCAAGATTGCGCGGCCCAGGTGGTCGAAGGTATCCGCATACTTGCTCATATTCTTCAACCGCGCGAAGTCCTGCTGGGTATTGAAGATAACAAACCGCAGGCTATCTCCATGCTGCGCGCAGTGTTGGCTGATTCTCACGATATCAGTTTACGAGTCATTCCCACTAAATACCCGTCAGGCGGTGCCAAACAATTGACGCAAATCCTGACCGGGAAACAGGTTCCTCACGGTGGACGTTCCTCCGATATCGGGGTGCTGATGCAAAACGTGGGGACTGCCTATGCTGTCAAGCGGGCCGTTATTGACGGCGAGCCAATCACCGAGCGTGTGGTCACGCTAACGGGCGAAGCAGTCAGCCGCCCGGGCAACGTTTGGGCGCGATTGGGTACGCCTGTTCGTCACCTGCTCAATGATGCAGGTTTCTGTCCTTCTGCTGACCAGATGGTGATCATGGGCGGTCCGCTGATGGGCTTTACCCTGCCCTGGCTGGATGTTCCCATCGTGAAGATCAGCAACTGCCTGCTTGCGCCTTCTGCCAGTGAAGTGGGTGAACCGCAGGAAGAAAAAGGCTGTATTCGCTGTAGCGCCTGCGCCGATGCCTGCCCTGCCGATCTTCTGCCGCAGCAACTTTACTGGTTCAGTAAAGGCCAGCAGCATGATAAAGCGACAGCCCACAACATTGCTGACTGCATTGAATGCGGTGCCTGCGCCTGGGTATGTCCAAGCAACATTCCCCTGGTGCAGTATTTCCGTCAGGAAAAAGCCGAGATTTACGCCATTAGTCAGGAAGAAAAACGAGCGGCTGAAGCAAAAGCGCGATTTGAAGCCCGACAGGCGCGCCTTGAACGTGAAAAAGCAGCGCGTCTTGAGCGGCATAAAAACGCAGCTGTACAACCTGCAGCGAAAGATCATGATGCCATCGCTGCTGCACTGGCTCGCGTGAAAGAGAAACAGGCCCAGGCTATGCAGCCGGTTGTCATTCAGGCGGGTGAAAAACCTGATAACAGCGCAGTGATTGCCGCACGTGAAGCGCGAAAAGCGCAGGCTCGCGCCGCACGCACTGATAATCCATCAAAAGATGAGGACAGCAGAGCGGGTGCGGATCCACGCAAAGCTGCCGTCGAAGCCGCAATTGCCCGAGCCAAAGCCCGCAAGCTTGAGCAGCAGGCAGCTACGGAAACAACCGAACCGGTTGACCCGCGCAAAGCCGCCGTCGAAGCCGCAATCGCCCGAGCTAAAGCCCGCAAGCTTGAGCAGCAATCAGCTACGGAAACAACCGAACCGATTGACCCGCGCAAAGCTGCCGTCGAAGCCGCAATTGCCCGTGCCAAAGCCCGCAAGCTTGAGCAGCAGGCAGTAACGGAAACGGCCGAGCCGGTTGATCCACGTAAAGCCGCCGTTGCGGCCGCTATTGCTCGCGCTCAGGCAAAGAAAGCCGCACAGCAGCAGGTTGTAAACGAGGAATAAATGGTATTCAGAATAGCTAGCTCCCCTTATACCCATAACCAGCGTCAGACATCGCGTATCATGATGCTGGTTCTGATTGCTGCATTACCAGGAATTGCCGCTCAATGGTGGTTCTTCGGCTGGGGTACATTGTTCCAGATAGTGCTGGCATCGGTCAGTGCCATCGCCGCCGAAGCGGGCGTGCTTAAACTACGTAAACAGCCCGTTGCCGCAATCCTGAAAGACAACTCCGCCCTGCTTACAGGGTTGCTGCTTGCCGTCAGTATTCCTCCCCTGGCTCCGTGGTGGATGGTGATCCTGGGTACCGTCTTCGCCGTTATCATTGCCAAGCAGCTGTATGGCGGTCTTGGGCAGAATCCATTTAATCCGGCAATGATTGGTTATGTCGTGCTGTTGATCTCATTCCCGGTGCAGATGACAAGCTGGCTGCCACCACATGAAATTGCCGCTACGGTGCCCGGCTTTTTTGATGCTTTAAACGTTATCTTTACCGGACATACCGCTGGCGGCAGCGATATGAACACGCTCCGTATAGGGATCGACGGCATCAGTCAGGCAACGCCTCTCGATACCTTTAAGACGTCACTACATGCAGGGCGTACCGTTGAACAGGTGATGCAGTATCCGATTTACAGCGGCATGCTCGCGGGCGCGGGTTGGCAGTGGGTTAACCTTGCCTGGCTGGCGGGCGGCATCGTGTTGTTATGGCAGAAAGCGATTCGTTGGCACATCCCGGTGAGCTTCCTGCTATCGCTCGCTGTTTGCGCCACGTTAGGCTGGATTTTCTCGCCAGACTCTCTGGCATCACCGCAGTTGCACCTGCTTTCCGGCGCCACCATGCTGGGTGCATTCTTTATTCTTACCGATCCCGTTACGGCATCAACTACCAACCGTGGTCGCCTGATTTTTGGCGCACTTGCGGGGTTGTTAGTATGGTTGATTCGCAGTTTTGGCGGTTATCCTGACGGTGTAGCCTTTGCCGTATTGCTGGCAAATATCACGGTTCCGCTGATTGATTATTACACTCGCCCTCGCGTGTACGGACATCGCTAAGGACTCCCTATGCTGAAAACGATTCGTAAACACGGTATTACACTGGCGCTGTTTGCTGCGGGCTCGACGGGGTTAACCGCGGCAATCAATCAATTAACCAAGTCCACTATTGATGAACAGGCCGCGCTGCAGCAAAAAGCACTGTTCGATCAGGTTCTGCCTGGCGAACGCTACAATAATAACTTGCCTGAGAGTTGTTATCTGGTCGATGCGCCAGCGTTAGGCAAAGGCAGCCACCGAGTGTATATTGCCCGCCAGGACGATCGTCCGGTTGCGGCAATTCTGGAGGCCACGGCCCCCGATGGTTATTCCGGCGCAATTCAACTGCTGGTTGGTGTAGATTTCAACGGTACTGTGCTGGGTACGCGGGTGACAGAACATCATGAAACACCAGGCCTCGGTGATAAAATCGAGTTACGTCTGTCAGACTGGATAACCCATTTTAGCGGCAAAACGATTAGTGCAGAGAACGACCCTCACTGGACGGTGAAAAAAGACGGCGGCGACTTTGACCAGTTTACGGGCGCAACCATCACGCCGCGTGCGGTAGTGAATGCAGTAAAACGCGCCGGTTTATATGCGCAGACGCTGCCTGCGCAACTTCCTCAACTTAGCGCCTGTGGAGAATAACCATGAGCGAAATTAAAGACGTCATTGTTCAGGGGCTTTGGAAAAATAACTCCGCCCTTGTACAGTTACTCGGGATGTGCCCGTTGCTGGCCGTTACCTCTACTGCAACCAATGCGTTAGGTCTGGGGCTTGCGACTACGCTGGTGTTGACCCTGACAAACCTGACAATTTCAGCGCTACGCCGCTGGACACCGCCCGAAATCCGTATTCCCATTTATGTCATGATCATCGCCTCCGTAGTGAGTGCGGTACAAATGCTTATCAATGCCTACGCCTTTGGCCTGTATCAGTCTCTGGGTATCTTTATCCCGCTGATTGTGACCAACTGTATTGTTGTTGGCCGCGCAGAAGCCTTCGCCGCCAAAAAAGGCCCTGCATTATCCGCACTCGATGGTTTTTCTATTGGCATGGGGGCGACCGGCGCCATGTTTGTTCTCGGATCGCTGCGTGAAATCATAGGTAACGGTACATTGTTCGACGGCGCAGACGGACTGCTGGGCAATTGGGCCAAAGTCCTGCGCGTGGAGATCTTCCATACTGACACACCATTTCTGCTGGCCATGCTACCGCCGGGTGCATTCATTGGCCTGGGGCTGATGCTGGCTGTTAAGTATCTGATTGATGAAAAGATGAAGAAGCGTCGTGCCGAGGCCGCTATGGCAGCAGACCCGGCGGGTGAAACAGGGAATGTGTAATGAACAAAGCAAAACGGCTGGAAATACTGACGCGCCTGCGTGATAACAATCCGCATCCGACAACCGAGCTTAATTTTACATCACCGTTTGAACTGCTGATTTCGGTCTTGCTCTCCGCGCAGGCCACCGATGTCAGCGTCAATAAAGCAACAGCTAAGCTTTACCCCGTCGCTAATACGCCTGCCGCGATGCTGGAACTCGGCGTTGAAGGTGTTAAGTCCTACATCAAGACAATCGGTTTGTTTAACAGCAAAGCGGAGAACGTGATTAAAACCTGCCGCATTTTACTGGAAAAGCACAATGGCGAGGTTCCGGAAGACAGAGCCGCATTAGAAGCCCTGCCTGGCGTTGGGCGCAAGACGGCGAATGTAGTGTTAAATACCGCCTTCGGCTGGCCAACGATTGCCGTAGATACCCACATTTTCCGGGTATGTAACCGGACACAATTTGCCCCAGGTAAAAACGTCGAACAGGTCGAAGAGAAACTGCTGAAAGTCGTCCCCAGTGAATTTAAAGTCGATTGCCACCACTGGTTAATTCTTCATGGTCGCTACACCTGCATAGCCAGAAAACCACGTTGCGGTTCCTGCATTATCGAAGATCTTTGCGAATTCAAAGAAAAAGTCGATATCTGACAACATGGGGCCATAACGCTGGCCCCTATTTCATAACGATTAGTTATGCACTTCTCAACCGTTAATTTCCCGACAATGATGCCGTACCTTCCTGCATATCTAATGTAATATTCTTGTGAACTAACACCTGAGTAGGTTAATCGTTTTTTTAATAGTAGAAATTTCTATCCATCCGTGATCAAGATCACCCTGATAACATTATGTAAAATATTTATTATTTTGTAGTTAAAATTACAATCAGATGACCTGACAGGTTCGTTTCGATACAAAACATTACACTGGCTATTTTTCAGATAATGGACCATATCACTACCTTCAAGCCAAAATAGCAGAACATATCGCCTCATTCCCATTTTAACCCCATCCTGACAGTGTAAAAATCTGCCATTCTCCATATGAAGAAATTTAACGCTGGATAACATTTCTCAGCCCCGACGATTTCACCATCTGAGTTATATGTAACAGATTATTACAAACCCCTTGTCTGAATGGTCAAGATAGTGAACATTACTTGCCGTTTCCCCTCCCACTATAACAATCGGACGGATGAACTTGACTCATCACGTACCAGAACACCCCCGTTGATATGGGATGTAAAAAAAGAGGTAAAAGTGTCTACTGCAAACAATAAACCAACAGAAAGCGTCAGTTTAAACGCCTTCAAACAACCAAAAGCGTTCTATCTCATTTTCTCAATTGAGCTATGGGAACGTTTTGGTTATTACGGCCTGCAAGGGATTATGGCCGTCTACCTGGTGAAGCAACTGGGTATGTCAGAAGCGGATTCCATCACCCTTTTCTCCTCCTTTAGCGCCCTGGTGTATGGCCTTGTTGCCATTGGTGGCTGGTTAGGTGATAAAGTTCTGGGTACAAAACGCGTCATTATGCTGGGTGCCGTTGTCCTGGCCATTGGTTATGCGCTGGTTGCATGGTCTGGTCACGATGCGGGTATCGTTTATATGGGTATGGCAGCCATCGCGGTCGGTAACGGCCTGTTTAAAGCGAACCCATCTTCCCTGCTTTCTACCTGCTATGCCAAAGATGACCCGCGTCTTGATGGTGCATTCACCATGTACTACATGTCCGTCAACATCGGCTCATTCTTCTCTATGCTGGCAACACCGTGGCTGGCAGCGCGTTACGGTTGGAGCACCGCGTTCGCCCTGAGCGTTGTGGGTATGCTGATCACCGTTGTTAACTTCGCCTTCTGCCAGCGCTGGGTTAAACAGTACGGTTCCAAGCCTGACTTTGAACCAATCAACTTCCGTAACCTGCTGCTGACCATCGTTGGCGTTGTGGTGCTGATCGCGATTGCAACCTGGCTGCTGCACAACCAGCAGATCGCACGTATGGTTCTGGGTGTGATTGCCATCGGTATCGTATTTATCTTCGGTAAAGAAGCCTTCACCATGCACGGTGCTGCCCGTCGTAAAATGATCGTTGCCTTCATTCTGATGCTGGAAGCGATTATCTTCTTCGTGCTGTACAGCCAGATGCCGACGTCTCTGAACTTCTTCGCGATTCGTAACGTTGAGCACTCTATTCTGGGTATTGCTTTTGAACCTGAACAGTACCAGGCATTGAACCCGTTCTGGATCATCATTGGTAGCCCAATCCTCGCCGCTATCTATAACAAGATGGGCGATACGCTGCCGATGCCAACCAAATTTGCGATTGGTATGGTGCTGTGTTCCGGTGCGTTCCTGATCCTGCCGCTGGGCGCTAAATTCGCGACCGATGCGGGCATCGTTTCTGTTAACTGGCTGATCATCTGCTACGGTCTGCAAAGTATCGGTGAACTGATGATTTCTGGTCTGGGCCTGGCGATGGTGGCACAGTTGGTTCCACAGCGTCTGATGGGCTTCATTATGGGTAGCTGGTTCCTGACCACTGCCGGTGCAAACATCATCGGTGGTTACGTGGCTAACATGATGGCGGTTCCGGAGAATGTGACCGATCCGCTGATGTCTTTGGAAGTCTACGGTCGCGTGTTCCTGCAGATTGGTGTTGCAACGGCGGTTATCGCTGTTCTGATGCTGCTGACGGCACCGAAACTGAATCGTATGACTCAGGACGACGAAGCCGATGAGAAAGCCGCTAAGGCCGCAACAGCGTAATTCTCAGGGAAACTTAATTTCAGGCCGCTAACTGTTGTTAGCGGCTTTTTTTTTGCTCCAGGTAGCACTACCATACGGTATACCTCAGCCAAAAGGAGTTACCGATGAAACTGTTCTACAAACCGGGCGCTTGTTCTCTCGCTTCCCACATCACACTTCGTGAGAGCGGTAAAGATTTCACTCTGGATGGTGTTGATCTGATGAAGAAACGCCTGGAAAACGGCGACGATTTTTTCGCGGTAAACCCGAAAGGACAAGTTCCCGCACTGTTGCTGGATGATGGTACACTACTGACCGAAGGCGTCGCCATCATGCAATATCTCGCAGATACCGTTCCAGACCGTCATCTCCTGGCCCCTACCAGCAGTCTCTCCCGCTACAAAACTATCGAATGGCTTAACTATATCGCTACAGAGCTACATAAAGGTTTTACCCCACTGTTCCGCCCGGACACGCCAGAGGAGTACAAACCAACCGTACGCGCATTGCTTGAGAAAAAAATGCAGTATGTGAACGAATCGCTGAAAGACAACCCGTGGATTTGCGGCGCACGCTTCAGCATTGCTGATGCCTATCTGTTTACCGTACTGCGTTGGGCGTATGCGGTTAAGTTGAATATGGCAGGATTAAGCCATATCGAGGCGTATATGGCGCGGATGGCTGAACGCCCGGCGGTTGCCGCAGCGCTTAAAGCGGAAGGATTAAATTAATTGTTGTTGCCGGGTAGCGCTTGCGCTTACCCGGCCTACAGCCAAACTCAGGCCCGATAAGCGTGAGCGCCATTGCACATTGATTACAGCTGAGTAGCGCTAAAGTAGTGTTCCGGTTTCGCGATACGATCCTGAGCGGCAACCACCTGCAGCTCATACTCCTGCATCTCTTTGGTGGCGATCATAATTTCGTACACCGCCGCAGTCACATGTTCCAGCGCCTGCTGCAATGAAGCCCCCTGCAACAGTTTAACCAACAGCAAGCCACTGGTGACGTCACCAACGCCAACCGGTTGGCGTGAGCCAAAATCAACAAGCGGACGGCTGATATGCCACGCCTGATCAGCGGTGACCAACAGCATCTCAAAGCGATCTGCGCTCATGCCTGCACGGGCAAGATGCTTAACCAGCACAATTTCCGGCCCCTGCGCAATCAGTTCACGGGCAGCCAGCACCGCCTCATCAACATTGTTAACCGCATGCTCGCTCAGAATTTCGAGTTCAATCAGATTTGGCGCGATAATGTCGCTGGCCGGAAGTGCGTGACGAACATGAAATTCCGCAACGCCAGGTGCCACGATGCACCCTTTTTCAGGATGACCCATCACTGGATCGCAAAAGAATTTCGCCTGGGGATTTGCCGCTTTCACTTTGCGCACAATACCCAGAATATGCTCGCCCTGCTCAGCGGATCCCAGATAACCACTCAGCACCGCATCGCAGGTCTGAAGTTTATCGATATCAGCAATGCCCTGAACAATCTCAGTCAGGTGACTGGGTGGCATAACACAGCCGGTCCATTTACCGTACTGCGTGTGGTTAGAAAACTGAACGGTGTTGAGCGGCCAGACATTCGCGCCAAGACGACGCATCGGAAATTCGGCAGCACTGTTGCCGGCATGGCCAAAAACAACGTGGGACTGGATGGCGAGGATATTCTTCATTTTACTTACCACAACCCTAAAAAATAAAGGGGCGTAGTTTCCCACGCCCCTGCTGACTTTGACTTACTTCCAGCAAATCAGACAGTAGTTCTTTTTGCCACGGCGCAGTAAGGTGTAGCGGCCGAACAAAATATCACTGTCCTGGAAGAAATATTCCGGGTCAGATTGTTTCTCACCATTAATGGTGACCGCATTAGACGCAATGGTCTTACGCGCCTGACCGCGAGAAGGCTGCAGTTCAGAATCCACCAGCGCCTGCATCAGGTCGGCACCCTTGTCCATTTCAATCATCGGTACACCATCCTGCGCCAGCTGTTCGAAGTCCGCTTCGCTCAGGTCGCTCAGGTTACCATTGAACAGGCTTTCGGTAATGCGTTTCGCCGCCACTAAACCTTCTTCGCCGTGAACCAGACGCGTTACCTGCTCAGCCAGAACATACTGGGCACGCGGCGCTTTACCGCTGTTCTTATCTTCTTCTTCCAGCGCATTGATCTCTTCAATGTCCATGAAAGTGAAGAATTTCAGGAAGCGATATACGTCCGCGTCAGCTGTGTTGATCCAGAACTGGTAGAACTTGTATGGGCTGGTTTTCTTCGGATCCAGCCAAACTGCGCCACCTTCCGTTTTACCGAATTTGGTACCGTCAGCTTTAGTGATCAGCGGAACCGTCAGGCCAAATACCTGATTCTGATGCAGACGGCGGGTCAGATCGATACCCGAGGTAATGTTACCCCACTGGTCAGAACCGCCAATTTGCAATGCCACGCCATGCAGTTTATTCAGGCAGGCAAAATCATAACCTTGCAGCAGGTTGTAAGAAAACTCGGTAAAGGAGATCCCCTGATCGTCACGGTTCAGACGCTGCTTAACCGCTTCTTTGTTGATCATCTGGTTTACGGAGAAGTGTTTGCCGATATCACGCAGGAAAGTCAGTACGTTCATACCGCCAAACCAGTCGTAGTTGTTCGCAGCAATCGCCGAGTTGTCGCCACAGTCGAAATCGAGGAACGGTGCCACCTGTTTGCGGATTTTATCCACCCACTCCTGCACGGTATCTTCAGTATTCAGTTTACGCTCGGCGGCTTTAAAGCTCGGATCGCCAATCAGACCCGTTGCACCACCCACCAACGCAACAGGCTTATGGCCTGCCTGCTGGAAGCGTTTCAGGCATAACAATGGAACCAGATGCCCCAAATGCAAGCTGTCAGCGGTAGGATCGAAGCCGCAATAGAGCGCGATCGGGCCTTGCGCCAGTCGCTCTGCTAACGCTTCCTCGTCCGTCACCTGGGCCACCAGCCCCCGCTCTTGCAATTGTTTAATCAAGTTACTGCTTGCCATCAAAATCTCCATGTATAAAACGACTGCACCTTTGCCGGTACACGACTTTTCGCCTGATGCGAAAGAGACATAGAATAAAGCGCCGGATTCATCAGCACCAGCGCTTAAAACAAGAATTTTGCATCTTTAGGGGGCCAGACGGTCAATTTTCCACGCGTCATCTTCACGTTGGTATAAAAAACGGTCGTGCAGACGGTTTTCACCACCCTGCCAGAACTCCATTTGTTCAATGCTCACGCGAAAGCCGCCCCAGAAACTCGGCAACGGAACTTCCCCTTGCTGAAACTTCTGCTTCAGCTCAAGAAATTTACTTTCCAGAATTCCGCGTGCGGAGATCCGACTGGACTGCTTAGAAACCCAGGCGCCAATCTGGCTATCGCGCGGGCGACTGTGGAAATATTTTACCACCTCAAGCGTGGACAAGCGTTCGGCCTTGCCGATGACCATCACCTGCCGTTCCAGCGTATGCCAGGGGAACAAGAGGCTAATGCGTGGGTTGTTCTCGATCTGGTGCGCCTTACGGCTGCCCATGTTGGTATAAAACACCAACCCTTTGTCATCATAATGTTTGAGCAACACGATTCGCTGATACGGCTGACCGTGTTCATCGACTGTTGCGACGACCATAGCGGTAGGGTCTGCCAGTTTGGCATCACAGGCTTGCCCCAGCCAGCGCTCAAACAGCGCAAGGGGTTCGGCGGGAAGGTCGCGGCGGCGAAGACCACCTTTCGTGTATTCACGGCGCAGATGCGCGATTTGCTGCAATTCGTCGTTATCAGACATGATGTTGGCTACGGATTGTCAGTGGGTGACGCTATTGTGCGCCGCCCAGGTGAAAATCTCAACGCTTCGGGTTCTGTAACTGACAGTTATTTAGCACAATTCTGTCTCGTTTATAGACCGTTGCCTCGTCGCCTTTAGACCAGAAGACGTAGATACCATCGGTATAGCGTGCACCTGATGCCGACACACCCTGTTTGAGATTCAATAGTTGATTATCATAAACA
This sequence comes from Citrobacter youngae, assembly GCF_003818115.1. Classification (GTDB taxonomy): domain Bacteria; phylum Pseudomonadota; class Gammaproteobacteria; order Enterobacterales; family Enterobacteriaceae; genus Citrobacter; species Citrobacter youngae. The sequence continues at coordinate 146,157 of NZ_RPOI01000018.1, read as the reverse complement.
AAGCTCGCCACCTGTCGGGTATTGTTCAATTTTACGGTAAGCGGTTTTTCATCACAGCGGTATTCGAGCGTATCCGTTTGCATGCGCTCGACAAATTGGTTGTACACACTACAACCGGTAAGCAATACGGGCAGACACACTAATAACAATTTTTTCATAGCCATTTCCTGAAGACTTTCCTGGTCCCGGAGGGCAAAAACACCCTCCCTAACATCCCTAGTTTATCGGTATAGCGCCTGAAATAATTTCAGTTAACTCTGAGTTCGTGGATTGGCGGGGAAAATAGCCCCTAAAACGCTGGGCTCAGATGCGCCGGTCACCGAAGGCAGGTTGCCCGGCAGTCCCGCGAGTGTACGCCACGCCAGCCAGGCAAAGGCCAACGCTTCCATATCATCACCACTGATCCCGGCTTCATCGGTGGAGGTCACTTCCGTCCCTGGCAGCAGCGCCGCCAGACGCATCATAAGAAGTGGATTGCGACTACCGCCGCCACATACCATCAACCGTTCACACCCACCGCTCAATAGGACCTGCTCGGAAATCGTCACGGCCGTCAGTTCAGCCAAAGTCGCCTGTACGTCTCGTGGGCGAATTCCCGGAAACTGCGCCAGATGGCGTTCAATCCAGCCATAATTGAAATATTCGCGCCCCGTACTCTTTGGCGCTGGTGCAGAGAAATACGGATCGTTAAGCATCGTTTGCAACAGTGGCAGGATCACTGTACCCGAGCAGGCCCACTGTGCATCTTTATCATAAGGTTGGCCACATTGCCGCCAAATCCACGCATCCATCAGCATATTGCCCGGGCCGGTGTCATACCCCCGAACCGGTTGTTTTGGAATGAGCAGTGACAGATTGGCAATACCACCAATATTTAACACCATCCGGCGTTCCGTTGGATGCGCCAGCAACGCCTGATGAAAAGCTGGAACCAGCGGTGCCCCCTGTCCACCTAACGCGATATCGCGCCGACGAAAATCACCGACCACCGTTACCCCGGTACGCGCTACAATCTGGTTGTTATCACCAATTTGTAGCGTGTGTGGCGCAATTCCTGTCGGTTCATGCCACACGGTTTGCCCATGACAGCCGATCGCGACAATATCCTGCGGTTTTAATTTTTCCTGCTGCAGCAACGCGTTCACCGCATCAGCGAACAAACGCCCCAACTGCGTGTCCAGTTGACCGTATTGGGAAAGCGTCAGTTGCTGCCCCTGACAAATATCCAGAATGGCCTGTTTTACATGAACGGGGATGGGCCATGTCAGACTTGCCTGCTGCGCAACCATCGTTTCATCTATCGCCGCCAGCACAACATCCACACCATCAAGGCTGGTTCCAGACATCACTCCGATAAAACGGCCCGATTTCATACGTCATCCTTTTAAGCAAATTAGCCTTGACACTCCACCATAAAGTGTCGACTAATTCCATGCTTCCTTGATGATTTTTGCAGGTTAATCTTTCCAGTAACCGCTAAATTCCATCACCGTGATGAATGATTCGTTTATACTCGGTTAACCCGATTTCGGTTAAGATTTTCATATTGTTCCAGTAGAACATGTGACCTTAGACTCACAAATGCCATATAATTTAGCCATGAGGAGTGCTTTATTAGCGTTTCGTGGTGACAAAGGAGATTTGTAAATGATTAAACGTGTGCTGATTGTTTCATTAATGGGCGTATCTTTAGCGGGCTGCGTTAACAATGATAGCCTTTCCGGTGACGTGTATACCGCATCCGAAGCGAAACAAGTTCAGAACGTTACCTACGGTACGATTGTTCATGTTCGTCCGGTGCAAATCCAGGGTGGTGACGACGCAAACGTGATTGGCGCTATTGGTGGTGCTGTGCTGGGTGGGTTCCTCGGTAACACCGTAGGCGGCGGTACCGGTCGTTCATTAGCGACAGCTGCAGGTGCGGTTGCTGGTGGCGTAGCAGGCCAGGGCGTACAAGGCGCGATGAATAAAACCCAGGGCGTAGAACTGGAAATTCGTAAGGATGACGGTAATACCATTATGGTGGTTCAGAAGCAGGGTGCGACCAAATTCTCTGCGGGTCAGCGCGTTGTTATGGCTAACAATGGTAGCCAGGTTACCGTGTCTCCACGTTAATCGAATTCACGTGTGGTCAGCCTCTGGCCACACGTCGTTTTGATCGCTTTAGCCCTGCGACTGCAGTTCAATGATATTGTGTTCCAGTCTGGCGACCAGTTTTATCAGCAGATCAATTTCCTCAGCGGAAATCCCTTCCAGAATTTCGCCGCGCGTTTTATTGATAACCGCTTCCATATCAGCAATCAGCGGTTCGGCCTTCTCCGTTAATTTAATTCTCTTTGCCCGACGATCGCTGGCGCAAGTCTGTCGTGAAATGAGTCCCTTTTCTTCTAACTGGTCGAGTGTACGCACCAATGAAGGCTGCTCAATACCAATCGCTTTAGCCAGTTGAATCTGTGATTGACCCGGTGGCAACTGATGAATGTTGTGCAGCGTAACCCAATGCGTCTGCGTCAACTCCAGAGGTTTCAGGCGATGGTCAATCAGAGCACGCCAAATGCGCACCAACCGTGCCAGATCAGAACCTAATGGCGATTCCAATTTCATCTCCTTATAATTAGCTTGCTAAGTTATTGTGCTGATTTTAGAATAGTGTGCAGCATTTGTATTCCCAAAACAAATGTATTGCCAAATTTGCTTACCGGATGACATTTTTTCAGACATTATGCGTTACAGAGACACATTGTCCCTTTTTTTGCTAAACCTATAGCAACGCTCTTTTCGCCAAGGATTTTGCCCGTGAAGTTTATGTTTAATGCAACAGGATTGCCCCTACAAGATTTAATGATCGGAGCATCTGTCTACTTCCCCCCTATTTTCAAGGCGTTTGTTGCAGGATTTATCCTCTGGCTAGTTGTTCATCGCCTGCTACGCGACTGGATCTATTCTGGCGAAATCTGGCATCCCCTGTTAATGGATCTGTCCCTCTTTACGCTTTGCGTGTGTCTGGCCTTTGTCATGTTGATTGCGTGGTGATTATGTCGCTTAAAACCATTAAATACTTCTCCACTATTATAGTCGCTGTCATCGCCGTCCTCGCCGGGTGGTGGATGTGGAATTACTATATGCAATCTCCATGGACGCGTGACGGAAAAGTCCGCGCTGAACAGGTCAGCATCACACCGCAAATCTCTGGCAGCATTAGTGAACTCAACATTAAAGATAATCAACTGGTTAACAAAGGCGATATTCTTTTTGTTATCGACAAGACCCCTTTCCAAATAGCTGAGCTGAATGCACAGGCTCAGTTGGCCAAAGCGCAGTCCGATCTGACCAAAGCCGATAATGAAGCCAGACGTCGCCGCAATTTGTCGCAAAATTTCATCTCGGCAGAAGATTTGGACAGTGCACTGCTCAATGTAAAAGCCATGCAGGCGACTGTTGCCGCAGCCCAGGCCAGCTTGCGCCATGCTCAGTGGCAACTGGCGCAAACGGTAGTCAAAGCCCCGGTCACAGGCTGGGTCACCAATCTATCAACCCGTACCGGAGACTACGCCTCAACGGGTAAACCGCTGTTTGCTCTGGTCGACAGTCACTCTTTTTATGTCATGGGCTATTTCGAAGAAACCAAGCTACGCCATATTCAAGACGGGGCACCTGCTCTAATCACTCTCTACAGCGGCAACATTAAGTTACAGGGTCACGTTTCCAGCATTGGTCGCGCTATTTATGATCAGAGCGTGGAAAGCAATTCCGGTCTGGTTCCTGACATCAAACCAAACGTTCCGTGGGTCCGTCTGGCGCAGCGGGTTCCTGTTCGTATCGAATTTGATACCCTTCCGCACGATGTTACGCTGGTTTCGGGGACAACCTGTAGCGTGTCCATCGGTCAGCAAAAATGAAACTGCCCCGCCTGACACCAGCCATTCTGCCGTGGTTTAAAGCCACGAGCGGACAATGGCGTTACGCGCTGCGTAATACTATTGCGATGTGTCTGGCGCTAACCTTCGCCTATTACCTCAATCTGGACGAACCCTACTGGGCGATGACATCAGCAGCGGTAGTCAGTTTTCCAACCGTTGGTGGCGTGATCAGCAAAAGTCTGGGGCGTATCGCGGGCAGTTTACTTGGTGCAACGGCCGCATTGATTATAGCCGGTCATACACTCAATGAACCGTGGCTGTTTCTGTTGAGCATGTCAGTCTGGATCGGTTTTTGTACCTGGGCGTGCGCGCATTTCACCAACAACGTGGCCTACGCTTTTCAACTGGCAGGCTATACCGCGGCGATTATTGCGTTTCCAATGGTGCATATTACAGAGGTTACGCAACTGTGGGATATCGCCCAGGCACGTGTGTGCGAAGTCATTGTCGGGATCCTCTGTGGCGGCTTGATGATGATGATCCTGCCCAGTACATCCGATGGCACCACGCTGCTGACCGCATTGAAAAATATGCATGCACGTTTGCTGGAGCATGCCAGTTTACTCTGGCAGCCAGAAACCACAGATGCTATCCGCACCGCCCATGAAGGGGTGATTGGCCAAATCCTGACCATGAATCTGCTACGTATTCAGGCGTTCTGGAGCCACTACCGTTTTCGCCGTCAAAATACCTTGCTCAATGCGTTGTTACACCAGCAGTTGCGGTTGACCAGCGTAATTTCCAGCCTGCGGCGGATGCTACTGAACTGGCCCAACCCCCCGGCAAATACCCGGAATGTCATTGAGCAGTTGCTGAACGCATTGGTAAAACCCGATACCGACAGCTACGCCGTAGCGCGGATTATCGCCCCGCTGTGCCCCGTCGATCAGCATGACTATCGGCACGTCGCCTTCTGGCAGCGTCTGCGCTATTTTTGCCGTATCTATCTGAAAAGCAGCCATTATCTGCGCTTACTGGAAAAGGGGGTTACGGTCGATAATATCAATATTGAGCGCACGCCGGGTCTTGCCCGTCATACCGATAACGCGGAGGCTCTCTGGAGCGGATTGCGTACCTTCATTACGCTGATGGCAATCGGCGCGTGGAGCATTGGCGCACAATGGGAATCAGGCTCCGGGGCTCTGACACTTGCCGCCATCAGTTGCGTGTTGTATTCCGCCGTAGCAGCCCCCTTCAAATCACTCTCTTTGCTGATGCGCACGCTGGTCCTGCTGTCGCTGTTCAGTTTTGTGGTGAAATTCGGTCTGATGGTACAAATTACCGATCTCTGGCAGTTTATTCTGTTTCTCTTCCCACTGCTTGCCACCATGCAGTTGTTAAAATTACAGATGCCGAAACTGGCAGGGCTTTGGGGACAGCTGATCGTCTTTATGGGATCGTTCATCGCGGTGACCAATCCTCCCGTCTATGATTTTGCAGTTTTTTTGAATGACAATACGGCGAAGATCACGGGCGTCGCGCTGTCGTGGCTGGCTTTTGCCATTCTGCGGCCAGGTTCTGATGCGAGAAAGAGCCGCCGTCATATTCGTGCGTTACGGCGTAACTTTGTCGATCAACTTAGCCGCCATCCGTCACTCAATGAAAACGAATTTGAATCGCTGACCTATCATCACGTCAGCCAGCTCAGCAACAGTCAGGATGCGCTGGCGCGACGCTGGTTATTACGTTGGGGGGTCGTATTGCTGAACTGCTCGCACGTAGTGTGGCAACTGCGCACCTGGGAGGCGCGTTCGGATCCGCTGGCTCGGGTCAGGGACGTGTGTATCTCTCTGCTGCGCGATGTAATGAGCGAACGTGGCGTCCAGCAACGATCACTGAATGCCACGCTGAGTGAGCTACAACGCATCTGCGATACGCTTGCCCACCATCATCAACCTGCTGCGCAGGAGTTATCGGCATTGGTCTGGCGGCTACACTGCTCGCTTTCACAACTCGAACAGGCGCCACCGCCGGGCACTCTCAGTAGTTGATTATTTGATAACACCACAGGCGTAGCGCGCTCCGCCACCGCCAAGCGGTTTCGGTTGATCGGACATATTATCGCCGCCCACATGGATCATCAGCGCCTTACCTTTTACCTCGTCGAGCGTTTTGAGCCGCGGCGCAACAACCGGCGTTGTCGCATTCCCTTCGTTATTTACCACCAGCAATGGCAGGTCACCCATGTGACCTGCGCCTTCCGGACCTTCATGCTTGCCAGTTTTATGCGGATCATAATGACCGCCAGCCGATTCTGCTGCTGAGGCTTTACCCTCTTTGATAGCGGGTTGGCAACTGCCGTTAGCATGCACATGAAAACCATGTTCACCCGGTGGCAGTGCTTTAAGATCAGGCGTAAACTCCAGCCCTTTTGCGGATTCGGCAATAGTGACCGTACCAATCTCCTGGCCAACGCCCTGCGACGTCACCAGATTCATCACCACCTTCTCACTGGCAGCCTGTGCACCTGCACAGCCCAATAACGTGATGATGGCTAAACTCAAACGTTTCATACAACCTCCGTCATCCAGGTGTCTGACTGATAAGTGTAATCCAGTGACACAAATTTGAACGACGGAACGCTGAATACGTGATTAAGGCACGTCGTAACCGAGCGCCGCTTTACGAATACGGAACCACTGCTGGCGAGACATGTTCAATGACTCTGATTCAATTGCAGCACGCACACGTTCGATTTTACCCGAGCCAATAATCGGCAGTGGCTGCGACGGCAGACGCAGGATCCACGCATACACCACTTGTTCTATGGACTGTGCATTCAGTTCTTCTGCTATCACGGCAAGTTCATTTCGTAATGGCTGGAACGCATCGTCATTAAACAAGCGACCGCCGCCGAGGCAGGACCAGGCCATTGGACGAATACGCAACTGCTGTAGTTGATCTAAAGTGCCATCCAGCAGGAGCGGCTGATGTACCGGTGAAATTTCTACCTGGTTGGTCGCCAGCGTAAACGGCAGACGCGATTGCAGCAATGAGAACTGTGCCGGGGTGAAGTTAGAGACACCAAAATGGCGCACCTTACCGCTATGATGTAATGTCTTGAAAGCTTCCGCCACATCGTCTGCATCCATTAACGGATCGGGACGGTGGATCAACAGCAGATCAAGATGATCGGTTGCCAGCAGCTTCAGCGACTGTTCGGCACTGGCAATAATATGGGCGCGGTCAGTGATGTAATGACCCAGCGCGTTTTCCTCTTTCGCCGTCGTGGCAATACCGCATTTGGTCACAATCTGCATTTTTTCACGCAGGTGCGGTGCCAGTTTCATCGCCTCGCCAAACGCCGCCTCACACTGGTATCCGCCATAAATATCCGCGTGATCGACAGTCGTGACACCCAGATCGAGATGTTCCTCAATAAAGCTGACTAGCTGACGTGCGGACATATTCCAGTCCATCAGGCGCCAGTACCCCATCACAAAGCGCGAAAATTCCGGGCCTTGCGGCGCAATAGTAATACGCTGAACCATAGCAGCTTCCTTATAAGTGAATGTGCATCGAGTATACGCAATTACGCTTTTAAAAGAGTGAAGGTTGTTGCGGTTCTTCCGGCGGGTTGGATTTGTTTGCGCGTAATTTACGCATCAGGCGCTGGCGACAAAGCCGCAGTACCTCCTGCTTTTGGGCATCGCTCATTTTCTGCCAGTTAAAACGCTCATCCCGACTGCGAAAACAGCCACGGCAAAATCCGCGTTCGTCAGACTGACATATACCGCGGCATGGGCTCTGGACAGGGAAAAACTCCAGCTGTTCGGCCACATCCCCTCCTTTAGTGAGATTGATATACCTATTGAAGACGTTAACTGAATTTCTCGCAAGGGCTATTGCATTAGACCGACTGGTCTATTACACTTCTTCCCATGAACAAAGTCACTGAACACGATACACGCGAACATCTGCTGGCGACCGGCGAACTGCTGTGTATGCAGCGCGGCTTCACCGGCATGGGCTTAAGCGAACTACTGAAAACCGCTGAAGTTCCTAAAGGTTCGTTTTATCACTATTTTCGCTCTAAAGAAGCGTTCGGCGTCGCGATGCTGGAACGCCACTATGCGGCCTATCATCAGCGACTGGCTACGCATTTTGCTACAGGGGCGGGGAATTACCGCGACCGTATCCTGGCCTACTATCAGGAAACCCTGAACCAGTTTAGCCAGCACGGGATTATCAGCGGCTGTTTAACCGTTAAGCTGTCTGCCGAAGTGTGCGATCTGTCAGAGGATATGCGCACAGCGATGGATAAAGGTGCACGGCACATTATTGCGCTGTTAGCGCAGGCGCTGGAGAAAGGCCGGGGCAATCACTGTCTGTCCTTTGTTGGCGAGCCGTTACAGCAGGCACAGGTGCTGTATGCATTGTGGCTGGGCGCCAACCTCCAGGCCAAGATTTCTCGTAGCGCCACTCCGTTGGAAAATGCGCTGGCGCACGTTAAAACCATCATTACAACGCCTGCCGTTTAACAGGCGTTTTTATTTCTTTTATTACTAGACGACCGGTCTATTCAGGAGTGCCACATGTCATCTGAAAAACTGTTTTCCCCACTGAAAGTGGGCGCCATTACGGCAGCGAACCGCATATTCATGGCGCCACTGACGCGTCTGCGCAGCATCGAGCCGGGCGACATCCCTACTCCGCTGATGGCCGAGTATTACCGTCAACGCGCCAGCGCAGGTCTTATTATCAGCGAAGCGACGCAGATCTCCGCCCAGGCGAAAGGCTATGCAGGGGCGCCGGGGCTACACAGCGAAGCACAGATTGCCGCATGGAAAAAAATCACTGCGGCCGTACATGCTGAGCAAGGTCATATTGCTGTTCAGTTGTGGCACACCGGGCGCATTTCTCACGCCAGTCTGCAGCCAAATGGTCAGGCACCGGTTGCGCCTTCTGCGATTAGCGCCGGTACCCGCACCTCACTGCGCGATGAAAATGGCCAGGCAACACGTGTCGATACCTCAATGCCGCGTGCGCTGGAAACCGAAGAAATCCCTGGCATAGTAAATGACTTCCGTCAGGCGATTGCCAACGCACGCGAAGCGGGTTTCGACATGGTTGAACTGCATTCCGCTCACGGCTACCTGCTGCATCAATTCCTGTCACCAACGTCTAACCAGCGTACCGATCAATACGGCGGTAGTGTTGAAAACCGTGCTCGTCTGGTACTGGAAGTCGTCGATGCAGGTATTAAAGAATGGGGTGCCGATCGCATTGGTATCCGTGTTTCCCCTATCGGCTCGTTCCAGAACGTCGACAACGGTCCGAATGAAGAGGCTGATGCTCTGTACCTGATTGAACAACTGGGCAAGCGCGGCATTGCTTATCTGCACATGTCCGAGCCAGACTGGGCTGGTGGCGAACCGTATTCAGACGCGTTTCGCGAGAAAGTTCGCGCCCGTTTCCACAGTCCGATTATTGGTGCGGGCGCCTATACGCCAGAGAAAGCCGAATCACTGATCGAGAAAGGTCTGATCGATGCTGTTGCCTTTGGTCGTGCTTACATTGCTAACCCGGATCTGGTTGCACGTCTGCAGCGTAAAGCCGAGCTCAATCCACAGCGTGCGGAAAGTTTCTACGGCGGCGGTGCTGAAGGCTATACCGATTATCCTACCCTGTAACCTCACAAACTCAGTTCTGCCATTGATAGCGGCGTAACAACGCCGCTATACTAAAACAACATTTTGAATGTATTAGCCATTTTCGAAGGGGAAAAAGATGCGTTTACTTCATACCATGCTGCGCGTGGGTGACCTGCAGCGTTCCATCGAGTTTTATACTAACGTGTTGGGCATGAAGCTGCTGCGTACCAGCGAAAACCCTGAATACAAGTACTCTCTGGCCTTTGTCGGCTACGGCCCGGAAACCAGCGAAGCGGTGATCGAACTGACTTATAACTGGGGTGTCGATAAGTATGAGCTGGGCACAGCCTACGGTCATATCGCCCTGAGCGTAGATAACGCGGCAGAGGCCTGTGAACGTATTCGTCAAAACGGCGGTAACGTAACGCGTGAAGCGGGTCCGGTAAAAGGCGGCACAACTGTGATCGCGTTTGTTGAAGATCCGGACGGCTATAAAATTGAGCTGATCGAAGAAAAAGACGCCGGCCGCGGTCTGGGCGACTAACCCCCCCTCGGGCGCAGATCGTCTGTGCCCGTAGTTTTATACTCATCATTTTGCCATAATACGCGCTGCAATTTTCCCGTATTAAGAGACCCAGATGTCCGATAACGCTCAACTTTCCGGTCTGTGTGACCGTTTTCGTGGTTTTTATCCTGTCGTCATTGATGTCGAAACAGCAGGATTTAACGCCAAAACCGATGCGCTGCTTGAAATTGCCGCCATCACTCTGAAAATGGATGAACAAGGCTGGCTGATGCCGGACATGACGTTACATTTCCACGTTGAACCGTTTGAAGGGGCGAATTTACAACCCGAAGCGCTGGCATTTAACGGTATCGACCCGAGCAACCCGCTGCGTGGCGCGGTCAGCGAATATGACGCTCTGCATGCCATCTTCAAAATGGTGCGTAAAGGCATTAAAGACAGCGGCTGCAATCGGGCAATCATGGTGGCGCATAACGCTACGTTCGACCACAGTTTCATGATGGCAGCAGCAGAACGCGCCTCGCTGAAACGTAATCCGTTCCATCCGTTTGTCACCTTTGATACAGCGGCATTAAGCGGTCTGTCATTGGGGCAAACGGTGTTGTCAAAAGCGTGCCTGGCGGCGGGAATGGAGTTTGACGGGAATCAGGCACACTCGGCACTGTATGACACCGAACGTACGGCCGTGCTGTTTTGCGAAATCGTTAACCGCTGGAAACGTCTCGGCGGTTGGCCTCTTCCCTTGCCTGAAGAAGCGTAACGGCGACATAAAAAAAGCGACCATTTCAGGTCGCTTTTTTACTTCTGCTGATATTACTCAGCGTCCGGCTCTTCGGTTTTGTATTTCGCAGCTGTTTCTTTAATCAGCTGCTGCAACTCACCGCGCTGGTACATTTCGATCAAAATGTCACAACCGCCAACCAGCTCACCATCAACCCACAGTTGCGGGAAGGTCGGCCAGTTTGCGTATTTCGGCAGTTCGGCGCGAATATCCGGGTTCTGCAGAATATCAACGTAAGCAAAGCGTTCACCACAGGCTGACAGCGCCTGCACAGCCTGAGCAGAGAAACCGCAGCTTGGCAGTTTTGGGGAACCTTTCATGTACAGGAGAATCGGGTTTTCAGCGATCTGGCGCTGGATTTTTTCGATAGTGGTGCTCATTATCTTGCTTCCTTAAACTTCTTTTACGGCAGTAGTCTGACATTGTAGCGGGTCAGGCAGGTAACGGAAAATAACATTTTCATTACGCGATATTATTTTATCGCCTGTCGTTAAAAGTTGCATTCACAATCTCATTTATCCGCATGGAGCCTGTGGATTTGATTATCTGTTCACCAATTACGCCCTGAATTGCTGTTTTTTTTTGCGGTCGGTTACGAAACGTAGTTTTAAACGAAAAAAGCTATTAACTTTCCCTCTTTCTATAGATTAGAATCGTCAAGTTTTGAAAATCACACGCAGGCACGATAGACCTGCCTTACCAGAGGACTGCTCAGTGGCGCGGATAAACCGAATCTCGATCACGCTCTGTGCTTTACTTTTTACCACACTGCCTTTTACGCCTATGGCTCATGCTTCCAAGCAGGCCAGGACGACACCTACCGCTTCCCACACCGTCAAGACGGTAGATAAAAAGAAAAGCGCAACAGCCAGCCAAAAAGCAACAAAAACCAACAAGAAAACGGCGACAAAAAACACCAGTAAAACCAGTACGAAAACGGCTTCCTCCTCCAAAAAACGCACAGCGACTCCGGCAAAATCGACGAAAACAGCAAACCGTCGTAGTAAAACAGCGGCAATACAATCCCCCGCCGTCACCTGGACTGAAAAATGTACCCCGCGCAAAGGTCATAAGCCACGTTGTGTAAAAGTGAAGACGACTGCGCCAACAGCCGTTGCTGATGTACATAAAGTGAAAGTACAGAAAGCAACCAAAACCGCCATGTCTACCCTGATGAACCAAATCGGCAAACCTTACCGTTGGGGGGGCACCTCACCCAGAACCGGTTTTGATTGCAGCGGGCTGGTTTATTACGCATACAAAGATCTGGTCAAGTTCCGCATTCCACGTACCGCCAATGAAATGTATCACCTGCGCGACGCTGCGCCGATTGAACGTGGCGAACTGAAAAACGGTGATTTGGTCTTCTTCCGCACGCAAGGTCGCGGTACCGCCGACCACGTTGGCGTCTATGTCGGCAATGGTAAATTTATCCAGTCTCCACGCAGCGGTCAGGAAATTCAAATAACCTCTCTGAGCGAAGATTACTGGCAACGCCACTACGTGGGCGCTCGCCGTGTAATGACGCCGAAAACAATTCGCTAAAAACTTACCCTACAGAATATGCTGTAGGGTAAGTTCTTCTTTTGCATAACCTTTCAATTTGCTACCCTATCCTTACTCACAATGAGGCTATTGTGTGTACTCAATATAAATAATAAGGAGAGAAGCAATGTCGTTCGAATTACCTGCATTACCGTATGCCAAAGATGCTCTGGCACCGCACATTTCTGCCGAAACGCTGGAATACCACTATGGCAAACATCACCAGACTTACGTTACTAACCTGAATAACCTGATTAAAGGCACGGCGTTTGAAGGTAAATCACTGGAAGAGATCGTACGTAGCTCTGAAGGTGGTGTATTCAATAACGCAGCCCAGGTCTGGAACCACACGTTCTACTGGAACTGCCTGGCCCCGAACGCAGGTGGCGAGCCGACCGGTAAACTGGCCGAAGCGATTGCCGCCTCCTTTGGCAGCTTTGCAGACTTCAAAGCACAATTCACCGATGCCGCTATCAAGAATTTCGGTTCTGGCTGGACCTGGCTGGTCAAAGGAACGGATGGCAAACTGGCTATCGTGTCCACCTCCAACGCAGGTACACCGCTGACGACTGACGCGACGCCGCTGATGACCGTTGACGTGTGGGAACATGCTTACTACATCGATTATCGTAATGCCCGTCCTGGCTACCTGGAACACTTCTGGGCACTGGTGAACTGGGAATTTGTTGCGAAAAACTTCGCAGCATAAGATGACAACGCAGAAGGGTTTCCCTTCTGCGTTTTTGTTTTTAATTCGTTGCGTTGCAGACTTCTTCCGCTTGTTTCCTTGCCGAGACAAAGACCAGCAGTAGCGCAAGTCCCGCCACAATCGCCCCCATTACCGGTACGAAACTGTAGCCCAACCCTCCGGAAATTACCGCCCCACCAGCCGCCGCTCCCAGGGCATTCCCCAGATTAAACGCGCCAATATTAACTGACGATGACAATCCAGGCGCCTCGCTGGCAACGCGCATCACACGCATCTGCAGCGGCGGAACCACCGCAAACGTTGCTGCACCCCACACCACCATACTCACGGCCGCACCCAGCTCATTACGCGCAAGGAAAGGTATCGCCAGCATAATAATCATCAGCAGCAGTAAAAAGCCTTTTAGCGTACCGTTAACCGAACGGTCAGCCAGTTTACCCCCCAGATAGTTACCGATAGAGAACCCAACGCCAATCAGCACCAGCATAGCGGTGACAAACGCCGGTGTAGCATGAGTAATGCTATGCAGCACGGGTGAGATGTAGGTATAAAGCGTAAACATCGCCCCGGCCCCCAGAACGGTCGTCAGCAGAGCCGACAACACCTGCGGACGCATGAGTACCGCCAGTTCGCTGCGGACATCCGGGCGCTCTCCTGCCCCACCTTTGGGTAATGAGAAGAACAGGCTGACCATGGCGATAACACCCAGTCCCGCCGTCGCCATAAAGGACATACGCCAGCCGATGGTTTCCCCAAGCCAGGTTGCTGCGGGAACACCGCCAATATTGGCAATTGTTAACCCCATAAACATGGTTGCTACGGCACTGGCCTGTTTGTGTTTGGGCACCACGCTTGCGGCAACCACAGAGCCAAGGCCGAAAAATGCCCCGTGGTTAAGACTGGTCAAAATGCGCGACAGCATCAGCGTCGTGTAATCCGGAGATATCGCCGAAAGTACATTACCCAACGTAAAAATGGCCATCAGGAAGATAAGCGCATTGCGACGCGCACGATGGGACAGCAGTAATGTCATCAGCGGGGCGCCAACCATCACGCCTACCGCATACGCGCTGATTAACATCCCTGCGGCCGGAATGGATACATCCACGCCTTTGGCAATGACGGGTAGCAACCCCATAGGAGAAAATTCGGTCGTTCCAATGCCAAACGCACCTATCGCCAGCGCCAGTAAAGGATAATTGAGTTTCATCTATCGACTCCGTAACGTCGAGCCTTGGCACGACACATCATAAGAGTCAAAAGCATGACATTGATCGCAAAATTAATAAAGTTAACAAAACTGCAAAAGACTTTTGCTTATTTGCAAAAAATAGGACGGAAAAGGCAAGCAGAAAGGATGAGGGAGAGCGAACTCCCTCGGGGGGAAATCAGTGCAGTGCTGCAGTCAGGCCACCCGCGACAATCAGGCCCAGAACAATTATGGTCGTTACTAACGAAAATTTCAGATCGGTGCTCATCAAGTTTTCTCCTTTTTATTCCCACACAAAAAGTGATATTGCGCATTTTTACACACTTGAAAGCAAAAATCTCTCACGATTTATATTGATAACTGCTTTTAACTCTTCCCCTTTTCGTTAAGATCAGACAAAATTCCACGCTTACTTGATTAGCGTACCGGCCATTGACCCCTTCCTGACGTTCCGTGTCGTTTTCCCGGCGTGCCGCAACCCTGACGTTGCGTTGAGGGTGTGTGAAGGCAAACGTTTACCTGGAGTATTCTCAGGAGCTTAGGATATGGTCTGGAGTGAGATGTAATGGCAACTATTAAAGATGTAGCGAAGCGAGCAAACGTTTCCACTACAACCGTATCACACGTAATTAACAAAACGCGCTTTGTCGCTGAAGAAACGCGCAACGCTGTCTGGGCAGCGATCAAAGAGCTGCACTACTCCCCTAGCGCAGTTGCACGTAGCCTGAAGGTGAATCACACCAAATCGATCGGTTTGTTGGCAACCAGCAGCGAAGCGGCATATTTCGCCGAAATTATCGAGGCCGTTGAGAAAAATTGTTTCCAGAAAGGCTACACCCTGATTTTGGGCAACGCCTGGAACAGTCTCGAAAAACAGCAGGCTTATCTGTCTATGATGGCGCAAAAGCGCGTAGATGGCTTGCTGGTAATGTGTTCAGAATATCCGGAATCACTGCTTTCCATGCTCGAAGAGTATCGCCATATTCCAATGGTGGTTATGGACTGGGGCGAAGCAAAAGCCGACTTTACCGATACCGTCATTGATAACGCTTTCGAAGGCGGTTACATGGCAGGCCGGTATCTGATTGAACGCGGTCATCGTGAGATCGGCGTGATCCCAGGACCTATGGAGCGTAATACCGGCGCAGGCCGCCTGGCTGGCTTCATGAAAGCGATGGAAGAAGCGCTGATTAAAGTGCCTGACAACTGGATTGTCCAGGGTGATTTTGAGCCTGAATCCGGCTACCGCGCTATGCAGCAAATCATCTCCCAGTCACATCGCCCAACCGCCGTATTCTGTGGTGGCGATATTATGGCGATGGGTGCGCTGTGTGCCGCAGATGAGATGGGGCTGCGCGTGCCGCAGGATATCTCAGTTATCGGTTACGACAACGTGCGCAACGCCCGTTACTTCACCCCTGCGCTGACAACCATCCATCAGCCAAAAGATTCACTTGGTGAAACGGCCTTCAACATGCTGTTAGACCGAATCGTGAATAAACGTGAAGAATCGCAGTCCATTGAGGTACACCCACGCCTGGTAGAACGTCGCTCCGTGGCCGACGGCCCGTTCCGCGATTACCGTCGTTAAGACTGTTGTGCGGGAGCCTCATCCGGCTCCCGCAGCCACTCTTTGTTCAGCGTTTCGCTATCCCCTAAATAGTCCAGCAGCCAGCTCAATGCCGGCGACGTATCGTTCTGTTGCCATGTCAGACAGCATGCGGCATCCGGGAACGGATTTTCCAGCTGTAACGCCACCCATTTTCCGCTATCGATCCACGGTTTGGCAAAATGCGTCGGTACCATCCCGACACAGAGTCCGGCTGACAAGCAGGTGGCCGATGATTCCCAGTCAGGCACCACGACGCGTTTTTGGTTGTCCAGTAGCCAGGTAATACGCTTTGGCAGCGTACGGGACGTGTCTTCGCGTACCAGCGATGGCCAGTTGCGCAACGTATCGTCACTGAGCGGTCCCGGCATTGCCGCCAACGGATGATGACTGGCCACCACGCAACTCCAGCTCAGCATTCCCATATCCCGGAACGTATAGCGCCCCCCTACCGGAATGGCCTGCGTTGCTCCGATAGCTAACTCCACCCGACCATCTGAAAGCGCGTCCCAGACGCCGTTAAACACCTCCTGAAAGACCAGAAGTTCCACATCATCGAAATGGCGGTAGAAATCCACGATCATCTGGCGGGTACGATCCGGGCGGACAATGTTATCGACTGCAATCGCCAACTGCCCGCGCCAGCCGTTGGCAATTTGCTGACATTGCTGACGGGTGATCTGCATTTTTTTGATAACAGATCGGCCTTCTTTTAAAAACCACGCACCTGCAGGCGTTAATTCCACGTCCCGATGACGACGTTCAAAAAGTGGCACAGCCAGCCACTCTTCCAGTTGGCGCACTGTGTAGCTTACCGCCGAAGGTACGCGGTGCAACTCCTGCGCGGCCGAACTAAAGCTACCGTTACGCGCCACCGCATCAACCACCTCAAGTGAATATTCAGACCACATATTCTGCCTGCAAAAAATTTGAAATCAGTAAGCAAATATTAGCGTTTCACAGCGAGAATTACACTCACTACACTCAGCGGCAATGTTCTATTGCTAAAAAGAGAAACGATAATGCAACCGGGAAAAGGGTTTTTAGTCTGGCTGGCAGGTCTTAGCGTGCTGGGTTTTCTGGCAACGGATATGTATTTGCCCGCCTTTGCGGCTATTCAGTCCGATTTACAGACGCCCGCCTCTGCCGTGAGTGCCAGCCTTAGCTTGTTCTTAGCGGGATTTGCCGTCGCACAACTTTTGTGGGGGCCACTCTCTGACCACTATGGTCGCAAACCTATTTTGCTGCTGGGCTTATCCATCTTCGCGCTGGGCAGCCTGGGCATGTTGTGGGTAGAAAACGCCACCGGCTTACTGGTGCTACGCTTTATTCAGGCCGTTGGTGTCTGTGCGGCTTCGGTTATCTGGCAGGCGCTGGTTACCGATTATTATCCTTCACAAAAAGTAAACCGCATTTTTGCCACCATTATGCCGCTGGTTGGATTATCCCCTGCACTTGCACCGTTATTAGGCAGTTGGATCCTGGTACATTTTTCCTGGCAGGCCATTTTTGCTACCCTTTTTGCGATTACCCTGATCCTGATGCTGCCGGCCCTGCGCTTAAAACCAACGGCAAAAGCGCGCGACGACAGCCAGGATAAACTGACGTTCGCTACGCTGCTGCGCTCCAAAGCATACCGTGGAAATGTACTGATTTACGCAGCATGTTCTGCAAGTTTCTTCGCATGGCTGACGGGTTCACCATTTATCCTTAGCGAAATGGGCTATAGCCCGGCTGTGATTGGTCTGAGCTATGTCCCGCAAACTATTGCATTTTTGATCGGGGGTTACGGCTGCCGCGCGGCACTGCAAAAATGGCAGGGTCGCCAGCTTCTGCCATGGTTGCTTATCCTGTACGCCATTAGCGTTATCGCCACCTGGGCTACAGGCTTTATTCACCACGTTGCGTTGGCTGAAATCCTGATCCCATTCTGCGTGATGGCCATTGCGAACGGGGCAATCTACCCTATCGTTGTCGCTCAGGCGCTGCGTCCATTCCCTCAGGCAACAGGGCGCGCCGCTGCGTTGCAGAATACGCTGCAACTGGGGTTATGCTTCCTGGCAAGCCTGGTCGTTTCGTGGTTAATCAGCACGCCGCTGCTCACGACCACCAGCGTTATGCTGACGACAGTGTTGCTGGCCGCGTTAGGTTACAAAATGCAGTCACAGGCTGAGAACACATCCTTGCCGGATGAGAGCGCGCAAGTTGCACACGGTGAGTCACATTAATCATTGTTGTGGGCATTTAGTTAGCCCGCTAACAATTTTCGGTTGAATAGCCAAAAATTCAGGCCTATACTGATTTTCGGTTGTTAATAAAACGATAAGATTTATAGAGTAACGGGAACAAGCAGGTTCCCGTTCTTCCATGGATGGCCTTTTCGGCAAGGGTTCCTCCCTTCCTCTGTTCTACGTCGGATTATAGATTCGCGGATTAATTCCGTGAGATTTCTCACAAAGCCCAAAAAAGCGTCTACGCTGTTTTAAGGTTCTGATCACCGACCAGTGATGGAGAAGCTATGAGTTCATCATGTATAGAAGACGTCAGCGTACCGGATGATGACTGGTACCGAATCACCAATGAGCTATTGAGCCGTGCAGGCATTACTATTAATGGCCCGGCACCGGCAGATATTCGCGTTAAAAACCCCGACTTTTTCAAACGCGTGTTGCAGGAAGGGTCGTTAGGTTTAGGTGAAAGTTATATGGACGGCTGGTGGGAATGCGATCGGCTGGATATGTTTTTTAGCAAAATCCTGCGTGCAGGTCTTGAAAGCCAACTTCCCCGCCACTTCAGAGATACGCTACGTATCGCAACGGCCCGTCTGTTTAATTTACAAACCAAAAAACGTGCGTGGGTCGTTGGCAAAGAACACTACGATCTTGGCAACGATCTCTTTAGCCGCATGCTTGATCCCTACATGCAATATTCCTGCGCCTACTGGAAAGATGCCGATACCCTGGAATCTGCCCAGCAGGCGAAGCTAAAAATGATTGCCGATAAATTGCAATTGAAACCAGGTATGCGCGTTCTCGATATTGGCTGCGGCTGGGGAGGCTTGTCCCAGTTCATGGCGTCACAATACGGGGTGAGCGTGACTGGCGTGACTATTTCAGCAGAACAGCAAAAAATGGCGCAGACGCGCTGTGAAGGGCTGGATGTCACTATTTTGCTGCAGGACTACCGTGACCTGAATGACCGGTTTGACCGTATCGTTTCCGTCGGTATGTTTGAGCATGTGGGGCCGAAAAACTACAACACCTATTTTGACGTTGTTGACCGTAATTTAAAGCAAGACGGTCTTTTTTTGCTGCATACCATCGGCTCTAAAAAAACCGACAATAATGTTGATCCGTGGATCAATAAATACATCTTCCCGAACGGCTGTTTACCGTCAGTTCGCCAGATAGCCAACGCCAGCGAGCCACATTTCGTGATGGAAGACTGGCATAACTTTGGTGCGGATTACGATACTACCCTGATGGCCTGGCACGAGCGTTTCATAACCGCCTGGCCAGAAATTGCCGCCAACTATAGTGAACGCTTTAAACGGATGTTCAGTTATTACCTGAATGCGTGTGCTGGCGCATTTCGCGCGCGCGACATCCAGCTGTGGCAGGTTGTGTTCTCTCGTGGCGTTGAACACGGGCTCCGCGTTCCCCGTTAGACAGCATCGCCCCCGAACTACCGGGGGCTTTTTATTCCGACTTAAACGCCCGCTTCGCCAGTAACGTTGCTCATAGCGCTTTCACGCGCGGCCAATACACGTTCAACCGTATCAACAACAGCCTGTGTTTGCGGGTCGATTTCGATATTGACTCGCGCACCCAGTTTTTTCTTGCCCAGCGTCGTACGTTCCAGGGTTTCCGGAATCAAATGCACGCAAAAGCGTGTCGGTGTGACTTCGCCAACCGTCAGGCTAATACCGTCAATACCGATAAATCCTTTGTACAGGATATATTTCATCAGCAACGGATCCTGAACTTTAAACCACACCTGGCGGTTGTTTTCTGAGGTCAGAATTTTCGATACCTCGGCGGTAGTCATAATATGGCCTGACATTAAATGTCCGCCAATTTCATCGCTGAATTTTGCTGCGCGCTCAACGTTGACCAAATCGCCGACCTTCAGGTCACCCAGATTGGTGATTCGCAGCGTCTCTTTCATCAGATCGAAGCTTATCTGGTTACCGTTAATTTCGGTCACTGTCAGACAACAGCCGTTGTGTGCTACCGATGCGCCGGTCTCCAGCCCATCCAACATGTATTCAGGTAACTCCACTACATGTGTGCGAAAATTCGGTTTTTCATCAATCGACACCAGTTTCGCGGTGCCCTGCACAATACCCGTAAACATACCTGTAACTCCTGAACTCAATTAAGACATCTCTGCTGTGCACAATAGCAGGTGGAAAATCAGGTTGCCAGCAATGCGCCGCTCCCGCCTATTTTTTCACTGGAGAAATACAGATTCCTCGCTACAATAGACTGAAATTCCCCCTGCATTTTCTCCTTGCTGCCATATAAGGCGGCTTTTTTAGTCTCTCAAATAACAACAATATAGTGGTGTACACGTGCAAAAGTATGTAAGTGAAGCGCGTCAGTTATTAGCTCTGGCAATTCCGGTGATTCTTGCGCAAATCGCTCAAACCGCAATGGGATTCGTCGATACCGTGATGGCCGGCGGATATAGCGCGACGGACATGGCAGCCGTTGCTATCGGTACGTCCATCTGGCTACCCGCAATTCTGTTTGGTCACGGGCTGTTGCTGGCTCTGACGCCAGTGATTGCGCAACTTAACGGTTCCGGGCGCCGCGATCGTATTGCTCATCAAATACGTCAGGGTTTCTGGCTGGCGGGGATCGTATCCGTTCTGATTATGATTGTGCTTTGGAATGCGGGATACATTATCCGCTCTATGCATAACATTGACCCTGCACTGGCCGACAAAGCCGTGGGATATCTGCGCGCGCTGCTATGGGGTGCGCCCGGATATTTGTTCTTCCAGGTTGCCCGTAATCAGTGCGAAGGCCTGGCCAAGACCAAACCGGCAATGGTAATGGGTTTTCTCGGCCTGCTGGTGAACATTCCGGTTAACTATGTTTTCATCTATGGCCATTTGGGTATGCCAGAACTGGGTGGCGTAGGCTGCGGTGTGGCAACGGCGGCGGTGTATTGGGTGATGTTTGCCGCCATGCTTTCTTACGTAAAACACGCCCGATCAATGCGTGATATCCGTAATGAGCGTGGCTTCCAGAAACCTGACACCGCGGTGATGAAACGCCTGGTACAGCTGGGTTTGCCAATTGCGCTGGCATTATTTTTTGAAGTCACGCTGTTTGCCGTGGTGGCGCTGTTGGTCTCCCCGCTGGGGATTGTCGACGTGGCCGGACACCAGATCGCGCTGAACTTCAGCTCATTAATGTTTGTCCTGCCGATGTCTTTGGCGGCTGCCGTCACCATTCGTGTGGGATACCGCCTGGGTCAGGGATCAACGTTGGATGCACAGACCGCTGCCAGAACTGGCTTAGGTGTCGGCGTATGTATGGCGATGATGACCGCCATTTTCACCGTCACTTTGCGCGAGCACATCGCCCTGCTCTACAACAATAATCCTGAAGTTGTCACACTGGCTGCACAGCTGATGCTGCTGGCTGCCGTGTACCAGATTTCGGACTCCATTCAGGTTATTGGCAGCGGGATCCTGCGTGGTTATAAAGATACGCGTTCCATTTTCTTTATCACCTTCACGGCGTATTGGGTGCTGGGTTTGCCAAGTGGATATATTCTTGCGCTCACCGATCTGGTCGTCGACCGCATGGGGCCAGCGGGCTTCTGGATGGGCTTTATTATTGGCCTGACCTCTGCCGCGGTGCTGATGATGCTGCGGATGCGTTTTCTGCAACGCCAGCCGTCAGCCGTCATTCTGCAGCGTGCAGCACGATAACACCGTAATAGCCGCCGGATTAAAATGGGCTGGCATGGCAGACGTTGATTTGTTCATGGCTGATGGGATGTACCAGGCGCAGTTCGCTGGCGTGTAACATCAGCCGCGACGTCTGCTCCGTGCCAGGCCACTCGCGTCCACCATAAAGATCGCAGCCCCAGATCGGATGACCCAAATGCTGACAGTGAAGACGTAGCTGATGGGTTCGTCCGGTCTCCGGCATCAGTTGCACCCGTGTCAGGGGCAGTGACCGTCCATCCTTCAGTAGCTGATTGAAGCGCTCAATCACCCGAAAACGGGAACGCGCAGGTTTACCGCTAATAGCACTAATCGACATCAACGGAAACAGTGCTGGATCTTTGACAATGGCGGCATCAATCACACCGTCATCCTGTTTCAGGTGTCCACATAACAATGCGCTGTACACCTTAGTCACCGCGCGCTGGCTGAACTGCTGACAGAGCGCTGCATTGATCGCTTTATTGCGTGCAACGACCATCAGACCCGAAGTACCAAAATCAAGCCGATGTACCAGCGTGCAGCCCGGGTATATCTGTACCAGACGATAGTGAACCGAATCAAGATTTTGCGGATTTTTCCCCGACAGACTCAGCAACCCACTGGGTTTATTGATAAGCAGCAGATGTTCATCCTGGTAAAGGATTTCTATTTCGTCATGGCACGGCGGAGCAACAAAGGTATCGAGAATCGTAGACATCAGACAACCAGACTAAAAAGTGGGGATAGATCATAACGAATTTTCAACCGGCTGGCGAATCAACTCGCTTCATGGTGGACAGTAAACAACGGAGAATTTTTGGCTTTCCAGACACGTTGCCCCCTTTCTCGGCGAGTAGATAGATCATTCGCTCACCCCTTACGGAGACAGGAACACGCGGCAATTTTTTGCTCTGAGTTCACTGTTTGCTCATCAAGGCGGCGTTAAGCCGGAATCAACATCCACAGTTGGTAATTCTGCTGAACAGTTCTATAGTCGAGACTGCTTCTCAGTTACAGGATTCACTAATGCGATTTAACGGACTGACCAAAGGTTTCTTCATTTTCATTCTTGCCCTCGTGACCTGGGCGTTTTTCGACGTATTGTCCCCCTACTTCTCCGCAATCTTGTGGGCCGCAATTCTGACGACTATCTTTAATCCGGTAAAAAACAAACTGCGCAGTGCGCTTGGCGAACGTAACGGTCTGGCATCGTTAATCACTATTGGTATTATTTGCTTAATTGTCTTTATTCCTCTGATGGTGATCCTGTCGTCGCTGGCAATCGAACTGAATGTGGTTTACACCAAGTTGCAGCAAAACGATACGCAGTTTCCGGAAGTGGTCAGTTCTATTCTTTCTTATCTTCCTGACTGGGCCAGAGGATTCCTCGCAGAACACAATCTGGATAATGTCGCGCAGATCCAGAAAAAACTCTCCGACATTGCGCTGCAGGGCGGACAGTACCTCGCAGGCAGTGCTTTCCTGATTGGTAAAGGGACCTTCGGCTTCGCCATCAGCTTTGGCATCATGCTGTACCTGCTATTTTTCCTGTTGAAGGATGGACCGTATCTGGTGCGTCAGATTCTGGATTCCTTACCGCTGTCTGATTTTGCCAAGCAGCACTTGTTTGCCAAATTCGTGGGTGTCACGCGGGCGACAGTCAAAGGCACGGCGGTTGTCGCTGTCGTACAGGGCACGCTGGGCGGCATTGCTTTCGCCATTGTTGACATAGACGGCAGCGTTTTGTGGGGCGCACTAATGGCATTCCTCTCGCTGGTGCCTGCGGTTGGCTCGGCGATAGTCTGGGTCCCGGCGGCTATTTTCCTCTTTGCCACCCACCAACTGTGGCAAGGGCTGTTTATTGTCGGATTCTTCGTCATTATTGTCGGACTGGTGGACAATATCCTGCGCCCGCTACTGGTAGGAAAAGACACCAAAATGCCGGACTACCTGATATTGATTACCACCCTCGGTGGGATGGAGATTTACGGTATCAATGGCTTTGTGATTGGCCCGCTAATCGCTGCACTGTTTTTGGCCAGCTGGAATCTGTTCTCCGGACGTGACCATGAGGGCAACGTAGAAGGTATCGATGAAGCCTTCATGGAAGAAGGAAAAAACCCTCCAGATTTATGATGGCATGACGATAACAAGGGGCGACCGCGGGTCGCCTTTTGTTTTCACGCAAAATCATACGTTTCCTATAATTTCAATCATGCTTATTCATTAATCGTCGCAGAAGGAACGAAAAAGTGCGAATAGCCACAATCACCAACTGGGCCTACAGTGCGACGGTATGCCTGACCATTGCCTCCGGCGTTGTTATGCTGATGGCATCCGGAGCAGACAATACTGAACGTCAGGTGGTAGAGCAGCGGTATAAATTTGATCAGCTAACCGAAGAGGTGGAGCTCGATGCCTGGTCATTGTCAGATTTAGCTCGCGAGTACGTGATCGCCAAAGATCCAGAAGCACTGAATGCCTATCGCCAAAAGGCGTCATCACTAAAAGCGATTGAGCTGCGGTTAACAAAATTAAAAGACTTCGGCGCGACAGGTGAAGAGCTGGCGCTGCTGCATGAAGGATTACAAATTGTCGATGCGCTGCAGGAAGAGCAAGCAGCCGCGCTCGCCAGTATGGCCCGCGGAGAAACGTCACAGGCAATCGCCCTGCTCTACGGCAAAGCCTATGAACAGGAACTGGAACGGGCGCAGGTGCGGATAGATCATTTCCGGCAGTTGCTCGATAACCGTGTACGTAACAGCATTGACGATGCCACCAGGACTTCCCGCATACTGCGTACGCTCTCCGAAGTTATGGTCGGTTTAACCGCGCTGCTGTTTTTGTTTGTCCTCGGCTTTATTTTGAAACGCCGCGTACTGCGTCCGGTTGTGCGTCTGAGCGACGTGGTTCACCGTCTCGCATCGCAGGATTATGCCGTAGAAACGCCTAACTTTAATCAGATTGATGAGATTGGCGATATGGCGCAAGCCATTCGTATTTTTCGTGAGAACGGCCTGGTGCGGCAGCGGCTGGAGAAAGAGCGGGACGCCGACTGGGCGATCCGTGAACTGTTGGCTCGTATGACCCAGCGTTTACAGGGCTGCGAAAACTTTGCCGATGTTATCAATGTTGCGCAGCTTTTTGCCCCGAACATTGCCCCTGGCGTTGCCGGACGGCTCTACATTCTTGATCGGCAAGCCTGGCACATGCGCTGTGCCGCCGAGTGGCTTTCGCCGCAAGGCAAAACAGACCCTTTCCATCTGGATGACTGCTGGGCAGTGCGCCGTGGGCAAAGTCATCCTCCCGTGCAAGGTGAGCCTGATATCGCCTGTTACCACCTGCCTGAGTCGTGTCAGGATCATACCCTGTGCGTACCGTTGATCGCCCAGGGGGAAGCCATCGGCCTGCTCTCATTCCAGAATCTCAGTGACAATTCCGCCCCTTCCCGTGCTTATCTGGAGCTGATGGCCGAGGCACTTGGACTGGCATTAGCCAACCAACGTCTGCGCGATGCACTACTGGAAAAAGCGCTTTACGACCCACTGACCGGCCTGCGTAATCGCCATCACCTTGAAGACACTCTGCGCACCCAAATGAGTCAGGCTGTCCACAACCAGGAACCGATCAGTTGCCTGATGATCGATATCGATCACTTCAAAAACATCAACGACCGATTTGGTCATGAGGCTGGTGATGGGGTGATAAAAAGTATCGCAGCAATTATTCAGCGCGTTGTTCACGACCACGGAATGGCCTTCCGCTACGGTGGTGAAGAGTTTCTGGTTCTGCTTGCCGGTATGGATGAAGAAGCGGCCAATCGCTTTGCGACGGACATTTACAACGGGGTACGCGAGTTGACGCTCAGCTTTGGCGTCTCTGACATCGGTCATGTTGATGTGTCTATTGGTGTCGCCAGCTACCCGCAGCACGCCCAGAGCGATAACCTGTTACGTGCCGCGGATGTCGCGCTGTATCGCGCAAAAGAGCTGGGGCGTTCGCGCATAGTGAGCTTTGGGATGCTGGAAGCGAGCTAAAAAGCGGGGCGTAAGCCCAGACGGGTACTTCCTAAAATATCCCCCTGAGCGGGCAGAGCATTACTTTACCTCTACCCCTGGTAGTGATATGTTGACCCGATGAATATAAAACACGATTGCAACGGTTTTAACCACAAGCGTTGGTGGCTGCCTTCTTAAAGGCGGTCAGAATGTGTTTATCCATTTTTAAATAACCGCCGAAAGGCGGTTATTTGCATTTTGAGACCCCTTTCGGTTTTATGCTTAAGGAGTCTTCTATGAACAACAAATCCATCATCCTTACCGGCGACCGCCCTACTGGGCCACTGCATCTTGGCCACTATGTCGGTTCCCTGCGCCAACGCGCGATACTGCAACACGACTATCAGCAGTTTGTTCTGGTCGCAGACCTGCAAGGTCTGACCGATAACGGCAGCGATCCACAAAAGATCCAAAATAACATACCCGAAGTGTTGGCCGATTATCTCGCAGCAGGTATTGATCCCTCACTCACCACCCTTTGTTTACAATCAGCACTACCTGCCCTTGCCGAACTCACCGCGCTGTATATGAATCTCGTTACCGTGGCTCGCGTCGAGCGTAACCCAACGGTCAAAAATGAAATTGCACAAAAAGGTTTCGCCCGTTCGCTTCCGGTCGGTTTCCTGGTTTACCCCATCAGCCAGGCAGCAGATATTACGGCGTTCAAAGCCAGCCTGGTGCCCGTCGGCGACGATCAGTTGCCGATGATCGAACAGACTAATGAAATCGTGCATAAGATGAATAGCCTGTTACCGACCCCCGTTCTGCATCACTGTAAAGCTATGTTAAGTGAAACCAGCCGTCTTCCTGGTATTGACGGCAACGCCAAGATGTCGAAATCACTCGGTAATACGCTGCTCCTGTCGGCAAGTGAAGAGACTATCCATCGCGCCGTCAGCGCAATGTACACTGATCCTAACCACCTAAAAGTGTCCGATCCGGGGCAAATTGAGGGTAATGTCGTGTTCACCTATCTGGATGCTTTTCACCCGGATAAGGCCAAAGTCGCAGAAATGAAAGTGAATTATCAGCAAGGAGGATTGGGTGATCGGGCATGCAAAAATGAGCTGGAGATGTGCCTGCAAGAACTCATCGCGCCCATGCGTGAGCGTCGGGCAACCTATATTCAGGATAAAGGTATGCTGATGGCGATGCTTAAAAAAGGCAGCGCGCAGGCCTACGACATCACACAGCAAACGCTAAGAGAAGTAAAACAAGGATTGGGATTGTCGGTATTTTAATCTGGATTGACGTCCCATCATGCCTCCCCCCGTCGGTGTGCATTTTGCTTAAATCTGAGCTGAGCCCATTTTGAGAACGATATAACGCATGCAAACCGCTATTTATATCCCGCCGTAAATGGCACTAACGGGAAGATGTGACCCCGTATCACCATGCTATATATCCAGCGACACAAACTCATCACGAAAGGGAAGCATCGTTATGTTGAAAGGTAAAAGAGCCGTTATCACCGGCGGCGGAGGAGGATTTGGTCAGGCGTTGTGCGTTTGGTTGGCTCGAGAAGGCGTCAACGTGGATTTTTCTGCCCGGCGGGTTGAGGATATTCACAAAACCTGCAGCATCATCGCCGCTGAAGGTGGTGTTGCAAAAGGGTATCTGTGTGATTTAACCCAGCCTGAATCTATTTCTCAGTTTGCTTCACAACTCTTAGATATAGACAGGTCCATCGACATTCTAATCCTCAATGCTGCTCAGTGGTTATCAGGGACTATAGACGAACAACCGGACTCAGAAATCTACAATACCGTCAGCTCAGGCCTGACAGGTTCAATTCTACTAACACAGGCATTGCTTCCAGGATTAAGGCGCTCAGACAGTGCTGACATTGTTTCGATTATATCTGTATGCGGCATTCCGAATTTTACGGATTCAATTGCCCATCCCGCTTTTTTTGCCAGTAAACACGGGATGAGTGGTTTTACAACTAAACTGTCGGAACAGTTATCCAAAGAAAATATACGGGTAACCGGGTTATACCCACCGGATTTTGAATTGACCGGGTTAGATCCTCTTGTCGACACTCAATCCAGAATGGGAGAACATCTAATGAATGGGCGTTCTGTCTGGGAAACAATTCATTTTGTGCTGACTCAACCGCGTAGTTGCCATATTAGTACCCTTTACTTTCAAGGACCCACTCGCGAAGATTTGGAGCATTAGGGACTGAATCTGGCAGCACTAAACCGAGCGGACTCACCTCCGCTCCTCACTTGCCCCAGCAGCACCATGCTGTATGGCTATGCCGATGTCTGACAGGTCCTGCTCTGAGGAGTTCGCTATGACCACCTTTTATCAACTAACAGCCACCAGCCTGGACGGCCAGCGTATCCCTATGGCTGACTATGCTGGCAAGCTGGTTCTGGTGGTAAATACCGCCAGCCATTGTGGCTTCACGCCACAATATGCAGGTCTGGAAGTGCTGTACAAAAAGTATGCAGCTCGCGGACTGGTAGTGCTTGGTTTTCCCTGCAACCAGTTCGGTAAGCAGGAACCCGGCGAAGCCGACGAAATCGCGCAGACCTGCCACATCAACTACGGTGTAAGCTTCCCAATGTTCGAAAAAGTGGAGGTTAACGGTGCCGCTACGCATCCGGTATTCCGTTATCTAAAAGACGAGTTGCCCGGCATGCTGGGGGGACGGATAAAATGGAATTTCACAAAATTCCTGATCGGACGCGATGGCAAGACGCTAAAGCGTTTTGCGCCGTTCACTACCCCGGAGAAAATGGAAACCATCATCCTTGCTGCACTTGAAATCTAGGTATTATTGTCAATTGAAATGTCTGCCTGGTGCCATAAGCGGAAGGTGACAGTTTAAGCTTTTGTTAACGGCTCAAAGTCGGGCATTAGCCTCTGGCAGGACAGAAAAGACCAGAAGTGTCATTTCACCCGGTAGGGATTTCGACATTGCAGACACCGTCAAGCGGTCATAATCTCAAACTAGATTGCAGCACCCTGCCTGTCAGGCAATTTCGACGTTGAGGACAAGATATCAATCAGGGCACCTGTATTAGCCGTGAGCTCTCCCTTGCGCCATATCAGTTCCGTTGTTATTTGACTGTTTTCTGAATCAAAGGGATGGACTGTGATGAGTTCCTGTGTCGGAAACGTATCGAGGATTGGTGTTGGTATCACCCCCGCCCCCATTCCAGAACTGACTCCCCCCAGAATGGCATGGTAGGAGGACATTTCTGCCAGCCTGAAAGGTCTGATCCCAGCCTCTCTGAACCAGGTTGTTAGCCGATCGCGATAGGAGCAACCGTCACTGAATACCAGCAACGTTGTGTGAGCTAAATCGGCAGCAGAACGTATCTGCGGGAAATTTGCTGCGGCGATAATAACCAGTTCTTCCTTGTAAACAACCATGCGTTCCAGTCTGTCATTAGCCGGCGCGTCTGCAATGAAGGCTGCATCAAGTTCGTGACTAAGCACTGCATCGAGCAGTGTGCGGCTTATCCCGGTAACCAGCTCCACCTTTACTGATTGATGTTGCTGGTAGAGACGCGCCAGCGGCTCAGGCAACCTTGTTGCGGCCATACTGTCGAGCGCCCCAAGTCGGAACCGACCGCCAGGCACTGGCTTTACCATCTGCTGTTCTGCTAAGGTGACCAGCTCGATAATCTTCAGTGCATTGTTATAAAGCACCTGACCTTCATTTGTCGGAAGAAACCTACGGCCAGACCTTACAAACAGTGTGGTTCCGAGCTGGCTCTCCAGGTTCTGAACGCGAGTGGTTATTGCGGAGGGGACTCGGCAGAGCAAATTTGCTGCTGCAGTAATAGTACCTGTTTCTACCAGTGCGATGATGGTTCGGAAGTCAGCTATATCCATACTTTCACCATAATTGAAAATTAGATTCTATTTTATTCAATTGAAATGAATCTACATGTTTTTTAATTTATTTACTCCATTTAAACAGCTACCAGCCTCCCAGCTAGTCTCAAGCGCTTGTTGATCATCGCAAAATGGTCACGCTTGATTAATACGGGAGCTATTGAGGGTAATAAAATGAAGAAACTTGGATTAATCGGCGGCACCGGACCAGAATCAACATTGCTCTACTATCGCAAATTTGTTTATGAAGCTAACAAAAGAATTGGCGATACATTCTTCCCGTCTCTAACTATTGAAAGTATCAATGTATATGACGTCCTGACCATGTGTGGACGGAAAGATTATGAAGCGCTGACGAGGTACCTGGCCAAGGCTGTCGGGAATTTGGTGGCCGCTGGGGCTGAAGTCGTCGCCTTGACCGGTAACACACCACACATCGTCTTCAACGAACTCCAGTCGTGTACAACAGTTCCTCTTGTCAGCATTATCGAGTCCACTTGTGCAGAAGTTCAGACTCAGGGCCTGAAAAAAGTAGGTCTCGTGGGAACACGATTTACAATGGAGGCTGACTTCTTCAAACGGCCTTTCACTGAAGCAGGCATCCAGGTGGTCGTCCCGCATGCTGACGAGGTTGATTACATCGCAGAAAAAATACACGATGAACTCGAAAGAGGCATTATTAAGTCACAGACGCGAGACACGTTTACCGCGATCATTGAGCGGATGTATCGGAATGAAGGCATTGAGGCCATCATTCTGGGATGCACAGAGCTTCCCCTTTTGTTCGCGGGTACAGCGTTACCTGTTAAAGCACTGGACACGGTTGATATTCATATTGAGACGTTGTTTAAAGCTCTTCAGTAGTGTTTTACATCAATTTGGGGAAAGATCCGGGGGCGAACTGCCCCTTTGTTTAACACGCTACGATTTAAGTAATGCCTTCATAAAACTTCGAACTTCCGCTTTTCGCTCAAAGCGGTCGCTAGTCCTACCCCATCCCCAACTAATGCCATAGTCAGTAAGATCCTTACCAAAGATCCCCTATTCATTGCCCTTTCCCTCCGACTTTACAAATATGTGCCATCTCACGAACAAACGATGGAAAGCGTGATTTTTACAGTGCTGGGCTATCTGCGACAGTTGCTGAACGGCCAGAGTGTACTGGCGTGGCTGTATCTGTTTTTTATGCGATTTCTCATGCTCGATTAACAGAGAATCACGCTTTGATAATGGTGATGCCCTTTCCTTCAATACTCCTTAACCAATTATCATCGGTTTCACTATCAACCACGATAGTATTGATTAGCCCTACCTCACCGATAACAAACGATGACGCAGCGTTGACCTTCTCCGGCGACACCAGTACGACCGTTTCCGCCGCTCTGCCGGAAAATGCACGTTTGATGCACGCTTCTTCATAATCACCCGTGGTTAATCCCGCTTCAGGATGAATACCCGTTACCCCCATGAAGAAAATATCCGCATGAATATTGCCGATGCCTTCAATAGCGGCCGCCCCTACACTGACAATGGAGTGCTTGTACAGTCGGCCACCGATCAAAATAACGTCAATCTCGGGTTTATCGACCAACCCCAGTGCAATGCTGGGACTGTGTGTCACCACGGTAATATGCAGATCGTCCGGCAGACAGGCAATCAGCTCTGATGTGGTCGTGCCGCCATCCACAATAACAACTTGTCCCGAAGAAATGAGTTCAGTGCCTTTGCGCGCGATCTTCATTTTCACATCTGTTTTTAATGATTTACGCTCGGAAAATGTCGCAACAGCTGAAGACGATGGCAAAGCACCACCATGAACGCGCTGCAATCGCCCTTCTGCGGCAAGCTCACGTAAATCCCGTCGAATGGTGTCTTCTGAAACGCCAAATCGATCACTCAGATTTTTCGATTGGACCTGCCCTTCAACCTGCAGTTGTTCAAGAATAAGATGTTTACGTTGATGAGCGAGCATGTGACCGTTCCTGTTTATGCATGTTTATACTTGTATTTGCACGATAATGCTGATTATGATGTCAACTCTACGGATCAAGGAGTCTTCATGCAACCTAAACGTGCAGAAATACGCATCGTCGATAACCTAACATTATCCGATGACTGGTATTGTTTAAGAAAATACACTTTTGATATTCAACGAAGAAACGGTGATTGGCAGCGCCAAAGTCGTGAAGTTTACGATCGCGGCAACGGAGCCACGATTCTGCTCTATAACCGTGACAGGAAAACAGTGATCTTAACTCGTCAGTTTCGTTTTCCGGTATTTATAAATGGTCACGATGGCTATCTCATTGAAACAGCAGCAGGTCTTCTTGACAACATGGCTCCTGAAAAACGGATCAAAGCCGAAGTTGAAGAAGAAACCGGTTTTCGTGTATCCAGCGTACAGAAGGTTTTCGAGGCGTACATGAGCCCAGGCTCGGTCACGGAGAAGCTCTATTTTTACATCGCGGAATATGATGCTGCCGACAAGACAGGTGCCGGTGGTGGAATTGCGGCTGAAGGAGAAGATATCGAAGTGCTTGAGTGGCCGCTTGCAAGCGCACTTGCCGCAATTGAAAGTGGTCTTATCGTCGATGGCAAAACCATTATGTTGCTTTACCACGTCGCGCTGAAAAACATTCTATGAGGTTCTCTTTGTGAAACAACTTATTCTCATTGCTGGCCCCTACCGTAGCGGTACGGATGGAAAACAAAATCTTATCGATGCAAATCTTGCTCGCCTGGAAGATGCAGCGTTAGCGGTATATCAAAGAGGACACATTCCTGTAATTGGCGAATGGCTGGCACTACCACTGGCAAAAGCTGCCGGTTCTACGGCTATTGACGATGAAATCGGCGAATCTATGATCTACCCCGTTGCCCATCGACTTATCACCAAATGTGATGCGATTTACCGTATTAAAGGCGCTTCTAAAGGTGCTGATATGGACATCGATGTCGCACATAAGCATGGACTCACCGTTTATTTCCGCCTTGAAGACATCCCGTTGGCGTAATTTTATTGTGCTATTGCCTGCGAATGTGCAGGCAATTAAACCATCGCCAATGGGATCTATGACTCTCAGGAAAGATGGGGAGCGCAAGCGCGGGCAATAAGGAATGCTATTAATGCCAAAATCATAACCCCTTTAAAATGTCATTTTTATCTCATTTCATTTCCAATTGTAATGATAACCATTCTCATGTTAATGTGGCCGCGTGATAATTAACTTTTGATGCAATCCGCATGTCTGACCGCGCCACTACTACCGCTTGCTTCACGTTCGAGTCGCTTTATGGCACACATCACGGCTGGCTGAAAAGCTGGCTGACGCGCAAGCTCCAGTCTGCCTTTGATGCTGATGATATTGCCCAGGACACATTTTTACGGGTAATGGGCAGTGACTCGCTCAAGACTGTCCGCGACCCTCGTTCCTTCCTGTGTACTATTGCCAAACGGGTGATGGTCGACCTGTTTCGTCGAAACGCGCTGGAGAAAGCCTATCTGGAGATGCTGGCGCTGATGCCGGAAAATCTCGCGCCTTCGCCCGAGGAACGTGAGAGCCAGCTCGAAACCCTGCAACTCATCGACAGCATGCTTGACGGCCTGAACGGAAACACACGCGAAGCGTTTTTGCTTTCGCAACTGGAGGGGCTCAAATACAGCGAGATCGCGCTTAAGCTCGGCGTCTCCGTCAGCTCGGTGAAAAAGTATGTGGCAAAGGCTATCGAACATTGTCTGCTGTTTCGTCTGGAGCACGGCCTGTGAACGCTGCTATCACCGATTCTCGCCGTCAGGCTTTGCGCTCAGCATCACACTGGTATGCCGTATTGAGCGGCGAGCGTGTCAGCCCACAGCAGGAAGCGCGCTGGCAACAATGGTATGAAGAGGACAAAGATCATCAGTGGGCCTGGCAACAGGTTGAAAACCTGCGCAGCCAGCTCAGCAGCGTTCCGGGCGATGTCGCCAGCCGGGCGCTGCACGATACGCGCCTAACTCGTCGTCACGTCATGAAAGGGTTGTTGCTACTGCTTGGCGTGGGTAGCGGCTGGCAGCTCTGGCAATCTGAGGCCGGAGAAGGTCTACGTGCCGACTACCGCACCGCTAAAGGCGTGGTCAGCCATCAGCGGCTGGATGATGGCTCACTGCTGACGCTCAACACACAAAGCGCCGCTGATGTTCGTTTTGATACGCATCAGCGCGCTGTCCACCTCTGGTATGGCGAAATTGCGATTACCACCGCAAAAGATGCGCAGCAGAGGCCTTTCCGTGTGATGACCCGCCAGGGTCAGCTCACCGCGTTAGGCACAGAATTTACCGTCTACCAGCAGGACAACGTCACGCGTGTTACCGTTCAACAGCATGCGGTTGAAGTCTTACTGGCAAACCGCCCGCAGGAAAAACGCATCGTCAACGCTGGCGAGAGCCTGCAGTTTAGCGCGTCTGAATTTGGTGCAATCGCCTCAGCGGATGATGAAAGCGCAACCTGGACACAGGGTGTTCTGAGTTTCAGCGATAAACCGCTGGGTGAGGTCATTGCCACACTGAGCCGTTATCG
Source organism: Citrobacter youngae (assembly GCF_003818115.1). Lineage (GTDB taxonomy): Bacteria > Pseudomonadota > Gammaproteobacteria > Enterobacterales > Enterobacteriaceae > Citrobacter > Citrobacter youngae. The sequence continues at coordinate 111,847 of NZ_RPOI01000018.1, read as the reverse complement.
CAACGGCGTGCTGCGTTGCGATCCAGCAGTGGCCGGGCTACGCCTGAGTGGCACGTTCCCGCTGAAAAATACCGATGCGATTCTGGATGTTATTACCCAGACACTTCCAGTTAAAATTCAGACTGTTACGCGATACTGGGTAAATATTTCGGCACTGTAAGAAAAATAATTCTCATTTTCATTGTCCTTTTTCCCCTTCTCATTCGACTCATAGCTGAACACAACAAAAATGATGATGGAGAAGGTATGACGCCTTTACGCGTTTTTAGCAAAACAACACCTTTGGTTAACGCCATTCGCCTGAGCCTGCTGCCGCTGGCTGGGCTCTCGTTATCCGCTTTCGCAGCGCAGGTTGATATTGCACCAGGCTCACTCGATAAAGCGCTAAACCAATATGCCGCCCGCAGCGGAATTACCCTGTCTGTTGATGCCAGCCTGACGCGCGGCAAGCACAGCAACGGCTTGCACGGCGATTACGATGTTGAGAGTGGTTTGCAGCAGTTGCTCCTGGGCAGTGGCCTGCAGGTGAAGCCGTTAGGGAATAACAGCTGGACGCTCGAACACGTTCCAGCACCACAGGAAGATGCGCTCACGGTTGTGGGCGACTGGCTGGGCGATGCGCGCGAAAACGACGTATTCGAACATGCCGGCGCGCGTGACGTTATCCGCCGTGAGGATTTCGCCAAAACCGGCGCGACGACCATGCGCGAGGTGCTGAATCGTATTCCTGGCGTTACCGCCCCGGAAAACAACGGTACCGGTAGCCACGATCTGGCGATGAACTTTGGTATTCGCGGCCTGAACCCGCGCCTTGCCAGCCGTTCAACGGTGCTGATGGACGGTATTCCGGTGCCGTTTGCCCCTTACGGCCAGCCGCAGCTTTCCCTGGCACCCGTTTCGCTCGGAAATATGGACGCCATCGATGTGGTGCGCGGCGGCGGCGCCGTACGTTACGGACCGCAGAGCGTGGGCGGCGTGGTGAACTTTGTTACCCGCGCCATTCCGCAAGACTTCGGGATCGAAGCCGGCATGGAAGGCCAGCTCAGCCCAACGTCCTCACAAAATAATCCAAAAGAGACGCACAACCTGATGGTGGGCGGCACAGCGGATAACGGTTTTGGCACCGCCCTGCTTTACTCCGGCACGCGCGGTAGTGACTGGCGCGAGCACAGCGCGACGCGCATCGATGACCTGATGCTGAAAAGCAAATATGCGCCGAACGACGTGCATACCTTCAATAGCCTTCTGCAATACTACGACGGTGAAGCCGATATGCCCGGGGGCCTGTCGCGCGCGGATTACAACGCCGACCGCTGGCAATCTACGCGTCCGAACGATCGCTTCTGGGGGCGTCGCAAGCTGGCAAGCCTCGGCTATCAGTTCCAGCCGGACAGCCAGCATAAATTCAATATTCAGGGCTTCTACACCGAAACCCTGCGCAGCGGCTACCTGGAACAGGGCAAACGCACCACGCTTTCACCGCGCAATTACTGGGTACGCGGCATTGAGCCACGATACAGCCAGAGCTTTATGCTGGGCCCTTCCGCGCACGAAGTGGGGGTGGGATACCGCTATGTGAGCGAGTCGACGCATGAAATGCGCTACTACACCGCCACCAGCAGCGGGCAACTGCCGACCAGCGCCAGCCCTTACGATCGCGACACCCGTTCCGGTACCGAAGCGCACGCCTGGTATCTGGATGACAAAATCGATATTGGCAACTGGACTATCACTCCGGGTATGCGCTTTGAACATATCGAGTCATACCAGAACAACGCCATCAAAGGCACACATGAGGAAGTGAGCTATAACGCCCCGCTTCCGGCGCTAAACGTGCTTTATCACCTGACTGACAGCTGGAATCTTTATGCAAACACCGAAGGCTCGTTCGGCACCGTACAGTACAGCCAAATTGGCAAGGCTGTGCAAAGCGGCAATGTGGAACCGGAAAAAGCGCGAACCTGGGAGCTCGGCACCCGATACGACGATGGCGCGCTGACCGCGGAAATGGGGTTGTTCCTGATTAACTTTAATAATCAGTACGACTCCAACCAGACCAACGACACCGTTACAGCACGCGGTAAAACGCGCCATACCGGGCTGGAAACCCAGGCCCGCTATGACCTCGGCACGCTGACGCCAACGCTCGACAACGTTTCAGTCTACGCAAGCTATGCGTACGTGGACGCCGAGATTCGTGAGAAAGGCGACACCTACGGCAACCAGGTGCCGTTCTCCCCGAAACACAAAGGCACGTTGGGCGTGGACTATAAGCCGGGCAACTGGACCTTCAACCTGAACAGCGATTTCCAGTCCAGCCAGTTTGCGGATAACGCCAACACCGTCAAAGAGAGCGCCGACGGCAGCACTGGCCGTATCCCAGGTTTCATGCTCTGGGGCGCACGCGTAGCCTATGACTTCGGTCCGCAGATGGCAGACCTGAACCTGGCGTTCGGTGTGAAAAATATCTTCGACCAAGAATATTTCACCCGCTCCTACGACGACAACAATAAAGGCATTTACGCCGGCCAGCCGCGCACGCTGTATATGCAGGGGTCGTTGAAGTTCTAAATCCCGTTTACCCGGCCTGCATGCTGTTTTTGTCGGCCGGGTAAACGACGCGCCACTCGACACAGGCCATTCACATGTTCACATCACTACGCACGCTATTCGCCGCTCTGCTGCTCACCGGCAACGCTTTTGCCGCCACGGTTCTTGACGAACATGGCACCTTTACGCTTGATAAAACGCCACAGCGGATCGTGGTGCTGGAACTGTCGTTCGCGGACGCACTGGCAGCCGTCGATGTTAGTCCGGTCGGCATTGCCGACGATAACGATGCCACGCGTATTCTTCCAGAAGTTCGCGCCCATCTTAAACCCTGGCAGTCTGTCGGTACGCGCGCGCAGCCGAGCTTAGAAGCCATCAGCGCGCTGAAACCGGATCTGATCATAGCCGACAGCAGCCGTCATGCGGGTATCTACAGCGCCTTGCAGCAAATCGCACCGGTGCTGCTGCTTAAGTCCCGCAATGAAACCTACACTGAAAATCTGCAATCTGCGGCCATCATCGGCAAAGTAGTGGGCAAAAAGGCGCAGATGCAGTCACGTCTGGCGCAACATCAACAACAGATGTCAGCGTGGGCAAGCCAGTTGCCAAAAGGCACGCTGGTGTTGTTTGGTACGTCCCGGGAGCAGCAGTTCAACCTGCACACGCAAGAGACCTGGACCGGGGGCGTCCTGACCTCTCTGGGGCTGAAGGTGCCTGCGGCAATATCCGGTGCGTCTATGCCGTCTATCGGCCTGGAGCAGTTGCTGGCGCTCAATCCAGCATGGCTGCTGGTCGCCCACTACCGCGAAGAGAGCATCGTCAAACGCTGGCAGCAGGACCCGCTGTGGCAGATGTTAACTGCGGTACAAAAACAGCAGACGGCGTCGGTCGACAGTAACGCCTGGGTGCGGATGCGCGGCATTTTCGCGGCCGAACGCATTGCCAGTGACACGGTAAAAATCTTCCATCACCAGCCTTTATCCGATGTGAAATGACGGTTCTCAGACATCCAGCGCTGCAGTGGGGTCTTCCCCTTGCCGCGCTTATCACTCTCTTCTGGCTGAGTCTGTTTTGCTACTCGGCCATTCCTGTTTCTGGCGTTGACGCCATTCACGCTCTGCTGCCGGGCCATACGCCGACGCTTGCACAAGCGCTGGTGCAAAACCTTCGTTTGCCGCGAAGCCTGGTCGCCATTCTGATCGGCGCGAGTCTGGCTCTCGCGGGAACGCTGCTGCAGACCCTGACGCATAATTCAATGGCATCCCCTTCGCTGCTTGGTATTAACAGCGGCGCAGCGCTGGCGATGGCGCTGACCAGCGCTCTCAGCCCCGTGCCCGTTGCAGGTTACTCCATCGCCTTTATCGCCGCCTGCGGCGGCGGCGTAAGCTGGCTGCTGGTGATGACCGCTGGCGGCGGATTTCGCCACAGCCAGGACCGAAACAAATTGATCCTCGCGGGCATCGCGTTCTCGGCGTTTTGCATGGCCCTGACCCGCATCACCCTGCTGCTGACGGAAGATCACGCTTACGGCATTTTATACTGGCTCGCGGGCGGCGTATCCCACGCACGCTGGCAGGAGTTCTGGCAGCTTTTCCCGATGGTGGCGGTTGCCCTGCCGGTGGTGTTGCTGCTGGCTAATCAACTGAACCTGCTTAACGTCAGTGACAGCACTGCCCGCACGCTGGGGGTGAATCTGCCAAAGCTACGTTTGATCATCAATATTCTGGTGCTGCTTCTGGTCGGTGCCTGCGTCAGCGTGGCTGGCCCGGTTGCGTTTATCGGCCTGCTGATGCCGCATCTGGCTCGCTTCTGGGTGGGATTCGATCAGCGCAAGGTTTTACCGATGAGCATGCTTTTGGGCGCTACGCTGCTGCTGCTGGCTGATGTTCTGGCCCGAGCGCTGGCTTTTCCTGGCGAATTGCCTGCCGGGGCAGTAGTGGCGCTGATTGGTGCGCCCTGCTTTGTCTGGCTGGTCAGGAGGCGTGGATGAAAATTGCGTTAGTCATTTTCATCGCCCTCGCATTGACGGGATTTTCGCTTCTGTCTCTGCAAATGGGGGTGATCGCCGTTCCCTGGCACGCCCTGCTGACCGACTGGCACACCGGGCGCGAGTATCATTACGTGTTAACGGCGTACCGCCTGCCGCGATTGCTGCTGGCGCTGCTGGTCGGCGCAGCCCTCGCGGTGGCAGGCGTTCTGGTACAAGGGATCGTGCGTAACCCTCTGGCATCGCCGGATATTCTCGGCGTAAATCATGCCGCAAGCCTGGCCTCTGTGGGCGCGCTGCTGCTCTTGCCGTCACTACCGGTGATTGCCCTGCCGCTGCTGGCCTTTGTCGGTGGCATGGCAGGCCTGATCCTGCTGAGAATGCTGGCGAACACCAGCCAGCCGATGAAGCTCGCGCTCACGGGTGTCGCACTTTCTGCCTGCTGGGCCAGCCTGACGGATTACCTGATGCTTTCGCGCCCGCAGGATGTGAACAGCGCCCTGATGTGGCTGACCGGCAGCTTATGGGGACGTGACTGGAGTTTTGTGAAGATTGCCGCCCCGCTGCTGATGTTATTTCTGCCGCTGAGCCTGGGTTTTTGCCGCGATCTCGACCTCCTGGCATTGGGCGATGCGCGTGCCACCACGCTCGGGGTGTCGGTGCCGCGTACACGGTTTCAGGCTTTACTACTGGCGGTTGCCATGACGTCAACCGGCGTGGCCGTCTGCGGCCCGATTAGCTTTATTGGACTCGTGGTACCGCATATGGTGCGCACCATTACCGGTGGGCGTCACCGCTGGCTGCTGCCCGTTTCGGCCATGACGGGTGCATTGCTGCTGGTGGCGGCCGACCTGCTGGCGCGAATTATTCATCCCCCGCTGGAGCTTCCGGCTGGCGTGCTGACCGCCATTATCGGTGCGCCGTGGTTTGTCTGGCTGCTTGTGAGAATGCGATAAATGACATTACGAACTGAAAATCTGACGGTCTGTTACGGGACAAACAAGGTGCTTGACGGCGTATCACTCGCACTGCCTACGGGCAAGATTACTGCGCTACTTGGCCCTAACGGTTGTGGGAAATCGACGCTGTTAAACTGTTTTTCACGGCTGTTAATGCCGCAGTCCGGCACCGTATTTCTTGACGACAATCCCATCAATACGTTCTCATCGCGCCAGCTTGCCCGCCGGCTGGCGCTGCTGCCGCAGCATCATTTAACGCCAGAGGGGATCACCGTCCGAGAGCTGGTTTCCTACGGCCGCAACCCGTGGTTACCACTTTGGGGGCGTCTTTGTGCGCAAGACAATGCGCGGGTCAATCTCGCCATGAGCCAGACCCAAATCCATCATCTTGCAGACAGACGGTTAACCGATCTTTCTGGCGGCCAGCGCCAGCGCGCATTTCTGGCGATGGTCCTGGCGCAGGATACGTCCGTGGTCCTGCTCGATGAGCCAACGACCTATCTCGATATCAATCATCAGGTGGAACTGATGCGGTTGATGGGCGCACTCCGAGCCCAGGGGAAAACGGTAGTCGCAGTGCTGCACGACCTTAATCAGGCCAGCCGATACTGCGATCATCTGGTGGTCATGGCCAACGGACATGTGATGGCACAAGGCACACCGAAAGCAGTGATGAATCCTGGATTGCTGAGAAACGTATTCAGCGTGGAAACGGAGATCCATCCCGAGCCGATATCTGGCAGACCAATGTGTGTGGTGAGGTAGATTGTACAGGTCGTATGCAGTAAACCTCGGCTAAACGAAACGGGAACTGTGCCGCAGTGTCCTTCTGCCTGGCTCTGAATGCTTGCGATGAGCAATGCTCATCGTCCATCAACTTGTTTTAGAATGTTCGCTTTGTGCCAGAAGCGGACGTGACATACACCAAGAAGTATTAATTATTGGCCAATGAGTTAGACTGGCAAGCTGTTGCTTTTTTTCATCACCTGTGAAAATGAGGATTCAGTATGAATCTGGAAGAACTTAGTAGAATTAAACGACAAACCCTCCTCGCTTTACCGGATAACGATCTTTATCTCTACAGGCTGGGTATCGCTGTGTATGGCTTCGGCTCAATAGCTAGCTTCATGACCGAAATAGCTTCGCTTTTGGATAAAACACTAGACCGGACTGCACTTCAAGGAAAAATGGGCGGTGACATTCTGGATGCCTTCCGTGCAAGCGTAAGAAAGGTAAAGCCATCAAGTCGTATCGCTTACCGAACAGGTTTGGATGCAGCTAAACTATTTGAGAAATTAAATACTGAGCGATCTGACTTTGTACATGCATATCCAATAACAAACGAAATGGGTGAGCAAATTCTGCATCGCAGGGTAGACGAAAAAGATAAATATTTCGAGGTGACCAATGAATTTCTGGATAGATTCATATCTGATCTTCATAAAGTCAGTAGCAAATTATATGAAGTACGCGATCTTATTATTGCAGGCGAGCTAACTAGTAACCCCATGTCTAAATTAAATATTTCCAGTGGCAATTCGCCCTCCTTGGGTGATTAAGATACATGTACTGCAACCAAAACGTCCGCTTCTCGCTCTCAGCGGACCTTCAGCTAAGTCAGCTTGTCCGCATTGTGCCAGGAGCGGACGCTTCAGAAGCCAGCTCTTTTTAAAAGCTGACGCATTATCGAACCGGATACTCTGTTTTCAACAACCCATCTCCTGCTCGGATGGTAGCCCCCCATTTTCGCGGGTTATTTCTGTTGTAGCCAGCGCTGAACGCCCGTTAATGCAGAGTCAATTGCGCCTGTCAGATAGCCCGGGAACTGCGGCGACCATTCACTGGCAATACCTGTTATCTCACCGGACAATTCTCCCCTGGCGGAAAGTTGCTCAGGTATTACGTGACTGACTTCCTGCTGGAGATCAAATTCCGTTGCAGAAACGGATCGGCCGCCCAGTCTTTTATATACTCAGCTTCGGGCTCTACCGCATCCTGCCCAAATAAGCGTACGAGCGGCTCCCGACAAAGGCTTTTGAGAACAGCATCGCTGACAGTTCATCTCGATTTTGCAAGTACGCCAGTAAAACCAAAAATCGCCGTTTTACCCGAATCTGGCTCGGATACGTCGCGGATCTCTGCTCCGCCAACATGCGGCCACACAGAAAATCCGCGCGCCTGGGGCAAGCTTCTGAAGCAGCACTGTTTCTGAGGTGCCAGAGAATAAAGCGAAGACTTGTCTTTGCGGCTGACCATGCCAGTTAGTCGCCTTCTGCGTATATAACCTGAGCGACTGGCGTGCATCGGCAGACATCTGGCGCAGCTTGACGAAAAGGGTTGCGCGTACCTGCTTGCGACCAATCCGGTCAAGCATCATGCGCTCAACCCCGGGCTGGGGTTAAAATATCCATTGATAATCATCCGGGGTAATGATCACGCGCTGCGAAAAATCAGAATTCAGTAACATCATAATCAGTGATTAGACGGCCCCACGCGGAGCCGTGTGCAGGCCTATTTGTTCGGCAGATTATCGTACACATCCAGTGCGCGTGCGGTATACGTCAGCGCGGCGCCGGTATTCAGGTTTATGGCAACCGCCAGCGCTTCGGCGATCTCTTCGCGCGTGGCACCGTACTTAACAGCAGCATCCACATGAACGGCCAGGCAACCGTCGCAGCGGGTGGTTACGGCCACGGCCAGCGCAATCAGTTCATGGGTTTTGGGATCGAGGTGCTTGTTTTCTGACGCACCTTTATCCATCTGCTGAAAGCCTTTCATAAACTCAGGCTGCAGTTTGGCAAATTTGTCGATGGTGGCGAGCAGGCCACTGCGATATTCATTCCAGTTTAAGAACATTCAAAACTCCGGTTGTTGTTTGTCTCAGAAAAGTTATTAAATGACGTCGAAAATACGCACGTCAGGCGCACTGTTTAAATACGGTTTTAATCCGGCAACGACATCCTGCGTAAACAGCAGGCTGTTAAGGTATGCCTGCGCCTGCGCAACGGTCGTAAAACCGTGCAGCACCTGGACGTCTTCGTCGCGGACAAGCAGCTCTTTAGAGGTGGCACCCTCAATGGTGGTCAGAAACGGAGTTTTGTATTTCTGGTATACCTCAGCGGCTGCCGCACGGTTTTCATTACTGATATTCAGGGTGATTTGCAGATAAGCCATCGTTCTCTCCTTCGTTCAGGGTTGAAGTAATACGCCCGTTTAAAAAACCGGTCTGTATTACCTTTCGTTGAGGGCGATTATCAGAAAGCCAGACAGCTTCAACAAATCAGATAATCTTGCGAAGCAGAAAAGAAATTCTATGTCGTGGATTGTCGTGGTATAAGCACTACGCGCCCGACGTGATTGCCGGGGCAGCGTAATGCCTGAGGGGGCAGTTTATGAACGGTCTGAGACGACATCCTGAAGAAGCCAGTCATGGAAAACGTTGACTTCATCACGCATAACTTTTTGTTGCGGGGTGACCAGATAATAGGACCATTTGAGCGGCCAACGGCGATCGGGGTGCAGTTGAACCAACTGACCGGTTTCGATAAGCTGCTTCACCAAAGCGTAACGAACGATGGCCACGCCCCTGCCGCTCAGGGCCGACAGGATGACCGCTGAGGTGGAGTTAATATGCAGCCCGCTATCCAGCGCTTCGGGTGCACCGACCGCCATCAGGACAGCATCCCATGACGGAAAATCCGCCCCAGGATGCGGCGTGTCATCGTGAATGAGTTTTTGCGTGGCGAGCCATTCACGGCAGGCCATTTTCCCGGGCGGCACCAGGCGCGGACTGCAGACCAGCACCGCTTCTTCATCCATCAGCCAGGTTTTATGCACGCCTGGCCAGTCGCCCTGTCCGCAGCGAATACCGATGTCCGCCTCGCCGTGTGACACATCCATCAGTTTTTCCGTGACGTTAAGCCGCAGATCGATATTTTCGTGCGTTTCCGAAAACCGGTTCAGGCGATCCATCAGCCAGTTCATCATCAGCACCTGCGATGCTGTCACCACCACCACCGAACGCGAGCTGCGGCCGCGAAGCTTGTTTAACCCGGTTTCGAGTTTGTCCAGCCCCTGCGTGATGTCCTGTAGCGCCTCCTGCGCTTCGTCAACCAGCGTCAGCCGCTCTTTTCCGGAGCGGGTGCGGTGAAGAAGCGGGTGTCCGACCCAGTCTTCCAGCGAGCGTACCAGTTGGCCTACTGCAGCGGGCGTAACGCCAAGCTCCTGTGCCGCGCCGGTAAAGCTGCCGTGCCTGGCGGTGGCTTCAAAAGCGTGCAGCCATTTAAGTCGGTTTAGCGATCGCATTGTGGAAATCCTGATTCATTATTTTCCTCAGTATACGCCAGCGAGAAAGATTTTCTTTCCTGAGTCGCAATTTCTTCTCAGTCGTCAATCAGGCGTCCGGGTGGCATTCTGATTTCACACGATGAGGAGTACGGCTTTTCATCAATAACAACCATATGAATTCAAAGAGGTTAGCGATGAACGCATCTTTTGCCGGTAAAAAACTGTTAGTGGTCGGTGGTACAAGCGGTATGGGCTTCGAAACGGCGAAGCTGGTTCTGAAAAACGGCGGCAGCGTTGTGCTTGTTGGCAATCGTCAGGACAAAGCCGGGCAGGCCCGCCAGGCGCTGGCTGCGGATGGTCAGGTTTCTATCATCGTTGCCGACCTGATGAAAGAAGAAGGGATGCAGCATGTGGTAGACACCATTAATGCCGAACACAAAGATATCAGCCTGCTGGTCAATGCGGCTGGCGTGTTTTTCCCAAAACCCTTCACCGAACATGAAGCGTCAGACTATGACATGTATATGAGCATTAACCGCGCAACGTTCTTTATTACCCGTGACGTGGTGCGCAATATGGTTGATGCCGGGATTAAAGGCTCCATCGTGAATATCGGCTCCATGTGGGCGCAGCAGGCGATTGGTGCCACGCCGTCTTCAGCCTATTCGATGGCCAAAGCCGGTCTGCACGCGCTGACTAAAAACCTGGCCATTGAGCTGGGTGAAAAAGGGATCCGCGTGAATGCGGTTTCTCCGGCCGTTGTTCACACTCCTATTTACGAAGGCTTCATTCCGAAAGACGACGTAAAAGATGTGATGAACAGCTTTGACAGCTTCCATCCGATCGGACGCGTGGGTACGCCAGTCGACATCGCGGAAACTGTGGCTTTCCTGCTTTCTGAAAAAACTGGCTGGGTCACCGGCGCTATCTGGGATATTGATGGCGGTGTGATGGCTGGCCGTAACGCCTGAAGACCGCGCCGGACGCTCTGCCAGCCGTATTCCGGTGGTTCCGCTCCGTTGGCACTTCAAAACCATGTTATCGATTCCGATGAACCGGTTTCGCTGGGTGGCGAGGGACTGGCTCCTGATCCGCGGGAATTAATGCTCGCTGCGTTTAATGCCTGTATGACGGCCGTCTTTGTTCAGGAAGCCAGGGCTAAAGATCTCGCCCTTGCCATCTGATAATCCCTATTATATCGGTGCCATTTATGAATAAAAAATACCGCGCGATGCAGATCGTTGCCCCCGGGGTGCTGGAAATGACAAAGCGGCCGATACGCGCTCCCGGTTCGGATGAGGTGCTTATCAAAATTGAAGCATGCGGAGTATGCGGTGCCGATCTCCGGGACGCGGAAAGAGCGCCGCAGGAGGGCCAACCCGGCCGTATACCGGGACATGAAATCGTCGGGTTTATTGCCCGCAAGGGGAACAGGGTACCCGATATCTGGCAATGCGGTCAGCGCGTAGGCGTCGGCCGACTGGGTGGGTATTGTCAGCACTGCAAACCTTGCCGCAGAGGGCTTTTTCATCTCTGTGAAAATCAACTGACGCCGGGCCTCAGCTGCGATGGCGGCTACGCAGAGTACGTTGTCATGCGATATACCGCGCTGATAGCAATTCCCTCCGCGCTCTCTTCCGTGCATGCAGCCCCGATCCTTTGCGCCGGTACCGCTACCTTCAACGCACTGCGTAATTCAGGCGCAAGAGCGGGCGACAGAGTGGCTGTTCTCGGAGTGGGTGGACTTGGCCACATGGCTGTTCAGTACGCCCGTAAAATGGGTTTTGAGGTGACTGTGATTGCACGGGGTAGCGAAAAAGAACGCGCGGCCTTTAAGCTGGGTGCGCATCACTACATCAATACACTTGAGGAAAATGCATCAGAACGCCTGAAAAATGACGGCGGTGTGGATTTTATCGTGGCAACTGCACCGGCTTCAGAAACGGTTTCAGCCCTCTTGTCCGCCCTCTCCCCCCAGGGTAAAACAATCTTGCTGGGTACAGGACAAAAGCCGCTGCAGGTCTCGCCGGGTATGATGATCGGCGCTGAACGCACCTTGACAGGCTCCTTCGTCGGCACACCGGCGCAAACCGAGCGCGCACTGCAGTTCAGCCACCTCTTTCAGACGTTGCCCATCACAGAGATGTTGCCATTTGAACGGGCAAATGAGGCGCTCAACAGACTTAAGCAAGGTCTGGCGCGATACAGGATAGTGCTCACCATGAATCAGGATAATTAATCACATGTCCGCAGAACATTTCCTGCCCGTTGCAGACCAGAGAAATAATATCATTCGCCTGTCGGCCGCGCAGGCCCTCGCGGGTGCCAACTCTGTCGTCTTTTATGCCACTGGCGCAATTGTGGGTAACGCCCTCGCTCCTGGCAGCTCGCTGGCTACACTTCCCATCACCATGTTTGTTCTGGGGATGGCAGGCTGTATCCTGCCGTTAGGCTCATTAGCGCGTAAAAATGGCCGTAAAAGCGCATTTATGGTCGGAACCGGGGCGGGTGTCTTGACTGGACTGACCGCCGCCCTGGCCGTCGTGATTGGCTCATTTATATTGTTCTGCATTGCCGCCTTCATGGGCGGAGCCTATGCAGCCGTTGCGCTCAGCTTTCGTTTTGCGGCAACCGACGGCGTCACGCCAGAACGTCGCGCCCGGGCCCTGTCGCTGGTGATGGGAGGCGGCGTGGTTGCCGGCGTGATTGGCCCGATGCTGGTTTCAGGCACGATGCACCTCTGGCCGCCTCATACCTTCGCCGTCACGTTCCTCGCGCAGGCGCTCGTGGCCGTTATTTCGGCATTCATACTTAAAGGCGTAAAAACCGCAGAACCTACCTGCGCGATAAAAACGGGTGGGCGGCCTTTACGCGAAATTGCCCGTCAGCCAGGGTTTGCCAGAACCGTATTCAGCGGTGCGGTAACCTATATGGTGATGAACTTCCTGATGACGGCTGCACCACTCTCGATGCACATGCACGGCATCTCTCAACAGGCGTCCAATCTCGGTATCCAGTGGCACGTTATTGCCATGTACGGTCCGGGTTTCTTCACTGGCAAATTAATTAACCGCTTTGGAGCCATGCGTATCGCTGCTGCGGGTTTGCTTATCACTGCATGCTCTGTCCTCGCCGGACTCGGTGGAACCGATATTTTTCACTACTGGTTGTCGCTGATTTTGCTGGGTCTCGGCTGGAATTTTGGCTTCACTGGCGCATCGGCGAAGATCATTGAATATCATCGTCCAGAAGAGAAAACCCAGATCCAGTCCCTGAACGATTTTGTGGTATTTGGGGTTATGATTGTAGGGTCATTTTCTTCAGGTGCTCTACTCAGCCTCTACGGCTGGAACTCCGTCCTGTGGGGGGCCCTTGTTCCCGTCGGTCTTGCGTTTGTAGGTATTGTTAACGAGTTGCGGGCAAAAAAGCGGGATAAATTAACTTTCTGACCCAGTTTTATCTGCTATCTGGAAGCGGGTTACGTTGATGTAAAAAGTATCTAAAGCCCAACATCAACGGGCATGATTTTGGGCATACTTGCCATGTTACCGGGTGCAGAAGACTGTTTCTTTGCCTTACATGGTTTAAGAACGTTGCATATTCGCTGAAAGAAGCGGAAGCACTGGCAATTGCTCACTGGCTTGCAGAACAACCTGAAGTCAAAACTGTACTCCACCCCGCAATGCCGGATTGTCCGGGACATGAAATATGGAAGCGAGACCCTACGGGATCGTCAGGGCTGTTCTCTGTGGTGCTTGATCCCGTACACGCATGCTAAATGACATGCAGCTGTTCGGAATGGGGTATTCCTGGGGCGGTTTTGAAAGCCTGATTATTCCTTTCGGCTGCCGGGAATATCGAACTGCGACAACCTGGCACAAGAAGGGAGAACCCCTTCGGCTCCAGATTGGCCTGGAAGATCCGGATGACCTGATCACCGATCTGGGTCAGGGGTTTGATCGGCTGCATTCATTGACGTAATCGGGTTTTGCGGCTCGCAAAGCTGTAAAATTTGCTCTTTCATCCATAAATGTCCAGGGGAGTTACTGAGCTGTGGGCTGTAATAAGCCTTCAGAATATACTGGGGTGTTGGGAATGGAGGAGTAAACACCACAAGATTTTTCATATCAAAAACAGATGAGATGCCCCGCTTGGGCAGCGTGATGACCAGATCAGTATTTGAAACAATGAGCGGGGCAATCATCAGACTTGGTAATTCAACAACAATTCGGCGGCGTACCTGCTGACTTTCCAGATAACGGTCAATAGCCCCCCGGGATTCCAGCCATGGGCGTACCACCACGTGTCCGGCGTTAAGATATCGCTCATGGGTAAGGGAATCATAAATTTCAGGGTGACCACGTCGCACCGCAACCACGTAATCATCCGTAAAGCAGGTAATGGACTCAATACCGCGCCGGGGATTTTTCTGCTCTTCTTCAAAACCAAGAGCAAAATCAACTTTGCCCGAAAGCAGATCTTCATCGGCGTTAAAATCGCGTGAGTAGATAAGCTTAATGGTAATACCCGGCGCGAGGCTGTTAACTCTCGCGATCAGGCCTGGCAGGATCACAGCGGCCGTGTAGTCCGTGGCGGCAAAAGTAAACGTCTCCCGGCTTTTTTCCGGCTCAAAGTGTTCAGGCTCATGTAGGCAAGTCGAGAGACTGTTCAGAGCGGCGGAAACGTTGGCGGCAATGCTCTCTGCTTTTGACGTTGGCACCATGCGTCCGCCAGTGCGCACAAATAAGGGATCATCCAGTGAGGCACGTAAGCGATTGAGCGCATGACTCAGCGCCGACGGACTTAGCGCCATTTCATTAGCGGCCTCCGTTACGCTCCCATGCCGATAAAGAGAATCGAAGATAAGCAATAAATTCAGATCGGTCTTGCGCAACGTCGACACCATGGTTCTTTTTTCCGGGTGAAATTTGAAAATAGTGATTAATGAATATTGTACATTTTATTTTTGCATAAAATGCAGCGAAAGCATGATTGAAAAAAGATAGTATATTTCCAACAAAATGATTCTGAAGAGGCAAAACTATGTCTACCCCTGTATTCCGTCAGGCCACTGCCGCCGATGTCGATCGTTGCTATGATATTGAAATCACATCCTACGAAGGGGATGAAGCCGCAACGCGTGAGAAAATAGCTACCCGTATTAACCGCTATCCGGAAGGTTTCCTGTGTATGGAGCTGAACGGCGACGTTATTGGTTTCATCAATGCAGGCTGCGCATGGGAAGTCGTGATGTCTGATGAAGAATTTAAAGAACTGGTTGGACACGATCCGGATGCACCTAATGCCGTGATTATGTCTGTCGTGGTTCACCCGGATTATCAGGGCAAAGGATACTCGTCGTTGCTAATGCGTGAATTCGTGGCGCATATGAAAGCAATGAACAAAAAAACAATCCACCTGTTGTGTAAAGATCGCCACGTCGATCTGTATGCTCATTTTGGTTACCAGTATATGAAACCGTCAGAGTCAGACCACGGTGGTATGGCCTGGCATGAAATGATGATGACACTCTGATTTAACTATCCAGACACGACTCTTTTTCTTTTCATCTGTTTCGCCAAATATTTACGCATCAGTGCATTTTGTAGTGTCACGCCACGACACACAGGGAAACCTCGTTCCACGACATGAAAGCCGTGTCGTAGAAAGAACGCTTCCGCAGCCTTACTGACATTTGAAGTAAGTTCACCCATTCCACGTTGTCTGGCTTCTTCATGAATGCGGTCCATCAGTAGCGTCCCTACGCCCTGTCTCGGGTAGACTCCCGAGACATAGAAATGGTCAATGTACCCATTTGGCTGAACATCCGCATATCCAGCTATTTCACCATCCACTTCAACAACAAAGGGACGTAGTGCCCTCATGCGATTAGTCCAGTGATCCGGGTCGATATCTGACGGGGCCCAGGCATCTATTTGTTCATGTGTGTAATAGTGGGATGCGAGGGTATGTACAGAAGATAAGAAAACGCTGAGTAACGAAATCTCATCTCCATTCTTGAACCTTCTGATTTTCATAAAACCTCGTTATGAGCGTGGCTGGTAGAACAATATCATTACTTTTCATAATGTTCTATTTTATAGACTGGACATGCGACCCCGACATTTTCTGTATCAAAATCTGGATAACCCTGGCTTCCAGGAATCTACATATCCATTTATCGGTGTCGGTTCTGGGTTAAGATAATCGCCTCTCCGTTCCGGCTGTGGTTAATGAGATGAATCTCAATCGCTATTGTTATTTGCTACTGGTCTGCGCTGCGGTCAGTAGCCTTTTTGCCCCACATCCGTTGCTGATATGGGGCCTGCTCGCCAACATATTGACGCTGGCGATTTACGGCGTGGACAAAATGGCAGCGCGTAAGGCCTGGCGCAGAGTGCCGGAATCCACGTTGCTGGTATTTGGCGCTGTGGGCGGATGGGCTGGAGCCATTGTCGGCCAACAACTCTTTCACCATAAAACACAAAAGCAGCCCTTCAAAACTTACTTCATCATCAGTGTGATATTAAGTACCTCCGCTATGGTGGCCGTGTATCAGTTCTTTCCATTCTCACTTTCCTGAGCATCATTTAGGGATAGCGCCAGCCCCTGTGCAACGTTATCGTGTTGGATTATAAACAAAAGCATCGTTAGCATGTCTGTCCTGATGTACGCACTCTATACTCTGCAACAGATCGTCAACATTAAGGATGGATATGAAAAAGCTGTTGCTGGTTCTCCTGGTGCTAACTGCATTTGCAGCCAATTCTATCCTCTGCCGTATCGCCTTAAAGAATGGGTATTCAGATCCTGAAACGTTCAGCATGCTGAGATTACTCGGTGGTGCAGTAATGCTGTTTTTCTGGCATATAGCCCGGGGTAAACTGAAAGAAATACGCTGGAAAATCATCGATGCCCTGTTGCTGTGTGCCTATGTATTATTTTTCTCAATCGCGTATGTGCAGCTCAATACCGCAACAGGCGCATTACTGCTGTTTGGCGCAGTGCAGATCTGCATGATTGGCTGGGGATTAATAAAAGGTGAAACACTTAGCGGATACAAAGCCACCGGGATCGTTATTGCCATCGGGGGGATCATTATGCTGCTGCTCCCCGGCGCAACCGCTCCCCCTTTGATACCCGCCCTGACGATGGTTGTTTCAGGCATGGCATGGGGAGCTTACTCTGTGCGTGGGAAAAATATCCTTTCTCCTGCCGGGACGACTGCAGGAAATTTCATTCTGAGCCTTCCGGTTATTTTCATCCTTAGTTTGGTACGACAGGAGCCCGTGCATACTGACGCCAACGGCGTCATCCTTGCCCTGCTCTCCGGCGGACTGGCTTCTGGTGTGGCTTACGTACTTTGGTACCAACTTGTTGCCACTATGTCTTCAGCAACCGCCAGCACGCTGCAGTTGAGCGTGCCCTGTATTGCTGCGGTAGGTGGAGTGCTATTTCTTGGCGAATTGCCTGATTTGAGAATTCTGGTTTGCACACTGCTCGTTCTGGCTGGCATAGCCATTGTTATTTCATCCGATCGAACACAGAGTAAGAAATCAGCACAGGGGTAACGTTGAGGAGTCACAGTACTGTGCTTCGGTGTTTTGACTCACAGCCAGGAGCGGACGTTGATATGATTTGATGAGTATATTTATGAAATTAATTTTATCTTTGATTTTTAAGGTTTTTACCATCCGCAATACAAAATCAGATGTTCTCAATAAAAACCCCCTGCGTCAGCATGCAGGGGGCAATAGGAAAGCACTTCCGTTTTTTTAACTATGAGGGTTACAACAAAGGGTCTATTGATACAGATACAGCATTACAACCGTGCAGGGCTGATGAAGTAGCTGTTATTATTGCTCTACAGTGCTTGCCAGGTCAGCTGCCGGCAGTCGCGGCTGAGAACGCTGCCAGCCAGAACCATAGCGGGTGTACTGTGCAGGAACGGGGAGTACAACGTTCAAATCGTCTGCTGCAGTACGCGCCCAGAACGGATCCTTCAGCATATCCCGGCCAACAAGAATGATATCTGCCCGGCCATTCTGCAAAATTTCTTCTGCCTGACGACCTGTTTCGATCAGACCTACAGCCCCGGTTTTAATATCCAACTCCCTTCGTAGTAGCTCGGCTGCAGGGACCTGATAATTTGGGTAAGTGTTTACCTGTACCATCGCAATTCCGCCGCTTGAACAGTCAATCAGATCAATACCTTGTTCTTTCATCCAGTTGCCGTAGATCAAGAAGTCTTCCGGACGGTTTCCGCCTTCAACATAATCGGTTGAAGAGATACGCAGGAACAATGGGCCTTTCCACTCGCTGCGCACGACGTCAATGACTTCACGCACAATGCGGTAACGATTCTCGTGGCTACCACCGTATTCATCGGTACGTTTGTTCGCTAGCGGCGACAGGAACTGATTCAACAGATAGCCGTGGGCACCGTGGATTTCAATAACGTCAAAACCGGCTTCACGCGCACGGCGAGCACCTTGACGGAACGCCTCTACGACTTCGTTAATTTGCTCAATACTCATCGCCTGTGGTACGCGGGACTCAGGTGTGAACGGAATAGCTGACGGCGCGATAGAGGGCAGGTCAATTCCCAGTTGGCGACCAGCATGTCCAATCTGTGCGCCGGCTTTCGCGCCAAAACGGTGAATGGCATCTGTCACGCGGGACAAACCTTCAATATGGCTATCATCCCAGATACCGATGTCTCCAGGACCGATTGGACCATTCGGTAATACAGAGGCCGTTTCCAGCATGATAAGACCTGCTCCGCCCAGGGCACGCGCGCCGTAGTGGATAACATGAAAGTCATTAATCTTGCCGTCGTCAGATGCCGAGTGCATGCACATCGGGGACATGGCAATACGGTTGCGGAATTCAACGCCGTTGATTGTGATGGGTTCAAAAAGCAAAGCTGACATTTCTACTCCAGAAAGTGATTGATATTTAGCCCGCTAAAAGTACCATACGATGATAATTCGTTTATACGCTAAAAAAATGCACATACTTACCAAAAGGTAACCATGATGTTTTTATGAAGAAATTACGTAACTACGATTCGGCGCCAGGTTGTTCAATGGAAGCAGCACTGCATATCATGGGTGGGAAATGGAAAGGGGTGATCCTCTATCATTTATTTAAGGACGGTACGCTTCGGTTTAGCGAACTCCAGCGGTTTTTAACCAGCATCAATCAGCGTTTACTGACGAAGCAACTGCGTGAACTTGAAGAGGATGGCCTGATTATTCGCCAGGTTTATCCCGTTGTTCCACCAAAGGTTGAATACTCGTTGAGTGACGAAGGACGGGAGCTGAACAAACTGGTTCTGGATCTAAGCATATGGGGCAGAAACTGGCTGGAACGCCGCGGTCTTAAAACAGCGGTTGAAGAGGATATCGAGGAGTTGAAAAAGGTTCTCGGCGATCCGAAGTAAGCCGTCTTCACGGGTATCTAAGAGCCAAAATGGGTGATGCAGAAATCGATAAAACTTCGTAATCGTGGAGTCATTCTTCTGTCCTGGGCATAAAGCACATGGACGGGCCGACCGGGCAGTTCATAATCGGGCAGAACCCGCACCAGCCGCCCGGCGGCGATGTCCGCGCTCATCAGCGGAAGCGGTTGCATAATGATTCCCAGCCCTGAGAGGGCGGCAGCAAGCAGGGCTTCGCTGTTGTCCGTTTTAAACCTGCCGGTTACAGGTACCGAGACTTGTCCGCCAGGGCCTTCAAATTTCCATTCCGTCCGCATTGATGTATGGGTAAAGATCAGGCACTGGTGCCGCGTCAAATCCTGCGGCACAGAGGGCGTTCCAGCCTCTTCAAGATAAGCCGGTGCAGCACAAATAACCATCTGATAGGGAGCAAGCGCTCTTGCCAGTAGCTGGCTGTCCGCCAGTTCTCCCGTACGAAAAACGGCATCAAAGCGCTCTTCAACCAGATCGACAGTGCGATTCGACAAACAGAGTTCGAGCGAGACTTCGGGATTTTGTTTGAGATATTCCGGCAGTTTTGAGGCCAGCAGCTGACTGCCAAAGGTAATGGGAGCGCTGATCCTGAGATTACCACGGGGGATCGCACGGGTTTCAGCAATCACGGCTTCCGCTTCTTCCATTTCAGCCAGAATATTTTTCGCTCTTTCATAAAAGAGACGGCCGCTGTCCGTCAGGCTCTGGCTCCGGGTCGTACGGTTGATCAGTTGAATGCCAAGATTTTGCTCAAGCATGCGTAACTGCTTACCCGTCAGCTGAGAGGACTGATCCAGTTCACCCGCTGCGGCAGAAATGGAGCCTGACTCGACCACCCTAATGAATGTCTGCATGCAGGTTAAACGATCCATTTGAAATAAAATGTTCCAGGTGATGGTTATTTACGTAAATTTATCGCATTACGTTTTCAATGTACATTGCCAGTCAACTTAGCTCGCTTAACCGTGAGTATCCGATCACTAACAAAGGCATTCTTGATATGAAAAATCTCTCTCTTTCCTTACTGATGGCGGCCTCCATGAGCTGTTCAGCGCTGGCATCTGCAGCTGATGTTAAAGCTGCTAAACCCACGGTTGTGCTTGTGCATGGTGCATTTTCAGATGGTTCAACCTGGAATAAGGTCATTCCTTTGCTTGAGGCTAAAGGGATTAATGTTGTTGCCGTACAAAACCCACTCACCTCCTTTGCTGAAGATACCGCCACAACACGTCGCGCACTGGCACGAGTAAAAGGTCCTGTTGTGCTGGTCGGCCATTCCTATGGTGGTGCAGTCATTACAGAGACAGGTGCAAAAAATGAGAACGTCAAAGCACTGGTTTATGTTGCCGCTTTTGCACCATCGGCCGGAGAGTCTGTCGGTGATTTAACAAAAGATTATCCTACACCTTCAGGTTTCAGTCATATTGATGCTGATGATGCGGGTTATCTGAAGCTCACTTCTGAAGGCGTTTCTCAGCACCTGGCGCAGGATGTTACTGCGGAACAAGCGAGACTTATCTACGCCACTCAGGGCCCAACTAACGGCGCAGTATTTGGCGAAAAAGTGAAAGACGCGGCATGGGAAAATAAACCTTCCTGGTATATTGTCAGCGAACAGGATCATATGCTCGACACTGACTTACAGAAAGCGATGGCGAAGAAAATTCACGCGACGGTGACTACCCTGAACACCAGTCATGCCCCACATATTTCTCAGCCAGATGCCGTGGCAAGTGTAATTCTTCATGCGGTCAGCGCCGTAAAATAATCAATATCGTGGTGATTATTAATCACTACACGAAAAAGTAGTTTGGGCTGCGTTCAAACTCACCCAACCCTTTGTGATACGATATTTGCTTTAGATTGTCACATGGGATCAGATCTTGAATTCATACATTTTCCTTGCAGGAGCTATTGTAGCTGAGGTCATAGGTACAACCCTGATGAAGTTCTCTGACGGATTCACACGCCTATGGCCATCGGTAGCAACTATTGTGTGCTACTGCACAGCCTTTTATCTTCTCTCCCAGACTCTGTCGACCATTCCAACGGGTATTGCGTACGCAATTTGGTCAGGTGCTGGAATCGTATTAATCAGCCTTTTGAGCTGGTTGGTAAGTGGGCAAAAACTTGATTTTCCGGCGATCGCAGGCATGCTTCTTATTTGTGCTGGGGTTCTGGTTATTAATATTTTTTCAAAATCCTCCCCACATTGATTCTCTTATCTTACTCTTGTAGGAAAAGCGCATATGAAAATACCAAAACTCCATACGGAACGCTTGCTGTTAAAACCATTAGAAGCCGAAGATGCCTCGCAGATTCAGTTGCTTTATCCACGCTGGGAGATAGTTCGCTATATGGTTTCCTCAGTACCCTGGCCCTATCCTGATAACGGTGCGGAGAATTACGTCAATAACGTTGCCCTGCCTGATATGGAAAAAGGGATTGCGTGGATCTGGACTATCAGACTCCGTGAGGCCCCTGACGCTCTCATAGGTTTAATTTGCCTTTATGACGTTGAGGATAATAACCGTGGATTTTGGTTAGATCCGGAATATCAGGGTCAGGGTTTTATGCGTGAGGCCAGTAATATCGCTACGGATTACTGGTTTAATACGTTAAATAAGACGGTATTGCGTGCGCCGAAAGCATCTCTCAATATCCGTTCCAAACGTATTTCAGACAGTAGCGGCATGCGGCTTATCAAGACGGAAAAGAAAGAGTATGTCAGCGGTTTGCTGGATTCTGAACTTTGGGAAATCACGCGCGACGAATGGAACACTCGTCAGGTTGGTTAATATAAATTATGGAATGTCCATAACTGAACCGCAGAGAATTTCTGTTCTTCGCAAAAGTTCATCGCCTCTTGAATCAGTTTTCTGTCCAATCCACTGTCGCGTACGCAGCGAAGCCTGTCACATCAACTACAGTGTGGGCTTCCCGATAGGCGTGACAGCAAGCCGCTCAGGCGTTTTACCCCTTTCACTACCCCAGAGAAAATAGAAACTACTACCCTTACAGCGCGTAAAGTCTGAGCGCCCCTGTCATTCAAACCGACCCTGGTATGCTCCAGTTCGCTGTCTGAATAAAAAACACGCTGCAAAATCAACAAAATATAGTCAACTTGCTTAATTACTCTGCAATCGAGTGAAAACATGCAGAAAAATGCTAATTCCCTCTTGCCTCATTCGGTCTGTGCCGCTAATATTCGTCCCCGTTGTCACCTACAACGTTGCGTTCATAGCTCAGTTGGTTAGAGCACCACCTTGACATGGTGGGGGTCGTTGGTTCGAGTCCAATTGAACGCACCATTTGCGTCCGTAGCTCAGTTGGTTAGAGCACCACCTTGACATGGTGGGGGTCGGTGGTTCGAGTCCACTCGGACGCACCAAATCATATCCCTTTGATTTGGTGCTAAATTCTCAAACGTTCTCCTGAAACCCATTCTATTCTTTGCGCAGACAAGCAAGATACTTCTGCACCGATCGCACCACAATCTGTCTGGCGTTGGATTTAATATCCTGACCTTCAAACGCGCCATAGAGTCGGTCGAATCTTACATCCTGCAACGCGTGCATAATGTGGATAACCGCGCTTGCCGGCAATGGCAGCATATTGGGGTAGCTCCACATAAACGACACAGCATCCGCACCGGGAGTGACCTGCAAAATATCGCCCACAAGGATTATCCCCTCCCCATCATCAATATGCATAATACTCCCCCCCGCAAAATGTCCGCCCAGGCGTAACAACGTCACGGTAGGAAGCACTTTATGCACATCGCTTTCCCATAGCCGAATAGAGGGACTGTCACGCATAATCCACTGGCGATCGTCAGCATGCAGATAGATTGGTGCATCGAATGCTGCCGCCCAATCCTGCATCGTGGAGTAGTAGTGAGGATGCGAAATGGCAATGGCACTCAACCCACCCAGCGCGGTGATGAGCGTCTGCGTGGCCGGGTCCAGATTCGCAATACAATCCCAGAGCACATTCCCCTGCGGGGTGCGTAGCAAAAATGTCCGTTGGTTAATGGCAAACCGTGGCACGGTCTGAATACTCAGTAGCGAACGCTCATGCTGCAGCCATTTATTCGTATGCGTCGCGTGAAGCGCGGCTGGATCGAACCATGATTGTCCGGTAACGGGAACATACTGGCGCTCATCTTCGCAGATTTTGCAATGCGTTATAGCCCCATGCGTATCGTCATAGGACGTTCCGCAGGTCTTACACAAGATTGTCATTTGTCTTCCCCCTGCACGTATGCTCTCTTCCGTTCAGGATCTTTTATTACGGTCAAAGCATAGAACAAAAAAAGACAGCGTCAGCATCCCACCGCACGCTGGATCAAATAACCCTTTGAAAGTGACTACAACATCAAATGATGTAAGCGAAATGGCATCATCAGATGCCTTCAAAGTCCCTTGTGCAGGGCGTATCATTCATCTTCTTCGCATAACTGCCATAGCCCAGAGATCAGATATCATGCCATCTTCAATCACCCTCCTTGCTGCGGGAAGTTTACGACTGGCATTTACCCCACTACTCAATCAGTTCACCCGCCTTAGCGGCATTGAGGTCAACGTTGGCTATGGCCCGGCAGGTTTGCTGCGCGAGCGTATTGAAGCCGGGGAACCGTGTGCTCTGTTCGCCAGTGCAAATCGGGCACATCCGCAACGACTACTGGACACACACCGGGCCGTTTCCACGCATACACTGTGCTGGAATCAACTGGGCCTGGTTACCAACCGGCGCGGTGAATGGCTGGATTTACTACGCGACCCGGTGCTGCGTATTGGCACATCCACACCGGGCTGCGACCCTTCCGGTGATTATACCTGGACATTTTTCGATAACATGGATGCACTGGAACCGGGACTTGGACGACAGCTTCGTGCACGCGCCCTGCCACTGGTTGGTGGCCGCGATACGCTCAGCATCCCGCCAGGAGAATTGGCAAGCAGTTGGCTTCTTCGCCAGGGGTTGGCCGATCTGTTTATTGGTTACGCACATTATGCAAAAGCACTCGGTTCACCGTCCGATGTTCGCTACGTTGCTATTCCTGCGGAACAGAACATCTTGTGTGAATACCAACTGGCGGTGCTCGATGCTTCTGAAGAGGTGATGAGACTGGTTAAATTTATGCTTGCCCACGACGGTCAGGCGTTGCTGACCGCCGCCGGTTTCTTGCCTGTTAGCGGTGGATAGCAAACAGCGGCGCAATAAACGGTGTCTGATAGTTTTCCACACTGAATTTTCGCAATGGCAAGCCATAGGCCTGGAACAGATTATCTTCTGTCACCACGCCGTCCGTCGGCCCTGCCAGCCATTTTCCCTCAGGAAGCAACAGCAGCGTATGAGTTGCAATCTGTAAGGCGTGCAACGGATCGTGCGTCGAGAAAAGCACGCTACACCCCTGCCGGTGTGCCAAATCGCTGATGAGCTGCAGCACGACCTGCTGATTGGCAAGATCCAGCGCTGAACATGGCTCATCAAGCAACAGCGTCTGGCATTCTGTAACCAGAGCACGGGCAATCATCACCAGTTGCTGCTGACCGCCAGAAAGTGAGCTAAACGATGTGGCGGCGAGATGCGCAATGTTTAGCTGTTCCAGCGCCTGCTCCGCCCGTTGTTGATCCTGGCGGCTGGGCTGAGCAAACAATTTTACGTGCTGCGCCCGCCCCATCAACACCACGTCGCTCACCGTATAGGGAAACGGCAGATGGCAATGCTGGGCCACAATGCCTATCCCCCCATGAACATCAATACTCCCGCCCAGCGCGGGTCGCGTGCCCGTGAGCGTATCCAGCAGCGTGCTCTTACCCAGACCGTTTCGCCCAAGCACCGCCCAGATCTGGCCTTTCTGACACTGAAAAGTGAGGGGGTCAAACAGTGGAGAGCGATAGCCATAGCTAAGCTGATTCACGCTGAGCGCAATAGATGTCATTGTTTCCCCCGACGACTGGTACGAATGAGCAAGAAGGCAAACAGCGGTGCGCCGAGCAACGCGGTGATGATCCCAAGCGGTATTTCCGCATGCATCAGAGTGCGGGCGATATCATCAACCGCAATCATAAAACCACCTCCCATCCAAAAAGCACACGGGAGCAAGCGACGATGATCAACCCCCACCAGCAACCGCGCAAGATGGGGAATAACCAGCCCAACCCAGGCAATGCTGCCACTGACCGCCACCTGAGCGGCAACTAAAAACGCGCAGCACACCAGCACGCTACGCCGCAGCGGAACCACCGCCACGCCCAGCGCTTTAGCATCTTTATCATTGAGCGATAACAGATTTATCCGCCAGCGCAACTGGTACAACATCGTCGCCGCAATGGATACCGGGATCGCCAGCAGCAGGACTTTATGCCAGTTAGCCGTGGCAAAACTGCCCAGCAGCCAGAATACGATGTTCGGCAAGGTTTCTTCCGTATCGGCCTGGTATTGAATCAGGCTCACCAGCGCGGCAAAAAAACCACTTAAAATAATGCCAGATAAGATCAGCACCAGCGTATTTTCCAGCCCTTGTAAGGCCGCAATGGCATATACCAGAATGAGCGCTGCCAGACCGAAGAAGAAGGTTGACCCCATCATCAGCCACGGCTCAAGACCCAGCAGAATCGCCAGCGTCCCGCCGAAGGCCGCCCCCGAGGTTACGCCTATGATGTGCGGGTCGACCAATGGGTTGTGAAACACCCCTTGCAAGGTAGCGCCGCACAATCCCAGCGCGCCCCCCGCCAGCAACGCCATCAGAATACGCGGTAGTCTGACTGTCCATATCACCTGACTGGCAATACCCTGCGCATCGCCAAAATGGGTGAGTTGATAAAACACTTCACGAAGTGACAGCGGATATTGTCCAAGACACAGCGAACTGACCCCCAGCACCAACACCCCTGCTATCAGTAATGATTGCAAGGGGAAATCCCGTTTACTTAGCAGCATCTGACTGCCAGTTCACACGATAAAAACGTTGATAGTAATCCTGCGCCTGCGCATCCACATCGACATTTTTATAGGCATCCGGGTAAAGTTTTTTGGCCATCCACAACTCACCTATTGCCAATGCTTCCGGCATCGGATAACCCCAGGCTTTGGCATATTCAGGCATCAGCCAGACACGATGATTTTTCACCGCGTCAATTCCCTGCCAGTTAGGATCGTTTTGGATCTCTTTGACCACCTGCGGATATCGGTCCTGAACAAAAATCACCTGCGGGTTCCACGCCAGCACCTGCTCAAGCGCCACCTGACGCGCGCCTTTCACGCTGGCCGCCGCCACATTTAACCCACCCGCATGTTGCATCATCAGGCCGGTGTATTTCCCGGAACCGTAGGTCATAAGGTCAGGGTTAGCCATATAAATGCGAACCTTTTGCGCTTCCGGTATGGCCGCAACTGGCGCATTGAATTTTGCTCGCGCCGTAAAGACGTAATTGATCAACGTTTCCGCCTGCGTTTTACGCCCTACCACATCCGCAATCAGGCGGATCCCCTGCTTTAAGCCTTCGTTGTAGACCTGCTCTTCATCAGCCATTGTCGGGTTCATTTTATTCTGTTGCCCGGCAATATCCTGACGTAACGAGATAGCCACCACCGGGATACCGGCATTCTGAATCTGCTGGATCATCTCAGCGGGCGCATAGTTGGCGACAAACACTACCTGCGGATGAATCGCCAGCAAACTTTCGATATTCACGCTGGTGAGATCGCCAGGCGTAGGCAGCGTAGTTATTGTCGGCATAAACCGGGCAAACTCAGGCCCAAGCTGTTTTTTCCAGCTCGACATCACGCCGACGATATCCTGCGCAGCATCCAGTTGCACCAGAATATTCAGCGTCTGGTGTTGCAGCACAACCACCTTATCGACATGGTCAGGGATTGTAACCTGACGCCCAAGCTGATCGGTGATAGTGCGATCCGCCTGTGCGGAAAAGGCAAAAAACATGCTGGCGCAAACCAGCACAAAAGAGCGAAGAGTTAACATAGATACCATCTGGACTGGGAAAAATTCGATATGCATTAAATTATATAACGTGATAGCTGGCAACCCATTATCGCCAGACACGGTATACCGCCACGCGGTTCGTCACGGCAAATACAGTGTGTAACCCTGAACTGGCCTGCATTTGCCCGTCAGCGCTTCCCGCTTTACCCCTGTGGGGGTAGCCCGGCTAAAATCCGCTTCGCCTGCGCCTCGCTAAGCGAATAATCAAAAAACTGGCGGTAAAAATCGCGGGTTACGTTAACCATATCCAGGCCGCCAAACAGTGCTGGATGCAGCTTTGACGCGGCCCACTGCAACTGCAACGCGCTTTCGGTTCCATAGCGATCCCAGGGGAAGACGCCCGCCGGATTGCGCCAGACTTTGCCCTGTTTCACCGCGTTAAGCTCTTTGAACAACGCTGCATAAGGTGAACTGGCAATATCGCCACATCCCGCCCCGAGAATAATCACCTCCGGCTGCCAATACAGCACCCGCTCGGGTGAGACTTCTTTCATGTTACCGTCCACTTCCCCGGCGACGTTCCGCCCACCAGAGAGCGCAATCCAGGTATCAATCAACGTGTTTCTACCGTCGACTTTCAGTGGGTTCAGCGACTGAATGTGCAGAACCCGCGGGCGCTGATTTTCCGCTAATGTCGCCGTTTTCGCGCGAACATCCGCAATAGTGCGGGTTAAAAATTGATTATATGCCACCGCCCTGGCGCGAGCCTGATCCGTGCCTAACACGTCCGCCGTGGTCGTGACTGACTTTTCCATCGAAGGATAATCAGTAAATGCCATTTCCAGCGTCGGGATACCCGCCTGGTTGTAACTCTGCGCATCCCCCTTGCCCTTTGCGACAAACAGAACATCGGTATGCAGAGCCAGCAGGGCCTCGCTATTGAATGACGTCCCGTGAATTTGTAAGGCCTGATTCAGCGATGGGTTTATTTTGAACATCCACGGCTGGCTCTGTGGATGGTTGACGGTGGCGACAATCTGACGTCCCGCCCCCAGCGTCATCAACACCGAGTGATGGGCAAACCAGCTATCCGCAATACGTTGAACTTGTGTGGGGACGGTTACAGTGTGACCGGCATCATCCACAACCTGACGCGTGGCCAGGGCGGGAAACGCCAGCCACACACAGAGCAACCATGTGTGGCACGTTTTCATCAGCAATCCTTAAAAATCAACCTGAACGGAAATCTGCGCCTGACGTGGGGCGCCCAGTTGCGCACTGGCCGCCCCGGCCCCCGTATAACCCGTCAACGCGCCGGGGACAATGTTGGTCCAGTAGCGGCGGTCGGTCAGGTTAGTGATATCAAACCGGAAAGTCGTGGGTGTGTTCCACAGTCTGGTGGCATAACGGCTACCAATATCCACCGTGGTATAACTGCCTACCCAGGTATCATTCGCGTTATCGGTAGCCCGACGTCCGACGTAATGCACGTTGGCATCCACATCCAGTCCCTGAACCTGTTCAATGCTATAGACTGCCAGCACATTCGAGGTAAAGCGTGGCAAGCCGACAACCTGCTTACCATCTGCATTACTGGCGGCAGTGTTGTGCAGCATGGGGTCCAACCAGGCGGCTCCCCCTAACACCCGTAAATTATCCGTGATATGCCCATCAGCCATCAGTTCCAGCCCACGGTTTTTCTGCGTACCGTCCTGAGCAAATTCGCCGTTGTCGTTGGTATAAGCAAAGGGACGTTTTGCTTCAAATAGCGCCGCGGTGAGCAGCAGATCTTTGACGGGCGCATATTTTGCCCCCACCTCCACCTGATGGCTGCGGTACGGATCCAGCACATGTCCTGCATTGCTGGCCCCGGCAGGTGCGGTATCGCCCTGCTGCAAACTGTCAGCCCAGGTGGTGTACAGCGTGACGTTCTCAACCGGTTTATACATCAGGCTGGCGGAGCCGCTCATGCCGTTATCCTTTTGGCGACTGGTTTCATGACCGGATTTGTTATAGTTGCTGACGGTAAACAAGTTTTCGCTGCCAGACAGCAACAAACTCCATTGCGGAGTGAAATGCAGCGTATCGCTTAACAGAAATGCATGCTGCGTAGTGGTCGCCGAATGATAGCGATTAGTAAAGTCAGGATAAGGCGGGCGCGGATAGTCGGGATGTTGATCAAGTGAAGAATGCCCCAGCGTAAAGGTTCCCCCATTTCTCGGGTTATAGTTTTTCCATACAAATCCGCGCATTCCGGTCGCGATATCCTGCGTCAACCAGCCGGAATCAATGCTGCCGGTCAGGTTCGCTAAATAGCTGTTGATCGTAAAGCGACTGGCCGCTGAATTCGAGGTCGTGGTGGTGTAGTGACCCCGATTATCCGTCAGGGTGTTGGTTACTGCCGTCGATTCACGGTCAGCAACCTGGTGTAAGGCCCCCAGATCCAGCATCCAGTTACCGTCAAAATCATGCTTGATGTGCATGTCCGCAGTGGTCGTTTCATCATCATGACCTGCATATGACTGACCATATTTACTGTTCGTCGGATCGAATGCCGAAGGAAACTGCACGCCTTTTGCCAGCGCAAAGCTGCCTGGCATGCCTTTTTCATAATAATGGTAATAGCTGAAATTACTCTCCAGCACGGTTTTATCGGTCAGCTGAAAATCCAGGCCCAATCCCGCGTACTGCCGACGAACATGACTATCGGTGGTGTAACTGTGCCCTTCATCATTCATCAGGTTGAGGCGGTACTTCACTCTGTCTCCCGCGTCGACAGGCCCGCTGAAATCCATTGATGCCAGCGTTCCTGACCCTGTACCTTGCCCTACGGTAACCCGATGCAGTAGCGTATCCAGAGGGCGTTTCGAGACCAGATTAAACATCCCCGCCGGGTTGGCTGGCCCGTACAGTGAACCCGCGATACCACTCAGCACGTCTATATTCTGGAACTGCTCTGTCGGATATTCGGTGGTGGAAACGGCATTCAGCCCATCAATCATATGGTTTTGCACCACGCTCCCTTGCATGCCACGGGTTTGTGGTCGAACCCCCTCTCCCTGAACTGACGGTATGTAGCGATAAACATCCTTAACATCTTTGATTTGTTGCTGATCAATCACTTTTTTCGACAGTGTTTGTACCGACCACGGAACATCAATTAACTCTCGCTGCCCCAGGCTACCGATCGTCGCCTTTTTTTCAGCGGCCGCGGGCTCCTGCTCGGGAAACGAAGATTGAGCAGGCGCGGAAGCAGTAACGGTAATGGTGTCATCAGCATGGGCCGACAGGGAGGCGGCAAGACAAGAAAAAGTCAGCAACCCGGAGGCAATTGGGGTGATTTTGCAATTTAACATTTGTTGATTCAATTCGTTAGATAGAAAGACTGGCGGTCGATAACACAAGCGCCTTCTCTTGCGGGGCACGTTTATTATATTTGTATGATGAATAGAATAGGCTTAATCGATATATATGTAAATATATAACGAGAGAGGATTGGCGAAATGGTTACAACAAAAAAGCCGACGGTAATGACTACTGCCGGCTTTACACACGATCTGAATTGAACGAGATTACTTCATCGACGTTTTGATTATCTCTAACGCTTTTGCAAACTGATCCTGCGGGATAGTCAGTGGGTAAAGGAAGCGGATCACGTTGCCATACTGGCCGCAGGTTAACAGCAGCAGCCCCTGCTCAAGCGCTTTTTTCTGCACGCGCTGCGCGGCGGTGGCGCTGGGTTCACCCGTGGCCACATCGCAGAATTCAGCGGCAATCATCGAGCCTAATCCCCGCACTTCGGCAAGTTCAGGACATACTGCACGCGCATCGGTCAGCACAGCACGCAGTTGCTCGCCAAGCGCTGCCGCACGCTGGCACAGCTTTTCATCACGGATAATATCCAGTACCGCATGAGCTGCCGCAATCGATAGCGGGTTCCCGGCGTAAGTCCCCCCCAGTCCACCCGGCGCGGGCGCATCCATAATATCGGCTTTGCCTACGACACCCGACAACGGCATCCCACCCGCAAGGCTTTTTGCCATGGTCATCAGGTCTGCTTTATCAGCATAGTGATCCATCGCAAACAGCTCCCCGGTACGGGCAAAACCACTTTGCACCTCATCGGCAATCATCACGATGCCATGCTCATCGCAGATACGGCGAATTGCCGCGACAAACTCCGCCGGAGCGACAACAAAGCCGCCTTCCCCCTGGACGGGTTCGAAGATAATCGCAGCGACCTGGCTCGGATCGATATCCGCTTTAAACAAACGTTCTATCGCTTTAATCGAGTCTGCAGTTGAAACCCCCTGCAGCGCAGAAGGATATGGCGCATGGTAAACGGACCCCGGGAACGGACCGAAGCCTTTTTTGTATGGCGCCACTTTGCCGGTTAACGCCATCGTCATGTATGTCCGCCCATGGAAACCACCGCCAAAGGCGATAACGCCAGGGCGACCGGTGTGAGCGCGGGCAATTTTAACCGCATTTTCCACGGCCTCAGCCCCGGTGGTAAAGAATGTCGTTTTACGCTTACCGTCAATTGGCGCCACCGCGTTGATTTTCTCCGCCAGCGATACATAACTTTCGTAGGGAACAATCTGATAAGCCGTATGGGTAAAGGCTTGCAGTTGCGCCTCAACGGCCTGCACCAGACGCGGATGGCGGTGCCCGGTGTTCAGCACGGCAATCCCGGCGGCGAAATCAATATACTGATTGCCTTCAATATCGGTAATCGTGCTGTTTTCAGCCGACTGGGCATAAAAATCACACATCACACCCACGCCACGTGGTGTGGCATCCAGACGACGTTGTTGCAGGTTTTTATTGTTCATTCTCTACACCTTGTCCATAAACACAATTGGTTGAATTACCCTTAAATTTAGACGCCATCTGGTACTTTAATCGAGAGCCAAATCGTTTTATTTTAAGGATCCAAATGCGTTCACTTGCCGGAGATGTGATCAAGCATGCATTTAGCCAGCAGACTGACGAGAAGCTGCATCGTCGCCTGTATGCCGCCATCTGTAGCTGCATCCTTGAGGGGAGCCTGAAACCCGCTACCCGCATGCCACCTTCACGCGACCTGGCGAGTGAGCTGGCGTTATCACGGAATACTGTCCTGCGGGTTTACGAGCAGTTGCAGGCCGAAGGCTATATCTCCGCGCGCACCAGCAGCGGTACATTTGTGACCGACAGCGTGCTGGACAATCTCGGTCTGGCCCCTAATAAACCTCCGGTTTCACCTGCGACACGTGAAGACCACACCAGTTTGTCCGTCCGTAGCCTTGAACTGCTTGGGCATGCCAGCGCCAGCCCTCGCCAGTGGGGAGCTTTTATTCCTGGTGTACCGGACGTGCATTCTTTCCCGCATCGCACACTGAAAAAAATTCAGGATCGGCTGGCAAGGCGGCTACGCCCGGAGTTTCTCACCTACGATGCCACTGGTGGTTTGATTGAACTGAAAGAATCGCTGGCGGACTATCTGCGCACCGCACGCGGCGTGCGCTGTACGCCAGATCAAATATTGATTACCGAGGGCATTCACCAGGCGTTGGATCTGGTAACCCGCTCGTTGTGTAATCCTGGTGATAATACGTGGATTGAAGAACCCGGTTACTGGGGAATAAAAAACATTCTGCGCATCAATGCCGTCAACTTTTCGGCCATCCCGGTTGATGAACAAGGCATGCTTGCGCCTGCTTGCGTCGAACCGGCGCCGAAACTTATTTTTGTGACACCGTCACATCAATATCCGCTTGGCCCGGTAATGAGCCTTGGTCGACGACGGCAGCTACTCTATCAGGCACGTGAAACGCACAGCTGGATTGTGGAAGATGACTACGACAGCGAGTTTCGTTTTTCCGGCCAACCCATCCCGTCATTGCAGGGACTGGAAGAAGATGCTCCGGTTATCTATATCGGCACCTTCAGCAAGACCCTCTATCCGGCACTGCGGCTCGGGTACGTTGTGATACCCAAACCGCTTGCCGCCCCACTGATGAAGGTACATAACGATCTCTATCGTGGTGGGCATCTCCTGATTCAGGCGGCGCTGGCTGAGTTTATTCGTGAGGGTTACTATGCGGCGCACATCCGTAAAATGCGCCAGTTATATAGCCGCCGACGCCATACGTTGGTAGAGCTCATCATCAGCCAGCTTGGTGAGGATTATCTGGGACCTTACAGCAGCAACGCCGGACTACATCTGATTTTACAGCTACCTGCGGGTACTGATGATAGCGCAATTGCCCAACAGGCCAACGCACAAGGTCTTCTGGTTCGCCCACTTTCGCGGTACTACGTGAAAGAAGAAAAACGCAGCGGTCTGCTGCTGGGCTTTGCCAGTATTGAAGAACATGAGATGGCTGCGGCGTTTACCCGACTGGCGGATATTATCAGGATAAACACCGAGTAAGCACCTTATCCGGCCTACGAATTACGCTTTTTGTAGGCCGGATAAGCGCAGCGCCATCCGGCATCATTGCACAGATTAATGTGAGGCTTTTTTAATCCCGGACAGATCTTCCTGACTTACCTCACCATTACCTTCACCCCAGCTTTTACGCACGTAATTGATCACATCGCGCATTTCGCTGTCGCTGAGCAACCCGCCATAGGCTGGCATCTTAAAGGAGACATTCCCCCGCGTCGTCGGTGTTTCTGCGCCGTGGGCAATCACCCTGAACAACGGAGTTGGGTCGTCTACCATCACTAACGGATTGTGAATAAGCGAAGGTGCATTATCATCGGTCCCTTTCCCTTCCAGACCATGACAGGTCGAGCAGTAGCGGTTGTAGGTCACTTTACCCGCTTCAGGGGAATTCGACCAGGAGGCCGTAGCGGCTTTCGTACGCGTCGGTTCCGTCTTCGTGCTTTTCAGGCTCAACAGATACTGCGCAATCGCCGTGGCATCTTCGTCCGTCAGGTACTGTGTGCTCTGGCTGACGACTTCAGACATCGATCCCGATACCGCAGCATGTTTGCTTTTCCCCGTCAGCAGCAATGACGTTAACGCCTGCTCAGACATCCCGGTTCCCCGCAGCGATGGCGCATACCAGCCGTCGATCATCGCCCCGCTCAGGTACTCAGCATCGGCATTGGTATAGGCTTTTTCGTTCATCGCCATCCCTCTCGGAGTGTGGCATGACCCGCAGTGACCCGGACCTTCAACCAGATAAGCCCCCCGTTTTACCCGCGCTGCCTTATCATCCGCTTTGTTGCCTTCAACAGCGGCAGTCGGCGCATCGGTAAACAACCAATTCCAGATATGCAGCGGCCAGCGGGCCGAAATCAGCCAGGGAATAGCATTCTCTTTATTGGGTTCTGCTGACGGCTTAACATCATGCATGAAGTAGCTATACAGCGCCTGAACATCTGCGTCGGACAGTTTCGAGTAAGAAGGATAAGGCATCGCCGGGTACAGCGGATGACCGTCTTTGGCAATCCCCTGGCGCACGGCCTTCTCAAAATCGTCGTAAGAATAGTTGCCGATACCGTGCGTCTTATCCGGGGTAATATTCGTCGAATAGATATCACCAACCGGCGTGGGGAACTTCTTGCCTCCTGCCATCGCCGCGCCGCCTTCCGCGGTATGGCATGCCACGCAGTCAGAGATCCTCGCGATGTACTCACCGTTAGATTCAGCGGCAGAGACAGAAGCGGTAAACAGGCAGGCGATTAGAACGGTTACATTACGCATAAATCACCCCATATCCTTGAGTTCATTAACCGCGCGCCATGCCTGATCGATCGCAGCATGAGCATAAGCGCTCCAGTCAGCATCAGAATTAGCGATGGCAATACGTCCGATAGGTTTACGCGCCCGCTCAATAATCTCCGGCATTTTTTCCATATCATCGAACAGTGAATTAGCGTAATACGCATAACCATGCGCCCAGCGGTTTACGGTAATGGCCGCAATATCCCGTTGGTTGTCAAAACCGGTTGAGCCAAACATTTCCTGCAACTGAGAACGGATCATCTCTTCATGTGCGGCAAACGTGGTCCCCAGCAGATAAGCACGCCCCAAACGGAACTGCTCCCTCGCGGACAGATTACTGCCAGGATACGTGGGCACATAGACCATATGAATCACCATTGGCTCGTCCGGCGAGGCCGGGTGTTGATATCCGCCGATACTGACCGGATAGTCGAGCTTGATTCGGCTGTAAGGCGCGGCCGGTGAATAAAACTCATGAACCCCCAGTTGCTTAAACGCTTGCCAGTTTTTGACCACCACATTGGTGTACACCAGCGGCGCCTTCACGTTTAGTTTGAGATCGGCC
This sequence comes from Citrobacter youngae, assembly GCF_003818115.1. GTDB lineage: Bacteria > Pseudomonadota > Gammaproteobacteria > Enterobacterales > Enterobacteriaceae > Citrobacter > Citrobacter youngae. The sequence goes on along the minus strand of NZ_RPOI01000018.1, from coordinate 76,350 downwards.
TGCTGCTGCTCTGGTGTTTCCGGTACCAGATATGGGATCATCATGTTATAGCCCGCCATGATGGCATTCTTACCGCGCACGCGATGCATTTTGCCATCGCGTAGCCAGGTGACGGCAACGCCACCCTCCACGTTCGCCGCATTAATCACCGTGCTGTTCAGGCGTAAACGCGTGGTGTTTTCCGGCAAGTCGAGCTTTTCATAATCCAGTCTGGCGAGGACAGAATCTTCCATGGTATTGCCAGGCAGCGCGTCCGGCAGCATGTGTCTGACCAGCAACCGTGCCAGACCCGCATTGCCATCCGGGAAATGATAGACATATGGCTCTTCGAGGTCGGCAAGCGATTCACCGTCCAGCGGCGGCAGCCCTAACGCTTCCATTCCCGGCAATGCGCACGCACGAGCATCACTACCGGAAATGCCTTCAATACCGATGGCAAAGAAATCGTTGGAACGCTGCTGGAAATAGAGCAGCGCCATTTTGCTTAAACCAACCCTGGTGGAAAGAAACTCACTATAGCTGTGGGTATCCAGCCATTCCGTTTTCTCATCAACCGTCATCCCAGGAAGATAATCAACCGGACGCACATGCAGATCGATCAGGGCTTTACGATCTTCCTCACTCAAGGGGAAGTCATTGATAAAGTCTTCGATATTACGGCCATTGAGCCGATCCGGCGGAATATCATCGGATACCGCACGCCCCGGATCGCCGCTGACTATTTTCGTCTCACCAAAATTCTTTTTATCGAAGAAGACGCCGCGACTTAGCTGCCAGTCGGGGTAGAAATTAACGTCAAAACTCTTTTTCAACCGCGTGACGCTCACGCCGACGGTTTCCATCAGCTTATTCACTTCGGGGCTGAAATTATGCGCGGGTGACTGAAAGGCTTCACTCCCGCCATATCCGATAAGTTTTTTGCCTGCGGAGGTGAATTCGTTGCGTTTGGCGTGACCACCAAAATCATCATGGTTATCGAGGATCAGCACCTTGCTGTTTTTCCCGACCAGTTCATGCCAGAAACAACCCGCGGCCAGTCCGCTGATACCGCCGCCCACAATCACCAGATCGTACTCTTCCTCGATGGGCAGAGCGCTTAAATCAAAGTGCTTATGTTCACGGCCTAACGCATGGGCCATTTCAAACGAACCCGGATGGTTACCGCGTAGCCCCGTTAACGCAGGCGGATAATAACTTCCATCAATAAATTCGTGCCCCTTTCCTGCCGCTCTGACCAGATCCAGAGGGGTCAGTCCCGCAGCGATAGTCACCGCCACGCCGTTGAGAAAATCACGTCGGGTAATTGCCATTAACTTTGTCCTTTTGCCACTGACACATTGTCCTAAAAAACACTACAAATGAGAGGTTCCCCCTCGCAGATACAAGGAGGATACCGCCGACTACTTCACTGGCTTCAGCTCTTCATCCAGTTTTTTAGCGTCATAATAATCACCCTGCCAGGTGATTTTTCCTGCCTTAACATGAATATAGCTGACACCTTCAAATTTGATCGGATTATTTGTCGGCGGACTTCCCGCCCATTCGCCGCTATTTTTACCCGAGAATTCCCAACGAAATGCCACAGTATCTTCATCCGCGACAGGTTTACCGACCATTTTCCAGGTCAGATCCGGGACCGCCTTAATAAATGCACCAATCACGTCTTTTTCAGCTTTTTTCCGGCCGGTTACCGGCTCTCCTGCGGCGGCATCGTAATAAACGGCATCGTCCGCCAGGTACTGGGCAGCCAGCGGCGCATTATGCGCATTCCATGCTGCCATATATGCTTTAACCGTGTTCAGCGGTGAGCTTTCTGCCAGACTGAATCCTGAGAACATCACCAATGAAAGTGCGGCTATTTTTAATGTTTTCATCGTATTACCTGTTATTCGGAAATATCACACATGATATGTTTCACCCGGGTATACTCATCGAGCGAATAAGAGGAGAGATCTTTTCCGTAGCCGGATTTTTTGAATCCACCGTGCGGCATTTCGGCGCACAGAGGAATATGACTGTTAATCCATACTGTGCCGAAATCGAGATCAATACTGAAACGCTGAGCGCGACTGTGATTGCAGGTCCAGACGCTCGCGGCCAGGCCATATTCCACATCATTCGCCTTGCGCAACGCGTCTTCATCACCAGAAAACGACTGAATGGTCATTACCGGGCCAAACACTTCGTGTTGGATGGCTTCATCATGTTGATGCAGGCCGGAAATTATCGTTGGCTCAAAGTAGAAACCCGGCCCAGGCCCCGCATGACCACCGGTTTCAATTTTCGCATGTGCAGGTAAACGCTCAATAAACCCCTTCACCTGCTCAAGCTGGTTTTTGCTATTCAGCGCGCCATATAACGCCTCCTGATCCTTCGGAGGACCAAACTTGATACTTTTCGTTTTTTGGATCAGTTTTTCCAGGAACGTCGCATAGACAGAATCTTCCACCAGGATGCGCGTGGCGGCAGTACAATCCTGTCCGCCATTGAAAAATCCTGCGGTAGTGATGGCAGTAATCGCCTTGTCCATATCTGCATCAGCAAACACGACGGCGGGTGCTTTGCCACCCAGTTCAAGATGGGCCTTTGTCAGGTTAGCTGCTGCTGATGCCGCAACCTGCAGACCAGCGCGTACCGAACCGGTAATCGACACCAATGAAGCCGTCGGGTTAGAAACCACCAGTGAGCCAGTACTGGCCTTGCCCAACACAACGTTAAACGCCCCGCGCGGAAATAAGGGTGCCGCCAGTTCAGCCAGGAGCAGCGTACTCACCGGGGTGGTATCGCTCGGTTTTAAAACTACCGTATTGCCTGCGGCCAGCGCCGGTGCAATCTTCCACACCGCCATCATAAACGGGTAGTTCCACGGTGTGACTTGTCCCACAATGCCCAACGGCTCACGACGAATCGTTGAGGTGAACCCGGAGGAATATTCTCCGGCGGCCTTCCCTTCCAGACAACGCGCTGCGCCGGCAAAAAAACGGATCGCATCGCACGAGGCTGCAATCTCTTCTTTTTCGATAAAATGACGCAATTGACCGGTTTCCTGGCTTTGCGCGTTGACCAGTCGTTCAACATTTTTTTCTATCTCATCCGCCAGTTGCAGCAGTGCTTTTTGCCGCTGGGCTGGTGTCGATTTTTTCCACATGTTAAATGCCGCCGCGGCCGCCGAGTAGGCAAGATCCACCTCAGTCGCACCGGCATTAGGCGATAACGCGTACGTTTCACCGTCAACCGGACTCACCAGCTCAAACGTGTCTTCTGTGTTACCCGCTACATATTGCCCATTTATAAAATGCTTCAGGGTTCTCATGCCTGTCTCCCGCCAATTAATACATAAAGAAGCTTATGTAATATATATATTGTAAAAATTTTTCAAATGCGCAACATTGACACTATGATAAACCTCGCACTTTTAACTTAAATTTTACATTTTCAGGGTAAGGTTTTTCATCGTCAGCGTGCAGTGCGCTTTGACGCTATCGGGACACACATCCGCCTGTGCAGCGATGTTGCGCGTGGGCATGTAAAATAACGCGGCCATTCTGACCTTTCGTGCCCCGCGGGCATGTGTTAAAAATGGTCGTTGTTTCAGGGAATTAAGTGCAGAAAAGATTATGATTACTCATGCGGTCATATTTGCGCCTATCGGGCAGGTCAGTCGTTCAGACCAGATAGTGCAGCGCCTGTCAAATGCCATTATTACCGGGTTGCTGGAGCCAAAAGAACAGCTGCCCAATGAAACCGATTTGGCAAAGATGATGGGTGTCTCACATATTACTATCAGAGAAGCGCTCAACACGCTTCGGGCTAATAATCTTATCCATACGGTTCGTGGCCGTAATGGCGGGAGCTTCGTTTGCGAGAATATTGATGGCAAAAATAGCGCCCTGCATCCGTTTAAATCGATCAGTACCGATTACCTTTCGGATTTAGGCGAAATGCATTGCGCCATTATCAGCCACAGCGCCAGGTTAGCCTCCAGACGCATGACCGCGGCGGATATTGCCAAATTTCGCGAGTTTGTAGACGTGCTGAGGAAAGCCGACTCACCGGAACTGATGACTCAGGCCGATATGCGTTGTTTGCTGGCAATTGCGGCCAGCTCTCATTCAGCACGGCTGGCCAACCAGGAGCTTCAGGTCCAGGCCGAGTGGGCATCACTGGTGGCAATACTCTATCGCGCCGACAATATTCATGCGGAAATTATCGCGCTTTATTCGGCGCTGGCCGACGCGCTAGCCGCCCATAACGAGACCGGGTCAGTCCAGTACGCCACGCAGATCATCGATACGTTTACCTATTACCTTATTGAAAAAAAGCTGAAATATAACTCGAACTGACAATCAGTGAAGGCAGGACAGACCATGAGCTCTTCGACATCCTTAAGCGCATTAATCCGTAAAATTGATGATATTACCGTCTCTACCGTAGAGTCTACCGTTGCGCTGGCGAGGAGCATTCACGAGGCCATTGCCGGTGTGCAAAAAGGCTCCGCCGAAGTTGTCCTCGACCCCGCTGTCAGATCAACGGTTCAGCAACACATCAAGAGCACACTGAACAACAATCACTACTGTTCGGGCGCAGGTTTCGCCAGCCATATTGAGAGTACAGAAACCACCAAAGAATATTGGCTGCTGGAATGGTGGTATAAGAAAGATAATGGATTGAGTCAGGCACATCTGGATTTGGATCAGGCGACGCAACAGCGACTGGATTTCAGAACCTTTGAGTGGTTTAAGCATTCGCCTCCGGCAGGTGAAGCGTACATCCATGGCCCGTATGTCGACTATATCTGTAACATCTCCTATACCCTAACCTCAGCGGTTCCGGTTTACTATCATGATCAGTTCCTCGGCGTCGCCGCCGTCGATCTGCTGGTCAGTCAGATAGAAGCCGAACTGCTCTCCTGCCCTCACCCTGATTATGTCATTCTGACCAATCTGGAAAACCGGATCATCTTTTCCAGTTGGCCGCGCTTTCGCGTCGGTGAATTATTGTCACCAGCCCACAGCACGGTGGTGTATCAAAGCGACTACTTTATCCTTTATCACTACCAGAAATAGTCCATTCAAGGCTGAGCGTTACCGGATAAGGATGCCAGCGTTGTATCCGGCGCGCAAAGCGTTCGAAATTAAGGGCCCGAAGGCCCTTAGTTTTAGTTATCCTGCCCTATATTGAGCTTCGTGGCATAGGCAATAGCATCGTTTTCCGGTGCAGCCGAGCGGCCAAAAGGTCGGGTAAGGAACATGTAGATCAATCCTGAACCTACCACAATCGCCAGACCAAACAGTACTGTCCAACGGTCGATGAAATCACTGCTGTCAGCTGGCTGCGCCAGTAACCAGATCCCACACAGGCCGTAAGCTAATGCCAGCACGTTTACAATCACGCCCCAACCACCAATCGTCCACTCTCCGGCGGGTTTCCAGCCTTTCAGACGTTGACGCAGCGCGGCCAGTACCACCATCTGGAATGAAATATAAATACCGATCACAGCAAATGCGGTGATACGCGATAAGTTATCTGGCTGGAAATAGACCCAGACACAAATGATAACCGGCAACACGCAGCTGACGACCATGGCATTATCCGGGACACCATTTTTGGAAATTTTGGCCATCCACTCGCTGCCCGGCAGCATTCTGTCGCGGGAGAAAGAAAAGATAAGACGACTTAACGCCGCTTGCAGAGACAGAATGCACGACAGCATCGCGATAATAGCGACAACGATAAAGACCGTCGCACCGGTTTCCCCCAGCGCTTCATTGAGGATTGCCGGGATCGGATCGGCGGTTTTGCCATTCACGATACTCACCAGGTTCGGTGACGCCAGCAGATAGCCCATGACGGAGATAATGGCGGAGATCGCGCCAAACACGATACTTAAAATCATGGCTACCGGAATTTTTTTGCTTGGATTTTGCACTTCCTCTGCAACGTTACCGCACGCCTCGAAGCCAAAGAACATAAACAGGCCCATCAGCGCGGCAGACATAAAGGCGGTGGAATAACTTCCGTCATGTGCCAGTACCCCCATCGAATCAAAGATGACGGAGAAAGGCTGTGAACGGTGGAAAATCAGCAGGTAAATACCCAGCGCAATCACGCTGACGATTTCACACCAGAAACCAATTTTGGCGACCCTGGCCAGATTCCTGGTCCCGGACATATTGACGGCCATCATCAAAAGCAGCAGCAAGACGGAGGTCACCAGCATGGTGGCGGGTGTCTGGCCATAATGAAAGAGTGATTCAACAAATGTTGATGTATATTCCGCGATCGAGGTAATCGTCACCACCAGCGCCCACAGGTAGATCCAGGCGGCGATCCACGCATATTTCTTACCCCACAACCTTCTCGCCCAGGGATACAGCCCCCCGGTGATCGGATATTGAGACGCAACCTCACCAAACACCAGGGCGACTAACAACTGCCCACACGCGACGATTAAAATCCACCACACCGCGGGTGGTCCCGCCAGCGTCACTGCCAACGCGAACAGCGAATAAACAGCGGTGAGCGGTGACAGGTAGGTAAAACCCAACGCAAAATTTGAAATAAGCCCGATCGAGCGGTTGAACTGTTCTTTGCCATCTTTTTGAAAGTTATCGTTTTTCTTATCAGGAGTCTGTTCCATATTGCTTTCTCTTTTGTGGAATAGTCGCAGGGTTGAACAATTAATGTATAAAAGATATTAAGTTATATGTATAGTGATTTTGTCGCATATTTGTTAAAACAAATCGCACATCACGTTCCTGAATAAACAAGGGCTCGATTCGATTTAATAACATTTAATTAACATAACGAGCGAATGACGAGAGGTTTTCAGCGTTGGAGGCCTGGACGCTGATGTCGCGCGGGGCACGGGAAAACGCGCACGCCGTTGAGCAGCACCGTCTGCTGCTGGAAGCGAACCGCCATCTGTGAGATACGCTGCCGGAAAAATACGCTGACCTGGTATAAGAACGTGCTTAGTAGCAATAATCGCTGCTGTTCAGCAACATTTTTGCAATATAATGGAATGATGTTAAACGCTGAACCTGGCAGGTGAATGATGGAAATTGATCTCGATAATCTGGTCTTTGATGGGCTGGAAGAAGCGCAAGAGCGTAATGCTGAACGTCTGGAAGATGCGGACAAAAAAGCGCAGGAAATGATTGCTGATAACGACTGCGGCGATGCCTGCAAAATCTAATTTCTGAACCGGCTCAATGCCGGTTTTTTTATAGTCAGCCTGCGCTTCACGCCGTATAACGCAACGCCTCAATCAGCTGTGCAAAGGCTGCGGTATGTTGTCTACGGCTGGGATAGTACAGGTAATAACCGGGAAAAGGTTCACACCAGTCTTCCAGCACTTTTTCCAGCGCTCCCTCTGCTACCGCCTGCTCGACGGTGTCTTCCGGTACAAATGCCAGGCCCATGCCCGAAATCGCCGCACTGATACGCGGTGGAAGATTGTTAAAAATAAGCTGCCCTTCTACCCGCACGCGGAGATCCTGCCCATTTTTGGCAAACTCCCAGGCATACAGCCCGCCCAGGGTCGGCATGCGCATATTGATACAGTTATGATTCTGTAAATCATGCGGGGTTTGCGGTTTGCCATGGCGGGCAAAATAGGCGGGGGATCCCACCACAACCATGCGCCAGTCGGGACCGATCCTGACAGCAACCATATCTTTGGCCACCTGCTCGCCAAGCCTGATACCGGCATCATAGCGTCCCGTCACGATATCCGTCAGGCTGTTGTCGATGGTCATTTCCACATTTACATCAGGATACGCCTGCAAAAACGGCTGTAGTGCAGGCCAGACGGTCGATTGCAACGCATGTTCCCCGAGCGTCAGACGGATATTCCCCGCCACGCGCTGGCGAATATCGGTTAATGCCAGTAGCTCCGACTCAATGTCATCGAAACGCGGACTGATACTGTTGATAAGCCGTTCTCCGGCTTCAGTTGGCGCGACGCTTCGCGTGGTACGGGTCAGCAATCTGACATCCAGTCGCTCCTCAAGCCCACGAATGGCATGGCTTAATGCTGACTGCGAGACCCCTAACTTCGCTGCGGCGCGGGTAAAACTGCGTTCACGGGCAACGACAATGAGATAATAGAGATCGTTAAAATTATCACGCAGCATGCTTGTTCCCAATCCAGACCTGTTTTGATGTATGTTACAGATCAGAATTGAGATTCAGTAGTATTTCTGCTCATTTTGCACACTTCATTCCAGTACATTTCGCGCGTCAGGCGAAGTTCAGCGTGTTGTTTTATCACGGAACCACTCCGGATCAATGTTGGCGATATCCACCCCATACAGGCTGGCGACAGGAAGAACAGACTCCACAACACGCTGAAGATTTCGTTCCGCACTATGTTGTGGAGTCTGTGGATGTCGATTCTTTATACGCAACCAAAGATATTTAACCCCGTTCATCTTCTCCGCCTCCGCTGTCTGTTGGGCTCAACTTATTCCAGCGCAGAATGCGTAAAAAATGAAATGCGAATTTTTGCCAACGTTGTGCGCTATTTTGCATTTCAGTTTTTCATTATTTTCACCCGCAATTAACACCTTTTTCACTAATACCATTTTGTATATAGATAAGAATTTTTTCTTATTTGGTCACCGCCGCAAGTTATGGGAGCGTAAAAAGCACAAACCAAAACAACAGGGATTCAAAGAAAATGATGGCAACGACGATTCACAGCACAAAAAAAACATGGCTGGCACTCAGTGTCCTGCTGGCGTCAGGCATTGCCGCGTCATACGCTCAGGCCGATCAACTGGCCGATATCAAAGCCGCAGGCGTGGTAAAAATCGCCACCTTTGACGCCAATCCACCGTTCGGCTCTATTGATGCAAAAACACATAAAATTGTCGGCTACGACGTTGATTTCGCTGAAGCGCTGGCTAAATCACTTGGCGTTAAACTGGAACTGGTCGCCACCAATCCGGCTAACCGTATACCGTTATTGCAGTCCGGTAAGGCCGATTTAATCGTAGCGGATATCACGATTACACCTGAGCGTGCACAGGTTATCGATTTTTCCGCCCCTTACTTCGTTACCGGACAGCAATTCCTCGTTCCGGCAAAATCGCCGGATAAGCTTGATGACTACAGTAAGGCCCGTATCGGTGCGGTGAAAGGGACGACAGGTGAGCAGGCGTTGCATCAGCGTTTTCCACAATCACGTGTGCTGGCCTATGACGATATTCCGCTGGCATTAACCGCCCTGCGTAATGGTAATGTCCAGGCGATCACCCAGGACAGCACCATTCTGGCAGGGTTGTTAGGCGGTGCGCCGGATAAAGCAGATTTCAAAATTTTGCCCGACCTGTTGAGCAAAGAAGAAATTGGTGTGGGTGTGAAAAAAGGTGAACCTGCGCTGTTGAAGGCCGTGAACGACGAGCTATTAAAGCTCGAGTCAACCGGGCAGGCAGCCAAAATTTATGATGTCTGGTTTGGTCCGCAAACCAAAAATCCACAGCCCCGCGCCTTCAAAATAGAAGCGAAGTAATATGCTCTCAGGCCTTTTTCATCGTCCCGCAGCTTCGGCTGCGGATTTTACGCATCTGCGCCAGGCGCGTGTTGAACTGCGTAATGTCATAAAACACTATGACAATCATACCGTGCTTAACGGCGTCAGCCTGTCGGTTGAACCGGGCGAAGTCGTCACCATTCTCGGGCCTTCTGGCTCAGGAAAGTCGACGCTTATTCGCCTGATAAACCAACTGGAGTCACTGAGCGGCGGCGATATCTTTATTGATGACAAACCAATCGGTCAGCTGCGCGGCCCCACATTGCGTCAGCTTCGCAGCCGGATTGGTTTCGTGTTCCAGCAATTCAATCTCTACACCCACCTGACGGCACAGCAGAACATCACGTTGGCGCTGGAATATGTTCACGGTTGGAAAAAAACGGATGCTGAGCAACGGGCACTTGAACTGCTGGAACAGGTAGGATTAGCTGAGAAAGCCGATGCGTATGCCGCCCAACTTTCCGGCGGGCAGCAACAACGTGTTGCTATCGCCCGCGCGCTGGCCTCCTCGCCGCAAATCATCCTGTTTGATGAACCCACCTCCGCGCTGGATCCAGAAATGATTGGCGAAGTGTTGCAGGTCATGAAGCGTCTGGCTCATAGCGGTATTACCATGATTGTCGTGACCCATGAAATGCATTTCGCCAGGGAGATTGCCGATCGTGTGGTGTTTATTGATGGCGGCGATATTCTCGAAGTCGCACCTCCTGAGGCGTTTTTCACTCGCCCTCAGCACCCCAGGACCCAACGTTTTCTGAAAAAAGTGCTCGACCCGTTACACCAGGAGTCATCGTTATAATGCATGCAATGGACTGGCAGGGGGTGCTGAGCGGGCAACCTCTGCAATGGATAATCTCCGGTTTTCTGACCACACTTTGGGTCACGCTAGCCGGCGTGGTACTCGCCACGGTGTTTGCCATCTTTCTGCTCAGCCTGCGCCTGACAGGACAGCGCTTTGCGACCACCATGGTCAGCGTGTGGGTCTCTGTTTTTCGCAATACTCCTTTACTCGTCCAACTGATGTTCTGGTACTTCGCTGCATGGAATCTCCTTCCTCGCGACGTGATTACCTTCATTAATGCGGAACACTCCTGGTCCATTCTGCCGGGGGATGTCTGGTGGTTAACGCCGGAGTTTCTCTGCTCCGCATGGGGGCTGGGTGTCTTTACCTCGGCCTTTCTGGTCGAAGAGGTCGCCTCCGGTTTACAGGCTGTGTCTGGCGGGCAGCGCGAGGCAGCCATAGCACAGGGGTTTTCGTCATGGGCGACGTTTCGTCACATCCTGCTCCCTCAGGGGCTGGCAAATGCCTGGCAGCCGATCGTGGGGCAATATCTTAATCTGATGAAGCTGTCTTCATTGGCCAGCGGCATTGGCTTTGCAGAACTGACATACCAGGTACGGCAAATTGAAAGCTATAACGCCCATGCGTTGGAAGCCTTTGCCGTCGGCACGGCACTCTACCTGCTGACCGGCATTGTACTGGGGATGTTGTTAACCCGTCTTGGTCCTGTGTCTGCAGCAGGTAAACCGTTGGCGCGTAAAACACGCATATTCCGTTTCAGGAGCCTACTGCATGATCGCTAATATTTCGGTTATTACCGACAATCTGGACTACCTCCTGTGGGGGCGGGTCACAGAGGGGCAACCGGGGGGCGTTCTGCTCACGCTGTTGATGGCGATTGGCGCAGCGGCACTGGCGCTTCCCGCTGGGATCGCACTCGCCTGCTGTGCCTGGCGTTTTCCTGGGGCGATACGTAAGGGGCTGTTTATCTGGGCAGAGTTTATTCGTGGTATTCCGTTAATCTTCGTGATTTTCTGGATGTGGTATCTGTTGCCCATGCTCACAGGCAGTGATTTACCGGGAGCCATAACCGTTACGCTGGCATTGGCCTGGTTTACCGCCGCCTCGGTGATGCATTCTGTGTACGCGGGTATCACTGCGCTGCCAGGCGGTCAGTATGATGCGGCCATCGTTCAGGGGTTTCGTCCGCTCCAGGCGCTCGGGTTAATTCTGTTGCCACAGGTTCTGCGCAACGTACTGCCCTCGCTAACGGGGATTTTTATCGGGCTACTCAAGGACACGTCGCTGGCATTTATCGTCAACGTACCTGAACTCACGACGGTTGCGGGTCAGGTTAACAACCGGGTACAAATTTACCCGGCGGCTATTTTTGTCTTTACCGGACTGGTCTATTACCTGCTGTGCTTTAGCCTGGAGAAGATCACTCAGCGTCGGTTCGCGTTGAAATAGCAACACGGCTCAACATGCCACAAATTGATGGTCTTCGTTGAGCCGATACTTCACCCCTGCGCGAATGTTATTTTCACCCTCAATAGCCACCGCAAAGCGCATTCTCTTACCGTCGTGATAGGCAAGAGCCGCGCATCCGCCGGGGCCGAGAATTATTGAATCGACCACGCCAGTACTGGCAATAACAGTGTTTTCTCCGTTGGCCATGATCTGCACGTTGTCCGCGCAGTTGGCGATTTTCGACTCTGCGCCAAAACTGGCTATCTGGGTTAAATCACCGCTGCTGGCGATACGACTTCTGTCACCCAGCGAACTGATGCGCACCCGCATACCCGTGCTGGCCATTCGTGTACCGCCGCCCACACTACTGACTCGTGTGGAGTTTCCCGCGATGGCAATACGGCCACGCTCACCGGAGCTGGCAACATGAGCGTTATAACCCACGCAGCCAATACGTGCGCTGTAACCTGCACTGGCAATCTGCGCGGCGTATCCGGCGCTGACGATTTTAATGTTATCGCCCGCGCTACCGAGACTGTCGCCATCAGCCGCGCTCGCCAATTGTTTACCGTTGTCGTCTGCCGTCTGCGGACAGACAACACGACCCATCGCACAGATATCCTGCTGGACAAAATTCTCTTCATCCTGCCATCTTGACCAGCCGTATTCCACGAGGCTATCTGCCCAGTCACTATACCCTTCCTGCTGGAGTGCACGGTGCACCTCCGCATAGCTGCCTCCTTCAGGAAACGCACGCAGAAACCAGCGATACATCACGGGCCCGACGCGCCAGGCCCGTAAGTCACCACGCGTAATCATCATCTCTTAATGCCGGTGATAGCCATCCACCATGCACTTAAAGGTTTCGCCCGGTGTGCGTCCTGTGGTGCAGAGATAAAGATGTCCAAAAATGAAAAACACGCTCACGACAGCCAGCGCAAAGTGCGCCTGCAGCAACCAGTAACGTACGCCAGGGAACAGATCGCCCACAGCCTGTGGGTACAGGGATAGCAACCCGGAGATCAGCAGTAGCGGCAGCAAACCGTACATCACTCCGACATACGCCGCCTGCTGTAACGGATTGAATTTCGAACGCGTTGATGCCGGGAATGGATGCGCTTCGCCCTGCATAATGCCAAACAGGTAAAATCGCGTCTGCCTCTGCGCCCGGCCGATCCAGCCCTGACGCTGAATAATATAGTGATGCCCGTTCCCCCCAATCAGGTTAATCAGGACAAAACCAATCCAGCAGGCAAGCAGCAAAAAGCCACAGACCTCATGCACAGTCAGCAGGCTTTTCATCACTGGGGCACTGACCGCAGTGAAATGATTTAGCAGGCCGCTGGCCAGCAGCAACAGAAATAATAGCGCATTCGACCAGTGCCACAAACGGACAGCTTTCGAGTATAAATAGACCTTCTCTCCGTGTCCTGCAGACGCTTTATTCGCTGAACGAAAGCGCAACATTGCGTGGAGTGCCAGCACCAGCCACATCCCCACCAGCATTAACCCGGCGAAAACCAACCAGACAGGCCAGTAATCCGGCGAAAACATTGGGACGTACTGCGCAAGCTGTGCGTGAAACTGTTCGGCATTCTGCGACGCGTTCATACATTATCCTTTTTAATCAAATGTTGACCGAACCGACGATACAGATGGGGCTTCCCGGCGCCTGCAAGTTGATATTCGTAGTACTTGTTTTCCCGCAACCAGGTCTGAATTTCCGGGCTGTCCTCACGGCCAAAAATCAACGCGTGCTCTGGACAAGAATTGACGCAAATTGGCGGGAAACCTTTCGCCAGACGTGATTCGGCGCAGAAGTCGCATTTATCCGCCACTTTGGTTTGTGGGTTGAGATAGCGTACCTGATACGGACATGCGCCAATGCAGTAACTGCAGCCGATACAACGAGAGGTATCGACTCGCACAATCCCGTTTTCATCTCGCCAGGAAGCACCGGTCGGACACACCTCAATGCAGGGGGCATCGTCACAATGCTGACAGGACTGACGAAAATAGTGATACAGCGTTTCGTTATCGTTATCCGTTACCGGGATATGGGCTATTGATAAACGACTCCCCTGAACAGGAACATGATTCGTTTTCCTGCACGCTCGGGCGCAAATATTACATCCGTTGCACAATGATTCGTCGTGGATCATGACATAACGAACGTTTTTAGTACTCTTCGTACTCGCTAACAGGTTTTGGCCTGGGCCGGTGAAAAAAATCACCGTCCCCATGCCAATGACAAATTTTCGTCGGGTGAAGGACATCGGGTTATCCTCTAATGCTGTGACAGTGATCGTCCACACGTTCCATGACATCAACCTGAAAAATTCAGGGGTTCTGATACTGCTCAACCTCAAGCCATTCGCACAGGCCATACGCTTTGCCGTAACTCATAAAGCGCTCGCTAAACAGATAAGGTTCCGCATTCGACGATTCCACAGCACGTATGTCTGCATAATCAGGATGCGTTTCCATTGCCGTGAGCGCCGCCGTAACCTGCTCAGGTTCAAAGTGGTATGGCGGTTGCGCCAGCATGGCGACCTTATAGGGGCGAGGATACGTTTGGCAGTCAAAACGTACCGCTTCTGCAATGGCACGGCAGATATCATTTTCCACCACCTGCACACACATCTCGGCGTAGTTTGCCGTCATGGTTTGCGTCGAGTAGAAGTAGGTATCCTCTGACCCCTGGATACAGAGAATATCTGCGTCGGATGCATGCTGACACATCGCGTCCAGCAGGGTAGCCAGGTCACTTTCAGGAACCGAATAAGGTGGCAACAGAAACACGCTGCGTGCCACCAGTTGACCTGAAGCAGAATGCTGGCGGATAAAATCCGCCACTATCGACTCCGGACTGGTGGGTTCCTGGATTAATGACGAACTCTGGTGTGCGACAGGCTGGTGTAACGCGTGCAGCCACTGTCTCTTTTGGCTATCCACGTCATCACCATGCACATCCTCTGCAGCGGCCAGGTCGTTACTCACGTACGTCATCTGCGTTCCTTACGCCGGCAACAGATTGTGTGCAGCCAGGTCGGCAGCCACATCCTCAAGGCCGAGGCGGTGAAGGGTGTCGCGAGTTGGGCAGCCCAACGCCGGGTCCCAGCCCATTTCCTGATAGAACATCGTAAGCGACTGACGCATATCTTCCCGGTCCATCTTGTCGGTCCCTTCGGTAAAGACTGGGATCTTCGGATCTTTATCAAACACCCAGGAGCAGATCAGGTCGTGCTCATTACGCATATCCATGGTTTGCATCAACTTGACTGTATAAGCACGGTGCAGGGTAAAAATGCGCTCCGCGGCCAAATCCAGACTCGCCTGAGTTGTTTCATCCCCCGTTACGGCCTGGAAGAATTTCGCTTCCAGATCGAGGTCTCCACGATAGTTTCGACTCTTCAGTGGCGAAACCGTCATTGGCCAGACCCAGTTACACAGCGTAACCGCATTGTGCAGACAGACTTTCAGCAGCGTCCATTTGGCGTATTTGATTTTGGCGGCATTAATCGGGGTATAGTTTTTGGTTTCATCGTAGGCATCCTGTGAACCAAACAGTTCGCCCGCTACTTCACGCTGTAGCGCCAGCGGTAAACCGGAGCCGATAAAGTTGATATGGGTATGCGTCATACAGTCGCGGTTGAACATACAGTTGGTGATCGCCCCCACCTGCGCCGAGGCTTCGTTCGCATGGTGAACAGGGAAACCAAACGGCGACCATAGTTTGTTCTTCGCGTAACCCCAGTACTCTTCGCCCAGATTCCAGCGTTCTGCAATCGCGTAGGAACCATCTGCCAGGTGGCTGAGTTCACCCACGCGATGCGCCAGTCGATAGTAGAAATCTTTGATAAAGTTCGGATCGCCTGCTTCCAGTTGATCCCAACGGATCTCTGCATACTCTGCCGTAGGTAACACTCGCTTAAAGACGCCTTTGGAGTAGCAGTAAGTAAAGTCACGGTGCAACTGCCCGTAGTTACACCAGATGCCATAATCGTCAAACAGGTTCAGGCCAACCAGGTTTCCTACGACGCGCCCATCGTCTTTATCGTCGAAATCTTTCGGCCCATTCGGGAAAATAGTGGTATGTACAAAGTTCGCCACGCAGGTATTCCCGCCGGTACTTGGCACACCAAAATCTTTCACACGGGGAACATTGAGTTGCGACATACAGCGAATTGGACATGAATGGCAGCCACTCATTTTGACGGTATACTTCTCAGCGGCCGGGCCGAGATCAAACACGGATTTATGGGTACGAAAACCGACCGTATTCTGGTTTCCCGGTGGAATTTCCCCCGTTTCGATTGGCCCTCCTTCCGCAGCGCCCCAGAACAACCCTTTGCGAGCCGTCCAGCGCGAATTAGGTGAAGAGTATTCAGCCCAGGCCTGCGGCGTGCTCGGCACAACATGGTTGTTGTTGGCGCCGATTAGCTCGGTCATCATGTAGTCATTAAGCCGCTTCATCTCTTTGCGATCGGCAATATTGACCCCCTGGGTCCCTTCTACCGCAATGGCCTTCAGGTTTTTCGACCCCATGACTGCGCCAGTGCCGGCTCCGCCGCTGTGGTTACGGCTATTAATCATGCAGGAAAGCGGAACGAGGTTTTCACCCGCCTGACCAATGGCTGCAACGCACGTTTCCGGGCTGGTGATACGGCATATTTCTTCAGTGGTTGCGCGCGTACCCTTACCCCATATGAAGTCCGCTTTTTCGATGCTGACCTTATCGTCTTTGATATTGATCCAGACCGGAGAAGGTGATTTCCCTTCGATAATAATGGCGTCGTAACCCGCGAATTTCATTTGTGCGGCAAAGAAACCGCCCATATGGGCATCGACCACTAAATTGCCTTTGGTAAATGTCGATAATGAGGTGATATTAACGCGAGAACTGCAGGGCGCGCCCGAACCGGTTAGCGGCCCGGTCGCGAAAACCAGCTTATTTCCTTCATCAAAAGGTTTGGTGCCTGGCTGGACTTCGTCGTACATAATTTTATAGCCAAAGCCCATCCCACCGACAAATTTCTTAAATTTACTGGAATCTTCAACGGTGATATTACCCGTGGTGAGATTGACCCGTAAAATATTACCTGTCCAACCATTAGCCATCATGTTTTCCTTTGCAAGAAGGTCCGATAGATATACTCGCCACCTTTCAGGCAGTTCTTTTATTCAAAAACTGCAATTTTCGGCATTAAATGACGCGTATCAGGCAGCCCTGCTATCCATCAAACAGTAATATCTTTCCACTCAATAATTTTTAATGCCCCTGTCGGACAAGCATTAGCGCATTCCCCGCATAAAACACATTTTGAGGATTTCTTCGTTACGGTATTAACGGTCGCCATCATCCATGGGCAGGCCGTGGTACAGGCACTGCAGCCAATACAGCGTTTATGATCTACGGCAATGCAACCGTCTTCCTGTTTCCAGGTAATTGCGCCAATCGGGCAGACTTTCATGCACTGGGGATCTTTACACTGACGGCAGGTGTCTGCGGTGTAGTTTAAATCGCCGTACAACCCGCCACCGGACCCAACGCCATCATCGCCAAAGAAGTAGTTACGATGAATTTTGATGCGGGAAAAGAAGGTGCCAACAGCGCCATCGTTATAATTAGTACAGGAAATTTCACAGCGGTGGCAGCCAGTACAGCGGGCTCGTTGAGTCACCAGCACCCCTTTCGGCGTATTGATAAGTCCGACGGTGCCGCTATCGATATCTTCCTGCTTGCAACCAAAAAGGGATAGCAGAGCGGGGGCAATCGTTAATCCTGCCAGACCCTTCCCTGATATACGCAGAAACTCAAGCCGCGTTAAACCACAATCTAAAAATGGACGATCAACCTGGTTCATTTATTTCGCATCCTCTTCGCAAACGCTGTAGTAGCAACAGATCCAGGCTAATTTTAATGAATGCAGATCAGGTCAAATCGGCCATAAATGTTGCCAACAACACGTGAATTTTTGCCCTAACCTGATCGCACAGATGACGGTGGTTAAACTGAATCAATCCATACCCTAAACTCGGGTATAATCCTTTAGGGTTAGGCAGATAAATAATGTGGTTATTCCCCCCCTGTAACCTTGATCGTTATCAATTAAAAATCGGAAGGAAAATAATTAATGTGGAGTGATATTTATTATCATTAAGCGAGATTGAAATAACATTTCATATGCATGAAAATATTTGGGAGTGCAATCACAAATATTGTGTTATATACCACTCGATATGCAATCAAATATATAGCGCAATGCGTAATTTTAGTGACCGAACTAAATTATATTTATTGGAAGATAACGAAGAATAAAATAAGAGGACGGCAGAATAATTCTACCGCCCTCTTTTATGGATTAACCGGCCAACGCTTTAATCACCGTCTCCATGGCCTGTTTTTCTAACTCACTGCGCTTCACACGCTGATTGGCGAGGGTTGTTCTCAGTACGCCAGCAATGACGATATGCTTAGGC
Source organism: Citrobacter youngae (assembly GCF_003818115.1). GTDB lineage: Bacteria > Pseudomonadota > Gammaproteobacteria > Enterobacterales > Enterobacteriaceae > Citrobacter > Citrobacter youngae. The sequence goes on along the minus strand of NZ_RPOI01000018.1, from coordinate 58,078 downwards.
TCTTGCCCCAGATCGCGCATTTCCAGCACTACTTTACCGACTACTCTGCACATCTCGCGGTACAGCTCGTCGTCTTTGGTTTGATTTCCCATATTCACCCGCTCGTCATTAACTCAAACCCACAGCATATATCACTCTGGCAAATTAGACAAAATCCAATGAAAATCAAATAAATGTCAAAATTTTACTGGATCCGCTGAAGTCGATTTACCAGCTCGGCGAGGCTTCCGGCCCGCATTTTTTCCATCACCCGCGCCCGATGCACTTCAACCGTGCGAACGGCAATATTCATGGCATCGGCGATTTCCCGATTTATCAACCCCTTTGCAACCAGATTCGCCAGTTCTCGCTCCTTCGGGGTAAGTTGCTGATAGCAAGCAACAATTTCCTGTCGCGAAAAAGCCGCTACCGAGGCCTGCACAGCATTTTCCAGCGCAGCCTGTAGCGGCGCGGCTGAAACCGGCTTCTGTAAGAAATCGACGGCTCCGCGCTTCATTTGTTCAACCGCCATGGGCACATCACCATGCCCGGTAAGAAATACCACCGCCAGGGTGCTCTCGCGCTGACGCATTGCTTCATGCACGGCATGTCCATCCAGTACCGGCATGCGCATATCCAGCAGTAATACGCCGACCTGATGCAGATCGGCCTGAGCCAAAAATGTTTCACCCTGCTCCCAGCAGCGTACCTCATACCCCATACTTTCCAGTAAAAATGCACAGGCCTGAGTAACCGCTACATCGTCATCCAACAGATGAATTATTGCCACGACGCCCTCCTTCCTGTGTTTGCTTAAAATGTAATGTCACCGCTACGCCCGCCAGACCGTCAGACGCTGGGTGATTTTTGATGCTAATGTCGCCATTTGCATAGCGAACCAGTCGCTGACAAATGGCCAGCCCGAGTCCCATCCCTTCCTTACGGGTGGTCATAAAGGGCTGGAATGCCTGATATAACTGCGCATCGTCGATCCCTCCGGCGTTATCCTGCACCAGGATACGCACACCATGCTCCTCACTGCACGCTGAGAACCACACCGTTTTTGCCCCCGCCTGGGCCGCGTTTAGTACCAGATTAGCCAGAACCTGCTCCAGCAAAACGGTCGGCAGTGTAACCGTGAGCGAATTATCGACCTGCGTTTGTAACGCTACCGTCGGGAATTGCTGTGCCATGCGTAATAACTGCCAGACATGATGGATCGCATCATGAATGTTAATGGGCTCCCAGTCGTCAGTCATCACCGGATTTCCCTGCGCCTGACTGACCCACTGACGTAAATTGCGTAGCGTATCGGCGCCCCGCTGCGCCTGCACGTCAATCTGTTCAAGGGCGGGTAACAACGGATGCTGCTGATCCTGGCCGCGCAGACGAATCAGACAGCCCTGTGCATAGTGGCGGATAGCCGAAAGCGGCTGGTTAAGTTCATGAGCGAATCCGGACGTCATCTCGCCCAGCACGCTCATTTGACGCGCGGTTTCCAGCGCCTGTTCCTGTTTACGCAACAGCACATTATTACGCTCAAGCAGTCTTCCACGTCGGCGGACCAGCAGCATGACCCAGATGTAATTGAGCGTCAGCAACAACAGGACGATACCCGCCGCCCCCATGGCCAGACGATGTTGAATAAACCAGCTTTTGACATCCAGCCACAATTGGCGCTGCTGTGGGTGCTGGCGGACATCGCGCAGCAAAGCTTCTACTTCGCGGGTTGAGGCCGGCGCGCCCCAACGAAAGACAGCGTTTTGTGGCGCGTTAAACAGTACCCGCGTGACACGATCGGCCAGTTCATCACTGACCGCGGGCAAGGCAGCAAACGACCAGTCAGGATAGAGCGGCGTGCTGGTTACGCAAGGAATTGACGTTGGATAGCTAATCACGGCCCTAAAGTCCGCTTTGCGGATTAGCCCTTCTTCATCCATTTTTTCCAGCAGACACACGGGCACAATCACCGCCTGAACCGCTTTTTCACGTAATAAATACAGCAAGGCATCGGCAGGAAAGCCGGTAAACGTCAGATGTAAATCACGTTCAGGGCGCAATCCCGCATCGCTGAGCGCTTTGTATCCCAGCAAATAACCGCCAAATGCCTGAGCATCAATGGCACCTACCGTTTTACCAATCAGATCATGTGCATTCACGATCCCACTGTCGCGCCTGACGAGGACCGCACTGCCAATCACGTTGCTGGTTGCCTTTCCGCCACGAGTGGAGCGTAATGATGCCAGCCAGCGAAGCGCTGCATGGCTGTTTAACTGCACGAATTGCGCCGGATTGGTGACCACAAACTGGACGGTTCCACGGTTAACCGCCTCCTGCATCTGCTGCAGATCCAGCGGTTGAATATGAAACTGTTCACCCGGAATTTGCTGATTTAACAGGGTTTCCAGCGGTTGCCAGTGGGCACGTGTAGAGACCTCGCCACGCATCGCCAAAACACCCACATTCCACGAACCTGCCCACGCCACGCTGCCGAGCATCCACACGGAGGCCAATAGCGTCAGACATCGAACGACGTTACATCCCACTGAATTATCCCTGTCAATTATGTTGTTTTAGATCAACAACAAGCCGGGTATGTGGTTAACCACAATAGAGCTGCCCCCGCCACGATTTTTACACTGTAAATCATTGAGATTCTTTATTCATCACACGCAAATCAACGGCGTGACCAATGTTTCGTTGTTGCATCGTGACGGGAGAAAATATGGACAGCAGTAAACGGCAGTTTCTCCAGCAACTGGGCGTCCTGACCGCTGGCGCATCACTGGTTCCCCTCGCACAGGCCCAGTTTCCCTTTTCGCCTGAACGGCATGAAGGATCGCCCCAGCATCGCTACGGCATGCTGGTCGATCTGCGTCGATGTATCGGCTGCCAGGCCTGCACCGTGAGTTGCGCGATTGAAAACCAGACGCCGCAAGGTGAGTTTCGTACCAACGTTAATCAATATCAGGTGCAACTTGAAGGCCAGCAAAGCGTCACCAACGTCCTGCTGCCGCGCCTGTGCAACCATTGTGATAACCCCCCTTGCGTGCCGGTGTGTCCGGTGCAGGCCACCTTCCAGCGCGAAGATGGCATTGTGGTTGTCGACAACACACGCTGTGTTGGCTGCGCCTACTGTGTGCAGGCCTGCCCATACGATGCACGGTTTATCAACCATGAAACGCAAACCGCCGATAAATGCACTTTTTGCGTTCATCGACTGGAAGCGGGCCTGCTCCCGGCCTGCGTAGAGTCGTGTGTTGGCGGCGCGCGCATCATCGGTGATATCAAGGATCCACACAGCCGGATTTCTCAAATGCTGCAACAACATCATGACGCCATCAAGGTCCTGAAACCGGAAAGTGGCACCTCGCCGCACGTGTTCTATCTGGGCCTGGATGAGGCCTTTGTGACACCATTAATGGGGCGTGCCCAGCCCGCGCTCTGGCAGGAGGTTTAAATGAACCCTACCTTGATTATCGAAGAGGTTCTGACGCATCCACAGGACGTAAGCTGGTTACCCTGGGCTGTGCAATATTTCTTTTTTATCGGCATTGCCGCCTGCGCCGCACTGTTTGCCTGTGCGCTTCACTGGCGCAAACAAGAGACGCCGGAACTGGAAAACCTGACGCTGTTAATCGCCCTGACCTGCGCGATTACCGCGCCGCTGGCGCTGACCGCTGATTTACACCAGACCGCTCGTGTCTGGCATTTCTACGCCTTTCCGACGCCATGGTCGTGGATGCCGTGGGGCGCGCTGTTTTTACCGCTATTCACCGGGTTTTTAGGGCTGTGGTTTATCGCACAACAGGTTAAGCGATTAACCGCAAAAAGTTACAGCGTCACTAAATGGTTGGCCGTGGGAAGTGCGCTATCGGCGATTGGACTGTTGGTCTATACAGGTCGCGAGGTCTCGATTGTCGAGGCGCGTCCGATCTGGTTCAGCTACGCCTTCCCGGTAGCGATGTTCCTCAGTGCCCTGCAAACGTTCCTTGCCCTGCTTATCGCCACGGTGAAAAACGCAGGGACAACATTACCGCGCAAACTGGCATGGGGACAGATAGCCACGCTGTGCGCGCTGGCTATCGTGGTGGTGATATGGGCTAGTGGCAACACGCTATCGGGGTCAGCAATTCGCCAGTGGCTGGATGTGGCGGCTTCCGCGCGACATTACGCCATCGGCTGGATTGCACTTTGGGTTACCTCACTGGGCGTTTGCGCCCTGGTGTTACGCCATCCGTTATCACTGCCATTACGTATTTCGCTGGCAATAAGTGCAATGGCATTGTGCTGGCTAATGCGCTGGACATTACTCATTCAGGTACAGACCGTACCGAAATTTAACGCCCAGTTTAATCCCTATACCCTGCCCGGTGGCACAGATGGCTGGCTGGCTATTCTTGGCACTTTTGGCCTGTGGGTCGCACTGATCATTATGGTTCGTGAAGCCCTGAACGCGATCGCAAGGAGAATGCAACATGGCTAATTTAACTCGTCGTCAGTGGCTTAAAGTTGGTCTAGCCGTCGGGGGCATGGTGACCTTCGGCCTGAGTTATCGGGACGTGGCAAAGCGTGCGATTGATGGTTTGCTTGACGGAACATCAGGAAAAATAACCCGTGACCGTATCTTTGGTAATGCACTCATCCCCGAAGCACATGCCCAAACGCGCTGGCAACAGAACCCGCAACAGGTGATCTCCATGACACAGTGTTTCGGCTGCTGGACGCAATGTGGCGTGCGTGTCCGTGTTGATAACGAACAAGGCAAAGTGTTGCGTATTGCGGGCAACCCGTACCATCCGCTATCTCACGAACACCACATTGACTCCTCTGTTCCCTTTGCCGCCGCGATGGAACAACTGGCGGGCGAAACCGGCCTTGATGCCCGCTCCACCGCTTGCGCTCGCGGTGCAACGTTACTTGAAGGCCTGTACAGCCCACTGCGTATTCTGGAGCCAATGAAACGCGTAGGTAAACGTGGGGAAGGCAAATGGCAGCGCATCAGCTTTGAGCAACTGATCAAAGAAGTGGTGGAAGGCGGCGATCTGTTTGGCGAAGGCCACGTTGACGGTCTGCGGGCGATCCACGATCCCGATACGCCGATTGATGCCCGACACCCCGGTTTCGGCCCAAAATCCAATCAGCTACTGGTCACCAATACCAGTGATGAAGGACGTGATACTTTTTTGCGTCGCTTTGCCCTGAACAGTTTCGGCAGCAAAAACTTCGGTGCCCATGGCGCATACTGTGGTCTGGCCTATCGTGCCGGATCTGGCGCGTTGATGGGCGATCTGGATAAAAATACCCACGTAAAACCCGACTGGGATAATGTCGAATTTGCGTTGTTTATGGGGACGTCTCCAGCACAATCCGGCAACCCGTTTAAACGCCAGGCACGGCAACTCGCCAGTGCCCGTTTACGTGATGACTTCCGCTATGTTGTGGTTGCACCAGCCCTACCGCTAACGACAGTGCTTGCCGACGATCGTGGGCACTGGCAGCCCGTACGCCCAGGGACGGACTCCGCTCTGGCGATGGGGATGATCCGCTGGATAATTGAAAAGCAGCGCTATAACGCTGATTACCTGGCTATTCCAGACGTACAGGCCATGAAGCAGGCCGGGGAAAAAAGCTGGACCAACGCCACCCATCTGGTCATTACCGATGAAATTCCAACGCTCGCCGGTCAGCATTTAACGCTGGCGCATTTACGCGCAGACGCCGCCAACGAACCAACAGTCATTAACGAAGCCGGAGAGATCGTCGCCGCCAGCAGTTGCCAACGTGCCCAACTGTTCATCTCCCGTGAAGTCACGCTGGCCGGGGGGCAAACGGTCACGGTAAAAAGTGGCTTCCAGTGTCTGAAAGAATCCGCTGAGAAACTATCAATGGCGCAATACAGCCAGCAGTGTGGTGTTTCTGAGGCAGACATTGGCGCGCTGGCCGATGCTTTCACCCGTCACGGACGAAAAGCAGCAGTGATCACGCACGGTGGGATGATGGCGGGTAACGGTTTTTATAATGCCTGGTCGGTAATGATGCTCAATGCGTTGATCGGGAACCTGAGCCTCGAAGGCGGCGTGTTCGTCGGCGGCGGTAAGTTCAACGGCGCAACTGACGGCCCGCGCTACAATATGGACAGTTTTGCCGGGAAGGTGAAACCTAAAGGTCTGAGCCTCGCCCGCAGCAAGACAGCCTATGAGTCTTCCGAAGAGTACCGCAACAAAGTCGCCGCCGGGCAATCGCCCTTCCCGGCCAAAGCGCCCTGGTATCCGTTTGTCGCAGGCCAGCTTACCGAATTGCTGGTTTCAGCACTGGAAGGTTATCCGTATCCGCTAAAGGCCTGGATCTCCAACATGACCAACCCGTTTTATGGGATTGCGGGCTTACGCGGTGTGGCAGAAGAAAAGCTAAAAGATCCTGCACGTTTGCCACTGTTTATCGCGATTGATGCGTTCATGAACGAAACAACCGCGCTGGCGGATTACATCGTACCGGATACCCACAACTTCGAAAGCTGGGGATTTAGCGCTCCGTGGGCAGGCGTGGCCAGCAAAGCCACTACCGCGCGTTGGCCCGTGGTCAGGCCCGCTACCCGCCAGACCGCTGACGGTCAACCAGTCTCAATGGAGGCTTTCTGCATCGCGGTGGCAAAACGCATTGGTCTCCCCGGCTTTGGTGACAATGCCATTGCCGACCCGCAGGGCAATCAGTATCCGCTCAACCGCGCCGAAGATTATTATCTGCGGCTGGCCGCCAACATTGCTTTTATGGGCAAAACGCCTGTGGCGGAGGCACAGGAAGAGGATATCGCGCTGACCGGGGTGCAACGAATCTTGCCGGTGATGACCCAAACGTTAAAAACCGATGAGGTGAGTCGCGTGGCGTTTATCTATTCGCGCGGTGGCCGTTTTGCGCCAGATAACAGTGGTCGGGTCGATAACCGCGTCGGCAATGCGTGGGAAAAACCGCTGCAAATATGGAATGCGGATGTCGCTGCACACCGTCATGCGATTACCGGCGAGCGCTACAGCGGCTGTCCGGCGTGGTATCCTTCGCGCCTCTCTGATGGACGTGCGGTTGAGGAGTTGTTCCCGGAACAAGAGTGGCCGTTGAAACTGATTTCCTTTAAATCGAATACCATGTCCAGCGCCACAGCGGTGATCCCGCGCCTGCATCATCTGAAGCCGGTTAATCTGGTGGCGCTTAACCCGCAGGACGGCAAGCGCTATGGTTTATCTCACGGCGATACCGTTCGCATCACCACGCCGGGCGGGCAGGTTGAAGCGCAAATCAGCTTACTGCAGGGCGTGATGCCTGGGGTAATCGCAATTGAGCATGGCTATGGACATAAAGAGATGGGCGCTGCGCAGCATACGCTCGACGGTGAGCCGATGCCGTTTGATAAAAAGATAAAGTCGGGAATCAATATCAACGATCTGGGCTTTGCGGATCCGACACGAAAGGTTGCCAACACCTGGCTGGATTGGGTTTCAGGAGCCGCTGTGCGTCAGGGGTTGCCAGCGAGAATTGAGCGTATTTAACTTTAGCGCCGGATGGCAACGCTAATGCGTTTTATCCGGCCTACATGACGTTGTAGGCCGGGTAATGCAAAATCGCCACTCGGCATTTTGACTATCAGTTATTAACCGGGATCACCGCGCCTTTATATTTGGTACGGATCCAGTCCTGGATCTCTTTGGAGTGCAGCACATCAACCAGCGCCACGATATCCTTTTTCTTCTCGTCACCGCGATGCACGGTAATGATATTGGCATACGGGTTGTTTTCACCGCTTTCTACGGCAATCGGATCTTTCACTGGATCCAGTCCGGCGTCGATTGCGTAGTTGGCGTTAATCACCACCGCATCCCCTTCTTCATTGTTATACATCTGCGGTAACAGCGCCGCTTCCACGTTAGGTAAGAACTTCAACTTTTTCGGGTTCTCTACGATGTCGCTAATGCGCGCCGTCACTTTATCCACACCCGGCTTCAGCTTGATCACACCCTCTTTTTCAAAAATCGACAGAATACGACCTTCTTCAGATACCGCATCACGCATGATCACCTTGCCACCTTCCGGCAGATCCTTCAGTGACTTCACCTTTTTCGAATAGATACCAATCGGCTCAATATGAATCGCCCCTGCGCTGACGAAATCATAGGATTTGTCGCCAGCATGATCTTTAATCACGCTATTCAGGTACGGGATATGCTGGAAGTAGTTAGCGTCAATCTCACGACCCGCCAGCGCGGTGTTCGGCAGAATGTAGTCCTGGAATGGTTTAATCTCCAGGTCTATCCCTTGCTTCGCCAGTATAGGCTTAGCCTGCTCGAGGATCTCTGCATGCGGCACGTTGGACGCGCCAACGGTCAGCGTATCTGCCCACGAGGCAAAGCTCAGGGCGCTTAAGGTTGCAGCTGCGAGTAATGTCAGTGATTTTTTCATGATGATGGTTTCCGTATTTTATTAGCGTTTATCTAACAGAGAGGTGATCACATCGCCGCAAAGCTGAATGATGAAGACGATGAGCAGAATCGTTACCGTCGCCACCAGCGTGACGTCGCTGTGGTTGCGCTGGAATCCTTCCAGATAAGCCAGGTTCCCTAAACCACCGGCACCAATCACCCCCGCCATCGCGCTGTAGCTAACCAGTGCAATCAGCGTCACGGTGATCCCGGACACCAGAGCGGGTGAGGATTCCGGCAGTAAAACCCGAAAAACAAGCGTCGTCAGACGTGCGCCCATCGAGCGCGTCGCTTCAATAACGCCTTTATCGACTTCACGCAGGGCGATTTCGACCAGGCGTGCGTAAAAAGGTGCAGCCCCCACAATCAACGCGGGCAACGCGGCATTGGCGCCGAGAATGGTGCCTACGATCGTTTTGGTAAACGGTATTAGCAATACGATCAGAATGATGAACGGGATCGAGCGGAAAATATTGACCACCAGCGAGATCGCGCTATACAAGGCGCGGTTCTGGAATAGTCCACCGCGAGCGGTCAGGAATAGCGCCAGCCCGAGTGCAATCCCAAGGACAAACGTTGCCGCACCAGAAAGTGCCGTCATATAGAGCGTTTCCTGGGTCGCTGCCAGCAGTTGGTCCCACTTCAGATGGGGAAACAGATCTTCAGGCATGTTGAATCACCTCGCCTTCAATGTCGCTCTGGCGCAGGTCGGCCAAAATATTGTTCAATTGTTCCTCAGAGGCCACAACGTGCACCCAGAGCTGACCAAACACACCGTGCGCGGTTTGCGTCATCTTGCCGTGCAAAATGTTAAACGGCAGGCCATAGCGTAAGGTCAATTCGCCAACCACTGGCCGATGCGTACGTTGCCCGGTAAACGTAAGCCTGATCACCACGCCGCCAAGTTCGCTGGCCAGCTGCGGGTTGAATTCGTCTTCCTCGGCATATTGACTCACCTGACGAACGAACTGTCGGGTGATCGGTTGCTGTGGATGGGTAAAGACAGTAAGTACATCGCCCTCTTCAACCACCCTGCCGTTTTCCATTACCGCGACGCGATCGCAGATCTTGCGTACCACGTGCATTTCATGGGTGATCAGCACGATGGTTAATTTGAAGCGACGGTTAATATCGAGCAGTAACTCCAGAATCTGATCGGTAGTTTGCGGATCCAGGGCTGACGTAGCCTCGTCACAGAGCAGTACATCAGGATTATTCGCCAGCGCGCGGGCGATCCCTACGCGCTGCTTTTGGCCGCCACTGAGCTGCGATGGATACGCATTTTCGCGACCGCTCAGACCGACAAGGGTAATCAGCTCGGCCACTCGCGCCTTAATCATCGCTTTCGGCGCACCGGCAATTTGCATAGAGAAAGCGATATTTTCACTGACGGTGCGTGACCACAGTAAATTAAAGTGCTGAAACACCATGCTGATTTTCAACCGTGCCTGACGCAACGATTCCCCGCGGGCGGCGGAAATATCCTGACCGTTAATCGTCACGCTACCGGAGGACGGTTTTTCCAGACCATTGAGCAAACGTATTAAGGTGCTTTTTCCCGCCCCGCTGTAACCAATGATCCCGTAAATCTGCCCTTGCTCAACCGTCAGGTTGACATCATCGACAGCGGTAATAGAAAGCCTGCCTGGCGTAAACACTTTCGAAATATTTTTCAGGACAATCATGTCGTTTGGGTATCCGCTGCTGCTTATTGTTATCCTGCTAGTGCTTTTGGCTGTTTAGCAGTATGGATGTCCAAATGAGTGTAATCAGCGAGATTGACTTTTAAAATGAATTAAAACGAATTTGATATAACTTTTAGAAATATGAAGACATTCGAGCCGGGATGACAGGATAACCCTCATCTGAGAGGACAAATGCAGGTTGTTGCGCAACAAACCTCGACGGTGGACAACCTCTTTATCCATACCTATGAACAAATTAGTGAATATTTCTTGTGAAACTGCACAGAACTCTTTTGAAACGCTGTTTCCATTTTCCTTTTTGATAATTTTCAGCGTATAATGCGCGCCAATTGTCTCTTGAATGGTTTCAGCACATTGACCTGTAAAACTCAACGACTACAAAACTCACCATCCCGTTGGGCTGAAACGCAAGCACACATTCCTCTGCACGCTTTATCGATGTCACCTATTCTTAGAGCGAGGCATCACAACTTTCGTAACTCAGGTTTAGCTTTCCATCCGTGCGCGATGGAAGCCAGATTTCCATATCCTTCTCAACTTAAAGACTAAGACTGTCATGAAAAAGACGAAAATTGTTTGCACCATCGGTCCGAAAACCGAATCCGAAGAGATGTTAACCAAAATGCTGGACGCGGGCATGAACGTCATGCGTCTGAACTTCTCCCACGGTGATTACGCAGAACACGGTCAGCGCATCAAGAATTTGCGCAACGTCATGAGCAAAACCGGTAAAAAAGCCGCTATTCTGCTCGACACCAAAGGTCCGGAAATCCGTACCATTAAGCTGGAAGGCGGCAACGACGTTTCTCTGAAAGCGGGGCAGACCTTCACTTTCACTACCGACAAATCTGTTGTGGGCAACAATGAAATCGTTGCTGTTACCTATGAAGGCTTCACTAAAGACCTGTCCGTCGGTAACACCGTTCTGGTCGACGATGGTTTGATCGGCATGGAAGTTACCGCTATCGAAGGTAACAAAGTTATTTGTAAAGTGCTGAACAACGGCGACCTGGGCGAAAACAAAGGCGTTAACCTGCCGGGCGTTTCCATTGCCCTGCCAGCACTGGCTGAAAAAGACAAACAAGACCTGATCTTCGGTTGCGAACAAGGCGTTGACTTCGTTGCAGCCTCCTTTATCCGTAAACGTTCTGACGTCGTTGAAATCCGCGAGCACCTGAAAGCGCACGGCGGCGAAAACATCCAGATCATCTCCAAAATCGAAAACCAGGAAGGCCTGAACAACTTCGACGAAATCCTCGAAGCGTCTGACGGCATCATGGTTGCTCGTGGCGATATGGGCGTTGAGATCCCGGTTGAAGAAGTTATCTTCGCGCAGAAAATGATCATCGAAAAATGTATCCGCGCACGTAAAGTCGTTATCACTGCGACCCAGATGCTGGACTCCATGATCAAAAACCCGCGTCCGACCCGTGCTGAAGCTGGTGACGTTGCTAACGCCATCCTGGACGGTACCGACGCAGTCATGCTGTCTGGTGAGTCTGCAAAAGGTAAATACCCGCTGGAAGCCGTCACCATCATGGCGACCATCTGTGAGCGTACTGACCGCGTGATGACCAGCCGTCTGGACTTCAACAACGACAGTCGCAAACTGCGCATCACCGAAGCCGTTTGCCGTGGCGCGGTTGAAACTGCAGAAAAACTGGATGCTCCGCTGATCGTCGTCGCAACCCAGGGCGGTAAATCTGCTCGCGCAGTACGTAAATACTTCCCGGATGCCACCATCCTGGCGCTGACCACCAACGAAACTACCGCGCGTCAGCTGGTGCTGAGCAAAGGCGTTGTTGCACAGGTGGTTAAAGAAATCAGCTCTACCGATGATTTCTATCGCCTGGGTAAAGAAGTTGCTCTGGAAAGCGGTCTGGCACAGAAAGGTGACGTTGTGGTGATGGTTTCCGGTGCGCTGGTTCCGAGCGGCACCACCAATACGGCATCTGTTCACGTGCTGTAATAATTCCATCGCGAATTAATTTGCTTAAAAAGCGCCCTTGCGGCGCTTTTTTATTTTCTTGATAGCCACGATTAATAAAAAATCAAATCGGATTTCACTATCCAATCCGAGATTATCTAAGATGAATCCGATGGAAGCTTTCTGTTTTCTCACGAGTTTTTAGCTGTTTTTGCACAATTCGATGCTTCTTTGAGCGAACGATCAAAAATAAGTGCATTCCCATCAAAAAAATATTCTCAACATAAAAAACTTTGTGTAATACTTGTAACGCTACATGGAGATTAACTCAATCTAGAGGGTATTAATAATGAATCGTACTAAACTGGTACTGGGCGCGGTAATCCTGGGTTCTACTCTGCTGGCAGGTTGCTCCAGCAACGCTAAAATCGATCAGCTGTCTTCTGACGTTCAGACTCTGAACGCTAAAGTTGACCAGCTGAGCAACGACGTGAACGCAATGCGTTCCGACGTTCAGGCTGCTAAAGATGACGCAGCTCGCGCTAACCAGCGTCTGGACAACGCAGCTACTAAATACCGTAAGTAATAGTATCTGTGTAATAGAAATGGCGCACATTGTGCGCCATTTTTTTTGCTCTGAATTTCCCTTCCCTGCTATTGCGTTACGCGTACCTCTGCATCCCCTCCTGGTACGCCATTACGCGCAGACTTCACTTCTGGCCCATTGCTCGCGACCGATGCTTGCCCGGCAGTGACGGTGACCGGATAACCTGCACGACGATACAACGCCCGTTCCACCAGACTGTTATCCACCGCTTTATTGTCTTTAAACTGGGTAAAGCCGGCTGGTAGCACATACGGCATGGTCTGGACGTTTTGTTCCTCTTCCGGTGACAATGGCCTGTGCACCTCAACATAGCGCATACCATTTGGCTCGACGGCGTACTTTATCGGCTCGTTGATCACTCTGACAGGCGTACCTGGCCGCACCTGCTCGAACAACGCTTTGATGTCCGGTGCATTCATGCGAATACAGCCGGAACTCACACGCAGGCCCACGCTGTCCGGCGCGCTGGTGCCATGGATCAGGTATTCACCGTTTCCATGCGCCAGACGCAGTGCAAAGCGCCCTAACGGATTATTTGGCCCCGCAGGCACTACCGGCGGTAATGTTATGCCGCGCTCCAGAGAGCGTTTACGGATGCCCGGTGTAGGGGTCCAGGTCGGATTGGGGATTTTCTGACCAACCCGCGTTTCCATTACCGGCGTTTCCAGCCCCTGCAAACCGATACCAATCGGGAATACCTGAACACTATTCTCTCCCGGCGGGAAGTAATACAGACGCAGTTCCGCCAGATTCACAATAATGCCTTCGCGTGGCGCATCTGGTAGCAATAATTGCGAGGGAATAGTAATCAGCGTTCCGGGTTTAGGGACGGGGGCAATAGTATTATTGGCTTCAAGGATCAGCATTGCGGCGGTATCAAACTTACGGGCAATCGCCTGTAGGTTTTTATCGCCTTCCTGCACGGTGTAGGTTTGATTTTGCCCGACAAGACGGCTGTTAGCCTGTGGCAAAGGATAATCGACCGCCCAGGCGGCCTGAATAGCGCTGTAGGCGCCGATCAGCATTAACGTAATAACAGACGCGCGTTTCATACTCACTCACCCCCTTGGCGTTGTTGCCGGATGACGGCAAACGTCCGATCCGGCCTACGAGTCATTGCGATGCCTTGCACGGAATCATTCCAGTCAGCCTGAAAGATGACGTGTTTTATCAGTTTAGCTAAGAGTTGCGGCTTTGGTGCGGATCGCCCGTATCATCGCTTCCAGCCCCTGTGAACGTGAAGGTGTGAGATGCTGTGCGAGCGCCATTTTTTCGAACCACGGACGCACATCAAAATTCACAATATCCTGAGCCGTCATCCGGTCATACAAAATGAAGACGACGGCGATAAGTCCTTTCACAATTGCCGCATCACTGTCGCCCTGTAATTCAATAATACCTTCAGCATTCTGCCGCATAACAATCCATACCTGACTTTGACATCCCTGAATGCTATTTTCCGGGCAGCGATCGTCGGCAGTTAATTCCGGCAGGCGCTGACCCAGTTCAATGATGTACAGGTATTTCTCTTCCCAATTAGCGCAACGCAGAAAATTACGCAACAACTTTTCTTTATCCGGTAGCGCAGCCATAATGCCTCCCTGTTATCCCAGCAAGTGATGAATACGCTTGAGTCCCGTCACCAGGCGATCCACTTCTTCATGGGTGTTATACATGGCAATGGAAGCCCGGCACATCGCGGGAACGTGATAATAAGCCATCAATGGCATAGCGCAGTGATGCCCAGTCCGCACTGCAATTCCATAGTTATCAAGAAAGCTACCGACGTCATACGCGTGATGTTTGCCGAGGTTAAACGCAATCACGCCCAGACGGTTTTCCGGGCCGTAGAGCGTCAGATCAGGTACCTCCGCCAGTTGCTCCAGCGCATAGCGCATCATGAACTGTTCATATTCGCTGATTTCACTAAGCCCCAGCGCGCTAACATATTCAATGGCCGCTCCCAGACCGATAATCCCTCCGGTGTTCGGCGTTCCGGCTTCAAACCGCCAGGGGGCTTTAGCCCACGTCGTTCCCTGGCTCAGACTGACGGTTGCTATCATCGAGCCACCGCCTTCCCACGGTGGCATTTCCTGCAGCAGCGACTCTCTGGCATACAACACGCCAATGCCGGTGGGTCCATACAGCTTATGTCCGGAGAAAACATAAAAATCGCAATCCAGCGCCTGCACGTCCACCGGGTGGTGCATGACCGCCTGCGCGCCGTCTACCAGCACTTTTGCGCCGTACTGATGTGCCAGCGCGATCATCTCCGGCAGCGGATTTTCAGTGCCCAGCACATTAGATACGTGGGTAATGGCCAACAGTTGCGTACGGTCATCAAACAGCGTCGGTAGCGTTTCCAGTTGCAACGTCCCGTCGGCATTCAGTGGGATAACACGCAGTTCCGCACCTACACGGGCGCACAGCATCTGCCAGGGCACAATATTGGCGTGGTGTTCCATTTCACTGATGATGATGTTATCACCCGCCCGAACATTGCTATTGCCCCAGCTGTTCGCCACCAGGTTGATGCCCTCCGTCGTACCGCGGACAAACACCAGCTCTTCGGCTGAACGCGCGTTAATAAACAATGACGCCAGCTTACGGACATTCTCCATTTTTTCCGTTGCCTGAGCGCTGAGCGTATGAATCCCCCGATGGACAGCCGCATAGCCATGCCGATAAAACTCTGCCTCGGCATCAATCACCTGGTTGGGCTTTTGCGCACTGGCAGCACTGTCGAGGTAAGCCAGCGGTAAGCCGTTGACCTCACGCGTCAGGACCGGAAAATCGGCCCGTACTTTTTCAATGGGAAATGTCATGCTACGCCTCCCGGCAGACGTTGGGCTATCCGCGCCAGTACCTGTTGTTTCAGCGTTTCATCGCTCAGAGCTTCCGTCAGTTCAGCGGCAAACGCGTAGAGAATCATCTGTTGGGCATCCTGCTGGCCAATCCCACGCGAACGCAGATAGAACATCTGTTCATCGTCGATCCGCCCTACCGTCGCCCCGTGGCTGCATTTCACGTCATCAGCGTAGATTTCCAGTTGCGGCCTGGTATCCACTTCCGCCAGTTTACCGAGCAGCAAATTATTGTTGGTCATCTGACCATCGGTTTTAATGGCATGCTGCGCCACGTTAATCAGGCCATTAAACACCGCCCGGCCTTTATCGCTGACAATCGTTTTATGTAACTGGCGGCTGTTGCAATACCCCTTATTGTGTTCAAGCCAGGTTCGGGTATCGCAAACTTCATTTTTCACCGGCATCGCCAGGCTGTTAAGGCGCAGTGTGCTGTTCTCCCCATTAAGCTGGGTACTGGTGTTATGGCGTAATACCGCACCACCGAGTAAGAAGCTGTAGCTCACCGCCGTCGCATCTGCCCCTAACTGGATATCATTATGCGCGAAATGGTGGCTAACCGGATTCTCAAACGCCAGTTTGATATGGTGAAAATGGGCATTTGCCGCCACGTTCATCGTTAAGCGTGCACCGGTAAAATGTCGATGCGCATTCAGGCTAACATAGTGCTCAATGACGGTAGCCTCTGCACCTTCGGCCAGTTCAAGATGGTGACGATAGTGCGCGGTATTCACCTCATCACCTGCCAGCCCCTGGGTGATGTGCATCAACAGCAGCGGTTTCGCTGGACGTTGATATCGTTTGACCTGAATGTGCGTGACGCTGCGTGAGAGGCTTTCGGTCAGATGCAGGAACACCTCTGGCTGGATAGCCGCAGGGAGCGCCTGACGCGCATCATCAACGGTAATGTCAAAACCGCTACCTTCTGTGCTGTCGCTCAGCGTTGGAGAGAATTGCCCGTCGACAAATACCAGTCGTATGGCATCAATAGCCGGTGCCAACGCTTCACACTGGGCTGACGTTATCTCAGCAACATCACTGACAAACTGGCTGTTGGTTAACCCTTCCAGCGGCGTGTATTTCCAGTCCTCATGTTTACGCGTCGGCAACCCCAGCCGCAACATCTGTTGCAGGTGTTGTTGCGCATGCTGTGAGCGACGCTCACCCTGCGCTTCAAACAGATGATGCCACTGCTGGAGCACATTACTGCTGTTCACTAAGCCAGCCATACCCTTGCTCCTCCAGCTGTTTAACCAACGTAAAATCACCGGACTTCACAATGCGCCCCTGGTAGAGAACGTGGACGTAATCGGGTTTGATATAGTCGAGGATCCGCTGGTAGTGGGTGACGATAATAAATGAGCGTTGCCCGTCGCGTAGCGAGTTCACGCCGTCTGCGACGATTTTCAGCGCATCGATATCCAGCCCGGAGTCCGACTCATCCAGAATGCACAACTGAGGCTCCAGTACCGCCATTTGCAAAATGTCATTACGCTTTTTCTCTCCGCCGGAGAAGCCCACGTTGACCGAACGGGTGAGCAAATCTTCCGGCATCTTCAGCAACGCAATTTTTTCTTCCATCAGATCCTGGAAGTCAAACCTGTCCAGCGACTCTTCGCCACGGTAGCTGCGCACAGCATTCAGTGCCGTTTGCAGGAAAAACTGATTACTGACGCCGGGGATTTCTACCGGATACTGAAATGCCATAAAGATGCCTTCACCGGCACGGTCTTCCGGTGACAGTTCCAGTAAATCCTTACCGTTGAATTCTACCGTCCCGCCAGTGACTGCATAATCTTCTCGTCCGGCGAGTGTCGCAGACAACGTGCTTTTCCCGGAACCGTTCGGCCCCATAATGGCGTGGACTTCTCCGGGGCGAATCTCAAGACTCAGCCCACGCAGAATCGCCTTATCTTCCACACTGACCTGTAAATCTTTAATGCTTAACATGTGCTTTCCTTAAATTTTAGCCGACGCTGTGTTCAAGACTTATGGCGAGAAGTTTTTGCGCTTCCACAGCAAATTCCAGCGGCAGCTCAGAGAACACGTCTTTACAGAAACCATTGACGATCATCGAGATAGCATCTTCTTCGCTGATGCCACGTTGCAGGCAGTAAAACAGCTGATCTTCGCCAATGCGCGAGGTCGTCGCTTCATGTTCAAGCTGAGCGCTGTTGTTACGGCACTCCACATACGGGAAGGTATGCGCCCCACAGTCCGCCCCGATCAGCATCGAATCACATTGGGTATAGTTGCGGGCGTTAGTGGCGGTAGGCATAATTTTCACTAAGCCGCGGTAGCTGTTCTGGCTATGTCCGGCAGAAATCCCTTTCGAGATAATGGTCGATTTCGTGTTCTTGCCAATGTGGATCATTTTGGTGCCGGTATCGGCCTGCTGATGACCGCTGGTCAGCGCAACGGAGTAGAATTCGCCGATCGAATTATCACCACGCAAAATGCAGCTCGGGTACTTCCAGGTAATGGCTGAACCGGTCTCTGACTGCGTCCATGACATTTTGCTGTTTTCGCCTTCACACAGCGCACGTTTGGTCACGAAATTCAGGATGCCGCCAGTATTGCCATCGCCGGGGAACCAGTTTTGTACCGTTGAATACTTCACCTCAGCATCTTTATGGATGATCACTTCAACCACCGCCGCATGCAGCTGGTAACTGTCACGTACCGGCGCCGAACAACCTTCGATATAGCTGACGTAACTCCCCTCATCCGCCACCAGAATCGTGCGTTCAAACTGTCCGGTTTTTTCTGCATTGATACGGAAATAGGTCGACAGTTCCATTGGGCAACGCACGCCTTTCGGCACATAAATAAACGTGCCGTCTGATGCTACCGCCGCATTCAGCGCGGCAAAGAAATTGTCATTCCCCGGGACGACGGTACCGAGGTATTTTTTTACCAGTTCAGGATGATCGTGGATGGCTTCGCCGAACGAGCAGAAAATAATACCCTGTTCCGCCAGCTTATCGCGGTAGGTCGTTGCGACTGACACCGAATCGAAAATGGCATCCACCGCCACCTCTTTGCCTTCACGGACCGGTACGCCAAGCTGCTCGAACGCGTCCTCAACCTCTTTGCTTAAAAATGCATTCGCGCCCGTTTGTTGCACCGCTCCCGGTTCAGAGGCGCAGGTTTCATCACAATTACCGCAAGAAGGTGCAGAGTAATAGCTGTAATCCTGGTAGTTCAGTTTGTCATAGTGCGCTTTTAGCCAGTGTGGTTCTTCCATCGTCAGCCACGCGTTAAACGCATTCAGACGGAATTCCAGCATCCAGTCGGGTTCATTTCGTTTTGCCGAAATCGCGCGCACGACCTCTTCGTTGATCCCTTTGGCCAGCTCATCGGTTTTGAGTTGGGTAAAGAACCCCTCTTTGTAATTGAGGTGCCCGCCAGCCCAGGTGTTGACATCGTCAGTTGCTTCAGTATTACGAGACATAGTACCGCCTATACCCCAAAGCTTTCGCCACAGCCACATTCGTTCTGGGCTTTCGGGTTATGAAATTTAAATAACTGATTTAATCCTTCACGCACGAAATCGACTTCAGTTCCATCGATAAACGGCATCGCCTGTAACGGGACATAAAGTCTGGCGCCATCCGTTTCAAACAGAAGATCGTCTTTCTCAGGTTGCTTGACGGTGTCCAGCACATAGCCGAATCCCGCGCACCCGGTTTGTTTCACGCCTAACCGCACGCCCAACATATCGGGTTGCCTTGCCACCAGTTCACGGATATGCGCCGCTGCCGCTGGCGTTAACGTCAGCCCGCGCCACGCAAAATCGTTGGGATTAAATGTTCCTGAATGCAATTCCATAGGGTTACCTCGAGTCACTAGCTTTTAAGCTATAACACCATGTTAGTGATAATGATTATCACTTCAACCCCTCAACAGCAGGGGCATTCGGGTTAACCGCCCTTTTTGACGACTTTTATTAAGCATAGACCCTGCGGCGAGGGTTAACAGGGATGGATTTTTTTATTCAATACATTGATTAATAATAGATTATGAATGTGTAATCGTTCCGGCAGGTCAAATGCTAAAAGATGTATAGATAATGTCTATTTAAGGGATAGGTGGGGATGACTACGGGGGAGCAATACGGCCCAAAGCGCATGTGGGCCATAAAAAACCCTTAAGTCTGCTTGCTGGCAGGCTTAAGGGTTCCGGCCCCATCCGGCGCTTATCTCCGGCACTCACAATGGCTTAGCTCTTGAAGGGGCGATCAGAAGAATCTCATACACTGATAAATTTTTTTTAACACAAATTGCGCTTTGACTATTTGATAAACACACTCAATCACATAGTTAGCACTGTGTCTCATTCAGTGCGTCCAGCAACAGTCGCAACCCCGCAGGCTGGTGATCGCGGGAAAGATATAAACCATAAATCGGCAGGCGTTTAGGCTGTAGTTGGGGTAGAAGTCGTATTAATCTCCCCTGCGCCAGCCCTTCTCTCGCCTCCTGCTCAGGTACCAACGCAATCCCCATCCCCGCCAGGGCGGATTCACATAGCAGTGACGAGATACCGGCGCTTAAATTACCTTTAATGGCCACAGTGACAGCTTGCCCTTGCGCATCCAGAAAATGCCATGACTTTCCGGCGAATCCGCTGTAATAAAGGCAATTATGCTGCGCAAGATCGTCGACGTTTTTTGGGATGCCATGCTGGTTAAGATAATCCACGGAGGCACATAACACCGATTCACAATCCCCTAAGCGCCGGGCAATCGTTCCGGGTTCGGGGTTTTCCGTGATGCGGATCGCCACATCGATACGTTCTCCAACCAGGCTTACCGGTTGATTGTTGATCTCAACTTCAATGCGGAGGTCAGGATAGCGAGCAAGAAACGCGGGCAGCACCGGCGCCAGAATATGTATGGCGGTAAAATGTGCACACGCCACACGTAGCGTGCCCGATGGAGTTTGCGCGAGCCCGGCGGCACCGATATCTCGCGAAAGCTGTGCCAGGGTGCGGGTTTTCACCAATGCCTCTTCACCGGCAGGCGTGATTGTCAGGCGCCGTGACGAACGATGGATAAGCCGCGCCCCGGTCCACTTTTCCATCTCATCCAGATAGCGACTGACCATCGGCCGGGAAAGCCCCAGCGCGCGTGCGGCGGCACTCAAACTGCCTAAATCACAGATATGGTTAAAAACTGTTGCCGCCATGACTCTGTCCATTGCATCCCATCCGATCGTTTTATGAAACTCAGCATGTCCTGATATGGGAATTCTAACAGATCCGAATTTCCTTAAAATACGGGAACGATCAAAAAACAATGTCCTGCACAAGGTTCCCCGTTATGAAAATCAATACACTGGCTATGCTGTTACCCCTGTTTGCCTCTTCGGCATTTGCCGCTCCACTACAGTTGGATGTCTACAATCCGCAGGAAAAGGCTATTTTCCCGGTATCTTCTACGCTGGTGTCCGGCCCGAAAGAAGCGATTTTGTTTGATGCCCAATTCAGCACCAAAGACAGTGAAAAACTGGTGCAACTGATTCGCACCAGCGGTAAGACGCTGAAAGCCATTGTGATCACGTCTGGCGATCCGGATTTCTACTTTGGCCTTGAGCCACTTGTCAAAGCCTTCCCCGGTGTCAAGGTGTTGGCTACGCCGCACGTGGTGGATCATATTCGTGCCACCAAAGAAGCCAAATTACAGTTCTGGGGCCCACAGATGAAAGATGGCGCGCCAACATCGCTCACTGTACCGCAGGCCACCACGCAAACACGCTTTACGGTTGATGGCGAAACGCTGGAATTACGCCATCCTAATGACTATGCGGCGTATGTCTGGATCCCGGCGAACCGCGCCATCATTGGCGGAACCGGTATCGCTTCAGGTATTCACGTCTGGACAGCGGACACGCAGTCATCGGCAGAGCGCACGGCATGGCGAAACGTGCTGAGTGAAATGCAGCAATTACATCCCACTCAGGTGATTCCCGGTCATTATATTGGTGAACGCCCGACGGGTGATAAAGCGATTCACTTCACCCAGGATTATTTGCAGTCGTTTGAGCAGGCGCTGGGCGCGAAAAAAGGTTCAGCCTACGTGATAAAAACAATGACCGCAGCGTGGCCGGGCCTTGCAGACGAAAGCTCTCTGGAGCTGAGTGCGAAAGTGAATACCGGTGAGATGAAGTGGTAAACAAGGTTTAAGGCAAAAAATAACCCCGAACACATGTGTCGGGGTTTTTATTACGACAGGCATACCGGAATCAATGAACGCCCAGGCGCCAGGCAAAATAGATCTCTTCTTTCAGTTCAGTCGAAGAGAGCGTTAATAAATCGGCAAACTCCAGCTCTAATTGTTTCAATCTTTTCAGGTACTGAGCTGGTGAAAGATCGGTTTTATCACGACGTAAAAATTCTATTGCCAGTTGGGCCGGGTCTAATTGGGTAGACATATCATCCTCGCTTGTGTTCAGAACCTGCACAGTATAACACCATTACCTGCGCAGATAATGACCAAACTCAACATGCATCACAAAATAGCGGTCGTCAGTCGCGAGGTGCAGCATAACCGACCCTGCTCATCAAAGATCTCGATTTGCCACACCTGATGACGTGAACCGGTATGCACAGGGCTGCACACCCCTCTGACGAGCCCTTCACGTGCAGAACGAACGTGGTTGGCGTTAATCTCAAGGCCCACCACTTTTTGAGTGCCCATCGTACACAGATATCCAGCCACCGAGCCAATGCTCTCAGCCAGCACGACAGACGCCCCGCCGTGCAGCAAACCAAAGGGTTGTTTGGTGCGATGATCCACGGGCATTGTGGCTTCCAGAGTATTGTCGCCGATATGCACAAAACGAATATCGAGCAGCCCGACCATATTTCCTTCACCCATGGCGTTGAGCGCCTCGAGTGTGACTTCACGTTTCCAGATCATCCTATAATCTCCAGTAATGCCTGTAATGGGTGGCGAACGCCTGTGCCTTCTACGCGTTTAACCTGGCTTCGACATGAATACCCGGCAGCCAGACAACGGTTACGCGGCAATCGTTGCATTGCCTGGTGCCATGATAACTCATAGATCCCCAGTGAGTTCTGATGATTCTTCACTTCGTGACCATAGGTACCCGCCATCCCGCAGCACCCCACGCTGACGTTTTCCAGTTTGGCCCCAAACCGGGCAAAAATCGCGGCCCACTGCGCAGGCGCTCCCGGCAGAGCGGTCACTTCGGTACAGTGTCCGAAGAAGTACCACGGTTCGCCACCGATAGCGACCGGCGGTTGTGACGCCAGTACAGCCGATAACCACTCATTGACCAGTAAGACATGGAAATCACCGCGCTGCTCGCCGAGCGCCAGCGTGTATTCATCGCGATAACATAGCACCAGCGCCGGATCGACACCGACCATTGGGATATTCAGCTTTGCCACCCGGTTGAGGAATTCAGCGGTCTTTTTCGCCGTTTTTGCAAACCGGTTTAAAAAGCCCTTTATATGCTGCGCTTTGCCGTTAGGTGAGAATGGCAACAACACCGGCTGCAAACCCAATTTTTCTACCAGTCGGATGAAATCAGCCACTACCTGTGCATCGTAATAGCTGGTGAAAGGGTCCTGCACCACCAGCACCGTACGTGCTTTTTGCTCCTGGCTGAGAGCTTCAAGCTGTTCCAGCGTCATATTGGCCGAACGATGCCCGACCAGCTGTCGTTGTAATGATGGTGCAGACAACAGCGGCAAATCCACCATGCCGATGTGTTTTTTAGCCAGATTACGTACCAGTGGTTGATTGATGAAAAAGTTGAACGTTTTAGGTGCGCGCGCCATCAGCGGTGCATAACTCTCAACGGTGGCGACCATGTGATCGCGAAGCGGGCGCAGATAGCGCGTGTGATACAGCTGCAGGAAGCGCGAGCGGAATTCCGGAACGTCAATTTTTATCGGGCACTGCGTAGAACAGGCTTTACATGCCAAACACCCGGACATCGCCTCTTTCACTTCATGCGAGAAATCATACTCGCCCTTACGTGCATGCCAGCTGTTCCGGGTTCGGGCGATTAGCGTACGTAAACTGGCACGTTTTTCTGGCAACTCTTTTTCCAGTTTCACGGGGTCGATCCCACGATCGGCCAACAGGCGCAACCATTCCCGTACCAGCGTTGCCCGCCCTTTTGGCGAGTGAATGCGATTGAGGCTAATTTTCATCGACGGACACATCGGGCTTTTGGCATCGAAGTTAAAGCATAACCCGTTGCCGTTACACTCCATTGCCCCACGCCACTCCTGTCGAACGGCCAGCGGGATTTGACGATCGTAAGTCCCACGTTTAACCGCACCCACTTTCATCATTGGCGCATCGATGGCTTCCGGAGGGCAAATTTTCCCCGGATTGAGCCGGTTTTGCGGATCAAACGCCGACTTCACTTTGCGCAGTTCGCGATACAGTTCCTCGCCAAAGAATGCCGGACTGTACTCAGCACGGAAACCTTTCCCGTGTTCGCCCCATAGCAGACCACCGTATTTGGCCGTCAGCGCCACCACATCATCAGAGATGCGTTTCATCAGCACTTCTTGTTGCGGATCGCACATATCCAGCGCGGGTCTGACGTGCAGCACCCCGGCATCCACGTGACCAAACATGCCATAGCTCAGGCCATGACTATCGAGTAGCGCACGGAACTCGGCAATATAGTCGGCCAGGTGTTCCGGCGGTACGCAGGTATCTTCGGCAAACGGAATCGGCTTCGCAGAGCCTTTGGCATTACCCAGCAGACCAACGGCCTTTTTCCGCATGGCGTAGATGCGCTCGACACCAGCCAGTTCGGTACACAGCTGCCAGCCAATTACGCCGGCTTCCTGCCGGGCAATTAGCCCGTCCAGACGTTCACACAGCGCACTGACCTGAGAATCAATTAATGCTTCATCGTCACCAGCAAACTCGACGATATTCAGCCCGAGCATCTCTTTATCCGGGACATCGGTAATCAATTCGCTGACGGAGTGCCAGACAATATCTTCACGCGCCAGATTAAGCACTTTTGAATCGACGGTTTCGACCGACAGCGCGCGCGCTTCCACCATCACTGGCGCATTACGCAATGCAGAGTCAAACGAATCGTATTTGACGTTGACCAGTCGCCGAACTTTAGGCAGCGGCGTGATATCAAGGCGGGCTTCGGTGATAAATGCCAGCGTACCTTCGGACCCCGTAAGGATGCGGGTTAAATCAAACTCGGTCATCTCATCATTGAAGACGTGCCGCAGGTCGTAGCCGGTTAAAAAGCGATTGAGCTTTGGAAACTTGTCAATGATCAACTGTCGGTTCTCACGACACCGTTCATAAACCGTCTTATAGATGCGCCCAATCGCCGTATTGTTTTTACCGAGCATTTCGGCAAATTCAACCGGCATCGGCTGGGTATCGAGAATATCCCCGCCCATCAATACCGCGCGAATACCCAGCACGTGATCGGAGGTTTTACCGTAGACCAGCGAACCTTGCCCGGAAGCGTCGGTGTTGATCATTCCCCCCAACGTCGCCCGGTTACTGGTGGACAATTCAGGCGCAAAGAAATAGCCGTAGGGTTTCAGATATTGGTTAAGCTGATCTTTTATCACCCCCGCCTCTACCCGCACCCAACCTTCCTGCACATTGATTTCAATGATGCGGCTCATGTAACGGGACATATCAACAATAATGCCCTGATTAAGCGCCTGCCCATTGGTGCCTGTGCCGCCGCCGCGAGGGGTAAAAATCAACGACGAAAAGAGCGGTTCTGACGCCAGCCGGGCGATAAGCGCCACATCAGCCGTCGAACGAGGGAAAACCACGGCATCAGGCAGAAGCTGATAGATACTGTTATCCGTCGACATTGTCAGACGATCGGCATAGCTCGTTGCCGTATCGCCCGTGAACCCTTGCTGCTCCAGCGCCTGCAAAAAATTGAGCACCAGTTGAACGACACCTGGCGCCTGAGAAATTTGTGGAATCATTATAGTGACCCTTTCCTGCGGTCTGTGTTGTGAATTTAATCGTTTGCGTGTTGCTTTGTTTGTTGTATCACATTTTTTTCTAATACGCTCAGCAGATTTACAGGCAGAATCCGCCTGTTCAAAACCGCTGAAATTGCTCATCATTATAGAGTGTGATTAACGTGTTCACGTCGCGTCAACGTTCTGACGCAAAGACAAAGGTGAAAAGTATTTATGGTAAATTTCCGTCAGCCCAGGGATATTGCACAAGTGCTGCTATCGGTGCTGTTTTTAGCCATCATGATTGTGGCCTGTCTCTGGATTGTGCAACCCTTTATCCTCGGTTTTGCCTGGGCAGGTACGGTGGTCATTGCGACCTGGCCCATCCTGATACGTATACAAAAATTGCTGTGGGGACGCCGTTCGCTGGCCGTGCTGGTGATGACCCTGTTGTTAGTTCTGTTATTTATTATTCCTATCGCTCTGTTGGTCAACAGCATCGTTGATGGCAGTGGTCCCCTGATTCATGCCGTTACCGCCGGTGATATGACGCTGCCGGATCTGGCGTGGTTAAACAGTATTCCTCTGGTGGGTGCCAAACTCTATGGCGCATGGCACAGCCTGTTGGATATGGGCGGTTCGGCTATCATGGCTAAGGTTCGTCCCTATATCGGTACCACAACCACCTGGTTTGT
This sequence comes from Citrobacter youngae, assembly GCF_003818115.1. GTDB lineage: Bacteria > Pseudomonadota > Gammaproteobacteria > Enterobacterales > Enterobacteriaceae > Citrobacter > Citrobacter youngae. The sequence goes on along the minus strand of NZ_RPOI01000018.1, from coordinate 31,878 downwards.
TGGTCAGGCCGCACATATTGGCCGCTTTATGATGCACTGTGGCTTGATGTTGCTATTCAGCGCCCTGCTGTACTGGCGCGGTGAGCAGGTAGCGCTAGGCATTCGCCACTTCGCCTGCCGTCTTGCATCAAAACGCGGTGACGCGGCAATCCTGTTGGCAGCACAGGCCATTCGTGCGGTTGCATTAGGCGTGGTCGTCACCGCGCTGGTACAGGCCGTCCTCGGCGGTATTGGTCTGGCGGTAACGGGGGTACCTTACGCGACGCTACTGGCGGTGTTGATGATCCTCTCCTGTCTGGTGCAACTGGGGCCTTTACCGGTGCTGATTCCGGCCATTATCTGGCTTTACTGGACAGGTGATTCTACCTGGGGCACGGTGCTGTTGGTGTGGAGTGGCGTGGTCGGAACACTGGATAACGTTATTCGTCCCATGCTGATCCGTATGGGGGCTGATTTGCCGTTGATCCTTATTCTTTCCGGGGTTATCGGCGGGTTGATTGCATTCGGTATGATTGGTCTGTTTATCGGCCCAGTGGTACTGGCTGTTTCATGGCGCCTGTTCTCCGCATGGGTCAATGAAGCCCCTGCACCGGGCACTGACCCGGATAAAATTCTCGAAGAAATCGCTGAAATCGAAAGCAATAAGTAATACAACATCAGGCGGCAACATTGCCGCCTGATTGTTTACTATTGCTGATAAATACATCGCAGCTCCCCGAACCAGCCCCAGCCCCAGCCCTGTGGGAGTACTCATTTATGTCGCAAATTCTTTACAGTTTTTAAACTATTGAGATGAATCTGATCGACGTGAAAAACCAGCATGCCTACTATTACCCCAAGGCTTTAGATCAACACATTGATTTATAAGCATGGAAATCCCCTGAGTGAAACAACGAATTGCTGTGTGTAGTCTTTGCCCATCTCCCACGGTGGGCTTTTTTTTATCCTGCATTTCCACGTCCCATCACGGCCTACATCACATCAGCTAGCCAATTGTTTTATTTCACTCTCACGCCAAATGCACCAACTTCACAGATTAATAACAAATAATATTGCACAAGATACTGTGACTCTCTTCAAGCCGAAATATCCACAACAATGCTATTACTATTCCACCGTCTTTTATTAAGTGATCAAATAATGAACGCATTAGAATTGCAGGCTATCCGCCATATTTTTGCTATGACGGTAGAAGAAAGCGCCGCGTATATCGCGCGTGATGGCGACATTGTTGCCTGGCAACAATGGGAAAGTGGGGAAAAAGAAATCCCGGAAAACATCGCGCGCATTTGTGCAGAAATGAAAGCAAAGAGAAAGTTAAGAATTAACGCGATCATCGAAAAAATAAATAATCGTATCGGTAATAACACGATGCGTTTTTTCCCCGATCTGGTTTCTTTTCAGGCAGTTTATCACCACGACAATTTTCTCGACTGGAAAATCTACCAATCTGCTGCAGTGGAACTCTATGCACACAACCTCGAGCGTTTGTGTTAGGCGGTCATAACGCCAGCACTACGTTGCAACACGGGCACCCGACATTATGCCCTCGCTCACGCGCAGTCTGCATACTATTTGGGCTAACACGCCCTACGCGACACAAAATACAACATCCATTTAGCCTCTTCGCCGAGTAACACATTATGAAAAACACCTATTTCTCTACTGCGATAGGGCTGTACCTTAATTACCTGGTACACGGTATGGGGGTCATTCTGATGTCCCTCAATATGTCCTCACTTGAACAGCAGTGGCAAACCAATGCAGCGGGGGTCTCGATTGTCATCTCCTCCCTTGGTATCGGTCGGTTAAGCGTCTTATTAGTTGCAGGCATGCTGTCCGATCGCTATGGGCGCAGACCGTTTATCATTTTTGGCATGATCTGCTACCTCATCTTCTTTTTTGGCATCATCAATACTCACAGCATTGTGATTGCCTACGCCTTTGGTTTTTTAGCGGGAATGGCAAACAGTTTTCTTGATGCCGGAACCTACCCCAGCCTGATGGAAGCCTTCCCCCGTTCACCCGGCACCGCCAATATCCTGATTAAAGCCTTTGTGTCCAGCGGCCAGTTTCTGTTGCCGATGGTTATCAGCCTGCTGGTGTGGGCTGAACTCTGGTTTGGCTGGTCTTTCTTGCTGGCGGCGGGAATTATGGCGGTCAACGGCATATTTTTGTTTCGCTGCCGCTTCCCTGCACATCCGGGGCCGAAGCATTCCATCATGCCATCATCCTCTTTACAGGAACCTATTCAGCCGAAGCATGGTTGTTCCCTTCTCGATCTGGGGAGTTACACCCTGTATGGCTATATCTCGATGGCCACATTTTATCTGGTTAGCCAGTGGCTGGCACAGTATGGTCAGTTTGTCGCCGGTATGCCGTATACGTTATCTATCAAGCTGTTAAGTATTTACACCTGTGGTTCGCTGCTGTGCGTATTCATTACTGCTCCCCTGGCGAGAAAAGCGGGTCGTGCCACGTCTCTGTTGATGCTGTACACCTTTATCTCCTTTGTCGCGCTGCTGGCAGTTTGCCTGCATCCAACGACCTGGGTCGTGATTACATTCGCCTTTGTCATCGGGTTCTCATCAGCCGGAGGCGTCGTGCAAATCGGTCTAACGCTAATGGCCGCTCGCTTCCCGCAGGCGAAAGGTAAAGCTACCGGTATTTACTACAGCGCGGGCAGTATCGCGACCTTCACGATCCCACTGATTACCGCCAGGCTCTCCGAAACCAGTATTGCGCACATCATGTGGTTTGATGCGGGTATCGCTGCGTTCGGTTTCCTGTTGGCACTGTTTATTGGTTATCGCAGCCGGCTTGCAGCAAAGCGTCAGTTAAACATGGCACCACTCGCACAATAACGCGGGTGCAATATTGTTCCCCTCTTCTGCAAAATAATTGGACGTATTTTTAAAATAACGGCAAAACGTCGGCCTGACGAATTAGGTTTCACAGTTTGATATGCAATATACCTGGTAACTTAAACGCCATGCTATGTAGGTACAATAACTACTGCCCGGTATATTAATCACAAGGTCGCCGAAATTTAAACTACACCGACGAGCACAGAATAATTTTAAAATCCGCAAGGAGTTGTGAAAAAATGTCTCAGAAAAAGACCTTTAACACGCCATTTCTTCTGGCGATAACCTGTATTTATTTAAGTTATTTTTTACACGGTATTAGCGTCATCACACTGGCGCAAAACATGACCTCCCTGGCTGAAAAGTTTTCAACCGATAATGCAGGGATTGCCTATCTAATTTCCGGCATTGGTCTTGGTCGACTGGTCAGTATTTTATTCTTTGGCGTTCTCTCAGATAAGTTCGGTCGTCGGGCTATCATTCTGTTAGGCGTTATTCTATATATGCTGTTCTTCTTCGGTATTCCCGCCAGCCCCAATCTGATGATTGCCTTTATTCTGGCTGTATGCGTTGGCGTAGCGAATTCAGCGCTGGATACCGGCGGTTATCCGGCGTTAATGGAATGTTTCCCCAAAGCATCCGGCTCGGCGGTTATTCTGGTTAAAGCCATGGTGTCGTTTGGCCAGATGATTTACCCCATCGTCGTCAGCACCATGCTGCTCAACCATGTCTGGTACGGCTATGCGGTCATCATCCCGGGTGTACTGTTCGTGGTCATCACCCTGATGCTGTTAAAAAGTCGCTTTCCCAGCCAGATGGTGGACGCGGGTCTCGCCAAAGATCTGCCACAGATGAACAGTAAACCCCTGGTCTGGCTGGAAGGTGTCGCTTCCGTGCTGTTTGGGGTTGCCGCATTCTCAACCTTTTATGTCATCGTGGTCTGGATGCCGAAATATGCCATGGCATTTGCTGGCATGGCGGAAACTGACGCACTAAAAACCATCTCTTACTACAGCATGGGATCGCTGGTCTGCGTATTCATCTTTGCTGCCCTCCTGAAGAAAATGGTTCGCCCCATTTGGGCTAACGTTTTTAACGCTGGTCTGGCAAGCATTACCGCTGCGGTCATTTATTTGTATCCCTCTCCGCTGGTTTGTAACGCAGGTTCGTTTCTGATTGGCTTTTCTGCTGCTGGCGGTATTTTACAGCTCGGTGTCTCGGTGATGTCAGAGTTTTTCCCGAAGAGCAAAGCCAAAGTCACCAGTGTTTATATGATGATGGGTGGTGTAGCCAACTTTATTATCCCACTGATCACCGGATACCTTTCTAACATCGGCCTGCAATACATCATTTTGCTGGACCTTGCATTTGCTCTGCTGGCATTCATCACCGCCATCATCGTCTTTATTCGCTATTACCGCGTATTTGATATCCCCCAAAATGATGTGCGGTTGGGCGAACGTTATTTTCAATAAATTGTTTAGAAGGAGTATCAAATGGACGTAACTGCAAAATATGAACTGATTGGTCTGATGGCCTACCCTATCAGACACAGTCTGTCCCCTGAAATGCAAAATAAAGCATTAGAAAAAGCGGGTCTGCCTTTTACCTACATGGCATTTGAAGTCGATAACTCAACGTTTGCTAATGCAATTGCTGGTTTAAAAGCGTTAAAAATGCGCGGCACCGGGGTATCTATGCCCAATAAACAGTTGGCCTGTGAATATGTTGATGAATTAACACCTGCCGCCAAACTGGTTGGCGCAATCAACACCATCGTTAATGATGATGGCTACCTGCGTGGTTACAACACCGACGGCACCGGCCATATTCGCGCGATTAAAGAAAGCGGCTTCGATATTAAAGGTAAAACCATGGTACTGTTGGGCGCGGGCGGCGCGTCTACAGCCATTGGCGCTCAGGCAGCCATTGAAGGCATCAAAGAAATTAAGATCTTTAACCGTAAAGATGAGTTCTTTGAAAAGGCGCAGGCATTCGCTAAACGTGTTAATGAAAACACCGACTGCGTTGTCACCGTGATCGACCTTGCCGATCGACAGGCATTTGCCGAGGCACTCGCCAGCGCGGATATTTTGACCAACGGCACGAAAGTCGGCATGAAACCGCTGGATAACGAATCTATTGTGACCGACGTTTCCCTGCTTCGCCCGGAACTGCTGGTGACCGAATGCGTGTATAACCCGCATATGACCAGGTTGTTGCAACAGGCACAACATGCCGGTTGCAAAACGATTGATGGTTACGGCATGTTGTTGTGGCAAGGGGCTGAGCAGTTCAAGCTCTGGACCGGGAAAGATTTCCCGCTGGAGTATGTCAAACAGGTTATGGGTTTTGCAGCCTGATGGGCAGTATTTGTGAATAGTTAAAGGGTAATCAATGAAAACCGTAACCGTAAGAAACCTCGTGATTGGCGAGGGTGCGCCGAAGATCATTGTCTCACTGATGGGTAAAGACATCTCAACGGTAAAAAGCGAAGCACTGGCCTATCGCGAAGCGGATTTCGACATCCTGGAATGGCGTGTTGACCATTTCGCAGATGTCGCTTCCATTGACGCAGTACTGGAAGCCGCACGTGCGATCCGTGATGTGATGGCGGATAAACCGTTGCTGTTCACCTTCCGTAGTGCCAAAGAAGGGGGTGAACAGGCTCTGTCCGTCGAAAACTATATTGCATTAAACCGCGCAGCAGTGGACAGCGGTCTGGTAGATATGATCGACCTGGAGCTTTTCACCGGTGATGAACTGGTTAAAGCGACCGTCGAGCATGCGCACGCAAAAAATGTCTTCGTTATTATGTCGAATCATGATTTTCACAAGACACCAGCAGCCGATGATATTGTCCAGCGACTGCGTAAAATGCAGGAACTTGGTGCAGATATTCCCAAAATCGCGTTGATGCCGCAAAGCAAAGCGGATGTGCTGACATTGCTTAGCGCAACGCTGGAAATGCAGGAACGCTACGCCGACCGCCCAATTATTACCATGTCAATGGCGAAAACCGGTGTGATCTCACGACTGTCCGGCGAAGTTTTCGGCTCAGCGGCGACGTTTGGTGCGGTGAAAAAAGCCTCGGCCCCAGGACAAATCTCCGTAACCGATCTACGTACCGTTCTGACAATATTACACCAGGCTTAATAGCCCAATATTTTTAAATTGCAATAAATAACGCCCTGCCCCAGATATTCGTTTTACCACGAATATCTGGCAGACGATTAAATATTTTCAAATAACGCAAAATACTATTATCGAATATAGCGATAGGCATTCGCACGAATATAACCTGGAGTTTATATGAAACTTTCAAGACCAACACGCTTAAATGGTCGGGTACCGGTATTATCTGCAGCTGACGCAATTGATTATATTCCGGATGAAGCCACACTCTGCGTATTAGGCGCTGGCGGTGGGATACTTGAAGCCACAACATTAATTAATGCACTAGCCGAGAAATATAAAAATAGCCAATCCCCACGTAATTTGTCGCTAATTAGCCCGACAGGACTGGGCGACCGTGCAGACCGGGGTATTAGTCCACTGGCACAGGAAGGTTTAGTTAAATGGGCGTTGTGCGGTCACTGGGGACAATCCCCACGGATATCCGACCTCGCGGAACAAAATAAAATAGCCGCCTACAACTATCCACAAGGCGTATTAACTCAAACCCTGCGTGCCTCTGCGGCCCATCAGCCAGGTATTTTGAGTGATATCGGCATTGGCACGTTTGTCGATCCCCGCCAACAAGGTGGCAAACTCAATGAAGTGACCACCGAAGATCTGATCAAACTGGTAGAAATTGATAACAAAGAGTATCTCTACTACAAAGCCATTGCGCCGAATATCGCCTTTATTCGCGCCACCACCTGTGATAGCGAAGGCTACGCCACCTTTGAAGATGAAGTGATGTATCTCGATGCGCTGGTCATCGCGCAGGCCGTGCATAACAACGGCGGCATCGTCATGATGCAGGTACAAAAAATGGTGAAGAAAGCCACACTGCACCCTAAAGCCGTGCGGATCCCTGGCTATCTGGTGGATATCGTCGTTATCGATCCAGAACAGACTCAGTTGTATGGCGGAGCGCCGGTTAACCGTTTTATTTCAGGCGATTTCATCCTTGATGACAGCCTGCAAACTGCCCTGCCGCTTAACCAACGTAAACTGGTGGCCAGACGTGCGCTGTTCGAAATGCGCAAAGGTGCAGTGGGTAACGTTGGCGTAGGAATTGCCGATGGTATTGGTCTCGTTGCGCGTGAAGAAGGCTGCGCCGATGACTTCATACTGACGGTTGAAACCGGGCCAATCGGCGGTATTACCTCGCAGGGCATCGCTTTTGGGGCCAACGTCAATACCCGCGCTATTCTGGATATGACCTCCCAGTTTGACTTCTACCACGGTGGCGGTCTGGATGTGTGCTATTTAAGTTTCGCCGAAGTCGATCAGCACGGCAACGTCGGTGTGCATAAATTCAATGGCAAGATCATGGGCACTGGCGGTTTTATTGATATCAGCGCCACCTCGAAGAAAATTATTTTCTGCGGCACCCTGACAGCCGGAAGTCTGAAAACAGATGTTGCCGACGGCAAATTGAATATCGTGCAGGAAGGTCGGGTGAAGAAATTCGTTAGCGAATTACCTGAAATCACCTTCAGTGGAAAAATTGCCCTCGAACGTGGACTGGATGTGCGTTACATCACCGAACGCGCCGTATTTACGTTAAAAGAAGATGGCCTCCATTTAGTGGAAATTGCCCCAGGTGTTTCTTTACAAGAAGACATTCTGGACAAAATGGAATTCACCCCCGTTATTTCTCCAGACCTGAAACTGATGGACGAAAGATTATTTATCGATGCCACGATGGGTTTTGTTTTGCCCGACGCCGCCAATTAAAAGGAGTACCCTGATGGACTTTTCATTAACTGAAGAACAAGAGCTGCTGCTTGCCAGCATTCGGGAACTGATCACCAGTAATTTCCCGGAAGAATATTTCCGCACCTGCGATCAGACCTCCACCTACCCTAAAGAATTTATGCGCGCGCTTGCGGATAACGGTATTTCGATGCTGGGCGTGCCGGAAGAGTTCGGTGGCATTCCGGCAGATTACGTCACGCAAATGCTGGCGCTGATGGAAGTCTCAAAATGCGGTGCGCCTGCCTTTCTGATCACTAACGGCCAGTGTATCCACAGTATGCGCCGTTTTGGCTCCGCGGAGCAGCTACGTAAAACCGCTGAAAGCACCATGGAAACGGGCGATCCGGCCTATGCGCTGGCGTTAACCGAACCGGGAGCTGGCTCAGATAACAACAGCGCCACCACCAGCTACACCCGCAAAAACGGCAAGGTGTACCTTAACGGGCAAAAAACCTTTATTACCGGTGCCAAAGAGTACCCGTATATGCTGGTTCTGGCTCGCGATCCTGAGCCGAAAGATCCGAAGAAAGCCTTTACCCTGTGGTGGGTGGATGCGAAGAAACCCGGCATCAAAGTTAATCCGCTGCACAAAATCGGCTGGCACATGTTAAGTACCTGCGAAGTCTATCTTGATGACGTTGAAGTTGACGAAAGTGATATGGTCGGCGAAGAGGGTATGGGCTTCCTCAACGTGATGTACAACTTCGAAATGGAGAGACTGATCAACGCAGCACGCAGCACCGGCTTTGCCGAATGCGCTTTCGAGGATGCCGCACGTTACGCCAACCAGCGTATCGCCTTTGGTAAACCGATTGGCCACAACCAGATGATCCAGGAAAAACTGGCGCTGATGGCGGTTAAAATCGAAAACATGCGCAATATGGTATTGAAAGTCGCCTGGCAGGCCGATCAGGAACAATCACTGCGTACCAGCGCGGCGCTGGCAAAACTGTACTGCGCGCGCACAGCAATGGAAGTTATCGACGACGCGATTCAGATAATGGGTGGTCTGGGTTATACCGATGAAGCCCGGGTATCCCGGTTCTGGCGTGATGTACGCTGCGAACGCATTGGCGGTGGCACCGATGAAATCATGATCTACGTCGCCGGACGTCAGATCCTGAAAGATTATCAAAACAAGTAAGCCGTACTATCATCCGGATAGCGGATAAACGCTATCCGGACTTACGCCAGAAAATCAGATTTCCGGCTGCAGGCATTCCTGCTCAGTCAGATTATTTTTAAACTGCTTACGATAATCGCTGGGAGTACAGCCTACGTGTCGCTGGAAGAGTTTGGCAAAGTGATCAACATTTTCATACCCCACCCGCCACGAGATTTCCGCTAACGACGCTTCCGTATTCGTCAGCGAAAATTTTGCCTCCGTCATCCGTCGCTGAATAACATAATTAATCGGCGAAATACGATACTCTTTAGTGAATTCGTGACAAATATAACTCACACTGGCGCGAAATTTTTTCGACAACTGCTCGAGTGTGATTTTTTCGCGAAAGTTGTTATTCAAATACACCAGAACATCTTTAATTAACACGTCTTTTTTAATATACCCCTGCTCCGAACGATAAGCATTTTTAAAGTTTTCGTAATACAAGACGGTTAATGCGTAGGCAAAGGCATCATAAGCAGAGGATGACAGATTATTTTTACACTGCGGTATCATAATACTCAGTTCATTAAAAATACTCTTAATAACCTCCTTTCCCTGGCCGACACTGATGACCGGACACGAGTGTAACTGCAACAGCTGGTTATCCTGCCAACCATTGAAGCGAAAACCGTACAGTGCACAGGTGTAGGTTGTGGCAGGTGCGTTGCTATCCGAGGCGACAGCATGTAACCGTCCTTGTTCTATCACCACAATATCCCCGGCGTGAGCGACATACAGTGAAGAATCAATAATTAAGCGCGCGACACCTTTTTTGACATAGATAAGTTCGGTTTCATTGTCATGCACATGGTGGCCCGACTCCCAGTTAGGATCATCACTGATGACGAATCGCGAAAATCTGGGGGTCTTCCCCTGCTCAAAAAGGGTTTCCATGGCATTATCAAAACATCGTTGATACATGACAGCCTCCACCTTTAGATGGTAAATGTGCGGAAAATTAATAGTGTTAAATGATAACGATTAACCACGTTATACAACGATATTCTATCCAAGCGAAACAAAATTATTTGCGCCGTCTGCAAGATGACACTTCTTGTCCAGGAACACTGTTAGCGTGCGTTATTTACGTTTTATACTAATTGAAAAGAATAAATGTTATTAATTCAACATTAACGATTTACATATCAGAAACAAATGCGGGCAGATATCGCTTAAAAATAGGATGCATTTCTCAATTACACCCTCGTTTACTGTTTTCACGGTGTAACCTTGCGTACACAACTTTTACTCCTCGCTTAGAAACTCCGCATCGCCGTTGCACATTTTTCTGCAAGATTGTTGGGAATGAAAACAGATTGCCCCGTCGAAAACAGGCCCCACTCTGCCGCACACTATTTTCAGTCAAATTTTCCCTACTGCCGATAATGACGCACTTCGTCATCATCCGAACGTGACTCACTGGAGATGCCATGAAAATAATAACCTGCTTTAAGTTGGTGCCTGAAGAACAGGACATTGTTATTACCCCAGAGCGCTCGCTTAACTTTGATCGGGCCGATGCCAAAATCAGTCAATTTGATCTGAATGCGATTGAAGCCGCCACACAACTTACCGCCGAAGGCGATGAGATTGTCGCCTTAACCGTGGGCGGCTCCTTGTTGCAAAACTCTAAAGTACGTAAAGACGTGCTGTCCCGCGGTCCGGATAGCCTGTTTATGGTGCAGGACCCTCAGCTGGAGCATGCGCTGCCGCGCGATACCGCCCAGGCGCTGGCTTATGCGGCTAAAAACATTAAATTCGATCTGATGCTGTTCGGGGAAGGGTCCGGCGATGTCTACGCACAACAGGTCGGTTTACTGGTAGGTGAGCTCCTGCAGCTTCCTGTGGTTAACGCGGTAAGCAACATCCAACGTAACGGCGACCGCATTCTGGTTGAGCGAACCCTTGAAGATGAAGTCGAAGTCATTGACCTGCCGCTCCCGGCAGTAATTTGCGTGACCTCGGATATCAATACACCGCGGATTCCGGCAATGAAAGCTATTCTTGGTGCCGGCAAAAAACCCGTCACCCCCTGGCAGGCCAGCGATATTGGCTGGACGCCAGCGTCACCGCTGGCGGAATTAGTCAGCCTTAGCGTTCCACCGCAGACAGAACGTAAGCACATCATTCTGGAAAATGACTCAGCAGAAGCCATTGCCGAACTGGCCGAACATCTGAAAAAAGCCCTGAACTAAGCCCAACGGAGAACAATCATCATGAGTAAATTAGCCAACGTATGGGTGTTTAGCGATAACGTAGAACGCTATGCGGAATTAATGACCGCCGCCCGCCAGTGGGGCGAGCAGGTACACCTTATTGTGCAGGGCAACGAACAGGCCGATCAGGTGAAAGCGCTGGGTGCCGATGACATCATCGTGCTCGAACACGCCAGTGAACTGCAGCGTGTTGAAAACTACGCCGAGACTGTCTCAGCCTTACTGCAAACGCACACCGGCCTGTTGCTGATGCCTGCGTCTAAACGCACAAAATCACTGGGCGCGCGGTTAAGCATGCAACTCAATGCGGCGATGGTAAACGACGCCACATCGGTCACTCTCGATGCAGGTGCGCTGTTTGCAGAACACCGTATGTATGGCGGTCTGGCATTCGGTAAAGAAAAACTGAATAGCGCGCTGGCGATTATCACGCTTGCCCCTGGTATGTTTGAACCAGCAGAAACCAATCCTGCGCACACTTGCCCTGTCATCTCAGCACCTTATATCACGCCACTTCATGAGATTGTTTGCCAGGAACGTCGCGCCAAATCTCTCAGCAGTGTCGATCTCAGCAAAGCCAAACGCGTGGTTGGCGTCGGTCGTGGCCTGGTGGCCGAGAGCGACCTGCAGATGGTACGCAATCTTGCCGCCGTTCTGGGTGCCGAAGTGGGTTGTTCACGCCCTATTGCCGAAGGTGAAAACTGGATGGAGCGCGAGCGCTATATTGGCGTTTCCGGCGTGCTGTTGAAATCAGATCTGTACCTGACGTTGGGCATTTCAGGGCAAATTCAACATATGGTCGGCGGGAACGGCGCGAAGATCATAGTCGCCATCAATAAAGATAAAAAAGCCCCGATCTTCAACTACGCCGATTACGGTCTGGTTGGTGACATTTACAAAGTCGTCCCGGCCCTTATCGAACAGCTCAGTCGCTAACGGCCACATTTAACGCACATATCCCGCTGCATTCGCAGCGGGAAAGGAGCAAAGAACATGTCAGATGAAAAATTTGATGCCATTGTGGTCGGTGCTGGCGTGGCGGGTGCGGTAGCAGGTTACGTGATGGCCCAGGCCGGGCTGGACGTGCTGGTTATTGAGCGCGGAAACAGTGCCGGCAGCAAAAACATGACCGGAGGACGACTCTACACGCATAGCCTGAAGCACATTATGCCCGGCTTTGCAGAGGAAGCCCCTGTCGAACGGAAAGTGACCCGCGAAAAAATCTCTTTCCTGACGGAAGAAAGTGCTGTCACTCTCGATTTCCACCGTGAAAAAGACAATACCCCAGCGCAGGACTCATATACTGTATTGCGCAACAGGCTCGATCCCTGGTTGATGGAAAAAGCCGAACAGGCCGGGGCTCAGTTTATTCCGGGCGTTCGCGTCGATTCCCTGATCCGGGAAGGCAACAAAGTCACTGGCGTGCAGGCGGGTGACGATATCCTGGAAGCCAATATCGTTATCCTTGCTGATGGCGTCAATTCCATGCTGGGACGTTCACTGGGAATGGTACCGCCTTCTTCGGCACATCATTATGCCGTTGGCGTAAAAGAACTGATCGGCCTGCCGCCAGCAGTCATTGCAGATCGTTTTAATCTGTCAGGAAATGAAGGTGCCGCCTGGTTGTTTGCCGGTTCGCCATCTAATGGCCTGATGGGCGGAGGTTTCCTGTATACCAACAAAGACTCCGTCTCTCTGGGACTGGTATGTGGTCTGGGCAATATCGGGCATGCGACAAAAAGCATTCCGCAAATGTTGGAAGATTTTAAACAGCACCCTACTATTCGCCCACTGATCGCCGGCGGTGAATTGCTGGAGTATTCCGCACACATGGTGCCGGAAGGCGGCCTGGCGATGGTACCGAAGCTGGTTGATGACGGTGTGATGATAGTCGGCGACGCCGCCGGTTTTTGTCTGAACCTGGGTTACACCGTGCGTGGCATGGATTTGGCGATTGCTTCAGCAGAGGCTGCGGCCAAAACCGCCATTGCAGCGAAAGAACGTCAGGATTTCTCCGCCAACAGCCTGATGGACTACAAACGCGCCCTTGCACAGGGTTGTGTGATGCGTGATTTACAGCATTTCCGTAAGATCCCCGCGCTAATGGAAAACCCCCGTTTGTTTACCCAATACCCGCGCATGGTGGCCGATATCATGAGCGATATGTTCACCGTTGATGGCAGCCCAAACCAGCCAATTCGCAAGACCATTTTATCCCACGCGAAGCAGATTGGGCTGATGAACCTACTGAAAGACGGCATCAAGGGAGCAACCGCACTATGAGTCAGGACAACACCGTAAATGTTGACGTCAAACTGGGCGTTAATAAATTCAATGTCGATGAGGGGCATCCGCACATCATCCTTACCGAACATCCTGACATGAAAGAATTTCGCAAACTGCTGAAAGCCTGTCCTGCTGGACTGTATAAGCAGGACGAAAGTGGAAATATTCATTTTGATTCCGCAGGCTGCCTGGAATGTGGTACCTGCAGGGTTCTGTGCGGCTCCACTATCCTCGAACAATGGGAATACCCGGTTGGGACATTTGGTGTGGATTTCCGTTACGGCTAACACGTATCGCCTGTTGCACGCCGGATACAGCACATCTGTTATTCGGCAGGATGTGTACCGAAATTATCCAGGGAATAACTCATGAGTGTCACATTAACGTTTAATGCCGAACGTCGGGAAGCTTATCGACAACAAGGGTTTTGGGGGGATGCATCGCTGGGTGATTACTGGAGCCAAACAGCCCAGGCGATGCCGGACAAAATCGCTGTGGTCGATAATCACGGCGATTCATACACCTACGCCGCGCTCGACAGCGCGGCCAGCCGTCTGGCGACCTGGTTGTTAGCCTGCGGAATCCAGCCAGGTGACCGCGTCGCCTTTCAACTGCCCGGCTGGTGTGAATTTACCCTTATCTATCTGGCCTGTCTGAAAACCGGAGCGGTTTCCGTACCACTACTTCCTGCCTGGCGCGAAGCCGAGCTGGTATGGGTACTGAACAAATGCAAGGCAAAGATTTTTTTCGCACCTACGCTGTTTAAACAAACCCGGCCGGTAGATCTGATCCTGCCCTTGCAAAACCAGCTGCCGCATCTGCAACAGATTGTTGCCGTCGATAAGCTGGCACCCGCGACAGACTCACTGGCACTCAGCCAGCTCCTTTTATCACCACCATTAACCCAGCCAATTAGTGTGCATGCCGATGAGCTGGCTGCGGTGCTGTTTACCTCCGGAACAGAGGGGATGCCCAAAGGGGTAATGCTGACCCACAACAACATCCTGGCCAGTGAACGCGCCTATTGTGCCCGTCTTAATCTTACCTGGCTGGATGTATTTTTAATGCCCGCGCCACTTGGCCATGCTACCGGTTTTTTACATGGCGTGACCGCACCGTTTTTAATTGGCGCACGCAGCGTACTGCTGGATATTTTTACTCCAGCCGCCTGTCTCGAATTACTGGTACAGCAGCGCTGTACCTGCGTACTCGGCGCCACACCGTTCGTCTATGACATGCTGTGTAGCGTGGAAAAACATCCCTACGATCTCTCGTCGTTACGCTTTTTCTTATGCGGCGGCACCACTATTCCGAAAAAAATAGCCCGCGATTGTCAGCTGCTCGGCATTAAACTTTTAAGCGTCTATGGCTCAACAGAAAGCTCGCCGCACGCGGTGGTCAATCTGGATGATTCGCTTTCCCGCATGATGAACACCGACGGATATGCCGCAGCCGGCGTGGAAATTAAAGTCGTCGATGAGGCACGTAACACGTTGCCTGCGGGTATGGAAGGAGAAGAGGCCTCCCGCGGGCCCAATGTGTTTATGGGCTATCTCGATGAACCCGAACTGACCGCCCGAGCACTGGATAATGACGGCTGGTATTACAGCGGCGATTTATGCCGAATGGACGATGCCGGATACATCAAAATCACCGGGCGTAAAAAAGATATTATTGTGCGCGGTGGAGAAAATATCAGTAGCCGCGAGGTCGAGGATATTCTGTTGCAGCATCCGCGTATCCATGATGCCTGCGTTGTCGCGATGCCGGACGAACGCTTAGGTGAAAGGTCATGTGCTTATGTGGTGCTAAAACCGCCGCATCATTCGCTGTCACTGGAGTCAGTGGTAGCCTTTTTTAGTCGCAAGCGGGTGGCAAAGTACAAATACCCTGAGCACATTGTGATCGTGGAGAAATTACCACGCACAGCGTCCGGTAAAGTACAAAAATACCAACTGCGTCAGGATATTATTCAGCGTTTGAGCGTGGAGAGTGTTGCAGGATAAAGTGCCGGATGGCGACGCTAGCGTATCTTATCCGGCCTACGTTGAATAGGCCGGATAAGGCATGATGTTACTTGTTCAGTTCAGCCAGACTTAGCCAGGTCTGTACGACAGTGTCCGGGTTCAGCGACAGGCTGTCGATCCCCTCTTCCATCAGCCAGGCCGCGAAGTCTTCGTGGTCAGATGGGCCCTGGCCACAAATACCCACGTATTTACCCTGTTTCTTAGCGGCACGAATCGCCATCGACAACAGTGCTTTCACCGCATCGTTACGCTCATCAAACAGTTCAGAAACCACGCCAGAGTCACGGTCCAGACCCAGCGCCAGCTGTGTCATGTCGTTAGACCCGATAGAGAAGCCATCGAAGTATTCGAGGAACTGTTCAGCCAGCAAGGCGTTGGATGGGATCTCACACATCATGATTACCTTCAGCCCGTTCTCACCGCGCTTCAGCCCCTGGCGTGCCAGCTCTTCCACCACCGCTTTCGCCTGGGCAACGGTACGAACAAACGGTACCATCACTTCAACGTTAGTCAGACCCATATCGTTACGGACACGTTTTACGGCATCACATTCCAGCGCGAAACAGTCGCGGAAGCTATCAGCAACGTAACGGCCCGCGCCACGGAAGCCCAGCATTGGGTTCTCTTCATGCGGTTCATAACGCTCACCGCCGACGAGGTTGGCATATTCGTTGGACTTAAAGTCAGACATACGCACGATGACGCGTTTTGGATAAAACGCCGCACCCAGCGTCGCGATCCCTTCCGTCAAACGACCCACGTAGAATTCACGTGGGGAATCGAAACCTTTCATCAAGGCGCGGATTTCGTTTTGCAGCTCAGGCGTCTGGTCATCGAACTCCAGCAGAGCGCGCGGGTGCACGCCAATCATACGGTTGATAATAAATTCGAGACGCGCCAGGCCGACACCTTCGTTTGGCAGGCAAGCGAAGTCAAAAGCACGGTCCGGGTTACCGACGTTCATCATCACCTTCAGCGGCAGATCCGGCATGGTTTCCACGCTGGAGCTCTTCACGCTGAAGTCCAGCATGTCGGCATACACGTAGCCAGTGTCGCCTTCCGCACAGGAGACAGTGACCTTCTCACCGTCTTTCATGCGTTCGGTCGCATCGCCACAGCCAACAACCGCCGGAATTCCCAGTTCACGGGCAATAATCGCCGCGTGACAGGTACGACCGCCGCGGTTGGTGACGATTGCCGCCGCTTTTTTCATGATCGGTTCCCAGTCCGGGTCGGTCATGTCGGTAACCAGCACATCGCCTGGCTCGATACGGTTCATTTCGCTGATGTCCTGGATGACTTTGACCGGACCCGCGCCAATGCGGTGACCGATGGCACGACCTTCAGCAATAATTTTACCCTGCGCATGCAGCGTATAACGCTCCATCACCTGGCCGCGAGAACGTACGGTTTCCGGACGGGCCTGTACAATGAACAGCTTGCCGGTATGACCGTCTTTCGCCCATTCGATGTCCATCGGACGACCGTAATGCTTCTCGATTTGCACCGCCTGCTTCGCCAGTTCCTGCACTTCCTCGTTGGTCAGTGAGAAAACATCGCGTTGCGCCTGCGGAACGTCTTCAATGGTAACCTGCTTGCCATGCTCCTGAGTCGGCGCATAAATCATGCGGATTTTCTTAGAGCCCATCGTACGACGCACGATGGACGGACGATTAGCCGCCAGCGTCGGTTTATGCACGTAGAATTCATCCGGGTTCACAGCGCCCTGCACCACCATCTCGCCCAGGCCCCATGCAGACGTGATAAACACCACCTGATCGAAACCGGATTCGGTATCGATGGAGAACATGACACCGGAAGACGCGAGATCAGAACGCACCATCCGCTGAACGCCCGCAGAGAGCGCGACGCCGCGGTGATCATAGCCCTGATGAACACGATAGGAGATTGCGCGATCGTTAAACAGCGAGGCAAACACGTGTTTGATAGCAACCAGTACGGCATCAAATCCCTGGACGTTGAGGAACGTTTCCTGCTGGCCCGCGAATGACGCATCTGGCATATCTTCTGCTGTAGCGGAGGAACGCACGGCAAAAGAAGCATTGGCATCGTCCGCTGACAGCTGCGCGTAGGCATCGCGGACGGCATTTTCCAGTTCAGGCTGGAAAGGAGTGTCGATAATCCACTGGCGGATCTGTGCACCCGCTTTTGCAAGCTCGGTGACATCGTCAATATCCGTTTTATCCAGCAGCTCATAAATGCGCTGGTTTACGCCGCTTTGGTCCAGAAACTGGTTAAACGCATCGGCGGTCGTTGCAAAACCATTCGGTACGGAAACGCCCATACCTGAAAGGTTAGTAATCATTTCACCCAGGGAGGCATTTTTGCCCCCAACTCTGTCTACATCATTCATGCCGAGTTGGTTATACCAAAGCACCAGCGGTGACGAGCCATTGTTGGACATCGAACAATCCTTATATATGAACGAGGTTAGGAAACTCAATTTTGCGTAATTATCTTGGCATATTTACCTCAGCGAAAAAAACGGTGAATCGTTCAAGCAACTTTATTTTTTATTTTTTCAGATTCTTTCCGCATTTGCGCAAACCCGCGAACGGCACGGGATCACCACAAAATCAGTCGGTATAAACATTTGCTCCGAAAAATGAAATGTACTTTTCATTAAATATAAAAACACTGTTTCACTTTATAAAACTGATGCAGCAATATTCGCTTCTGACGAATTTTAATTTATGCTTTCAGAGAATTATGTCTGCCCCCAGGATGAGCAAAATGGATAATGCTGTTGATCGTCATGTATTTTATATTTCTGATGGCACAGCCATCACCGCAGAGGTATTGGGTCACGCGGTAATGTCGCAATTTCCGGTCACGATCAGCAGCATTACGCTGCCGTTTGTTGAAAATGAGAGTCGTGCGCGGGCGGTTAAAGACCAGATTGACGCCATTTATCAACAAACGGGTGTGCGTCCTCTGGTGTTCTACTCCATCGTGTTGCCGGAAATTCGCTCGATCATTTTACAAAGTGAAGGTTTTTGCCAGGACATCGTCCAGGCACTGGTCGCGCCGCTGCAACATGAGATGAAACTCGACCCCACGCCGATCGCACATCGCACGCACGGCCTGAATCCCGGCAACCTCAACAAGTACGATGCGCGTATTGCCGCCATTGATTATACCCTCGCGCACGACGACGGTATTTCGTTGCGCAACCTCGATCAGGCGCAGGTGATCCTGCTTGGCGTTTCTCGTTGCGGCAAAACTCCGACCAGTTTGTATCTGGCTATGCAGTTTGGTATCCGTGCGGCCAACTACCCCTTTATTGCCGATGATATGGATAATCTGGTGCTGCCCGCCTCTCTGAAGCCGTTGCAGCATAAATTATTCGGCCTGACCATCGACCCTGAGCGCCTGGCGGCGATCCGCGAAGAGCGCCGGGAGAACAGCCGGTACGCTTCGCTGCGCCAGTGCCGAATGGAAGTTGCTGAGGTAGAAGCGTTGTACCGAAAAAACCAGATCCCATGGCTGAACAGTACCAATTACTCGGTAGAAGAGATTGCCACCAAGATCCTCGACATTATGGGGCTGAATCGCCGCATGTACTAGAATGCTAGTGCATTGGTTCGATTTTTTGTTATTATGCTCGCCACCAGGCAGGATGAGTGTGATATTGTGATGTACATCACTTCCCGGTAGTCCTGCCGTTGAAGCAACAAATTTCTGAGATAAGTAATGAACAGAACCGATGAACTCCGTACTGCGCGTATTGACAACCTGGTCACTCCAGCAGAGCTTGCGCAACGGCATCCTGTTTCGTCCTCCGTCGCCCGCCATGTTACGGATTCCCGACGCCGGATAGAAAAAATCTTGAATGGTGAAGATCCTCGCTTGCTGGTCATCGTTGGACCATGCTCGATTCACGATCTCGATGCCGCCATGGAATACGCCACGCGTTTGCAGGCACTGCGCACTAAACACCAGGCGCGTCTGGAAATCGTGATGCGTACCTATTTTGAAAAACCGCGTACCGTCGTGGGCTGGAAAGGCCTCATTTCCGACCCGGACTTGAATGGCAGCTATCGTGTAAATCATGGTATTGAGCTGGCACGTAAACTGCTGTTACAGGTCAACGAACTGGGTGTACCGACGGCCACTGAATTCCTCGATATGGTGACAGGTCAGTTTATTGCTGATCTGATCAGCTGGGGCGCAATTGGCGCACGCACCACAGAGAGCCAAATTCACCGTGAAATGGCTTCCGCGCTCTCCTGCCCTGTCGGGTTCAAAAACGGAACAGATGGCAACACGCGTATCGCCGTCGATGCTATTCGCGCGTCACGCGCCAGCCACATGTTCCTCTCACCGGATAAAACCGGGCAGATGACTATCTATCAGACCAGCGGCAATCCCTACGGTCATATCATCATGCGCGGTGGTAAAAAGCCGAACTACTCTGCCGAAGATATTGCCGCTGCCTGCGATACGCTGCATGAATTCTCTCTGCCGGAGCATCTGGTGGTGGATTTCAGCCATGGCAATTGCCAGAAGCAGCATCGCCGTCAGTTAGAAGTGTGCGATGACGTCTGTCAGCAGATTCGCAATGGTTCGACGGCAATAGCCGGGATCATGGCGGAAAGTTTCTTACGCGAAGGTACGCAAAAAATCGTCAGCGGCCAGCCACTGGTTTACGGTCAGTCAATCACCGATCCCTGCCTGAACTGGGAAGATACGGAACTGCTGGTTGAAAAACTCGCCTCTGCGGTAGACAGTCGATTCTAACATCATGCCCGGGCGGCGGTTTCGCCTGACCCGACCTAAGGTTCGTGCCCATCCAGGCCCGGTCAGCGTAATGCGACCGGGCTTTTTTAATGCAGCACAATCCCGCAAATTTGATCCCGTCACAATTATTTCACAAAAAGACTTGATGCAAATTCTCAGTTTATTGATAATGATTATCATTGTTACATTGATTGTTATTTTTAAACACTATGTCACGTATGGATAACACTACAGCAACGCCTGCAAAAGAAAAAACACCGCCTTCTGTCATGCCAAATGAGCGTCGAATTGACAGTAAAAGCCTGCTGGGTAAAGAAGGACGCGTGATCATAGAACATGATGGTCAGCATTACTTGCTGCGCCAGACCCAAGCCGGAAAACTCATTCTGACCAAATAAACAACACCTTTCGCCAGCCACCCAGGTGATACCCAGGCAGCCAGCGCTTTCGATTTCCTAATGGAGAGTTGCTATGCCATACCTGCACACTGCATCCCTGTGTCCCTCGCTATTGGCGCTGGCGATTGTCAGTAGCCTGCCCACTTTCGCGTATGCGGCGGTCGAAGATATGACCGTCACCGCCACCGGCAATGCCCGTAGTGCCTTTGAAGCACCGATGATGGTCAGCGTGATTGATGCCACCGCCCCGGAAAACCAGACCGCCAGTTCGGCAGCCGATCTGTTGCGGACGGTTCCGGGTCTGACCCTCGATGGCACGGGCCGCACCAACGGCCAGGACGTGAATCTGCGCGGCTATGACCGCCGCGGCGTTCTGGTGCTGGTTGACGGCGTTCGTCAGGGCACCGACACCGGACACCTGAACAGTACCTTCCTCGACCCGGCGCTTATCAAACGCATCGAAGTCGTGCGCGGCCCTTCTGCTCTGCTGTATGGCAGCGGTGCGCTCGGCGGCGTGATCGCCTATGACACTGCGGATGCCAAAGATCTGCTGGAAGCCGGACAAAACAGCGGTTACCGCGTGTTCGGTACTGCGGCAACCGGCGATCACAGCCTCGGTATGGGCGCCAGCGCATTTGGGCGTACCGATACGCTGGACGGACTGCTTGCATGGTCGAGCCGCGATCGCGGTGATTTGCGCCAGAGCGACGGCACTACAGCGCCAAACGATGAAGCGATCAACAATATGCTGGCGAAAGGCAGTTGGAAAATTGACAGCGCCCAGACGCTGGCAGGCTCGTTGCGCTACTACAACAATGACGCCCGTGAACCTAAGAACCCACAAACCAGCGCGGCGGATGCCACCAGCAACCCGATGACCGACCGTTCAACCATCCAGCGTGATGCGCAACTGACCTACACGCTCGCCCCTGTGGACAATGACTGGCTGAACGCTGATGCTCGCCTTTACTGGTCCGAGGCTCGCATTAATGCCCAGAATCCGGATGCGACTAATGAGTTTCGCAAACAAACGACCAAAGGCGGAAAAATTGATAACCGCAGCCGGTTGTTTACCGACTCCTTTGCTTCTCACCTGTTAACTTACGGTGGTGAGTACTATCGCCAGGAACAACGCCCCGGAGGTGCGACGACCGGTTTCCCTGAGGCAAAAATTGATTTTAGCTCCGGCTGGCTGCAGGATGAAATCACCCTGCGAGATCTGCCCGTAACATTGCTGGGTGGTACACGCTATGACTCATATCGCGGTAGCAGCGATGGTTACGCGGATGTCGATGCCGACAAATGGTCGTCCCGCGCAGGAATGACCGTTACGCCAGCCGACTGGCTGATGCTGTTCGGGTCCTGGGCTCAGGCCTTCCGCGCCCCGACTATGGGCGAGATGTATAACGATGCAAAACACTTCTCTATTGGTCGTTTCTACACTAACTACTGGGTGCCAAACCCTAACCTGCGCCCGGAAACCAACGAAACGCAGGAGTACGGATTTGGCCTGCGCTTTGACGATCTGCTGATGGCGAGCGATGCGCTCGAATTTAAAGCCAGCTATTTCGACACCAAAGCGAAAGATTACATCTCCACCAACGTCGACTTTGCTGCCGCGACAACCATGTCCTATAACGTCCCCAACGCCAAAATCTGGGGCTGGGACGTGATGGCGAAGTACTCCGCCGATCTGTTCAGTCTCGATATGGCCTATAACCGCACACGCGGCAAAGATACTGACACGGGCGAATACATTTCCAGCATTAACCCGGATACCGTCACCAGCAAACTGAACATACCCGTGGCACACAGCGGTTTCTCAGTCGGCTGGATAGGCACGTTTGCGGACCGCTCCACGCATATCAGCAGCAGCTACGCTAAACAGCCCGGCTATGCCGTAAACGACTTTTACGTGAGCTATCAGGGCCAACAGGCACTGAAAGGTATGACCACCACGCTGGTGCTGGGCAACGCTTTTGATAAAGAGTATTGGTCGCCACAAGGCATCCCGCAGGATGGTCGCAATGGCAAAATTTTCGTGAGTTATCAGTGGTAATCACTTTTCCCCGGTTCGCCGGGGTAGCAATCTGGAAGGAAGAGACAATGAATCATTACACACGCTGGCTGGAACTGAAGAAAGAAAATCCCGGCAAATACGCACGCGACATTGCAGGATTGATGAATATTAGCGAAGCCGAACTGACCTTTGCGCGCGTCGGCCATGACGCCTGGCGCTTGCGTGGCAAAGTCCGCGAAATCCTCGGCGCACTGGAAGCCGTAGGCGAAACCAAATGCATTTGTCGTAACGAATATGCGGTGCATGAACAGGTTGGCGCTTTTACCAATCAACACCTGAACGGTCATGCCGGACTGGTTCTTAATCCGCGCGCCCTCGACCTGCGCCTGTTCCTTAATCAGTGGGCAAGCGCTTTTCATATCAGTGAGACCACCGCCCACGGCGAGCGTCAGAGCATTCAGTTCTTTGACCATCAGGGGGATGCGCTGCTGAAAGTCTATGCCACACAGAATACCCTCGTTGAGGAATGGGCTGCGTTGCTGACCCGTTTCATCTTCGCTGAAAACCCGCCACTGGTACTGCAACCTGCCAACACTTCTGCGCCAGCCGTCATCACGGTCGATGCGCAGACTGTTGATCAAGAGTGGCGAGCGATGACCGATGTACATCAGTTCTTCGGTCTGCTGAAACGCCACGATCTCACCCGTCAACAGGCATTTAATCTGGTGGGCGACGATCTGGCCTGTAAAGTTTCTAATAGCGCACTGGCGCAGTTACTTGATACCGCGCGCCAGGATGGCAATGAAATTATGGTTTTCGTGGGTAATCGCGGCTGCGTACAGATTTTTACCGGCGTAATAGAAAAACTGGTGCCGATGAAAGGCTGGCTGAATATTTTCAACCCGACCTTTACCCTGCATCTGCTGGAAGAGTGTGTAGCCGAAACGTGGGTAACGCGCAAACCGACCGCCGATGGCCACGTCACCAGTCTGGAACTGTTTGCTGCCGATGGCACGCAAATCGCCCAGCTTTATGGACAGCGTACGGAAGGGGAACCAGAGCAAACACAATGGCGCGCACAGATTGACGCGCTCACGCCGAAAGGACTTGCCGCATGAAAAAACTGCTGGTCCTGATTGCGCTGCTGCCCATCGCAGCGCTGGCTGCTGACGAAGAACGCGTTGTGGCTCTCGGTGGCGACGTCACCGAAATTGTGTATGCGCTGGATGCGCAATCATCCCTCGTGGCACGTGACAGCACCAGTCAGTGGCCACAGGAAGCGACCCAATTACCCGATGTAGGCTATTTACGTCAGCTCAACGCCGAAGGTATCCTGGCTACCCGCCCTACTCTGGTGCTAGCCAGCGCACAAGCGCAGCCTTCTCTGGCCCTGAAGCAGGTCGAACACAGCAACGTCAGGGTTGTCACGGTCCCTGCCAGTAATACGCTTAGCGTGATTGATGAGAAAGTGCAGGTCATTGCGCAGGCGACACACCAGAAGGCTAAAGGCGAAGCCCTGCGCAACACATTACGCCAGGAACTCGCGGCATTACCCGCCACAAAGCTTGATAAACGCGTTCTGTTTATTCTCAATCATGGTGGAATGACCGCAATGGCTGCAGGACAGGATACGGGGGCTGATGCCGCTATTCGCGCAGCCGGCTTACGTAACGCAATGCAGGGTTTTAGCCGTTACCAGCCGTTATCACAAGAAGGCGTCATTGCCAGCCAGCCCGATCTGGTGGTGATTTCGCAGGACGGCGTTAAGGCGATGGGTGGCGAAGATAACCTGTGGGCGCTACCGGGACTTGCGCAAACGCCTGTCGGACGCAATAAGCAGGTACTGCAGATTGATGATATGGCATTACTGGGCTTCAGCGTTCGCACGCCACAGGCGATATTGCAGCTTCGTGCTAAAGCGGAGCAATTGCCCTGATGTCCCGGCGGATCACCTGTTCGTTGTGGATGTTGGCATTGATACTGGTTGCAATGACGGTTCTGGCTACCGGTTTTGGCGCGTTGCGCCTGCCGGTAAGTCTGCTCTGGCGTGATGGCGATGAGGCACTGCGTCAAATCTGGCTCACGATTCGTCTTCCCCGCGTCCTGCTGGCGCTGGTGATTGGCGGCTCTCTGGCGCTCGCTGGCTGCGTGATGCAGGGACTGTTTCGCAATCCG
Source organism: Citrobacter youngae (assembly GCF_003818115.1). Taxonomy (GTDB): domain Bacteria; phylum Pseudomonadota; class Gammaproteobacteria; order Enterobacterales; family Enterobacteriaceae; genus Citrobacter; species Citrobacter youngae. Next base: position 7,031 of record NZ_RPOI01000018.1, on the reverse strand, counting down.
CTTGCAGACCCTGGATTACTGGGAATAAGCAGCGGCGCCGCCTGCGCTGTGGCCCTGTGGGTGGTGTTACCGGTCTCATTACCCGCGTTACTCATGCTGTATGCGCCAATGATGGCGGCATTTCTCGGTGCACTGGCTGCTACCGTGGTGATTTTTATCCTCAGCCAACAGCGTGACGGTTCGCTATCGCGTCTGTTGTTGGTCGGAATTGCCATCAACGCACTCTGCGGGGCGGCGGTTGGCGTTTTGTCGTGGGTCAGTAATGATGCGCAATTGCGCCAGTTGTCGTTGTGGGGGATGGGAAGTCTGGGAGCCGCGCAGTGGTCCACGCTACTGGCTGTCACGTCACTGATTATCCCGACGGTGCTGATCATCTGGCGTCTGGCTCCGGCGCTAAACCTGCTACAACTGGGTGAGGAGGAGGCGCATTATCTCGGCGTTGATGTTCGGATGATCCAACGTATTTTGTTGTTGTGCAGCGCATTACTCGTGGCCGCTGCTGTAGCGGTCAGCGGAGTCATTGGGTTCATCGGTTTGGTTGTTCCGCATTTAATGCGTATGTGGCTCGGATCAGACCATCGGGCCGTGATCCCCGGTTCCGTTCTGACTGGCGCATTTTTACTACTGATTGCCGATACTCTCGCCCGCACCGCAGTTGCGCCTGCGGAAATGCCGGTCGGTCTGTTGACCAGTCTTCTCGGCGCACCGTGGTTTTTATGGCTTATTTTTCGTCAGCGAGGAGCGCATGGCTGAACATTTTATTGCCGAAGGACTTCACTATCGCCTTGCTGATCGCTCAGTAATTGACGACGTATCGCTCAAACTCGCTAAAGGTGAACTGGTCGCGTTAATCGGGCCGAATGGTGCGGGAAAATCCACCCTGCTACGTCTGTTGACCGGCTTTCTTAAACCGACTGCCGGACGCTGTTTGTTAGATGGCAAATCACTGGCTGACTGGAGTACGCAGTCGCTGTCACGCCATCGCGCGGTTATGCGTCAGCAAACGCAGGTAGGTTTTGACTGGCAGACAGAAGCCGTTATCGCGATGGGCCGTGCCCCCTGGTCCCAACATCCCGAGCACGAGCTTATCGCACAGGTAATGGCAGTCACCGGTTGCACACCGTTGGCGGGCAAGCAATACGCCGCGCTTTCCGGTGGCGAACAACAACGCGTTCAGTTAGCCCGTGCGCTGGCACAATTGTGGTGCAACGCCGGACCTCGCGGTTGGCTATTTCTCGACGAACCGACGTCAGCGTTAGATCTGTACCATCAGCAACATCTGCTGAGATTACTAAAGACACTCACCGCTTCAGGAGAATTGCATGTTTGCATCATCCTTCACGATCTCAATCTGGCAGCACTGTGGGCTGACCGGATCATACTGCTCCATCAAGGAAGCATTGTGTCTCAAGGGACGCCCGACGCCGTGTTACAGGCTGATGATCTGATACGCTGGTACGGTGCTCAGGTTCACGTTGGCCAACACCCGGCCAACGCATCCCCACAAGTTTTTCTCGCGCCTTAGCTCGAACAGCTCACCTCCAGCCGTTTGCCCCAGTCAGGTGGACGGCTGATATAATCATCATCCCGATCGATAAACGGCGTACGTAACGCAGCGTGTAACCGATGTAGTTCGGTATAATCACCCTGCTCTGCCTGGCTAATTGCCCGCTGTGCCAGCCAGTTACGTAACACCATAGCCGGATTCTCCGTCTTCATCTGCGCTTGTCTGACTACGTCAGCCACATTGTCTTGTTGCAGGCGCGTGCGGTAACGAGTGAACCAGTCGTCAAATGCCGCACGGTCAATAAACTCATCGCGCAGTGGGGACAAGGTGCTGTGTTGCTCAGTTTGGCTGAGCATGCGAAACGTTCGCGTATAGTCGCTTCTTTCCCGCGACATCAGACTAAACAGCTCGCTAAGCAGTTCGTTATCGTCTTTCTGCTCGCTAAAGAAGCCGAGCTTTTGCCGCATCCGCTGACCGTAGCGAGTTAACAGCGCCAGCTGGTAACCGTCCAGCGCATCATTGAGCACATCAACCGGGATGAATGGCGACAGCGTCTGCGCCAGACGTTGTAGGTTCCACAAAGCTGCAGCAGGCTGATTATCAAAACTATAGCGCCCCTGATGATCAGAGTGGTTGCAGACAAAATCTGGCACGTAATCATCAAGGAAACCGAAGGGACCATAATCCATCGTCAGACCAAGAATCGACATGTTGTCCGTGTTCATCACCCCATGCGCAAAGCCTACGGCTTGCCAGTCGGCCATTAACGTCGCGGTACGTGTAACAACATCCGTAAACCACAACTGATACTTATTTGCCTCTTCCTGCCATTGTGGCCAGTAATGACGGATCGCAAAGTCAGCAAGCTGACGTACTTTTTCCGGTTCACGACGATAATAAAAGTGCTCAAAATGGCCAAAACGCATATGGCTTTGTGCCACGCGAATGAGCATCGCGCCTGCTTCAGTGGTCTCTCGCTGCACCGGAGTCTCGCTGGTGACAATCGACAAGGCCCGGGTTGTAGGTATCCCCAAATAATGCATGGCTTCACTGGCCAGGCTCTCTCTAATCGTCGAGCGCAGCACAGCGCGCCCATCCCCCATGCGGGAATAAGGCGTTAATCCAGCGCCTTTCAGATGCCAGTCAAATGTTGAACCATCCGCAAGTTGTTGTTCGCCCAGCAGTATCCCGCGGCCATCGCCAAGCTGACCTGCCCAAACACCGAACTGATGCCCGCTATAAACTTGCGCCAAAGGCGACATCCCAGGTAATAGCGATTCGCCCCCCCATACACCTGCCCCACCAGAAACATCAAACAACGCACCTGGAATACCCAATTGCGCAGCCAGAGCATCGTTATGCCAGATGATGCGCGCGTTTTTCAGGGGGGTGGGCGAAAGAGCGGTATAGGTTGCTGGTAATTCATCACGCCAGCGCGTAGTAAAAGACAGGGTCATAGGGCCTCCTGTCTCTAGTGTAGACTGTTAATAGCCTGTTAAACACCAGCAAATAAAAGGGTTATCATTTTACCAGTGAAATAATCTTTGCCGGTGATACCGCCGGCCACAGTCCCCCTTGCATCGCGCTGAATCCCAAAGGTAATACCCGCGTCAGCATCTCTTGTGTATCAATACCGCTAATGATGATTGATTCGCAGCAGGGAGATAATTGCGCCAGAATAGCCCGCATAAACGGCTCAAACGAAATATGTGTAATCCGTTGTTGAACAAAGTTTTTATCCAGCACGACCCTTTTGAAAAGACCATCAAAAATTGCCCGCGTGGATATGCCCCCGGCACCGTAGTTTGTCAGTATTAATGGGAATCGCGCAGCCAGAGCCGCCAGTGTGGGATTTTCTTTGCCACTGTTTAACTCTGGATAACTTTCATTAATCGTCAGTTCAATAAATGAAAATCGTTCAACACGTGAAGCATATTCAGCGTCTGATAATAAAGTATTAGCGACCGCTGGCGTTAAATTAATCCAGGCCGGAATTTTGCGTTGAATAAAAAAGTGTTGGCACGTTTCGATTAATTCCAGCTTCTCGGCAAATAAGCGGCATTGCTCGTCGTCTGACATCCGGGGCATAACCAGCTCTGTTGGCATGTGTACGTCGCCATCCGGGCTGACAAAGTTTGTAACAATATCGACGAACTCAAGGTCACCTTTTTCACTTCGTGCAGGAAGAAAAGAGAACTCTGAATGATAAAGATAATCCAGTGAAACAATCATTGTGCCAGCCCCTCTGCATGGGTGTAATCCGGCATCCTGTAGCAAAGGATGGAAAAATACGTTGCTGCTGATACAAATTGAGGCCCTTTCATTTTTCCCTTTTTAGCCAGTAAATCGAATCCTTTTTTTTTAGCTTATCCTGATTATAAACGAATATCCAGCCTTGCACTTTTTAATATCTCGGGATAAATCATATTTTTAGCAAGATACGCTCTTAATGTTCAGGGTTATAGACCGACAAACAGCAGAAGTGAAAGTTGACATTTAAAATGCGGATGACGAGAAAGCCGCGAGCCGATCTCGTCACCCGCAATGATTAAATTCGGCGCGCCTGCCAAAAGTTTTTACGCCAGTAGACGTTATCCAGCGAAGAACGCATCACTCCGCGACTGGTTGAAGCATGGATAAATTGATTATTGGTATCGTAAATCCCGACATGCAGACCACTTTCACCGGAACCCGTTTTAAAGAAAACCAGATCGCCGGGTAGCAAATCATCTTTATCGATCTCAGTACCAATCTTTGATTGCGTACGCGTGTCGCGCGGGAGTTGCAGATCGAATTTGTCACGCATTGTCATCAACACAAATCCCGAACAATCCACCCCGCTACGGCTCATACCGCCATAGCGATAGGGAGTACCATGCCAGGTTTGCAACTGATCGTTAAGACCTGCGATAACGGCGATAGAGTCCGACAGTCGGGCATTTGGCGCAGGAGCACGATGGCTGCTGCACCCCGCCAAAAACAATGCTGTGATGAAAAGGAGCCAAAAGCGCATTCAGGACGAATCCTCTGATTTTTATTTTTGTGTCAATTTAGCGTGGAAATTATGTGATTTTCAAGAACCCATTTAACTTAAGTGGTTGATATGAGCATTCTGTGGCCTTCAATATCCAGGCGACGGAAATTTACACCGTAGGCTAACGACAGATTGGCTGGCGTTAGCACCACATCACGCGCACCGCTCGCCAGCAGCTTTCCGCGCTTGAGCAACCACGCCTTATGCGCATGGCGTAGCGTATGGTTAAGATCATGACTGCTCATCACAATGGCGATTCCCTGCAGACACAGCTGGCTCAACAATCTGTCCAGCGCGTTTTGTTGCGCCACGTCCAGGCTATTCATCGGCTCATCCAGCAACAAAAGTTGCCCATGCGGATTAGACTGGGGGCTCATTTGCAGGATGACGGCCGCCAGACGCACACGTTGCCATTCCCCCCCTGAAAGCTGATTAACACCACGTCCTAGTTTATCTCCCAGCCCAAGCGCATCAGCCACCTCCTGCAGCAGGTCTGTTCGCGCTTTATCAGGCTGATGCAGCGTCAGAAAATGCCAGACCGGCATCGCAAAAGGCGGATTTTGCTGTTGCGCAAGATAAGCACGATATTGCGCCAGCTTCGCTGCCGGCCAATCACCGAGCGGTGTATCACCAAAGGTGATGCACCCCTCTCCGGTCGTCAGTCCCGCCATTCGCGCCAACAACGTACTTTTCCCCGCGCCGTTGGGGCCCACTAAATGCAGGATCTCTCCTGCTTTAATTTCACCAGATAGCGGGCCGAGTCGGGTCGATTCCGCAACATCCTGTAGCAGCATTAATCGGGACATTAGTTGGCCAATGCAGTCTTTATAGCGTGTACAAGAACCGGGTCCTCAGGCGTCATATCAGGTGAATAACGCTGCAGCACCTGTCCATCCCGACCGACTAAGAACTTCTCGAAGTTCCACAGAATATCGTCCGGGTAGAGCGGTGCCCGGCCTTTACTCGCCATACGCGCATAAAATCCGCTATCTGCAGGTGCAACCGCAGTGGGTGCCGCATCAATCAGCTTCTGATACAACGGATGGCGGGCTTCGCCATTGACATCAATCTTACTGAACATCGGGAAGGTAACGCCCCAGGTTGTGCTGCAATACGTCTTAATCTCGTCTTCACTGCCGGGCTCCTGCCCCAGAAACTGGTTGCAGGGGAATCCCAGAACGGTGAAACCCTGCCCATGCCAGGTTTTCTGCAGGTTTTCCAGTTGCTCATACTGCGGCGTTAACCCACATTTTGAGGCTACGTTGACGATTAACAGTACATTTCCGGCATACGCCTGCAATGAGGTCGCCTCGCCGTCGATGGTTGTCACTTCCGTATTAAAAAGCGTGTTTTGCATAGCATCTCCAGAACAACAGGTGAATAGTGGGATGACCCTGTTCAGCTTTTAAGCATAGACCGAACCTGCGCTTTCTAGCGCGCAGCTTTTAACAATAACCAGATAAATACCGGTGCGCCCATCGTGGCCGTCACCACGCCAATGGGTAATTCAGCCGATGCCAGTACCAGACGTGCGACAACATCAGCAAACAGTAGTGCAATTGCCCCCGCCAGCGCACACCCAGGGAGTAAAACGCGGTGATCGGTTAATCCACACAGTCGCAGAATATGAGGGATTACCAGCCCGATAAAACCAATTGCCCCTGCCAGCGCCACGCTCACGCCAACCATCCATCCCGTGGCAACCACCAGCAAGTTGCGCCAGAACCATAAAGGCAGCCCCAGCTGGCGCGCGGAGGTTTCCCCCAGCGCCAGCATATTCATCGGCTGCGACTGACAGCAGATCCACACCAGCACCGGAATCAATGCCACCATGAGCCAGGCCTGATGCCAGTCTACGCCGCCGAAGCCCCCCATCATCCAGTACATCAACTGTCGAAGATCAAAAGAGGTGGAAAAATAGATAGCCCAGGTCATCAGCGCGCTGCAGATAATCCCCAGCGCCACGCCGGCCAACAGCAAACGACTGGTCGATAAATGTCGGCGGGCAAAACGAAGAAGAATGAGGGTGATAATCAGCGCGCCAGCAATGGCGCATAGGCCCAATGCCCAGCCGGGCAATCGCCCTTGCCCCAACAGCACAGCCGCAATAAGCCCTACCCCCGCGCCATTAGACACGCCGAGTAAACCAGGCTCCGCGAGCGGGTTTTCAAACAGCGCCTGCATCACCGCGCCAGCCAGGGCCAGTGCGGCGCCTACCAGCAATACGGCAAGTGTACGGGGCAGTCGAATTTGCCAGACGAACAGATCGCCGCGAGCGCTAAACCAATCGCCGGGAGCAATCCACTGTTCTCCTGCGCATAAACTTATCATGGTTGCCAGCAGCATCAGCACTGACAGAGACAGTATCCAGCGCACGTTTCGTCGCTGCTGTTGATGGGCGAAAGTCAGCATGTTTTCCATTCTGCTGAAAAAAGATGGGGAGATTCTACGGTGCTGATTCAGTAGTGAAAAGGAAAAAGGCCGCATAGC
>NZ_RPOI01000017.1 GCF_003818115.1 Citrobacter youngae | reverse complement strand
GAGTCAACCCTCATTTTCAGGCTTTTCTCTTCAACCGGCCCGGCTGTTTGTGTGAAGTGATTCACATCCGCCGTGTCGATGGAGGCGCATTATAGGGAGTCGACTCAGGAAGACAAGCGGAAAAATGCATTTTTGTTTCAACCGCTCACCTTTTGCCCATAACGCTTACTTTTGCTGCTTTTTTATCGCCATTGGCAGGTCTGCCAGACTATTTATGACCAAATCTGCCGCATTTTCTGCTTCCGGTGTGACGGGTTTGCCTGTGCGCACCAATATCTTCGTGCCAACATTCGCAGCTGCTGCCGCCTGCATATCTTCAATTTTGTCGCCTACCATATAAGAAGCGGCCATATCGATGTGCAAGAAGTCTCGGGCGGAGATAAACATGCCAGGATGCGGTTTACGACAGTCGCAGACCTGACGATACTCTTCCACGGTACCCTGTGGGTGATGCGGGCAGTAGTAGATGCCATCCAGCTCAACATCGCGATCGGCCAATGACCAATCCATCCATTCAGTCAACGTTTCGAATTGTGCCTCGGTAAATTTGCCACGGGCAATACCAGACTGGTTCGTCACGACAATCAGCGCATAACCCATTTTTTTAAGTTCACGCATGGCATCAATAACGCCGTCGATAAATTCGAACTCGTCGATCTCATGGACGTAACCGTGGTCCACATTAATAGTGCCGTCACGGTCGAGAAAAATTGCGGGTACAGATTTTGCCACCTTTTATAGCTCCTGAATAAGGCATGTGGCTCTAGTATCGCATGTTTCAGCGGGCAAGAAAGTGCTCATCGCGCAAAGCCTGATTGATTTAGACGTCTGGATGCCTTAACATCCATCTTGTTGACGGCTTCGACCGTACCTGACAGACGAAAATGCCACGGCTAACTTAATTACGATAATAAATAACCAATGATTAAACTTTCGAATATCACCAAAGTGTTCCAGCAGGGGACTCGTACCATTCAGGCGTTAAATAACGTCAGCCTGAATGTTCCTGCAGGGCAGATTTATGGCGTTATTGGCGCCTCCGGTGCCGGTAAAAGTACGCTCATCCGCTGCGTTAACTTACTTGAACGCCCAACCGAAGGCAGCGTTCAGGTCGGCGGTCAGGAACTCACGACGCTTTCTGAGTCAGAGCTGACCAAAGCTCGCCGTCAAATCGGCATGATTTTCCAACACTTTAACCTGCTCTCTTCCCGCACTGTGTTTGGCAACGTCGCGCTGCCGCTGGAACTGGATAACACACCAAAAGAAGAGATCAAACGCCGTGTAACAGAACTGTTGGATTTGGTTGGTCTTGGTGACAAGCACGACAGCTACCCGGCCAACCTTTCCGGTGGACAAAAACAGCGTGTGGCGATCGCCCGTGCTCTGGCAAGCAATCCCAAAGTACTGCTGTGCGATGAAGCCACCAGCGCACTCGATCCGGCAACGACCCGCTCGATTCTTGAATTATTGAAAGACATTAACCGTCGTCTGGGACTTACCATTCTGCTGATTACCCATGAGATGGACGTTGTAAAACGTATTTGTGACTGCGTGGCAGTCATCAGTGATGGTGAACTGATTGAGCAAGACACCGTCAGCGAAGTGTTCTCACACCCGAAAACGCCGTTGGCACAGAAATTTATCCAGTCCACGCTGCACCTGGATATCCCGGAAGATTATCTGGAACGGTTAAAAGCCGAGCCAGAAGCAGACAGTGTGCCAATGCTGCGCATGGAATTCACCGGTCATTCCGTTGATGCGCCATTGCTCTCTGAGACGGCCCGTCGCTTTAACGTGAATAACAACATTATTAGCGCGCAGATGGATTACGCCGGCGGTGTGAAATTCGGCATCATGCTGACTGAAATGCACGGCACACAGGAAGATACACAAGCAGCCATCAACTGGTTGCAGGAACACCATGTAAAAGTAGAGGTACTGGGTTATGTCTGAGCCGATGATGTGGCTGCTGGTTCGCGGCGTATGGGAAACGCTGGCAATGACCTTTGTGTCCGGTTTTTTTGGTTTTGTGATCGGTCTGCCGGTTGGCGTGTTGCTGTACGTAACGCGTCCGGGGCAAATCATTGAGAACGCGAAGCTCTACCGTACGCTCTCTGCGCTGGTGAACATTTTCCGTTCCATCCCGTTCATCATCTTATTAGTTTGGATGATTCCGTTCACCCGCATGATCGTAGGCACCTCTATCGGACTGCAGGCCGCTATCGTCCCGCTGACCGTCGGCGCCGCGCCGTTTATCGCCCGCATGGTGGAAAACGCGCTGCTCGAAATCCCGACCGGGCTGATAGAAGCCTCTCGTGCGATGGGCGCCACGCCGCTGCAAATCGTACGTAAGGTATTACTACCAGAAGCGCTGCCAGGACTGGTCAATGCGGCCACCATCACCCTTATCACGCTGGTTGGTTACTCCGCGATGGGTGGCGCCGTTGGTGCCGGTGGTCTTGGGCAGATTGGCTATCAGTACGGTTACATTGGCTACAACGCTACCGTAATGAATACAGTGCTGGTATTGCTCGTCGTTCTGGTTTATTTAATTCAGTTATCTGGCGATCGCATCGTCCGGGTAGTCACGCACAAATAACGTTACACACAACACTAAAAACTCATTAAGAAAAGGAAATAAGCATGGCGTTCAAATTCAAAACCTTTGCGGCAGTTGGAGCCCTAATCGGTTCTCTGGCACTTGTGGGTTGCGGTCAGGATGAAAAAGATCCTAACCACATCAAAGTGGGTGTTATCGTTGGCGCAGAGCAGCAGGTTGCTGAAGTCGCCCAGAAAGTGGCTAAAGAAAAATACGGTCTGGATGTTGAACTGGTAACATTCAACGATTATGTCCTGCCCAATGAAGCGCTGAGCAAAGGCGATATCGATGCTAACGCCTTCCAGCACAAACCGTACCTGGATCAGCAGATCAAAGATCGTGGTTACAAACTGGTTGCCGTAAGTAATACCTTTGTTTATCCGATTGCAGGCTACTCCAAAAAAATCAAATCACTGGATGAACTGCAGGATGGCTCTCAGGTCGCTATTCCAAACGACCCGACTAACCTCGGCCGTTCCCTGCTACTGCTGCAGAAAGTCGGTTTGATTAAACTGAAAGATGGCGTTGGCCTGCTGCCGACCGCGCTGGACGTGATTGAAAACCCGAAAAACCTGAAGCTGGTTGAACTGGAAGCGCCGCAGTTGCCACGCTCACTGGATGACGCGCAAATCGCGCTGGCAGTCATCAACACCACCTATGCCAGCCAGATCGGCCTGACGCCAGCAAAAGACGGTATCTTTGTTGAAGATAAAGATTCTCCGTACGTAAACCTGATCGTGACGCGTGAAGACAATAAAGATGCTGAGAACGTGAAGAAATTCGTTGAAGCATACCAGTCAGACGAAGTTTACGAAGCGGCAAACAAAGTCTTCAACGGCGGTGCTGTTAAAGGCTGGTAATTTTAGGCTGTTTTCACAATCTGTAATATCATCAGGACGGGCGCTTGCCCGTCTTGTCATTTATGCAAGCACCTGATTCAATATCTGACGTTTAGATCATTCATTGAGGAAATATTATGCGTGCTTTACCGATCTGTTTAGTAGCACTCATGCTGAGCGGCTGTTCTATGTTAAGCAGATCCCCTGTTGAACCCGTTCAAAGCACCGCTACCCCGCCAAAAGCGGAGCCGGAAAAACCAAAAGCACCGCGCGCGACGCCGGTAAGAATCATCACTAACGCTGAAGATTTAGTGGGCAAACCGTTCCGCGATCTCGGCGAAGTCAGCGGCGAATCCTGCCAGGCATCCAACCAGGATTCCCCGCCGAGCATTCCAACCGCACGCAAACGCATGCAGATTAACGCCTCTAAAATGAAAGCAAATGCGGTATTGCTGCACAGCTGCGAAGTAACCAGCGGGACGCCGGGCTGCTATCGTCAGGCAGTTTGCATCGGTTCTGCTCTGAACATTTCGTCTAAATGAGTCATTTTCAGTTCGAGCAAATAGGCGTTATCCGCTCTCCTTATAAAGAAAAGTTCGCTGTGCCGCGCCAGCCGGGTCTGGTGAAAAGCGCCAACGGCGAACTGCATTTGCTCGCGCCCTATAACCAGGCCGATGCTGTTCGCGGCCTGGAAGCATTCAGCCATTTGTGGGTGATTTTTGTTTTTCATCAGACAATGGAAGGTGGATGGCGTCCAACCGTGCGCCCACCCCGTCTGGGCGGTAACGCCAGAATGGGCGTCTTTGCCACGCGTTCGACCTTTCGTCCTAACCCTGTCGGTATGTCGCTGGTTGAGCTGCGGGGCATCCGCTGCCATAAAGAGCACGTAATCCTCGAACTCGGTGGACTGGACCTTGTTGACGGAACGCCAGTTGTGGATATTAAGCCGTATCTGCCGTTTGCCGAATCGCTGCCTGATGCTCGCGCCAGCTATGCCCAGGACGCACCTCAGGCTAGCGTCGAGGTGACGTTCAGTGAAGATCTCGCGGAGCAGCTACCGAAGCTCGAACAACGTTACCCGCGTCTTCGTCAGTTTATTGCCGAAGTGCTGGCGCAGGATCCGCGTCCTGCCTACCGTAAAAATGAGGAAGAAGGCAAAACCTACGCCGTCTGGTTGCTGGACTTTAACGTCCGCTGGCGCGTCACACCGTCAGGATTTGAGGTCTTTGCTCTGGAAGCCCGCTAATTTGCGTCGCGTACTCTTTTGACATCCCTTTCTCGCTGGTAAACTAAACCACTTTTGTTTTGTGCCAGGCTCGTTTTGAGCCTGTTCGATCGTTCAACTGGAACCGTAACAACATGCGTACTAGCCAATATCTGCTCTCCACTCTGAAGGAGACACCTGCCGACGCCGAAGTCATCAGCCACCAGCTGATGCTGCGCGCCGGGATGATCCGCAAGCTGGCCTCCGGGTTATACACCTGGCTGCCGACCGGCGTGCGCGTCCTGAAAAAAGTCGAAAACATCGTGCGTGAAGAAATGAACAACGCCGGTGCGATCGAGGTGTTGATGCCGGTCGTTCAGCCTTCTGAACTGTGGGAAGAGAGCGGTCGTTGGGAACAGTACGGCCCGGAACTGCTGCGTATCGCAGACCGTGGCGATCGTTCATTCGTACTCGGCCCAACGCATGAAGAAGTCATCACCGACCTGATCCGTAATGAGCTGAGCTCTTACAAACAGCTGCCGCTGAACTTCTATCAGATCCAGACGAAATTCCGTGACGAAGTTCGCCCACGATTCGGCGTGATGCGTTCCCGCGAATTCCTGATGAAAGATGCGTACTCTTTCCATACTTCTCAGGAATCTCTGCAGGAAACTTACGACGCGATGTATGCCGCGTACAGCAAAATCTTTAGCCGTATGGGCCTGGATTTCCGCGCAGTACAGGCTGATACCGGATCTATCGGCGGTAGCGCTTCTCACGAATTCCAGGTACTGGCACAGAGCGGCGAAGATGACGTTGTATTCTCTGACAGCTCCGATTTTGCTGCCAACATCGAATTTGCTGAAGCCGTTGCGCCGAAAGAGCCGCGCGCAGCAGCCACTCAGGAAATGACGCTGGTTGATACTCCGAACGCCAAAACCATCGCCGAACTGGTTGAGCAGTTCAACCTGCCTATCGAAAAAACCGTGAAAACCCTGCTGGTGAAAGCGGTTGAAGGTAGCAGCTACCCGCTGGTTGCTCTGCTGGTTCGCGGCGATCACGAGCTGAACGAAGTCAAAGCAGAAAAACTGCCGCAGGTTGCCAGCCCGCTGACTTTTGCTACTGAAGAAGAAATCCGTGCCGTCGTGAAAGCAGCTCCGGGTTCGCTCGGTCCGGTGAACATGCCGATTCCCGTAGTTATCGACCGTACCGTTGCGGTAATGAGCGATTTTGCCGCCGGCGCCAACATCGACGGTAAGCACTATTTCGGTATTAACTGGGATCGTGATGTTGCAACTCCGGAAGTGGCAGATATCCGTAACGTGGTCGCAGGCGATCCAAGCCCGGATGGCAAAGGTACACTGCTGATCAAACGCGGTATCGAAGTCGGCCACATCTTCCAGTTGGGTACCAAGTACTCTGAAGCGATGAAAGCCGCCGTACAGGGCGAAGATGGTCGTAACCAGATCCTGACCATGGGTTGCTACGGTATCGGGGTCACTCGCGTGGTTGCTGCTGCTATTGAGCAGAATTTTGACGATCGCGGCATCGTATGGCCAGACGCCATTGCCCCGTTCCAGGTCGCGATTTTGCCGATGAACATGCACAAGTCCTACCGCGTGCAGGAACTGGCTGAGAAGCTGTACGCTGAGCTGCGCGCACAGGGCATCGAAGTGCTGATGGACGATCGTAAAGAGCGTCCGGGCGTGATGTTTGCCGATATGGAGCTGATCGGTGTTCCGCACACTATCGTGCTCGGCGACCGTAACCTCGATAACGATGATATTGAATACAAATATCGTCGTAACGGCGAGAAACAGCTGATTAAAACCGGCGACATCGTTGACTACCTGGTGAAAGCCATTAAAGGCTAATACCAGCAAAAGGCCCTGAGGATCAGGGCCTTTTTTACATCAATTAATTACATCCTTTACCGGGGATAAATTTCGCATCTTTATCCGCCATCAGCGTTTTCACTTTCTCGCCGGTGTCCGGGTTCGCCTCCATTGTGAAATGCGCTTCCAGCGTCAGCAATACAGATTGCCCGTTTTCCGCGCGCGCGGCTAAATAGTCCCGCTCAAGCTGGGCGTTATTCGCCACTGGCATCCGCTTACCCGTTGCGCAGTCGGTAAAGATTGCCGCATCAGCCATATAGAAGTACATTCCCCGCATCGGCATTGGCGTCACCGGTAAGCTGGCGGAAACTGGCTGGAGGGTGTAGTTGAACTGCGACTCTATCGGATTACCTTCACGATCGAGCATTTCCAGCGCCTCGCCTTTTGCCCGGTAGTACGACTTTTCACCTTTGCTGTCCGTTAGCACCAGCTTATCAGCCGTACGCGCCCACGAGCCATATGAAGCAAACGAAGACGGTTCATCACGTACACCCTGATAGCGTTCGTTCATTACCCATGTTCCATCTTTTTCCAGGAACAAAGAAGTTTCAATCCCTTCGCAGTCCGCACAAGGCAAGATGCCACGCCAGCTTTGCTGCATCGGTTTTAATTCTGCCGCTTGCGTCGGTTGCAAAGCATCGACTTCAGAGCGGTTGTTACAGCCGATCAAGGCAAAGAGTGTAAATACAGCTGCTAATGACAGTATTGCTGTTTTCACCACAGATTCCTTCTCAATATTGTATTCCCATTCGTCAGTCCTGTGGGCGACGAACTTTCCCGCGCAGTGCCTTCACAGTGGACTTTTGCGCCTTCGATGACAATCTGCGTTCTTTTGAAGCGCGAGTCGGGCGCGTAGCCTGCCTACTTTTCTGCACTGCGGTTAATTCTTTTATCACCGCCACCAGTCGGGAGATTGCCGCTTCCCGGTTCAATTCCTGGCTACGGTATTCCTGCGCCTTAATAATAATCACGCCATCGCCTGTAATCAGATGATGACTGGCAGCCAACAGGCGTTCCTTGTAATACTCTGGCAGCCCAGAGGCTCGAATGTCAAAGCGCAAATGGATAGCCGTCGAGGTCTTATTAACGTGCTGTCCACCTGCACCCTGTGCCCGAATCGCCGTGATTTCCAGCTCGTTATCTGGGATAGAGACATTTCGGGAGATAACGATCATGAACGCGGCTGCCACGTGGTCAGGTGAATTTCCAGATTATTCTGAGAATCAGACAGCCAGATAGCGCCATCCTGAATAGTCGCCTGTAGCGCCATTGTACGACCGGCAAAGTCACTCAGTTGTGCCAGTTGTTCATCATCCAGATACCACACGGTAAGATTCTTAAACTGCGCGCATTTGCTTTGGTTCTGCTGCCACCAGATTTGCGCTGCACGGCTGTTATAGGCAAACAAAGCGACTTCAGCAGACTGGGTACACGCCTTCTTAATGCGACGCTCATCCGGCAAGCCGAGTTCAATCCAGAGATCAATGCCCAGGTGGTCGTTGCGCAACCATGCTTCGGGTTCGTCTTCAGCGCTTAAACCCCGCGTGAATTGCAGCCGCTCGTCAGCATATTTAATCCATGCCAACAGACGCAACATCATGCGTTCCTGGGTTTCTGAAGGGTGACGCGCCAGCGTCAATGTCGCGTCAAGAAACTGGCTGCGGTCGAGATCCGCTACGTTGACGACGGCTTTATAGATTGTCGCTTTAAGCGCCATGGGAGAACTCCTTTTGAATCAGGCAGCCATTGTAGCGAAAACTGCGGCAAAAGGCTGCTAACGACTGACGTGTGTACCGTCTATCAAGGCGCTGATATTGCTTGAATGAGTATGGTATAGTCACCTTGCTAAACAGAGTTTATCTTCGTAGGCTTAGACTTGCATCCACGGTTAAGTCAGAGTGCTGACAGGAGGGCATGTGGAAAAATATTGTGAGTTAATACGCAAGCGGTACGCGGAAATCGCCAGCGGAGACTTAGGGTATGTCCCGGATGCGCTGGGTTGCGTATTGAAGGTACTTAATGAAGTGGCGGCAGACAGCGCCCTTTCAGAGTCGGTCAGGGAAAAGGCGGCCTATGCTGCCGCGAACTTACTGGTGAGCGATTATGTCAATGAATGAAACGTATCAACCCATCAACTGTGATGATTACGACAATCTTGAACTCGCCTGCCAGCACCATTTGTTACTGACGCTGGCGCTCAAAGATGGCGAAGTTCTACAGGCAAAAGCAAATGACCTGGTTTCCCGCAAAAATGTGGAATATCTGGTCGCCGATGTTTCGGGTGAAACCCGTGAGCTTCGCCTCGACAAAATTGCCAGTTTCAGTCACCCGCAAATTGGTACCGTGGTGGTCAGCGAATCTTAACCTTTCTTGCACCTTATCCGGCCTACTTTCCATACGATACGTAGGCCTGATAAGCGCCGCGCCATCAGGCACGCCACACCAGACTCACACCTTCTTCACCTTTTGCCAGCCCTTCATGCGTCACGAAAACCCCTGCTGCCGCAATCAACGTGTCACCGTAAAACAGTAATGGCGTGGAATCTCGCCGCCAGGGAGGAATACCCTGCTCCTGCCAGATTTTTTTTAATTTCCGTCCGCCGTTACGCCCGACAATATGCAATAACCCTGGCGCTTTAAAACGGATACTGACGACTTCATCCGCTTGTGGCAAGCGCAAATCACCCGCAGAGATTAACTGAACCGAACCCAATCCGGCAGGCAGCGTCAACGGTGTTTTCCACTCTAACCACGGGATAATAGTTTCGCTTTGCCCATCGACTGATTTCACCCACCACAGCTGTGACTGATAACGACGGACCTCGTACTCCCCGAGGCGAAAACTTGGTGACGCATCTTCCCGTGCCAGCGCCACTTCCTGCCAGATACGTTCCAGCCCATCACGGGAAGGCATCGGCGCATTTAACCCCGCCAGCCAGCGACGAAGCAGCGCGGCACGTCGTACAGTACTCATCGTCATTAATGGCCCGAGCAAGAGTGTACCTTGCGCCATAACACAGTTGGCTAAATCGCTGGCCAGCAGTTCATCCAGTAAGCTCTCCTGCTCGGCGCACAGCGCGGCGCTGCGAGCAGTGGCTTGCGCGAAGTGCGGCCAGCGCTGTTGGAGCAATGGGGTAACGCGCAACCTGAGGAAATTGCGATCGTAGGTGTCATCCTGATTGCTTTCATCTTCAATCCAGCGTAATTCATGCTGGCGCGCCCAAGTTTCAAGCGCCTCTCGCGTTTGCGCCAGCAACGGTCGAATCAGTTGGGTTCCGGCGAACGGTGAGTTTTCGCCCATGGCGGAAAGTCCGGCAGGACCGCTGCCACGCTTAAGCGCTAACAAAAATGTCTCACATTGATCGTCCAGATGCTGAGCGGTCATCAGCACCTCTCCAGGCAGCAGCGTCTGCGCAAAGGCCTGATAGCGCGCGCATCGAGCCTGCGCTTCGATGCCCAGGCCATCATCCTCAAGATGGACCCGTTCAACCACCAGCGGCACCTGCCACTGCGCACATACCGACTCACAGTGCTGTACCCAACTGTCTGCGTGCGGGCTTAATCCGTGATGAATATGGATTGCGCGTAGGGCGACATCAGGATGCTGCGCTCGCCACAGCACCAACTGATGCAGTAGTACGGTAGAGTCGAGGCCGCCGCTAAAGGCAACGAGGATCGCGTTAGTGTTCAGAAGTGAAGTGTTCAGTGTAAGTGTCGTCATGATGATTGCTTACAATAGCATTGCCCGGCACGTTACCGGGCTAACGCCACAATGACAAGCCTTACAGCTCGTACAGTTCAAGCGGTAATCCGTCTGGATCGTTAAAAAACGTAAAGCGTTTGCCGGTAAACGGATCGATGCGCACCGGCTCACATTTCACATGATGGGCTTCAAGATGAGCAATCGACTTTTCCACATCCTCGACGCTGAACGCCAGATGGCGTAAACCGCAGGCTTCCGGTCGACTCGGGCGGCAAGGCGGAAACGGAAAAGAAAACAGCTCAATCACGTACTGGCCGTTCAACGCCAGATCGCCTTTCCAGGAGTCACGCTCTTCCCGGTAGGCTTCGCTCATTAACGTGAAACCTAATACATCGCAGTAAAATGCCTTACTGGCCCTGTAGTCCGTCGCAATAATGGCAATATGGTGAACCTGTTTTAACCCCAGCATGCTCTTCGCCTCTTTAATTTTACTCTCAGCACGTTACTCGTGCGCAACGGGTTCAGGCAAGTCGTTATGCCATTTTCAGGACTCTCACACGATACACGCCGTCCTCACCCAGTTTAGCGCCATGGATATCGGTTTCAAATCCAGGGTAGCGCTGCCCCACCGAGCACAGCATCAGCAGGAAATCGAGTACAGCGCGGCTTTTGGCAGTGATCATTTCTCCGGGCATCAGCAGCGGCACACCGGGAGGGTAAGGCAGGATCATATTGGCGGAAACGCGCCCCACCAGTTGATCAAGTGCTACCGTTTCGACTTCACCCTTGATCTGCCGCTGCCAGGCCTGGTGAGGTGTCATTTTCATTTCCGGTAAGGTATCAAATGCCCGCAGCATCAGCCCGGAGAGATCGTGCTGGCGGATCAGTTTATGGATCCCCTGAGCCAGATCCTGAATACGCATATTACGATAGAAATCAGGATCTTCGGCATACAGATCCGGCAGCATATTTTTCACGCGTAAATTCAGGTCGTATGAACGTTTAAATTCCGTCAGGCCACGTAGCAGCCCCATCGCCCGGGTTTTATCAATACCAATGCTGAACAGGAACAACAGGTTATACGGTCCCGTTTTCTCGACGACGACGCCGCGTTCATCGAGGAATTTCGCCACCAGCGCTGCGGGGATCCCCTCTTCGCTCATATTTCCCTGTTCATCCATTCCCGGCGTCAGAATGGTCACTTTCACCGGGTCAAGGAACATGTGGTCGGCGTCAGCATCGACAAATCCGTGCCAGTCTTCGCCAGGCGACACTGGCCAGCACTCTGCTTCATCCACCCTTTCCGGCTGCCAGATGTCAAAGAACCAGCCATCTGACTCTTCGCGTAGCCGCTGCACTTCTTTACGGAAATGCAGCGCCCGTTCCACCGAACGATTGATTAACCGCTTGCCTGAATTGCCACGCAGCATTGCCGCCGCCGTTTCGATAGACGCAACAATCGGGTAGCTTGGAGACGTAGAGGTGTGCATCATAAAGGCTTCGTTGAACGTGTCTTCGTCATAATCGCCCTTAATATGAATCAGCGAAGCCTGTGACAACGCCGCCAGCATCTTGTGGGTGGACTGGGTTTCAAAAATCACCTTTCCCGGAACCCGTTCGCCGCTCATCCCGCTTTTCCCCTGATAGATCGGATGAAAATGGGTATACGGCACCCAGGCTGAATCAAAATGGATGGAGGGCACATCCAGCGTTTGTTTGATCCAGTTGGTGTTATACAACAGGCCATCATAGGTGGAGTTGGTGATCACCGCGTGGACCGGCCATTGCGCCTGATTGGTTTCCTCAACTTTGCGTTCAATGCTTGCGTGGGTAAATTCCCGACGGGGTATACCGCCGAGGATCCCCAGCGCGTTACGCGTAGGCTTCAGCCAGATTGGCACCACATCACTCATCATCAGCAAATGCGCCAGTGACTTATGGCAGTTGCGGTCAATCAGGAGCGTACTGCCTGCAGGTGCAGCATACATACCGACAATCTTGTTCGATGTCGAGGTGCCGTTGGTCACCATATAGCTCTGCTCGGCACCAAAAGTACGCGCGATATACTCCTCCGCTTCCAGGTGCGGACCGGTATGATCAAGCAATGAGCCCAGCTCGGTCACCGAAATGGACACGTCGGCTTTCAGCGTATTACCGCCAAAGAAATCATAGAACAGGCAGCCGACCGGACTTTTCTGGTACGCCGTTCCCGCCATGTGCCCGGGCGTGCAGAAGGTATATTTCCCTTCCTTCACATAGGTAAACAGCGCTTTGGTAAAAGGAGGCGTAATGTTGTCGAGATATTCATTGGTGTACTGGCGAATACGCGTAGCAATATCATCAGACTGGCCCAATGCGTACTCAAAGAACCACAGCGCCATGCGCAGGTCGTGCGCACTGACATCCATTGTCGAATGGGTATTAATAAAGGCGTAGAGCGGGAGATACTCGTTGAGCTGATTGATGTCACTGCACAGATCCAGACTGTATTCATCCCAGTCAAAAATGACGCCGCAAATTCGCGGGTTATGCTCGATAAACTTCAGCAGGTCGACGCTATTCTGCGGCCAGATAATCTGAAATCCCTGCTGCTGCAGCGCACGTTCAAGTTCCTTGATGGGCTCATCTTTATAAAAGACGCCATGCGGTCCCATGATGGCAATGATATTCATGCGTTCCTCCTGGAAAAACCTTAGTTAAGCATAGCCTGGTCAAACTGCAGGTAAAAAAAAGGGCCACAGCGTTGTGGCCCTTTTCAGAATTAATGCAGTTTACGCGTAACCATAGCTCATCAGACGCTGGTAACGACGGTTTTTCAAATCTTCTTTGCTTAACACGTCGAGATCGGCGAGATCGGCCAGCAGTTGTGCTTTCAGGGATGCCGCCATCACTTCCGGGTTACGATGGGCGCCGCCCAACGGTTCCGGGATGATAGAGTCAATCAGCTTCAGCTCTTTCAGACGCGGGGCGATGATGCCCATCGCTTCTGCGGCCAGCGGCGCTTTGTCGGCGCTTTTCCACAAAATGGAGGCGCAGCCTTCCGGAGAGATAACGGAATAGGTGCTGTACTGCAGCATATTCACTTTATCACCCACGCCGATCGCCAGCGCGCCGCCGGAGCCACCTTCACCGATTACGGTACAGATAACCGGTACGCTCAGACGCGACATTTCACGCAGGTTGCGCGCAATCGCTTCTGACTGACCACGTTCTTCCGCGCCCACGCCCGGGTATGCCCCTGGGGTGTCGATGAAGGTAATGATCGGCATATTGAAACGTTCAGCCATTTCCATCAGACGCAGCGCTTTGCGATAACCTTCCGGCGCTGGCATGCCGAAATTACGACGGATTTTTTCTTTGGTCTCACGGCCTTTCTGATGACCAATGATCATCACCGGACGGCCATCCAGACGCGCGATGCCGCCGACGATAGCTTTATCATCCGCATAGGCACGATCGCCCGCCAGCTCATCAAATTCATCAAATGCCAGGCGGACATAATCCAGGGTGTACGGACGCTGTGGATGGCGCGCCAGTTGGGCTACCTGCCATGCGCCAAGATCGGCGAAGATTTTACGCGTCAGTTCTACGCTTTTTTCACGCAGACGATGCACTTCTTCATCGATGTTAATATCCAGTTTCTCATCCTGACGGCTAACCGCAGTCAGAGAATCGATTTTTGCTTCCAGCTCTGCAATCGGCTGTTCAAAATCAAGGAAATTCAGACTCATAGTATTCCTGTATTAGTCAAACTCCAGTTCCACCTGCTCCGAACCAATAAGGCCACGGAGATCGTTTAGCAAACGATCGCTCGGAGAGACACGCCACGTTGCGCCAAAACGCAAACGCGCACGCGCATCCGCCCTCTGATAGTAGAGATGTACTGGAATTGTCCCCGAGCGGTGGGGTTCCAGAGACTGACGGAGTCGGTTTAAAAGCTGGTCATCAATTTGCCTGTCCGTCAGCGAGATAGCAAGCCCGCGAGCATATTTTTCCCGGGCTTCGTCAATATCCATGACTTCACGGGCCATCATTTTAAGCCCGCCGCTGAAGTCATCAAAGCTGACCTGTCCGCTGACGATAAGTATGCGGTCTTTTTCCAGCAATTGCTGGTATTTATCCAGAGCATCGGTAAATAACATCACTTCCAGACGCCCGGAACGGTCATCCAGTGTACAGATGCCGATACGATTGCCGCGCTTGGTGACCATTACCCGCGCAGCAATGACGAGCCCCGCAGCCGTGGTGACTTTACCACGTTCTGTCGGATGCATGTCTTTCAGCCTGTAGCCTCCGACATAGCGCTCAATTTCTTTTAAATACTGGTTGATCGGGTGTCCCGTCAGGTAAAGACCTAACGTTTCACGCTCACCGTCTAATACCACCTGCTCCGGCCACGGCGTACAGTTGGCATAAGACTGTTCAATTTGTTCCGGCTCTTCCGCCAGTACGCCAAACATATCAGCCTGACCAATTGCCTCGGCTTTCGCATGCTGATCGGCGGCTTTTAGGGCATCGCTGAGCGAGTTCATCAACGCCGCGCGATGCGGGCCAAGGCGGTCAAACGCCCCGGACATGATTAGCTTTTCCAGCACCCGGCGGTTGAGTTTTTTGATATCCGTACGCGCACAGAGATCAAACAGCTCGCGGAAGTAACCACCTTCATTTCGCGCCTCAATAATAGCCTCAATTGGCCCTTCACCCACGCCTTTTATCGCGCCGATGCCGTAGACAATCTCGCCATCATCATTCACGTGAAAATGATAAAGCCCGGAGTTGATGTCCGGCGGCAGGATTTTGAGCCCCATGCGCCAGCATTCATCCACCAGTCCGACGACTTTCTCTGTGTTATCCATATCGGCGGTCATTACCGCCGCCATAAACTCGGCAGGATAATGCGCCTTCAGCCACAGCGTCTGGTAAGAAACCAGCGCATAGGCAGCGGAGTGCGATTTGTTAAATCCGTAACCGGCGAATTTCTCCACCAGGTCAAAGATTTTCATCGCCAGTTCGCCGTCGACGCCGCGCTTTTTCGCCCCTTCTTCAAAGGTGCCGCGCTGCTTGGCCATCTCTTCCGGCTTTTTCTTACCCATCGCACGACGCAGCATATCCGCGCCGCCAAGGGTGTATCCGGACAGCTCCTGGGCAATCTGCATAACCTGTTCCTGATACAGGATAATGCCGTAGGTCGGCTCCAGTACCGGTTTCAGACACTCATGCTGCCATTGTACGTCCGGGTAGGAAATCTCTTCACGGCCATGCTTACGGTCGATAAAGTTATCTACCATCCCTGACTGTAGCGGACCCGGTCGGAACAGGGCCACCAGGGCTATCATATCTTCGAAGCAGTCAGGCTGCAGACGTTTGATCAGATCTTTCATGCCGCGGGATTCAAGCTGGAAGACGGCTGTTGTCTCCGAGCGTTGCAGCATGTCGAAGCTTTTCTTGTCGTCCAGCGGAATCGCGGCGATATCCAGCGGCGGTTCGCCGTTCTTCTCACGGCGCGCGTTGATCATCTCCAGCGCCCAGTTAATGATGGTGAGCGTACGCAGACCGAGGAAGTCGAATTTCACCAGACCGGCGTATTCCACGTCGTTCTTATCAAACTGGGTAACCGGGTGCAGCCCCTGCTCATCGCAGTACAGCGGCGCAAAATCGGTAATTTTGGTCGGTGCGATAACCACGCCACCGGCGTGCTTACCCGCGTTACGCGTGACACCTTCCAGCTTGCGCGCCATATCAATAAGCGCTCTAACCTCTTCATCTGCCTCATAGATTTCCGGCAGTTGAGGTTCGGCTTCAAAGGCTTTAGCCAGCGTCATGCCCGGATCGGGCGGCACCAGTTTCGAAATACGGTCAACAAAGCCATACGGGTGACCCAGTACGCGGCCCACGTCGCGGATAACCGCTTTTGCCGCCATCGTACCGAAGGTAATAATCTGCGAAACCGCATCACGACCGTACATTTCCGCCACGTGTTCGATGACCTGGTCGCGTTTCTCCATACAGAAGTCAACGTCGAAGTCGGGCATTGAGACACGTTCCGGGTTCAGGAAACGTTCGAACAGCAGGTCGAATTCCAGCGGATCAAGGTCGGTAATTTTCAGCGCGTAGGCCACCAGCGAGCCTGCACCGGAACCACGTCCAGGGCCTACCGGTACACCGTTATCTTTCGACCACTGGATAAATTCCATTACGATCAGGAAGTAACCCGGGAAGCCCATCTGGTTGATAACTTTAAGTTCAACTTCCAGACGTTCATCATAAGGCGGGCGCTTCTGCGCGCGAACTTCAGGATCGGGGAACAAAAATTCCAGACGTTCTTCCAGGCCTTCACGCGATTTCGCGACGAGGAAATCCTCGGTGGTCATGTCGCCAGTCGGGAACTGCGGCAGGAAGTATTCACCCAGGCGCACCGTCACGTTGCAACGTTTAGCAATCTCGACGGTGTTTTCCAGCGCTTCCGGGATATCGGAGAACAGCTCGCACATCTCATCTTCGCTGCGCATGTACTGCTGCGGCGAATAGTTACGCGGGCGTTTGGGATCATCAAGGGTGAACCCGTCGTGGATTGCTACGCGGATTTCATGCGCGTCAAAGTCACCGGTTTCAAGGAAGCGAACATCG
Organism: Citrobacter youngae; assembly: GCF_003818115.1. Lineage (GTDB taxonomy): Bacteria > Pseudomonadota > Gammaproteobacteria > Enterobacterales > Enterobacteriaceae > Citrobacter > Citrobacter youngae. The sequence continues at coordinate 50,162 of NZ_RPOI01000017.1, read as the reverse complement.
TTGGTCGCGACCACCGGCAGGCCGCGTGTTTCGGCCAGTGCTACGGCAGCATGCAGGTAATTTTCTTCATCCTGTCGACCGGTACGGATCAGCTCAAGGAAGTAGCAATCAGGGAAATACTCTTCATAAAACGCCACGCACTCGTCGACCAGTGCGTTGTTCCCACGCAACAGGCTGCGTCCGACGTCACCCATACGACCGCCGGAGAGCAAAATCAAACCTTCTTTTAACTCGACCAACCAGTCTCTGTCGATCACCGGCCCTTCTGCGCCATAGCCGCGCTGATAGGCTTTTGATATCAACAACGTCAGGTTCTGGTAGCCGGTATTATTTGCGGCCAGTACAGTCAGTTGCGTGAGTTCATCACCCAATAGTTCGCTACGGACATGAAAATCTGCGCCAACAATCGGCTTAATACCTGCGCCATGACCCGCTCCGTAAAACTTCACCAGACCACACAGGTTGGTAAAATCGGTGATCGCCAGCGCAGGCATGCCCAACGCGGCCGCCTTTTTCACCAGCGGCCCGGTTTTCGCCAGCCCATCGATCATGGAGTAGTCGCTGTGCACCCGCAGGTGGACGAAACGAGGTTCAGACATCTTCAGATTCCTTCGACACAAGAATCAGGACGTGAGTCCCAGTGCGCGTTTGACGGGGCCAAAACTACGGCGATGGTGCTCTGTTGCGCCATGCAGTGCCAACTTTTCCAGATGAAAAGCGGTCGGATAACCTTTGTGCTGTGCAAAGCCATACTGCGGGAAAACCGTATCCAGCGCCGCCATTTCAGCGTCACGGGTGACTTTTGCCAGTATCGACGCAGCGCTAATCTCCGCCACGCGGCTATCACCTTTGACCACCGCCATTGACGGCATCGGTAATGCCGGGCAACGATTGCCGTCAATCAGTACGTATTCCGGCGCAATATGCAAACCCGCAACCGCACGCTGCATCGCCAGCATGGTGGCATGCAAAATGTTCAGCTCGTCGATTTCATGCGGTTCCGCACGACCCAAACTCCAGCTTAACGCTTTTTCTTGGATTTCATCGTAAAGTGACAGACGACGCTTTTCCGACAGTTTTTTTGAGTCGTTCAGACCAATAATAGGACGAGCCGGATCCAGAATGACCGCGGCAGTCACTACCGCGCCAACCAATGGACCACGTCCAACTTCATCCACACCCGCTACCAAATGCGTATGTGGATAAACAAATTCAATCATTGTGCTAACTCCAGGACTGCATCCGCCGCCTGCTCATCCGCATTGCAACGGATCTGCTGGTGCAATTCGCGGAACGTGTCGTGCATCGCATGGCTGGTTTTACCGTTCGCCAACAGAGGCAGCAACGCGTGCGCCAGCGCCTGCGGCTCACATTCATCCTGCAACAGCTCTTTAACCAGTTCTCTTCCCGCTAGTAGGTTAGGTAGCGAAACGTAATCAGTCTTCACCAGACGTTTTGCCAACCAGAAAGTGAAAGGTTTCATACGGTAGCCAACCACCATCGGGCATTTCGCCAGCATACATTCCAGTGCAGCCGTGCCAGAGGCCAACAGCGCAGCATCACTGGCGACCATTGCTTCGCGTCCCATTCCATTGAGCATATGCACGGAAAGTTCCGGGGCAACCTCAGCCTTGATACGTTCAAATTGCTCGCGCCGTTTGGCATTGACCAACGGCACGACGACTTCGAGATCCGGATAATGCTGACGTAATAGCTGCGCCGTTTTCAGAAAATCGGCGCTGAGCATCTCCACTTCTGCACCGCGACTCCCAGGCAAAAGCGCCAGGCAGTGAGCATCATGAGGAATGCCTAACACATCACGCGCTGCGTTTTTATCCGGATCCAGCGGCATGGCATCCGCCATAGTGTGGCCGATGAAGCGGCACGGGACGTTAAATTTGTCATAAAACGCTTTTTCGAAAGGCAGAAAGGCCAGCACCATATTGGTGGATCTGCCTATTTTGAAAACGCGTTTCTGTCGCCACGCCCATACAGAGGGGCTGACGTAATGAATGGTTTTTATGCCCTGCGATTTCAGGTTGCCTTCGAGGGTAATGTTGAAATCAGGCGCATCAATCCCGACGAAGACATCCGGCTTGAGGTCGGTGAATCGGCGAGTGAGATCGGCACGGATATGCAGTAAACGGCGCAGGCGCCCGAGCACTTCTACAATGCCCATTACTGCCAGTTCTTCCATTTCGTACCAGGCTTCACAGCCTTCCGCCTGCATCAATGGACCCGCAACGCCAACAAACCGCGCGTTGGGAACACGGGCCTTGAGTGCACGAATTAAACCGGCACCAAGAATATCGCCGGAGGTTTCTCCGGCGACAAGGGCAATCGTTAAAGGACGCTGCTCAGTCATTAACGAATCAGACCACGCGTTGAGCGTTCAAAGAAGTCACTAAAAGCCTGAACATCGGGGTACTGCTTCGCCAGTTCGGCGATTTCCGGTTTCACTTCCTCAAGCGTTTTGCCGCTGCGGTACAGCGCTTTATAGGCGTTGCGGATCGCAGTAATGGCTTCACGGGTGAAGCCGCGACGCTTCAGACCTTCAATATTAACGCCAAATGGCGTCGCGTGGTTACCCTGGGCGATAACGTATGGCGGGACGTCCTGGGCTACGCCAGAGCAGCCACCCACCATCACGTGTGCACCAATAATGCAGAACTGATGCACCGCAGTCATGCCGCCGATGATAACAAAATCATCAAGCGAAACATGTCCGGCAAGTGTCGCGTTATTCGCCAGAATGCAACGGTTACCTACCGTACAATCATGCGCAACGTGTGCGTTAATCATCAGTAAGTTATCGCTGCCCACCTTCGTCAACCCACCGCCTTGCACTGTGCCACGATGAATGGTGACGCTTTCGCGAATGCGGTTGCGATCGCCAATTTCCACACGGGTCGGTTCACCAGCATATTTCAGGTCCTGGTTCACTTCACCGATGGAGGCAAACTGATAAATCTCGTTATCGCGACCAATTTTTGTATGGCCATTCACGACAACGTGAGACTTCAGTACGGTACCCTCACCAATTTCAACATGGGGTCCAACAATACAAAATGGGCCAATGTGAGCATTAGCGCCAATGCTGGCGCCGTCTTCGACAATGGCTGTTGGGTGAATAAAGGCGGATTTATCAATCACGTATCAGGCCTCCCGGCTACGGGCACACATCATCGTTGCTTCGCACACAACTTTACCGTCGACCAGTGCAACCCCTTTGAAACGGGTCAGGCCGCGGCGCGTTTTCTCGAAAGTCACTTCCATGATCATCTGATCGCCAGGCACGACGGGACGCTTAAAGCGTGCTTCATCAATACCAGCGAAATAATACAGTTCGCCCGGTTCCAGTTTTCCTACGCTTTTAAACGCCAGAATACCCGTGGCCTGCGCCATCGCTTCCAGAATCAACACGCCAGGAAAAATCGGTTTACCCGGGAAGTGGCCCTGAAAGAAAGGCTCGTTAACGGATACATTTTTCACTGCGCGCAGAAAACGACCTTCTTCAAAATCCAGCACGCGGTCTACCAGTAAAAACGGAAAACGGTGCGGCAGAAGTTCTAAAATCTCTTCAATATGCAGAGTATGAGTGTTAGTAGTCAAAATACTCTTCCTGTCAAAATATACTAAAAGGCAATAATAACACGGCCTGTCGCAATCGTATGAATGGGACAGGCCGAAAAGTCAGACATGCAAAGACGGTGCTTTAGTCTTGTTGATTAACCTTGCGCTCAATCGCTTTGAGGCGCTTGCTCATATCATCAATGTTCATCACCAGTGCAGCTGTTTTACGCCATACCTTGTTGGGTTGTAGCGGAATGCCTGAGGAGTAGACGCCCGGTTCAGTGATAGGACGCATCACCATACCCATGCCAGTTACCGTGACTTTGTCGCATATTTCCATATGCCCATTAATCACGCTGGCGCCGCCAATCATGCAGTAACGGCCAATCTTCAGGCTACCCGCCATAATGACGCCACCGGCTACAGCCGTATTGTCGCCAATCACGACGTTATGCGCAATCTGGCACTGGTTATCAATGATAACACCATTACCGATCACGGTATCGTCCAGCGCACCACGGTCAATGGTGGTACATGCGCCAATCTCAACACGATCGCCAATAATCACGCGACCAAGCTGCGGGATCTTCACCCAGTTACCGCGATCGTTCGCGTAACCAAATCCGTCGGATCCGACAACGGTGCTGGACTGGATCAGGCAATTTTCACCGATCTGAATGTCGTGGTAAATCGTCACATTCGCCCACAAGCGTGAACCTGCGCCGATTTTTGTGTTTTTTCCAACGAAGCAACCTGCGCCGATAACCACGTTATCGCCCAGTTCTACGCCAGACTCAATGACCGCATTCGCGCCCACAGAAACATTGTTACCCAACTTCGCCGTCGCATCGATTACTGCACTCGGTGCAATGTTTTGCGCAGGCTGAGGCGTGGTATCTAAAATTTGCGCCATTCGTGCATAGGTCAGGTAGGGATTCTTCACTACCAGCACAGCACTCTTAGCAAATGGAAGGGAGTCCTGCGTCATCACAACGGCAGAAGCCTGGCATGCACTCAGGTGCTCACGGTACTTTGGATTCACCATGAACGTGATATTGCCAGTTTGCGCAGATTGCATGGACGCTACGCCGGTGATGACGATATCGCCATCACCGTGTAATTCTGCATCCAACTGCTCTGCTAAATCAGCCAGTCGAATTGAAGGCATTACTTATTTAACCTGTTTCAGTACGTCAGCGGTGATGTCTTTTACATCGCTGCTGTTGTATGCAACGGTGTTCGCGTCAACAACCAGATCGATGCTCTGGCTGCTCGCAACAGATTTCACAGCTGTCTGGATACGATTAACCAGCTTGCCGCGTTCTTCGTTAGAACGACGTTGACGATCCTGCTCGAAAGCCTGCGCTTTCTGAGAGAAAGTCTGGCGCTGAGCCATTACGTCTTTTTCCAGCTTGGTACGGTCGCTGCCTGCTTTCATTGATTGCAGACGCTGCATTTTAGATTGCAGGTCGGATTCCATACGCTGCAGTTCGCTGGCGCGGCCTTTGAACTCATTTTCCAGCGTAGTAGAAACACCCGTCTTCTGTGCAACCTGTTGGAACAGGCTACCCATGTTGACGATTGCAATTTTGTCAGCAGCCTGTGCGGACGTTGCCATCGCTAAACCGAGACCTGCAGCTAATAACCACTTTTTCACAATTAACTCCTTACCATCCCATTTGCACCCGAAGGTGCAGTTCTTTGCGTGGCCAGGCGATCCCATGCAAGATCGCCTAAAGTCAGCGCTACACTACCACTACATTCCTTTGCGAAGAACAATTACCAGGTTTTACCAATGTTAAACTGGAACTGTTCCGCTTTGTCTCCATCGTACTTCTTGAACGGTTGGGCGTAGGAGAAAACCAACGGCCCCAATGGGGACATCCATTGTAACGCGATACCCGCAGACATACGGATATTATTCGGATCGCTGTAGTCTGGCACGCCAACTGCACGGGTGTCAGCGGTATTCTGCCAGTTCGTATCCCACACGGTACCCATATCCCAGAAGAAGGAAGTACGGACCGAGTTAGCATATTTATCGCTGATAAACGGCGTAGGTGTGATAAATTCCAGGCTCGCTACAGCCATGGCGTTACCGCCGACTGCATCGTCTGATTGACAAGGTTTATTGTCAGTTCTCGAGCACTCTTCATAGTTACTCGAATTGGAATCCGATTTAGCACCTGGCAAATAGACTGCTTTTGGACCAATGGTGTTTGACTGGAAGCCACGTACAGTGCTGGAACCACCCGCGTAGAAGTTCTCATAGAACGGCATCTCTTTGCCGCCAATGCCATCACCATAACCCAGCTTGGTGCGTCCCAAAACCACCCATTTGTGGTCGTCATCAATCGGCACATAGGTCGCCGTATCCAACGTCGCTTTATAGTATTCGTTATCAGAACCCGGGATGGTCACTTTACCGTTCAGGTTGACACGCGTACCTTCCGTAGGGAAATACCCACGGTCCAGCTTGTTGTAGGTCCAACCGTAGTTGAAGGTGAAATCATCCGCGGCAAAGCTGTTGGTATTGTCTTCACCCATGGATTCAAGATAACGATCCATCGCAATCTGCGGCTGCATGTTGGACAGTTTGTTATGTACATAACCCAGGCCTGCACGCAACGTGTTGTATTCGTTGACCGGGAAGCCCAGCGTTACGTCCGTACCATAGCTTTTGTTGGTATAGTCGGACAGATCTGCATCATCCGCCTGGAAGTCGTTATAGAAGACACGGCCACCGAGACTCACACCATCGACGGTGAAGTACGGGTTGGTGACAGACAGCTCAGTATAGGTCTGATAGTCGTTTTTGGTGCCGCTAATCCCGACGGAATAACCGGTACCTAACCAGTTATCCTGCTGAACGCCCGCCTGGAAGCTCACGCCACTTTCAGTGCCGTAACCCACACCGAAGTTAAAGCTACCGGTGTTGCGCTCTTTCACCTTATAAACCACATCAACCTGATCAGGACTGCCCGGAACACGTTGAGTATCGGTATCGACAGTTTCAAAGTAACCCAGACGGTTCAGACGCTCTTTACCCTGGTCAACCAGATCGCTGCCCAACCAGGCACCTTCCATCTGGCGCATTTCGCGACGCAGCACGGAATCTTTCGAGGTGTCGTTACCTTCAAAACGGATCTTACGCACATAGAAACGGTTACCCGCATCCACGTTTACACGCAATTTAACGGTTTTGTCTGCATCGTTGATTTCAGGCTGCGACTGTACACGCGGGTAGGCATAACCATAGCGTCCCAGTAGCTTCTTGATATCATCTTCCATTTTGGTCACTTTAGTGCCGTTATAGAGTTCACCCGGTTCGATTTTCGTCAGGGTCTCAATTTCGGCAGAGTGCCCGGCCAGATTACCACTCACCTGGACCCCAGAAAGCTTGTACTGCTCGCCTTCTGTGATGTTAACGGTGATGTAGATACCTTTTTTATCCGGCGTCAGGCTAACCTGTGTGGAATCGATATTGAAGCGAGCATAGCCGCGATCCAGATAGTAGCTGCGCAGGGTTTCAAGGTCGCCCGCCAGTTTCTGTTTCTGGTATTTACGATCGCCCACCACGTTCCACCACGGTACTTCATCGCGCAGTTGGAAGTGAGAGATAAGCTCGTCGGTTGTGAAGGCATGGTTGCCGACGATATTGATCTGTTGGATCTTCGCCGAAACGCCTTCCTGGAAGACCAGTTTGAGGTCAACGCGGTTACGCGGCAACGGCGTGACCACTGCTTTCACACTGGCGCTGTATTTACCGACGCTATAGTAGAAATCTTCCAGACCTTTTTCGATATCGGCAAGCGTTGTGCGATCCAGAGACTCGCCAACACGTACGCCAGACGCCTCGAGGTTTTGTTTCAGCATGTCATCTTTCACCGATTTGTTACCGGAGAAAGTGATGCTGGCAATCGTCGGACGTTCTTTTACCTGAACCAGAAGGGTATCACCATCGCGCAGGACGCGGACATCCTCAAAGTTACCGGTGGCGAACAGAGCACGAATGGTATTACTGATATCTTCATCATTAACCGTGTCGCCTGTGCGCACCGGCATACTGAGGAGAGCCGCACCAACGGCGACTCGCTGTAGGCCTTCGAAATGAATGTCCTTCACTACGAACCCTTCAGCACCGTATACGGTGGCGCTGCTAAACAGCAGCGACGCTATGAGCAACTTTTTCATCGCCATCGTTATTATGCGTTCTTCCTAACACTCTCTTACAACCGAGAGAAATCATTGAAAAGTGCAAGCCCCATTAACAACACCAGCAAGATAGAGCCAATGCGATAACTAAAGTCTTGAACCCGCTCGGATACCGGACCGCCCTTCAGCTTTTCAATCGCCAGGAACAGCAGATGCCCCCCGTCAAGAACGGGCAACGGAAACAGGTTGATTATCCCTAAGTTCACGCTGATAAGCGCAAGGAACATCAGGTAATAAATAACCCCGAACTCCGCTGACATCCCAGCCCCCTGGGCGATAGAAATCGGCCCACTGAGGTTGTTCAGTTTTACATCACCGGTAATCAATTTTCCCAGCATACTGACCGTTAGCTTCATCAACTGCCACGTTTTATCCGAGGCTTCGAGGATGGCGCTGAATGGCCCATACTGGCGTACAGTCTTATACTCATCAGGCAGAGGAATAACTTTAGGCACCACGCCCGCAAAACCTTCTGCCTTCCCGTTAACCTCTTTTGAATCTGGGGTTAACGTTAAAGACAAGGAACTTCCTTGTCTTTCAATATCTAGCGCTAACGGCTTATCCGGATTATCGCGCACCAACGTCACGAACGTCATCCATTGCGTCAGCGGCTGACCATTGACTTTAACGATCCTGTCGCCAGCTTGCAAACCCGCCTTACTTGCCGCGGAGTTTACCTGCACTTCTGACAGCACCGGTTCAATCTGCGAACCACGAGGACGAATGCCCAAACTCGTGACGGGGTCCTGTTTGTCTGGCTCAAATGCCCATTGGCGCAAATCCAGCGTTTTATCCTGTCGCTGGTTACTACCAAACGGTGCCACGCTGAGGATAGTCTGCTCATCACCAATTTTGGCTACCAGCTGCAATCGGACGGTATCCCAATCAGGGGTTTCGATACCATCAACCGCTTTTAGTTCCGTACCTGGCTGAATTTGCGCCTGGGCAGCAATCGAGTTGGGTGTTATTTCACCAACAACCGGACGAACGCCAGGGACACCGATGATAAACACCAGCCAGTAGGCAAAAATAGCGAAGAGGAAATTTGCAATCGGGCCTGCAGCGATAATGGCCGCGCGCTGCCCAACTGTTTTATTGTTGAAAGCATAGTGGCGCAGCTCCGGTACAACGGGCTCAGCGCGCTCATCCAGCATTTTGACGTAACCGCCGAGGGGAATTAAGGCGATCACGTATTCCGTACCCTGTTTATCGGTACGGCGCCAAAGCGCTTTTCCAAAGCCAATGGAAAAGCGCTCGACGCGGACTCCGCAGCGCCGTGCAACCCAGAAATGACCAAATTCATGCACGGTGATAAGTACACCAAGTGCAACGATGAATGCAGCCAGATTCCAGAGAATACTCAGCATAAGACCATCCGTTAGAGCGTCCTGAATACCAGTAACAACAGGCAAGCAAAGACCGGCACCGCAGCCGTCAGGCTGTCAATACGATCCAGAATACCACCGTGTCCTGGGATTAAGTGACCACTGTCCTTAATACCTGCTTCACGCTTAAACATACTCTCGGTCAGGTCACCCAGCACGGAGGCCAGGGCTGCAACGATGGAGCAAATGAGCAAGGTGACAGGCGCAACTTCAAGATTCGCCCACATACCATAACCCCACGAGATTACAGCTGCAGTGGCAAGTCCGCCAATAAAACCCTGCCAGGTTTTACCAGGAGAAACCTTCGGCGCCAGTTTATGTTTGCCAAACATCTTACCAAACATATAGGCACCAGAGTCCGCTCCCCAAACGAGGATCATGACATAGAGCAGCCATAGCGCGCCACTATAATGATTCTCATCATAGTGCCAGGCACGTAGCGCCAGCATTCCCCAAAAGAAAGGAACAATGGTTAACACGCCGAAAATTATGCGTAATGTTTTGGAATTACGCCAGACCGAGGCTGAACCGGGGTAAAACAACACCAGTAATAGCGCCACGGCCCACCAGCCCAGCGACGCCCAAAGCGACACTTCAACCAGCGGTTGGTGAATATTATGATGATACTCAGGCAGCAAAAACAGCATCAGTGCCAGCAATAGCCCGCACAAAACCGCCAACCAAACTCGCTGTGTACGCGTGGCAAAACCGCTTAACTGTCCCCATTCCCAGGCGGCCAGCATACAGACGACCAGCGTAACAATGGCGAACCCCACTGGCGGCAACAAAAACAACGCCGCGATGACAACGGGTATTAAAACAAAAGCAGAAATCAGGCGATACTTCAGCAAAAGCGACCCCCATCAGGCTTTTTCATCACCGGGCTCGGTGCCGCCGAAACGACGCTCACGATTAGCAAAGGCATGTAGCGCACCTTCAAAGTCTTGTTCATCGAAATCGGGCCAGAGAACATCCGTAAAGTAAAGTTCGGCATAGGCAATTTGCCACAACAAAAAATTACTAATTCGATGCTCTCCCCCAGTCCTTATCACTAAATCCACAGGAGCCAGCTCATGCATACACACTTGCTGACCAAGCATCTCTTCATCAATTTGCTCTGGACGCAACAGACCTTCCTGCACCTGTTGTGCCAGTTGCCTGACGCCCTGGACAATATCCCACCGTCCACCGTAATTCGCGGCAATATTCAGCGTTAACCCGGTATTCTGGGCTGTAAGCGCTTCCGACTTGCGAATCCGTTCTTGCAAACGTGTGTTAAATCGACTGATATCCCCAATAATACGCAGGCGCACGTTATGGCGGTGCAGGTTTTTCACTTCGCTATCAAGTGCCCACACAAACAATTCCATTAACGCACTGACTTCCTGCGCTGGTCGGTTCCAGTTCTCACTGCTAAAGGCATACAGCGTTAACGCGTCAATACCGTTATTGGCAGCAAAAGAGACAGCCCGGCGGACGGATTTTGCTCCGGCCTTATGCCCAAAGGCGCGGATCTTCCCTTGCTTTTTCGCCCAGCGGCCATTGCCATCCATGATAATTGCGACATGGCGACAACCATGTGCTGGCAAGTTCTCGCTTAATGGTTTAGTTGCAGACAACATAACGCGTTTTTAGTCCCTGAAAGGATTATACGGTACTCAGGAATACTGAAGCCTATCCACAAAAAAGCCGTGTCAAACCACGGCTTACCCGATCGAAAAAAAGCAAATACCTGCGATCAGGTGGCGCAGACTATATCACTGAAGCCCAACGCTAACAAATAGCACGATCCCTCACAGAGTGATTATCATCAGCTTGAGAGTCGTGTCACTTGTTTTGTCGCGACGTCTCTGGCGATGGCATCGACCCTCAGCACATCTTCAACGCTCTGCGGTTCCTGCAAATCCATCCTATCCAGTACGGACAAATTGAGATCGGCGATATCCGTAAATCGAATCTGCTGCGCCAAAAATGCAGCAACGGTAATCTCATTTGCGGCGTTCAACGCAGTTGTCGCAGCCTGTCCTTGCTCAAACGCGTCCATCGCCAGTTTCAGGCACGGATAACGCTGATAATCAGGTGCGGAAAACGTCAACGCACTGAGTTTGCAAAAATCGACAGGCTTAACCCCAGAGCTCACACGTTCCGGCCATGCCATCGTATGGGCGATAGGCGTGCGCATATCAGGCTCACCCAACTGGGCCAGGACGCTACCATCCTGATAACGGACCATCGAGTGAATAACCGACTGTGGATGGATCAGCACTTCCATCTGGCTTGCACTGGCATTAAACAACCAACGCGCTTCAATGTATTCCAGACCTTTATTCATCATGGTGGCGGAATCGACGGAGATTTTTCGTCCCATCGACCAATTCGGATGACGACATGCCTGATCGGGAGTCATTAGAGCCAGATCGGGCAATGGCGTTTCACGGAAAGGGCCACCAGACCCGGTAAGCAAAACAGACACAACGCCGTTTTGCTCAAGGTCAGCGTATCCCAGATTGTGTTGGATAGGTTGCGGTAAACTCTGAAAAATCGCGTTATGTTCGCTATCTACCGGCAAAAGCTGCGCTTTATGCCGTTTCACGTCGTCCATAAACAGACGTCCGCAGGTTACCAGAGACTCTTTATTCGCCAGCAAAATGTTTTTGCCTGCGCGGATTGCCGCAAGCGTTGGCAACAAACCTGCCGCGCCAACTATCGCCGCCATGACCTGATCGACATCATCCAGCGCGGCCATATCACAGGCAGCCTGCTGCCCGCACATAACCTCGGTGCGACTTCCATGATCCCGCAATGCGGATTTCACCAGCGCTGCACTTTTTTCGTCATCCATCACCGCGTAGCGGGGGGAAAACTCAAGGCATTGCTCCACCATACGGGCGACATTTTTACCCGCTACCAACGCAGCAACACGAAATTTATCCGGGTTATGGCGTACTACATCGAGCGTACTGCAACCAATAGAGCCGGTTGAGCCCAGGATGGTTAATTGCTTCATGAGACATCCAGAAGAATTGAGACAGGATAAAAAAGCAAAACGCCGCCATCCAGCCTTCTCAGGCCTTCTAAGCGGCGTTTTTAGCGTACAGGCGAATCAGAACTGCATCAGTTCCGCTTCTTTCTCTGCCAGCGCCGCATCAACTTTCTTGATTGCAGCATCGGTCAGTTTCTGTACGTCGTCCTGAGAACGGCGATCGTCATCTTCGCTGATCTCTTTATCTTTCAGCAGCGCTTTCACTTTGTCGTTGGCATCACGGCGTACGTTACGCACAGCAACACGCGCGCCTTCAGCTTCACCACGTACGATCTTGGTCAGATCTTTACGACGTTCTTCGGTCAGCGGTGGCAGCGGAACGCGGATGTCAGAACCCGCTGAGCTTGGGTTCAGACCGAGGTCAGAAGCCATAATCGCTTTCTCAACAGCCGGCCCCATAGAACGGTCAAACACGTTGATTTTCAGGGTACGGGAATCTTCAACCGTTACGCTTGCCAGCTGGCGCAGCGGAGTCGGCGTGCCGTAATATTCTACGATAATGCCATCCAGCAGGCTGGGAGAAGCACGACCCGTGCGAATTTTGCTGATTTGATTTTTGAATGCTTCGACGCATTTGTCCATGCGTACTTCAGCATCTTTTCTGATATCGTTGATCACGTTACGAATCCTTGAAAGCTTGTTTCAGTCAGACCATACCCACCACGCAAGATGTGACAAGTATAGTCTTGATTAATTTTGAGGGACGTATCCCGCGACATTAAAGCGGAATATTACCTGCATTTAGCCGCAACGGGAATTATTCCGTGATTAACGTGCCTTCTTTTTCACCCATCACAACGCGGCGCAACGCACCCGGTTTGTTCATGTTGAAGACACGAATCGGTAATTTGTGGTCACGAGCCAGCGTGAACGCAGCCAGATCCATCACTTTCAGTTCTTTATCCAGTACTTCAGCATAGGTCAACTGTTCGTACATGGTTGCTGTTGGATCTTTAGCTGGATCGGCGGTAAACACACCATCAACTTTAGTGGCTTTCAGAACCACATCCGCTTCAATTTCAATACCACGCAGGCAGGCTGCGGAGTCAGTGGTGAAGAACGGGTTGCCTGTACCAGCGGACAAAATAACCACGCGGTTGTTACGCAGCAGGCTGATCGCTTCCGCCCAGCTGTAGTTATCACACACACCGTTCAGAGGGATAGCGGACATCAGGCGAGCGTTCACATAGGCGCGGTGAAGCGCATCGCGCATCGCCAGACCGTTCATTACGGTGGCTAACATGCCCATGTGGTCGCCCACGACGCGGTTCATCCCTGCTTTCGCCAGACCAGCACCACGGAACAGGTTACCACCACCGATCACTACGCCAACCTGGATTCCCAGCTCGACCAGCTCTTTGATTTCCTGAGCCATACGGTCAAGTATGCTTGCATCAATACCGAAGCCCTCTGAACCTTGCAGAGCTTCGCCACTTAACTTAAGCAGAATACGTTTGTAGACGGGTTTTGCATTGGTAGCCATGTTTCTTTCCTGAGACTGTCAACGAATGAGATGAGTTAATTCCAGCGACATTGTATGTCGCTTTTCAGCCCTGCCACTATAGCGCTTAGCTGAATTTACAAGTCGGGCGCAAAAAGAAGCCGCCCTCAGGCGGCTCCTTTTAAAATTAAGACTGCTTGGACATCGCAGCAACTTCTGCTGCAAAGTCAGTCTCAACTTTCTCGATGCCTTCACCCACTTCGAAGCGGATGAAACCAGTTACGTCAGCGTTGTGCTCTTTCAGCAGCTGAGCAACAGATTTGCTCGGTTCCATAACGAAAGGCTGACCAGTCAGAGAAACTTCGCCGGTGAATTTCTTCATGCGGCCTTCAACCATTTTCTCTGCGATTTCTTTCGGCTTGCCAGACTGCATCGCGATATCCAGCTGAACCTGGTATTCTTTTTCTACTACTTCAGCAGAAACGTCTTCCGGCTTAACGAATTCTGGTTTGCTTGCAGCAATGTGCATTGCCAGCTGTTTAACCAGTTCTTCATCAGCGCCAGTTGCAGCAACCAGAACACCGATACGCGCACCGTGCTGGTAGCTACCCAGAACTTCGCCTTCCAGGGAAGCCACGCGACGGATGTTGATGTTCTCACCGATTTTAGCAACCAGAGCAACACGTTCTTCTTCGAACTGTGCTTTCAGAACTTCAACGTCAGTGATTTTGCCAGCAACAGCAGCGTCCAGTACTTTGTCAGCAAATGCCTGGAAACCAGCATCTTTAGCAACGAAGTCAGTCTGGCAGTTAACTTCCAGAATGAAAGCGATATTGCCGTCGATTTTGGTTTTGATTACGCCGTCAGCAGCAACGTTGCCTGCTTTTTTCGCTGCTTTAATAGCACCGGACTTACGCATGTTTTCGATTGCCAGCTCGATGTCGCCATTAGCTTCAGTCAGTGCTTTTTTGCAATCCATCATGCCTGCGCCAGTACGCTCACGCAGCTCTTTTACCAGGGATGCGGTAATTTCAGCCATTCTAAAATCCTCGGAAGATTTGATCTGCCCGGCATGAAACCGCACAGATTTAAAAGTGAAAAAGGGGGCCATATACAGGCCCCCTAACCAAACGTGATACTACCTGGCCTATATCCGTCATTCTTCAAGCTGCTGGTGCGTTGTTTTCCTTACTCACCCCAGTCACTTACTGACGTAAGCTCCGGGGGATTCGTTGCGTCAACGCCTTCCAGCAACTCGAATTATCCAGGATATATAAGGGGTCGCTCTAACGAGCGTGCCTTATTATTCAGCTTCTACGAAGCTTTCTTCCGCCTGGGAAGCCAGATCCTGAGAACGGCCTTCACGAACGGTAGTAGCTACAGCGCCCAGGTACAGGGTCACAGCACGGATTGCGTCGTCGTTACCCGGGATAACGAAGTCAACACCGTCCGGATCAGAGTTGGTATCAACGATAGCAAATACCGGGATACCCAGGTTGTTTGCTTCTTTGATAGCAATGTGCTCGTGGTCAGCATCGATTACGAACAGAGCGTCCGGCAGGCCGCCCATGTCTTTGATACCGCCCAGGCTGTTTTCCAGTTTCTCAAGCTCACGGGTGCGCATCAGCGCTTCTTTCTTGGTCAGCTTTTCGAAAGTACCGTCCTGAGACTGAGTTTCCAGATCTTTCAGACGTTTGATGGACTGACGAACGGTTTTCCAGTTAGTCAGCATACCGCCCAGCCAGCGATGGTTCACGAAGAACTGGTCGCAGCTGTTAGCAGCGTCTTTCACCGCTTCGCTTGCAGCGCGTTTAGTACCAACGAAAAGGATTTTACCTTTACGAGCAGAGATCTTGTTCAGTTCAGCCAGAGCTTCGTTGAACATCGGTACAGTTTTCTCAAGGTTGATGATGTGAACTTTGTTACGCGCACCGAAGATGAACGGCTTCATTTTCGGGTTCCAGTAACGGGTCTGGTGACCGAAGTGAACACCAGCCTTGAGCATGTCGCGCATGGAAACAGTTGCCATGATTAAAACCTCTATATATAAAAGTTGGGGTTAAGCCTCCACGCATCCCATATTACCGACCCTTAAGGGCACCCCGGAATATGTGTCGATACGTGTGTGTTGTTACACAAAGTGAGATTTGTCGCTCCCGTCCATCGTGTGTAGTCTGCGAATAGAACGGAAGTCCGGCGCGCTTTATACCACAAATACGCCGTCGACACCAATAATTGTTGGTACTGTGTGCTGAATGAACGATGAATTTCGTGTTACAGGAAGGCGGCAAATTTTTGAATCTCCAGGAGCTTACATGTAGTAAGTGACTGGAGTGAAAAAATACAGCCAACGCACCTGTGGCACGAAAGGCGAAGTTTAGAATGATTCTCAATTTGGCAGCATGTATGCGGGACTGATACCATTGGCAGCACTTAAACAATTATTGCCGATATCATCGGCACTGATGGACAGAATTCATGGCTATCTCAATCAAGACCCCTGAAGAAATCGAAAAAATGCGCGTCGCAGGCCGCCTGGCCGCTGATGTACTGGAAATGATCGCACCGTTTGTTAAACCGGGCGTCAGCACCGGCGAGCTGGATCGCATCTGTAACGACTACATCGTGAATGAACAGCAGGCCATTTCCGCATGCCTGGGCTATCACGGTTATCCGAAATCCGTGTGCATCTCTATTAATGAAGTCGTGTGCCACGGGATCCCGGACGATGCCAAGCTCCTGAAAGACGGCGATATCGTCAACATTGACGTCACCGTGATTAAAGACGAATACCACGGCGATACGTCCAAAATGTTTATCGTCGGGAAACCGACCATTCTTGGCGAGCGTCTGTGCCGCGTCACGCAGGAAAGCCTGTACCTGGCGCTGCGCATGGTAAAACCAGGTATTCGCCTGCGTACCCTGGGTGCTGCAATTCAGAAATACGCGGAAGGCGAAGGTTTCTCTGTGGTCCGTGAATACTGCGGTCACGGCATTGGTCGCGGCTTCCATGAAGAACCGCAGGTTCTGCATTACGATGCGGACGACGGCGGTGTGGTACTGCAGCCGGGCATGACCTTCACCGTAGAACCGATGCTGAATGCCGGTGATTACCGTATCCGCACCATGAAAGACGGCTGGACGGTGAAAACCAAAGACCGGAGCTTGTCTGCTCAGTACGAGCATACTATTGTGGTGACGGAAAACGGCTGTGAAATTCTGACGTTACGCACGGATGACACCATCCCGGCGATCATCACACACGGCGAATAATGTTTTGCCTGATGGCGATGCCCCTGCATCTTATCAGGCCTACAAATTGCACCTTTACTCAAAATCATTCGAGTTGCTTCAAGACGGCAAGAGAGTGAATCTCCAGAAGCGTACAAAAGTACGTGACTGGAGTGAACGAGCGCAGCCAACGCAGAAGCAGCTTGAAGGATGAAGAGTAAATCCGTAGGCCGGGTAAGGCGCATTAGCCGCCATCCGGCTTTTTAATGGGTGGCGCATAATGAATACTCTTCCTGAACAGCACGCAAATACTGCCCTCCCCACCCTGCCTGGCCAACCGCAAAACCCGGGGACATGGCCACAGCACGACCTCAACTGCCCCGGCATTAAAGCGCATATCGACGCTTTCCAGCACTGGTTAGGCGAAGCGTTTGACAGCGGGATCTCCGCAGAGCAACTCATTGAGGCCCGCACCGAGTTTATTGACCAGTTACTTCAGCGTCTGTGGATTGAAGCCGGTTTCGGTCAGATTGCCGATCTGGCGCTGGTTGCTGTTGGCGGTTACGGACGCGGCGAACTGCATCCCCTTTCCGATATTGACCTACTGATCCTGAGTCGTAAAAAGCTCCCTGACGCACAGGCCGAAAAAGTCGGCGAGCTGTTAACGCTGCTATGGGACGTGAGGCTAGAGGTTGGGCACAGCGTGCGGACGCTGGAAGAGTGTCTGCTGGAGGGGCTATCGGATTTAACCGTCGCCACCAACCTGATTGAAACACGCCTGCTGATTGGCGACGTGGCGCTGTTTCTGGAGCTACAAAAGCATATTTTTAGCGAAGGTTTCTGGCCGTCCGATAAATTTTACGCTGCCAAAGTGGAGGAACAGAATCAACGCCATCAGCGCTATCACGGCACCAGCTACAACCTGGAGCCGGATATCAAAAGCAGTCCTGGTGGACTGCGCGACATCCACACCCTGCAATGGGTCGCCCGCCGTCATTTTGGTGCCACGTCGCTGGATGAGATGGTCGGCTTCGGCTTCCTGACGCTGGCGGAGCGCGCCGAACTGAATGAATGTTTGCATATTCTGTGGCGCATTCGCTTTGCATTGCATCTGATCGTGAACCGTTACGATAATCGTCTGCTGTTTGATCGACAGCTCAGCGTGGCTCAACGCCTCAATTATGGCGGTGAAGGCAATGAGCCGATCGAGCGGATGATGAAAGACTATTTCCGGGTCACGCGACGAGTGAGTGAACTGAACCACATGCTGCTCCAGCTGTTTGACGAGGCGATCCTCGCCATGCCGGCTGATGAAAAACCGCGCCCAATTGATGACGACTTTCAGTTGCGTGGCACATTGATTGACCTGCGCAATGACGACCTGTTTATCCGCGAGCCCGAGGCTATTTTGCGGATGTTTTACATCATGGTACGCAATAGCGCGATCACCGGAATTTACTCCACCACACTGCGTCATTTGCGTCATGCCCGCCGTCATTTAACTCAACCGCTGTGCTACATTCCGGAAGCGCGCTCGCTATTTCTCAGCATGTTGCGCCATCCGGGTGCAGTGAGTCGCGGCCTGTTGCCAATGCATCGCCACAGCGTGTTATGGGCCTATATGCCGCAGTGGTCACACATTGTCGGTCAAATGCAGTTTGACCTGTTTCATGCTTATACGGTGGATGAGCACACCATCCGCGTAATGCTCAAGCTGGAAAGTTTTGCCAGGGAAGAGACTCGCCCGCGCCATCCGCTGTGTGTGGATCTGTGGCCGCGCCTGCGTCAACCGGAACTCATTCTGATTGCTGCGCTGTTCCACGATATCGCCAAAGGACGTGGCGGCGATCACTCTATTCTGGGGGCTCAGGACGTACTCAAGTTCGCCGAATTACACGGACTCAACTCGCGTGAAACAAATCTGGTCATGTGGCTGGTGCGCCAGCATCTGCTAATGTCGGTGACCGCTCAGCGCCGTGATATTCAGGATCCGGAGGTGATCAAGCAATTCGCTGAAGAAGTACAAACGGAACATCGTCTGCGCTTTTTAGTGTGCCTGACCGTCGCAGATATTTGCGCTACTAACGAAACACTGTGGAATAGCTGGAAGCAAAGCCTGTTGCGCGAATTATACTTCGCCACGGAAAAACAGCTGCGTCGTGGAATGCAAAATACACCGGATATGCGCGAGCGTGTGCGCCATCATCAGCTGCAGGCACTGGCGTTGCTGCGAATGGACAACATTGATGAAGAAGCGCTGCACCACATCTGGTCGCGCTGTCGCGCCAACTATTTCGTGCGCCACAGCCCAAATCAGCTGGCCTGGCATGCACGCCATTTGCTGCAGCACGATCTGAGCAAACCACTAATTTTACTCAGCCCGCAGGCCACGCGCGGCGGGACAGAAATTTTCATCTGGAGCCCGGACCGCCCTTACCTGTTCGCCGCCGTCTGCGCCGAACTGGACAGACGTAATCTTAGCGTTCACGATGCACAGATTTTCACCACCCGTGATGGCATGGCGATGGATACGTTCATCGTTCTGGAGCCGGACGGCAGTCCGCTGTCGTCAGACAGGCACGAAGCGATCCGTTTTGGGCTTGAACAAGCCATTACTCAACGCAGTTGGCAACCGCCGCAGCCGCGTCGTCAACCGGCAAAATTACGCCACTTTACCGTCGATACCGAGGTTACTTTTCTTCCGACCCATACCGACCGTAAATCATTCCTTGAGCTTATCGCTCTCGACCAGCCTGGACTGCTGGCGCGGGTCGGGCAGATTTTTGCCGATCTGGGAATTTCGCTGCATGGCGCCCGAATTACAACTATTGGCGAGCGAGTAGAAGATTTATTCATAATCGCCACCGCCGACCGGCGTGCCCTTAATAATGAGCTGCAGCAGGAAGTACATCAACGGTTGACAGAGGCCCTCAATCCAAACGATAAAGGGTAATGTTTTTATTTATTATGGAAAGAGTTTAACAATGCAGCAGTTACAGAACGTTATTGAGTCCGCTTTTGAGCGTCGTGCCGACATCACTCCGGCAAATGTAGATACCGTAACCCGCGAAGCGGTGAATCAGGTTATTGCTTTACTGGATTCCGGTGCACTGCGCGTCGCAGAAAAGATTGAGGGTCAGTGGGTCACGCATCAGTGGCTGAAAAAGGCGGTCCTGCTCTCTTTCCGTATTAACGATAATCAGGTTATCGAGGGTGCGGAAAGCCGTTACTTCGATAAAGTGCCGATGAAATTCGCCAACTACGACGAAGCACGCTTCCAGAAAGAAGGTTTCCGCGTGGTTCCGCCAGCGGCTGTACGTCAGGGCGCGTTTATCGCGCGTAACACCGTATTAATGCCCTCTTACGTGAACATCGGCGCTTATGTTGATGAAGGTACGATGGTTGATACCTGGGCGACCGTGGGTTCCTGCGCGCAAATTGGTAAAAACGTTCACCTGTCCGGCGGCGTTGGCATCGGCGGCGTACTGGAGCCGTTACAAGCTAACCCGACCATCATCGAGGACAACTGCTTCATCGGCGCGCGCTCTGAGGTGGTTGAAGGCGTGATCGTCGAAGAAGGCTCTGTTATCTCTATGGGCGTGTACATCGGTCAGAGCACCCGTATTTACGATCGTGAAACCGGCGAAGTGCATTATGGCCGCGTACCGGCGGGCTCTGTTGTCGTTTCCGGCAACCTGCCGTCGAAAGATGGCAAATACAGCCTGTACTGCGCGGTGATTGTGAAGAAAGTCGATGCCAAAACGCGTGGCAAAGTAGGAATCAACGAACTGTTACGCACCATCGACTAACAGTGATTTGAAAAAGCGGGCTTAGCCCGCTTTTTTTACATCTGCGAGTGGCATAAACAAGGCTTTTCGTTAATTATTCAATGGTTATGGTGAGCTTAAGGGTACCGCTATGTATGACAATCTGAAAAGTCTGGGCATTACTAATCCTGAAGAAATCGATCGTTACAGCCTGCGGCAAGAAGCCAACAACGATATCCTGAAAATCTATTTCCAGAAGGATAAAGGCGAGTTTTTTGCCAAGAGCGTGAAGTTCAAATATCCCCGTCAGCGTAAAACGGTTGTCGCCGATGGCGTCGGCCAGGGTTACAAAGAAGTGCAGGAGATCAGTCCCAACCTGCGCTATGTGATCGACGAACTGGATCAGATCTGCCAGCGCGATCGCAGCGAAGTCGATCTTAAACGCAAGATCCTCGATGACTTACGTCATCTGGAAAGCGTCGTGACCAACAAGATCAGCGAAATTGAAGCCGATCTGGAAAAACTAACGCGTAAATAACCGCGAGTGAATGTATTCGTAGGCCGGGTAAGGCGAAGCCGCCCCCCGGCATTTTACCTGATAAGCGTAGCGCCAACAGGCAAGGAATTAATGCTGCTCATCCAGCTGTAGCGCGACATACAGCAGCAATCGGTCGTCAAAATTCCCTAAATCCAGCCCGGTCAGCTCTGAAATTCGGTTCAGGCGATATTCCAGCGTATTACGGTGGATAAATAACGCTTTTGAGGTCGCCAGCGGCTGAACGTTATGCCGAAACCACGCCGCTAAAGTCCGACGCAGCAAGCCGTTGTTATCCATCGCTTTCAGCCGAACCAGCGGACGGGCCAGCTCATTAGCCTGCCAGCCGCCGCGCAGGCTGTCCAGCAGCACTGGCAACATTAAATCCTGGTAAAAATAGCTGCGGCTTTCCGGCATGCGCTGCTTGCCGACCATCATGGTTGTACGTGCGGTGCGATACGAACGGGCAATGCTGCCCGGCCCGGTAAAATAGTTGCCCAGCGATACGCGAAAGCGTAGTTGTCCGTTCTCTTTCATACGGGCGATCAACTGTTCAACACGCTTGCGATGATCTTCTGCATCCCAGCGGCCAAACTGATTCAGTGCGGGTTTCAGAACTACCATCTCGGTCAGGGAAACAATCGCAATCAGATTATTACGTTCAGGCGTAGTCAACGCGTTCTGCAATTGCTGTAGCTCAGCCATGGCACTGTCTACACCAAGCTGACCGCTGTCGACCTCCACCACCGCTACCACGCGCGGCTGGTTCAGATCTATACCCAGCCTCTGCGCCCATTCCACCAGCGCCGGGGTGTTTTCTTCAGCCTGAATCAGGTTCATCACCAGTTCTTCGCGCAGACGACTGTCCTGAGCGAGCAGATGCATCAAACGCGACTGCTCCAGCATCATTTCGGCGGTCATACACACCAGTTCACCGTACTTACGCAAATGCTCCGGCTCACCGGTTAAGCCAATAACGCCAACGATTTCGCCTTCGAGCCGCAGCGGCAGGTTTATCCCCTGACGCACGCCGTGCAAATGTCGCGCTACCGCATCATCAATATCGACTACCCGGCCCTGTGAGAGCACCAGCAGTGCCCCTTCGTGCAATTCACCAATACGTTCGCGATCGCCACTGCCGATTATCCGCCCACGGGCATCCATTACGTTGATATTGGTATCAATGATGCGCATGGTTCGCGCCACAATATCCTGCGCCATTTTGGTATCGAGATGCCAGCCAGCCATAAAGCCCTCCTGTGAGCAGTGCTCAAGCATAGGGAAGAAAACAGGCTGCGACATTGTGCAAATGCACAAAGCAGAAGAGAGAAGTATGGAGTTGTGGTAGGTATCACAAAAAGAAACCCCTTCCCTGATATGGGAAGGGGTTCAGAGGGATTATTGCATCAACAGATAGATAGAGCTGTCACCACGCTGAATGTTCAGCGCCAGAACAGCCGGTTTACTGTCGAGAATTTTGCGCAGTTCCGCGATGTTTTTCACCGGTTGCTGGTTAGCACCAATGATGACATCCCCTTTCTTCAGGCCAATCTGTGCCGCCGGCGAATTCGGTTTCACATCGCTTACCACGACACCTTTGTCCTGGCCTTTGTTGCTCATATCCGCACCTTCAATGCCTTTGAAGATAGAGCTGGAATCAACCTGAGTCTGGCTGCTCTGCTGCAGTTCCAGGTTCACCGTTACCGGCTTACCGTCGCGCAGCAGGCCAAGGTTAATTTTGCTACCCACTGGCATGGTGCCGACCTGCGCACGCAGGGCAGCGAAGCTGCTGATTGGTTTACCGTTCAGGGAGGTAATCACGTCCCCGGCTTTGATACCGGCTTTCGCTGCAGAAGAGTTCGGCATAACCTGGCTGACGAATGCCCCACGCTGGGCATCCACTTTCATCGCTTTCGCCAGCTCAGAGCTCAGCTCAGTCCCCATAATACCCAGCTCACCGCGTTTAACCTGGCCGAACTCAACCATCTGCGAAGTCAGGTTTTTCACCATGTTGCTTGGGATAGCAAAACCAATCCCGATGTTGCCACCGTCCGGCGCGAGGATCGCGGTGTTAATCCCGATCAACTCACCATTCAGGTTAACCAGCGCACCGCCAGAGTTACCGCGGTTGATCGCCGCATCCGTCTGGATAAAGTTCTCGTAGTTTTCGGCATTCAGGCCACTACGCCCCAGTGCAGAAACGATACCTGATGTCACCGTTTCACCGAGGCCAAACGGGTTACCAATCGCTACAGTGTAATCACCCACGCGCAGCGCATCAGAATCTGCCAGCTTAATTGCCGTCAGGTTTTTCGGATCCTGAATTTGGATCAGCGCGATATCAGAGCGCGGATCTTTTCCGACGATTTTTGCGTCAAACTTACGCCCATCGCTCAGTTGAACCTTGATCACCGTGGCATTATCGACCACGTGGTTGTTGGTCACAACATACCCTTTCGCGGCATCAATGATGACGCCAGACCCCAGCGCCATAAATTTCTGCTGCTGGCCGCCGCCGTTGTCAGCGCCCGGAGCACCGCCCTGGCAGAACGGTGAGCTCTGGAACGGAGAACCGTCCTGGCAGAACGGAGAGTTATCACCAAAGAACTGCTGGAAATTACGCGGCATACGCGGCGTATTGACCGTCGTGCTCCCCTCGACATTAATACTCACCACCGATGGCATCACTTTTTCGAGCATCGGGGCCAGGCTTGGCATCTGTTGGGCTGTTGTCGCTGAAGACGCTGTCTCAGCCGCCGTTGCAGACAGGGGGGACAACGCCAAACCTAAACTCAGAGCCAGTGCACTCATTGCTAATGTGGTTTTTTTCATGTGTTTCGTTCTCGATTAACAGGTCACGCAAAATTGCTGTATACCTCAGAGTCGTTTTATAGCGCTAAGTTCCAGAATGAAGTTTAAGGAAAAAGTAAAATTTTATTGTCCGTCTTTACAAATGAGTATTTATTGTTCTACCGCCATCAGCCGTCTATATTCATCCCAGGCATACAAGTCAGTCATCCCGCTGATATAATCCTGAATTAAACGGCAGCGGTAATAATATTCCATGACCGGGAACTCGGCACTACCCGGCAATATTTTACTGACCGCCTCAACATAAGCAAGACGATGGCGGGTAGACAACTTTTGAAATAATCGTGATTCGATAGGGAACTGTTTTAATCTTTCGTGTTCAACCAGTCCGCTAAAGTCGGATAATGACATTTTTAGCAGTGGCTGGTAGATTTCCAGAAGCCCACTGATAACCCGATAGCCTTGCAATTCCAGCTGTTCCACATCTGGATGACTAAACACATGTTTTACCGCTACATTTTTATATACCCCTAGCAACTGACTGAAGCTACTGGCATCTTCTAATAAAGCGTGATTAAAACTCCCCTCAAAAATTTGCGGCAAATTATCAATAAAACGCTGAGCGGCGTACGGTACCAGCTTATTCAGCGTATTAACGCGTAAATACATAAAGAACTGATCTTCAGTACTGCGGCTTAATGTATTTGAACGAGATTTTTCCCAGGCGTTCTCAACAACCTGACTAAACAGGGAACCTTTTTCATGATGCCCCCACGCCTCATACAGATGGTGGTAAAGCTGCTCGACGCTGAAGATTCTTTTCTCAACAGCATCCTCCAGATCAGCCACACAATAAGAGATATCGTCCGCTGCTTCCATAATCCAGGTTAATGGAAAGCGACTGTAAGGTGCTAAGGATAATTCTTTACGTAACCGCTCAATATACGGTTCCTCGGAAAGGTAATAGCCCGGTTTCTTCATTAAATAGTTATGCGTCGCTGGCGTACCTCCACGCCACCATGCCGGGCGCGTATATTTTAAAATTCCCCCCACCTGCGACCAGGTCAGGTTCATGCGCATCAGAGTATGCACCAGCCGAATGCCCTGCGCATTGCCTTCAAAATGGCACAGGTCCTGACGTACCTTGCGGCGAATATCATTGAGCGACTCTTCACCTTCACGCAAACGTAACGCAGACACCAGGCAGCGATCGTCGCTTAACGGCTGACTTTCAGCGTCAGCCGGATAGAGTCGCTGGCGAAACCAGTCATTAATCGCTGCCTCGCCAAAATGACCAAACGGCGGATTGCCGATGTCATGCATCAGGCAGGACATTTCGACGATGCTTTCAAAGGGACCGGTCAACTCATCCAGGCCGTACTGCTCCAACAGCTTTTGCTCTTTCAGTCGGCTGAGGATCTCTTTGGCGATATAACGCCCTACCTGCTGAACTTCCATCGAGTGCGTCAGGCGCGTACGCACCGCCGCGTTACGCTCCAACGGAAAGACCTGGGTTTTTTGCTGCAGTCGGCGAATAGCCGGAGAATTGATAATGCGTCCACGGTCGCTTTCGAAAATGCGCAGGATCTCATGCTCAGATTTCACGCCCTGCGGTGAACGGTAACGACGATGCCAGTTTATTTTTTTTCGGAAATCGATCTGTGCCATGTCCTCTCCCGCCTGAGAAATGCGCTACCCCTTAAGCGCATGATAGACTATGCCCTCAAATCTGGCTTATCGCGAGTAAATCTATGAAAATCGGCATCATTGGTGCAATGGAAGAAGAAGTTACGCTGCTGCGTGACAAAATCGAAAACCGTCAGACAATCGCTCTTGGCGGTTGTGAAATTTACACCGGCCAACTGAACGGTACTGAGGTTGCGCTACTGAAATCAGGCATCGGTAAAGTAGCTGCGGCGCTGGGCGCTACGCTGCTGCTTGAACGCTGCAAGCCGGACGCCATCATTAATACCGGTTCCGCGGGCGGCCTGGCCTCTACGCTGAAAGTGGGTGATATCGTGGTTTCTGACGAAGCGCGCTATCACGATGCTGACGTCACCGCATTCGGCTATGAATTTGGCCAGCTACCGGGCTGCCCGGCCGGTTTTAAAGCCAACCCGACACTGATTGCTGCGGCGGAATCCTGCATTGCCGAACTCAATCTGAACGCCGTCCGTGGACTGATCGTCAGCGGCGATGCCTTCATTAACGGTTCCGTTGGTCTGGCAAAAATTAAGCATAACTTCCCACAGGCGATTGCCGTTGAGATGGAAGCAACCGCAATTGCGCACGTGTGCCACAACTTTAACGTGCCGTTTGTTGTCGTTCGCGCTATCTCTGACGTCGCCGATCAGCAGTCCCATCTCAGCTTTGACGAGTTCCTGGTCGTTGCCGCGAAACAGTCAAGCCTGATGGTTGAAACGCTGGTGCAGAAACTGGCACATGGCTAAATACATCTCCAGGGCGCTGGTCGCCCTGCTTTTCATTCTTCCGGCGTGGCTTTACGCCGCGCCGCGCGTTATTTCGCTTTCCCCAGCCAACACTGAACTGGCCTTCGCCGCCGGTATTACCCCCGTTGGCGTCAGCAGCTATTCAAACTACCCGCCCGAGGCCAAAAATATTGAAGAGGTCTCAACCTGGCAAGGCATGAATCTGGAACGTATTGTGGCGCTCAAACCCGATTTGGTTATTGCCTGGCGTGGAGGGAATGCTGAGCGACAGGTTAATCAACTGACCGCCCTGGGAATTAAGGTCATCTGGGTCGATGCCGTCACCATCGAGCAGGTCGCAGATGCATTGCGTCAACTTGCGCCATGGAGTCCCAAGCCTGAACAGGCAAAGCAAGCAGCGCAAACCCTGCTTGATGAGTATGCTTTACTAAAGTCTCAGTATGCCAACAAACCTAAAAAACGTGTGTTTCTCCAGTTTGGCGCAAATCCTCTGTTTACCAGTGGAAAAGGTTCCATTCAAAACCAGGTTCTTGAGGTATGTGGTGGAGAAAACATCTTTTCCGGCAGCCGGGTTCCATGGCCGCAGGTCAGCCGCGAACAGGTACTGGCAAGAGCCCCTCAGGCAATTGTTGCTACCGGCGGTTCAGGCGAAATTCTTAAAATTGAGCAATACTGGGGAAATCAGCTAAAAATCCCGGTTATTACTCTTGATAGTGACTGGTTTGAACGCGCGAGCCCGCGTATTATCCTCGCCGCAAAACAACTCTGTAATGCGCTTTCACAAGTAAATTAGCGCCTGCCCCCACCAGGTTTATTGTGAGGATGTAAAGATGCTCGTCTATTGGCTGGATATTGTCGGTACCGCGGTATTTGCTATCTCTGGCGTATTGCTTGCCGGAAAACTGCGTATGGACCCCTTCGGCGTTCTGGTCCTGGGCGTGGTAACCGCCGTCGGTGGCGGTACGATCCGTGATATGGCGCTGGATCATGGCCCCGTATTCTGGGTTAAAGATCCCACCGACCTGGTGGTGGCGATGATCACCAGTATGTTGACGATCGTGCTGGTGCGTCAGCCAAGACGCTTGCCGAAATGGATCCTTCCGGTGCTGGATGCCGTTGGCCTGGCGGTGTTCGTGGGTATTGGCGTGAATAAAGCGTTTCTCGCCGGAACCGGACCGTTGGTGGCGATTTGTATGGGAGTGATTACCGGCGTCGGCGGCGGAATTATTCGCGACGTGTTAGCGCGTGAAGTGCCGATGATTTTGCGCACCGAAATCTACGCCACGGCGTGTATTATCGGCGGGATCGTGCATGCGACAGCGTTTTATACCTTTAATGTATCGCTGGAAAACGCCAGTATGATGGGGATGATTGTCACCCTGTTGATTCGGCTTGCCGCCATTCGTTGGCATTTGAAATTGCCGACGTTTGCGCTGGATGATAACGGGCGTTGATGTGACGATGCAAAACATGTAGGCCGGATAAGGCGTTTACGCCGCCATCCGGCACATTGCCCGGTGGCGCTACGCTTACCGGGCCTACACCATCAGACCACCGGTATTGCAGACAGCAATCAGATGCTGAAAGAGGAACCACACCCGCAGGTGCTTTTGGCGTTCGGGTTAGTCACAACGAAGCGAGAACCTTCCAGACCTTCGGTATAATCAACCGCACCGCCTACCAGATACTGCAGGCTCATCGGGTCAACCACCAGACCAACACCTTGTTTCTCAATGGTCATATCACCATCGTTTACCTGATCATCAAAGGTAAAACCGTACTGGAAACCGCTGCAACCACCGCCGGTGATATACACGCGTAATTTCAGATTTGGGTTATCTTCATCTGCGATCAGGCTTTTTACTTTATTGGCTGCTGCTTCAGTAAATTGCAGTGGCAGCGCTACGTCATCACTCATATTTTGCTCCAAACGACATTGGCAATTGGGCAAATTATAACCCAATGGTTAAGGCCATTATCTAATACCCTGGTATTTCGTTCAAGTATTCTCGCCCGTGGCGGTACTCTGGCTTTTTGCCGCCTGCTCCGCTTCCTGTTTAGCCAGCGTGCGGGCAAGGATAGTCGAGTATAGCGGTTTTCCACCCATAAACTGGGCTAATAGTGTTGCGCCAAGACAGGTAATAATCATTGGCAAAATGAGCTGATAGTTATCCGTCATTTCCAGCACCAGCACAATGCCCGTTAACGGCGCACGCACTGAAGCGGCCAGCAATGCCCCCATCCCGGCAATAGCAAACGTCCCCGCCTCCAGATGATACTGCGGAAAAGAGGCTGCTGCAGCCATGCCAAATGCAGTTCCCAGCAATGTGCCTAACGCCAGCATCGGGGCAAATATCCCACCAGGCGCGCCGGATGAGAAGCACAGCAGCGTGGTGATAACCCTGGCGATAAAGATAAACAGCAGCAGGCCCACGCTGAAATTGCCCGCAGCGGCAATCGGGATCAGGTTAAATCCACCGCCTGCCGCTTCAGGTTGAATCAAACCGAGGATCCCGCACAGGCCGCCGATCGCACCGCCCATCAGCACCCATTTTTTAATTTCACCACCGTGAAAGCGTTGAAACATATCCTGGGTACGCAACACCATGGTATTGAACAACGGCCCGACGCAACCAAAAATAATCCCGAGGATGAGGTACAACCACAGCGTATTAACCGGCGCATTGGAGAGTTTCCCGACCTCAATAATCGGGGCCTCGCCGTTGAAAATACGAAATACAATGCTCGACATAATCACGCCGGTAAATACGGCTTTGATCGACACGAGGTTATAACGAAACTGTGGTCGCATCTCTTCAATAATGAACAAAATGCCGGCCAAAGGCGCATTAAACGCGGCTGACAGCCCCGCAGCCGCACCGGTTGCCAGTAAGGTGTGCCGCGCTTCGGCGCTACGCATGCGGAAAATATCCAGCACCATGCGCCCGATATTGCCACCAATCTGCACGGTCGGTCCTTCTCGCCCAAGCACCATTCCGGCACCCAGCGTACCCATACCGCCGATAAATTTTACCGGCAGCACACGCCACCAGCGCACCGGGCGGAGCTCTTCCAATGCGCCTTCAATCTCAGGTATCCCCGAACCACCGGCTTCCGGGGCAAATTTACGCACCAGAAAATAACCCACCATCGCCAGCAATGCAGAAAGAATAAACGCCAAAGGCCATACCAGGACGGCGTGGTCAGCAACCTGTGCCAGCGTGCCAATACGCAGATTCTGCACCCAGGTTACGGCTTTCTCAAACGCCACACCCACCAACCCCGTCACTGTCCCCACCACGGCAGCCATAAAGAGGATCGCCAACGGCGTTTTGTCACGATCAAGGAGTCGACGGATCTGATCCCTGCGCCGTAAACGCACAATTTGTTGTGCTTCAAAAGAAGGGGTGTCTGTTTTCATCAGATAATCATTAATTGGTAATACAAATACGGAAACGGCATTCTACTCGCACGTTTCGTGAAAATCCCCTGTAAATCGTATTGTTTCAAATACGCAAAACTTTCATAACCTTCTCTGAATAACTAGAATAGCGGGCATTTACTTTTTCTACGAACCAGGACCCCATCCATGAGTAAGTCTGAAAACCTCTACAGCGCAGCACGCGAACTTATCCCCGGCGGCGTTAACTCCCCCGTTCGCGCCTTTACTGGCGTGGGTGGTACTCCGCTGTTTATTGAAAAAGCTGACGGCGCATATCTGTATGATGTCGATGGTAAAGCCTATATCGATTATGTCGGCTCCTGGGGGCCGATGGTGCTGGGTCACAACCACCCGGCAATTCGCAATGCCGTGATTGAAGCGGCAGAGCGCGGTTTAAGCTTCGGCGCGCCGACCGAAATGGAAGTAAAAATGGCGGCGCTGGTCACTGAGTTAGTGCCAACCATGGATATGGTACGTATGGTGAACTCCGGTACCGAAGCCACAATGAGCGCGATCCGTCTGGCGCGCGGTTTCACCGGTCGCGATAAGATCATCAAATTTGAAGGCTGCTACCACGGTCATGCCGACTGTCTGCTGGTCAAAGCCGGTTCCGGCGCGTTAACGCTGGGTCAGCCGAACTCCCCGGGCGTTCCGGCTGATTTCGCGAAACACACCCTGACCTGCACCTATAACGATCTTGCCTCAGTACGTGCGGCATTCGAACAGTATCCGCAGGAGATCGCCTGCATCATCGTTGAGCCGGTCGCGGGCAACATGAACTGCATCCCGCCGCTGCCGGAATTCCTGCCAGGCCTGCGTGCG
This sequence comes from Citrobacter youngae, assembly GCF_003818115.1. Classification (GTDB taxonomy): domain Bacteria; phylum Pseudomonadota; class Gammaproteobacteria; order Enterobacterales; family Enterobacteriaceae; genus Citrobacter; species Citrobacter youngae. The sequence goes on along the minus strand of NZ_RPOI01000017.1, from coordinate 19,447 downwards.
CTGTGCGATGAGTTTGGCGCGCTGTTGATCATCGATGAAGTGATGACCGGTTTCCGCGTGGCGCTGGCCGGTGCGCAGGATTATTACGGCGTCGTGCCGGATCTGACTTGTCTTGGCAAAATCATCGGCGGCGGCATGCCCGTTGGCGCATTTGGCGGCCGTCGTGATGTGATGGATGCCCTGGCCCCAACCGGGCCGGTTTACCAGGCGGGTACGCTGTCCGGTAATCCAATTGCGATGGCGGCCGGATTCGCCTGTCTGAATGAAGTCGCCCAGCCGGGGATTCATGAGACGTTGAACGAACTGACGACGCGTCTGGCGGAAGGTCTGCTGGAAGCTGCCGAAGAAGCAAATATTCCACTGGTGGTTAACCATGTCGGCGGGATGTTCGGGATTTTCTTCACCGATGCCAAAACCGTGACCTGCTATCAGGACGTGATGGCCTGCGATGTTGAACGCTTCAAGCGTTTCTTCCACATGATGCTGGATGAAGGCGTTTACCTGGCGCCGTCCGCCTTCGAAGCGGGCTTTATGTCCGTGGCGCACAGTGAAGAAGATATCAATAACACCATCGACGCCGCACGCCGGGTGTTTGCGAAATTGTAAGTGATGAATTGCCGGGTGGCGCTTACGCTTATCCGGCCTACATTTGCCCCCGTAGGCCGGATAAGGCAGTTATGCCGCCATCCGGCATAATTAACGACTCTGTTTTCTCAGCAGATAGATAAAGTACGGCGCGCCAATAAACGTCGACAGCAGTCCCGCTGGGATCTGATACGGAAACAGCACCATACGCCCACACCAGTCGGCAAACACCAGCAACACGCCTCCCGCCAGCGCCGAAATCAGCATATGCGGCATCGCCCGGCGAAAGCCCATCATACGGGCAATATGCGGAGCCATCAGCCCGACAAAGCTCAACGGACCAATGGTCATGGTGGCTGTTGCCGTCAGCCCCGCCGCCAACAGCAGTAATCCTACTCGCGACGGCGTAATAGCCATACCTACAGCCCGCGCCGTATCGCCGCCAAGCGGTAAAATCGTCAGCCAACGACGGCACAGCGGCGTCATTGCCAGCAGGATAACCATTACAATTCCGGTGCGCAGCACCTGTTCGCCCGTCGCGTTATAGGTTGAACCGGAGATCCAGGTCAACACACCCGCCATGCGCGGATCGCCGCTGGCCTGCAGCATCATCAGCAGCATTGTAAACGCCGTGCTGAGCGCCATCCCTGCCAGCAACATGCGGTGCGGTGAAAAGCCCCCGCGCCCGGCGGCAATCATAATAATAAGCAAGGTGGCTGCCGCCCCGAGGCTCCCGGCCGGCATCAGCCAGCCAAAGGCATTTCCGGGGACCAGAAATAGCATTAACACCACGCCAAATGCCGCCCCGGAACTAATGCCTAATACTTCCGGGCTGGCCATTGGGTTTCCGGTCAGACGCTGAATAATACAACCCGCCACAGCCAGCATTACGCCAGCCACCAGTGCAGCCAGAATACGCGGCCAGCGCCAGGGCATCAACTCATCCAGCATTGCACCACTGGCCCATGTCCAGCCGTGCGCATCGCGACCAAACGCGAGCGCCACAATAACGGTCAGCAGCAATATCGCCCCGCCTGCCAGGGCAAACATCAGTACATGCTGACGCTCAGCGGCGATACGGTTGCTGGCATTCATATCCGGCGCGCTCATACTTCTAAGGCGCGGCAACAGCCACAGCAGCAATGGCGCGCCAATCAGCGCCGTCACCGAACCAGTGGAGACTTCCATCCATACGCGGGTCAGCCACAGAATAATTTGGTCAGAGAGCCAGAGGATCAATGCCCCAATCAGCGGAGCCAGCATCAGACGCGCCAACAAACGCCGCGCGCCGAGCATTTTCGCCAGCAGCGGTGCAAACAGGCCGATAAAACCGATAATCCCCACCGCGTTAACCAGCAAAGCACTCAGCACAATCGCCAGCGTTAATGACGCCAGGCGCGCCAGCGACAGCGCCAGACCGAGGTTACGCGCCACGCCGTCATCCAATCCCATCAGCGTCATCGGGCGCAGTAACAGCAGCGTCAGCATCACGCCGCCCAGCAACTGCGGCCACAAGCGCTGTACGCCGCTCCAGTCGGTTTGGGTTAGCGTACCGCTGCTCCATAAAAACATGCTTTGCAGCTGATCGTGATGGAAGATAACCATCAACTGGTTAATTGCCCCGCAGTACAGGCTGACCACCAGCCCGGCAAGGATCAGCGTCACCGGAGAAAGACGTTTGCCCCAGGCAACGCCAAACACCAGTGCCCCAACAACACATGCCCCGGCCAGCGCCGCAAATTGCGTGGTCAGCGCACCGGGAATCGCCCATAGCGTGGTGACGGTAATGCCCAACTGCGCACCGGTTGCGACGCCCAGCGTGGTTGGCTCTGCCAGCGGGTTACGCAGCACCTGCTGAAACAAGACGCCGACCAGCCCCAGTCCGGCACCAACCAGTAGTGAAATCGCCAGCCTCGGCAGCAGACTGTAGTGGAAAACCATCTGCTCAATAGCATTGATATCCGGTGACCAGATAGCCTGTTGCCACTGACTGCGCGGTAACGCAACAGAGAAGTTTACCCAGGTCAGCCAACAGGCAGCGACAAACAGAACCGCCAGAAGAAGCGTTGGGAACAGCGCAATTCGTTTACTCACGCTTTGCCTCCCAGCGCATTATCCAGAATGCGGGCAAAATGCATCGCGGACAGCGTTGCACCATAGAACCAGACGGCGGGAACACGCTGAAAACGTCCGGCGCGAACAAATGGCATCGCCTGCCACAACGGTGTGGACATCAGTGCCTGCATATCCCTGTTGTTACCGTGATCGAAGCACAGCACATCAACATCTTTGTAGGCGGCAAGCCGATCAATTCCTACTGCGGTGCTGCCCCAAAAGTTGGTTTCGCCTTGCCAGGCGTTGCGGATCCCGTACTCATCCAGCACGTCCTGAAACAGGCTGTTTGGGCCAAACACCAGCATATGTCGCGAATCAAGCAGGGATGTCAGGAGCACGGGACGCGCGCCGCGTTGAATGAAGCGCGGTTTCAGGCTGGCGATAAAACGATCGTACTCGGTCAGATGGCGTTCAGCAGAGGCTTGCAGATTGAACAGTTGCGCCATTTCCTGCAGCGATTGTCGCGCAACGGCCAGCGGCTTTTTACCATCACTGAAGTTAAATCCCCGGCCAGGCGCAATCCGCGCCAGCTTTTCAGGGGAAGGACCATAGCCTGCCGACCACAGCAAAAACGAGGGTTTCATTTCGGTCAACAGTTCGAGATTGGGCTCCGTACGTAGCCCGACGTCAATCACCGAATCCGGCAACGGGGGCTCACTGACCCACAGCTTGTAGTTAGGGATATCCGCGATGCCATACGGCGTAATACCCAGCGCCAGCAGTAGTTCCACCGGTAGCCATTCCAGCGCCACAATGCGCTGCGTATCAACCGCCGCAGCGTGTGCCGTATTCATCCGCCACAGCAGCGGCGACAGCACCATCGCCGCAAGCAGCCGCCGACGGGTAATATGATGTAATTCAATCATTAATAGACAAAACTCACGGGTGCGGCACCGGCCGGATGCGGCAAAATGCCCATCGGGATACCGTAAATCTGTTCCAGAGTTTCACTGCGCATCAGTTCAGCAGGCGTCCCTTGTGCAATCATGTCACCACCGCGCAGCGCAACTAAGTAATCACAGTAGCGGGCCGCCATGTTGATATCATGCAGCACCGCAATCACCGTCAGCCCGCGCTGCTGACTTAAGCGATGCACCAGCGCCAGTACGTCAACCTGATGAGCGATATCCAGCGCGGAAGTTGGTTCATCAAGCAGCAGGCAGCGGCTGTCCTGCGCCACCAGCATGGCGATCCACGCACGTTGACGCTCGCCGCCAGACAAGCTATCTACCAGGCGATGCGCCAGCGGCTTTAAGCCGACCAGCGAAATAGCCTCTTCTACTTTTTCTCTGTCAGCCACGCCAAAACGTCCCAGCGCGCCATGCCACGGATAACGCCCAATCGCCACCAGCTCACGTACCGTCATCCCCTCAGCCTGCGGTAACTGCTGCGGTAAATAGGCAACCTTACGGGCAAACGCTTTGCTGCTCCAGCTCTCCAGCGGCTGCTCATCAAGCAGGATTTCACCTTCTGACGGCGGCTGATGGCGTCCCAGCATTTTCAATAAGGTGGATTTACCGGAGCCGTTGTGGCCGATAAGACCGGTCACTTTACCCACGGGAAAGGTTAACGAGAGAGGATGCAAAAGCGTGCGGCCAGGCACACGGAAGGAGACATTCTTCAACGCAAACGTCGTGTCGGGATGGGATCTGTTTTCCTGCATAGCAGCCAACTTGTAAAACGGGCACGCAAAGCGTGCCCAAAAGAAATTAGAAACGGAAGGTTGCGGTTGCAACGACCTGACGTTCTGCGCCCCAGTAACATGCGTATTCGCTATAGCAACTGGAAACATATTCACGATTAAACAGGTTGTTGACGTTTACGGCAACGGACGAACCAGCCATACCGAAACGGGCCAGATCGTATTTCACCATGGCATCAGCAACGGTATAACCGCCCACATTAAACGAATCGTTTTTATTCCCTGAGGCAGTATCGTTTTTGTAATAACTCACCGTTGAACCGGTATAACGCACACCAGCCCCAATGGTCAAACCGCTAAGTGCTGATTCATAGAACGTGTAATCGGTCCATAACGAAGCCTGATTACGTGGTACTTCCGCCGGTCGTTGCCCCTTAAAGATAGTGTCTTCGGTATATTCCGCATCCGTGTAGCTGTAAGCCGCCGTAACGTTAATATTGGCATTTACGGCTGCCTTTGCTTCCAGTTCAATACCGCGTGAACGAATCTCTCCAGTCTGGACGCTGTACAGACCCGTAGGATCGTTCGGGTCCGCCGTCAGGTTTTTATCTTTCGTCAGTTGGTACACAGCCGCCGTCAGTACAACGGGCATATCCTTCGGAACATACTTCACACCGGCTTCGTACTGCTTACCACGCGACGGATCGAACGGTTTGCCTTCTTTCGTTGAACCGGATGTCGGTTCAAACGATTCGCTATAGCTGAAGTACGGAGAAATACCATTGTCAAACAGATAGTTAACACCACCACGCCAGGTAAACTGCTGATCGTTCACTTCGGCCAGTGAATTACTGGAGCGGGTCAACGTGGAGGTAGTTGCGAAATCGTAGCGGCCGCCCAGTGTCAGCACCCACTTATCCCATTCCATCTGGTCCTGGGCGTAAAGTCCGGTCTGTTCCATACGGTTTAACACGGCGTACTTAGCATACGGTCCGCTGACATCAATATTCGGGTTACCGTACTGAGGGTTCTGCATATTTAACGGATCGGCATCGCCATACAGCGCATTGACATCGTTACGCATACGCGAGTAATCAACACCGGTCAGCAGAGTATGTGCGACATCACCAGTGGCAAAAGCAGACTGGAGCTGGGTATCAACGGTAAATGCATTGAGATCTTCATCAGAACGAACGTATTTACGGATAATCTCACCAGGCTGACTATAGCCAAAACCATATACAGAACGGTAGAGCGTTTTCACCTTGTCATAACGCAGGTTCTGGCGCACGGTGAAGGTGTCGTTAAAGGCATGTGAGAAGTTGTAGCCAACCATCTGCTGGCGGCGAGCCATCTTGTTATCCGCTTCACCTTCATTGAAATCAGTCGGCAGCTTGTGCGGATTACCATTGCATCGTAATACGGAACAAGCGTACCTTCACGCGGCAACCAGCCATAATAACCCGCGTACGGATCGTTCTGGAAATTACTCAGGAAGGTGAAATCTGTTTTATCATCAGGACGCCAGCTAAACGCAGGTGCAACTGCGTAACGCGTTGATTTTGACATCTCCTGCTGAGAGTTCTGGCTATTACCCAGCCCTGTTAAACGGTATGACCACACGCCGTCATCATCAATAGCGTCGCTAAAATCGAAACCAGTTTGCCAGAGGTTGTTCGTCCCCATTTTAAACTGCACTTCTTTCAGTGGTTCTGTTGTCGGACGTTTGCTCACCATACTGACGATGCCGCCAGGGTTGCTGTTGCCGTACAGCACTGAAGTCGGCCCGCGCATCACTTCTACGCGTTCCAGAAAATACGGGTCCATAGATACTTCAGAGTAGTTATTCCCCTGAAGTTTCATGCCATCAAGATACTGGTTGGTGTTGACCGTGGTTGGAGAGGTAAAACCACGAATCGTCACTACATCATAGGTGGAAGAGCTACCACGGGTAGCAAAAACACCGGGTGTATAAGCAATGGCTTCTTTTACTGTAGCCGGTTGCTTGGTATCCATCTCTTCACGCGTCACAACCGAAACAGACTGCGGGGTCTTTTCGATAGGCGTATCAGTCTTGGTTGCGGTGGCGGAACGCTTCGCGGCAATCGTCGGCGAAGGCCCCCATGCGCTTTCTTGTGCGGCAGGTGCTGCGGTTACGGTGATTGTTTCTTCTTTCGGTTGAACCGCCGCCTGTGCATACACAGACATGCCGCTAACCGCTGTGGCTACCACGACTGCAATTTTGCGCAGTGAGGAGTTTGGCTGAGCAGTTTTAAGACGCGCCATTGGTATTTCTCTGATGAAAGTGAATGATAACGTAAACGAGAATTATTATTATAACGGGAGCATGATATTCGAAACGCTGTTGCGATCGCAAGCACTACGCGCCCCTACTAAAACTAAGGGGTTAAGAAATAACCAGATGAAAAGAAAGGGTTAATAAATTAAGCTGAAATGTTTTAACGGAAGACGTACCGGATAGCGACACGGCTGCTCAAATTCCGTAGGCCTGATAAGCGCAGCGCCATCAGGCAAAACAAAACCGAATGGCGTCAAAAGAAAAACCCGCCGGAGCGGGTTTTGAGGTAGGCATTAGTTGCTGCCAAACATATCCTTGATCCAACCTGCGACGCCGTCGCTGTCTTTCTTCTCCTGCTGCGGCGGCTGTTGTTGCTGCTGCTGTTGAGGCTGCGACTGCGTTGATTGATCGAACGGATTACCTGACTGCTGCTGCATCTCACCTTGCTGACACAACGAATCCGGATCGGTAGTCCACACTGGCAGCGTACGCATACCACCACTGCACACAAAGTTACCGTCGTAATCTACGCCCATATCAACAACATCCTCCGGCGGCGTCAGCACCAGTGGTGTTGGTGTCTGGTTCGCCAGATAACGCTGATAAATCGACATCGCGCCGCTGGCACCGTACAACTTGGTTGGCTGGTTGTTATCGCGGCCTACCCAGGTAATCGTCACCTGGCTGCCGTCGATACCGGCAAACCAGGTATCCACGTTGTTGTTGGTGGTCCCGGTTTTCCCTGCCAGATGCAGCCCTGGGTACTTCGCGCCAAGCTGGCGACCCGTACCGCGTTGAACCACCTGTTGCATGGTCCACAGCGTCATATATGCCGCCTGTGCAGGCACTGCGCGCTCTGCCTGCGGGAAGCTTTGATACAGCACGGTCCCATCTTCAGCAATGACCGAACGCAGTGCTGATAATGGCGCACGGTTACCCCCGCTGGCGATGGTCTGGAACGCCTGTGCCACTTCAATTGGCGTCAGGTTCAACGCCCCCAGCAGCATCGCCGGAACCGGATTGAGCTGATCTTTCGGGGCGCCCAGTTTCGTCCAGGTCTCGGTAACCGCGGGCAGGCCCAGCGCCATCCCCAGATTGACGGTCGGGACGTTCATTGAACGCGTTAACGCATCCACCAGCATTACTTTACCGCTTTCGCTATAGCGACGGTCATCGTTCTGCGGTGACCACACCTGACCGTTCGGCTGGCGCAGCGCAATCGGCGCATCGGCGATCCAGGTATTCAGGCGATACAGCTTCGGCTGACTCAGCGCCGTCAGATAGGTTGCCGGTTTTGCCAGAGAACCGATGGAACGACGGGCCTGCATCGCGCGGTTATAGCCCGCAAACTGCGGCTCTGCGCCGCCGACCATCGCACGAACCTCGCCGCTAAAGCGGTCAACGACCACAATCGCGGTTTCCAGATCGCTCAGCTTGCGCTGTTTCTTCAGCACCGGAATGCCTTCCACCGCCGCTTTTTCTGCCGCATCCTGTGCCACGGAATCAAAGGTGGTGAAAATTTTCACACCGGAGAGATCTTTGACTTTATCGCCCAGCTTCGCCTGTAGCTCCTGGCGTACCATCTGCATAAACGCTGGTTGTGGTGAAATCACCCCGCCACGCGGCTGCACGCCTAACGGGCGCGCGCTCAGCATGTCATACAGGTCCTGATCGATAATCTGCTGCTGTTGCAGCAGGCGCAGCACCAGATTACGACGCTCCAGCGCCAGCTTCGGATTACGCCATGGGTTGTAGATTGACGCCCCTTTAACCATCCCCACCAGCAACGCCTGCTGGTCGAGACTCAGTTCTTCCACCGGACGACCGAAATAATAGAGGCTCGCCAGCGGGAAGCCGCGAATTTCATTATCGCCGCTTTGACCGAGATAAACTTCGTTCATGTACAGCTCAAGAATGCGGTCTTTGCTGTAGCGCGCATCCATGATCAGCGCCATATAGGCTTCGTTCGCTTTACGCCAGTACGAGCGCTCGCTGGACAGGAACAGGTTTTTCACCAGTTGCTGTGTCAGCGTACTGGCCCCCTGCACCGTACGACCGGCCGTCAGATTCGCCAGCACCGCACGTCCAATGGAATAGAGGCTGATGCCGTCGTGCTCATAGAAATGGCGGTCTTCGGTCGCCAGCAGCGTATCTACCAACAAATCCGGGAAGCCGCTACGCGGAACGAACAGACGCTGCTCACCGTTAGGGGAAGACAGCATGGTGATCAAACGCGGATCGAGACGGAAGAAACCGAACTGGCGGTTGTTATCCATATTCTCAATAGTATCCAGATGATCGCCATCAAAGGTCAGACGCGCACGCACCTGCCCTTCTTTACTGTCCGGGAAATCAAACGGACGGCGGATCATCTCAATGCTCTTCGCCTGCACGGTAAATTCGCCCGGGCGCGTCATTTTCGTCACCTGACGGTACTGTGTCGCCTCCAGCAGTTTCACCATCTCGTTCTTGCCGATGGGCATTTCTGGCTCAAGGTTAACCATCCGGCCATAAACAGCCGCAGGCAGTTGCCAGACTTTGCCATCAATGCGGCTACGGATTTTTTGGTCCAGGTACACGCCATATATCGCGATCAGCACCAAAAAGACGATCGACAGTTTTACCAGCAGCCAGAACCAGCCACGCTTACCACGAGGCTTACGCCCTTTGCCCTTACCCTTACGCGGCATCGGTTCTTCATCCTCATAGTCATCATCATAATCGTCGTCATACTCGTCATCTCTGAGTTGACGACGGCTCACCTTTTGTTTCACCGGACGTGACGGTTTCCCTTTACGTCCAATTGGCTCGCGGTCATTCCCCGCCATGCTTTTTCTCCGCAACATTCAGGCGCAAAGGCCCGATTCTCTGTTCTTCCGTCAGGCGACAGAAGAAGAAATCTCTCAATTTATGAATACTTTTTGGTGCGCCGCGTTGGCGCGGTATTCGCCGGATCGTCCGGCCAGACGTGTTTGGGATAACGCCCTTTCATCTCTTTTTGTACCTCACGGTACGATCCTTTCCAGAATGCGCTCAGATCGCTGGTGACCTGTAGCGGTCGCTGGGCCGGAGAAAGCAGCTCCAGCACCAACGGCACACGCCCCCCGGCGATGGTTGGCGTATTCGCTTCGCCAAACATTTCCTGCATCCTGACCGCCAACACCGGGGGATTATCCTCGTGATAGCGGATGGCTATCCGGCTTCCCGTCGGCACAGTGTAATGCGCAGGCAGTTCACTATCCAGACGTTGCAGCATTGACCAGTCCAGCAAACCGCGCAATGCCTGAGCCACATTTAATGCTTTGAGCGCGCGTAAAGAGTGCACACCGCTCATATGCGGCAATAACCAGCTCTCCAGCGCCGCCAGAAGAGAATCCTCATCTACCGCAGGCCAGTCGTACTCCGGCAACCAGTTTGCCGCGCAATGCAGGCGCAGCCGAAACTGTTCAGCCTCCGGCGTCCAGTTGAGCACACTTAGCCCTTTATCGCGAATACCATTCAGCATCGCCTGATGCAACTCGTCTTCCGAAGGTTTAGCCAACGGCTGCACTTTTAGCGTCAACTGGCCTATTCGCGTGAGGCGCAGTGCTTTTAACGTTCCCTGGGCTTCATCCCATTCGATGGTGTCGGACTGTTGCAGCAGTTCAGGACACGTCTGCATCAACGCTTCAATATCCAGCGGCAACGCTAACAAAATACGCGCATCCGGTGACGCGCTTCCTTGCAATAACAACGGCGCAATCAACCACTCATGGCGCCCCAGGGCGTCATCGGAATCCAGCATCGCCCCCATCCCGTTGGCCAGTTGATAACGTCCATCCAACCCGCGACGGCGCGCGATCCTGTCGGCAAACGCCTGCGCCAGTAAAAGTGCTAACCGTTCGCTATCGGGCTGGCCTCCCCGCACATTTAGGCGCTTCAATAGCTGCTGGCTACGCAGTTGCCAGGCGGGCTGATTTCGTGAAAATGCGACGGCTAAATCGGTACTGCCACCGCGCGGCGGCTCTTCCAGAATCGCGGCCAGTTTCGCCGCCGTTGCCGCTTCGTTATCATTGTTGGTGCTAACCAGCATAGCCGCTAAACGGGGATCATTACCCAATGCCGCCATTTTCTGCCCCGTGGCACTTAGCCTGTTGCCCTCCAACGCGCCCAGCATCTGTAACAGCCGTTTTGCCGCCTGCAGGTTGATAGCGGGCGGCGTATCCAGCCAGTTCAACTGTGCAGGATCGGTGCATCCCCATTGCAACAGTTCCATCAGCAGACCGGACAGATCGCTCTGTAATATCTCAGGCTCTCCCTGCGCCGCCGCTCTTTCCGCCTGCTCTTTGGCAAGCAGATGCAGACAGATACCGGGCTCCAGACGACCTGCACGCCCGGCTCGCTGGGTCATCGATGCCTGGCTGATGCGCTGGGTAATCAACCGCGTTAAACCGGTGCGCGCGTCATAGCGCGCCACGCGTTCCTGGGCGCAGTCCACCACCAGCCGGATGCCTTCAATCGTTAAGCTAGTTTCAGCAATATTGGTTGCCAGTACGACTTTACGTCGCCCCGGTGGCGCGGGCAAAATGGCCTGTCGCTGCTCGGCAAGCGTCAATGCGCCGTACAGCGGACACAACAGAATATCGCTACCCACGCGGCCAGCCAGCTGTTCCTGCACGCGCTGAATTTCCCCTACACCCGGTAAAAACAGCAGCAACGAGCCACTCTCGTTACGTAGCAACTCCGCGGTGGCAATAGCAACCGCCTCATCAAAACGTAAATGCGTCGTCAGCGGCTGGTAGCGCCGTTCAACAGGAAACGCACGTCCTTCGGAAACAAGGGTAGGCGCGTCAGGCAACAGCTGCTGCAAACGCCCGTTGTCCAGTGTGGCTGACATAATCAGCAGTTTTAAATCGTCCCGCAAGCCTTGCTGTACGTCCAACAGCAGCGCCAGTGCCAGATCCGCCTGCAGGCTGCGCTCGTGAAATTCATCAAGGATCACCAGACCAACGCCCTGCAATTCTGGATCACGTTGGATCATGCGTGTGAGCACACCTTCCGTGACCACTTCAAGCCGGGTTTGCGGCCCCACGCAGCTTTGCGCACGCATGCGATAGCCCACGGTTTCGCCGGGCTTTTCGTTCAGCGACTCCGCCAGTCGTTGTGCCACATTGCGAGCCGCCAGGCGACGCGGTTCCAGCAGGATAATGCGCCCCGATATCCCCTGATGCGCCAGAAGCTGTAGCGGCAGCCAGGTCGATTTCCCGGCACCGGTCGGCGCGGTCAGCAGGACCTGCGGTGAAGCATCAAGGGCAGTAAGCAGTTCAGGCACTATGGCGGCAACGGGCAACGACGTCACAAATGACTCCAGAGGGTTAACATTCTTCGCGCTGCATTGTAGCATCGCGTTAATTCATAACCGAGTATCCATCATGTCTGAGCCGAAACGGCTGTTCTTTGCCATTGAATTGCCTGCTGAGGTTCGGGAGCAGCTCATCCACTGGCGAGCCGCACAATTTCCGCCGGAGGCGGGCCGTCCGGTCGCCGCAGACAATCTGCACCTGACGCTGGCTTTTTTAGGGAATGTGAGTGCCGAGAAACAGCAGGCGCTATCACAACTGGCTGGACGCATTCGCCAGCCGGCGTTCACGCTCAGGCTGGACGATGCAGGGCAATGGCTGCGTTCGCGGGTTGTGTGGCTGGGAATGCGTCAGCCGCCACGCGGGTTATTGCAACTGGCCAATATGCTGCGAGCACAGGCCGCACGCAGCGGATGCTACCAGAGCCCACAGTCCTTTCACCCGCATATCACGCTCTTGCGCGATGCCAGTCATGCAGTCGCCATCCCGCCACCCGGTTTTTGCTGGTCATTTCCGGTTACGGAGTTTGCGCTTTATGCCTCGTCATTTGAGCGAGGACGCACTCGCTATTCAACCTTGCAACGCTGGGTGCTGAGCAAATAATCAAGGGTATTATTCATGCAATTTTCTCCCCCTTTACAACGCGCTACGCTAATTCAGCGCTATAAACGTTTTTTAGCGGATGTGATCACACCGGATGGCACAACCTTGACGCTACACTGCCCAAATACCGGAGCAATGACCGGATGCGCAACCCCGGGTGATACCGTCTGGTATTCAACATCAGAAAATATTAAGCGGAAATATCCACATACCTGGGAATTAACGCAAACCGCATCTGATGCATTTATTTGTGTTAACACGCTATGGGCCAATCGCTTAACGAAAGAGGCTATTCAGAATGAACTCATTGCGGAGCTTTCTGGCTACAGCGTGTTGAAAAGTGAAGTAAAATACGGCGCAGAAGGCAGCCGTATTGATTTTTTGTTACAGGCAGATTCCCGGACTGACTGCTATATTGAAGTAAAATCAGTCACGTTGGCGGAAAAAGAGTATGGTTATTTTCCCGATGCCATAACTGAACGAGGTCAGAAACATCTTCGGGAATTGATGAGCGTAGCGGCTGAAGGTAAACGTGCCGTCATATTTTTCGCGGTACTACATTCAGCCATTACACGGTTTTCACCCGCGCGCCATATCGATGCAAAATATGCGCAGTTATTAGTCGAAGCACAGCTAAAGGGGGTCGAAATTCTGGTTTATAAAGCGGAACTTTCTGCCCATGGTATGACTCTTAAAGAGCCGTTGCCCATTGCCTTGTAATGGTGTAAACAACGGGTTAATTAATATTCTGGCCGCGTGCGCAAATACGCTTTTCCTCACAGGGTTGTCAAGTGTTACGTATAGATAATTGCTATCCGGAAAAGCATCTGCTATTTATAGCGACCTGATTTTTCCCCCGAACATGGGGATCGATAGTGCGTGTTAAGGAGAAGCAACATGCAAGAAGGGCAAAACCGTAAAACATCGTCCCTGAGTATTCTCGCCATCGCTGGGGTGGAGCCGTACCAGGAGAAACCGGGCGAAGAGTATATGAACGAAGCCCAGCTGTCGCACTTCAGGCGTATTCTTGAAGCATGGCGTAATCAACTCAGGGATGAAGTCGATCGCACTGTGACTCATATGCAGGACGAAGCGGCTAACTTCCCTGATCCGGTTGACCGTGCCGCACAGGAAGAAGAATTCAGCCTTGAGCTGCGTAACCGTGACCGTGAGCGCAAACTGATCAAAAAGATCGAGAAGACACTGAAGAAAGTAGAAGACGAAGATTTCGGCTACTGCGAATCATGCGGCGTAGAAATTGGTATTCGTCGTCTGGAAGCCCGTCCAACAGCCGATCTGTGCATCGACTGCAAAACGCTGGCAGAAATTCGCGAAAAACAGATGGCGGGTTAATCCCGTAGACTGTTGCATGCCGGGTAGCATTACGCTAATCCGACAGTACCTGGGCGGGAGTTTCTCCCGCCTTATTCTTTTATATTATCCATCGACATGACAGACAAACCCTACATTGGCCGTTTTGCCCCTTCACCTTCCGGTGAACTGCATTTTGGTTCCCTGGTAGCCGCCCTCGGCAGTTATCTGCAGGCCCGTGCACAGCGCGGAATCTGGCGGGTACGCATTGAAGATATCGATCCCCCTCGTGAAGTTCCCGGTGCTGCAGATACGATTCTGCGTCAGCTGGAACATTACGGGCTGCACTGGGATGGCGAAATCATGTGGCAGTCGCAACGCCATGACGCCTACCGTGAGGCACTGGCCTGGTTACAACAACAAGATTTAAGTTACTACTGTACCTGCACACGCGCCCGTATTCAGAGTATTGGCGGGATTTACGACAGTCATTGCCGTGCGTTACGCCACGGACCGGAAAATGCAGCGGTACGCATCAAGCAACAGCATCCCGTTTTACACTTTAACGACCTGCTACGCGGCAATATTCACACCGACCCAGAGCTTGCACGGGAAGACTTTATTATCCACCGACGCGACGGACTGTTTGCTTATAACCTTGCAGTAGTGGTTGATGACCACTTCCAGGGAGTAACAGAGATTGTACGCGGCGCGGATCTCATCGAACCGACTGTACGCCAAATTTCGTTGTATCAGCAGTTCGGTTGGCAAGTACCGGACTATATTCATCTGCCGTTGGCGCTCAACGAGCAAGGCGCTAAACTTTCTAAACAGAATCATGCGCCTGCCCTGCCGCAAGGCGATCCACGCCCGGTTCTCATTAACGCGTTGCGCTTCCTCGGCCAGAACACTGTAATACCGTGGCAAGCGCTGAGTGTGGAAGAATTACTGCAAACTGCGGTGCAAAATTGGACGCTTACGACTGTGCCGGGTTCAGTGAATGTAAATCCGGCATTCTCAAATGACTCATGCTGAGCTATGATTAGCCGCGATTTTTACACAGCAACACTTGTTCTGACTGAAGTTTGACACTACCGAGGTGCACTATTTTTACCCGAGTCGCTAATTTTTGCCGCAAGGTGCTAAGCCGTGAGGAGCGCGAGGCCGAGCTTGCCGTCGCCCGTCCGCATATGACGGTAATCCCGCGTGAGCAGCACTCTATCTCCCGCAAAGATATCAGTGAAAATGCCCTGAAGGTAATGTACAGGCTCAATAAGGCCGGATACGAGGCATGGCTGGTAGGCGGTGGCGTACGCGATCTTTTGCTGGGCAAAAAGCCGAAAGATTTTGATGTCACCACCAATGCAACGCCAGATCAGGTGCGAAAACTGTTTCGTAACTGTCGCCTGGTTGGGCGTCGATTCCGTCTGACCCATGTCATGTTTGGCCCGGAAATTATCGAAGTTGCGACCTTTCGTGGACACCATGAAGGCAGTGAGTCCGATCGCACAACGTCACAGCGCGGGCAAAACGGTATGCTGCTGCGTGACAACATCTTCGGCTCCATCGAAGAAGATGCCCAGCGCCGCGACTTCACGATTAACAGCCTGTATTACAGCGTGGCCGATTTCACCGTGCGTGATTACGTCGGAGGCATGCAGGATCTCGAAGATGGCGTCATCCGCCTGATTGGTAATCCGGAAACGCGCTACCGCGAAGATCCTGTACGTATGCTGCGTGCCGTGCGCTTTGCCGCCAAACTCGACATGCGTATCAGCCCGGAAACCGCAGAGCCGATCCCACGTCTGGCAACGCTGCTTAACGATATTCCCCCCGCACGCCTGTTTGAAGAAGCGCTCAAACTGTTACAGGCGGGCTACGGGTATGAAACCTATAAAAAACTGCGTGAGTACAGCCTGTTCCAGCCGCTGTTCCCAACCATCACCCGCTATTTCACCGAAGACGGTGACAGCGCGATGGAACGCATCATTGCCCAGGTACTAAAGAATACCGACACCCGTATCCACAATGATATGCGCGTGAATCCGGCATTCTTGTTTGCCGCGATGTTCTGGTACCCGTTACTGGAAGCTGCGCAGAAAATCGCACAGGAAAGCGGTCTGGCCTATTACGACGCTTTCGCACTGGCGATGAACGATGTACTGGACGAAGCCTGCCGCTCGCTGGCTATTCCTAAGCGTCTGACGTCGCTCACCCGTGATATCTGGCAGCTTCAGTTACGCATGTCCCGTCGTCAGGGCAAACGCGCCTGGAAGCTGATGGAGCATCCAAAATTCCGCGCTGCCTACGACTTGTTGGCCCTGCGTGCCGAAGTGGAAAATAACGCCGAACTGCAGCGTCTGGCGCAGTGGTGGGGCGAATTCCAGGTTTCCGCGCCGCCGGAACAAAAAGGCATGTTGAACGAACTCGACGAAGAACCAGAACGCCGCCGCCATCGTCGTCCGCGCAAACGTGCGCCACGTCGCGAAGGTTCCGCGTGACCCTCGCTTATATTGCGCTCGGCAGCAATTTAGCCTCACCTCTGGAGCAGGTTAATGCTGCCGTGCAAGCGATCGGCGACATTCCCGACAGCCGCATCGTCGCCGTTTCCTCGTTTTACCGTACGCCGCCGTTAGGCCCACAGGATCAGCCAGACTACCTGAACGCGGCCGTGGCGCTGGAAACGGCTCTCGCGCCCGAAGAACTGCTTAATCACACCCAACGCATTGAGCTACAGCAGGGTCGCGTACGTAAAGCTGAACGCTGGGGCCCGCGTACGCTGGACCTCGACATCATGCTGTTTGGCGATGAAGTGATTAACACCGAACGTCTGACCGTGCCACACTACGACATGAAGAACCGCGGCTTCATGCTGTGGCCGCTGTATGAAATTGCGCCTGAACTGAGCTTCCCGGACGGAACCAGCCTACATCAACACCTCGCCCAACTCGGTGCAGCAAAACCTGCACACTGGTAAAGTAATCCTTTCCCTTTAGCGTTTACTGCTTTCGCGCCAAACGATTGCTTAAATCAATTGCCCCCCTGAATGTGACTGCTAGAATGCCGTTAAATATGACTTTCACCATCAGGAAATGTTATGAAACCGACAACAATCTCATTGCTGCAAAAATACAAGCAAGAGAAGAAACGCTTCGCGACGATTACGGCTTACGACTACAGCTTCGCGAAACTCTTTGCCGACGAAGGTATCAATGTGATGCTGGTTGGCGACTCGCTGGGCATGACCGTTCAGGGCCATGATTCTACCCTCCCCGTCACCGTTGAAGATATTGCCTACCACACCCGCGCCGTGCGTCGCGGGGCACCCAACTGCCTGCTGCTTTCCGATCTCCCGTTTATGGCCTACGCTACGCCAGAACAAACCTTTGCAAACGCCGCGGTGGTTATGCGTGCGGGCGCCAACATGATCAAGGTAGAAGGCGGTGCGTGGCTGGTCGATACGGTGAAAATGCTCACCGAACGCGCGGTCCCGGTGTGCGGTCATCTGGGGCTGACCCCGCAGTCCGTCAACATTTATGGTGGCTATAAGGTGCAAGGCCGTGGTGATGCCGGGCAAACGCTGCTCGACGACGCGCTGGCGCTGGAAGCGGCTGGCGCTCAGTTGCTGGTGCTGGAATGCGTACCGGTTGAGCTGGCGAAGCGCGTCACCGATGCGTTGTCGATTCCGGTTATTGGTATTGGCGCAGGTAACGTCACTGATGGACAAATCCTCGTCATGCATGATGCCTTTGGCATTACCGGCGGCCATATCCCTAAATTTGCCAAAAATTTCCTCGCTGAAGCGGGCGACATGCGCGCCGCAGTACGGCAGTATATTGCTGAGGTTGAATCCGGCGTCTATCCGGGTGAAGAACACAGTTTCCATTAAGGAGTCCAAGTGTTAATTATTGAAACTCTGCCGCTGCTGCGCCAGCACATTCGTCGTCTGCGTCAGGAAGGCAAACGCGTCGCGCTGGTTCCGACAATGGGCAACCTGCACGACGGCCATATGAAGCTGGTTGATGAAGCAAAGGCTCAGGCTGATGTGGTGATCGTCAGTATTTTTGTCAACCCAATGCAGTTTGACCGTGTGGAAGACCTGGCGCGCTATCCACGCACGCTGCAGGAAGATTGCGAAAAGCTGAACAAACGCAAAGTCGATATCGTCTTTGCGCCATCAGAGAAAGAAATCTATCCGCAGGGCACGGAAGGTCATACCTATGTTGATGTTCCGGGACTGTCTACCATGCTTGAAGGCGCCAGCCGTCCGGGCCACTTCCGTGGTGTTTCCACTATCGTCAGCAAGCTGTTTAATTTGATCCAGCCAGATATCGCCTGCTTTGGCGAGAAGGATTTCCAGCAACTGGCGCTGATCCGCAGAATGGTGGCGGATATGGGTTATGACATTGAGATCGTCGGCGTACCAATTATTCGCGCCAAAGACGGCTTAGCCCTAAGCTCGCGTAACGGCTATCTCACGGCAGAGCAGCGTAAAGTCGCCCCTGGCTTGTACAAAGTGATGAGCCGCATTGGCGAAAAATTACAGGCTGGGGAACGCGATCTGGAAGAGATTATCGCCATTGCTGAACACGAGCTGAATGAAAAAGGCTTCCGCGCCGACGACATTCAGATCCGCGACGCCGACACGCTGCTTGAACTGACTGAAAGCAGTAAACGCGCAGTGATTCTGGTTGCCGCCTGGCTGGGTCAGGCTCGTCTGATCGATAATCAAAGCGTTACATTAGCCCAGTAGACAGGGGTTAAAAATCAGGCAATACTGCCTGAAAATTCTCAAAGCAGGTCAGTAGCACCTGCTTAGCCAAGGTAAACGACAGGGTATAGAAGTTATGATTCGCACCATGCTGCAAGGCAAGCTCCACCGTGTAAAAGTCACGCAGGCGGACCTGCACTATGAAGGCTCCTGCGCCATCGACCAGGATTTCCTTGATGCCTCCGGTATTCTGGAAAATGAAGCTATTGATATCTGGAACGTGACGAATGGGAAACGTTTCTCAACCTATGCAATTGCGGCTGAACGCGGCTCCAGAATCATCTCGGTGAACGGTGCGGCAGCGCATTGTGCAGAGGTTGGCGACATTGTGATTATCGCCAGCTTCGTCACCATGTCTGATGAAGAAGCCCGTACATGGCGCCCGAAAGTGGCTTACTTTGAAGGCGACAACGAAATGAAGCGTACCGCGAAAGCTATTCCGGTACAGGTTGCCTGATAGCCTTACCCCTGCGGCTGGTTGCTTATCAGCCGCGACATCGTCTCCAGCGAATCCGTTCTTAAAATATAAAGCCTTTTCAATAAGAACGGATTATCTCCCGGCTTAACCTTCCCTCTCACCGTGGTGACCGCCATGTGGAATCCCGCGTCGCCTGCTGCTTTTACCGCCGTGGCGTTATAACCGCCAAACGGGTACGAAAGATACAGGACGTGAGGGTTAAACTGGGACAGTGCCCGGCGCGAACGGGCGAAATCGAACAAAATATTGTGATAGCTGCGACTCAGCAGGATCGGCCGGCGATTCGCATCAACCCGATGTAAAA
>NZ_RPOI01000016.1 GCF_003818115.1 Citrobacter youngae | reverse complement strand
GGCCGCATAGCGGCCTTTTTAGTTATACGCGTCATACTTTGCGTATCGTTAAATCACTCTTCTTTGGGCGTTGCGTTTTCAACCCGGCTTTTTAACTTCTGCCCGGGTCTGAAGGTCACCACGCGCCGTGCTGTAATGGGAATATCTTCGCCCGTTTTCGGGTTACGTCCCGGACGTTGATTCTTATCACGCAGATCGAAGTTACCAAAACCAGAGAGTTTTACCTGCTCACCGTTTTCCAGAGCACGACGGATCTCTTCGAAAAACAGCTCGACCAGTTCTTTGGCATCCCGCTTGCTAAGCCCAAGCTTATCAAACAGATATTCTGACATTTCAGCTTTTGTAAGCGCCATAGGTTCAATCCCTCAATGATGCCTGGAATCGCTCTTTTAATGCCTCTACACATTTGGCGACGGTAGCGGCAATCTCCTCTTCTTCAAGTGTACGGCTGGTATCCTGAAGGATCAGGCTGATAGCGAGGCTCTTATAACCCTCCGCAACACCCTTACCGCGGTACACGTCAAACAAGTTTACGCCAACTACCTGATTTACGCCAACTTTCTTACATTCGGATAAAATATCCGCTGCGGGAACGTTTTCTGCCACAACAACGGCGATGTCACGGCGGTTCGCCGGGAAGCGAGAAACTTCACGCGCCTGAGGCACCACGCGGTCTGCGAGCTTATTCCACTCCAGTTCGAACACCAGAGTGCGACCGTTCAGATCCAGTTTACGTTCCAGCTCAGGATGAACAACCCCAATGAAACCAATACGTTCACCTTTCAGATAAATCGCCGCAGACTGACCCGGATGCAGGGCTGGATTCGCTTCAGCTTTGAACTGGATGTCCGCCAGTTTGCCTGTCAGGTCGAGGACCGCTTCCAGATCGCCCTTCAGATCATAGAAATCAACCGTCTCTTTCGCCAGATTCCAGTGTTCATCATGACGGTTGCCGCAGATAACGCCCGCCAGCATCAGATCCTGACGGATCCCGAGGTTAGCCTGCGTATCCGGTACAAAACGCAAACCTGTTTCAAAAATGCGTACGCGGTTCTGCTGACGGTTCTGGTTATACACTACCGTAGACAGCAAGCCGGTCCACAGGGACAAACGCATAGCCGACATATCAATAGAAATTGGGCTTGGCAGCAGCAGCGCTTCTTCACCCGGGTGCAGCAGCGACTGGACTTTCGGGTCGACGAAGCTGTAGGTAATTACTTCCTGGTAGCCTTTGTCATTCAGCATGGTTTTTACACGTTTCAGCGATAAATCCGCTTCTCGATGCTCACCCATGATAAGACCCGCCTGAATCGGCGTGTTCGGGATATTGTCATAACCGTATACGCGGGCGACTTCTTCGACCAGGTCTTCTTCGATTTCCATATCGAAACGCCAGCTCGGCGCGACCGCTTTCCACTCATCCTGCCCTTCCGTCACGTCACAACCCAGACGACGCAGAATGTCGCTCACCTGCTCATCCGCAATATGGTGTCCGATCAGACGATCCAGTTTGCTACGACGAAGCGTAATGGTTGCGCGTTTTGGCAGCGTGTCTTCGTTCGTCACGTCAATGACTGGACCCGCTTCGCCACCGCAGATATCGATCAGCAGGCGCGTTGCACGTTCCATGGCCTTATGTTGCAGAGCCGGATCAACACCACGCTCATAGCGGTGAGAAGCATCGGTGTGCAGACCGTGACGACGTGCGCGACCGGTAATAGACAGCGGGCTGAAGAATGCACATTCCAGCAGGACGTTTTGCGTTTCATCATTCACGCCGGAATGTTCGCCACCAAAGATGCCGCCCATCGCCAGCGCTTTGTTATAGTCCGCAATCACCAGCGTATCCGCATTCAGCTTCGCTTCGCTGCCATCCAGCAATACCAGGGTCTCACCCTCTTTTGCCATACGGACAACAATTCCGCCTTCAATGCGGTCTTTGTCGAATGCGTGCATCGGCTGGCCCAGTTCGAGCAGCACATAGTTAGTCACGTCAACCACGGCATCGATTGAACGAATACCGCAACGACGCAGTTTTTCTTTCATCCACAGCGGTGTCGGCGCTTTAACATTGATGCCTTTAACCACGCGGCCCAGATAGCGAGGGCAGGCTTCTACGGCTTCGACCTGAATCGGCAGGACGTCGCTAATGGTTGCCACTACAGGCGCGATTTCCGGCTCAACCAGCGGAGCTTTGTTCAGCACAGCAACATCACGTGCGACACCGATAATGCCTAAGCAGTCGGCGCGGTTCGGCGTGACGCTAATTTCGATAGTGTTGTCGTCAAGCTTAAGGTATTCGCGGATATCGGTGCCAATTGGCGCATCGGCAGGCAGTTCGATAATCCCGTTATGATCGTCGGAAATACCCAGCTCAGAGAATGAGCACAGCATACCTTCAGACGGCTCACCGCGCAGTTTTGCGGCTTTTATTTTGAAATCGCCCGGCAGAACGGCACCCACGGTTGCCACGGCCACTTTCAGCCCCTGACGGCAGTTTGGCGCACCGCAGACGATATCCAGCAGACGGTCGCCGCCTACATTCACTTTGGTGACACGCAGTTTGTCAGCGTTCGGGTGCTGAGCGCACTCAACCACTTCGCCCACCACAACGCCGTTGAACGCGCCGGAAACAGGTTCCACACCGTCAACTTCCAGACCCGCCATCGTGATTTGGTTTGACAGCGCATCGCTATCAATCGCCGGGTTTACCCATTCGCGTAACCACAGTTCACTGAATTTCATTGTATTACCCTGCCTTTATTTAAACTGTTTGAGGAAACGCAGATCGTTTTCGAAGAAAGAACGCAGATCGGTAACGCCATAACGCAGCATGGTCAGACGCTCCATCCCCATTCCGAAGGCAAAACCGGAGTAGATTTCTGGATCGATACCGACGTTACGCAGCACGTTCGGGTGAACCATTCCGCAGCCCAGTACTTCCAGCCATTTTCCGTTTTTGCCCATGACGTCAACTTCCGCAGAAGGTTCAGTGAACGGGAAGTAAGAAGGACGGAAACGAACCTGCAGGTCTTCTTCAAAGAAGTTACGCAGGAAATCGTGCAGCGTACCTTTCAGGTTGGTGAAATTGATATTGGTATCAACGATCAGGCCTTCCATCTGATGGAACATCGGGGTGTGCGTCTGATCGTAGTCGTTACGATAAACGCGGCCCGGGGCGATAATACGGATCGGCGGCTGTTTTTCCTTCATGGTGCGGATCTGCACGCCGGAAGTCTGTGTGCGCAGCAGACGCGTTGCATCAAACCAGAAAGTGTCGTGGTCAGCGCGCGCCGGGTGATGGCCAGGAATGTTCAGCGCATCGAAGTTGTGATAGTCATCTTCGATTTCCGGACCAGTCGCCACGGTAAAGCCCAGCTCACCGAAGAAACTTTCAATACGGTCGATAGTACGCGTTACCGGGTGCAGTCCACCATTTTCGATACGGCGTCCCGGCAGGGAGATATCGATAGTTTCTTCAGCCAGGCGCGCGTTCAGCGCGGCACTTTCTAATTCGGCTTTACGCGCGTTCAGCGCTTGCTGTACCTGCTCTTTGGCTTCATTGATTACCGCACCTGCTGCCGGGCGCTCTTCCGGTGGCAGCTCGCGCAGGGTTGTCATCTGAAGGGTCAGGTGCCCTTTCTTGCCCAAATATTCGACGCGGACATTGTCTAACGCGGCAACATCTGAAGCCTGGTTAATGGCGGCCGTTGCACTGGCAACCAGCTCTGCGAGATGTGACATGGTTTTCCTCGTTATGTTGCGATATTCACTAGTCGCTCGTATATACGCAAAATCATTCAAGTTGTATCAACGCAGCAAAAGAGCGAATGCAGCCAATACAGAGACAACTTGAAGGATGACGCGTATAAAAAAAGCCTCCACCAGGGAGGCTTTTAGGCGCTGTTTTCCGTTTCTTCTTTCACGCGCAAGCCTCCTGATTTCAGGTGCTAAAGTAAAAGAAGAAGCGGAAAATAGCAGCATTCATGCTTGCGTTACCTTGTGTGGTAAAAACCGGACAACCTTTATTGAAAAGGCTTACGGATAAATTGTCAACTAATTGATTGCACTACAAATAAAAGAGAGGGAGCCAGGCTCCCTCTTTTCACCGGCTTATGCCAGAGCTGCTTTCGCTTTTTCGACCAGAGCGGTGAACGCTACTTTGTCGAATACTGCGATGTCAGCCAGGATCTTACGGTCGATTTCAACAGAGGCTTTTTTCAGGCCGTTGATGAATTTGCTGTAAGAAATACCGTTCTGACGTGCTGCTGCGTTGATACGCGCAATCCACAGTTGACGGAACTGACGCTTCTTCTGACGACGGTCACGATAAGCGTACTGACCAGCTTTGATAACAGCCTGGAAGGCAACGCGGTATACGCGAGAACGCGCACCGTAGTAGCCTTTAGCTTGTTTCAAAATTTTCTTGTGACGTGCACGGGCAACTACACCACGTTTTACGCGAGCCATATGTGCTCTCCTGTCTCTATATTCTTAGTAAAAAAATGAATTAAACGTTAACGGCTTATGCGTACGGCAGGCACGCGATAACCAGACCCAGATCGCCTTTAGACACGAGGCCTTTTGGACGCAGGTGACGTTTACGCTTAGTAGATTTTTTGGTCAGAATATGACGCAGGTTTGCGTGCTTACGCTTAAATCCACCACCACCGGTTTTTTTGAAACGCTTAGCAGCACCGCGTACGGTCTTAATTTTTGGCATTTTAATAACTTCCACTTCGCATTGTTAATAAACGAAACGTAGGCGAACAACGGCTGTGGAACCCGTAGGCTCCACAGACATTGCTACTTGAAGGCCTTACTGTTTCTTCTTAGGAGCGAGCACCATGATCATCTGGCGGCCTTCGATCTTCGTAGGGAAGGATTCGACTACTGCCAGTTCACTCAGATCGTCACGGACGCGGTTGAGCACTTCCATGCCGATCTGTTGGTGGGCCATCTCACGACCGCGAAAACGCAGCGTGATCTTAGCCTTATCGCCATCTTCCAGAAAGCGTACCAGGCTGCGGAGTTTTACCTGGTAATCGCCATCGTCGGTGCCAGGACGGAATTTAATTTCCTTAACCTGGATAACTTTTTGCTTTTTCTTCTGTTCCTTAGAAGACTTACTCTTTTCATAAAGGAACTTGCCGTAGTCCATAATACGACAAACTGGCGGTTCGGCGTTAGGGCTGATTTCAACTAAATCTACTCCAGCTTCTTCAGCCTTTTCGATCGCTTCTCTCAGACTCACAATACCCAAAGCTTCGCCTTCCAGACCTGTTAAGCGAACTTCCAGGGCGCGAATCTCGCCATTGATACGATTCGGACGTGCCGTTTGAACTCGTTTTCCGCCTTTAATACCTTATTCCTCCAGTTGTTGAAGACTGCGGCTGCGAATCTCTTGTTGCAGCTTCTCAATCACTTCATTTACGTCCAGGCTGCCCAAGTCTTTGCCACGACGGGTGCGCACGGCAACTTTGCCTGCTTCTACCTCTTTGTCGCCACAGACCAACATGTAAGGGACACGACGTAAAGTGTGCTCGCGGATTTTAAAGCCTATCTTCTCATTTCTCAAGTCTGCTTTTACACGAATACCCGCATTTTGTAGTTTCTGCGTTAATTCGTTGACGTATTCAGACTGAGAATCGGTGATGTTCATGACCACAACCTGAACCGGCGCAAGCCAGGTCGGGAAGAAGCCAGCGAACTCTTCGGTCAGGATACCAATGAAACGTTCCATCGACCCAAGAATTGCGCGGTGAATCATAACCGGCACCTGACGTTCGTTGTTTTCGCCAACATAAGAGGCGCTTAAACGGGACGGCAGAGAGAAGTCCAGCTGTACAGTACCGCACTGCCATGCACGATCGAGGCAGTCATACAGGGTAAATTCAATTTTCGGACCGTAGAATGCGCCCTCACCCAGTTGGAACTCAAACGGGATGTTGTTTTCTTCCAGCGCAACGGCCAGGTCAGCTTCAGCACGGTCCCACATTTCATCGCTACCGATACGTTTTTCGGGGCGAGTGGACAGTTTGACGACGATTTTCTCGAAGCCAAAGGTGCTGTACATATCGTAGACCATACGAATGCAGGCGTTAACTTCATCGCGAATCTGCTCTTCAGTACAGAAGATATGTGCATCATCCTGGGTAAAGCCACGTACACGCATCAGACCGTGCAGCGCACCTGACGGCTCGTTACGGTGACAGCTACCAAATTCAGCCATACGCAACGGCAGATCGCGATAGGATTTCAGACCCTGGTTAAAGATCTGCACGTGGCCCGGGCAGTTCATAGGTTTAATGCAGTACTCACGGTTCTCAGACGAGGTCGTGAACATTGCATCTTTGTAGTTGTCCCAGTGACCTGTTTTTTCCCACAGCACACGGTCCATCATGAACGGACCTTTAACTTCCTGGTACTGATATTCTTTCAGTTTCGAGCGAACAAAAACTTCCAACTCGCGGAAGATAGTCCAGCCATCGTTATGCCAGAACACCATACCCGGTGCTTCTTCCTGCATATGATACAGGTCAAGCTGCTTACCAATTTTGCGGTGGTCTCGCTTGGCCGCTTCTTCCAGGCGTTGCAGGTAGGCATTCAGGGCTTTTTTATCGGCCCATGCAGTACCATAAATACGCTGCAGCATCTTGTTATTGCTGTCGCCACGCCAGTATGCCCCTGCGGTCTTCATCAGTTTGAAGTGATGGCAGAAACGCATGTTCGGCACGTGCGGGCCACGGCACATATCGACATATTCTTCATGATGGTACAAGCCTGGCTTGTCATCATGGGCGATGTTTTCATCAAGAATAGAGACTTTATAGGTCTCGCCACGCTTCACGAAGGTTTCGCGCGCTTCGTACCAGCTGACTTTCTTCTTAATGACATCGTAGTTTTTCTCAGCGAGCTCGTGCATCCGCTTCTCGAGCGCGTCGACATCTTCCTGGGTTAACGTACGGTCAAGATCGATATCGTAGTAAAAACCGTTGTCAACAACCGGTCCGATCGCCATTTTGGTGTTCGGCCAAAGTTGTTTGATCGCATGCCCTAACAGGTGCGCACAAGAGTGACGAATGATCTCCAGACCTTCTTCATCTTTCGCGGTGATGATGGAGAGTTTCGCATCATGTTCAATCAGATCGGAAGCATCTACCAGCTCACCGTTAACACGGCCAGCAATAGTCGCTTTCGCCAGACCTGGACCGATGTCCAGCGCAACATCCATGGGGCTTACAGCGTGGTCGTAATGGCGTTGGCTGCCATCAGGAAGAGTAATAACAGGCATGTTATATCCTTATTTGCAGTGGTGCCCCACACGTAAGAGCACATACAAAGATTCAATATTTAAAATTATCAAAAAGGTCTGGGCTGATTCCCGCTTCACTCTGCGAAATATGTCACAGGTCACCTGACTGGTAACACTGGACCTACGCCCGTTTTTTGATAACACCGTTTGACAGTGTACACGGCATTAGGATGCGATCAAAGCAACAATCAACGTGCACTCTATGATGTAAATCAATTCACTGACACCCTGACGTCTTTGTTACACTTGTAGAAAGTCATTTCACCGGAGCAGGAAAAAACAATGCCAACAAACCGCTTTGCGAAGAAACACTGGAAGATGGTGGTGATCCTGCTGGTTATTTGTGCGGCAATGCTGATGCTGCGTTGGGCAGCAATGATCTGGGGTTAAAATACTGGCCGCTTTTCTGGTTCCGTTGTATTTATCAATTAAATCGAATTCATCTGAAAAATAGCAAGTTATCGATAAGCATTAAAAATAAAACACAGATTAACTTTTAAATAAACTTAACGTTAATAGATAAAAGCCGGGCCAATTATTTGGCCCGGTTTGTCACTACATACGATAACCGAGCGAAAGCGTCGTGCGGCGATCGGTATGTTCCGGCGCGGTTGCCGGCGGTTCGGAGTTCCAGGTGACGTTGTACGCGACCTTCAATCCAAAGTGTTCGTTGATGGCAACGTTTAAGGCCGTTTCAGAGTTAAGCGTTGTATCATCTGCACCAAATACCGACACACCCTGCGTAAACTTGGTGTTGTCCGTCATCTGCCACGCATAAGCCCCGGACGCATAACCTAACGGTTGCGTTTCAGTGGTGCCATCAGTGTGCTCGTCATAACGTACACCAGGACCGAATTCAAAGCGGAAACTGTGCACCGGTCCATTAAGAAACTGGCGACCATAACCGGCCGTTAGCACGTCACGCTCACGGTATCCGTTATAACGGTCTGTTAACCAACTGGCCTGACCAAAGAGATAGTCATAGTCAGTCATGTTGTAACGACTACGACCACCTACAGCATATTTCTCAGATGAACGCTCATCATTTGAGGAGGTGTTGCTGGCATTTCCCCACAGAGACCACGCCGTAGATTGACCATACCAAGTCATGGTGGTGTCGGCGGTTAAAGAAGAACTTTTTGTGTTGCCTGACTGGGCAAGATATCCCGCGTTCAGGTTACCTTCAAAGGGTTTTTTCGCGCTGGAAGGGTCATCCATGACAGTAAAAACGGAATCATCGGCGGCGGCATGCATTGACGCAAACACGCACCCCGTCAGCAATACTGCTGCGGGCACTGTCTTCAAAAGCTTCATTTATAAAGAGTCCGTACAACAAAAAAAGAGACCATAACGGTCTCGGAAACTTTCATGTGGATCAATGACAAAAGACCCTTGAAAGGTAACAAATTATAAAAAGACTCGAATAACATAGCAATAAATTCTTATTTCATTTTTTGAATAAGAGCGTTCCTAATCCTTTATTTTATTTATATATCTTTGGCACGAAAATTTTAAATAAAGCTGCGAGAAATCATGTTGTTAATTACTTCACTTTCGTGGCGTTAAGTGCCAGACTGGGGTCAGCCTAACAGGAGGTAAAGATGGTACGTATCTATACGTTAACACTTGCGCCCTCTCTCGATAGCGCAACAACCACTCCACAAATCTACCCCGAAGGTAAACTTCGCTGTACCTCACCAGTTTTTGAACCTGGCGGCGGAGGCATCAACGTCGCCCGCGCCATTGCACATCTTGGCGGAACTGCAACGGCCATCTTTCCGGTCGGTGGTGCAACCGGCGAGCACTTAGTTTCTTTACTTGCCGACGAAAATGTTCCCGTCTCGACTATCGAGGCTAAAGACTGGACCCGACAAAATCTCCATGTCCACGTCGAATCCAGCGGCGAGCAGTATCGTTTTGTCATGCCCGGTGCCGCGCTGACTGATGACGAATTCTACCAATTGCAGGATCAGGTACTGGAAATTGAATCGGGTGCGATACTGGTCATTAGCGGCAGTTTGCCGCCCGGTGTACAAATAGAAAAAATGACCCGGCTCATCACTACCGCACAAAAACAGGGCATTCGCTGCATTGTCGATAGCTCCGGTGAGGCGCTGACGGCGGCCTTAGCCATCGGCGGTATCGAACTGGTAAAACCTAACCTCAAAGAATTGAGTGCGCTGGTGAAACGCGAACTCACGCAACCCGATGATGTCCGCAAAGCGGCACAGGAGATTGTACAAAGCGGCAAAGCGCTTCGCGTTGTGGTCTCTCTTGGGCCACAAGGGGCGTTGGGCGTCAATCAAGAAACGTGCGTCCAGGTCGTCCCTCCGCCGGTGAAAAGCCAAAGTACCGTTGGTGCAGGCGACAGTATGGTCGGCGCGATGACGTTGAAACTGGCAGAAAATGCCTCATTTGAAGATATTGTGCGTTTTGGCGTCGCTGCGGGTAGTGCAGCAACGCTGAATCAGGGCACGCGGCTGTGCGCATTGGACGATACGCAAAAAATTTATTCGTATCTCACTCAGTAATGACACCGTCCCTCTTTTGAAGAGAAAGGGGGATTCTCGCGTAAAACTGTCAGCATGGGTGTTATGCGACTATGATAAAAAATCACGTGATTACAAAGAAGTGAATCATGTGCAGTCAGACGTCTCCACAACGGTACGGGGTGAAGAAGAGCGACAAACATTAAGTGCCTTTCCAGCGATGACGCGTCCGTGGTGTGCGTCAGTTCGTGTTTTTTAACCGCATTCTTGCGCTAACCTTATGATCTGGCAGACAACATGGGGAGAGACATCATGTGGCAGGCTATCAGTCGTCTTTTAAGCGAGCAATTAGGTGAAGGCGAAATCGAACTGCGTAATGAACTGCCCGGCGGAGAGATTCACGCCGCATGGCATTTACGCTATGCGGGGAGAGATTTTTTCGTCAAATGCGATGAAAGAGAGCTGTTAACCGGCTTTACGGCAGAAGCCGATCAGCTGGAGCTACTTTCCCGCAGTCAAACTGTATCTGTACCGAAAGTCTGGGCAGTAGGCGCAGACAGAGATTACAGCTTTCTGGTGATGGATTTCCTCCCTCCCCGTCCGCTTGATGCGCATAACGCGTTTATTCTCGGTCAACAGCTTGCGCATTTGCACGAATGGAGCGATCAGCCTCAGTTTGGCCTCGACTTCGATAATGCACTCTCCACTACGCCACAACCCAATGCCTGGCAGCGTCGCTGGTCAACCTTCTTCGCCGAGCAACGCATCGGCTGGCAACTGGAACTTGCGGCGGAAAAAGGCATTGCGTTTGGCAATATTGACGCCATTGTCGATCATGTTCAACAACGACTCTCCTCCCATCAGCCACAACCTTCTCTCCTGCACGGCGATTTGTGGTCGGCAAACTGTGCGCTCGGGCCGAATGGCCCCTACATCTTTGACCCCGCCTGTTACTGGGGTGACAGAGAGTGCGATCTGGCAATGTTGCCGTTACATACCGATCAACCGCCGCAGATTTATGACGGTTACCAGTCTGTCTCACCACTACCGCTGGACTTTCTCGACAGGCAGCCAATCTACCAGCTCTATACGCTACTGAATCGAGCAATTCTGTTCGGAGGACAGCATCTGGTTGTGGCGCAGAAAGCGCTGGATAGATTACTCGCTGCTTAGCTACGTACCGCGTTGCTTATCAGGCCTGCCGTTTCGCAACGTGGCAGGCCCGATAGAGCAGCACTTACAAAAATCCCAGTAATGAAAAGAAGAAATAGCCGATCACGATAACGATCACCGGCAAAATATAGAGCGGGAAGATTTGTAAAAAGATCGTATGATGTGGCACGATAATACGCGACTCAATTTGCTCACGCGATAACCCTTCACTGCCTTTTGCCTGTTCCAGAATCAACTGATCTTCAACGCCCTCGCGTAAAAAACGCGCCTGACGACTCATTCTGGCGCCAGAGTCCTGCAATGCCAGACCGATGAATATCAGAATGAAAATCAACCAAAAAACAAGATTAAGTCCGGTCTGAAAATCCGGTGTCGGCGAGTTATACCAAAACAGATTGAGAAACGGTGTATTCACCCGCATCATGTCGATCATCACGTGGGCAAAATCGAGCATTACCGCATTAATCCCTTCCTGCTTTTCGCTGTGCGCGTACATAAACTTCAGTACTGAAACCAGTGCTGAAATCAGCGCCGGGATGAAAATCACCCATCCCAGCAACCTTTTCAAGACAGCAATGCGTCCAGCTTGTTGATACGTCATGAGTTCCCCTTGATAAAGACGTGTCATTTTGGCCTAAGTTTACCCGTTGATAACCGTTTTCGCCTGATCTTTAAAGGCGGTATACTGCCAAATTAGCCATAATGAACGCTTAGAGCTCGTTCTGGTGGGCTCTTAATCCCTGTTATCAGCCTAAAGGAGAGGTTGTGATGCCAACCCCGCGTCAAATTCTTGCTGCAATTTTCGATATGGATGGATTACTGGTCGATTCAGAACCGCTTTGGGATCAGGCCGAACTGGATGTGATTGCAAGTTTAGGCGTAGATATCACCCGCCGCCATGAACTTCCCGACACGCTTGGTTTACGTATCGATATGGTTGTTGATCTTTGGTTTGCGCAGCAACCGTGGAACGGTCCCTCACGTCAGGAGGTCACCGAGCGCATCATCACCCGGGCCATTGCGTTAGTGGAAGAAACAAAACCGCTGCTGCCGGGTGTGCGTGAAGCCGTGGCGTTGTGCAAATCTCAGGGAATCAAAGTAGGACTGGCATCCGCTTCGCCGCTGCATATGCTGGAAAAAGTGCTGACCATGTTTGATCTGCGCAACGACTTCGACGCGCTGGCTTCTGCAGAAAAACTGCCTTACAGCAAACCGCACCCGCAGGTTTACCTCGATTGTGCGGCGAAACTGGGCATTGACCCTATAAACTGCGTTGCGCTGGAAGACTCGGTAAATGGCATGATTGCTTCAAAAGCCGCCCGTATGCGTTCCATCGTCGTACCAGCGCATGAGAATCAGGACGATCCTCGCTTCGTTCTTGCCGATGTCAAATTAACCTCACTCACCGAACTCACTGCCGTTCATCTGCGCGGCTAATCCTGTAACGGGCAATGATCGTATTGCCCGCCCTCTCAGATTTTTTATTTTTAAAACATCGTTTCACTTTTAATTGTGTTTCTGTTTAACCTCTCCTATCCTTGCCCTATAGAGCAAGCGTTAATGACATAAATAGTTGAGGTAAACATGATTCAGGAAGCTTTTCGTCTCGAAGGTAAAGTAGCCATCGTCACTGGATGTGACACCGGCCTTGGGCAGGGTATGGCAGTGGCGCTGGCTGAAGCGGGCTGCGATGTAGTCGGCGTGAATCGTAAAATACCACATGAAACCGCAGAGAAAATTAACGCCCTCGGTCGACGTTTTATGGCTATTCAGGCCGACCTCAGCCAACAAGATGATCTCACCAGCATCGTGACACAATCGGTGTCGGCGTTTGGCCGGGTCGATATTCTGGTTAACAATGCAGGAACTATACGCCGTCAGGATGCGCTGGACTTCAGTGAAAAAGACTGGGATGACGTGATGAATCTGAATCTCAAATCCGTTTTTTTCCTGTCACAGGCAGTGGCGCGCCAGTTTCTGGTTCAGGGCAACGGCGGAAAAATCATTAACATTGCCTCAATGCTCTCTTTTCAGGGCGGAATCCGCGTTCCTTCCTACACCGCATCAAAAAGTGGCGTGCTTGGAATCACCCGCTTACTGGCTAATGAGTGGGCGGCTCAGGGAATTAATGTCAATGCCATCGCACCCGGTTATATGGCGACAAACAATACGCAGCAGCTGCGCGAAGACAGTACGCGTAATCAGCAAATTGTCGATCGCATTCCCGCAGGGCGCTGGGGAACACCGGATGACTTGCAAGGCCCGGTCGTTTTTCTCGCCAGCCAGGCTTCTGACTATATCAATGGTTACACGCTTGCCGTGGACGGCGGTTGGTTGGCGCGTTAATCGTGCATTTGTGACAAAGGGTTACAACGTCACCTCTTCCGCCTACTGTATAAAACCCCTATACTGTATGAATTGACAGTTCATTGGGTTTTATCATGACGGCGGAAGGCCATCTCCTTTTTTCTATTGCCTGTGCGGTATTTGCCAAAAATGCCGAGCTGACGCCCGTTCTTGCTCAGGGTGATTGGTGGCATATTGTACCTTCGGCCATTTTAACCTGCCTGCTACCCGATATCGATCACCCGAAATCCCTGCTCGGGCAGCGGCTGAAGTGGATATCAAAGCCTATTGCCCGGGCATTTGGCCATCGCGGGTTTACTCACAGCCTGCTGGCCGTCTTTGCCCTGCTGGCCACGTTTTACCTGAAAGTTCCGGATAGCTGGATAATCCCGGCCGATGCCTTACAAGGTATGGTTCTCGGTTATCTCAGTCACATTCTGGCTGACATGCTGACTCCGGCAGGCGTTCCCCTGCTTTGGCCCTGCCGCTGGCGTTTTCGTCTGCCCATCCTCGTGCCGCAAAAAGGCAACCAACTGGAACGGTTCCTGTGCATGGCGCTGTTTGCCTGGGCTATCTGGATGCCGCAGACCGTACAAGAGAACAGCGCGGTACGCTGGTCATCACAGATGATTAATACGCTGCAAATGCAGTTTAATCGTTTTATAACGCACCAGGTTGACTAATAAATCAGCCAAAATGTCATTTTAGGTATAAACAATTCCATTTGAATATAAGAGGCAAGTCACAGTTCTGCTAATCTTGCGCCAACAGAATCACCATTGCATGGTGATACGCATAATAAGATCAGGAGAACGGGGATGAACTTTCCATTAATCGCGAACATTATCGTGTTCGTAGTACTGCTGTTCGTGCTGGCGCAAGCCCGCCACAAACAGTGGAGTCTGGCCAAAAAAGTACTGGTCGGTCTGGTCATGGGCGTGGTGTTTGGTCTCGCCCTGCATACCATTTATGGCTCCGACAGCCAGGTTCTTAAAGATTCCGTACAGTGGTTCAACATTGTCGGCAACGGTTATGTCCAGTTGCTGCAGATGATTGTCATGCCGCTGGTATTTGCGTCTATTCTCAGCGCCGTTGCGCGTCTGCACAACGCCTCTCAGTTAGGTAAAATCAGCTTCCTGACCATCGGCACGCTGCTGTTTACAACGCTGATTGCCGCACTGGTCGGGGTTCTGGTAACCAACCTGTTCGGCCTGACCGCCGAAGGCCTGGTGCAAGGTGGTGCCGAGACTGCACGTCTGAACGCTATTGAAACCAACTATGTTGGCAAAGTGGCTGACCTCAGCGTTCCGCAGCTGGTACTGTCGTTTATCCCGAAAAACCCGTTTGCCGATCTGACCGGTGCTAACCCGACGTCGATTATCAGCGTGGTCATCTTTGCTGCATTCCTCGGTGTTGCCGCACTGAAGCTGTTGAAAGATGATGCGCCAAAAGGCGAGCGCGTATTAACGGCTATCGATACCCTGCAAAGCTGGGTGATGAAGCTGGTTCGTCTGGTGATGCAGTTGACGCCGTATGGTGTTCTGGCGCTGATGACCAAAGTGGTTGCCGGTTCCAACCTGCAGGACATCATTAAGCTGGGTAGCTTCGTCGTTGCTTCGTATCTCGGCCTGGGCATTATGTTCGTCGTACACGGCATCCTGCTGGGTATTAACGGCGTTAGCCCACTGAAATACTTCCGCAAAGTCTGGCCAGTACTGACTTTCGCCTTCACCAGCCGTTCCAGTGCCGCTTCTATTCCACTGAACGTTGAAGCGCAAACCCGCCGTCTGGGCGTCCCTGAGTCCATCGCCAGCTTTGCCGCCTCTTTTGGTGCAACGATTGGTCAAAACGGTTGTGCGGGTCTGTATCCGGCGATGCTGGCCGTGATGGTGGCACCAACTGTCGGCATTAACCCGCTGGACCCAATGTGGATTGCCACGCTGGTGGGTATCGTGACCGTCAGTTCTGCAGGAGTTGCGGGTGTGGGCGGCGGCGCGACCTTCGCGGCACTGATCGTACTGCCTGCCATGGGTCTGCCGGTCACACTGGTTGCTCTGTTGATCTCAGTTGAACCGCTGATCGATATGGGGCGTACTGCATTGAACGTTAGCGGTTCCATGACCGCTGGTACGCTGACCAGCCAATGGCTGAAACAGACCGATAAATCGATTCTGGACAGCGACGATCACGCCGAACTGGCGCATCGCTAAAAGCCTGTCTGCGCAAAACAAAAAACCGCCAGTGAGTTATGCTCCGGCGGTTTTTTTATATCCGATTAATCGCTCAGTTCGTTTTCCTGGCGAATCTGGTTAGCCCAGCGCTGGGCCGACTCCGGAACCGTAAATGCAGGCGAACGCTGAAACGCCTCCCCCATTAAGACAAAAGCGACATATTTTCCGCGCAGTATCCATACGTCACGAAACGCGTCCATTTTCACCGCATGCTCTGGCGGAGCGGGCTCCACGCGAGGAACATAGCTGATGACCGGACGATTTTGTTGGCGAAGAGGTTTCATAATCAGTTGCTTCACTAAAGACAAATTCTAAAAATCTGAAAAACGCTATCTTAGCTGATTTTACCCCTGGACGGTGCAAAAACAGTGAATTCGTGAAGTGGGTGGCGATAATGGGGGGAACAGATAAGTTGCAGCAAACATCAATGACGCAGACAAAAAAATGCGGCGCACCGACGCGCCGCCAACTCAGGAATTAAACGTTCAGAAAACTGCCAAGACGATAACCGCGCTCCGCAATAGCGTATTTCAATGACGAAGACGTCAGTACGTCAAGCTCAGTTAAGCGGGGGTAACAGTAGGCACTTTGTCGAATGATGTCATCGATAAACGCCGGATGACACATCACTTCCAGCGAGGACTCTCCCCGGTCTGCGGACGCGTCCAGCGTCTGCAAAAACAGGGCCTCAGAAATCGCGTCGCCATAAAACTCACTGCTAAATCCCTGGGAGGTACGCAACGTTTCCGGTAAATCGGACGCCTGGAACACCGTCTGCCGATCGATCCGCAACGCAACGCCTCTCTCCGCGGCAAAACTGGCGACAATCGGGAAAATCTGCGGGAACATATGCACGTGGTGATGACTATCCAGATGCGTCGGCTCCCGCCCGAACAGGTCAATAAAACGCTGATACTGTGCAGCCAGCTCCCGAGAAATCTCTTCCAGCGGCAACGTTTCTTCCTCTGCCATCTGCCAGATCCATTTCCCTAACACACCGTCACGCGTCAGACCCGGCATAGCCGTTAACGGTTTGCCGAGCGTCAGGACAAAGTGCATCCCAACGGCAAGCTCCGGTATATCGCGACTAAGCTGTACCGCATGCTCTATCGCCTCGCCATTCACCAGGGCCGTGGTTGAGGTGACAATGCCATTGCGACAGGCTTCAACAATGCCGTAGTTTTGTCCTTTGCTCAGGCCAAAATCATCCGCATTCACAATCAGTACGCGTTCCATAGCCAACCTCAGTTAGTGTTGTTCGCTTTTAAGTTTCTCGATGCATCCGGCGAAATTTGGCAGCCATTTTTCATGCGCCAGAATCAGCTCACGGGCAAGAATTTCAGCATCAGTGTCGGAATGCACCAGCGGGCTCAGGTTCAACGCCAGCAGCACATCATTCAACTCGCCGCTCAGTGCTGCGTTGCTCGCCGCCACTTCAAAACCTTTAATGGTATAGATAAGCCCCAGAACCTTTTCATCGAAATGGGTGATACGTGGGTGCGGAGTTGCACCATTGCGCCCCAGCGTGCAGGTCATCTCAACGGCCCAGTCCGCAGGAATATTATCAACATGGCCATGATGAGGAATGTTGACGTAATGTTCGGTCTGTTTGTCGTTGTAGATAGCATTGATGACTTCACACGCGGCATCAGAGTAATAAGCCCCGCCACGCTGTTCCAGCTCTTTCGGCTTAACATTCAACTCAGGATTTTTATACAGATCAAACAGTTGCTTTTCTACTTTCTGTACCACCTGTGCGCGTGCACCACCTTTGTAATATTCGCCCATTTCAATCGCCAGCATCTCTTTTGGCTTGAAGTAGTACAGCAAATACGAGCACGGCAGCAGCCTCAGTGAACGAATCAGCCCTTCACTGAACGGCAGATCGAAGATGTTCTTCACGCCAGAGGCTTTCAACTGACCCGACGCAACGCCGTCCAGCAGTTCATCAAAGCGTGACACACCGTTGACCAGAACATCCTTAATGAAGACCATATGGTTCAGACCAAACAGATCGATGGATAAGTCATCGCTCTCTTTCAGCGCCAGCACGTCGCTGATGAACATTTTCATGCCGATCGGAATATTACATACCCCGATGAATTTCTTGAAATTCGTATGGCGATAAACCGCCTCAGTCACCATCCCGGCTGGGTTAGTGAAGTTGATCACCCACGCATTCGGGCACAGTTCTTCCACATCTTTCACAATATCAAAGATAACCGGAATGGTACGCAGGCCTTTGAACAGCCCGCCAGCGCCGTTGGTTTCCTGCCCCAGATACCCGTGGCTCAGCGGAATGCGTTCATCCTTTTCACGGGCTTGCAGTTGCCCAACCCGCAACTGGGTAGTAACGAAATCAGCATCTTTCAGCGCTTCGCGGCGATCCAGCGTTTTATACACTTTCATCGGGACGCCAGCTTTATCAATCATGCGCTGGCAGAGGTCAAAAATAATGTCCAGCTTCTCTTTACCACCGTCGACATCCACCAGCCACAATTCAGAGACCGGTAATTCATGATAACGCTTAATAAAGCCTTCAAGTAATTCAGGGGTGTAGCTGCTCCCGCCACCGATAGTGACGACTTTTAATTTCTGGCTCATAATTTCTCCCTTCAGTGTAAAAACACTGACACGTATTATGCTCAACCCATTCGTCAGGTATAGCGTGGCAGTCCCGGCGCTATTTTGGGCAAGCTATAAAAATTGGTTATTGGTAAATAAAATTTACTGATTAAATTCCGTTAATTTCTTACGATAGCTATTTGGTGTAAACGACGTCAGCTTTTTAAACGTTTTAATAAACAAGCTCGGACTACTGTAACCAGACTCATAGGCAATATCAGTTACAGAATAGTTAGTCATTTCCAGCTGTTTTTTAGCAAAATTAATGCGGATTTCATTAATAATCTGCATTGGCGTTTTACTGTAATAACGCTGGGTTGCACGGGTCAGATACTCCTGGGATTTTGCGGACAGGTGTACCATATTTTCCAGCGCATTTTCGCTGAACTGCCTTTTGTCATGCATGCTTTCCACGGTAGTTTTAAGCCATTGTGGAATATCATCCAGCACCTGCTCTTCCCGATGATGGCGTAACCGATTAATAATATAGAAGGTGACCACTTCTACAAATTCATCCAGTCCGCTTTCACGAAAGTTCAGTGATGCTATAACCGTTTCGATGTAGGTAAGAAACGAGCTGTTCGCCCGATACACCTGCGATGCGACAAAACAAAATGGCAGCAACGGGTGGTAGTGCTGTTCAAAAAAACGTTTACTGATACCAACGTTAAGAATTCGCGTCGCGCCGAAATCATAGAAACTTTGGTGATGCGATCCCAACGGGATAAAGACAAAGTCTCCGCGCTCAAGCAGTACACGCTTACCGTTGATTTCCTGATAGTAACGTCCAGTTAATACAAGGGTAAATTCGTAGTAATCATGCTGATGCAGCCCACTGATACTCTCAGTTTTGTTATAGATGAACACATGAAAATTTTTGCCATTAAAAAGCTGCTGCTCATAGACGGTTTTGATTTCCGGTGCGTTAATCTGTAGCTGCATTCTGCACTCCTCGCTATTTCAGCTTCTCGTGAAGCTCAATCAGTTCTGTCACCAGTTCACGTGCCAGCATCGACGTCATCAGGTGGTCCTGTGCATGGACCAGCACCAGGCTGACTTTCATTTTACCTTCACCCTGATCGCCTTCAATCAGTTTAGTCTGGACAAGGTGTGCTTCGTTCAGCGCCATGCGAGACTGTTCCATCATGGTCTTCGCTGACTCAAAATCACCCTGTTTGGCCATTTTGAGCGCGCCATACGCCAGGCTACGCGCCTGACCCGAGTTGATGATGAGCCCCATCACCACTTCTTCAAGCTCTTCTGCTTCTGACTGCGTGTCGACGATGTTCTCGATATCCAACATACTTTTTTCCTCTGGTTCAGTCCGGCATGGCCGCATAGCCATGCCGGATTAAATTTAGAATTTCAATGCGTTAGCGATATCTTCTTCGCTTTCTTCTTTATCAATGACGTTCTGAGCTTTGTTGGCGACGACCACAAATGGCAGGTACACCAGCGTTGCGATGCCAAGGTTAAACAACGCGACCAGCAGAGCAGCGACGCTACCGTTGGTGTTAAAGAATGCGCCCAAACCGGTTGGCATAGTCCACGGTGCAATGTTGGTAATTGGTGGAATAATGCCTGTGTAATAAGCGGCCAGGGTAATCGCTGCCAGAATCGGCTGAACCAGGATGAATGGAATAAACATAACCGGGTTCATGATAATCGGCAGACCGAACAGAATGGGTTCGTTAATCTGGAACAGACCTGATGGCAGTGCCAGTTTTGCTACCTGACGATAATCAGCGCGACGAGATGCCAGGAAGATAGCAATAATCAGACCCAGCGTTGCCCCACTCCCTCCCAGGAAAATATAGGAGTCCAGCATCGGCTTCGCCCAGACGTGGAACGTCTTACCCGCTTCCAGTGCCGCGTCTACGGAACCAAACTGTTGGTAGATAGAGATGTTTTCCAGCGCCCAGGGGGTCATGATACCGCTGTCCAGTGCAGTCAGTGCCAAAGAACCGTGAATACCAAAGAACCACAACAGCGGGACAAAAATCACGTATGCCCAACCCACCACACTACCCAGTGACGCCAGCGGAGTTGAAATGGAATCCATGATGATCTGGTGGAAGTTCGTTCCCCAGGTGTTCAACGCCCAGGCGATGATCCCCATAATAGAGAGGATAATGAAGCCAGGAATCAGTGCAGAGAAGGAGCGAGAAACAGAAGCCGGAACGCTATCAGGTAATTTAATAACCCAATTACGATGCACGACGAAGGTGAACATTTCCGCGACCACCAGGCCGATAATAATACCGGAAATAATGTTCGCACCGCCCAGCCAGTTAGCACCCACGGCATAGGCTTCACCCACACTGTAAGGTGTGACTGTCATAAATGCGGCGACAGATAATAAACCAGCAGCCAGCGCATCGACCTTGCGTTCTTCCGCCAACGCCATACCGATAAAGAATGGCGCCATCAATGACATAATACCCAGCGTACCGTTATAGACGTTCCCACCGATGCCTTTTAAACTATTTAGTGTTTCAATAGTTGAAGCATCAAGTCGAATGCCCATGGAATAAAAAAACGACCCCTCCCCAAAGCTCAGGAAAACGTTATTGATTAATACAAACATAGCCCCTGCGAGGGTTAACGGCATTAAACGAATAAAACCGTTTTTGATTGCATTAACGTGTGGCTGCTTTCCAATTTTTACAGCAAAAGGAAGGAGTACCTTTTCAAGTGAAGCAATAGCGTTACTCATAGAAAAATACCCTTAAATACCGCAATTAACAATTGCGGTGAATGTTAATGAAATAACTCTTTGACGGGAAAATTTAAAATAATTAATTTGCTGCGGCTTTTTTAATTGCTGCAACTGCAGCCTTAAGCACGCCTAAACCATCGACTTTGCCATACAACAGCGAGTCAATCACTTCTACAGGTTTGTTGGGTAACAAACGCTGAATTTCGGGCAACATATAAGCAATCTGTGGACCTAATAACACGACATCGGCTACTGGGCCTTTTTCTCCGGCCAGCGTTTCGGGAAACGCTTCAATGATAACCGGCACTTCGTATTTTTCAGCCTGAGCACGCATCTTCGAGACCAACAAAGAAGTCGACATGCCCGCAGAACAAAACAGATAAATGTGTTTCTTTTCCATTAAAACGATCCTCATGTGCGATTATCTGTGTACCAGACACTCCGCAAGCCATAACCTGCATCCATGCTCTGGGTAACTTGCGTCAGCTAAATTACTTTTTTAGGTGGCTGAAATGAGTATACGGGATTGCACCCGCGGATGGTATTTCATTGACCAACTAAATTGTCTCTCCTTGACCTGTGGTTATGACACCCCTCACACTTCGGGCAAATAATTCGCGACAATAAATAAGATCGCGTGACACAAAAAAACCGGCACAGCGGCCGGTTCGTCAGAGTGCTCAGGCAATAAACAGTTGTTACTTCTTCGCTGCCTGCGGGTCGGTGTCGTACTCCGCACAGGTCTGGTAGCCGGAATTAATCACGTGCCCAGTATCATCTAATGCAACAAAATAGGTCTCTGCTTTACCATCTCGTTGACCCAGGATGTAGGTCTGACATGTACCACGCGCATGGATCATGCTGACTTCAGAAGAAGGTTTACCGGCAATCTGCGCCACTTGCGCCCGGCTCATCCCTTTCTTCACATCTTTCACCACGGGCTGCACAAATTGGTCTTTAGTACGATCGTAAGCCGTACAGCCTGCCAGCATAGTCAATACCGCCGCTGCACTCAGAATTCCTGTTAGATTCTTGTTCATATTCCGTCCTCTTGTTTTTCAGCGTGTTATATAAGCCTGGAGCACAACAACGCATTTTTCAAGCTGTCAGTTGATACTCGGGTCATTTCAGAAAATTCTATCAAAACAAAATGATGTTATATCCGGCTGCATCCCTTGTCGTTTGGACGTCAACGCGTTAGCTTTAACACATCGTTATTTTTGATCATTTTATTTTCCATAGGGGGTTAAATGACTCTGCAGCAAGAGATAATCCGGGCACTTGGTGCCAAACCACATATTAATGCAGAAGAGGAAATTCGCCGCAGCGTGGATTTTCTGAAATCGTACCTCAAAACCTACCCTTTCCTTAAATCGCTGGTGTTAGGGATTAGCGGCGGACAGGACTCAACCCTGGCCGGAAAGTTATGCCAAATGGC
Organism: Citrobacter youngae; assembly: GCF_003818115.1. GTDB lineage: Bacteria > Pseudomonadota > Gammaproteobacteria > Enterobacterales > Enterobacteriaceae > Citrobacter > Citrobacter youngae. The sequence goes on along the minus strand of NZ_RPOI01000016.1, from coordinate 456,719 downwards.
GATTTCCGAGTTACGTGAAGAAACGGGTAACGATGCTTTGCAGTTTATTGCCGTGCGACTGCCTTATGGTGTGCAGGCCGATGAACAGGACTGTCAGGACGCGATAGCGTTTATACAACCTGACCGTGTACTCACCGTCAACATCAAAGGCGCGGTATTGGCCAGCGAGCAGGCATTGCGCGAAGCAGGTATTGAACTGAGTGATTTTGTGCGCGGCAATGAAAAAGCCCGCGAGCGTATGAAGGCACAATACAGTATCGCCGGAATGACCAGCGGTGTTGTCGTGGGTACCGATCACGCCGCAGAGGCCATTACCGGATTCTTTACCAAATATGGCGATGGCGGCACTGACATTAACCCAATATTCCGCCTCAACAAGCGTCAGGGTAAGCAGCTTCTTGCGGCATTGGGTTGCCCTGAGCATTTATACAAGAAAGCGCCAACCGCCGACCTCGAAGACGATCGTCCCTCTCTGCCAGATGAAGCCGCATTAGGCGTTACCTACGACAACATTGACGATTATCTGGAAGGAAAAACGTTGAATGCCGACGTTGCGAAGAAAATTGAAGGCTGGTACGTGAAAACAGAACACAAACGTCGCCCACCGATTACGGTGTTTGACGACTTCTGGAAAAAATCGTAATTCGCTGATTTACCCGTGCCGGATAACCACAAAATGGTTTATCCGGCCCAAGCGACGTCATTGCACCGAATCAGGCGAAAAACCTGGCTTCCAGTTAATCTCGCTGAACAGCAGTTTTCCCTCGCGCTCCAGCAGTCGTAAGGTGTGTTTACCGTCGTGCCAGCTTGCACCCTGATCGGCGGTCAGTAGCTTATCGCCCAGTTGCCAGGCACCGCTGATAACAAATACCACGCCGCCGCGCGAACCAAAAGTTGTAAACGTGCGGTCGGCAACTCTGACTTTCGCCTGGCAGACATCCCGTCGGGTCATGATATTGAAATCCATCGACATCTGCCCTTCCGTCAGCTTCGCTTTTACCACGCGGTCACCGGCGAACGTAAAAGGCTGATGCTGTTTTAGCGTATGCGGTAACGTGTTAGCACCTTCCAATGTGACTTCTCCCCCTTCGAGCAGTGTAATAACGCGCTCAACTCCGGGAAAGAGTGAAAATTCGCCGTTCGCAGCAATGGAGGCAATACTCGCCCGCCAGTGAAAGTCGCGCGTTGCTGGCGGAAAACAACATATTTCACGCGTTTCTCCCGCACCATTACGCCAGAGATTAACCGGCATTTTGCGGATATCAAAGTACTCCATCATCCCTCCAGAAAGGCACTGTGCGCCGACATGCCGTCATCAGGCAGCCAAATCATCATTGTTATCATTCACCCTGCTCGTTGTTATCGGCAGCAGAGTTGATTTGCCTTAGCGATGACCATGGCGTTTTGCAAAAAAGTTTAACGCGCTGATCCAGGTAGCATTTTCGCGGGCCTCAGGAGCATAACCTGTCCCAAGCGCTGTGCAATAGGTAGGAAAGAAAAAACCGCCGATCCTGCCCACATCGTTAAACGTGTTGTGGACAAGGCCGGCGGTCTTGAGTTTTTTTTCACGCTGTCCGGGGCAATCTGCTCCGACACAGCGTGAATGATTGAGTATAGACGCCTACCGATTATTCGGCAGCTTGTGGCATTTTACCTTTCTGCGCTGCTCGTTCTGTCAGACGCTTCTCAAAATTGGCATTAAACTGTTTTTTCTGTTCCGGGGTCAGAATGTTGTAAATTTTGTTCTGCGTTTCCATATGCGCCAGCATGTTAGCTTTGCGCTGCTCTTCCATCTTCGCAATCTGCGCTTCAGCTTTCGCTTTATCGAAGCTATCGCTGGCGATGATATCGTGCATTGCACGGCGTTCTTCCAGCGGAGGACGTTTCATCTGATCGCGCTGACCTTTCATGATGTCGCGGATCTGCTGTTTCTGTGCATCGGTCAGGTTCAGGTCTTTAAACATCATGTCGTGATGCGGGGCGAATTTACCGTTGTGGTGCATCATCGGTTTGGCATCTGCCGGAGCTGCTGTGGTAGCGTCAGCGGCATGAGCCAGGTTTGCAGCGCCCAGCGCCAGGGTAGAGGCAACAAACAGAGCAGTCAATTTACGCATAATTTCTATCCTTCCTTTCAGTTATTCTTACGACATTCATGCGAAGCTTATGCAATGTGATGTCGTGTTGACGGGATTAACTTTACCGACTTAAGCGTCAATTAATCAGAGCAACGGTAAAACAATGAAAGTGTAAAAAACAAACTTTCATCAATTATGAAGAAAAAAAGAATAAATTGCGCAGAGTTGAAATAAAAAATCACAACACGATGATTTTGAAAGAATTATGAAGAACTATACCTGAAACCTGGTTATTAAGAAAGCAGCTTACCAGGAATAATCCGTAATAAATACAAACAGCACGCAATAATAAGCCCTCAGAGATTAACCCGAGGGCGGATATATCTTTTACAACCTTTCCAGCATCAGTCCCGCGCGTAAACCACAGGCCACATTTGGATTAGGAAAGAGAACATATTCAACGTTATGGGTGACGATAAAACGTTCATCACCATCCTGCGCCAGCAAGGTCCCCTCTTTAAAGGGGGTAAAGTTGAGCGTCTGGTTATCCATATGGAGAATAAAATCGTCGCTGCGTCGTGTAATTTGCGCCACCACGCGATAGCGCAGCGGAGATGTTTCTCCCGTAGGGATTCGCTCGCCTTGCAGCAGTTTCGCCAGCGCATCCGCCGTCTGCGCAAACTGGGACAGATCGTTTTGTCCAAACGGCAGCGCTTTACCCAGTTCCAGCGTACAGGCCAGCGCGCCAAAATGTTCAGCGCTAAAATGGGTGAACGTACCGCCAGGCGTCTGATGGAACACCAGCGCCTCAAGTCCTGCATCTCCCAGCCATCCCAGAAAATCTTCGTCCCAGGCAACATTACGTTGTGGCAGCACGCCAAAACGCAGATGCTGTGAGCCGCGAATCGCGGTATGCAGATCCAGATGCCAGCGTACTGACTCTTGCGCCCGCGCGTAAAAATCGTCCAGACACAGCTCAAGTTCATGGGCTCGGCGCGTTTCTTCACTCGCGGTAAAAATCTGCCAGCGGCCGCCAAACATACGGTTCAGATCGCTATGACAGTAGCGTTTGCCCGCAGCTAACGCCTGCGGATTGCCCAGGATCAGCAATAGCCGCCATGTCAGCGGCAGCTTGCCGCTAAACAACCCGGCCAACAATGTATCCAGTATTTCTACTGGTGCGGTTTCATTACCATGAATGCCCGCAGACAAAACCAGCGAACGCTCAACCGGAACAACCGGCGTCAGCTCCAGCATGCCATGCCCGATCCATTGCCAGTCAAAACCGTGAGCTTTCCCCCGGGTGGCATCTGGCGCCCCCCCCGCAAGCGTCAGCGCAAGGAAATTATCCATGGCGTGTACGCTCCTGCTGGAAGGGATACACCGAACCGAGGTTGAGTAATTGCGTCAACGTATCCAGCGCTTCACGCCCTTCGCGCAGCAACTGCGGGTCAGCAAGGTCTGCGGCGGTAAGACGATCGCGATAGTAACGGTCAACCCAGTTATTCAACGTGTTAAACAGCACATCATTCATGAGAACCGCCGGGTTCACCGCCTGTTGCTCCTGTGGGGTTAACACGACCCGAAGGCGCAGACATGCCGGGCCACCACCGTTGGACATGCTTTCGCGCAGATCGAATACCCGTAGATCGTCAATCGGGTTGTCATCTTCAAGCAGACGGTTTAAATAATGCCATACCCCTGCATGCTCCCGGCATTCCTGCGGCAAGACCAACATCATTGAACCGTCATCACGACTGAGTAGCTGGCTGTTAAACAGATATGTTGCCACGGCATCCTGCACTGACACTTCAGCCAGGGGAACTTCCAGCGCCGTAAATCCCGCCACCTGGCTATGCAACTGCTGTAACAAAGCCTGCTGGTTGGCAAACGCCAATTCATGGCAAAACAGCACCTGACGATTTGATACCGCAATAACATCGTTATGAAACACACCAAGATCGATAACATCCGGGTTTTGCTGAGCAAAGATAATCTGATTAGGGTTCACCTGATTCAGTCGCGCAACAGCCTCGCTGGCTTCTCTGGATTGCCTCGCCGGATAACGCTTCGGATGCGCGCCGTTGCCCTCTTCACGACCATAGACAAACACCTGTATGCCGGGGTCGCTGTAATCACCACCGAGACGGTTATGGTTTGCCGCGCCTTCATCACCCAGTAACGCAACCTGTGGCAATGCACTATGGACCGTAAAGCGGCTCTCATCGCGGAAGATCGCGCTTAGCAACGCTTCTGTGGTTGGCGCTTCCAGTGAACGGTGGAACTTGTTATTCAGATTCGCGACCGTCAGATGCACTTTTCCGTCCAGCGAATCTGCCGAAGGACAGACCGTTGCCGCATTCGCCACCCACATCGGCGAAGCGGAACTGGCACTGGAGAGCCAGTGAGGTGCCTGCCGTGCCACCTTTTCCAGTACCTGCTCATCACTGCCGCTGAATCCCAACTGCCGTAGCACCGGAATATAAGGCCGCTCATGGGGCGGGATCACCGCCTGGGGAAATCCCGCATCCGCCAGCGCTTTCATCTTTAGCAAACCCTGTTTCGCCGCCAGACGAGGGTTCGACACCTGAAAACGGTGTTTGGTTGAGGCCTCATTACCAAATGACAATCCAGCATAGTGGTGGGTCAGTCCCACCAGACCATCAAAATTAATCTCACGGGCTTTCATCGCTTATCCTCACGAGAAAAATCGAGTCCTGGGCTAAGCGCCGTTGGCAGCGTTAAGGCTGGTGATTCCAGACTTGCCATCGGCCAGGCACAATAATCTGCGGCATACCACGCGCTGGCGCGATGGTTGCCTGAGGCACCAATCCCACCAAACGGTGCAGTGCTTGCCGCGCCGGTTAGCGGCTTATTCCAGTTGACGATCCCTGCCCGCGCCTCCAGCAGCAATTGATCAAATTGGCTGCGATCGGGTGAAACTAACCCACACGACAGTCCAAAGCGAGTGTTGTTCGCCATGCGAATCGCGTCATCAAAGCTGTCATAGCGCCAGACGCCAAGCAGAGGGCCAAAAACCTCTTCATCAGGTACGTTCGCCGCTCCGGTCAGTTCGATGATACCGGGAGCCAGCAGTGACGTTCCGGCTTTCACCAGACGCGGTGCTAACAAGGTACGGCCCCCCAAAGACGCCAGACGCTGCCAGGCATCATAAACGTGCTGCGCGGCCTGTTCGGAAATCAGTCCGCCCATAAACGGCTGCGGTTCTGCATCCCAGTTGCCGGGCATTAAACGCTGACTAACCTCCACCAGACGCGTCAGGAACGCATCACCCTGCGCGCCTTTTTTAACTAACAGGCGGCGGGCGCAGGTACAGCGCTGTCCGGCGGTAACAAACGCAGATTGAATGGTCAGATGCACGGCGGCATCAATATCTTCCGGGTTCTCGATAATCAGCGGGTTGTTCCCTCCCATCTCGAGAGCGAGGATTTTTTCTGGCTGGCCAGATAACTGTCGATGCAGGTGATAACCGGTATTGGCGCTGCCGGTAAACAGCAGACCATCAAGGTCTTCCAGCGCGCTCAGGGCCTGCCCCGTTTCACGCCCGCCCTGTACCAGGTTCAGCACGCCCGGCGGTAATCCCGCCTGCGCCCACAGCTTTGCCACGGCTTCACCGGTCCACGGCGTCAGCTCGCTGGGTTTGAAAATCAACGTATTGCCAGCCAACAACGCCGGAACGATATGACCATTAGGTAAATGACCGGGGAAGTTATACGGGCCAAACACGGCCAGAACACCGTGTGGGCGATGACGTAACGTCGCAGCGCCATCTGGCAGCGCGTTATGCTGTTCCCCGGTACGGGTGTGATACGCCTTCACTGAGATGGCAATTTTATTGATCATCGCCGTCAGCTCGGTTGCAGCTTCCCAGCGCGGCTTGCCGGTTTCCCGTGCAATGATCGCCGTCAGTTCTGCTTTATTACTCTCCAGCAGCGTCGCGAATTTCTCGACAATGTCCTGACGCGCGACAAAAGACTGTCTTGCCCAGCCCGGAAAAGCCGTACGCGCTGCGTGGCACGCCTGCGCCACCTGAGTGGCATCGGCATCATTACCCTGCCACAGCACATCTCCGCTGACGGGATTGGTTTTCACCCGACGCTCGCCGAGCCCTGTTACCCAGTCGCCGTTTATCCATAATGTCATGCTGCTTTCTCCTCTGCACAAAGACGCACAAAACGTACATGGTCACCCGCGTGACATTTCAGGGCGTCCAGTTGTGCTGCCGTCAGCACCAGTCGTTGGGTATTCGGGTCGGCACGCACTAACATGACGCGGAAGTTTTGGTAATTTTCATTAGCCACCAGACAAGCCGGATAATCGCCGGTTGCTGGCTGACCTTCCGCCACTTCCACCAGCCTGCTTTTACGTATTGCCCGCACCCGGTCGATATCGCATTCCAGAGTCGGCCCGCCGTCGAAAATATCGACATAGTTACGGTAGCGAAACCCCTCTTTCTCCAGCACCGCACGGGCTGGCGCCGTTTGCGGATGCACTTCGCCAATCACGCTTTGTGCTTCTTCCGACAGGAAGTGGGTGTAAATAGGGTGTTTAGGCATCAGCTCAGCAATAAAGGCTTTTTGTCCGGTGCCACAGAGAAAATCTGCGCGGCTGAATTCCATTGAAAAAAAACGTTTTCCGAGGCTTTGCCAGAACGGTGAATAACCGTGTTCATCAATGACACCCCGCATCTCTGCAACGACTTTTTCGTTAAAACGGTCACGAAACGCGGCCATGAACATAAAGCGCGACTTCGACAACAAATAGCCGTTACCTTCTTTACGCCAGTCCGGATCGAGAAACAGCGTGCAAAGCTCGCTGCTTCCGGTGTGATCGTTACTGAGAAACAGCGTCGGCAATGCGTTATAGACATTCAACTCTTTCGAGGCATGCACCAGAGTACCGACCCGATAGTTGTACCAGGGATCGTTAAGTCCTACCGCCACCTCAATGGCGCAAATCCCCGCCACAGTTCCGCTGGCGCTGTCTTCCAGCACAAACACATATCCCTGCTCACTTTTGGGCAACTCACCGCGCCAGGTTTGTAGCGAACGTTCGATACGCGCCATTAGCGTCGCTTCATTCGCCGGTAGCGAGGTCAATCCGCCGCCGGTCTTACCGGCAAGCTGCATCAACGCGGTAATATCAGCACGTTCAATGGGGCGAATCACCATCATGATGAACCTCCTGCTTTAATGCGTTCGCATGCCAGCGCAAAACGATCCAGCCCGGTTGCCACCTCTTCCTGGCTGACGTTTAACGCTGGCGCGAAACGCACCACGTTAGCGCCGGCAATCAGTACCATCACCCCTGCATTGGCTGCTTCTTGCGAGATGAGTTTTGCTTTCCCGGCATATTCCGCATTCAGTACGCAGCCGATCAGCAGTCCAAGCCCACGAATTTCGCTAAACAGTCCAAAACGTTCGTTAATGGCGTTAATACGTTCCACAAACCAGTCATGACGCTGTTTCACACCATTGAGGACTTCCGGCGTGTTAACAATTTCCAGCAGCTTACCCGCTACGGCAGTGGCTAATGGGTTTCCGCCGTAAGTTGTACCGTGAGTGCCCACGGTCATCACGCTGCTGCAACGTTCTGTGGTCAATAACGCCCCAATAGGAAAACCACCGCCAAGCGCTTTGGCCGTCGTCAGCAGGTCTGGCGTCACACCATAGTGCATATAGGCATACAGTTCGCCGGTACGGCCAACCCCGGTCTGAACCTCATCAAAAATCAGCAGCGCATTATGGCGATCGCATAATTCACGCAGCCCCTGCAAAAACGCGTTTGTTGCCGGCACCACGCCGCCTTCGCCCTGTACAGGCTCGACGATGACCGCACAGGTCGTGTCATCAATCAGTTGGCTGGCAGAATCGAGATCGTTATACACGGCATGGCGGATATCCGGCGGCAGCGGCGCGAAATCCTGTGAATAGGCGGGCTGACCACCGGCGCTGACGGTAAACAGCGTGCGGCCATGGAATGCATTTTTAAACGCCACAATCCCGCTCTTCTGGCTGCCAAAACGATCGTGGGCATATTTACGCGCCAGTTTTAGTGCCGCTTCGTTGGCTTCTGCGCCGGAGTTACAGAAGAAAATGCGCTCGGCAAAGGTGGCGTCAATCAGCTTTTTCGCCAGACGCAATACCGGCTCGTTGGTGTAGCCATTTCCTGTATGCCAGAATTTACTCGCCTGGTCGTTTAATGCCTCGCGCAATGCCGGATGGGCGTGACCCAGCGCGTTAACCGCAATGCCTCCCGCGAAATCGATATACTCTTTACCCTGCTGATCCCACAGACGTGAACCTTCACCCCGCACCGGAATAAAAGGGGCCGGAGCGTATACAGGCATCATCCATTCATCAAAATTTTCACGCGTAATTGACAGAGACATAGCGACCTCAACGGTAAATAAAAGGTTATTTATATGTTAATAAATATAGTGTTTGCGGTGTAAATGTAGATTGCAGGGTTCGTGCCAGCCAGCGAAAAAAGTGCATAAACGGGGTCAGAGAACGGGATATCAACAAGTTACAACACGGCAATATTCACTATATGTGCATATAAAGTGAATATGTTTGCGTAACAGAGGACTAATTAGAGGAAAAACCGAAATTTTATTCAGTCACCAAATATAATTCTGGAATTGTGATCGTATACGAAATTTATCGGAAATTATTGCCCCATAGCGACGCGCTTCGCGCCAAAACGGTGCAGTTTTTGCGCCATCGTTAACACCATTAGCAATCATTGTTGGAATCAGGTGACAAGAAGCAGTCAGTTCGTGGAAATTCTGCTACCATCCTTGCACTATTCATCTTACAAAGTGGCAGCGACTATGAAATTTGTCTCTTTTAATATCAACGGCCTGCGTGCCCGTCCTCATCAACTGGCAGCCATTGTCGAAAAACACCAACCGGATGTGATTGGCTTACAGGAGACAAAAGTTCACGACGATATGTTCCCTCTCGAAGAGGTAGCAAAACTGGGTTACAACGTTTTCTATCACGGTCAGAAAGGCCATTATGGTGTGGCGCTGTTGACCAAAGAGACGCCGATTGCAGTGCGCCGTGGTTTCCCAAATGATGACGAAGAGGCGCAACGCCGTATCATTATGGCGGAGATCCCGTCTCCGCTTGGCAACATCACCGTCATCAACGGCTATTTCCCGCAGGGCGAAAGTCGTGACCATGAAACTAAATTCCCGGCCAAAGCCGCGTTTTATCAGAACCTGCAAAACTATCTTGAGACAGAGCTGAAGCGCGACAATCCGGTATTGATCATGGGCGATATGAATATTAGCCCAACCGATCTCGATATCGGCATTGGCGAAGAGAACCGTAAACGCTGGCTGCGTACCGGGAAATGTTCCTTCCTGCCAGAAGAACGTGAGTGGATGGAACGTCTGTTAGGTTGGGGGCTGGTGGACACCTATCGTCACGCGCATCCTGATAAAAACGACCAGTTCTCGTGGTTTGATTACCGCTCAAAAGGTTTTGACGATAACCGTGGCCTGCGTATCGATCTGCTGCTGGCGAGCAACCCATTGGCGGAACGCTGCGAAGAAACCGGCATCGACTATGAAATTCGCAGCATGGAAAAACCGTCCGACCACGCGCCAGTGTGGGCAAAATTCCGCGTCTAATTATCTGCATTTTTTCGCTCTCCGGGCCTCGCCTGGAGAGTCAGTATATTCTGTGCAAAATCAAAAAAGCGGCGGTAATACATTGTTGCGAGCGGGATTTTACTATATCTTCGCGCGCACTTTTCGCTGGTGAAAACGCATCATTGCCCACGGATTTACAGGAGACCCCCCATGAAAAAGAAGTTCGCATAAGGCAGAATACCGACTGCTGATTGTGGCAGTGCTGTTCTGCGCCCTGGCTGGGGTTTTCCACTATTTTGGTCTGTCTGACCTGATAACCAATCTCCATCATTTGCAAGATGTCATCCACCAAAGCGGGCTGTTCGGCTACGCACTTTATATTCTGCTGTTTATTGTTGCTGCGCTGTGCCTGATACCCGGCAGCATACTGGTGATTGTCGGCGGTATCCTTTTCGGCCCACTGGTTGGCACGCTCATCTCTTTACTGGCAGCAACTGTTGCCTCGGCATTGTCATTTTTACTGGCACGCTGGCTTGGGCGGGAACTATTACTGAAACATGTCGGGCATACGGCGACGTTTCAGGCGATCGAAAAAGGGATTGCCCATAGCGGTATCGACTTTCTGATCCTGACCCGCCTCGTTCCACTGTTTCCTTATAATATTCAAAACTATGCCTATGGGCTGACGGCCATTCCGTTCTGGTCATTTACTCTGATTTCAGCTATCACCACGTTACCAGGTATTTTTATCTATACGCTGATGTCACACGAACTGGCCAGTGAAGGCATTACCCTGGTATTTATCGGTAAGCTCAGCGTGGCGGGGCTGGCGTTATTCGCCCTCGTTCAGGCAGCCAAAGCCTGGGCCCGGTATAAGCATATCGATCCGTCAGCAAATCATGAGTGTACGGATAAATGATAAAACGAAACAAAGCTCGGCTGGTTCGCTATTACCGGGCGAGTTTGATTGCTCTGCTGCTGCTCGCGCTGATGGCGTGGGCGTGGATACCTGGCGTGAGCGATTTTCTCCACGCCAGCCTGGCGGCATTTGCCACGCTCGATCAGCATGCAATTGAGAATTTTATTCGTTCTTACGGAACTCAGGCGGCGGTCGTTTCATTCTTCCTGATGATCTTGCAGGCCATCGTCGCCCCGCTTCCCGCTTTTGTGATCACCTTTGCCAACGCCTCGCTGTTTGGCGCATTTTGGGGCGGCATACTGTCCTGGAGCAGTGCGATGGTAGGTGCGGCGCTGTGCTTTTTTATTGCCCGTATTTTAGGTCGCGGTGCGGTAGAAAAGCTGACCGGAAAAACGGTGCTGAACAATATGGACGCTTTTTTCGAGCGCTATGGCAAGCACACCATTCTGGTCTGTCGCCTGTTACCTTTTGTACCGTTCGATCCGGTAAGCTACGCGGCAGGCCTGACCTCGATTCGGTTTCGCCATTTTTTCATCGCCACCGGCATCGGACAGTTACCCGCTACTATCGTCTATTCATGGGCGGGTAGCCTGTTAACCGGCGGTACATTTTGGTTTGTAACCGGCCTGTTCATCCTGTTCGCTCTGAGCGTAATAATTTCAGTGGCGAGAAGCCTTTATCTTGAACATCAACGAAAAAAAACCTGAGACTTCCCCCATTTTTAGCCATGGAGATACTATGCGTTACTGCTTATTGTGCCTGAGTTTAATGCTCTGTCCGCTGGCGACGTTTGCCCAGAACGACGGCTGGCAACAAATCAAAAACGATGCCCGCGGTCAGACGGTGTGGTTCAACGCCTGGGGTGGCGACAATGCAGTTAACCAGTATCTCGACTGGGTTAGCGGTGAGATGAAAACGCACTACGCCATTAACCTGAAAATCGTACGTCTCGCAGATGCCGCCGACGCGGTAAAACGCATCCAGACAGAAGCGGCATCTGGGCGAAAAACAGGCGGCTCTGTCGATTTATTGTGGGTAAACGGCGAAAATTTCCGCACCCTGAAAGAAGCCGGGCTGCTGCAAACCCAATGGGCGCAAACGTTGCCTAACTGGCGCTATGTTGATACCCAAAAACCGGTGAGCGAGGATTTCTCCGTGCCAACGGAGGGGGCTGAATCCCCGTGGGGCGGTGCCCAACTCACCTTTATTGCCCGGCGCGATCTCACCGCGCAGCCGCCGCAATCTCCGCAGGCACTGCTTGAATTTGCGCAGGCGCACCCCGGCACGGTGACCTATCCGCGCCCGCCTGACTTTACCGGTACGGCGTTTCTGGAGCAGTTGTTAATTTCGCTCACCACGCAACCACAAGCGCTAAAACTCGCGCCAGATACAGCCACATTCGCCGACGTTACCGCGCCGTTGTGGCATTATCTTGATACACTGCACCCTGTACTGTGGCGCGAAGGCAAAGACTTTCCGCCCACACCTGCGCGAATGGATGCGCTGCTCAATTCTGGAACCCTGCGTTTATCCTTGACCTTTAACCCTGCCCACGCGCAGCAAAAAGTGACCAGCGGCGAATTACCCAAAAGCAGCTACAGTTTTGGTTTTTCACAGGGCATGCTCGGCAACGTGCATTTTGTCGCTATTCCGGCGAATGCGCGCGCCAGCGCCGGAGCGAAAGTGGTGGCAAACTTTCTGCTCTCACCTGAAGCGCAGCTGCGCAAAGCTGACCCGAGCGTCTGGGGAGATCCTTCGGTGCTTGATCCACAAAAATTACCCGTCGAACAACGTGATGCGCTGCTGGCACGGATCCCGCAAGGACTCCCCGCCGTGCTGCCAGAACCGCATGCTGCCTGGGTAAACGCTCTGGAACAAGAATGGCTACGCCGCTACGGTACGCATTAATTTTGCTACTCTGGGCCATCATGGCGGCAGTTTATCTGCCGCTGGCGCCAGCGGCTTTCTCTCTGATAGCGCCAGCCCTTAGCCTAACCCATTGGCTGGCTCTCTTTGCCGACCCTCAACTTCCGCAGGCGTTACTGGCGACGCTGGTTTCCACAGGACTGGCTGCCGGCGGCGCACTGATCATCGCGCTACTGGCAATCCTCGCTTTATGGCCCGGCGCAGGCTGGGCGCGACTAAGCACCCGTCTTCCGTGGCTGCTGGCGGTCCCGCATGTTGCCTTCGCCACCAGCGTGCTGTTGGTTTTTGCCGAAGGCGGTAAAATCTGGCAATGGCTACCGTTCCTCAGCCCACAGCCAGACCGTTACGGCATTGGGCTTGGCGTGACACTGGCGGTGAAAGAGAGCGCTTTTTTGTTATGGATCCTCTCGGCTCTACTGAGTGAAAAACAACTTTCGCAGCAGGTTATCGTGCTGGATTCGCTGGGTTACAGCCGACTGCAATGCCTGAACTGGCTGGTACTGCCTGCTATCGGCCCGGCATTAGGTAAAGCTATGCTGGCGATTGTTGCCTGGTCACTCTCCGTTGTGGATGTGGCAATCGTCCTCGGCCCCGGAAATCCGCCAACACTGGCAGTTTTGAGCTGGCAATGGCTCAGTCAGGGCGATGTCGAACAGCAGGCGAAAGGCGCACTCGCCAGCCTGTTGCTGGTGCTGTTGCTCCTCATTATCGCGCTGGTGGGTTATCTGTTGTGGCGAGCCTGGCGACGTACTATCCCGGCAGTAAATGGTGAACGCCTGCATTTTTCACCTATAACAATCGCACGCCCGCTGGTACAGATCTTGCCCGTCAGCGGTGTGGTATGCGCGCTTGTACTGGCGCTTATCGCCAGCTATTCCTCACTAAACCACGAGGCGCTCAGCAATAGCCTGCAGCTAGGGCTTCTTTCCAGCGTGTTAGCGCTACTGATACTTTTTGTCTGGCTGGAATGGGGCCCACAAACCGGGCACCGCTGGGTCTGGCTACCGCTCATTTTGCCTGCGCTACCGCTGGTAACCGGACAATATCTGCTGGCGTTATATGCCGGACAGGATGGACTGATGACGACAATTATCTGGGGCCACCTGCTGTGGGTGATGCCCTGGATGCTATTTGTGCTTAAACCGGCCTGGCAGCGCATTGACCCGCGATTAATTTTGATTGCACAAACGCTGGGCTGGTCGCGGGGGCGGATATTCTGGCTGGTGAAATGCCCGCAGCTGGTGCGCCCGGCATTGATTACCTTCGCGGTTGGCTTCTCGGTCAGTATCGCCCAGTATATGCCGACGCTGTGGCTAGGTGCCGGACGCTATCCCACGCTGACCACCGAAGCGGTGGCATTAAGCAGCGGCGGTAGCGGCGAGATTCTGGCAACACAAGCGTTGTGGCAGCTTCTTCTACCACTGCTCGTTTTCGCACTCGCAGCCTTTCTCGCCGCGTGGATTGGCCGCTTTCGACAAGGACTCCGCTAATGCTCATTGTGCAAAACGTTTCGTTGTACCAGGGTGCGACTGCGCTGCTGAAGAACGTTACCTTTCAGGTTGATAAAAGTGACATTGTCACGATTATGGGTTCCTCCGGCAGTGGAAAGTCTTCGCTGTTTTCGTGGATGGTCGGGGCGTTGTCACCTCAATTTCAGGCATCAGGCGAGCTGTGGCTCAACGCACGACGCGTTGACGCTCTGCCTACGGCGCAGCGCCAGATTGGCATTCTGTTTCAGGATGCACTGCTGTTTGACCATTTCAGCGTTGGGCAGAATTTACTGCTGGCCCTACCCGCCACTCTACAGGGTTCCACCAGACGACATGCGGTGGAAAGCGCTCTCGCGCGTGCGGACCTGGCCGGTTTTTATTCGCGCGATCCGGCTTCGCTCTCCGGCGGACAACGTTCGCGTGTCGCCCTGCTCCGCGCACTGCTGGCGCAGCCCCAGGCGCTGTTACTCGATGAACCCTTTAGCAGGCTGGACACGTCGCTGCGCGATACCTTTCGCCGGTGGGTCTTTACCGAGGTACGTAAGCTGGGTATTCCAGTGGTACAGGTTACCCATGACGCGCAGGATGTCCCGCCAGCAGGCCGTGTATTTCAGATGGAAAACTGGGCGTGAATGTGGCGATATGCTGCGTTAACGCAAGGTTTTTACTTAACCGGCGGCACAGAATGTCGTCCTCTTTTTTTCAACGTCGGGCTATTCGATGAAACGTGTTTCTCAAATGACCGCGCTGGCACTGGCTTTAGGGCTCGCTTGCGCTTCTTCCTGGGCTGCTGAAACAGCACAGACGCTCACCCTCGACCAGTTACAGCAAAAGCAAGGCGCGGCAATCGATACCCGTCAGAGCGCTTTTTACAACGGCTGGCCGCAGTCGCTTAATGGTCCTTCAGGACACGAACCTTCCGCACTGAACCTGTCTGCCGCCTGGCTCGACAAGATGAATGATGAACAACTCAGCGCCTGGGTTAAATCACATCAACTCAACACTGACACGCCGGTGGCACTGTATGGCAGCGATAACGACATACAGGCTGTCAAAGCCCGCCTGCAAAAAGTGGGCTTTAACCATATCTCCACCCTCAGCGATGCGCTTACGGACCCAGCCCGCCTGCAACGTCTGCCGCACTTCGAACAGCTGGTGTACCCGCAGTGGCTGCACGACCTGCAGCAGGGTAAAAACGTAACTGCTAAACCGGCGGGCGACTGGAAAGTGATTGAGGCCGCCTGGGGCGCACCGAAGTTGTATCTGCTGAGCCACATCCCTGGTGCGGGCTACATTGATACCAACGAAGTCGAAAGCGAACCGCTGTGGAACAAAGTGTCCGACGAACAGCTCAAAACGATGCTGGCGAAGCACGGTATCCGCCATGACACCACGGTGATTTTATATGGCCGCGATGTCTATGCCGCTGCGCGCGTGGCGCAAATTATGCTGTACGCCGGCGTGAAAGATGTTCGTCTGCTCGACGGCGGCTGGCAAACCTGGTCCGACTCAGGTTTACCGGTCGAACGCGGCACGGCGCCATCGGTGAAACCAGAACCAGATTTCGGCGTGACCATTCCTGCCCAGCCGCAGTTGATGCTCGATATGGAACAGGCTCGCGGTCTGCTTCATCGCCAGGATGCGTCTTTGGTGAGCATTCGTTCATGGCCAGAATTTGTCGGTACCACCAGCGGCTATAGCTACATTAAGCCAAAAGGTGAGATTGCAGGCGCACGTTGGGGCCACGCGGGCAGTGATTCCACCCACATGGAAGATTTCCATAATCCGGATGGCACCATGCGCAGCGCGGATGACATCGCCGCCATGTGGAAGCAATGGAATATTCTGCCACAGCAGCAGGTCTCGTTCTATTGCGGTACCGGCTGGCGTGCTTCGGAAACGTTTATGTATGCCCGCGCGATGGGCTGGAAAAACGTCTCCGTTTACGACGGCGGCTGGTATGAGTGGAGCAGCAATCCAAAAAACCCGGTCTCCAGCGGTGAACGGGGTCCGGACAGCAGCAAGTAATCTCTGATTATGCCTGACGCTGAACCGCTTTTAGCGTCAGGTATCCGCTCCAGATCCGGGTAAACGTCGTCATCCAGCACAGCGCGCCAAAAACCCACGCCATCACGGCAAAATATTCCGGGAACAGACACCCAAACACAAACAGCAAAATCGTCTCAGTACCTTCGGTCAGTCCCCCCAGATAATAAAACGATTTATGCGCGTAGCCCGGGTTATCAATTTGATGTTTCGCCGCCAACGCGGCAAAGGCCAGAAAACTGCTGCCGGTTCCCATAAAGGCGAACAGCAGCCAGCCGCCAGCCAGCGAGTTAGCCGCCGGATCGGCGAGCATAAAACCGAATGGTACTAAGGCGTAAAACAGAAAATCGAGCGAGATATCAAGAAATCCGCCTGCATCGGTTAGCCCTCTGCGCCGCGCCAGTGCCCCATCCAGCCCATCAAAAAGCCGATTGAGCACAATGGCCGCCAGCGCCGCCAGATACCAGCCTAACGCCAGAAATGGCAAGGCCAACACGCCAATGGCAAAACCGACCAGCGTAAGCCCGTCCGGGGTAATCGCAGGCTTATCAATAATGCCCACGCAGCGATGCAAAAGCGGTTTTAAACGCGGATGAATATGACGGTCAAGCATGCGGGCGTCCTTTGAAGGTGTCGCACAGTCCCTGCGAAGGAATATCGAGAGCGGCATTAAAACGCGCCGAGAGATTTTGAAACGCAATCAGCGCGGTCATTTCCGTAATGGCATCATCGGTAAAATGCTGCTTCATCTGCGCTTTCAGCGCAGCGTCAACCTGTGGCGGCGTGGCGGTGATCGCATCGGCATAGGCCAGCGCTACGCGCTCTTCTGCGCTAAATAGCGCCGATTCTTGCCAGTTGGCAACCTGTAAGACTTTATCCAGCGCGCCACAGCGTTCAGCCAGCCGTAGACTGTTGGCATCAACGCAGAAAGCGCAGTGGCACACCTGAGATACGCGGGTCATCAACAGCGCGCGCATCACCGGCGTTAAACGCGCCTTTTTACGCTCCAGAAATCCGACAAACAGCGCTACCAGCCAAAAAAGAAACGGCATCCGCCCCCACCAGCGCGTAGGATGCAGCACATCGCCATAATGTTTTTTCTGCGTAGCAGCGAGCGGTTTTAGACTGGAAGGGATACGCGTTAACGGCTTTACCCACGACTGAGGTTCGTTCAACGGTGGCTCCTGAATACTTTAGATAAAACAAAGATAACGATAGTATGTCATTTTCTGTCGTTAGATCTTGATGAATATAATGAAAACCCTCGACGTGGTCGCCGCTATTATTGAACGTGATGGCAAAATTTTACTGGCTCAGCGTCCGCAGCATGCGGATCAGTCAGGCATGTGGGAGTTTGCGGGCGGCAAGGTTGAACCTGGAGAGAGCCAACCACAGGCGCTGGTCCGTGAATTACGTGAGGAATTGGGTATCGAGGCTATCGTTGGAAATTACATCGCCAGCCATCAGCGTGAAGTGTCAGGCCGATTGATACATCTTCATGCATGGCACGTGCCGGCTTATCAGGGCACACTTTACGCCCATGAGCATCAGGATATCGTCTGGTGTTCACCCGAAGAGGCGCTGCGTTATCCGCTGGCGCCTGCCGATATCCCGTTGTTAGAAGCGTTTATCCTTTCACACGCCGCCAGACCAGCGGATTCGTGCTGATGGTTTTTTCATCGCGCTGGCACTGTAGCAGCACGCCATCGGCTTTAATCACCGCCCCTTCTGAATAGTTTTGATCCTGATAAATGCAGCACTGATTACATGGCTGCGCCCGCTGACCGCTGGAGCTGAACACTTCCGGCGGGACATTCACCTGCACGTCCGGGCGATAAAGCTGATTTGCCAGCGTCGCGCTGGACACCAGTGCCAACGCTCCTGCCACGATTAAACGGCGCATATTCTTTCCTTTTGACTGACATTTATGCTCAGTATAACGGTATAAATCGGCAGAAACTTTAGCCCCTTCGCTCATCGTTTTTGGTTATGACTCACGGCGCAATATTAATTTACTTAGCGAGGTTAATTTTTTCTTGCGTCTCGTCACACTGCTGATGTTATAGTCAAAAACTGCACAACACTTAACACAAAAATCAAAAATATAACCATATCAATATATAAGAGGTTTTTATATCTATGGATCAGACATGTTCTCTGGAGTCATTCCTTAACCATGTGCAAAAGCGCGACCCGCATCAAACCGAGTTCGCGCAAGCCGTTCGTGAGGTAATGACCACGCTGTGGCCTTTCCTTGAGCAAAACCCGCGCTATCGTCAGATGTCATTGCTGGAACGTCTCGTTGAACCGGAGCGCGTGATCCAGTTCCGCGTAGTCTGGCTGGACGATCGCAATCAGGTACAGGTCAACCGCGCATGGCGCGTGCAGTTTAGCTCTGCCATTGGCCCATACAAAGGCGGTATGCGTTTCCACCCTTCCGTGAACCTGTCGATCCTGAAATTCCTTGGCTTCGAACAGACGTTTAAGAATGCCCTCACCACCCTGCCAATGGGCGGGGGTAAAGGCGGGAGCGATTTCGATCCGAAAGGGAAAAGCGAAGGCGAAATCATGCGTTTCTGCCAGGCGCTGATGACCGAACTGTTCCGCCATTTAGGTCCCGATACCGACGTTCCGGCGGGCGATATCGGCGTGGGCGGCCGTGAAGTCGGCTTTATGGCCGGGATGATGAAAAAATTGTCCAACAACAGCGCCTGCGTCTTTACCGGTAAAGGTCTCTCTTTCGGCGGCAGTCTGATCCGCCCGGAAGCCACCGGCTACGGTCTGGTGTACTTCACCGAAGCGATGCTCAAACGTCATGGACTGGGCTTTGAAGGCATGCGCGTAGCGGTTTCTGGCTCCGGTAACGTGGCGCAATTCGCCATTGAGAAAGCCATGGAGTTTGGCGCGCGGGTGGTTACCGCCTCCGATTCCAGCGGTACCGTAGTTGACGAAAGTGGATTTACCAAAGAAAAACTGGCGCGTCTGTGCGCAATCAAAGACAGCCGCGACGGTCGTGTAGCAGATTATGCCCGTGAGTTTGGCCTGACCTACCTGGAAGGCAAACAACCGTGGTCAGTTCCGGTCGATATCGCCCTGCCGTGTGCCACGCAGAACGAACTCGATGTGGAAGCCGCGCAAATGCTTATCGCCAACGGCGTCAAGGCCGTGGCTGAAGGTGCGAACATGCCAACCACCATCGAAGCCACCGACCTGTTCCTCGAGGCAGGTGTACTGTTCGCACCGGGTAAAGCCGCCAACGCCGGTGGCGTCGCCACATCCGGTCTGGAAATGGCGCAGAACGCCGCACGTCTGGGCTGGAAAGCGGAGAAAGTGGATGCGCGCCTGCACCACATCATGCTGGATATTCACCATGCCTGCGTTGAATACGGCGGCGAAAGCAAGCAGACCAACTACGTACGTGGCGCCAACATCGCGGGTTTCGTGAAGGTAGCCGACGCGATGCTGGGCCAGGGTGTGATTTAATATCTTCTCTGTAGACCCGTAGGCCGGATAAGGCACAGGTGCCGCATCCGGCAAAGCCTGATGACGCTACGCTTATCAGGCCTACAGACTTACACGCCCGCCTCTTCAGATGGCGGGCTTTTTTTCGCCGGGCGTTTACGCGGCGCGCTCTTTTTCTTATCACCACTACCGCCAGGTGCAGCAATTCCACGAAAGCGTCGTACCGGTGTGCTGCGCGCCTGATCGATAAGCTGATACAGCGTCCCCACCAGCGGCTGCATGAAATCCTGATAGCGACATTGCTTTTCGCTGATTTGGGTCAGGATTGATTCCCAGTGCGCGGTCATGTCCGGGCGTGTCGCCATTTCTGGCAACGAGTGGAACAGCGCTTTTCCCGCGTCGGTCGAATGGATATACCGCCCTTTTTTCACCAGGAATCCGCGCTTAAACAGCAATTCGATAATTCCGGCGCGCGTCGCTTCCGTACCTAAACCATCCGTTGCGCGCAGGATCTTTTTCAGATCTTTATCCTGCACGAATCGCGCAATCCCGGTCATCGCTGACAGCAGCGTGGCATCGGTAAAGTGACGTGGTGGTTGAGTCTGACGTTCAACCACTTCGCCTTTTTCGCACAGCAGTTCGTCATCTTTTGCCACCACCGGCAGCGGCGTCCCGTCATTATCTTCGTCGCGCTCTTTATTGCCGAGCAGCGTGCGCCATCCGGCTTCCGCCAGAAAACGCGCTTTAGCGACAAACTTGCCTTTGGCAATATCCAGCTCAATAACGCACTTCCTGAATACCGCATCTGCGCAAAATTGCATCAGATACTGACGGGCAATCAGGTTGTAAATTTTCGCTTCGTTATCGTTCAGGTTGATGGACGAACTGCGTGCGGTAGGAATGATGGCGTGGTGCGCATCCACTTTTTTGTCGTCCCAACAGCGATTTCGCGTATCGGGATTGACCGCCGGTTGCGGGAGCAGATCCGGTGCATGGACGCTAATCGCGTTCAGTACCGCATGACGTCCGGCAAAGTGCTCTTCCGGCAGATAACGGCTATCCGAACGCGGATAGGTAATCAACTTATGGGTTTCATACAACTTCTGGCAGATATCCAGAACGTTTTGCGCACTTAAACCGAAGCGCTTCGCCGCTTCAATCTGCAACGCCGACAGCGAGAACGGCAACGGCGCGGATTCTGATTCCCGTTTATCGTTATAGCTGGTGACTATCGCCGGTTGACCGTTAATTCGGTTCACCACGTGTTCAGCCAGCGTGCGATTCAGCAAGCGCCCTTCTTCATCCTGATACGGCTCACACGCTTCGCTCGGCTGCCAGATAGCAGTAAACCGCTCATCGGCGGGCGTTACGATATGCGCTTTCACTTCGAAGAAGTCTTTGGCGACGAAGTTCTCAATCTCTTCATCACGACGCACAACCAGCCCGAGCACCGGCGTTTGTACGCGCCCGACCGAAAGTACGCCCTGATAGCCCGCGTTACGTCCGAGAATGGTGTAAGCGCGCGTCATATTGATACCGTACAACCAGTCCGCACGCGCTCGCGCCAGTGCCGACACGCACAGCGGAATAAACTCACTGTTGGCGCGCAGCCGCTCAATAGCCCGCTCAACGGCCTGCGGGTTGAGGTCGTTAATCAGGCAACGCTGCACCTTCTGGCGCTTTTCAGGCGCCAGTTGCAGGTAATCCAGCACTTCATCCACCAGCAACTGCCCTTCACGATCGGGGTCACCGGCGTGAATAACTTCGCTGGCCTCATGCAAAAAGCGCTTAATGACGTTAAGTTGTTTGGTCACTGAGGGACGCGGCTGCAGTTGCCACTTTTCCGGGACGATCGGCAGATCGACCAGACTCCAGCGAGCATAACGACTGTCGTAGGCATTCGGCTGCGCCTGTTCAAGCAGGTGACCAATACACCAGGTCACCACTTGTCCATTTCCGCATTCGATAAAACCATCGCCTTTGCGATGCGGCTTTGGTAGCACATCGGCGATAGCACGCGCCAGACTTGGTTTTTCGGCAATAAACAACCGCATCGAGTTAACGGATCTCAACCATGGCGCGACCGCCACGAGCGTCCACTAACTCACCAATGGCGGTGAGATCGATACCGAACTGCGCCGCTGCCGCTTTCACTTCGGCTTCAGCTTCCGGCGTTACCGCCAGCAGTAGGCCACCGGAAGTTTGCGGATCGCACAACAGATCGCGTACCGATTGCGGCATTTCACCCATCAGGTGTCCGTAGCTGGCAAAGTTACGTTGGGTACCGCCGGGTACCGCACCCTGCGCGATGTATTCTTCAACGCCAGGCAGCTTAGGAATATCCTGGTAGACGATTTGCGCCTGAACGCCTGCGCCCTGACACATCTCACTCAGATGCCCCAGCAGACCAAAACCGGTAACGTCGGTCATGGCTTTCACGCCGTCGATATCGGCGAATGCCGCACCGGCAATGTTCATCCGACACATCACTTCTGTCGCCAGTCCTTTGTGTTCTTCCTTCAGTAGTGATTTTTTCTCTGCTGTCGTCAGAACGCCAATCCCCAGAGGCTTGGTCAGGAATAACTTACACCCTGCCTCTGCGGTGCTGTTTTTCTTCACGCGTTCGGTCGGCACAACGCCGGTTACCGCAAGGCCAAAGATAGGCTCTGGGGCATCGATAGAGTGGCCGCCCGCCAGCGCAATACCCGCCTGACGGCAGGCAAAACGTCCGCCTTCGGTGACTTCGCGGGCGATTTCCGGCGCCAGCTTATCCAGCGGCCAGCCCAGAATAGCAATTGCCATAATCGGTTTGCCGCCCATAGCGAAAATATCGCTGATGGCGTTAGTCGCGGCGATGCGGCCAAAATCAAACGGATTATCGACAATCGGCATAAAGAAATCGGTGGTGCTGATAACGCTGGTGCCGTTTCCCAAATCGTATACGGCCGCGTCGTCGCGAGTTTCATTACCCACCAGTAAGTTCGGATCAACAAACTTCGCCTGCTCGCTGTGCAGGATGGTTTCCAGCACTTTTGGGGAAATTTTACAACCGCAACCGGCTCCGTGGCTGTATTGCGTTAAACGAATAGCGTGCTCGCTCATGGACATCTCCTGTCATTGCAATCCGGATATGGTAGCGCTCATTCCATGATGTGGTAAGAGTGACTGTCTGAATTCGGGTCTCTTTGCTCATAATCCAGACAGTTTTGCCGTTGATATCAGAAATAACGGACGAATGCGCTCGGATCGGCAAGGTTAATCGTCGTGGAGGCTTTTAGCTGCGGCGTTCCCAGATAGAGGAAACCGACGATTTTATCTTGCGGGCGACAGTCGAATGCTTCACGAACGACCGCACTTTCGGTTAATGCGCCGCTGCGCCAGATACCGCCAAAGCCCTGGGCAATTGCGGCCATCTGCATCGCCATTACTGCACAACCGGCAGACATTTCCTGTTCCCACAGCGGAACCTTGTCGCTTTCTTCACATTTCGCCACCACGGTAATAATCAGCGGCGCGCGAAACGGTGCGCTGCGCGCTTTTTCCTGGGCTTTCTCATCGCTACCTGCGGCGATCGCGCCTTTTTCAAGCACGGCACTAAAGCGTTCGCGTCCTTCACCTTCAATCACAAAAAATTGCCACGGTTGTAGCGACTTGTGGTCCGGTGCGCGCATTCCCGCCCGCAGAATGTTTTGCAGTTGCTCTCCGGCCGGGGCCGGTTCGACAAGACGAGAAGCGCTACGACGGGTGATAAGTAATTCGAGTGCATCCATTTGCTTAACTCCAACAATGATATTTGTTCACAAAATTAACACGTGGGCGGATTTTGTTACAGCACAGGCGGCGATTCCTGCTGACAAGTGCCTGCCGGGTCATTACGATAGCCTCATCTTAACGCCTTTCTCCGGAATTTCGGGTGGCGTGTTGTTAATCGGTAGGGAGAATACATGCGAACCCTGTGGCGATTTATTGCCGGATTTTTTAAATGGACATGGCGATTACTCAATTTCGTCCGTGAATTTGTGCTTAACCTGTTCTTCATCTTTTTGGTGCTGGTTGGCGTGGGTATCTGGATGCAGGTCAGTAGCAGCAGTACCAGCGAACATGCTGAGCGAGGCGCACTGTTGCTGGATATCTCGGGGGTGATTGTCGATAAGCCATCGAGCACCAGTCGCTTAAGCGTTATTGGTCGTCAACTGTTTGGCGCCAGTTCCGATCGCCTGCAGGAAAACTCCCTGTTCGATATCGTGAATACTATTCGCCAGGCAAAAGATGATCGCAACATCACCGGCATTGTGATGGATCTGAAAAACTTTGCCGGGGCCGACCAGCCTTCCATGCAGTATATCGGTAAAGCGCTACGTGAATTCCGCGACAGCGGTAAACCGGTCTTTGCCGTAGGCGATAACTTCAGCCAGGGGCAGTATTATCTCGCCAGTTTTGCCAACAAAATTTACCTCTCTCCACAGGGTTCCGTTGATCTGCACGGCTTTGCCACCAACGGTTTGTACTACAAGTCCCTGCTCGACAAGCTGAAAGTTTCCACGCACGTGTTCCGTGTCGGGACTTATAAGTCTGCCGTCGAGCCATTTATCCGCGATGATATGTCTCCTGCCGCGCGTGAAGCCGACAGCCGCTGGATAGGCGAGCTGTGGCAGAACTATCTCGACACGGTCGCTGCCAATCGCCAGATCCCTGCGCAGCAGGTGTTCCCGGGCGCACAGGCCATGCTTGACGGATTGACGAGAGTCGATGGTGATACCGCGAAATATGCGCTCGACAACAAACTGGTGGATGCACTCGCCTCCAGCGCTGAAGTCGAAAAAATGCTGACCAAACAGTTTGGCTGGAGTAAAGCGGATAAAAACTACCGCTCTGTCAGCTACTACGATTACACGCTGAAAACCCCGGCTGATACCGGCGACAGCATTGGCGTTATCTTCGCCAATGGCGCGATTATGGACGGTGAAGAAACCCCTGGGAATGTGGGCGGCGATACCACTGCCGCACAGATCCGCGAAGCGCGTCTTGATCCGAAAGTGAAAGCCATTGTTCTGCGCGTTAACAGCCCTGGCGGCAGCGTCAGCGCCTCGGAAGTAATCCGTTCTGAGCTGGCAGCGGCAAAAGCGGCGGGCAAACCGGTTGTCGTTTCCATGGGCGGCATGGCGGCCTCTGGTGGGTACTGGATCTCTACGCCTGCCAGCTACATCGTGGCAAACCCCAGCACCCTGACCGGCTCCATCGGCATCTTTGGTGTTATCAACACGGTAGAAAACAGTCTGGATTCCATTGGCGTACACACCGACGGCGTGGCGACATCCCCACTGGCGGATATCTCCATCACCAAAGCGTTACCGCCGGAAGTGCAGCAAATGATGCAACTTAGCATCGAGAACGGCTACAAACGCTTTATCACGCTGGTTGCGGATGCGCGTAAGACAACGCCTGAGCAGATTGACAAAATCGCGCAGGGCCACGTCTGGACCGGTCAGGATGCGAAAGCCAACGGTCTGGTAGACAGCCTCGGTGATTTTGACGACGCCGTCGCGAAAGCGGCTGAGCTTGGCAAACTGAAACAGTGGCACATTGAGTATTATCAGGACGAACCAACATTCGTTGATATGGTGATGGACAGCATGTCTGGCTCCGTTCGTGCCATGCTGCCTGACGCCATTCAGGCTATGCTCCCGCCACCGCTGGCCTCTGCGGCCAGTGCAGTAAAAGCCGAAAGCGATAAGCTGGCCGCATTCAACGATCCGCAAAACCGCTATGCGTTTTGCCTGACCTGCGCCAACGTTCGCTAACTATTGACCCCTCTTCGGGATGAAGAGGGGTTTTCTTTGAGACAGAAGAAAAGTCATGCAGAAAAAATCAATTTACGTTGCCTATACCGGCGGTACCATTGGTATGCAGCGCTCAGAACAGGGTTATATTCCCGTTTCCGGTCACCTGCAGCGCCAGCTGGCATTGATGCCTGAATTCCACCGCCCGGAGATGCCAGACTTCACCATCCACGAATACGCCCCGCTGATGGATTCCTCCGATATGACGCCGGAAGACTGGCAGCATATTGCGGAAGATATTAAAGCGCACTACGACGATTACGATGGTTTTGTCATTCTGCACGGCACCGATACCATGGCGTTTACGGCTTCGGCGCTCTCTTTTATGCTGGAGAATCTGGGCAAGCCGGTCATTGTGACAGGGTCACAAATCCCATTAGCAGAGCTACGTTCTGACGGACAAATCAATTTGCTGAATGCGTTGTACGTTGCAGCAAATTACCCGATCAATGAAGTTACCCTGTTTTTCAACAATCGATTGTTTCGCGGCAACCGGACCACTAAAGCGCATGCTGATGGTTTTGACGCGTTTGCCTCACCCAACCTTGCACCACTGCTGGAAGCCGGGATCCACATTCGTCGGCTGGGAACACCGCCCGCACCTCACGGCACAGGTGAGTTGATTGTGCATCCTATCACTCCGCAACCGATTGGCGTGGTCACCATTTATCCTGGGATCTCCGCTGATGTAGTACGCAACTTCCTGCGCCAACCTGTAAAAGCATTAATTTTGCGCTCCTACGGCGTGGGGAATGCACCGCAGAATAAAGAGTTCCTGAAAGAACTTGAAGATGCGAGTTCGCGTGGCATTGTGGTGGTGAACCTTACGCAGTGTATGTCCGGCAAGGTGAACATGGGGGGCTACGCGACAGGCAATGCGCTGGCGCATGCTGGCGTGATTGGCGGCGCGGATATGACCGTCGAAGCCACACTCACCAAACTGCACTATTTGCTGAGTCAGGGACTGGATACGCAGACGATCCGTGAAGCGATGACGCAAAATCTGCGTGGTGAGCTCACGCCTGACGATTAAAGGAGTCTATGCCCATGGCCCGAGCCTTACTGTTGGTCGATTTACAAAATGACTTTTGTGCCGGTGGTGCCCTCGCGGTCCCACAAGGTGACAGCACAATCGATATTGCCAACCGTCTGATTGACTGGTGTGCCGTACGCGGTGACACCGTCGTTGCCAGCCTGGACTGGCACCCGGCTAATCACGGCAGCTTTGCCAGCCAGCATCAGGTTGCCCCCTACAGTCAGGGACAACTCGATGGCCTGGCGCAGACGTTCTGGCCCGATCATTGCGTACAAAACAGCGCAGGTGCAGCCCTGCATCCGCTGCTGAACCAGCATGCGATAACTCAAACGTTCACTAAAGGTGAGAACCCGCTGGTCGACAGCTATAGTGCGTTTTTTGATAACGGTCGTCGTCAGGCTACCGCGCTGAATGCATGGCTACTCGAACGCCGCATTGCCGAACTCATCATCATGGGTCTGGCAACCGACTATTGCGTTAAATTCACCGTACTGGATGCGCTCGATCTTGGCTACACCGTCAGCGTTATTACCGACGGCTGTCGTGGCGTCAATATCCAACCCCAGGACAGTGCAAACGCCTTTATAGAAATGTCGGCGGCGGGCGCAACGCTGTATACGTTGGACGACTGGCTGGAAACACAGCCGTAAGCGATGCCGACAGGGTCACTCCTGTCGGCGCGTTATCTCAGGCCAGCGCTGAAATCTCTTCCAGCGATACTTTGCGTGTTTCGATGCCAAAACAAAAAAGAATCAGCGCGCATAGAACCAACATTACTCCTAACACGATAAAGACCGTAACGGAGCCATAGCGGGTCAACAAAATAGCGACGCCATAGGGCGTAAACACAGCGACAATCCTTCCCACCGCATTCACAAAACCTGATCCTCTCAATCTAAGGTGCGTGGGCCATAGTTCCGGGACATAAACTGCAGAGGCAAAGCAGACATACATATACAGAAAAAAAATCATCACCAGCCCGTAGCTCAGAATGGCCCACTCTTCAGTTTGAAGTGAATAGAAATAGCCGAGCAGCGCGATAATAATCAACAAGAATGAACCAAACAATCGTCGTGGAAAGCGATCGATAATTAACGCGGCAATAAATATCCCAACTGGCGCGCCAATCATAATTATCGCGGTCATAAATATGGATTTCGTTACATCGATTCCCGAATTAACAAATATCGTCGGGATCCATACCGTAATGGTGTAGAGCGAAATATTCATTGCGATAAGCACCGTGATCGCCACCAGTGTACAGCGCAACATTGGCCCCTTAAACAAGAGCCAAAATGAACCACATGCCGTGCTTAAATCCGCCGACGAGCATTCGTTCCGGCAGGATGGTAAAGTGATGTTTTTTTCTATCTCAATTTGCGATTCAACCTGCATAAGATGTTTTTCAGCTTCGCTTCTCTGCCCTTTGCCAGCCAGCCAACGTGGGGATTCAATATAGTATTTTCCCGACAGATACCAGGCCAACAGCATTGCCATGCCACCGAGCAGAAACATCACCCGCCAGCTTAAAAGTGCAATGATCACAACGCCAATTGCCGCAGATAGCATTGGTGCCCAGTTGCCGACAAATGACAGACGGGCAGACCATTTCCCACGTACCGCGGGTGGAATGAATTCTGTAAATGAGGCATAGCCCACCATAATTAGCGCCCCCATTCCAATCCCCATCAGACAGCGGAAGAAGATAAGCCAGTACATGTTGGGCACAAACGTTGCAGCGCAGGCTGAGGCCCCGACGATTAACAAATTGATGCGGAACGCTTTGCGTCGACCGAGATAATCACCAATAAAGCCACCGGCTAGTGAACCGATAAAGTAGCCGAACATCAGCGCGGAGGTAAACGCGGCATTGAGATAATTGTTTGACCAGCCAGTGCTGACTAATTTTGCTAATACCACATTCCCGGAATAGCTGAGAAAACCGGTTATTAACAAACTAAAACTAATAATGCCGAAAATACGAAAATGAAATCGAGATAAAGGTAAGCGATCTAATCTTGCGCCGATAGGGTCACATTGTTCCATCTGGATGCCTCAAATTCAGCTAAATAGAAAGTATGGCGATCGCGGCAGAAGCAATTTTTCCGCGCTATCCATCATCATTAGATTCTTATGGCATTTCCCAGGTGCAAACTAAAATAATATCGACACAACCCTCGTTATAGTTAATAAACGAGTTGAATATTATTCTCTTTGCAAAATGCAACCCACTCTGCACCCGGTGCCTTATTGGTTATTAGGTAATTAATATGGCTAAAGTCCACGAGCTGAACGAAAGCTTTACGATCAAACTTTGAGTGATCAACTAACAGGGCCACCTCAGTCGCCTGGCGGATCATGGTTTTTTTGATTTCCGCTTCCGCTTCATTAGAATCAAGCGCCCCACTCTGCATATCCAAACCTTTGCAGCTCATCACCATGATATCCACATGATAGCGGCTGATAATCTCCTTGGTGATTCTTCCCTGCAGCGACAGCGTATTCTTATTCAGCTCACCGCCGGTAGAAACCACGTTAATTTCCGACTGCGCCAGCTCATGAAATGCTTCAGCCGAATTGGTAAGCAACGTCAGATCGTTTCTTTCCTTCAACAGCTTTAATAATTCCATCGCGGTACTGCTGGAGTCAGCAGCCATGGTGGTCTTATTTTTAATAAACGGTAATGCATTACGTGCAATGATCTGCTTTTCTTCGAAAAAAGATTTTGCACGCTTATAAAAATGAATATTGTCGGACAACGCGGTGGTATTGAGCACTGCACCGCCATATGTTCGGGTCAAAAAACCTTCATCTTCCAGTTTTTCAAGATCGCGGCGAATCGTTTCCTCAGTCACCTGAAAGATTGAACTTAAATTAGATACCGCCACTTTCTTATCGTTAGCCACCATTTGCTTAATGGCCTGGATCCTGTCTTTTGCCGCCACGATGATACCTCTGTTTCCTGCAAAGTAATAATAAGACCCTAGTATCTCACAGGCTATATTTATTTTCAAAAGAACATGTCTGAATCACAGATTTTAATACTCTTTTACACAGAAACAGAGGTCAATCCTATCTGAATTAATTTATATCCAACGCTTCCGCCATTCGCCTCATCAATAATGAATCATCATCTGTCAGGGGAATGGTTAACGCCTCGACATTCTCGCGAACCTGTTCAGGTGCGGTTGCGCCACTCAGTAAGGTGATCAAATCGCTTTGCTTTAAAATCCACGCCAGAGCTAGTGCGGGGATTGTGCAGCGGTATTTTTCACACAGCGGCTGCCACTGCTCTAGCATATCAATCACCCGCAGCATATTTTCCCGCTGAAACCAGACCTTGTTAGCCCGCGCGCCGCCAGGGACATAATCTCTGGCGATAGTACCGGTCAACAACCCCTGCTCGAGCGGTGAATATACCTGCACGATGATGCCATTCTGCTGGCATAGCGGCAGCAGTTCAGCTTCCAGCGCCCGGTCAAGAATGCTGTACTTGGCCTGGATGATATCCAGCTCACCGTGTTTGAGATACTCCCTGATATGCCCGGCATTGACGTTCGCCGCACCAATCGAACGGATTTTCCCCTCTTTTTTCAGTGCGTTCAGCGTGTCTACGGTTTCCGCAATCGGCGTAAAACAGGGTTCGACCGACTGCCAGTGGGTCATATAGATATCAATACTGTCGATACCCAATCTTTGCAGGCTGGCATCAACCTCTTCGCGAATCGACTCAGGCGTGAGGTTTTTATACAGCTGGCGATCGCCCACTTTGTTAAACAGGCTGCCTGTTCGCTCCCAGACGATGCCGCATTTGGTTTCAACAACGATATCGTTACGCGGCAGCTTTTTCAGCGCCTGACCGACAATCACTTCACTGTTGCCAAAGTTGTAGCCTGGCGCGGTATCAATCAGATTAATACCGCAGCGATGCGCCTCAACAATGGTATCGATACAGACCTGCAGGTCGAGATCGCCGTTCCACGCCGGACCGCCACCAATCGCCCAGGTACCTAATCCCATGCGGGAAAGCGTAATATCCGTACTGCCTAAAGGAATCATTTTCATCTGCCGCTATTATCCTTCATATTCATCGAGAAGTTGTTCAACCAGCTTTCTGTTCTTCACACCCGTCGTGGCCCCTACGCTCAAAACCGATATGGCTGCCGTTGCGTTAGCAAACAGCGCGCACTCACGCAGTGTTTTGCCTTCAAGCAGCGCGGAAATAAATCCCGAGGCGAAATTGTCTCCCGCGCCGATAGTGTCGATGGCGGTAATTCCCGAAACGGCTGGAACCTCGATTTTCATATCGACACGCTTGATAAAGCAGCCTCTCTTGCCGGTCTTAATCACGACGGTTTTCACGCCACAGTTCAGAAAACTGTCGGCAATGTCATCCAGCGTCTCTTTCCCGGTGAGCAGTTTTGCCTCTTCAAAATTGGGAAACAGATAATCCACGTAGCTCAGCGCTTCACGGATATCGTCCAGCGTTTCATTCAGTCGTGGTTTAATCATATCCGCGCAGATAATTAACCGATGCGCTTTCGCCTGAGTGAAAATTGCCGTCAGTGCATCGCCGTCCAGTAACGGGCTATTAAAAATACTCGCCAGCGACAGCAGCTTTGCTTGAGAGAAACGGTCAAAATCAACATCGCTGATATTCAGCTTCCACAGGCTGCCGTTACGGTTAGTCACAAAAGTACGCTCGCCATCGGCGGTGACTAATCCCACGTTAATAGATGTATCAATTGCGGCATCCTGCTTCAGGCTCTGAATATCTATATTCTCCCGACGACAGTGGTCGAGAATAAAATGACCTGCTGCATCAGCCCCAACCCGGCTCATTAACGCTGTACGATGACCGAGACGAGAAATAATTGTCGCTTCGTTAATTGCGTCACCGCCGGTTGTCATCGCTATTCGTTCTAACGGATAAGAGTCAACATCAAAGATATTTTTACTCACAGGCTGTAAAGGAATATCAACAATAGCAGCCCCTATACAAATAACCTCGATATTATCCATGTTGTCATTCCGCTTTACCGTCTGAACCAAACAATTTGATTTTCTCCAGCGCGCGCGCTTTTACGGCTTTACGTACTTCACGTTCAACGTGCAGGAACGGCTGGTCCTGGTTCTCCTGCACTGCCACCATCGCAGCCTGGCACAGTTCGGTGTGAATGTTGATTTTAGAGATACCTAATGAAATGGCTTTTTTGATATCCGCATCGCTGATACCCGACGCACCATGCAGTACCAGTGGAACGGATACGGCTTCGCGCACGCGTTTAACCACGTCGAAATTCAGTTTCGGTTCGGAGGTGTAGACGCCGTGCTGGTTACCAATCGCCACCGCCAGTGAGTCACAGCCGGTACGCTCGACAAATTCCGCCGCCTGGTTCGGATCGGTATAGTGATAACCCGCCAGTGCTTCTTCGTACACCGTTTCATTGCCCACATGGCCCAGTTCAGCTTCGACCGGAATACCCAGTGGATGGAAAAAATCCACGGCCTCTTTTGTCAGACGAATATTCTCTTCGAAATCAAAGGCAGAGGCATCACGCATCAGCGAATTCATGCCATGAGTCCAGGCGTTATGGATAATCTCCATGCTGCGGCCGTGATCCCAGTGGGTAATAACTGGAACCGAGGCCTTTTTAGCCATTGAAACCATCATGTACGAAAAATCTTCGAACGAGGTATTCCCCACAAAACCAGTACCGAAGGAGATAATCACCGGCGATTTCGACTCTTCCGCCGCATCAATCACCCCCATTAGCATTTCTGCATTCCACACGTTAAAGTGAGCAATCGCATAATGTTTATTTTGGGCATCATTTTCCCAATATTTAATATCTGCCAGCATAGTTATTTCTCCCTTTGCGATAAATTAATGATTTACTTTAATTACGCCTTTAATAATTTCGCTTTTGTTATTAACGGATTCATCAAACGCGCGCTGAACATCTGCATAATCGTAAATATGCGTCACCATCGATTTCACATCGAACCGACCGGAGGAGATGGCTTCAATAGTAACCGGATAACGGTTGGCGTAACGGAAAACGGTCTGAATAGACACTTCACGGTTAATTTTTAGGAAATTAATTGCGGAATCACCAGGTACTGTACCGACGATCATTATTTTCCCGCCGCGCATCACCAGATACGGCGCCTGCTTAACAGTGATCGCTGAACCGGCGGTTTCGAAAACAATGTCCGCGCCCATATCACCAGAGAACTGCTGGCAGCGGACAATAGTGTCCTCTTTTGCACCGTTGATAACCGTTGTCGCCCCGAGCTGTTCGGCCATCGCCAGACGTTTTTCCAGCACATCAACCACCGCGATCTCGGTTGCGCCCAAACATTTACACGCTTGCAGAGTCATTAAACCAATACACCCCGCCCCCAGAATGACGATTTTCTTACCCGGTTTAACGTCTGCCAGCATTGCAGCATGCATACCCACCGCCGCAGGTTCCACCAACGCACCTTCCAGGGTGTCCATGTTATCGGGCAATTTGTAGGTGAAACTCTCTGGATGACACAGATAGTGGGTTAGCGCGCCGCGATAGTTGGGTTGCGTAGCCATAAAATCGACGTCAGGGCAGATGTTGTATTTCCCTTCCAGGCAGTAGCGGCAGTGACCACACGGTACACCGGGTTCAATATTCACCCGATCACCCGGTTTAAATTTGGTTACACGGTTCCCTACCGCCACCACCGTACCGGCGCATTCATGCCCCAGACCAATTTCCTGATGAGGATCTTTCGGCGGAATAAAAGGACCTGATTCAAATCCATGAACATCTGAACCGCAAATGCCAACGTATTCAACTTTGATCAGCACTTCATGCTCATTGGGCACCGGAATATCGGCGGCGATGATTTTCATCGTGCCCGGCGTTTTTAATATCGCTTTCGAGTTTTTCATTTTATTTCCCGTCAATATTATTTGCTGGTGACTGCATCAATCCCGAGACTTTCGACAGAGACGCCTTTGGTTTCAATTCCGATGGTAGCAATAGCAATGGCGACAATAATGGAGACCGCACCTAGCAGTACAAACACCCCTGTCACGCCGTAACCATTAAGTAATACTGCGACTGCATAAGGTGCGGCGATACCACTGACACGCCCGACCGCGTTGGCCAGTCCCGAACCGCGAAGTTTCGCTTCGGTTGGCCATATTTCCGGAACATAGACAGCGGAGGCATAACAAACATACATATAAACAAAGGTAATCAGGAAAAAACCGATTAATGTAATTAACAGCATACTGGTTTGCAGCGAATAGATATAACCCAGTACAGCAATTAACACTAATAACCCCACACCCATTGTTTTTCTCGGAATTTTATCCATGACCAGCATGGCGATAAAAATCCCAAACGGCGCACCGAACATGCTCATGGTATTTAAGACAATGGAGTCTTTCAGATTAATACCCTGAGTCATAAATATTGTCGGTAGCCAGTTAATTAAGGTGTACTGAACGACGTTCATGGCAATCAGAACAAAAGAACCCAAAATAACCCGCTTCAGCAATACACCTGTTAATAAGGCGGAGTACGGTACAGAACGCGGTTGTTTGCCATCATCCTTTATCACGACTGGCGGCAGTGGCTTACCGGTCTGTCGAATGACACCTTCTTCAATTGCCCGCATCACCTTTTCGGCTTCCTGGTAGCGCCCGCGAGACTCCAGCCAGCGAGGCGACTCGGGGAAACTGCGCCAGGCAATAACAGTAGCTATGAGCGACAGCACCGCTGGAATCAACAGCTGTACGCGCCAGTTCCATTCTGCGCTGATAAGTGGCGTCAGCCCCATCGCAATCAGCGAACAGAGCGGGTAAGACCAGTTGCCGATAAACGAGACCCGACTCGACCATGTACCACGATTTCTGCCAGGCATATATTCGGTAAACCCGGCAAATAAGGTGACCAGCAGCGCGCCTAATCCAACTCCCATTACAAAACGGCAGGCGATCAGAAAGTTCATATTGGGTGAAAACGCACCCACGATCATAGAAATAATATGAATCGCTTCATACAGAATAAATGCGTTTTTACGCCCGATTTTATCGCCAATAATTCCCCCGCCGAGCGCACCGAGAAACATTCCAGCCGTCGTAATGGCAGAGAATGTGGCGGTGGTGGAATTATCAGTCCAGCCAAGTTCTTTTAACTGCGCGAGAATTAATCCGCCGACGGCATTACTCCAGCAAACCAGTAATCCGAAGGCAACCATGGCAAACATTGACGTATGCCAGCGACAGTCAGGCAGCCTGTCCAACCTCGCGCCGCAGTGCGGTTTTGCTATTTGTTCCATCCGGGAACCTTCCTTTAATAAATGGAGTTATTCATCAAAGTCGTAGGTCATGATGACCTTAATCGCAGTCTTATCGACCATCGCGTCAAAACCTTCTCGCCATTGCGATAAGCCGATACGGTGAGTGATCATCGGTTTGACTTTTATCGCACCGCTAGCGAGCAGGCGAATAGCATTGCGCCAGGAAGTGGAATCGTAGGCCATATGACCAATGATGCTTTTATTCCACGCAGTGATGTCGTTAATAGAAAAATCGAGAGGTTTAAAGCCCATGCCCACGCGAACGACTTCACCATTCGGGCGCAACATTTCGATCGATTGTTTAAGGGCGATATTGGCGCCGGAGCATTCGATAACCAGTCCCAGGTTGTCTTTACCGCAGATTTCCTGGCAGCGCGCAACCACATCTTCGGTCGAACCGTTGACGACAGCCGTGGCCCCCATTTCTTTGGCTATCGGGAAACGCACTGCGACATCGTCTTCCAGCCCGACCATCACGATATTAACGGCCCCCATAATGCGCGCCATTTGTACCGAAAAAAGTCCCAGCGGGCCGGTACCAAAAACCACTACATCCTGACCCGGAAGAAATTTGGATTGCTGAGCGATAGATTTGTAGGCATTGCAGATGGGGTCGAGTACAGCCGCCTCTTCATAATCAACGCCTGTTGGGATTTCCCACAGCGCATGACGGTGAATTTTGAGGATCTCCCCAGGAACCAGACAATATTTCGAAAACCCACCTCCCCAGGTATTGTTATCCAGACCTAAATTCACTTTTTCTGTACAACAAAGAAAATCACCTTGTTCGCAAGCCGGACAAACGCCACAGACGTGCCCGCTGTTGTCAGAAACCACTCGCTGACCGATTTTCCAGTCCTTAACTTTGTCGCCAACGCGGACAATTTTACCGGCGAACTCATGGCCGCGGATGGAGTTAAATTGATCAGATCCGCTATCAACATTGTAGTGTTTCATGTCCGCGCCGCAGATAGCCGCCGCTTTGATTTCAATCACTACGTCATCCGGGCCGCATACCGGTTCCGGGACATCAATCATTTTGTAGCCGCCAAAGGCCTTGCCAAATCTTGCCAGTGCTTTCATTGAATTTTCCTTTGTGTTTAGTTTTGCATCACCTGGCATCATACTTATCCATATAATTTTTGAGGTCAACACAAAATCTTTAAAACACAGATTATGATCTGCATTTCACAACTTAGATCACAAATAAGTGCCAGATTGAATCGAAAGCCAACGGCACATTGCAGCCGCTTGGCTAAAATGCCGTGAACCCCTTCGCATTTTTTCTGTTATGAAACTGTTAACCTGCAAGTGCTGTTTTTTTCGCCACGCCATTTCCGTGGCGTGTTTGCTTGTTTAAATGTCAAAGAGGAACACCGATGAAACTTTTGCCTTTGTTGGCAGCATTACCCCTGCTCTGCGCGAGCGTTGTTTCCGCCAGTTCGCTGATGTCTGTTGGCTACTTCAATGGCGGTGGTGACGTCACCGCGGGTCCTGGTGGCGATATCAATAAACTGGATGTTCGCCAGATAACCCATCTCAACTATTCATTTGGCCTTGTCTATAACAATGAAAAAGACGAGACCAATGACGCCTTAAAAGATGCCAGCAAGCTCCATCAAATTTGGCTTTCACAGAAAGTGCAGGATGATTTGCTGAAAATTCCACAGCTGCGTAAACAGAATCCGAACCTGAAAGTTCTGCTTTCCGTCGGCGGCTGGGGCGCACGCGGATTCTCTGGGGCTGCCGCAACGAAAGAATCGCGCGCGGTGTTTATTCAGTCTGCGCAGGAGATAATTGCGAAATATGGACTGGATGGCATCGACCTTGACTGGGAATATCCGGTCAACGGCGCCTGGGGACTGGTTGAAAGCCAGCCAGCCGACCGCGCGAACTTTACCGCGCTGTTAACAGAGCTGCGTGCCG
The DNA here is from genome assembly GCF_003818115.1 of Citrobacter youngae. GTDB lineage: Bacteria > Pseudomonadota > Gammaproteobacteria > Enterobacterales > Enterobacteriaceae > Citrobacter > Citrobacter youngae. Next base: position 420,026 of record NZ_RPOI01000016.1, on the reverse strand, counting down.
CGTTGGGTCATAAAAAACTGCTAACCATCGCCGTGGGTGCGAATGCGGAAAGTCCGAAAAGCTGGGTGGATGTGAAAGCCATTGCGCCATCGCTCGATTACATCAACCTGATGACCTATGACATGGCCTACGGTACTCAGTATTTCAACTCGAATCTGTACGATTCGACACAGTGGCCAACGGTCGCCGCAGCGGATAGGTACAGCGCCAATTTTGTCGTCGACAACTACCTTGCCGCTGGTCTAAAAGCGAGTCAGATGAACCTGGGCATCGGTTTTTATGGACGCGTACCAAAACGCGCCGTTGAGCCAGGTATTGACTGGAGCAAACCTGACGCGCAGAAAAATCCTGTTACCCAGCCCTATTTCGAGCCTGCGCAAATTGAGTTGTTCAAATCACTGGGCGTCGATCTGAGCAAAGATACCTATGTGAAGTACAACGATATTGTGGCGAAGTTGATCAACGATCCGCAAAAACGCTTTAGCCAACATTGGGATGATGAAGCAAAAGTGCCGTGGCTCTCGGTGCAGTCTGCAGATGGAAAAGCACTTTTTGCCCTCTCTTATGAAAACCCGCGCTCGGTAGCGATCAAGGCTGACTACATCAAGAGCAAAGGATTGGGAGGTGCCATGTTCTGGGAATACGGTGCAGATGACCAAAACCAGTTGGCGAAGCAGTTAGCCGATTCGTTAGGCATCAAACACTGATCCCAACGCCTGACACAATAGGTTATGATTAGCCCATTCTGCTGCGCCAGCCTTTGGCGCAGCTCTTCATTTTCTACTGGAGGCATGCGCTTTTATGGCTTTTATCCCTAAAAATTACGCCCGTCTGGAAGTCGGATACCGGGAAAAGGCGCTAAAGCTCTTCCCCTGGGTTTGTGGACGTTGTTCCCGTGAGTTCGTGTATTCAAATTTGCGCGAGCTGACGGTACATCACATCGATCACGATCACTCCAATAACCCGGAAGATGGCAGCAACTGGGAGATGTTGTGCCTGTACTGTCACGATCATGAGCATTCGAAATACACTGAGGTGGATCAGTATGGTTCCACTGTAGTGGCGGGGGAAGATGCGCAGAAAGACGTCGGCGAGGCGAAATACAATCCGTTTGCCGATCTGAAGGCGATGATGAACAAGAAATAACATCAACTGCGGGCCCGACACCGATGTTTGCCGGGCCAGGTTAATCAGGATTTAAACGTCGCAATCGGTTCGGGCGTAATCCCAAATTCCATTTTTAGCTGCTGCTTACTCTTCATCACCATCTCACCATTGGTATCGATCGTCATATGCTGTGCGTCAATATTGTTTCGCGCTTGCCATAACATCACCAGCTGTAAGCTGTTCTCTTTTTGTTCTGCCGTTAGTGCCACGCCATCCGGCCATTTTCCGAGTTCAACGGCAGTCGATAAGCGCTGATAAACTTCCGGCGTCATGCTGTTGATCATCTCATCAAGATTCATGTTAAATCCACTCTGCGTAGAATAATTTGCTGAATCGTTTCTTTAGCCCTTGGTTTGCTCGCCGTTTTCACCATCGGTGAAGTTCAAAGACGCTGAGTTAACGCAGTAACGTTCACCGGTAGGTTTCGGACCATCCGGAAAAACGTGTCCGAGGTGCGCATCACAGTTACCACAGCGAATTTCAATGCGCTGCATACCATGTGAAGTATCTTTTATGTAACGGATAGCCTCTTCACTGACGGGCTCGTAAAAGCTGGGCCAGCCGCAGCCAGAGTCATATTTTGTCTCGGAACGAAATAGCGGTTTGTCGCAGATCAGACAGTGGTAGATGCCGTCACGCTTGTTATGCAGCAAACGCCCGGTAAATGGCGGTTCTGTCCCGTGATTCTGCGTCACGTAGAACTGCATTTCGGTTAAATTTTTTTTCAGTTCTTCTGGAGAAGGTTGATTAGCCATTTGCTCACATCTCACTTTATCTAAACTCACATTGCGAGACAGATTCTAACAAAACATTAACACCGGAGTGCGAACTTTTGTTCTAAACTTGATCCTTGCGAAATGGCAGCCTGCAATTCGTGATAAGAATCACGTTTTTATCTTAATTGCCCTTTAAAATTCGGGCCGCCGACCCCATGTGGTTTCAAGCCCAAAGGAAGAGTGAGGCGAGTCAGTTGCGCAAAGCTTAGGCAGCAGATTGATTTGTCGCAATGATTGACACGATTCCGCTTGACGCTGCGTAAGGTTTTTGTAATTTTACAGGCAACCTTTTATTCACTAACAAATAGCTGGTGGAATATATGACTATCAAAGTAGGTATCAACGGTTTTGGCCGTATCGGTCGCATTGTTTTCCGTGCTGCTCAAGAACGCTCTGACATCGAGATCGTTGCAATCAACGGCCTGTTAGACGCTGACTACATGGCTTACATGCTGAAATATGACTCCACTCACGGCCGTTTCAACGGTACCGTTGAAGTGAAAGACGGTCATCTGATCGTAAACGGTAAAAAAATCCGTGTTACCGCTGAACGTGATCCGGCTAACCTGAAATGGGACGAAGTTGGTGTTGACGTAGTTGCTGAAGCTACTGGCCTGTTCCTGACAGACGAAACTGCTCGTAAGCACATCACTGCTGGCGCGAAAAAAGTGGTTCTGACTGGTCCGTCCAAAGATAACACGCCGATGTTTGTTAAAGGCGCAAACTTTGACAAATATGAAGGTCAGGACATCGTTTCTAACGCTTCCTGCACCACTAACTGCCTGGCTCCGCTGGCTAAAGTTATCAACGACAACTTCGGCATCATCGAAGGTCTGATGACGACTGTTCACGCGACCACCGCTACTCAGAAAACCGTTGATGGCCCGTCTCACAAAGACTGGCGCGGCGGCCGCGGCGCATCCCAGAACATCATCCCGTCCTCTACCGGTGCTGCTAAAGCTGTAGGTAAAGTACTGCCAGAACTGAACGGCAAACTGACCGGTATGGCGTTCCGCGTTCCTACCCCGAACGTATCCGTTGTTGACCTGACCGTTCGTCTGGAAAAAGCTGCTTCTTATGAAGAAATTAAGAAAGCAATCAAAGCTGCTTCCGAAGGCCCGATGAAAGGCGTTCTGGGTTACACCGAAGACGACGTCGTATCTACCGATTTCAACGGTGAAGTTTGCACTTCCGTGTTCGATGCTAAAGCTGGTATCGCACTGAACGACAACTTCGTGAAACTGGTATCCTGGTACGACAACGAAACCGGCTACTCCAACAAAGTTCTGGACCTGATTGCTCACATCTCCAAATAAGTTGAGATGAGTATCTGATCCAAAAAGGCGACTTCGGTCGCCTTTTTTTATGACCAAAATATTTATATACCAAGGATTGCATCATGATTAACAAAATTTTCGCTCTCCCGGTCATTGAACAGCTTACCCCTGTCCTCTCCCGCCGTCAGCTTGATGAACTTGAGGTTCTTGTTATCGATCACCCACAGGTTAAAGCTTCTTTCGCGCTACAGGGCGCACATCTTCTTTCCTGGAAACCAAACGGCGAAGAGGAAGTCCTGTGGCTCAGTAACAATACCCCGTTCAAAACAGGCGTAGCGCTGCGTGGCGGCGTCCCCATTTGCTGGCCGTGGTTTGGCCCGGCGGCTCAACAGGGTTTGCCTTCGCATGGTTTTGCCCGTAACCTGCCATGGACGCTGAAAGCGCATAACGAAGACGACAATGGCGTGGTGTTGACGTTTGAACTGCAGAGCAACGCTGAAACGCGTCAGCTATGGCCACACGACTTTACCCTGCTTGCCCGCTTTAAGGTCGGTGCTACCTGTGAAATCGAACTGGAAGCCCACGGTGAGTTTGAAACCACCTCCGCACTGCATACCTACTTCAACGTGGGTGATATTGCCGCAGTGAAAGTCAGTGGTCTTGGCGATCGCCTGATCGATAAAGTGAACGATGCGAAAGAAGATGTGCTGGCTGACGGCATTCAGACCTTCCCGGACCGCACCGATCGTGTCTATCTGAATCCGGAAGCGTGCAGCGTGATTCATGATGATGCGTTGAATCGCAATATCGATGTCGTGCACCACCACCATCTGAACGTTGTCGGCTGGAACCCGGGTCCGGCGCTGTCCATTAGCATGGGCGACATGCCGGATGACGGTTACAAAACGTTTGTTTGTGTAGAAACGGCTTACGCGACCGCTCCGCAGAAAACCACCGAAGAAAAACCATCTCGCCTCGCGCAGACTATTCGTGTGGCTAAACGCTAAGACAACTCTGCGCATCATGCCGGATGCGGCTGACGCCTTATCCGGCCTACAAACCGCTCGTAGCCGTAGGCCTGATAAGCGCAGCGCCATCAGGCAAATCAGGCCATATCCAGCGCCGTTTTACCTTTTGGCGCCGGATATGCCTCATCTAACAACTTCAGTTCATCAACCGAGAGCGTGATATTCAGCGCGGCGGCATTTTGTTCGACATGCGCTACGCTTGCCGCTTTTGGAATCGCGATCACGCCCGGTTGACGAATAACCCACGCCAGCAAGATCTGGGCGGTACTGGCATCGTGTGCACGTGCAATGTCGCTAATCACCGAATGAGTGAGCAGACCACGGCGCAACCGTCCCGCCTGGGCCAGCGGACTGTATGCCATGACCGGCATCTGCTGCTGCTGACACCACGGCAGCAAGTCATATTCAATGCCGCGCGACGCTAAATGATATAGCACCTGGTTAGTGGCGCATTGTCGTCCACCTGCAACCTGCCATAGCGCCTGCATCTCGTCATAATCGAGATTCGAAACACCCCACCGACGAATTTTCCCCTGAGCGATGAGTTTTTCCATGGCGCTGACGGTTTCTTCATAAGTAAAGTCCCCCGTCCAGTGCAGCAAATAGAGATCCAGATAGTCGGTTTTCAGCCGGCGCAGACTGCCTTCACAGGCAGCAATCGCTTTCTGGCCTCCGGCATTCCACGGATAAACTTTTGAAACCAAAAATGCACCATCGCGCCGTCCCGCTAAGGCTTCGCCAACAATCTCTTCTGCTGCACCATCAGCATACATTTCTGCCGTATCAATCAGACGCAGCCCCAGATCCAGGCCAGCCTGCAACGTCGAGACTTCATCACGACGACGGCAGGGGTTCTCCCCCATGTTCCATGTTCCCTGCCCAATAGCAGGAAGTGATACCTGTTTTGTAAACATCACTTGTTTTACTGTCATAGTTCCCCCTGAGCACATGCACCACAGTAAAGCAAAACATGGGTGATGTGTCCTGTGATGGTGCACAAATTGCACCATCCTCGTTTGGAGGGCTCGTCGTTAATCAGACACAATAAAAAACCCGGGAACAGTATTTATTTCCGGGCTCAGACAGATAACTTGTTAGCTGTACAGAGATTATTTTAAACGGCCTAAATATTTACCTTCTTTCATGGCGTTTATTTTTCCGTTCTTATACACAATAACCGAAGTCAGGCCTGCACTGTAAGTTTGCGCATCTGCATTATTTTCATCATTGGCTGCCGGGCTACCATTAATGTAGGCAATGCCATCGGTACCACGTTTAAAATCAACCCCCAGTTTATTCACATGTATAGATTTTACCATACTGGCGTTAACCGGAACATTCGCTTCACTAACCATGGTTTTATGATCATGTTGCAACTGACGACGGTAAGCCTCGCTAATAGCATGAGCAGGGACAACAGTTGATGCCACCAGCGCAGCGGTAATAATTAATTTATTCATGAGTAAAACCTTAATATTTATTGTGATTATGATGATGGCTGGAATTACAGTCATTTGTGATGTACAGGTTCTGTGCATTTTCCATAGCCTGTTTTTCCGCTGCAGCATTGATTGTAGCCTGACGATTCTGCTCAACAACGTAGCATGCATCCCGACTGACGCCCTTGTTCTCACAGTCATTCATGCGAGAGGCCTCGGTAGAACAACCCGCCAGAACCCCACCCATCACAGCTATCATGATTAATTTTTTCATTATCTATACCAGGTTTATTCTCAAAAACCTTCATCGCAGATTATATTTCTGCAAGAAAGAATTACGCTCACTATTTTCAAAGTTTGAGTAATATCTGCAATAGAATATTTAATGTCAATTTTAATTTTTTCAGATAATTACCTAAAGAATGTAAAATAAAATTAAACGTTTTGTTTTTTAGTTTTCACATGAAAGATGACTTTCATGGTTAAATTAAACGATAAAAATAGTTATCAGATATTTTCAACACGTTTTGCAAGGTTAATTGAGATCCAGGAGTAATAACAAAACAGTGCATTTTCAGTATATTGCCGTAGTAGATTTTGTTAGTCGCTAACGATGATTGGTTCTGCGACACCTGTATTTCTTACGCTGTAAGAAAATCGATATCAGACTAATTAAATAATACGTTCCTTTTTGGTAACTACACCAGGTAAAACACGTTAATTATTCGTTGCAGCATCGCATAAGGCAGAATCAGCAGAAATCGTGAATTCTCATGCTTGAGATCAACATTCATTCCCGTCAGGCATAAAAAAGCCCGCATAACGCGGGCTCATGTTCAGCATTGGAAATGCATCAGAACTTATAGGTGATACCCGTTGAGATCAGACCCGTCCAGGATTTGTCTACCATCGGGCTGTCTGTCACTTCATCAGACAAACGGGTGTAACGCGCAGTACCGTACACGCTCCAGTCGCCTAAGAAATTATAGTTGGCGCTGAGTTCAAGGTACGGATTCCAGCTGCTTTCAGGATCGTAGCTGCGTAAACCACTGCGGGACGATTCGTGGCGCGATACACCGTAGTAGTACTGGTTCTGGTTTTCACTGTTCCACTCAACACCAATCCCCGGTGTCAGCGTCAGGCCCCCGTTGGTATAACGGTACAGCCATGCCAGATCCCATACGATACCATTACTGTTATCCAGTGCGTCTCCCGCGAGGCTGGTACGCAGGAAACCATATTGTGTGTTATGCACGTAAGAAAGCCCGGCCATCATGGTGCTCTTGCGCTTATCGAGATTGCGCAGACGGCTATCGTCGCTGTCGCCCGGCTTGAAGTACAGTGGCGACCAGTACGCCATCACAGATAATTTATCTGTATTGTCATTCCACAGGTAGTAACCGCCGCCCAGACCACGGAACCAGAAGTTGTCGCTTTCATAGGTCACAACAGGGACCGGGTAAACGTCACTATCGTAGTTTTTGTAAGGGTGTTCAACCACACCAACGCCTGCGCCCAGCGTCAGGTTGCTTTCTGCTTGCGCGACGCTCGCGGACGTGGCAATAAGCACGCCAAGTGCCAGAAGTTTGAGTTTGGTCACAATCCATAATTCCTTATTCAAATGTTTAGCGACGAAAGTGTAACCGCCAATACGCTTCAGCCCAACTATTTTACGTATTACCTGCCCAATGTAACCCCCTAATTTCTCAACGAGTGATGACATTTTGCTTGCAGTACGGTGAACACCACATGAATTCAGCCCCATTTCTTTACATAACATGTGCTTTTTTTGCTGATGAGTTATTGATATGCCATTGAAATTCATTTGCGCGTACAGGCAAGTTTTGCAAATGCCATCTACGCTTAAATTTAGAAGGTGTATCACCGAATACGTTGATCTCCTGACCATCGAAATGGCATGAGAGTTGCTTATTTCTTCAGCAGCGACGTCGTTCAGTTTACCTCTTCAGGGGCCTCTACTATTCATATGAACGGCTCTTAACATGTGCTAAAAAACGAAAGGACGGCATACCATGAATATATTCGATCACTATCGCCAGCGTTATGAAGCTGCCAAGGACGAAGAGTTCACGCTGCAGGAGTTTCTTACCACTTGTCGGCAAGATCGCAGTGCTTATGCCAACGCGGCAGAGCGGCTATTAATGGCTATTGGTGAGCCTGTCATGGTTGACACTGCCCACGAACCTCGACTTTCTCGACTCTTTTCGAATCGGGTGATTGCACGTTATCCCGCTTTTGAAGAGTTTTACGGCATGGAAGACGCGATTGAACAGATTGTTTCTTATCTGAAACATGCGGCTCAGGGGCTGGAAGAGAAGAAGCAGATCCTCTATCTGCTGGGGCCTGTGGGAGGCGGGAAATCATCGCTTGCAGAGCGACTGAAATCGCTGATGCAAAGAGTGCCCATTTATGTCCTCAGCGCCAATGGTGAACGTAGCCCGGTTAACGATCATCCGTTATGCCTGTTTAATCCGCAGGAAGATGCACAGATCCTGGAAAAAGAGTATGGGGTCCCGCGTCGCTATCTCGGTACAATCATGTCGCCGTGGGCTGCGAAGCGTTTGCATGATTTCGGCGGGGACATCACTAAATTCCGCGTCGTCAAAGTCTGGCCGTCTATTCTCGAGCAAATCGCCATCGCTAAAACGGAGCCTGGTGATGAAAACAACCAGGATATTTCTGCGCTGGTCGGGAAAGTGGATATTCGTAAACTCGAACACCACGCCCAGAACGATCCTGATGCCTACGGTTATTCGGGCGCACTATGCCGCTCAAACCAGGGGATTATGGAGTTCGTTGAGATGTTTAAAGCACCGATTAAAGTGCTGCATCCTCTGCTGACCGCCACCCAAGAAGGAAACTACAACGGGACAGAAGGTATCTCCGCCCTGCCGTTTAACGGGATTATTCTTGCCCACTCGAACGAATCTGAATGGGTAACGTTCCGTAATAACAAAAACAATGAGGCGTTCCTTGACCGTGTTTACATCGTCAAAGTGCCTTATTGCCTGCGGATCTCTGAAGAGATCAAAATTTACGAAAAACTGCTTAACCACAGTGAGCTGACCCATGCGCCTTGCGCACCGGGCACGTTGGAAACGCTCTCTCGCTTTACCATTCTTTCTCGCCTGAAAGAACCTGAGAACTCGAGCATTTACTCGAAGATGCGCGTTTACGATGGCGAAAGCCTGAAAGATACCGATCCAAAAGCGAAATCCTATCAGGAGTATCGGGATTACGCCGGGGTTGATGAGGGAATGAACGGTCTGTCCACGCGTTTCGCGTTTAAGATCCTCTCTCGCGTCTTTAACTTTGACCATGCCGAAGTGGCAGCTAACCCGGTTCATCTGTTCTACGTACTGGAGCAGCAAATCGAGCGTGAACAGTTCCCGCAGGAGCAAGCTGAGCGTTATCTTGAGTTCCTGAAAGGCTATCTGATCCCGAAATATGCTGAATTCATCGGCAAGGAGATCCAGACAGCTTATCTCGAATCCTATTCCGAATACGGACAGAACATTTTCGACCGTTATGTCACTTATGCGGATTTCTGGATTCAGGATCAGGAGTATCGCGATCCAGATACCGGTCAGCTGTTTGATCGCGAGTCACTGAACTCAGAACTGGAGAAAATTGAAAAGCCGGCGGGTATCAGCAACCCGAAAGATTTCCGTAACGAGATCGTCAACTTTGTTCTGCGTGCCAGAGCGAATAACAGCGGTCGCAATCCAAACTGGACCAGTTACGAAAAACTGCGCACGGTTATTGAGAAGAAAATGTTCTCGAATACCGAAGAGTTGCTGCCGGTCATTTCGTTTAACGCTAAAACCTCGACTGACGAGCAGAAAAAGCACGACGATTTTGTCGACCGTATGATGGAAAAAGGCTATACGCGTAAACAGGTACGTTTACTGTGCGAATGGTATTTGCGCGTACGTAAATCGTCTTAACATAAGTGCCCGGTGGTGCATGCGCTTACCGGGCTTGCAAAATAATGTTCCGTAGGCCGGATAGCGCCAGCGCCATCCGGCACTTACAGACATGGCGAACAGTTGGCAGTACGGGGGGCATATGACCTGGTTTATTGACCGGCGTCTTAACGGCAAGAACAAGAGCACGGTAAATCGCCAACGCTTCTTGCGCCGTTATAAATCGCAAATTAAACAGTCGATCTCCGAGGCCATTAACAAGCGTTCGGTGACCGATGTAGATAGCGGCGAATCTGTCTCTATTCCGACCGATGATATTAGCGAACCGATGTTTCATCAGGGGCGCGGTGGCCTGCGTCATCGCGTGCATCCAGGTAATGATCATTTTGTACAGAATGACCGTATCGAACGTCCGCAGGGGGGCGGCGGCGGTTCAGGTAGCGGACAAGGCCAGGCCAGTCAGGATGGCGAGGGTCAGGATGAGTTCGTCTTTCAGATATCTAAAGATGAATATCTTGATCTGCTGTTCGAAGATTTAGCGCTGCCTAACCTGAAGCAGAATCAGCAACGTCAGTTAACGGAGTTTAAAACGCACCGTGCAGGATTTACCTCCAACGGTGTGCCCGCCAATATCAGCGTGGTGCGCTCCTTGCAAAACTCACTGGCGCGTCGCACAGCAATGACGGCGGGTAAACGTCGTGAACTGCATGCGCTTGAGGCCGATCTGGAAACCATCGCCAAAAGTGAACCCGCGCAGTTGCTGGAAGAGGAACGGTTACGCAAAGAGATTGCCGAACTACGGGCAAAAATTGAACGCGTACCGTTTATCGACACCTTTGATTTACGCTACAAAAATTATGAGAAACGACCCGATCCTTCCAGCCAGGCGGTGATGTTCTGTCTGATGGACGTCTCCGGCTCAATGGATCAGTCGACTAAAGATATGGCAAAACGTTTTTATATCCTGCTGTATCTGTTCCTGAGTCGCACTTACAAAAACGTGGAGGTTGTCTATATTCGCCATCATACTCAGGCGAAAGAGGTTGATGAACACGAGTTCTTCTACTCTCAGGAAACGGGGGGAACCATAGTTTCCAGCGCCCTGAAGTTAATGGATGAAGTGGTAAAAGATCGCTACAACCCTGCCCAGTGGAATATCTATGCCGCTCAGGCATCGGATGGCGATAACTGGGCAGATGATTCACCACTATGTCATGAAATCCTGGCGAAAAAACTGCTGCCGGTGGTGAGATATTACAGCTATATCGAAATCACTCGCCGTGCGCACCAGACCTTGTGGCGTGAATACGAACATCTGCAATCAACGTTTGATAACTTTGCGATGCAGCATATTCGCGATCAGGATGATATTTACCCGGTATTCCGCGAACTGTTCCATAAGCAAAGTACGACCAGCAATAATTAGCCTAAACAAATCAGTCAGCGCGTATATGTGCTGACTGATTTTATAAATAGTGCCCCATCCTGTTTTTATTTTACCTTAACAGAGCAGCAGGCAATGTAGTTTAGCTGATGACGTTGCGAACGGAAGAAGCGAAACATTTTCAGGAACCGACGGCGATTTTCGTAAGTGCGTAAACCGTTAAACATAATTTTAATCGCCCCAGTAACTCCCTCATCACGAATTAATCCTCCTGGCGACATCAGCGACATAGCGCCATTCTGCTGCATGACCTGTTCAAAACCGCAGTTGAGAAATAACTCACGCCAGCCTTGTCTGGTCATCGGACTCACGTTTGATTTCACCACCTCCACAAGCTTGCCCTGCTCGCTCGCGTCCAGTCTTTGAGTGGTGAACATAATGTCGTGGGTTAACAGACGACCGCCGGGTTTCAACACGCGATAATATTCGGCAATTAATTTCGCCTTCGCTTTATCGGCATACATTGTCAGCATGGCCTCGTTAATCACCACATCGAAGCTGTTATCCGCAAAAGGAAGGGTACTGGCATTCGCAGCCATCACATGAATGTGATTTTCCAGCCCATTTGCTGCCACATTATTTCTGGCATTTGATAGCGCGGTTTTATCCATATCGATAGCGTAGACCGTACAACCAAAGCGTTGCGCTATCTCTATCGCCGTGGTGGCCATATTACAGGCCACTTCCAGCACCTGGCTGTCGGGCGCCAGCTGTGACTGGCTGAACAACCACTCTGTTGCTTCAATGCCCCCCGGACGCAGACGGGTTTTGCCCAGGCTGGCTAAGAACGTATGGCCCGCTTTTTCAGTCGTGCTCATCTGCCTGTCTCCTTTTCTATAAGTTGCATTATAAATACAACATTAAGAGTTAAAGGTGAAGAGTACGAATGTTTTTTATTACAAAATGTCCTTCCGCGTAGCGTTAGAGAGGAGCTATACCGTGTGATAGACTGAAGTATCAGACTTACAGGGCTGTAAATCATTATGAAATTGCATCATAAAGCGCTCAGGCTCTTTATCTCCGTTAGCGTAATTGTTTTGACGTCTTCTTTTTTGGTTTATGAGCTCATTGCCAGCGATAAAGCGATGAATGCGTACATGCGCTATATCAATGAGAAAGCCGACTCATCGTTTCTTTATGATAAGTATACTAATCAAAGTATTGCCGCCCATCTGATGCGCACATTTTCATCCCCTCAGGAACCCGCGTCTGTCGAACAACAAAAAGCACTTTGCAACGCTTTCGACAGCGTTAACGGCACTCATGGACTCAATCTCACAGAGCATAACTACCCGCCATTGCACGGGACGCTGCAAACCACCTCAACGAAATGTAGCGAACAACTTGAAGACATATTCCTGCTGCCCTCTTTTGATAAGGCGGTAAACGCTAATCGTGAGCAGAAAGATTACGGTCAGGGATTAGGTACTCTGGAGTATAAATTCCGATATTACGTCGACCTCAAAAATAACTACGTCTATTTCTATGACCGAATCGACTCGCGCCAATTTGCGATACATAACTGGACGTTTTTGCAAAAAGGCACCCTGGGCATCGACCAGAATGATATTGACGGTATTTTCACGGGGCGTACGGTGATCTCCAGTATTTATCTGGATAACCTGACCGGGAAAAAGGTGATGAGCTTTTTAACGCCGGTCTACTCTACCGGTAAGTTAAAAGGTGTAGTAATGGTGGATATCAACAAAGAGAATTTAAAGAATATCTTTTATACCAGCGACCGGCCTCTGGTATGGCGCTATCTTAACGTTACGCTCTCGGATACCAGCTCCGGTAAAGAGATTCTCGTTCACCAAAGTGAGACTAACCTGTTTCACTATGTTCACTACGAGAAGGACATTCCAGGCGGCATACGCATCACCTTAACGCTTGATTTAATGTACTTTATTGTCTCATCCTGGAAAATCTTCGCTTTCTATCTGCTGGCAACAATTTTGCTGTTGAATTTGGTCAGAACGCATTTTCGCTTGTATCACAACGTCACGCGCGAAAATATCAGTGACGCCATGACCGGACTCTACAATCGGAAAGTTTTAACCCCGACGCTCGAACAACGTTTGCAGCAGTTGGTCAATACGGGCACTCTCGTCACCTTTATCGCCATCGACTGCGATAAACTGAAAGTCATCAATGATACGTTAGGGCATAAAGAAGGTGATCGGATTATCACTCATCTGGCCAAAGCCATTCAAAGTTCCATTCGCAAAAGCGACTACGCCATCCGCCTCGGCGGCGATGAGTTTTGTATCATCCTCATCGACCATCCCAGTGATTTAACGCCCCGCCTGCTGGAGAGAATTCGCTATAACTTACAAATTATTGCGCATGATATATCCATCAGCTTCTCCGCCGGGGTTTATAATATGCAGCCGAACGACACTATTGATGATGCTTACAAAGCATCTGATGCACAGCTCTATCTGAATAAACAGAAAAAACGCGCCGGTGCGTGATTATTTTTCTGCAGGATTTTCATTGTTGTACCAGGAGTAAGTCATGACGGAAGTGAACAAAGGTAACGCAACGCATCAGCGTTTAATTTCGCTGTTGTCAGAGCAAGGCGCAACGTACCGCGTGGTAAGCCATGAAGCCGTCGGCAAATGTGAGGCAGTTTCTGAAATTCGTGGTACCGCGCTCGGCCAGGGAGCAAAAGCCCTGGTCTGTAAGGTCAAAGGCAACGGCGTTAATCAGCATGTGTTGGCAATTTTGCCCGCTGACCAGCAGGCCGATCTCAGTTTGTTAGCGGGTCATATTGGTGGGTTAAGAGCATCGCTTGCCAGCCCGGCGGAAGTCGATGAACTTACCGGCTGTGTATTTGGCGCGATCCCGCCGTTTAGCTTCCACCCGAATCTCAAGCTGGTCGCCGATCCGCTATTGTTTGAGCGTTTTCATGAAATTGCGTTTAATGCCGGGTTGCTGGAAAAATCTGTGATCATGGATACCGCAGATTACCTGCGTATCGCGCAACCTGAATTAATCCCTTTCCGCCGTGAACAATAACGGTCTGCGTTAGCAGTAAAAAACGTCGCATCGTGCATTAGCCCAAAAAAAATCATAATCATTAAAAAAAGCCTGTTCCGTCACGCGTTTACGCGTACAGTAAGCAGGCTTATTTTTTCTTTTGGCAAGGAAACTACGATGTTTGATGTCACTCTGCTGATCCTGCTTGGACTGGCAGCTCTGGGCTTTGTCAGCCACAACACCACTGTCGCCGTTTCAATTCTGGTGCTGATAATCGTCCGTGTTACTCCGCTGAATACATTCTTCCCGTGGATTGAAAAGCAGGGGCTTACCGTTGGGATTATTATTCTGACCATTGGCGTCATGGCGCCGATCGCCAGCGGAACGCTGCCCCCCTCTACGCTTATTCACTCCTTTGTAAACTGGAAGTCGCTGGTCGCTATCGCCGTCGGCGTTGTTGTCTCCTGGCTTGGCGGGCGCGGCGTCACGCTGATGGGTAGCCAACCTCAACTCGTCGCCGGTTTACTGGTGGGCACGGTTCTGGGCGTGGCGCTGTTTCGCGGGGTGCCAGTGGGACCGCTCATTGCGGCAGGTCTGGTCTCGTTGATTGTTGGGAAGCAGTAGTCAATCCTGCCAGATAACGGCCTGGCGTTTGTCCCAGGCCTTTTTTGAACATGGTGATAAACGCGGTCGTTGAATCGTAACCGAGCATTTGAGCAACCTGCTGTACATTGTACCCGTCGATCAGAGCTTGCAGCGCCAGAATCAGCTGTAGCTGGTGACGCCAGCGGCGAAAGCTTAATCCTGTTTCTTTGACAACCAGACGAGCAAGGTTACGCTCACTCATGGCAAACACGTTGGCCCACTGCCCCAGTGTTTGCCATTGTGCAGGTTCCTGCGCCATCGTCGCCACCATCTTGCGAATTTTCGGGTGATCGGATACTGGTAACTGCATTTGCTCCTGTGGCTGCTGCGGGAGTTCGTCAAACAACACCTGCGTTAACCGCTGGGTAGCTGGTTCACAGAGCTGGGCATCCGTTTTGTTCGCCAGCGCAAGAATAAGTTCCCGACATAACGGAGCGATTTTCAGCGTGCAGCAACGTTCAGGCATCACGACAGCCTGCGGCTCAATAAACAGAAAACACAATTGCGCGCCCACGGTAACGTGGTTGCTGTGTGGAATTTCGCCAGGGATCCACACCGCATATTGCGGCGGCACCATCCACATGGCGTTCTCCACTTCGCAGGTAATTGCACCATGCAACGCCAGGATTAACTGACCTTTGCGGTGTTGATGCAGTGGGCTGAAAAGTTCATCTTCCTGAGCCTGAATACAAAAAGCCACGGCGGCATCGTGGTAAAGATCGGGTTGATACCCATCCAGTCTCAGCCCCAACATAAGAATGTCCTATTTTAGCGATAAACTGTCATTCTAGCTTGATTCATCCATAGTGTAAAAACGCTAAAGTATCGCCTCGCCTGACGATATGAGAAAAAAATGATTATTACACCTTCCTCCCGCGGCAAAAGCGCAGCGCTGCTGATCGCGGGGATCCTGATGATTGCCACCACACTACGCGTCACCTTTACCGGTGCAGCCCCATTGCTGGATGCCATTCGCGCCGACTACGGCCTGAGTACCGCCCAGACGGGACTTCTGACTACCCTGCCGCTGCTGGCCTTCGCGCTGGTATCTCCCCTCGCTGCCGCCGTTGCGCGCCGTTGGGGCATTGAGCGCAGCCTGTTAGCCGCCATGCTGCTGATCTGTGTGGGTATTGCTATACGTTCGCTCCCTTCATCCGGAGCCTTGTTTGGTGGGACGGCAGTCATTGGCTGTGGCATCGCACTGGGAAATGTCCTTTTGCCGGGACTCATTAAGCGTGATTTTTCACAGCATGTGGCAAAGCTTACCGGGGCGTATTCGTTAACGATGGGCGCTGCAGCAGCGCTGGGGTCGGCAATGGTCGTGCCGCTGGCGTTAAATGGATTTGGCTGGCGCGGCGCACTGATGATGTTAATGATCTTTCCGCTGCTGGCGTTATTGATCTGGTTACCTCAATGGCGCCAGACGGCCAATGCCAGCCTCAGTAATTCGCGAGCGTTGCACTCCCGCGCGATCTGGCGCTCCAGTCTCGCCTGGCAGGTCACGCTGTTTTTGGGCATCAACTCACTCATCTATTATGTCATTATCGGCTGGTTACCCGCCATTATGATCAGCCACGGCTACAGTGAGGCACAGGCGGGATCGCTGCATGGTTTGCTGCAACTGGCGACCGCAGCTCCCGGGCTACTGATCCCCCTCGTTCTGTATCGGTTTAAAGATCAGCGTACTATCGCCGCACTGGTCTCGTTAATGTGCGCTGTCGGCGCTGCAGGGTTTGCTGTTATGCCCGGGCAGGCGGCCCTGTGGACCGTGCTGTTTGGCTTTGGCTCCGGTGCCACGATGATCCTCGGTCTCACCTTTATCGGGCTACGTGCAAGCTCAGCGCACCAGGCTGCCGCGCTATCAGGCATGGCGCAATCTGTCGGATATTTGCTGGCCGCATGTGGGCCGCCGGTGATGGGGAAAATTCACGATCTTAACGATAGCTGGCAGATCCCGCTGGTTGGCGTCGCACTGCTCGCTCTCATCATGGCCGTGTTTGGCGTCTGTTCAGGACGCGACAAAGAGATCGCCAGCACGTAATACACCGGGCAGGTGAATAAGCAACCTGCCCAGTTGTTATCCTCTGGCCGCGCGCAGCAGTGCCTGGACGAGCGGTACAGGCTTTCCTGCCAGTGCCCCTCGTTCATGCTGAAAAAGCGTCCCGACATAAAACGGATGTGTCACCAGTTCAATAGCGCGAACATCACCAGAGTCATCCCAGCCCGTCACTCGCAGATCGCCGCTTTCAAGCTCAGCAGCAAAAGTTTCCGACACGCCATAGTTACAGTGATACCCCTCTGTAATGACATCCCGTCCGTAGGCTCTGGCGATCAGCGTATTCGCGCGCAGTTCAATATCATCCGTCTTTTCGACCAACGAGCAGGTCAGCGGTGCAATCACCATACGGCCTGAGGTCTCTGTTTCCGCATGCGCAGCATCACGCCAGCCCAGCACATTGCGAGCATACTCGAGAATGGCATGCTGAAAACCGCCACAAGTGCCCAAAAATGGAATGCTGTTTTCGCGGGCGTAACGTATTGCCGTCAGCGCGCCTTCCGGGTGCTGGTAAGGACTGCCAGGGACCACCCAGATGGCATCATAGCCGACTAAATCTTCGCCACTACTAATATCAGATGTGGTGAGCCAGTCATAATCAGCCACTAATTCCAGAACGGCAGCAGCATCATCGATGGCAAGGGGAATAGCCTGGTGCGCCACAATATCGGGGCTGTAATCGCCCACCAGCGCAATGCGAAGCGTATCTTTAACAGGGGAAATTTCCATTAACTTTCCTTATGTCCAGACAATGAGGGACAACATAAGGAGCCTCAGCCTACCGATTTTTTGTTGTTACCACAATCCCTTAAATTGAGAGTCTATGTGGCCAAAATGCTATAATGGTCACGTTTTACGATCTTATTTAGCCGTAGTGAAGACGAGTTCAGTAGCTTAACGGAGCGGATTAAGAGATGAATATTCAGTGTAAACGCGTGTATGACCCGGCAGAAAAAAGTGATGGCTATCGTGTTCTGGTCGACAGGCTGTGGCCGCGCGGGGTGAAAAAAACCGATCTTGTTTTCAATGAATGGGATAAAGCGCTGACGCCCTCATCTGATTTACGTAAGGCATTCCACGCAGATATCATCGATTTTGCTCATTTCTCCGAGCAATACCGCGTAGAACTTGCCCAGCAACAGCAGGAAGGCAAGCGACTCGCGGACATTGCCCGGCAACAGCCGTTAACGCTGCTGTATGCAGCGAAGGATACACAGCAAAACCATGCGCTGGTTCTGGCTGAGTGGTTACGTCAATTGTGACAGCGGGTTATTTGCCCGTTGCCGGATGATCTCTGCGCCAAAGCGCCCATTCATCAATAACTTCGCCACCGGGTAGTTTGCAATCCGACCTTACGCCTTGCGGTGTCTGCACCGCAACCAGCACGCCGCCCTTTTGCTCACAATATACGGATGCCGGGTTCGCCATGCCAATTTTCGGTGGTACTGGTGCTTCAGGTGATGTGGAACACCCCGCCAGCACCAAAATGCCGGGCACAACAATAGAGGCAAGTTTCATATTCACTCCTGTTAAAAACGTTACACTGGAAGAGTACCCCGACTCCCCACCTATCTCCATGTTTTACTGACGAGTTTCAATCCCATGTCTACATTTTGCCCCGGATAGCGTGTTTCATCTTTCCCTCCGATGTTCTATTATGCGGGCAATACAGGACTTATCAGCATTCTGGAGTATTTGCCTCTCATGTCAGACATGATCCTTGCCCGAGTCTCACAATCATTAGCCACAGAGCAGTCTGTTGAGAGTCTGGTTCGGCAACTTCTGGAGATGCTGGAGGTAGTGACTGAGATGGAGTCGACCTATCTTACTAAGGTCGATTTAGATGCGCGTCTGCAGCATATTCTGTATGCGCGTAATAGTAAGCAAATGCAGATCCCCGAAGGGCTGTCGGTGCCGTGGGATGAGACACTCTGCAAGCGCGCAATAGACGCAAACTGTCTGTATAGCGATAACGTTCCCGCGCGCTGGCCAGAATGTACCGCCGCACGCGCGCTGGAGATCACAACCTTTCTGAGTACTCCTGTCCACCTGCCCGATGGCACGTTCTATGGCACCCTCTGCGCCACCAGTCGTCAGCAACAACCGCTTAGTGAACGAGGTGAACAGGTACTGCATCTGTTCGCGGGCCTGATAGCGCAGTCTATTCAGAAAGAATCGCTGGTTGCTCAATTACGTGAAGCGAATGCTGCGCTGATCGCCCACTCCTACACTGACGTTCTGACCGGGCTACCTAACCGTCGGGCAATATTTGAAAATATCGAAACCCTCTTCTCGCTGGCACGCCACCTGAGGCACAAAATTATTGTCGCCTATATTGATTTAGATGATTTCAAACTGATCAACGATCGTTTTGGGCACGAAGTCGGTGACCAGTTTTTGATCCAAATTGGCCAGCGTTTACGCCGTGGATGCAGTGAGAATGATATTCTTGGTCGTCTGGGCGGTGACGAATTTTTAGTCGCCAGCCTGTCAGGGGGAATCGAAATGTCGCCGTGTGTTCGTTTGCAAAGCGTGAAAAACCACTTACAGCAGCTAATTTGCGGTGACTATGACCTGGGTGATATCTGTCTGTATTATCCGGGAGCCAGTCTGGGAGTTGTAGAAATTGACTCGCTGGAGACAGACGTCAACTGTGCACTTCATCTTGCAGACAGTGCGATGTATCAGGATAAGAAACGCCAGGATAAAACCGCTTTTGTCGTACATTAAGCCCTGTTATGCTTAATCGTCTTTAAATTATTCTGGCAGATAAGCGTATGCGACTCGGTATTATTTTCCCCGTTATTATTTTCATTTCCGCTGTCGTTTTCCTGTCCTGGTTCTTTATTGGCGGCTACGCCTCACCAGGAGCATAACGATGAAAAAAACAACGCTTATTATGATTGGCGTGGCCATTATTGTCGTGCTGGGAACGGAACTGGGCTGGTGGTAATCTGAGAAAAAGGCCACTTATCAGTGGCCTTTATTGTCAGTATGTTTGCTTAGCTTTTGATTTTTCTGTAGATAAACAACACCACAATCGCACCAATAACGGCTACGACGAAACTGCCAAAGTTGAAACCATCGACTTTACCAAAACCAAAGAAGGTACTGATCCAACCGCCCACTACCGCACCAACCACCCCTAAGATAATGGTCATAAAGAATCCACCGCCATCTTTACCCGGCATAATCCATTTTGCCAAAATCCCCGCAATAAGACCGAAAATCACCCATGAAATAATGCCCATAATATCCCTCGCTTATGTTTTTAAGTTAACGATTCACTCGTTGTATAAAAGCATAGCATAGCGCTGAAAAATTAAAATTTGTGACCAATATCACCTGTTATTTTCATCTTTTTCTGATCTTTCATAAGGTTAAACCATTCGATGGCGGCATTTGCCCTGACGTAGCTCGTCATTAATGTCGAATCGTCAGTCATTCAGGTCTACTTACTCGCCCTCAGCCCCTGCCATTGCTGGGTTTCCACTTCTGGCACACTTTATGCATAAACAGCCTGTCACTATGACAAATCGTAGTCCGCGATGCGTATCGCGTGGCTCCGTTTACAATTCGCGCTATTTCAGCATTTAACAGGTCTGTTATTGATGAAAAAAATCACCAGTGTATGCCCTTACTGTGGGGCCGGGTGCAAGCTCAAGCTTGTTGTTGAAAATAACAAAATCATCCGCGCCGAAGCCGCAGAGGGTGTAACGAACCAAAACCAGTTATGCCTGAAAGGCTACTATGGCTGGGACTTTCTTAACGACACTCGCCTTCTTACTCCCCGTCTGACTCGTCCGATGATCCGTTATGAAAAAGGTGGGAAATTCACTCCCGTTAGCTGGGATGAAGCCATTCGTTACACCGCAAAACGCTTATCCGATATCAAAAATACCTATGGCCCTCGCGCCATCATGACCACCGGATCTTCACGTGGAACAGGGAATGAGACCAACTACGTGATGCAAAAATTCGCGCGTGGTGTTCTCCATAGCAATAATGTCGATTGCTGCGCCCGTGTCTGCCATGGCCCTTCCGTTGCCGGGTTACAGGAAACGTTAGGCAATGGCGCCATGAGCAATTCCATCAGCGACATTGAAAACTCAAAATGCCTGCTGATCTTTGGTTACAACTGTGCCGACTCGCACCCGATTGTGGCTCGCCGGGTGATCAAAGCTCGCCAGAACGGGGCAAAAATCATTGTCTGCGATCCCCGCCGCATTGAAACTGCCCGAATTGCAGACCAGCATCTGCAGTTGAAAAACGGTTGTAACATGGCGCTGGTCAACGCATTTGGCCATGTGCTTATCGAAGAGCAACTTTACGATCGCGAATATGTGCAAAAACATGCCGAAGGCCTGGAAACATACTGGGAAACCGTCAAGGATTACGCGCCTGAAGCCGTTGAACATTTAACGGGTGTTCCCGCACAGCAGGTTCGTCAGGCGATGCGTACTTTTGCCGCAGCGCCCTCGGCAACTGTGATGTGGGGAATGGGCGTCACCCAATTTGGTCAGGCCGTTGACGTGGTTCGTGGCTTGTCGAGCCTGGCGTTGCTGACCGGCAACCTGGGACGCCCTAACGTCGGCGTTGGGCCGGTGCGTGGGCAAAATAACGTGCAGGGCGCGTGCGATATGGGGGTGCTGCCTAACCAGTTCCCAGGGTATCAGGACGTGACCGATTTCACCGTCAGGGAGAAATTCGCCAACGCCTGGGGGATTGACGTTAATCAGATGGATGACAAGGTTGGGACGCGCATCACCGAAGTTCCGCATCTGGCTATCGAAGGCAAAATTAAAGCCTACTACATCATGGGGGAAGATCCGTTGCAAACCGAGGCCGATTTAGGTCTGGTCCGCGAAGGGTTTAACGCGCTCGATTTTATTGTCGTGCAGGATATCTTCATGACCAAGACAGCGGAAATGGCCGACGTCCTCCTGCCGGCCACCTCCTGGGGCGAACACGGCGGCGTCTTTACCTGCGCCGACCGCGGATTCCAGCGGTTTGAACAGGCGATTGAACCTACGGGGGATGTCAAACGCGACTGGGAAATCATCAGTCTGCTGGCCACCGCAATGGGCTATCCGATGCAGTATCAAAGTAACCAGCAAATCTGGGATGAGATGCGCGAGCTATGCCCGCTCTTCTACGGCGTGACTTACGAAAAAATGGGTGATATGGGTCATGTACAGTGGCCATGCCCGGAACTCGATCACCCAGGTACGCCGTATCTGTATGCACACAGCCAGTTTGATACCGCCAATGGCAAAGGTAAATTGTTTGCCGCACAGTGGCGTGCTCCTGCAGAAGTACCTGATGAAAAGTACCCAATGGTATTATGCACTGTGCGCGAAGTCGGCCACTATTCGTGCCGCTCGATGACCGGCAACTGCGCAGCATTGCAGGCCCTGGCCGATGAGCCTGGGTATGTGCAAATCAATACCCACGATGCAGAAAAATTAGGTATTCGTCATCGTGACCTGGTATGGGTCAGTTCGCGTCGTGGCAAGGTTATCAGTCGGGCTGATGTCTCTGAACGCATCAACACCGGAACGGTGTATATGACCTATCAATGGTGGATTGGCGCGTGTAATGAGTTGACCCAGGATAATCTGGACCCCATCTCGAAGACCCCGGAAACCAAATATTGTGCCGTCAATATTGAGCACATTAGCGATCAAGGATGGGCAGAGAAGTATGCCGCACAAACGTATAGCGACATGAAATCACGCCTGTGCGAGGCCATTGAGTAAGTCACCGCCCAGGCCGCCTGAGTCTGACTTCCCAGACTCAGGCTTTTTCTCGTTATTTCGCCAGCTGTGGTTCACTAAAGCGAATGGCAGCTGATTCCACCTGCTTATCCCGCTGCATAAAACCGAGGTTCATCAGAAACAATCCCGCCATAAACGGGAGTTCATACAGCTCTTCAATGAGATCGCCGTACTGCGCATTGTGCAAAAAGATAGGGGCCAGCAGACGATGATGCTCTACCGTATCGGAGATCAAAAATGCACAGGTGGTGATCGCTAACAGCCATAGCGGCAGCGGTTCATTGCGTAAGCGACGGGCAATATCCTGGCGTAAGTGTTTTGATATCAGGACAGGCAAAATAATCATCGCAATCAATACCACTGAGATAGCTCTGAACAGGAGTTTAGGGTGCTCCGGAAAATAATCACGGCCCCAACTGGTACTGCGACCCAGCAACACCAACCACCACACAGCCGCCCAAAGCCAAAATTGTTTCTCGCCTTCCGGACGTGATAAAGGCCGGATGTAGCTGAGAGTAAAAAGCGCACCAAACAGCAGCCATAACGCCTGGCCATTCTCAATCCATCTGACGACAGTACCGTTGAGCAAAGGTAGATTCCAGTTCGCAGTGAACGGGATCGCTACGATGACCAGCCCAAGAATGAAAATGGGTAATGTTAGTCGGGTATTCAGTTTCATAAGCGAGGTTCTGTATTGTGACTGTTTCACGATCATAACCCCTGTGAATGATCCAACATTAGCAATCAATGCGGATTTCTTAAGGTACTCTTAAGAAATCTTTTTCCGGATATTTCCAGGTTTAACACGGACAAAAAAACCGCACTGCGCCATCAAAACGCAGTGCGGTTTATAAATCAAAAACGAAAATATTCAATCAGAGGCAGAGGCTAACATCTACCAGCCGCAGACTTCGTGCTCGTTCTCGGTATCGTATGAACGAACCGTATTGACCAGATCTTTAACCACTTCAGCGGCGACATCCGGAATCAACAGCGACATCGGCGTTTCAGTTTCATAATCGACAGACACGCCATTGCTGTTATTGGTGACTGTAACGGTGTAGGTTGCTTTACCCATGATTTACTCCTTGCCGGTACGCACAACTTTTCGTTGATTTGCGCTCTCCATCAACACTTCGGGCGCCACGAAAAAGTCGATATTAAAGTAGGTATCGTCGGTCATTACTTCGATGTTATGCCATTTCTCCGGTGGAAAAACGCCGAACTGACCGGCTTCGATAATCATCACCTCTTCTGGCTCCGGGCTGTGTTCATCTGCAAATCCGAGATATTTGACCGCCCCCTGCATCACAGAAAGTCGAGGATAAACCCCGGCACGGGTACCCTTATCAAGGTGGCGTTCGAAAATTCCGGCAGGTGCAGTTTCTTTGTTCCAGAACGGCGTTGAGCGTGTATGAATATGATTCTGTGGAATTTGAAGCATTTTTCTTCCCTTTTCCAGTCGACAACCAGCGAGTCTTATTGAATCGCTGCTGTGAACAGGGTACGCTTCAAAATATATATTTAAAATACCATTTATTGGTTATAACAATCCCATTTTTCAATGAAGGGAACAGCTTAATACTGAAAGCCCGCCGTCAACAGCGGGCCAATAGCGTTACGACTGAAGCGTCGCCAGACGTGCGGCAAAACCGACAAAGATCAAGCCAATGAGGGAATTCCCAACTTTAGCCAGTTTTTTCTTCGTACGAATATACTGTGTCACAAACGCACCGGAGAAAATAAGGAAGCTCAGATAGAAAAAGCTCACTATTTCAAGCGTCATCGCCAAAATAAAGAACGACAACCCTGAGTGAGTCGCGTTGACATCAATAAACTGTACGAAGAACGATACATAAAACAGAATGGCTTTAGGATTCGTCAGACTCAAAATTAATGCACGTTTGAAAATCGCACCAAACGGAACTTCTTCTGGCGCAGCGTCGCTGGCTTTCGATTTCAGTGTGGCATACAGGATCTTCGCACCGAGATACAGCAGATAAAACGCGCCGAGATAACGAACAATATTGAACAATACGGGTGTTGTTTTGATTAGCGCAGCTACGCCAGCATAGGCCAGAAACATCAATACGGCATCACCGATAAACACACCGCTTGCTGCCAAATAACCACCCTTCACTCCACGACCGACGCTGTTCTTCAGCACAAATATCGTATTTGGCCCCGGTACCAGCACGATAAAAATAGCACCCACCAGATACGTCCAGTAATTCAGAACTCCATACTCTGCGAACACGTTAACCTCTTCCTGAAAAAACACATGCACTTGCTGCGAGACAATATGCTAACGAATGCGCCAGGGGATGGAAAGAGAAGCTTTAGAATATAGCATTCTGTTTCAGTCCGATTGCAACATCATTATTCGTTCCAGATTTGCAACGATGAAACCCACTTTTGCGCCTACCCAATGCCCCGTTTAGCCACTAATGTTTATCAGTAGATTCAGCCCGCAAGGCCCCCTCTCATCACATGGAGAAAGAAAAATGACTATTGCTTATAAACGTCTTGATAAAGATCAGGCTGCCGTACTTCTGGTCGATCACCAAACGGGTTTACTTTCGCTGGTCCGTGACATCGATCCAGACAAGTTTAAAAACAACGTTCTGGCATTAGGCGATCTGGCGAAATATTTCAAACTCCCGACGATTCTGACCACCAGCTTTGAAACGGGTCCTAACGGTCCATTGGTTCCTGAGCTGAAAGAACTGTTCCCGGATGCCCCTTACATCGCACGTCCTGGCCAGATTAATGCCTGGGATAACGAAGATTTTGTTAACGCGATCAAAGCGACAGGCAAAAAGCAGCTAATTATTGCCGGGGTGGTGACCGAAGTCTGCGTCGCATTCCCTGCGCTTTCTGCCATTGAAGCCGGTTTCGACGTGTTTGTGGTCACTGATGCATCCGGTACGTTTAATCCGCTGACCCGTGATTCCGCATGGAATCGTATGTCGTCTGCCGGCGTACAATTAATGACGTGGTTCGGTCTGGCCTGCGAATTACACCGTGACTGGCGCAACGATATTGAAGGGCTGGGAACGTTGTTCTCCAACCATATTCCTGACTATCGCAACCTGATGACCAGCTACAACACGCTGACATCCGGGAAATAATGTTCCTGTCAGTGTAATACACAAAAACCCGCCAACATCGGCGGGTTTTTGTGAACAGTTTCAGTCGGGATTAATGGTGCAGCATTTCATCCACCACCTCTTCTCCCTTGAGCTGATAAGGGTAATAGGTTGGCCAGTTATCCATCTCTTCAAGCAAGGCAGCCTGCGAGGTATTACCCATAAAGATATGGAAGTGGCTCGATTTACGTGGCGCAATAATGTGATCGCTGAATTGCACGTATTTCGGCGCGTCGCTGCCAGCGTCTTTACACTCGAACAGATAACGCACACCTTTCTTGCCTGACGTATAGTTCAAAATTTTATATCCGGCATAATCATACTTACACGATGCCACCTTTTTACCGGTATGAAACTCCATTACGCCGTTTTCAATACCAATAGTGTCAACATCGGTCGCGTAGCCCTTACGGTAATAGGCTTTAACCTGCTCTGCCGTTTTGCTCTTGTCTTTCTCCGCTTTCTGTTTGAATACCGGATCCAGTTCGCCACTCACCAGATACGGATAGACAGACTGCCACATGCCATCCCAGTCGGCTAGCGTACGGTTCTGCACATTTTTGTCATCAAAAACGCCTTCTGCCGCCTTTTGTTCTATTTCGGTCATTGGTGCACCATGGGAATGGTGACCATGCGCCAGTACCTGGCTACTAACAAAAAGCATCCCCAGAACGACTGCCAATTTTTCCAAATGCATAGCCAAAATTTCACCCTCAAATCATTTGCGAGTGAAATGTTATAATATAACGTATCAATTAAATCAATAGACCAGCTGCAAGCCCTTGTCTCATTTCACGCTACAATGAGCTTGCTGGAACAAAGCTGATCAAGCAATGCCTGCTGATGGCTGATAATCAGCATAGCCAATGGCCGACGCTGACATTCTTCAAGCAGCAGCGCCCAGATATCCCTTTGAATGGAAGGATCGAGCTGGGCGGTAATTTCATCGGCAATCAGAAAACGCGTACGCGGGTCGAGCGCCCGCAGTATGGCAATTCGCGCCAGCTCACCGCCCGAAAGTTGTCCGGGACGACGCGTTAGCCACTCCGGCTTAATATGCAGTCGGGCAAGCGTTTCTGCATCTGGCCGCCAGGCATCATGAACCGCATCACCGGTACTCCGTCTGGGGTTAAAGGTTAATTCCGGATGCTGCGGTACAAGCTGCACCGGGCAATATTGATGGCGCGGCAACGGTTGGTCATCAACCAGAACGTCGCCGGACGTCGGCTTTTGCCACCCCGCAAGCACACGTCCCAGCGTTGTTTTTCCGGTTCCACTGGGTGCGCAAATCCCAATGCGCTCCCCTGGTGACAACGAGAACGAGAGATTTTGCCACAGTATTTTACCTCCCTGACGAATGAACACATCACGACAGCACAGCATACCGCTCTCCAAAAAGTTGATTTCTTTCGGGCAGCGCTCGCCATTGCCGTTTTAGATGTTCACTAATTTCACCGCGTAAAAGCTGTTCCCGGCTAACATTATCCGACACCGTTCCTTGATGCAGCGCGACAATGCGATCTGCGTGACGTGCAGCCAGAGTGAGATCATGTGTCACCCATAAAACGCCCGCGCCCCGCTCACACAGGCCGCGTAGCTGTTCCAGCAGTTGATTTGCCAGAGGCGCATCAAGCCAGGCGGTAATCTCATCAGCAAGAATATAACGAGCCTGGCTGAGTGCGGCATGACACGCCAGAATGCGTTTGGCCATTCCTCCCGAAAGCTGACGCGGGAAAGCCTCTAACACGGTGGTTTCCAGATGATGACGTTCGAGCAAGTGTTCAATTTGCCCTGCATTCCACGCCTGACCGGAAAGCTGGCTGGCTCTTCGTAAATGCTTTTCAATAGACAGCAGCGGATTCAGCGCCTGCACACCTTGCGGAACATAACTAAACGTACTGCCACGGCATGCCCGGATGTCATTGTTATCCAGCATTTTCCCATTAAGGGTGATATTGCCATGAAAGCGCAAATTTTCCGGCAACAGATCGAGTAAGCATTGCAGCAGCAGGCTCTTACCCTCACCACTGCCCCCCACTAACGCCACCATCTGGCCCGGCGCAACATCAAAGGAGACATCCTGCAGCAACGAGGACCATTTTTTTGCGCCGTACCAGCGATAACGCGCCACTTCCAGCGAAATCTGCCGCAAACTCAACATGCATCACCTCTCAACCATAAACGATGTACCGCCCGGGCAAGTTGATCAAATAGCATCACAAGGAGAAATAGCATCAGCCCTGGAAACAGCACCAGCCACCAGTCGCCATGACTGATAAACCGCAGCGCATCTGCCAGCAACAGTCCCAGCGAAGGTTCGTGGGGTGCCAGCCCGAAGCCAAGGAAACTTAACGCTGCACTGTGCAATACCGCATGAGGGAACATCAGCAACGTTCCCGTTAACCACTGGGGCAATAGCGCAGGTAAATAGTGATACCGCCAGCAGTAAAAGTGGCCATGCCCCAGTCGCCAGGTGAGTGTCAGGTAATCACTGTGGGCAACGCGTTCCGCTTCAGCACGTAAAATCAATGCCAGCCGCGGCCAGTGTGTGAGCGCAACCGCCATAATCACCCCGCTTTTCCCGCCGCCCAAGGTAAAACAGATCAAAATCAGCAGCAGAAGGTGCGGCATGGACAACATCGCATCGGTGATCAGACGCATGACGACATCCAGGCGTGGGTGCAGACGGGAAATCGCCGCCATCAGTAACGCAATGAATCCGCTGCACAGCGCCGCGCCAATACCGATTTGCAGGCTGGTTAGCGCCCCCTGAAAGCAACGAACCCACAGGTCGCGCCCCAGATTGTCGGTACCAAACCAGTACAGCGCATCAGGCGGAAGATGACGCACAAGAAGATTCACGTTCAACGGATTATCCAGCATAGCTGCGCCATATACTGCAATAAATAACAGGCCGCTCACGGATAGCAGAAGACGAACAAGCGTCGGCGTCGGGTTATAGAGCATCAGGTCGCTCCAGCGCGCGATTCAGAACATGGACAAACCAGGCAGAGAGAGAGTTACCAATAAACACCAGCACGGTACTGAACAAGACAATCCCCATCAGTAACGGCAGGTCACCGCGTAATCCGGCATCGATGGTAGCCTGCCCCAGCCCCGGATAGGCAAAAACTTTCTCAGCCAGCAACGCACCGCCCAACAGTTCGCCCAACGAGGCAAACTGTAGACATAGCGCTGGCGTGATGGCGTGTCGCAGAACCTGGTGACGCAACAGCGACCACCCCTTGTCACCCTGCGAACGCGCAAAACGAACAAATTCGCTTTTCATCACGCTGGCGATACTTTCCCGCGTGTGCAACGTAATTTGCCCCAGCCCCAGCAGGCTAAGTGCGCAAACAGGGAGAACCAAATGGCGTAGACGTTCAGTCAGCGTTGCCATATCGCTGTTATTTCCCGGTTCCCACGCACAACAGACCGGGAACAGCGGCCAGCGTACCGCAAATACTGCCAACAGCAGCATGCCAATCCAAAAGGTCGGTAAGGAAGAAAGCAGATAGCTAAGTCGGCAGATGGCTTTATCCGGCCAACGGTTCAGGTAGCGGCCGGCAACAAACCCCATTGTCGTTCCCAATAAACCGGAAACCAGCCACGCACCGCTCAGCAGCGCAAACGAGGTCGCAAACCGCTCCTTAATCACGCTGGCAACAGGGGCATTAAACAACATCGAGTAACCAAGGTCGCCCTGTAGCACGCGTAAGAACCAGTGGAAAAAACGCTCCCACAGGGGTTGATCCAGGCCCCAACGAGCAGCAATACGTGCATATTGCTCCGGCGGAACATGCAGCAAATCGTTGCCAATATAGGCCCGGATTGGATCGACCGGCGAAAAGCTGAGCAAGATGAAAGTGCCAGCCGCGACCAGCACTAACAACACTATCAGCCGTAATACATGGCCTAAAACAGACTTCATCAACGACAGGTCCAGGTCCATTCGTCCAGATTATTGAGCAGTGACCAGCTACCGTGAATTTCCGGTGCACCTTTGCCCAGATCGATGCACGGATTCGCCAGATAGGTGTGCTGAATATTCAGCAGCCATGCCCATGCGGCATCCCCTTGTACGCCTGCGCCTTGTTTACCATCCCACTCAACCTGTTGCCAGAAAGGCAACGCTTTTTGCCAGTCTGGTGCATCAATGGCCTGCTTGAGATGTTGCTCGACCACCGGATTGCTGTAGTAGCCCGGGTTGTAATACTCCACACCCGCCGCCTGCCCGCTGTAGTGATGGAAAAGCTCCATCGGATCCAGGCTCCCCCAGCCGAACAACGTAGGATTAGCATGCATATGACGTTCGACGGTTTCCCAGCTACCCGACTGCAGCGAAATCTGAATACCCACTGGCTCCAGCATCGCACGTACGGCCTCGGCTAAATCCCGGCGCGTACTGTCGCCGCTGGCGTACCACAACGTCAGACGCGCCTCTTTACCGTCTTTCACCCGTACGCCGTCTTTGCCCACTTTCCAGCCGGCCTGATCCAGAATCGTCCGGGCTTTTTCAGCGTCGCCATCTTTGAATGCCACCGAAGTCCCCTGCCATGGCAACCCCTGAACCGCGCTATACGCGGGGATCGCATGCCCCTCCATAACCTGCCCGGCAAGCTGCTTACGGTCAATGGCGTAATTGATCGCACGCCTGATAGCAATATCGGCTGTAATATCGTTCCCAACCGGATAACCATTAGCATCTTTCTTCCCAGCCGGAACCATTGGGAAAACAATACCGCGGTTTTCTACACTGTCGCGAACCCACAGTTTTAAATTCTGCTGTGCGGGCGCCACCGCCATCGACGGCGCAATACGTACCAGTCCCAGTTGGCCACTACGCGCTGCGGCGTATGCGTTATCCTCATCGAGGAATACAAACACAAGCCGGTTGAAATCATTCTTCTTACCGGCATACCACGGGTTTGCTTCCACGATCAGTTGCTGCCCAGGTTGAAAGCTCACCAGGCGGTAAGGACCTGCGCCAATCGGATTTTTGGCAAATGTTTTTTCGTCATACTGTTTTGCCGGAACAATACCTAACGAACCGAGCACGTTCACAAAAGTGCTCTGCGGATGGCTAAGCGTAATTTCTGCCGTGCGGTTGTCTATCACGCGGGCATGGGTGAAATTCCCCATGTCAATTTTCCCACCACTTTTTGCGGCTTTGTTATAGGTGAAGACCACATCTTCAGCCGTTAGCGGCGAACCATCAGAGAATTTGAGATCGGGCTTAAGCGTCAGCGTCCAGGTTTTGCCGTCGGCACTGGTCACCACTTTTTCCGTCAGCAGGTTTCCCCAGCTCATATCCGCATTTTGCTTTAACACAGGTGCATGCAACAACAGATAGCTGCCATGACTCCAGCCCAACATTGGGTCAAATCCCTCCGTCGGCTCGGGCCCAATGGCCAGTTTTAACGTCTGGCCTTCGTCTGCATTTTTCGCAGCGAGGAGTGGTGAGGTTAATGCGAGAGTCAGTGCGCACGTCAGCAGTGCCAGCTTGCCTTTAATCATTCTCTTATCCAGATTTACGTTATTTTTATCGCGTTTAACGAACAATTTACGTTAGACGGTCTCCTGGGGAAGGGATTATGGCGGACAGTAATGTCGAAAAAAATGATGCAGCGCAGAAAAGTATGACGATTTTTAAAAAACATCATACGACTTTCTAATACCCGGTACTTTCACCTCTCACTTCGCTGAAGTGGCTAAGCAAAATCACCGTATTTACTCGCCTTTATATTAAATAAGAAGCAATAGTTGCAGGAAAAACTATTCACCAGCTTCGGTTTTTACCTACCTCAAATTCATGACAATTTATGTATATTTATTAAAGAAAGACACAGTAAGTGACAAGTTATGTAAATATATAATGATAATTATTTGTATTATCATTTTCATCATTTATCTTACTGCCTTTGAATTTTTAACAAAGGAAGTTTGACTATGCGTTTAAAACCTGTTGCCTCTGTCGTTCTGTCCTGTATAGGGTTTACCAGCCCCTTTGTCTTCGCTGAAGACGTGATGGTAGTAACCGCTTCTGGTTACGAAAAAAAGATCACCAATGCGGCTGCCAGCGTTTCCGTTATTTCACAGCAAGAGTTACAAACCAATAAATATAACGATTTAGGTGAAGCTCTGCGTTCTGTGGAAGGTGTGGATGTCGAAAGTAGCACGGGTAAAACCGGCGGTCTGGAAATTAGCATCCGTGGTATGCCCGCCAGCTATACCCTGCTCTTGATTGACGGTATCCGTCAAAATGGAAGCAGCGACGTGACACCGAACGGCTTTTCAGCCATGAACACCAGCTTTATGCCTCCACTGGCGGCAATCGACCATATTGAAGTGATCCGCGGTCCGATGTCGACGTTATACGGTTCCGATGCCATTGGCGGCGTCGTCAATATCATCACCAAAAAGAGCACCGATAAATGGAGCACGTCCATTAATACCGGCGTTAACCTGCAAGAAAGTAATAAATGGGGTAACAGCACTGTCGCCAACTTCTGGTCAAGCGGCCCATTGATCGCCGGTGTACTGGATATGCAAGTTCGCGGCAGCACCACGCAGCGTCAAGGCTCCAGTGTCACTTCGCTGAGCGATACCTCTTCCACCCGCGTGCCGTATCCTACGGAATCTGAGAATTACAATATCGGCACTCGCCTGGACTGGAAAACCAGTGACAGCAATACGTTGTGGCTGGATCTCGATTCCGCCAGACAACGCTACGATAACGATGATGGACAGCTTGGCAATCTGACCGGCGGATATGATAAGACGCTGCGTTATGAGCGTAACAAAGTGACGCTCGGCCACGATACCGCATTAACATTTGGTACCTGGAAATCCTCTGTAGGCTGGAATGAAACCGAGAACAAAGGCCGCCAGTTGGTCTCCTCGGCACTGACACCAGAGAACGCGAGCCGGGCCGGCGACGCACGTGAACTGAAGAACACCAACGTTATTTTGGATTCCATGCTGCTGACGCCGTTAGGTGACTCGCACCTGTTGACTATCGGGGGAGAATACTGGGATGCCCGCATGAAGGATGGTGTCGTGCTGGCCAATACCGGCGAGACATTCCACCAGAAAACATGGTCGGCCTATGCTGAAGATGAATGGCATATACTCGATTCTCTGGCCTTAACCGTGGGGACTCGCTATGAACATAATGACGTCTTTGGCGGGCACCTCAGCCCACGTGCCTATATGGTCTGGGACGTATCCGATGAGTGGACCCTCAAAGGCGGCGTCACAACGGGTTATAAAGCGCCATCGCTCAGCCAACTTCATAATGGCATCAGTGGCGTAACGGCACAGGGGACGGTCAATACCGTCGGGAACCCGAACCTTAAACCTGAAGAAAGTACCAGTTACGAAACCGGGCTTTACTATGAGAATGACGCTGGGCTGAACGCCAACGTCACGGGTTTCTATACCGAATACAAAAATAAAATCGTTTCGTATTCTATCGATGATAATACCAACAGCTACACCAACAGCGGTAAAGCAAGAACCGATGGTATCGAGTTTGCCAGTACATTCCCGCTATGGTCGGACTCGCTGAGTTTATCTCTCAACTACACCTATACCCAGAGCAAGCAAAAAGATGGCGAGAATAAAGGCGCGCCACTGAGTTATACCCCGAAACACATGGCGAACGCCCGTCTGAACTGGCAGGCAACGGAAGATATGAACGCCTGGCTGAGCGCTCGCTACCGCGGTAAGGCTCCACGCTATACGGAGAATTACGACAACCTCAGCGCCGTCCAAAAGGCGGTGTATGACGACAAAGGTGCAAATTTAAAAGCCTGGACCGTTCTGGACATGGGGATGTCTTATAAACTGACCAAAGAACTGACGCTGAATACGGCGGTGAACAACGTGCTGGATAAAGACTTTAGTGACGTCACGCTGTATCAGGTTGGCCGCAATAGTACTTATGCAGGCGACTACTATCAGACTGCACAATCCACGACCGGATACGTCAACCCGGGCCGTAACTACTGGGTATCCTTAAACTACCAGTTCTAGTTTTGCTTACCTCTGTTGGCCAGGCTATAACTGATAGCCTGGCCGCTATCAGCGTGTATTCGTAAGCGGATTGTCAGTATTGCGCATACGTAAGGAGAGACAATGCCCTTTTCAACCACTGAGCGTCAGGCACTTCTGTCATTAAAAGGCGTTGGCCCCAAAGTC
Organism: Citrobacter youngae; assembly: GCF_003818115.1. Classification (GTDB taxonomy): domain Bacteria; phylum Pseudomonadota; class Gammaproteobacteria; order Enterobacterales; family Enterobacteriaceae; genus Citrobacter; species Citrobacter youngae. The sequence continues at coordinate 386,137 of NZ_RPOI01000016.1, read as the reverse complement.
ATCGAGCGGCTTGAGCAACTTGGTTTCCACTCGCTTGCCGATCTTAAAAACTCTACTGTCGACGATATTACCCAGCAAGCGGCGTCAATGGTCGGCTCGACATGCTGGAAAAACAGTCCGCAAGCGAAAGCGGCAATTGCCAACGTCTTAGCGCTGGCAAGTACGTTGTCGTTACGCTGATTTAGCATATCGCCAGGGCACGAGGAACGGGCGTTATTTAACCGTTTCTGATTTTCCCATTGATACCCGGCTGCGGTTTACCAAACAGATACCCTTGCGCGAAATCGCAGCCCAAAGCCTGAAGGCTCGCCAGCTGTTCCTCTGTTTCGACACCTTCTGCAACAGCTTTCATATTCAGCGATTTCGCCATACCAGTAATAAGCCTGATGATATTAAGGGCGTCTTCCTGCGTAGATATCGAATGCACAAAGGACTTGTCTATTTTGATTTTATCGAAAGCAAGCCGACTCAGTCGCGAAAGAGAAGAGTATCCGGTACCAAAATCATCGATGGAGATTTTTACCCCCAGAGCTCTGAGCTTGTTAAGCGTATTCATCGGCGTATTGCTCTCCGTAAAGAGAGAGGATTCCGTCACTTCCAGCTCGAGACGGTCTGCCGGAAGTCCGGTTTCTTTCAGAATGGACAGCACGATTCCGGCAAAGGCCTTGCTGCTTAGCTGGACAGGTGAAACATTGACTGAAATTTTAACCGGTACGGTCCAGGACGCTGCTTCCCTGCATGCAATTTCAAGCACAGATTTTCCCATCTCGTTAATCATTCCTGTTTTTTCTGCAACAGGAATAAAACTATCCGGCGACAGAAGCCCTTTTAGAGGATGTATCCAACGAATAAGGGCTTCATAGCTGTAAATTTCCTGGCTGAAAGAATCGACAATAGGCTGATAATAAACCACGAATTCTTTATTCACTATGGCCATTGCCATATCATGCTCAAGAGTTCTGCTTTCTTGCAGCTTTTCTAACATCCGCTGTCGGAAGACTTTTATTTTACCCGAGCCTTCATTTTTCGCTTCATAAAGCGCCAGATCGGCAAATTTATAAAGATAGTCGGAACGGCGTTCAGTTTCAGAGATAACAATACCAACACAAGTGGTTATATTTATAATTGCGTTATAAATAGTGTAGGGTTGGTTGATAAAATCACATATTTTTTGGGCTCGGGAAACAGCATGACTCTCTGTCAGACCGCTCGAAAGAAAAGCAAACTCATCGCCGCCTAAACGATATAGCGTGTCGGAACCCTGGCTCATAGAAATCAAACGATGGGATATCTGACGTAATAACATATCACCGGCATCATGGCCATACGTATCATTTACCTCTTTGAATCGATCTAAATCGAACAACATCACCGTCACAGAGTCATTGTTTTTTTCTGCCATCTCGATGGTTTTATTTAAATCCCCCCAGAATAACTGGCGATTGTTCATCTCGGTGAGAGAGTCGTGATAGACGTCATACTCCAGTTTTGCATTCTGGATCTGCAGTTTTTCTTTAGATTCCTGAAGTTCCTCAGCAAGGCACTTAACCTGGAGATGTGCTCTCAAAATGTTTCTGTTCTGAAAAAAAATCAGAACCCCCAGTATCGCACTCAATATTATAAGCAATACTGAAATAGCTGAATAAATATAATACAGGGTTTGAATGTTAATATTTGTATTATTAATCGAGCTAACATCTTTATCTAACGCACCGGATGAAAGACGGGCTAGCGGTGCATCAAGCGCATGCATTTCTTTCAGGTATGCCTTGAGTTCTGAACGATTCATTTTCTCAAGATGAACATCCAGATAATTAAGCATTTTTTCAAGCTGTATAGCCAGTTCATAATGCGCTTGATTGCTCTCTATATAATGCCCTAAATCACCTTCCTTTATTAAATCGCTCTGGCTGAGCATAATATCGAGACGCAGGCGCACAGCATCGAGCGTCATCGTATCATCACTAATGTAGAGACCAAGCCACGATTCAAATCGGTAATATTCTGATACCATTTGAACAGCAGACCATGAATCGGTGTAGTGAGTCAGTTTCTGTAGTTCTTGTTGTCTTTCGTGCACAAGGAAAGATATATATCCGGTAGATATAAAAAGGAAGAATATAATGCCAGCCAGTATTCTGTTCATGATGGTCCTCTGAACCCCTACTCAATTTTCATTGAGCTGACCTGCCATGCTGACCTTGAATAAAAAATCTGATTATTCAGTTCAGGAATGCTGTCATAGGGATACACGATGAATAGTGGGCCTTTATCACGGATGCGCATATATTCTCCGTTGATTTTTAGAGCAAGAATAACATTATATTTTTTGAAATCACTGAGTGGGATAACGGTGGTGTAGTCATTGAGCGCAGTGACTTTAACAACAGAACCTTTTGCCCCGACATAATCCATGAGCTTTTGCAGCGAGATACCCGTAAAGGTAGTGCGTCCATTATACCAGGGTGAGGAGGTCTGGAAACTTACCGTGCCCAGATTCTCGAGACTGGCGATATCAAAAATGGCTTTCCCGTCTTCATTGGTATTTTCTATATTACCGGACACTGTTAAAAGGACTTTACCGACAGGTTTGGAAAGTTCACCGGCCCAGACCTGGGTAGTGACGACAAAGCTTAACAACATGACAATTAACCGCATTCTAACCTCACCAATCTATCGAATGTAAGAGAATTATAATTTAGTTATTATGCTATTTACACATGCTGCCCAGCGATTATTGATACTGTAAGCTTCCCCATCTTTTAGCCCATTAAAATCAAAGAGTTAATCTAAATTTATTTTTTGACATTGCTTAAAAAAGGCCATTACTGTTATTTGCGACACAGTAAATTTCGCTACCACCGTACAAAAAATAAGCTGCCTGTTTAAGTAGTAAAAATAAACACACATAAATATAAAGGTCTATTTTTTCAGGCAACAGCAGGATATTGTTTTTCCGGCAGAGGGTTTCACGCCTCTCATCGAATGAGTGCTGTGCAATGAATCACCAGAACCTGGTTTTGCAGCTCATCTATAAAAAATATGATTGCTTGTCGGGTCGAGATATCCTGGCAAGAACCGCGTCATTGAGCTTACAGACCAGACGTAAATATCAATTTGTGTTCGCCAACACTAATCACAAATACCATGAGGGTAAAAAATACAAATCTGGCGTAGAGCCCCGGCAGGTTTAAAGCGGTTTTAATCGCCACCGAATTCCATTGAAAAAAAACGGGAACCCCCCGGTTCCCGTTCTCACACAACCCAGAATCTGGATTACATGTTTTCGATGATCGCGTCACCAAACTCTGAACATTTCAGCAGCTTAGCGCCATCCATCAGACGTTCGAAGTCATAGGTTACGGTTTTCGCGTTAATCGCGCCTTCCATACCTTTAACGATCAGGTCAGCCGCTTCGGTCCAACCCATGTGGCGCAGCATCATTTCTGCAGACAGGATGATGGAACCTGGGTTCACTTTATCCTGGCCTGCGTACTTCGGTGCAGTACCGTGGGTTGCTTCAAACAGCGCACATTCGTCACCAATGTTGGCACCCGGTGCGATACCAATACCGCCAACCTGTGCTGCCAGCGCATCGGAGATGTAGTCACCGTTCAGGTTCATACACGCGATAACATCGTACTCAGCGGGACGCAGCAGGATCTGTTGCAGGAACGCATCGGCGATAACGTCCTTAACCACGATCTCTTTACCAGTTTTCGGGTTCTTGATTTTAACCCACGGACCGCCATCAATCAGTTCACCACCGAACTCTTCACGCGCCAACTGGTAACCCCAGTCTTTGAACGCGCCTTCGGTGAATTTCATAATGTTACCTTTATGAACCAGGGTAACAGAATCACGATCGTTAGCGATGGCGTACTCAATCGCTGCACGAACCAGACGCTTGGTCCCTTCTTCGGAACACGGCTTGATACCGATACCGCAATGTTCCGGGAAGCGGATTTTCTTCACGCCCATCTCTTCGCGCAGGAATTTAATCACTTTCTCAGCATCAGAGGAGTCCGCTTTCCACTCAATCCCCGCATAGATATCTTCTGAGTTTTCACGGAAGATGACCATGTCGGTCAGTTCTGGGTGTTTAACCGGGCTAGGCGTACCCTGGTAATAACGCACCGGACGCAGGCAGACATACAGGTCAAGTTCCTGACGCAGGGCAACGTTCAGAGAGCGAATACCGCCGCCAACTGGAGTGGTCAGTGGGCCTTTGATGGCAACACGATATTCACGAATAAGATCAAGGGTTTCAGCAGGCAGCCAGACGTCCTGGCCATAAACCTGAGTGGATTTCTCACCGGTGTAGATTTCCATCCAGGAGATTTTACGCTCGCCTTTATAGGCTTTCTCGACAGCAGCATCGACAACTTTGATCATCGGTGGGGTTACATCAACGCCGATACCGTCGCCTTCAATGAACGGGATAATCGGATTTTCAGGAACGTTGAGTTTGCCGTTTTGCAGGGTGATCTTCTTACCTTCCGCCGGAACAACTACTTTGCTTTCCATTCACCTCTCCTTCGAGCGCTTCTGGTTCTGCTCGTCTGTCATCGCGCTGCATGTGCGTTTGCGTCCTGCTGCACGAATGCGTTAGAGCAATTTTTTGTTAATGTTTTGTAATGAGCATGTCAATACTACCCTAATGTTTGCCGCCATGAAAGACACTCGTTCTTAGGCTATAATGCGGCAATTGATATAATCTGAAAATACCATGCAAAAAACTTCTTTTAGAAATCACCGGGTTGAGCGATTCAGCTCACGACAAGTCACCAGGCAGCGTAAAGAAAACCAGCCAAAACGCGTGGTTTTGTTCAATAAACCCTACGATGTTTTGCCGCAATTTACGGACGAGGCAGGCAGAAGCACGTTAAAAGATTTTATTCCCGTGCCGGGAATCTATGCTGCGGGCCGACTCGACCGGGACAGTGAAGGGCTTTTGGTGCTGACCAATGACGGTGCACTGCAGGCTCGTTTAACACAACCCGGAAAGCGCACCGGGAAAATTTATTACGTCCAGGTTGAAGGTGAGCCGACGACAGAAGCGCTGAATGCGCTGCGTACCGGGGTAATGCTCAATGACGGTCCCACGCTGCCAGCAGGTATTGAAGTGGTAGAAGAGCCTGCATGGCTGTGGCCGAGAAACCCACCCATTCGGGAGCGGAAAAATATCCCCACCACCTGGCTGAAAGTGACCTTATATGAAGGCCGCAACCGCCAGGTTCGCCGTATGACAGCACATGCTGGATTCCCGACGCTGCGCCTCATTCGCTACGCCATGGGAGATTACACACTGGATAATCTCGCCAATGGTCAATGGCGGGATGTAACTAACTGAATAAGGAACAGGTATGTTCAAACCGCACGTCACGGTCGCCTGCATTGTGCATGCAGAAGATAAGTTTTTGGTCGTTGAGGAAACAATCAATGGCAAAGCCTTGTGGAATCAACCAGCAGGACATCTGGAAGCGGATGAGACGTTAGTGCAGGCCGCCGCGCGCGAGCTCTGGGAAGAGACAGGTATCCACGCACAGCCACAACATTTCATTCGAATGCATCAATGGATTGCGCCGGATAAAACGCCCTTTTTACGTTTTCTGTTTTCTATCGAGCTTGCCAATATGTGCGCTACCGAACCTCATGACAGCGATATAGATTGCTGTCACTGGGTCAGCGCAGAAGAAGTTCTCTGCGCGCCAAACCTGCGCTCACCGCTGGTTGCGGAGAGCATTCGCTGCTACCAGAGCGGACAACGCTACCCGCTGGCGATGATCGGTGAATTTAACTGGCCGTTTACAGAGGGTGTCAAGTAAGGGGCTGCGTGCTAGAATATGCCGCCTTGAAGTTCAATGTCGTGAGTATTCCTATGTCTGAAAGCCCAAAAAAAGTGATCGTCGGCATGTCCGGCGGTGTCGATTCCTCCGTTTCTGCCTGGCTGTTGCAACAACAGGGTTATCAGGTAGAAGGCCTGTTCATGAAGAACTGGGAAGAGGACGATGGCGAGGAATATTGCACAGCAGCCGCCGACCTTGCGGATGCTCAGGCTGTCTGTGACAAACTCGGCATTGAGCTGCATACCGTCAACTTTGCCGCAGAATATTGGGACAACGTCTTTGAACTGTTCCTTGAAGAGTACAAAGCGGGTCGTACGCCGAACCCGGATATTCTGTGCAACAAAGAAATTAAGTTTAAAGCCTTCCTCGAATTTGCCGCTGAAGATTTAGGTGCCGATTACATCGCCACCGGTCACTACGTGCGTCGCGCGGATGTCGACGGTAAAAGTCGATTGCTGCGTGGGCTTGATGGCAATAAAGACCAAAGCTATTTCCTCTATACCCTCGGCCATGAGCAAATCGCGCAAAGCCTGTTCCCGGTTGGCGAACTGGAAAAACCGCAGGTACGTAAAATTGCCGAAGATCTGGGTCTGGTTACTGCGAAGAAAAAAGACTCCACCGGCATCTGCTTCATCGGTGAACGTAAGTTCCGTGAGTTCCTCGGTCGTTACCTGCCAGCACAACCCGGCAAGATCATTACCGTTGACGGTGAAGAAATTGGCCAGCATCAGGGGCTGATGTATCACACCCTGGGTCAGCGTAAAGGTCTGGGTATTGGCGGAACAAAAGAAGGTACCGAAGATCCATGGTATGTGGTGGATAAAGACGTTGAGAACAACATTCTGGTTGTCGCTCAGGGTCATGAACACCCGCGCCTCATGTCCGTTGGCCTGATTGCACAGCAATTACATTGGGTCGACCGTCAACCGTTCACCGGCACCATGCGCTGCACGGTGAAAACCCGCTATCGTCAGACCGACATTCCGTGCACCGTTAAGGCACTGGATGCCGAGCGTATTGAAGTCATTTTCGATGAACCCGTCGCGGCGGTAACGCCGGGTCAGTCGGCGGTCTTTTACAATGGCGAAGTGTGCCTCGGCGGCGGCATTATCGAACAACGATTGCCTCTGCCGGTATAATTATTTACACATTTGATACAAGGAAGCAGTGAACGTGGCAAAGAATTATTATGACATCACCCTCGCCCTGGCAGGCATTTGTCAGTCGGCACGCCTGGTGCAAGAACTGGCGCACCAGGGGCATTGTGATGCCGATGCATTACACGTTTCACTGAACAGCGTCATTGACATGAATCCCAGCTCTACGCTGGGCGTGTTTGGCGGCAGCGAGGCCAACCTGCGTCTCGGTCTGGAAACGATGCTCGGTGTGCTCAACGCCAGCAGCCGTCAGGGGCTGAACGCGGAACTTACCCGCTATACATTAAGCCTGATGGTACTGGAGCGTAAGCTTTCGGCCGCCAAAGGCGCCATGGACACGCTGGGAGACCGTATCAACGGCTTGCAGCGCCAACTGGACCATTTTGATTTGCAGTCAGAAACACTGATGAGTGCGATGGCCGGCATTTATGTTGACGTCATCAGCCCACTCGGCCCGCGTATTCAGGTCACTGGCTCCCCGGCTATCCTGCAGAGCCCACAGGTTCAGGCCAAAGTACGCGCTTCATTGCTGGCTGGCATTCGCGCTGCCGTGCTCTGGCATCAGGTAGGTGGCGGCCGTCTGCAACTCATGTTTTCTCGTAATCGCCTGACGACTCAGGCAAAACAAATTCTTGCTCATTTAACCCCGGAGTTGTGATCTATGGAATTATCCTCACTGACCGCCGTTTCCCCTGTCGATGGACGCTACGGCGATAAAGTCAGCGCGCTGCGCGGGATTTTCAGCGAATACGGTTTGCTGAAATTCCGTGTACAGGTTGAAGTACGCTGGCTGCAAAAACTGGCCGCGCACGCAGCGATCAAGGAAGTTCCTGCTTTTGCTGCCGACGCAATCGGTTACCTTGATGCGATCGTCGCTAACTTCAATGAAGAAGATGCTGCGCGTATCAAAACCATCGAGCGTACGACCAACCATGACGTGAAGGCAGTTGAGTATTTCCTGAAAGAAAAAGTGGCGGATATCCCGGAACTGCACGCTGTTTCCGAGTTTATCCACTTCGCATGCACCTCAGAAGACATCAACAACTTGTCTCACGCGCTGATGCTGAAAACGGCGCGCGACGAAGTAGTCCTGCCGTACTGGCGCCAACTGATTGATGGCATCACCGCGCTTTCTGTTGAATATCGCGATATTCCCCTGCTCTCCCGTACTCACGGTCAACCTGCCACCCCGTCAACGATGGGCAAAGAGATGGCAAACGTGGCGTACCGCATGGAACGTCAGTATCGCCAGCTCAACCAGGTTGAAATCCTCGGTAAAATCAACGGTGCTGTGGGTAACTATAACGCCCACATCGCCGCTTACCCGGAAGTTGACTGGCATCAGTTTAGCGAAGAGTTCGTCACCTCGCTGGGCATCCAGTGGAACCCCTACACCACGCAGATTGAGCCGCACGACTACATTGCTGAGCTGTTTGATTGCATCGCCCGTTTTAACACCATTCTGATCGATTTCGATCGCGACGTCTGGGGTTACATTGCGTTGGGTCACTTCAAGCAGAAAACTGTTGCCGGTGAAATTGGTTCTTCCACCATGCCGCACAAAGTAAACCCTATCGATTTCGAAAACTCTGAGGGTAACCTGGGCCTGTCTAACGCGGTTCTGCAACACCTGGCGAGCAAACTGCCGGTTTCCCGCTGGCAGCGCGACCTGACCGATTCAACCGTTCTGCGTAACCTGGGCGTGGGCATTGGCTATGCGCTGATCGCCTATCAGTCCACGCTGAAGGGTGTGAGCAAACTGGAAGTGAACCGCGATCATCTGCTGGATGAACTGGATCATAACTGGGAAGTTCTGGCAGAGCCGATCCAGACCGTGATGCGTCGCTATGGCATTGAAAAACCGTACGAGAAGCTGAAAGAACTGACTCGCGGCAAACGCGTTGACGCTGAAGGCATGAAGCAGTTTATCGATGGTCTGGCGCTGCCGGAAGACGAGAAAACCCGCCTGAAAGCCATGACGCCGGCCAATTACATTGGTCGCGCCATCACCATGGTTGATGAACTGAAGTAATCTGCACTCCGCCAGATGCTGAACAGAAGCCGGATAAGCGTAAGCGATTCCGGCTTTTTATCGCCGCATTAACATCCCTTCCCCCGGTTTATTAAATGTTTATCCCCACTGCCACATAATCAGCGTTAAACTATTCGTACCATGAATTTAGGGAGAAACAATGATGCGCGTGCTGGTTGTTGAGGATAATGCATTATTACGTCACCACCTTAAGGTTCAGCTACAGGATTTAGGCCACCAGGTGGATGATGCAGAAGATGCAAAGGAAGCAGACTATTTTCTTAATGAACACTTGCCGGATATTGCGATCGTCGATTTAGGACTCCCCGATGAAGACGGACTGTCACTGATCCGCCGCTGGCGCAGTAATGACGTTTCATTGCCCATTCTGGTGTTAACCGCCCGTGAAGGCTGGCAGGACAAAGTGGAAGTGCTCAGTGCCGGTGCAGATGATTACGTCACAAAACCGTTTCACATTGAAGAAGTGGTTGCAAGAATGCAGGCATTGATGCGCCGCAATAGTGGTCTGGCCTCGCAGATAATCTCGCTTCCGCCATTTCAGGTGGACCTTTCTCGCCGCGAACTGTCCGTGAACGATGAAGTGATCAAACTCACGGCGTTCGAATACACCATTATGGAGACGCTGATCCGTAATAGCGGCAAAGTCGTTAGTAAAGATTCGCTTATGTTACAGCTCTACCCGGATGCTGAACTGCGTGAAAGTCACACCATTGATGTCTTAATGGGACGTCTGCGCAAGAAAATTCAGGCGCAATATCCGGACGATGTGATCACCACGGTACGTGGGCAAGGTTATCTTTTTGAACTGCGCTGATGAATAAATTACTGCGTCATTTTTTCCCGTTATCACTGCGGCTGCGCTTTTTGCTGGCAACCGCAGGCGTTGTACTGGTCCTCTCGCTGGCTTACGGCATGGTGGCTTTGGTTGGCTATAGCGTCAGCTTTGATAAAACAACATTTCGTCTGCTACGTGGCGAAAGTAATCTGTTCTATACCCTGGCGAAATGGGAAAACGGCAAAATCAATGTCGAGCTACCTGAAAATCTCGATATGCAAAGCCCTACAATGTCGCTGATTTATAATGAAAACGGTAAGCTGCTCTGGGCCCAACGCGACGTACCCTGGCTGGTACAACGTATTCAACCAGACTGGCTAAAGACAAATGGTTTTCATGAGATTGAAGCCAATGTCGACGCCACCAGCACATTGCTACGCGAGGATCATTCGGCACAACAGAAGCTAAGAGAAGTCAGAGAAGATGACGATAATGCAGAAATGACCCACTCCGTGGCAGTGAACATCTACCCTGCCACCGCCAGAATGCCACAACTGACCATTGTGGTTGTTGATACCATTCCTATTGAGCTCAAACGCTCATATATGGTCTGGAGCTGGTTTATTTATGTGCTGGTTGCCAATTTACTGTTGGTTATCCCGTTGCTGTGGGTTGCAGCCTGGTGGAGCCTGCGACCTATCGAATCACTGGCGCGCGAAGTCCGTGAGCTTGAAGAGCATCATCGCGAGATGCTTAATCCTGCCACCACGCGTGAACTCACCAGTCTGGTGCGTAACCTCAACCGCTTATTAAAGAGCGAACGTGAGCGCTACGATAAATACCGTACCACGTTAACCGACCTCACCCACAGCCTGAAAACACCGTTGGCCGTATTGCAAAGCACGCTACGTTCGATGCGTAATGAGAAAATGAGCGTGAGCGATGCTGAACCCGTCATGCTGGAGCAAATTAGCCGTATTTCACAGCAAATTGGCTATTATCTGCATCGTGCCAGCATGCGCGGCAGTAGTGCCCTTCTCAGCCGGGAATTGCATCCGGTTGCACCGTTGCTGGATAAACTGACCTCTGCATTAAACAAGGTGTACCAGCGTAAAGGGGTTAACATTAATCTCGACATTTCGCCTGAGACAAGCTTTGTGGGTGAACAGAACGACTTCGTCGAAGTGCTGGGCAACGTCCTGGATAACGCCTGTAAATATTGCCTGGAATTTGTCGAGATCTCAGCGCAATTAACGGAAGATCATCTGCACATTGTGGTAGAAGATGACGGCCCCGGTATTCCACACAGTAAACGTGAAGTGGTGTTCGACCGTGGTCAGCGCGTGGATACCTTACGCCCCGGGCAAGGCGTGGGTTTGGCTGTCGCACGTGAGATCACCGAGCAATATGACGGGCAGATTATCGCTGGCGACAGTCTGCTGGGCGGAGCGCGCATGGAAGTTATTTTCGGCCGCCAACATCCGGGACAAAAAGACGAGTAATCTTTACATGTAATAAATATGTACTGACTTCACGCTTGAGGTTAAGTATCCGTTATAATCGGTTGCAGATACCAGCCTGCGGGATGCTCATTATGGAATACCAACTCACTCTTAACTGGCCCGATTTTCTTGAACGTCACTGGCAAAAACGCCCGGTGGTCTTAAAACGCGGCTTTAACAACTTTATTGATCCACTCTCCCCTGACGAACTGGCTGGGCTGGCAATGGAAAGCGAAGTCGACAGCCGGTTGGTCAGCCACCAGGATGGCAAATGGCAGGTTAGCCACGGTCCTTTCGAAAGCTATGACCATCTTGGTGAAAGCAACTGGTCACTGCTGGTCCAGGCCGTAAACCACTGGCACGAACCAACTGCCGCGCTGATGCGGCCATTCCGTGAATTGCCGGACTGGCGCATTGACGATTTGATGATCTCATTTTCTGTACCCGGTGGTGGTGTTGGCCCGCATCTGGATCAATATGATGTGTTCATCATCCAGGGAACCGGTCGCCGTCGCTGGCGTGTGGGTGAAAAACTGCAGTTGAAGCAGCATTGTCCGCACCCTGACCTGCTCCAGGTTGATCCGTTTGAAGCCATCATTGATGAAGAGCTGGAGCCAGGCGATATTCTGTATATTCCACCTGGATTCCCGCACGAAGGCTACGCGTTAGAAAACGCGATGAATTACTCGGTAGGTTTCCGCGCACCGAATACCCGGGAGCTGATCAGCGGATTTGCGGATTACGTTCTGCAACGCGAACTGGGTAGCACGTACTACAGCGATCCAGATCTACCGCCGCGCGACCATCCAGCAGACGTGCTGCCACAGGAAATGGACAAGCTGCGCGAAATGATGCTGGGGCTCATTAACCAGCCGGAGCATTTTAAACAGTGGTTTGGCGAGTTTATCTCTCAGTCGCGTCATGAACTGGACGTTGCGCCGCCTGAGCCGCCTTATCAGCCTGACGAAATCTATGATGCCCTGAAGCAAGGCGATGTTCTGGTTCGTCTGGGTGGATTGCGTGTACTGCGCATTGGCGATGACGTTTATGTAAATGGTGAGAAAATTGACTCCCCTCACCGTCCGGCGCTGGATGCGCTCGCCAGCCATATTGTTCTGACAGCGGAAAACTTTGAGGATGCACTGGAAGATCCGTCTTTCCTCGCCATGCTTGCCGCACTGGTGAATAGCGGATACTGGTTCTTCGAAGGATAACCTATTGAGAGTGCGCCGGAAGGCGCTTCGCTTATCCGGCCTACAAATAGCGTATCCCGTAGGCCGGATAAGCGAAGCGCCATCCGGCATCTACCGGCAAAAGCGGCTACTGTTTCGCCGTCAATTCCGCAATTCGCACAATCACCTGCACGGCTTTTTCCATGCCTTCCAGTGTCACAAACTCATGCTTACCATGGTAGTTATAGCCACCGGTGAACAGATTCGGGCAAGGTAATCCCATGAACGACAGTTGCGCGCCGTCGGTACCACCACGAATGGGTTTAAGATCCGGCTCAATGTCACAATCGCGCATTGCCTGCTGGGCGATATCCAGCACATGCGGATGCTCGATCACTTTTTCACGCATATTGTAGTAGCTGTCTTCAATCACCAGCTCGATATAGCAGTCCGGATGTAACCCTTTACCGACCTTTTTGGCAATATCCATGATTTTGCGTTTACGCGCTTCAAACTGCTTACGGTCAAAATCGCGGATAATGTAGTGCATATCAGCCCGATCAACCGTCCCTTTCATGCTTGCCAGATGGTAAAAACCTTCATAGCCTTCCGTCGCTTCCGGGCTTTCATCGGCGGGAACTTCGGCATGGATGCGAGCCGCCAGCGACAGCGCGTTCACCATCACCCCTTTTGCCGTACCCGGATGCACATTGTTACCGACGATCTTGATATTGACCGACGCGGCGTTGAAGTTTTCAAACTCCAGTTCGCCCACGCCGCCACCGTCGACGGTATAGGCTCACTGCGCATCAAATGCTGCAACGTCGAAATGCTTCGCGCCTTTACCGACCTCTTCATCTGGCGTAAAGGCCACGCGGATATCGCCATGCGGAATATCTTTTTGTATCAACACAGCCAGTGCGGTCATGATTTCGGCGATACCGGCTTTATCATCCGCACCCAGCAGCGTTTTGCCATCTGTGGTGATCAACGTCTGACCCAGAAGTTGATGCAGCACCGGGAACATCACCGGCGACAAAACCTCATCGCCAATACCGAGCGCAATATCGCCGCCGCGATAGTTTTCGACAATTTGCGGATTAACGTTTTTACCGCTGAAATCCGGTGAGGTATCCACATGGGAAATAAAACCGATCGCGGGAATATTACCTGCAACGTTAGCGGGCAACGTTGCCATCAACGTCCCCTTGTCGCTCAAGGTAATATTGACCAGTCCCATCTCTTCGAGTTGCTGCTTAAGCAACTGCAATAACTTCCACTGTCCTTCAGTGCTGGGTACCTGCCGCACGCCCGATTTTGATTGGGTGTCCAGCGACACGTAGTGTAAAAAACGCTCAAGTAGTTTATCCATGCAGTCACCCTCACTTTTTGTGACAACATTATCAATAAGCAACAAAAGACAAATATTGCGTCAGGTCACTTTTATCCCCGCAAGTGAGAATATTTCTCCCTGACATCCCCTCTGACTATAGGGTTAAGTCAGTAATTCGCAACAAGGATTGGCGATTACAATGGTTTGCCGTAGAATAACCGCCCTCATTAAGAGTCATCAAGGTGGTTAACCACAAACCCCGCATCGGTCAGCCATCCGTTGCGTTTACATGGGACAGAGTAAAAAATTGAATAAACAACCGCGTTCGCTTTCTCCACTGGTGCAATTAGCGGGAATTCGCAAAAGTTTCGATGGCAAAGAGGTGATTTCCAGCCTGGATTTGACCATCAGCAATGGCGAATTTCTCACGCTGCTCGGCCCCTCTGGCTGCGGTAAAACAACCGTTCTTCGCCTGATTGCCGGTCTGGAAACGGTTGATTCCGGTCATATTATGTTGGACAACCAGGACATCACTCACGTTCCTGCGGAAAACCGCTACGTGAACACCGTCTTCCAAAGCTATGCGTTATTCCCCCACATGACCGTGTATGAGAATGTGGCCTTTGGTTTACGCATGCAGAAAACCCCCGCAGCCGATATTCCTCCTCGCGTTACTGAAGCCCTGCGCATGGTGCAACTGGAAGAGTTCGCTCAGCGAAAACCGCATCAACTCTCCGGTGGCCAACAGCAGCGCGTGGCGATTGCCCGTGCGGTGGTCAATAAACCGCGTTTACTCCTGTTAGATGAATCTCTCTCTGCGCTGGACTACAAACTGCGCAAGCAGATGCAGAACGAACTGAAAGCGTTACAGCGTAAGCTGGGTATCACTTTCGTCTTTGTCACTCACGATCAGGAAGAAGCGCTGACTATGTCAGACCGTATCGTGGTGATGCGTGACGGCAAGATTGAGCAGGACGGTACACCGCGCGAGATCTACGAAGAGCCGAAAAATTTGTTCGTTGCCGGATTTATCGGCGAGATCAATATGTTTAACGCCACGGTGATAGAACGTCTGGACGAGCAGCGTGTTCGTGCTAACGTTGAAGGCCGCGAGTGCAATATTTACGTCAACTTCGCGGTGGTTCCTGGACAGAAACTGCACGTTCTGTTACGCCCGGAAGATCTGCGCGTGGATGAAATCAACGACGATAATCATATCGAAGGCCTGATCGGCTACGTGCGCGAACGCAACTACAAAGGCATGACGCTGGAGTCGGTTGTGGAACTGGAAAATGGCAAGATGGTGATGGTCAGTGAATTCTTCAACGAAGACGATCCTGACTTTGACCACTCGCTCGACCAGAAAATGGCGATTAACTGGGTAGAAAGCTGGGAGGTCGTACTGGCTGATGAAGAACACAAGTAAATTCCAGAGTGTGGTGATCGTCACCATTGTCGGTTGGCTTGTGTTGTTTGTCTTTCTGCCCAACCTGATGATCATCGGTACCAGTTTTTTGACCCGCGACGACGCCAATTTCGTCAAAATGGTCTTTACGCTGGAAAACTATACACGCCTGCTCGATCCGCTCTATTTTGAGGTGCTGGTTCATTCCCTCAATATGGCGCTGATTGCCACGCTCGCCTGCCTGGTACTCGGCTACCCGTTTGCCTGGTTTTTGGTGAAACTGCCGGAAAAAGTGCGCCCGCTGCTGCTGTTCCTGCTGATTGTTCCGTTCTGGACCAACTCACTTATCCGCATCTACGGACTCAAAATTTTCCTCAGTACCAAAGGCTATCTCAACGAATTTCTGTTGTGGCTCGGCGTTATCGATACTCCTATTCGTATCATGTTTACCCCCAGCGCGGTGATTATCGGCCTGGTGTACATCCTGCTGCCGTTTATGGTGATGCCGCTCTATTCCAGCATTGAAAAACTCGATAAACCGCTACTGGAAGCCGCGCGTGATTTGGGTGCCAGTAAACTTCAGACCTTCACCCGCATCATTATTCCGTTGACGATGCCGGGAATTATCGCCGGATGTCTGTTGGTTATGCTGCCAGCCATGGGGCTGTTTTACGTATCCGACTTAATGGGCGGGGCGAAAAACCTGCTGATTGGTAATGTGATTAAAGTGCAGTTCCTGAACATCCGCGACTGGCCGTTTGGTGCCGCCACCAGCATTACGCTGACCATTGTGATGGGGCTGATGCTGCTGATCTACTGGCGCGCCTCGCGCTTGCTGAACAAGAAGGTGGAACTCGAATGATCGGTCGGCTGCTCAGAGGCGGTTTCATGACCGCTATCTACGCGTATCTGTATATTCCAATCATCATTTTGATTGTGAACTCCTTTAACAGCTCGCGCTTCGGCATTAACTGGCAGGGTTTTACCACCAAATGGTACGGCCTGCTGATGAACAACGACAGTTTGCTGCAGGCGGCACAGCACTCACTGACGATGGCCGTGCTCTCCGCGACCTTTGCCACCCTGATCGGTTCACTGACTGCGGTCGCTTTATATCGCTACCGTTTTCGTGGCAAACCATTTGTCAGCGGCATGTTGTTTGTGGTGATGATGTCGCCGGATATCGTGATGGCAATTTCGCTGCTGGTGCTGTTTATGCTGATTGGCATTCAACTGGGCTTCTGGTCGCTGCTGTTTTCACATATCACGTTCTGCCTGCCTTTTGTGGTCGTAACGGTCTACTCACGTTTGAAAGGCTTTGACGTACGTATGCTTGAAGCAGCTAAAGACCTGGGTGCCAGTGAAGTGACCATTCTGCGCAAGATCATTCTGCCACTGGCCATGCCGGCGGTAGCTGCAGGTTGGTTGCTAAGTTTTACGCTGTCGATGGATGATGTCGTGGTTTCGTCCTTCGTCACCGGACCCGGCTATGAAATTTTGCCATTAAAAATCTACTCAATGGTTAAAGTCGGTGTATCACCAGAGGTGAATGCACTGGCAACCATTTTGTTGGTTCTGTCGCTGGTTATGGTGATCGCCAGCCAGCTTATTGCACGTGATAAAACCAAGGGCCGTTAAGGCCCTTAATTCAGGGGACGTTAAATGATGAAAAAATGGTCACGCCACCTGCTCGCGGCGGGTGCTCTGGCACTGGGCATGAGCGCCGCTCACGCGAATGACAACAACACGCTTTATTTCTACAACTGGACCGAATACGTTCCGCCAGGATTACTGGAACAGTTCACCAAAGAGACCGGCATTAAGGTAATCTATTCGACCTACGAGTCGAACGAAACCATGTACGCCAAGCTCAAAACCTATAAAGACGGTGCGTACGATCTGGTGGTTCCGTCCACCTATTACGTCGATAAAATGCGTAAAGAAGGCATGATCCAGAAGATCGACAAGTCGACGTTAACCAACTTCCACAACCTCGATCCGGAAATGCTCAATAAGCCGTTTGACCCGAACAACGACTACTCAATCCCGTATATCTGGGGTGCAACGGCCATTGGTATTAACAGTGATGCCATTGATCCCAAAACCGTGACCAGTTGGGCTGACCTGTGGAAACCGGAATACAAGGGCAGCCTGCTGTTAACGGATGATGCCCGCGAAGTGTTCCAGATGGCGCTGCGCAAGCTGGGATACTCCGGCAATACCACCGACCCGAAAGAGATTGAAGCTGCGTATAACGAGCTGAAGAAGCTAATGCCTAACGTTGCGGCGTTTAACTCTGACAACCCGGCCAATCCGTATATGGAAGGTGAAGTCAATCTGGGGATGGTGTGGAACGGCTCCGCATATGTTGCGCGTCAGGCAGGTACACCGCTGGAAGTCGTCTGGCCGAAAGAAGGTGGGATTTTCTGGATGGACAGCCTGTCTATTCCGGCAAATGCTAAAAACAAAGAAGGTGCGCTGAAGCTGATTAACTTCCTGCTACGCCCGGACGTGGCGAAAGAAGTGGCGGAAACTATTGGTTATCCAACGCCAAACCTGGCGGCACGCAAGCTGCTAAGTCCGGAAGTCGCGAATGATAAAACCCTGTACCCGGATGCAGAAACCATCAACAAAGGGGAATGGCAGAACGATGTTGGTTCCGCCAGCGCCATCTATGAAGAGTATTATCAGAAGCTGAAAGCAGGACGCTAATTGCCCTCCTCGTAGGCCGGATAAGACGCGCCAGCGTCGCATCCGGCGCATCATAACTGCCCGATGGCGCTGCGCTTATCGGGCCTACGCCATCCGTGATCACAATCCCTTCAATAACTTCTCCACAAACTCGGGCACCACCTGGCTTGCCGGGCCGTAATACTTCTCTTCGAACTCGCTACCCACCTGGCTTGGCTCCAGATTTAACTCCACCGTATGCGCCCCATGCAGACGCGCTTCGTGGACAAAACCCGCAGCCGGATAAACATGCCCTGACGTGCCAATGGCAATGAAAACATCTGCCATCGCCAGCGCCATATAAATTTCATCCATCCCCAGCGGCATTTCGCCAAACCAGACAACGTGCGGTCGCAGGGGCGCAGGGAACTGGCAGCAATGGCATTTGTCTTCTGGCGTGACATCCCCTGTCCAGTCTAAAATCTGCCCGCTTTGCGAACAGCGAACCTTAAGAAGCTCGCCGTGCATGTGGATAACGTTCTGACTTCCCGCACGTTCGTGCAGATTATCAATATTTTGCGTTACCAGTAGAAAGCGATCACCCAGCTCGGCTTCGAGTTTTGCCAACGCAATATGCGCCGCGTTTGGCTGAATTTCGGGCTGTTGCAACTGGTGACGACGGGCGTTATAAAACGACTGAACCAGTCCAGGATTACGGCTAAATCCTTCCGGCGTTGCCACATCCTCAACCCGATGTTCTTCCCAAAGACCATCCGCAGCACGGAAGGTACGAATCCCTGATTCAGCGGAAATTCCCGCGCCAGTCAGGACTAACACCCTTGGTTTTTCCACCAGTTCAGGCACCACTCTGTCTCTGAAAAAGATCCGTTGACGCAGGCGATCGCGCAAATGGCGTTTATTTTTACGAAAACGGCTTAATCGATGACCCCGACGCGACAGCATAACAACCTCTTTGTATTAATCGGTAAGATGTAGGAAAGCGGCTCCGCGCATCCCACCCGCATCACCGTGTCGTGCCTGCTCAATACGCGGCACACGGGCAACGGGCAGCAAATGACGTGGCAGCCTGCCCGCCAGTTGCGTCGTAATAGCGGTAAAGTTCGACAAGCCACCGCCAATCACCACTAAATCTGGATCGACGATAGTCAGGATATTCCCCAGGCAAACGGCCAGCAAATCCAGATAACGCTCTACATGCGCATGCGCGTGCTCATCGCCTTGCTCCCAGAGGGTGATAATTTCACGGGCATCCAGAGGTTGATGGTAGTAATGCTGGTACAACCACGCAAATCCGCCACCGGAAAGATAACTTTCGATGCACCCCAGTTGACCACATCCGCAACGACGCAGCGGGAAATCAAATCCCATCAACGTCAACGCATCAACAGGCAAACGGATATGACCGAACTCGCCGGTAATATAGCTACGTCCAGTGATAGACTTTCCGTTAAGCACCAGGCCACCACCGACACCGGTGCCGAGGATTAAGCCCATCACTAACGGATACTGGGTGAACTCATCGTCCCAGGCTTCGGAGAGTGCAAAACAGTTGGCGTCATTATCCAGACGCACATCACGATCCAGTCGTGCGCTGAGATCGGCCCGCAGCGGTTTGCCACTGGCAGCAGGAACGTTGGCTGCATACAGCGTACCGTCCTCCGTTTCCGGCATACCAGGAATGCCGATGCCAACCGAACCTTTAATGCCAAACCGCTGGTCTGCTTCCTGCACCAAATTGCACACCGCATCAAGGAAAGCGTCATAACTGTCACGCGGCGTAGGGACGCGCGTTTCCCATTGCAAACGACGTTGATTATCGAATACGCCTAACGCAATTTTAGTCCCACCGATGTCAAATCCGTAATACATCACCGCTCCTTGATGCAGCATGAATGCTTTAGTGTATATATTGTTATTGGCCGCTAAGTACTCTCGCAGGATCAATATTGCTGGCGCGACGCGCCGGATACCAACTCGCCAAAAGACTCAGCACTAATGCTGTCACCAGCACGTAAATCACATCCAGCCAGTGTAATTCCGATGGCAGGAAGTCAATGAAATAGATATCGCCGGAGAGGAACTGATGGCCGATAAGCGCCTCAATACCATTGATGATCGGTGTGAGCTGTAGAGAAACAACAACACCAATAACCACACCTATCAGGCTACCGAACAGACCCGCCAGCAGTCCATACCAGACGAAGATGGCGCGGATCAGTCCGTCTTTCGCCCCCAGCGTTCTTAATACCGCAATATCGCCGCTTTTGTCTTTTACCGCCATCACTAACGTGGAAACGATATTAAAGCAGGCTACGCCAATCACCAGCACCATCGCCAGATACATAATGGCGCGGATCATCTGGATATCGCGATACATATAGCCGTAAGTACCGATCCAACTCTTAATATAAACATAGTTATTGGTCACTTCGCCCGCGTCCCGCACCAGCTTATTGGCGTTAAACACGTCGTTAACTTTCAGGGCAATCCCGGAAACGCTGGTTCCCATATCCAGATATTGCTGCGCATCTTCCATTGGGATCATGGCAAAGCTGTGATCGAGCTGACCGCTCAGTTGCAAAATTCCCGTCACGTGCAAACGCACGCGTTTAGGCTGCTGTAACTTATGATCCGCGCTGGCGTTAGGGATCATAATCGACACCCAGTCGCCCTGCTTCACCTTCAGCGCATCGGCAATACCCTTACCAATGATGATTTGTTGCTCACCGGCTTTAAAATTATCCCAGGCGTGGTTTTGCACGAAGGAAGGCAGCGCGCTTAAACGCTGTTCCTGTTTCGGGTCAACGCCCTTCACCTGCACCGCGCGCAAGTTCGCCCCGCTCTCTACCAGTCCGGTGAAATTGATATAAGGCGCCGCAGCGACAATACCCGGCACTTTTTGTACTTTGTCGAGTGCTTCCTGCCAGTTGTTCCACGGCTGATTTACCGCTTCAATCTCACCGTGCGGAACCACGGCCAGAATACGGTTGTTCAACTCTCGCTCAAATCCGTTCATGGCGCTTAGACCGACGATCAACACCGCCACGCCCAACGCAATACCGACGGTAGAAATCACGGAAATCAGCGACACCATGCCACCGCGCCGCCGACCGCGGCTAAAGCGCAGACCGATCAATAATGATAAAGGCGATGCCATTACTCGGCCCCCATCAGGCTCAGTTCAGCCGTCAGGCGACCATCGCGCATTTCAAGCTGGCGGCTCATGCGCTTCGCCAGTTGTAGATCGTGCGTCACCACCAGAAATGCCGTGCCCTGAGAGCGGTTCAGCTCACCCAGCAGTTCGAAAATGCTGTCCGCGTTTCGCGCATCAAGGTTACCCGTTGGCTCGTCTGCCAGTACCAGGCGCGGGTTATTCACCAGCGCACGGGCAATCGCCACACGTTGACGCTCGCCGCCTGAAAGTTCGGACGGACGGTGGCTGGCACGGTGATCCAGCCCTACGGCTTTCAGCATGTCACGTGCGCGCTCGGTAATTTCAGCCGGCTTCTTCTTGCCAATCAGTAGCGGCATCGCCACGTTTTCCAGCGCGGTAAAGTCTGGCAACAAATGGTGGAACTGGTAAATAAAACCCAGCTTCTGATTGCGCAGTTCCGCTTTCGCCGCCGACGAGAGCTTGCTCATTGGCTGACCGCTAAAAATGACGTCACCGGAAGTCGGTGTATCCAGCCCGCCGAGCAGATGAAGCAGTGTACTTTTGCCGGAGCCTGAGCTGCCGACAATCGCCATCATCTCACCCTCGCCGACGCAAAAACTGACATCGTGCAGAACATCAGTCTGCACCGTGCCTTCCTGATAGCGTTTGCACAGGTTGTCGCATTGCAACAGGATCTTATTCATAACGTAAAGCCTCAGCGGGTTGAGTGGCGGCAGCGCGCCAGGAAGGATAAAGCGTAGACAGCAGCGCGATGGCCATCGCCACCAGCGCAATGACGATCACCTGCAGCGGCTCAATAGCAACCGGCAACGCGGCACCGTCCAGCAGCACGCCGATAATCGGCATCAGGTTGTTCAGTTGGCTGGCAAGCAATGCGCCCAGCACCGCGCCCAGCAGCGCGCCGATAATTCCGGCACTGGCCCCCTGAACCATAAACACCATCATGATTTGCCGCGGCGTTAGCCCCTGCGTTTGTAGAATCGCCACTTCCCCTTGCTTCTCCATTACCATCAGACCCAACGAGGTAATAATATTAAAAGCCGCAACTGCCACGATCAGGCTAAGCAGCAGCCCCATCATGTTTTTCTCCATGCGCACGGCCTGGAACAGTTCCCCTTTGCGCTCGCGCCAGTCCTGCCATTTGGTGCCCTGCGGCAGCGTTTGCTGGCTCAGCGTATCAACTTTTAACGGTTCGTTCAGCCACAGACGCCAGCCGGTAATATTGCCCACCGGATAGCGCATCAGGCGGGAAGCATCCTGAATGTTGGTCAGCATCTGGTAGCCGTCGACTTCGCTGTTGGCGGCGAAGGTGCCAATCACCGTAAACAGACGCTGGCTCGGCAGGCGTCCCATCGGGGTAAACTGACTGGCAGAAGGCACCATCACGCGAATTTGATCGCCGCGATTGACGCCCAACTGCCCGGCAAGCTGCTCACCGAGGATGACATTATACTTACCCGGCTGCAGATCTGTTTGCTTCACATTGACCAGATACGGCGTGAGAGGATCTTTTTGCGCCGGGTCGATGCCCAGCATCACGCCGACCGCCACGCTACGCGCACTTTGCAGCACCACATCCCCCGTAGTTATCGGTGCGACGCGGTTGACGCCGTTCAACACCACGGCTTTTTCCGGCAGTTGCTGCGGGTTCAGAGAACCCTGTTCAGACGAGAGAACGGCCTGAGGCATCAGGCCAAGGATATTGTTTTGCAGCTCGCGCTCGAAACCGTTCATCACCGACAACACCGTGACCAGCGCCATTACCCCGAGGGTAATGCCAATGGTGGAGAGCCAGGAAACGAAGCGACCGAAGCGATCTGCTGCACGCCCACGCATATAACGCAGGCCAATGAATAGAGCGACAGGTTGGTACATGAAATCCGTCTGGTTGCTGTTAGCAAAGTCACAAGTATATAAGCGAAAGCGGAATGGGTAAATGACTGAACCGTAAGTGTTCGTCAGCACTTGTCCTAAAAGTATAAATAAATCAATCCGCTAAAGTTGTCCCTCTTTTCTTAAGTCCAGATCCCTGATCTTTATCTTAAAAAAACAAAATGCAGACAGTTACGCATTACAGCCCACCGCGAGTTGCGCAGGATGGCAGGCTATAGCAATCAATATGGATACACCGTCTCGATGATTAAAAAAGAACTATGGATTAACCAGATCAAAGGGTTATGTATTTGTCTGGTGGTAATTTATCACTCGGTAATCACGTTTTACCCGCACCTCACTACTTTTCAGCATCCGCTTTCAGAGATACTGAGCAAATGCTGGATTTACCTGAACTTGTACCTTGCGCCGTTTCGCATGCCGGTGTTTTTCTTTATTTCGGGGTATCTGATCCGTCGCTATATCGATAGCGTCACGTGGACCACCTGCCTGGATAAACGAATCTGGAGCATCGCCTGGGTGTTGGTGCTTTGGGGTGTGGTACAATGGCTGGCGTTAGTCGCGCTCAATAACTGGCTGGCCCCGCAGCGCGATCTGAACCATACCGCCAACGCCGCCTATGCCGATTCGATCAGTGATTTTACCCACGGGATGCTCACCGCCAGCACCAGCTTGTGGTATCTGTACGCACTGATTGTTTATTTTGTTTTGTGTAAGCTTTTCAGCCGCTGGGCGGCGCCATTGTTGGCGTTATTTGTCGTGTTGAGCGTGGCGATCAATTATGTCCCGACGCCGTGGTGGGGAATGAACAGCGTCATTCGTAACCTGCCATACTACAGCCTCGGCGCGTGGTTTGGTGCAACGCTGATGGCATGGATCAAAGAGGTTCCCCTGCGCCGCCATTCTGTGCTTTTTCTGGTTAGTACAATCGTCGCCGCCGTTGCATGGCTGGCAAATGTTTCACTATTACTTTCTCTTCTTTCCATTGTGCTGATCATGAAGCTGTTTTATCAATTTGAGCTGCGCTTTGGTATGCGTGAGTCCGGCCCGTTAAGCGTGATTGGCGCCAATACCATCGCCATCTACACCACCCACCGTATTCTGGTTGAGCTGTTCAGCTTAACGCTAATCCCCAAAATCAATCATGCCGCCTGGCCTGCATATGCAGAGCTGGCCCTGCTACTGGTGTACCCGTTTGCCTGCTTACTGCTGTGTACGCTGGTCGGACTATTGGTACGAAAAATTTCACAAAAAACCGTTGCCGATCTGCTCTTCTCCCCGCCGTCTTTCTCCACCGTTTCCCGCTAAACCTTACGCGCTTTTTGCCCCCCTTCGGGGGCGAATCAATTTGCTTATGAGAAACGATCACGGATAATAAAGAAACATTGCTTATCAGACGTATATCCAAACGAGATCCTGACAACCGAATGCCTGAACAACATCGTTACACGCTTCCAGCAAAAGCTGGCGATCAGCGCCAGTTGGGTGAACTTACCGGTGCCGCCTGCGCGACGCTGGTCGCCGAAATCGCTGAACATCACGCGGGGCCAGTGGTGCTGATCGCGCCGGACATGCAAAATGCACTGCGTTTGCATGATGAAATTCGTCAGTTTACCGACCAGATGGTGATGAATCTGGCTGACTGGGAAACACTGCCCTATGACAGTTTTTCCCCACATCAGGAAATTATCTCCTCGCGACTCTCCACGTTGTATCAACTGCCTGCGATGCAACGCGGTGTGCTGATCGTACCGGTCAACACGTTGATGCAGCGCGTCTGCCCGCACAGCTATCTACACGGTCATGCACTGGTGATGAAAAAGGGTCAGCGCCTGTCGCGTGATGCCCTGCGTGAGCAACTGGACAGCGCCGGTTATCGCCATGTTGATCAGGTTATGGAGCACGGTGAATACGCTACACGCGGTGCGTTGTTGGACTTATTCCCAATGGGCAGTGAACTGCCTTATCGCCTTGATTTTTTTGATGACGAAATCGACAGCCTGCGTCTGTTTGATACCGACACCCAGCGCACGCTGGAAGAAGTCGATGCCATTAATTTGCTTCCCGCGCACGAATTCCCGACTGACAAAACGGCCATCGAACTATTCCGTAGTCAGTGGCGCGATACCTTTGAGGTTAAACGCGACGCCGAACATATTTATCAGCAGGTCAGCAAAGGCACGTTACCTGCGGGTATTGAATACTGGCAGCCGCTATTTTTCAGCGAGCCGTTGCCGCCGTTGTTCAGCTACTTCCCGGCCAATACGCTGCTGGTGAATACCGGTGATATCGAGACCAGCGCTGAGCGCTTCCAGGCCGATACCCTGTCACGTTTTGAGAATCGCGGCGTTGATCCGATGCGCCCGCTTCTGCCACCTGAATCACTGTGGCTGCGGGTGGATGAGCTGTTTTCTGAACTGAAACGCTGGCCGCGCGTTCAGCTAAAAACCGAGAGTCTGGCGAACAAAGCTGCGAATACTAACCTCGGGTTCCAGAAGCTGCCGGATATCGCCGTGCAGGCGCAGCAAAAATCACCGTTAGATGCGTTACGTAAATTCCTTGAGGGCTTTACCGGTCCGGTAATTTTCTCAGTGGAAAGTGAAGGTCGCCGGGAAGCGCTTGGCGAACTTCTGGCTCGCATCAAAGTTGCGCCGAAGCGGATATTGCGTCTTGATGAAGCCGCAGACAATGGTCGTTATTTGATGATTGGTGCAGCCGAGCATGGCTTCATCAATAGCAAACGCAATCTGGCGCTGATTTGTGAAAGCGATCTGCTGGGTGAACGCGTGGCGCGCCGCCGCCAGGATTCTCGTCGTACCATCAACCCGGATACGTTAATTCGTAACCTCGCGGAGCTGCATCCGGGGCAACCCGTCGTGCACCTTGAGCACGGCGTGGGTCGCTATGCCGGTATGACCACGCTGGAAGCGGGCGGCATTACTGGCGAATACCTGATGCTCACCTACGCCAACGACGCCAAACTGTACGTGCCGGTGTCGTCACTGCATCTGATCAGTCGCTATGCGGGCGGTGCAGAAGAGAATGCGCCGCTGCATAAACTGGGCGGCGATGCCTGGTCGCGCGCCCGGCAGAAAGCCGCCGAGAAGGTACGTGACGTCGCGGCGGAGTTGCTGGATATTTACGCCCAGCGTGCGGCGAAAGAAGGCTTTGCCTTTAAGCATGACCGCGAGCAGTACCAGCTGTTTTGCGACAGCTTCCCGTTTGAAACCACGCCTGACCAGGCGCAGGCGATTAACGCGGTACTCAGCGATATGTGTCAGCCGCTGGCCATGGACCGCCTGGTGTGTGGCGATGTCGGCTTCGGTAAAACCGAAGTGGCGATGCGCGCCGCCTTCCTCGCCGTAGAGAATCACAAGCAGGTTGCCGTGCTGGTGCCGACCACCCTGCTCGCCCAGCAGCACTTCGACAACTTCCGCGATCGTTTTGCCAACTGGCCCGTGCGCATTGAGATGCTGTCCCGTTTTCGTAGCGCCAAAGAGCAAGCGCAGATTCTGGAGCAGGTTGCCGAAGGTAAAATCGATATTCTCATCGGCACGCACAAACTGCTGCAAAGCGATGTGAAACTCAAAGATTTGGGTCTGCTGATTGTCGATGAAGAGCACCGCTTCGGTGTCCGTCACAAAGAGCGTATTAAAGCAATGCGCGCCGATGTCGATATTCTGACGCTGACCGCAACCCCGATCCCGCGTACGCTCAATATGGCGATGAGCGGCATGCGCGATCTGTCGATCATCGCCACACCGCCCGCTCGTCGTCTGGCGGTCAAAACCTTCGTACGCGAATACGATAGCCTGGTGGTACGCGAAGCTATCCTGCGTGAAGTGCTGCGCGGCGGGCAGGTCTACTATCTGTTCAACGATGTTGAAAACATCCAGAAAACCGCTGACAGGCTGGCAGAGCTGGTACCGGAAGCGCGAATCGGGATTGGACACGGGCAAATGCGCGAACGCGAGCTGGAACGCGTGATGAACGATTTCCACCATCAGCGCTTCAACGTGCTGGTGTGTACCACCATCATCGAAACCGGGATCGACATTCCAACCGCTAACACCATTATTATCGAGCGCGCTGACCATTTCGGGTTGGCACAATTGCACCAGCTACGCGGCCGCGTGGGACGCTCACACCATCAGGCCTATGCCTGGCTGTTGACGCCGCATCCAAAAGCGATGACCACCGATGCACAAAAACGCCTTGAGGCAATTGCATCACTGGAAGATTTGGGTGCAGGTTTTGCGCTAGCCACTCACGACCTCGAAATTCGCGGCGCGGGGGAACTGCTGGGCGAAGATCAGAGCGGTTCGATGGAAACCATCGGCTTCTCACTATACATGGAACTGCTGGAGAACGCGGTTGACGCGCTAAAAGAGGGACGCGAACCGTCACTCGAAGATCTCACCAACCAGCAAACTGAAGTCGAGTTGCGGATGCCGTCACTATTGCCAGATGACTACATCCCCGATGTGAATACGCGACTGTCGTTCTACAAGCGCATTGCCAGTGCGAAAGGCGAAAACGAGCTGGAAGAAATTAAGGTCGAGCTGATAGACCGTTTTGGTTTATTGCCTGACCCGGCCCGTACGTTGCTGGATATTGCCCGTTTGCGCCAGCAAGCGCAAAAACTGGGTATCAGAAAGCTAGAAGGCAATGAAAAAGGCGGGACGATTGAGTTTGCCGAGAAGAACCACGTCAACCCGGTGTGGCTGATTGGCTTACTGCAAAAGCAACCGCAACACTTCCGTCTGGATGGCCCAACCAGGCTGAAGTTCATGCAAGATTTAGCTGAGCGTAAAACCCGTATCGACTGGGTACGTCAGTTTATGCGTCAACTGGAAGAAAACGCCATAGCATAGCGTTCCGGCCGGGTGAGCACGGTGCTTGCCCGGCCGATGAATTTACAAACTCTTTGCACTTCCCTGCACTTCCCGACACAGCAAACCGCCATAATTCCTGTTTACTTTTACATAATAAAAACCACGTAAAAACAATGGATTTAGGTGATGTTAAACAATAAACGACTCTC
Organism: Citrobacter youngae; assembly: GCF_003818115.1. Lineage (GTDB taxonomy): Bacteria > Pseudomonadota > Gammaproteobacteria > Enterobacterales > Enterobacteriaceae > Citrobacter > Citrobacter youngae. The sequence continues at coordinate 358,088 of NZ_RPOI01000016.1, read as the reverse complement.
TCGCTGGCTAACGCTTTTTACGCTCGCGGCGACCGTCGCATTAGCGCTCCCGGCTCAAGCGAATACCTGGCCGCTCCCGCCGCCAGGCAGCAAACTGGTGGGCGAAAATGCCACTCACGTTGTCGAAAACAACGGCGGATCGCTGGAAGCCATTGCGAAAAAATACAACGTCGGCTTTTTAGCGCTGCTGCAGGCTAACCCCGGCGTCGATCCATACGTACCTCGCCCGGGCAGTGTTTTAACCATCCCATTGCAAACTCTGCTACCGGATGCCCCACGCGAAGGGATTGTCATTAACCTCGCCGAACTGCGTCTTTACTATTACCAGCCAGGGACAAAATCGGTGACCGTGTATCCCATTGGCATTGGCCAGTTAGGCGGCGACACCCTGACGCCAACAATGGTCACCACCATCTCTGATAAGCGTGCTAACCCGACCTGGACACCAACAGCGAATATCCGCGCACGGTATAAAGCCAATGGTATCGACCTCCCTGCCGTAGTACCTGCCGGGCCGGATAACCCGATGGGCCATCATGCAATCCGCTTAGCGGCTTACGGCGGTGTGTATTTGCTGCATGGAACCAACGCGGATTTTGGCATCGGTATGCGTGTTAGTTCCGGGTGTATTCGCCTGCGTGACGGTGATATTGAAACCTTATTCCGTCAGGTTACGCCGGGAACCAAAGTGAACATCATCAACACGCCGATTAAAGCCTCCGTTGAACCTAACGGTATGCGCCTGGTTGAAGTACACCAACCGCTGTCAGAAAAGATTAATGACGACCCGCAGTTACTGCCAATCGTGTTGAATTCATCAATGCAGAACTTTAAAAATGCGGCACAAACAGACGCAGCGGTGATGGAGCATGCAATGGAGCTACGTTCAGGCATGCCTGTAGACGTGACGCGCCATCACGATGCTCCTGCACAAACGCTGTAAATTCAGGCCATAAAAAAACCCCGCCGGTTTGTTCCCGCGGGGTTTTTTATTGAATTCGCAGTGGCATTGCGAGGGCTTACAACTTATTTATAGATAACTGCAGTCCCGTGAAGGGTGTTAGGACCGGTAACAGAAGTAATACGGAATGACTTCGCCCCCATTTCATCTGCTTTCTGTGCCAGTTGATCTTCCAGAGAACCTAAATTAGTCCCGGCGTTGGCGGAGATAATACCGACTTTCTGTTGGCCTGCAGGTGTAGCCTGAACTTCAACAGCGGCAAAGCTTGCAAATGAAAGTGAGCTCAGGACAGCAGCGACAAAAAGAGTTTTTACGTTTTTCATGATAGTGACCTTTAGCAGGTGAATGTGTGCCGTAAGCGATTAACTTAACGATCGATAGATAAATCATAGATGTGATCCAGGTCACACGTCAACATTTTTTTATAACGATTGTTATTTAAAGTACAAAGGTCTTATTTTTCATATCAATAGCATTGAATTATTTTTATCTTGAATGCACTGGAGTGTCTGCGCGATTATTTTTATAATGGTTATTCAATAAACCCAACAAGGTACAACGGCACCATGACAACTGAAACGACAGGTTGTGCAAAAAAAAGCCGTGGCCGACCAAAAGTGTTCGACAGGGAAGCCGCGCTTGATAAGGCCATGACACTCTTCTGGCAGCACGGATATGAAGCGACATCGCTCGCCGATCTCGTAGAAGCAACCGGGGCAAAAGCGCCTACGCTGTATGCAGAATTTACCAATAAGGAAGGACTGTTTCGTGCCGTGCTGGACCGCTATATCAGTCGCTTCGCGGCAAAACACGAAGCCCAACTGTTTTGTGAAGAAAAAAGCCTCGAATCTGCACTTGAGGACTATTTCACCGCCATAGCGACCTGCTTCACCAGTAAAGACACGCCTGCGGGATGTTTCATGATTAACACATCCGCTACGCTGGCCGCCTCCTCCCGGGACATTGCGCACACGGTTAAATCCCGTCACGCCATGCAGGAACAGACGCTGGCTCAGTTTCTGCATCAACGACAGGAAAAGGGTGAAATACCGGCACACTGCGATGTACAAAAGTTGGCTGAATATCTGAACTGTATTTTGCAGGGTATGTCGATCAGCGCCCGCGAAGGAGCCTCGTTCGAAAAACTGATGCAGATCGCGCACACCACATTACGATTGTGGCCTGAACTGATTAAAGATTAACCATTCCCACACTACCCACGTCTTAATGTCATCACCGGGAGCTTACGCTGCTCCTGGTGGAAACGGCACATCTTAACCCCTACATTCTTTATTGTTTTCATTGGGTTAATGCATTTATTTTGTAAAATACATTGATAATGTCAATCATTATCAGCAATATTCGCATTTGTTTTAATACCCGTTTCATAATGTAACGATCGGTTTCCATGCCGTAAAAATAAAAACAGGCCAACAAATTTTATAAGGAATACAAATGAATAAGCATCTCTGGGTGCTCAATCCTCTGTTACTGTCTTTAACCCTACCGGCAATGGCGGCAGAAGAAGAAGATCTCATCGTCAGCGCCAACCGGAGCCAACGCACCGTGGCAGAAATGGCGCAAACGACATGGGTTATCGAAGGCAGAGAGATTGAACAGCAGGTTCAGGGGGGGAAAGAGTTTAAAGATGTTCTGGCTCAGTTGATCCCCGGAATCGACGTTAGCAGCCAGGGACGGACCAACTACGGGATGAACATGCGTGGTCGCGCCATCGTTGTGCTTATTGACGGTGTTCGTCTCAACTCTTCCCGCACCGACAGCCGCCAGCTCGACTCCATTGATCCGTTTAATATTGCACACATTGAAGTTATCTCTGGGGCAACATCACTGTATGGCGGCGGAAGTACCGGTGGTTTGATCAACATCGTCACCAAAAAAGGTCAGCCTGAGCGTGAAGTTGAACTCGAGCTGGGCAGCAAAAGCGGTTTCAACAACAGTAACGATCATGACGAGCGTGTTGCCGCCGCAGTGAGCGGAGGAACCGACCGCGCATCCGGACGCATGTCTGTCGCTTATCAACGGTTTGGGGGGTGGTATGATGCCAACCACGACGCCTTAATGCTCGATAATACCCAAACCGGTCTGCAGCATTCCGATCGCCTGGATCTGATGGGTACCGGGACGATTGAGCTTGATGACAACCGCCAGTTGCAGCTGGTTACGCAGTACTACAAAAGCCAGGGAGATGACGACTACGGACTGGATCTCGGCAAGAACATGTCTGCCGTGACGGGAACCGGCAACGCTCATACCAGCAGCGGTCTCAATTCCGACCGTATCCCCGGCACGGAACGGCATCTGATCAGTCTGCAATATTCCGATGCCAATTTCTTCGGCCAGAATCTGGTCAGCCAGATCTATTACCGTGACGAATCACTTAAATTCTATCCCTTCCCTACGCTGAGCAAAGGTAAGGTCACCAGTTTCTCCGCATCACAGCAGGATACTGACCAGTTTGGTGCCAAAATCACCCTCAACAGCCAGCTGATGGAAAACTGGGAACTGACATGGGGTATCGACGCCGATCACGAAACATTCGATTCCAATCAAGAATTCTTCGATCTGGCTTATTCCCTCCCCTCTGGCGGTATGGATAACCGAACGGCCTACACCACCGGGCGCTATCCCGGTTACAGCATCACCAACTTCGCGCCTTTCCTGCAAAACAGCTACGACATTAATGACATCTTTACGCTCAGCGGCGGTATCCGCTACCAGTGGACTGAAAACCGCGTTGATGATTTTGTCGGCTATACGCAACAACAAGGCATCGCAACGGGTCTGGCGAACTCTGCTGATAGTATCCCGGGTGGCAAAGCAGACTATGATAACTTCCTGTTTAACGCGGGCATCCTCGCACACCTGACCGATCGCCAGCAGACCTGGTTCAACTTCTCTCAAGGTGTGGAACTTCCCGACCCCGGAAAATACTACGGCAACGGTACCTACTCGCTGGTTGGCGATCATTATCAGCTCCAGCGCAGTGTTAACGTAGCGGATTCACGTCTGGAAGGCATTAAAGTTAACTCTTACGAACTGGGGTGGCGCTACACCGGCGATAACCTGCGTACACAGCTCGCCGCTTACTATTCCACGTCTGATAAATCGATCGTCGTTAACCGCAACGATATGACCATTAATGTACAACCCGACGATCGCCGCATTTATGGCCTTGAAGGCGCGGTAGATTATTTCATTGCGGATACGGACTGGAGCTTGGGCGGCAACTTCAATGTCATTAAATCGGAAGTGAAACAGAACGGTAAATGGCAAAAATGGGATGTGACTCTGGCCTCACCGTCCAAAGCAACCGCGTGGGTCGGCTGGGCACCAGAACCGTGGACATTGCGCGTACAGAGCCAGCAAACATTTGATCTGACCGACGCCAGTGGCAACAAGCTGGATGGGTACAATACGATGGACTTTATCGGCAGCTATCAGCTCCCGCTGGGTAAACTGACCTTTAGCGTTGAGAACCTGCTGAATGAAGAGTACACCACCCTATGGGGACAGCGTGCACCGTTACTCTACAGCCCGACTTATGGCAGTCCATCCTTGTATGAATACAAAGGTCGGGGTCGCACCTTTGGTTTGAACTATGCCTTAACCTTCTGATAAAAAAAGCCCCCCAGCCTGAGCGATGGGGGGCTAATATTCATGATAACGCTATTTTACGCCTTGTTATTCAGAACCAACTGGCCGTTGTTATCCAGCGGAATTTGCGTACCGGGATCTTTATCCATGCGGATTTTGCCCTGCTGATCGCCAATTTTATACGTTACGTCGTAGCCCAGCATTTTTTCTGATTTGTCATACACTGTTTTACAACGTTGTTGTGTGGTTGTGTACGTATCGTTTTCCTGCATTGACCCCTGAATCTGGTTACCTGCATAACCGCCACCTAGCGCACCAGCAACGGTCGCAATGTCTTTGCCGCGGCCACCACCAAACTGATGACCAATTACGCCCCCGGCAACCGCACCCAGCACGGAACCGGCAATACGGTTTTCATCCTGTACAGGTTTACGGTGAGTAACCGTTACGTTACGACATTCCTGGCGCGGTGTTTTTACCGTTTCTTTAATCGGTGTTGCAGAGACGACTTGTGCAAACTGTGGGCCACGCTCAAAAACGTTTAGACTGGCCACCGCTGCCACACCCAGCGCAGCAGCTACGCCAATCCCTATACCCGCCAACATTGATTTATTCACGGGACTTCCTCCTTTTTTGCTATTAGCAACAACTTTGCAACAGAAGGTAAATAATGCCAATCAGATTACGGATGAAAATCGCGGAGAAAGGGGGTAAAGCAGCATGATTCAGAGAACTCTGAAAGAAAGTGCCGGATGAAGCATTCCATCCGGCATTATAAGCCAGTATTAGTGCAGTTTAAGACGCGGACGAATCACCCGGTTAATGCTGCCAACCAACATCATCAGGCCGGTTTTGAAGTAACCATGCAGCGCAATCTGGTGCATACGGTACAGTGAAATGTAGACAAAGCGTGCAATACGCCCTTCCACCATCATTGAGCCACGCGTCAGGTTGCCCATCAGACTGCCCACGGTAGAGAAGTTGGAGAGAGAAACCAGAGAACCGTGATCTTTATACTGATACGCTTTTAGCGGTTTACCGTTCATCTGCGCCAGAATGTTGTTCATCGCGCAGGATGCCATCTGGTGCGCAGCCTGGGCACGCGGCGGCACAAAACCCCCTTCCGGACGCGCGCAGGAAGCACAGTCACCAATCGCATAGATGTCCGGATCACGCGACGTCTGCAGGGTTGGTTCAACCACCAGTTGGTTGATACGGTTGGTTTCCAGACCACCAATCTCTTTCATAAAGTCTGGCGCTTTGATACCTGCTGCCCACACCATCAGATCAGCTTTGATGTACTCGCCATCTTTGGTATGCAACCCACCTTCGTCAGCGCTGGTGACCATCGTCTGAGTCAGTACACGTACGCCCAGCTTGGTTAACTCGTTATGCGCGGCGCTGGAAATACGCGGCGGCAACGCTGGCAAAATACGTTCACCGGCTTCCACCAGTGTGACGTTCAGCGCTTCGTTGGTCAGCCCTTTATAACCATAGCTGTGCAACTGTTTTACCGCATTGTGCAGCTCAGCGGAGAGTTCTACCCCCGTTGCACCACCGCCGACGATAGCGATATTCACTTTGCCGTTCGCGCCCAGGTTTGCAGAATATTTCAGGAACAGATTCAGCATTTCCTGGTGGAAGCGACGCGCCTGGTGCGGGTTATCGAGGAAAATACAGTTCTCTTTGACGCCCGGCGTGTTGAAATCGTTGGACGTACTGCCCAGTGCCATCACCAGCGTGTCATATGGCACTTTACGCTCAGGGACCAGCAGATCGCCTTTCTCGTCTCGCAGCTCAGCAATCGTGATGGTTTTCGCTTCACGATCGATATCCATCACCGAACCCAGCTGGAACTGGAACCCATGGTTACGGGCATGCGCCAGATAGCTCAGCGCATCAACACCTTCATCCAGCGATCCTGTTGCTACTTCGTGCAGCAACGGTTTCCACAGGTGGCTGTGGTTTCTGTCTACCAGCGTGATTTTTGCCTTTTTCTTACGACCCAGTTTTTTACCCAACTGCGTCGCCATTTCCAGTCCGCCAGCACCGCCGCCGACAATCACGATCCTTTTCAATGGTGTAGTCAACGTGACCCCCTCAAATTTATTAACCAATTGTTAATTAAAAGTTATGTATATAGCCTTTAATTAACAACAAGTTACGATATTGAAAATGTTCCTCGAGACTGAGAATAACACGAACGGTGCATTGGTCATACCAAAATTGATGTGCATCAAGTTTTGATGTTGAAAAGATAGACAACCCAGACTTTTAGGACAAAAAAACCAGCCCGAAGGCTGGTTTTTTAAACGCTCAGTAAAGATTAACCTAACGTCTTGAACGCTTTGATTCGCTGCAAATGCGGGGAGATGTTTTTGAATTTATGGGTTTGTTCTTCATCCCATACAATTTCATAGTAATGATGCAGCTCCTCCGATGAACGCTGGCTGTTCAAGGCTTCATCATGGCGTGACAGAATAACCAGGCAGCGATCGCGATTTTTCTCGCGGAAGTTGGTCACACATTTTGTGGCGATATCAGCATACTCTTCCGGCCTGTCGATTTTCCCTTCCATATTCTCATACGGGAACAGGTTAGGGTTAAACACCACCTGACGAATATCACACAGGAAACCAATTCGTTCTGCCCAATATCCCCCGAGCCCGACGCCACAAATCAGCGGTCGGTCGTCGACATTAAGCTGCAGCATTTTGTCCACTTCTTTCAGCAGATGCTGCATATCATGTTTAGGATGCCGCGTACTGTAGCTAATCAGCCTGACATCCGGGTCAATAAATTGCAGTTGCAATACTTTCTCGTGGTTGCCCGGACTGTTAGAGTCAAAACCGTGTAAATAGATAATCATCGCATCCTCGCCAAACGTGCGTTAATGACCTGCTTTCTCTTCCTGCCAGCGCTCATGAAGCTGGTTGAGCTGGGCGCTTACCGTCTTCCAGCGTGCCGAGTCCATCAGTTCCTGACGTGAAAATGAACCTTTATGATACAAACGTGTAACACGTTCTGCATTGATCGGCGACAGATTATCTAACACACTGACCGCTCCCTTACGATTATTGCAGACCAGGATCATATCGCAACCTGCATCCAGCGATGCCTGTCCACGCTGGGCGTAGCTCCCCATAATCGCCGCACCTTCCATCGACAAATCGTCGGAGAAAATCACGCCGTCAAAACCCAGCTCCTGACGCAGTACCGTTTTTAACCAGTGTGGCGAGCCGCTCGCCGGGCGCGGGTCCACATCACTGTAGATGACGTGCGCAGGCATAATGGCATCCAGTTTGTTTTCAGTGATTAACGTCTGGAATACCGACATATCTTTCGCGCGGATCTCGGCTTCTGAACGCGGATCGGTTGGCGTTTCTTTATGCGAATCCGCCGTCACTGCACCATGTCCGGGGAAGTGTTTACCGGTCGTTTTCATTCCGGCCGCATGCATGCCATCAATAAAGCGGGTTGCCATCGCTAACGCTTTTTGCGGATCGGCATGGTAAGAGCGCTCGCCGATTGCTGCGCTGATATGCCCCACATCCAGAACGGGCGCGAAGCTAATATCAATATCCATCGCGATCATTTCACTGGCCATCAGCCATCCAGCTTCCTGAGCCAGTTTGCCCCCCTCTTCCAGCCCATGCAGTGCAGCAAAAGATTGCGCCGCGGGCAGACGGGTAAAACCTTCACGAAAGCGCTGGACGCGCCCCCCTTCCTGATCCACTGCCACCACCAGATGATTACGCGATGCCGCGCGGATCTGGCGCACTAATTCACGCAACTGCTCCGGGTCATGATAATTTCGGGTAAAGAGGATCAACCCACCTACCAGCGGATGCGCCAGAATCTCACGCTCTTCAGCGTCCAGCTCATACCCTTCGACATCCAACATTACTGGGCCCACACTGCTCTCCTTATCCTTTCATTGTTAGCTGCCGCCAGGTTTCATCGGCCAGCCTGATAAATTGTCGATCGCCGGTTTGTTGCCAGCGATACTCAAACCACCCCGCCTTCAGCATCATTATCCAGATTTGCCATCGCCTGACCTGTCGCCAGAGCGCATCTTGCTCAATATGCGCTCGTTGGCCGTAGGCGCTAACCAGCCGTTGGTGCTGGGACTCATCGCTGACCCATACCGCCGCCAGTTCCAGCGCGATATCACCGTCGCCGGCATATTCCCAGTCAATCAGCCGCAGCCCTGAGTCTGTACGTACGATGTTGTCGCCGTGGACATCCATATGCAGCGGCCCCAGGCGCAAAGGTCGAGGCTCACCGCTTTTTCTTAGCCGCTTCAGGGCGCGCAACCAGCATGACGTACGACGTGCTGGATCGCTACACTGCCAGTACTGCTCGAGTAGCGGCAGCAGGCTGATTCGCCAGCCGAATCGGGGCTGCTGGTGCAGATGATACAATAAGCCAGCGAGTTCGTCGGCGTCCGGTAATCTGGATTCTACCTTACCGTGAAAAAAGTCGACGACCATCCATCCGCGCGTATAAAAGCGAGGACGCGGCGCAAGACTTTCTGGCAAATGCTTTAACGCATGATAGTGGCGTAAGAAATGCGATTCTGGCGCGTAAGGATCGTGATGACAGCGCAACACTAAACGGTGGGCTTGATGTTCGATGATGCAGCTCCCGCCGCTTAGGCCGCTCTGGCTGGCTGCGACGGGATGATACTGCGGGAAATAGCGCGACAGAACTTCATCGCGCGTCAGTTTGTTATTGTTGCTGAACAGCACCTTTACCTGACCAGATTATCTCGCCAGTTTGTACCAGCATTAATTGCATTTGCAGCGCAGGTGAATTGACGTTACCGGAAGCGCTGGAATAGAGCACATACTGCGCGCCAACGTTACGGGCAATACCAATCGCTTTGCTGCGTGTTCCCAGGCTGTCGTTAGGCGACAGACCTAACTGCTGCTTGGCTACTGCCAACTGCTGCGCAGAAACCAGGGTAAATTTACCATTATTCGCCAGCGCATTTCGCAAAGTCTCGGTGGCTTCACCCGCGTTTAACGAGCCGTTGGTACGGTTATTTACGCTATCAACCAGCAGAACGCCCCCTGCTTTCACACCCTCAGCTTGCAGCATTTTGCCGACCATCGGCTGCATTGCCCCGTTCCAGTCATAATGACGCTGACGTGGGGTTGGCTGCGCCGTTTGGTCCTCGTGTTCAATCGGACCCGGCTGCTGCGGTATGGTTGGCACCGTTGGCACTACCGGCACCGGCTGTTGCGGCTGCACGGGTTGTTCCGGTACTGGCTTCACTTCCTCTACCGGCGCGGGCTCACGTTGAGCCACACAACCAGAGAGAAACATCGCCAGCGCGGCAATCAATGCGTAGCGATTCATTTTGATCTTCAAGATTCACCCCTTACAAATAAAGATAAAGCCTAACCTTGTGCGCCCCCAGATAATTGGCGCTGCCGTACAGCGTTACCGACGAACGAGCCGGGATAGTCATGCTGCGTGGCGCTTCCAGAGGGTGCATCTCCAGCCCTCTGGCGTCATACCAGTAAAACCGATAATGAACGGTAACGGGTTCTTGTCTTTCGTTATAGAGTCGTGAGGATGCTGAGGCCTGAATATCAGACGTTGTTAATTCAGGCGGCTCTGCGGTGATACCCGCCGCCAGTACTGTTGATTCCATCACCAGAGACTGTTCATCACTGACCGGAATTTCCGGGTGTGAACGGCAGCCAGCCAGCAACAGCAGACCCAACGTAAGCGCAATGCATCCTCTGGTCATTTTTAAAGACCTTTATGCGCGAGCATTGGACCAAGCGCACGTCCACCCAGCAGATGCATATGAATGTGATACACCTCCTGACCGCCGTGACGGTTGGTATTCATAATCAAACGGTATCCATCTTCGGCAATGCCTTCCTGCTCAGCGATTTTCGCCGCCACTGTGATCATTCGTCCCAGCGCCTGCTCATGCTCTGCCGTCACATCGTTGACGGTTGGGATTAAAACGTTCGGGATGATCAGAATATGCGTTGGTGCCTGAGGTGAAATATCACGAAACGCAGTGACCAGTTCATCCTGGTATACGATGTCCGACGGAATTTCACGACGAATAATTTTGCTGAATATAGTTTCTTCTGCCACGACGTTTTCCTTTTTCATTAAGAGCCCATGCGTTGTGCCATGCTACGCCGGGTGACTCTGCGAGTATAGAGTATGAGCGAGTTACTCACGCTCTTTCAACTTTAACCCTCGATTTTTTAAGCAAAAAGCCCTGCCAGCGCTGTTCTTATAACCATTTCCCGGCGCTATCGCTCAGACATAGTACTGAAACAATATTTCATTTATGCGTAGCATTTGTTTACACATTGAATATGAATGCGTATATTTCGCATTTGCATTCTCATGAAAGAAAAATAATTAACAGCCAAAGGGTTCATTACGCAGTCACGTGATTCGAACTTAATATTAATAATTATCAAGGACTTTCCGATGTCTTTCACAACACACTACAGGGACGAACAGCATCGTTCTGCCATTGTCCCATCCCTCCTGGCAGCCTGTATTACGGCTGCGTTATTGCCTTGTACCAGCCTCGCCGCCTCCGCAGAAGAGACCGTGATCGTTGATGGTTCAGCCTCCGCCACATCCAGTGATGAGCAGGATTACAGCGTTAAATCGACATCCGCAGGCACAAAAATGCAGATGACACAGCGAGATATCCCGCAATCTGTCAGCATCGTCAGCCAACAGCGTATGGAAGATCAGCAACTCCAGACACTGGGCGATGTGATGGATAACACCCTGGGGATCAGTAAAAGCCAGGCGGACTCTGATCGCAGCAGCTATTTCTCTCGCGGATTCCAGATCGATAACTACATGGTCGATGGGATCCCGACCTATTTTGAATCCCGCTGGAACCTCGGCGATGCCCTTTCTGACACGGCCTTGTTTGAACGTATAGAGGTGGTTCGTGGTGCAAACGGGTTAATGACCGGCACGGGGAATCCTTCGGCATCAATTAACATGATCCGTAAACATGCAACCAGCCGCGAGTTCACGGGGAATGTCTCCGCGGAATACGGCAGTTGGAATAAGCAACGCTATGTGACGGATTTGCAAAGCCCATTGACGGCAGACGGCAACGTGCGTGCCCGCATCGTGGCGGGTTATCAAAATAACGATTCCTGGCTTGACCGTTACAACAATGAAAAAATGTTTTTCTCGGGGATTGTCGATGCCGATCTGGGCGACACCACCAGCCTGTCAGCAGGTTACGAATACCAGCGTATTGATATCAACAGTCCAACCTGGGGCGGCTTGCCGCGCTGGAATACCGATGGCAGCAAAAACAGCTACGACCGCTCGCGCAGCACCGCGCCGGACTGGACTTACAATGACAAAGACATCAACAAAGTCTTCGTGTCACTCAAACAGCGTTTCGCGGATACCTGGCAAACAACCCTGAATGCCACACATTCCGAGGTCAAGTTCGACAGCAAGATGATGTACGTCGACGCTTACGTTAATAAAGCTGACGGCACACTGATCGGTCCCTATGGCAACTATGGACCGGGCTATGATTACGTGGGTGGAACAGGCTGGAATAGCGGCAAGCGTAAAGTCGATGCCGTCGATCTCTTTGCCGATGGTGGCTACGACCTGTTTGGTCGTCAGCATAACCTGATGCTGGGCGGCAGTTACAGCAAGCAAAATAACCGTTATGAGAGCTCGTGGGCGAACGTTTTCCCCAACGAAATCGGCAGCTTCTATACCTACAATGGTAACTTCCCGGAAACCAACTGGAACCCGCAGTCATTGGCTCAGGACGATACCACGCACATGAAATCGCTGTACGCCGCGACACGCATTTCTCTGGCCGACCCATTGCATTTGATCGTCGGCGCGCGCTATACCAACTGGCGTATCGACACCTTGACCTACAGCATGGAACAAAACCACACCACGCCCTATGCGGGTCTGGTTTATGACATCGATGATAACTGGTCCACATACGCCAGCTATACCTCTATCTTCCAGCCGCAGAACAAACGCGACAGTTCCGGTAAATATCTCTCCCCGATTACCGGCAACAACTACGAGGTTGGTCTGAAATCAGACTGGATGAACAGCCGTTTAACCACCACCCTCGCCGTATTCCGCATTGAGCAGGATAACGTGGCGCAATCAACCGGCGTACCAATCGCCGGTAGCAATGGGGATACGGCCTTTAAAGCGATGGATGGAACGGTCAGCAAAGGCGTTGAATTCGAAGTGAACGGTGCGATCACGGATAACTGGCAGATGACTTTCGGCGCAACGCGGTACGTTGCGGATGACAACGACGGCAATGCCGTCAATCCGAACCTGCCGCGTACTACAGTAAAACTGTTCACCCGTTATAACCTGCCTGCCCTGCCGGCACTGACCGTGGGGGGCGGAGTTAACTGGCAGAATCGAGTGTATAGCGATACCGTGACGCCATACGGCACGTTCCGTGCAGAACAGGGAAGCTACGCGTTGGTGGATTTATTCACTCGCTACCAGGTAACGAAGAATTTCGCCCTCCAGGGCAATATCAATAACCTGTTCGATAAAACCTACGATACCAATGTCGAAGGCTCTATCGTCTATGGTGAGCCGCGTAACGTCAGCCTCACTGCCAGCTACCAGTTCTGATAATACCCAGTCTGTAAAGTATCCACCTGCATGTCGGGTGGATTTACTGAAAAGCTAAAAAGCAAAAAGCCCGCTCAAGTTTCCTTAAGCGGGCTTCTTAAATATGGCTCCTCTGACTGGACTCGAACCAGTGACATACGGATTAACAGTCCGCCGTTCTACCGACTGAACTACAGAGGAATCGTTGTGGAGGCTTATCTTAGCGGCGAAAAAACTTTTGTCAAACCCCAATTCCTACATTGGGGATCAATTGGTGCTTCTCTCGACAGTTTGTTGCATTTACAGACATTTTAAATGGAAAAAACTTTGCAGCTTTTTTGATTCTCCCTCATCATTTGAAATGAGGTTTCAACTTTCTTCATTAAGGTCCACTTTGAACGTCTCCGCAGCCTTACGCCAGGTCGCATCCCGCACGCCCTGGTATGCCAAACGCAAGCGTTATAAAGTTCTCTTTTGGCGCGAAATTACCCCGCTTGCTGTCCCCATTTTTCTGGAAAACACCTGTGTACTCTTGATGGGAGTACTGAGCACCTTCCTGGTGAGCTGGTTGGGTAAAGAAGCTATGGCAGGCGTCGGACTCGCCGACAGCTTCAACATGGTCATCATGGCATTTTTCGCCGCCATCGACCTTGGCACGACGGTGGTGGTTGCTTTTAGTCTCGGAAAGCGCGATCGCCGACGCGCCAGAGCCGCAGCCAGACAATCACTGGTTATCATGACGATATTTGCTGTCGTACTGGCGGCGGTGATTCACTATTTCGGTGAGCAGATTATTGATGTCGTTGCAGGAGAAGCCACCCCTGATGTAAAAGCACTGGCACTTACCTATCTGGAATTAACAGTGCTCAGCTACCCTGCTGCGGCAATTGCGTTAATTGGCAGCGGCGCACTGCGCGGTGCCGGAAATACCAAAATACCGTTATTGATTAACGGTGGTATGAATATCCTGAACATTATTATCAGTAGCATCCTGATCTACGGCATTTTTTCCTGGCAAGGGCTGGGATTCGTCGGCGCAGGTCTGGGGTTGACGATTTCACGTTACATTGGTGCCATCGCCATTATATGGGTGCTGATGATTGGATTTAACCCAGCGCTGCGCATTCCCCTGAAGAGCTATTTTAAACCGCTGAATCTTGCCATCATCTGGGAAGTCATGGGGATTGGTATTCCTGCCAGTATAGAGTCAGTCCTGTTTAACGGTGGCAAGTTACTTACGCAGATGTTTGTTTCGGGTATGGGTACCAGCGTAATTGCCGGTAACTTCATTGCCTTTTCGATAGCGGCACTGATCAACCTGCCGGGAAACGCTTTAGGTTCCGCGTCTACTATCATTACCGGCAGACGTCTGGGAAATGGACAGATTGCTCAGGCGGAAATCCAGTTGCGGCATGTATTCTGGCTCTCCACAATCGGATTAACCGCCATCGCCTGGCTAACCGCCCCGTTTGCTGGCGTGATGGCTTCGTTTTACACCCACGATCAGGATGTAAAAGAGGTCATTGTCATCCTGATTTGGCTGAACGCGGCATTTATGCCGATATGGGCAGCATCATGGGTTCTTCCTGCTGGATTTAAAGGTGCACGTGACGCCCGTTTCGCTATGTGGGTCTCCATGTTGGGGATGTGGGGCTGTCGTGTTGTCGCCGGCTACACCCTCGGGATCGTATTAGGATGGGGTGTCGTTGGCGTCTGGATGGGGATGTTCTTCGACTGGGCAGTACGGGCCGCGTTATTTTACTGGCGAATGGTCACAGGCCGTTGGCTGTGGAAATACCCACGTTCTGAACGTGAAAAGTGTATAAAACAACCGTCTACGTCTGAATAAACGACGAAATGAAGAATATTTCAGCAAACGATCGCGAATATCCATTCAGGCTTTGACAACGCAGACAGGCATCGCTAATATTCGCCCCGTTCACACGATTCCTCTGTAGTTCAGTCGGTAGAACGGCGGACTGTTAATCCGTATGTCACTGGTTCGAGTCCAGTCAGAGGAGCCATATTTAAGAAGCCCGCTTAAGGAAACTTGAGCGGGCTTTTTGTTATTATGGAATTGCGACTAAAACATCAGGCCAGAATGGCTTCCAGTCGGGCTGTAAGTAGACAGCCAGAAACGTCAGGGTAATGAGACGCAGAGAATGCGAGATAACAATCTTTTGTGGCGGAGTCTTAATATGGGAGGCTAGCGCCAGCACCGCCGCCATCGCTCCGGGCACCGCACCCAAAAGCGCCTCTTCTTTACTCCAGCCCAACCGCCGCACACACCAGAAGTAGCTCAAGGTAAATTGCAAAGATAAGCAGAGTAATAACAGAGCAAAAAAAAGACTGAACTGACGATGTTCACCATATGAAAAATCCCTAAACATCATCCCGATTGAGATACCGAGAGAAAGCTGGATGACCGTTATACTCCCCGGCATTGAGGTTACGGAGATCCCAACCCGCTTAAGTATAATCACGGTAAAGAGGGCACCAAACATCATACCCAGTGGAACATTACAGAACGTGAATCCCTGCCCGACGAGAAAACAGAGGATAATACCTGCCAACACTCTCATCGACGCCCTCTCCAGGTCAATTGTTCTATCACAAACTGATATGAGGCGAGGAGCCCACGCCCCCCGCCATCAGATTCACTCTTTACTGGCTTTTTCACGCAATTCGGTCACCGGTACGCCACCAATTCCCCAGTTATCAGTATCGACTTCGTCAATAACCACAATAGTGGTGTCAGGATTTTTGTTAAGCACATCCACCAGTAGCTGAGTAACACCTTCCATCAGCTGTTTCTTTTGTTTATCGGTAACACCTTCATTGGTGATCTTAATATTTACATAGGGCATAAAAACTCCTGTAAACCAGATAATTATGGGAAATGCGCACAGAGAGAAGAGCGCAAACCCGTTAAACAGCAGAACAGAGTCATACTGCTTTTGAAAACGAGTTCTGCCGCAAGAACTATTAAGGTTATTAGCTGAAATATAACTATTATCATTATTTTCCAGAATATTTAACTTTGTTGTATTGCCAATAACTAATCGCTGCTGCGATAAATAACGAGGCGGCCCCCAGCAATATGGAGTAGGTCATCCCATTTTTATTACTCTGAAAGACACTGACAACTAATGGGCCGAGGATTTGCCCTATCCCATATGTCAGCGTAACAAGACCGAGGAGATTAATCTTCTGGGGTGCGCTTATTTTTCTAGCCAGCGGCATGACCAAAGAGCTTGTACCCATAAATGTGCCGCCAAATCCAATACAACTAATGGTTAACAGCAGTGGCGAGTTAATAAATATGGCCATGACTACGCAACTCGCTTGCACAATTAAGTTAACGCTCAGGCAGGATAATATATTCCATTTGCGAGCAGCCCAGAGCCAGCCATAGCAGCCAGGAATAACAGCAAGGCCGACAATAGACCAGATATGGTCGGCTAAAAAAGTGTTGCCACCCCCCCTGGCCATTAACGGCAAATACGTGGCGACAATGATATAACCGAACCCCGCCAGGCCATACAGTAAGGCTAAATTCCACCACTGGATATCCGACTCCGCGCCTGCGGCAGCTTTTACTGAGGAGATCATATACTTATCTTTCGGCAATAGCATCGTCAGTATGACGAAAAGTATCGCTGAAATTATGGCTGCGCCAATCCACAACACATGTGAATTTAAGGCGTAGGATACGCCAGCAATGACATATTCATTGCCGATAAAAATGCCCATTCCTACGCCCGAAAACAAAGAGGCGATAACAAAAGGGTTATGAGTATGCTGAAGGACCAGCATTGAACCAAATATCATCATTCCCGCGCTTGCCACACCTGCGAGGAACCTGATTAACAAAATAATTTCTGGCTGGGTCACTTTTGCCATCAAAAAAATCAGCACGACGGTAAGTAGTGCTGAGACCAGTAACAACACTCTTAACTTATTGACAGCGCTAAAAATACCAAAAGAGAAAAGGAGGCTGCCAACAAGGTAACCTGCGTAGTTGGCGCTGGCAATTATGGATAATTGTGAAAAGGTAAACAGTCCTTCATGAAGCATAAGCGGGAGCATAGGCGCATATAAAAAGCGCCCAATGCCCATTCCTAAGGTCAAGACGATCATACCAAATACAGCAGTACTCAACTGACGGAGGCCAACAGCACTGTGATCGAGATCCATATTTTGGCCTCAAAAGACGAATTAAGTTTGATTGTTATCTTACACAAGGAAATGATAATAAAAAGTTAATAAAAATAACGAAAACATTCACTTTGAGTGATGCTTCTATGAACAGTACCTCTCTGAACTTGTTTAAAACGGTGGCGGAAACGGGCTCCATATCCGCTGCTGCACGTAGTCTGAACTGCGTTTCTTCGAATGTCACAACCCGCCTTAAACAGCTGGAAGCCAGCCTTGATGTCTCTCTGTTTGTGCGCGAGAAAAATCGACTCTACATTACCCCTGAGGGCGAACTGCTTCTGCGCTACGCCAACAAAATTTTGGCGTTGTTAGAGGAAGCAGAATTGTCGATGCTGGGAACAAAAGTGGCGGGACCATTGCGAATTGGTGCAATGGAAACGACCGCAGCGGTACGTCTCCCTTCGATACTGGCGAATTTCCACCGCGAAATGCCTTCCATTGAGTTAAACCTGAAAACCTCCCCTACTGAGGCGCTGGTGCAACACATTCTGAACAATGAACTGGAAATCGCATTCGTTGCCGATCATCAGGGACTGCATATGGAAAATTCGCCCCTGCAATCACACGTGTTATGTCAGGAAACGCTGGTACTGGTAACAGCGGCAGAGCACCAGAATGTCATTACTGGCGCTGACCTCCAGGTGACAAGGCCGCTGGTTTTTGTTAAAGGGTGCAACTATCGCTCCCGCCTGGGAGAATGGCTGCGCCTACAGGGGATCGATTACGCCGATCCTCTGGAATTTGGCTCTTTTCAGGCGATCCTTGGCTGTGTGAGTGCCGGGATGGGGATTGCGCTGTTGCCAGAAAATGTTGTCAGACAGTATGAGAATAACTTCCCTGTCCGCAGTCATATGATTACGCCACAGATAGGTAAAGTGAACACCATGATGATATGGCTAAAAAGCCGCGAAGTCAGCCGGGTACTTAATCACTTTGTCTCGTTTATTACGCGGGCTTAAGTGATTACGTCTGGTAACGCCAGGCAGCCGGCAACCCAGTGTATTCATGGATGCTAAATATCTTATCCATAACAGGGACAGGCCACTTCACACCGTTGATTAAAGTTATGTAAATGTAAATTATTTACACTTTGCAATGATTGTAATTGCTAGTGATTATCATTTATTGTACGCAGGCAAAAAATGAGCCCCTGCCCGGGTCACTGTACGTTCCAATTACGCTGGGATATAAACGATGAATGCTCTGCCTCGCACTGGACTGCGCCGTATCACGCTTGCTTCTGCTCTCGTCCTCTCTGTCAGCCTGCCGGCTTTCGCCCAGGATGCGTTAACGCTGTATACCACCCGTGAACCGGGCCTGATTCAGCCCCTGCTTGATAGCTGGACGAAAACCAGCGGTATAAAAGTCAGCACGGTCTATATCAAGGACGGCATGCTTGAGCGTGTTAAAGCGGAAGGTAAAAACTCCCCTGCCGACCTGCTGATGACCGTTGACGCCGGGAACCTTATCGATTTAGTCGAAGCGGGTGTGACACAACCCGTGGAGTCAGAAGCACTGAAAGCGGCTATTCCGGCCAATCTCCGCGGTGCGGATAATCAGTGGTTTGCGCTGTCAATGCGTGCGCGAGTGTTGTACGCCGAGAAGTCAATGCCAATCGATAACTGGCATTACGAACAGCTCGCCAGCCCCGAGTACAAAGGTAAGGTTTGTATTCGTTCCGGTCAGCATCCGTACAATACGGCGCTGATCGCCGCGATGATTGCCCATCACGGCGAAGCAAAAACGGAAGAATGGCTGCGTGGCGTGAAAGCGAATCTGGCACGTAAAGCGACTGGCGGCGACCGTGACGTTGCCCGCGATATCCTCGGGGGTATTTGCGATATTGGCCTGGCGAACTCCTATTACGTCGGCCATATGAAAAACGCCAAAGAAGGCAGCGATGCACGTCAGTGGGGCGATGCAATTAAAGTCGTTAAGCCAACCTTTGAAAATGGCGGCACGCACGTCAATATCAGCGGCGCGGCAGTAGCACGCTATGCCCCCAATAAAGCCGATGCCGTTAAGTTGATGGAATATCTGGTTTCCGCACCTGCCCAGCAGCAGTACGCAAAAGCGAACTTCGAATACCCGGTACTGAAAGGTGTCACTCTCGATCCGGTGATCAACGCCACAATTGGTGAGATCGATGTCGATAAAATTCCGTTAACCGAAATCGTGAAATACCGTAAACAAGCAAGTCTGCTGGTAGATAAAGTTGGATTCGATCAATAAACTTCTACAGTTTCCGACGTTACGCGGCCTGGTTTCCGGGCCGCAGTCATTATTAACGCCGTTGCACCTTGGGGCGCTTTGCATTGCGCTTGGCGTCCTGACTCCCATCCTTGCGCTTATCTGGCAAGCTACCCAGTCGGATTTATCGCACTGGGACAATCTCATTACGTTTGTGCTGCCTGCAGCATTAAAAAATACCGTACTGCTGTTAGCCGGCGTGGCCGTGCTGGTTGGCGTGATTGGCGTAGGCAGCGCCTGGGCCATCACAGCATGGGACTTTCCTGGACGTAAGATCCTCAGTTGGGCGTTGCTGCTGCCGCTGGCGATGCCAACCTACATCGTCGCCTTTGCCTGGCTCGATCTACTGCATCCGATTGGCCCTCTGCAAACCTTTATCCGCTTCCTGCTGGGCTTTGACAGTCCACGACAGTTCCGGCTACCGGATTTGCGTTCGCTTTCCGGCGCGATTATTTTGCTCGGTTTAGTGCTCTATCCTTACGTCTACTTGACGACCCGCGCCACCTTTATCAGTCAACCGGCCCATTTACTTGAGGCTGCCCGCACGCTGGGATGCAGCGCTGCCGGGACGTTCTTCCGGGTCGCCCTGCCAATGGCGCGCCCGGCACTGGCTGTCGGCATCAGTCTGGCACTTCTGGAAACGCTCAACGATATTGGTGCATCGGAGTTCCTCGGCGTACAAACGTTAACCGTTACCGTCTACACCACGTGGATCTCTCGCTCTGATTTATCCGCCGCCGCACAAATCGCCTGCATGATGCTGATGTTTATCTTCTTCATTCTGACGCTGGAATTTTACGGACGCAGAAAGCAAGGATTCAGCAGCCGCAGCCTGCGGGAAATCCAACCCACTCGCGTGCCCGGCTGGCGTGGCTGGCTACTCGGCGCGGTCATTTCGCTACCGGTTATATTGGGCTTTGTGGCCCCGGTTCTCTTTTTGATGTGGGAAAGTGCCAAACGCTTAGGGGACACGAGCCCCCTTTCCGCCTCGTTGCTTTCAGCATTACAAAATACGCTCTTGCTGGCAGCAGGCACCACGCTGGTGGTGATTTGCGTCAGCTTGCTGGTGGCCTGGAGCGCACGCCATAGCGCAGCAGACAACGCGATGCCTGGCTTTCGTCGTGGCGTGATGCGTCTGGCCTCCCTCGGTTATGCGGTGCCCGGAACGATTCTGGCGATTGGTTTTTTGCCACCAGCGATGGCTGTCGATCGTTGGCTGGCCGACTTACTGGATATTCGCGGGTTACCGCTGATGTCTGCCGGTATTTTGTTGGTCATTTGCTGCGCGATGCGTTTCCAGGCAATTGCCATCGGCGCGCTGGACTCCGGTCTGGGTCGCATCCCGCCGTCACTCGAACAGGCTTCACGATTGCTCGGCGAAAACGGTGCCGGAACATTTGCCCGCGTTCATTTTCCGTTACTGCGTCCGGCATTAGTGAGCAGCGCATTGCTGGTTTTTGCCGATGCGATGAAAGAACTGCCAACAACGCTGCTGTTGCGCCCGGTAAATTTCGAAACGCTGGCCACTCTGCTGTATGCAGAAGCGGCCCGCGGGACCTATGAAGAAGGTGCTATCGCCGCGCTAATGATTGTTTTAGCAGGTACACTGCCCGTTATATTGTTGGTGCGTCACCAGATGACTCGCCGTGGTTAAGAGAGCAACAATGTCAGAAATCGCATTACGACTCCAGGACGTGCACGTTGCCTACGGCAACAGCCAGCAACCGGTCCTGAGCGGATTCTCAATGTCGGTACGCAAAGGAGAAATTGCCTGTCTGCTTGGCGCTTCAGGCTGCGGGAAAACAACGGTGTTGCGTGCAGTTGCCGGTTTTGAACGACTGCAGTGTGGAGAGATCTATGTCTCAGAGCGGCGTATCGCTGGCCCCGGCGTTCATTTGCCCCCGGAAAAACGTCATGTCGGCATGGTCTTTCAGGAATACGCCTTATTTCCCCATCTGACCGCACAACAAAACGTCGCCTTCGGTTTACGGCGTATGCCACGTGAAGCGCAACAGGCCAGAGTGACGGAGCTGTTGAAAATGGTGGAATTGCACAGTCATGCTAACCATTACCCTCATGAACTTTCTGGCGGGCAGCAGCAGCGCATCGCGTTAGCCCGCGCGCTGGCACCACACCCAGAAATTTTACTGCTGGATGAGCCCTTCTCCAGCCTGGATAAGCGCACACGCGAGCGCCTTGGTAATGAGGTTCGGGATATTTTACGCGCCGCAGGCCAGACCGCGCTGCTGGTTACCCACAGCGAGCACGAAGCTCAGTTGATGGCGGACCATATCGGTTTTGTGAAAATGGGTCAGTATCAGCTTAAAAAAGCGGCCCACCATAGTCAGGGCTAAGAAAGAGCCGCGTAGTGGCATCGCTAATGTGTCTGCACCAGACTGATATTCACCGGCATCCCGGAACGGCGTTCCAGCGCCTGATTCCCACGATTCACATCCACGTCATTCCCGCTGATAAAAGTACGCAAAACGGGGGTGATGGGCAGCGGAACCTTTCTGTCAGATTCATATTCGGAGCGATTGCGGGACAGCGGTTCATGAACCTCAACCCAATGGCTACCGTCTGGCTCGGTGCTGAATTTTACCGGTCGGTCAATAATCTGAACACGCGTGCCAACTGGCACAGTATCAAACAGGTATTTGATGTCGTCATTACGCAGACGGATGCAGCCCTGGCTCACGCGTAGCCCAATACCGAAGTTGGCATTAGTACCATGGATGGCGTACAACCTGCCGATATAGATAGCGTACAGTCCCATCGGATTGTCAGGCCCGGCAGGCACAAACGCCGGTAAGCTTTCCCCACGAGCAGCATACTCCCGCCGGGTATTTGCCGTGGGCGTCCAGCTTGGTGCTTCCTGTTTACGTTCGACCGCCGTGACCCAGTTGCGCGGAGTTTCCCTCCCGGCCTGCCCAATACCAATAGGTAATACCTCTACCGTATTAGCACCCTCAGGGTAATAGTAGAGCCGCATTTCTGCGACGTTGATGACGATGCCTTCACGTACGGTATCAGGCAATATCAATTGTTGTGGCACCACCAGTGTGGAACCCGACTTTGGCAGAAATACGTCCACACCAGGATTGGCTTCGAGCATATTGCTCAATCCCTGTCCATACTGTGCGGCAAAAGCCTCCAGGGGCTGAGTATTACCAGCGGGAATCGTTATCGTCAAAGGGCTTCCCACCAGACGGCTGCCCTCAGGAGGCAATGGGTAGCTCACCGCCTGCGATCCCTGACTCGCGAGCAGCATAACAAGAGCACACAGCAGTTTTACACGACGCATCTTTTTCCTTTCCTTCGTCGCAGCAGATATCCATTAAGTATAGCTTTTTTATCTGTTTTAGGGGGTTACGACGAGAATGCACATAAAAACCCCCGCCATAAAGCGGGGTCGTGAGCGGCTACGCTTCTTTGCCATCCGGTAATACAATATTACTGGCAGCTAACTGCCCCATATTGCTATACATCGCGCAGGCCGCTTCAACAATGGGCATCGCCAGCGCGGCACCACTGCCTTCGCCTAAACGCATTCCCATGTTGAGATACGGCTCCAGTTCCAGGTGCGCCAGTGCAGTACGAGCGCCCTTCTCGGCGGAGAAATGCGACGGGATCAGATAAGGTTTAATCTCCGGCGCTATCTGACAGGCAGCCAGTGCCGCCGAATAAGACAGGAAACCATCCAGGATAACCGGCAGACCGCAAGACGCCGCACCTAACATCACCCCCGCCATACCGACAAGATCAAAACCACCCACTTTTGCCAGCACATCAATACCGTCATTGCGATCCGGCTGATTGACGGCAATGGCTCGCCGTACAACATCAACCTTATTGCCTACCCTCGAGAGCGGCAGGTTAGCGCCGATACCGACCACATCCTCGGCATCGCTGCCGGTCAATACGCTGACGATTGCCGCCGCGGGGGTCGTATTGGCCATACCAAGTTCACCGACGCCAAACAGCGTTACGCCATCCCTGGCCAGCTCATGGGTATAACGAATAACTTCCAGCAACAGTTCCTCGGCCTGAGAACGGTGCATTGCCGGGCCTTGAGCAATATTACCGCAGCCGCGCGCCACGCGCATATTCACCACGCCGGGAATGAGTTCAGCATCGATGCCGACATCAATCACATGTACCTTTGCCCCCGCCTGAGCAGCCAGCACGCAAACGCCGGTCGTCCCACGCGTCATATTAGCAGCCTGAATAGCCGTGACGATTTTAGGCGAAACGGCAACCCCTTCATCCCACACGCCATGATCGGCACACATCACCAGCATCGCTTTGCCATTCACATGCGGCACACCCTTCAGGCCTGGCATACCGGCCAGTTGCACAGCGAGAGATTCGAGTCGCCCAAGACTTCCCGGCGGCTTAAGCAGGCCATCAATATGTTGCTGCGCGCGCAACATTGCAGCGCTATCGGGAGAAGGGATCGCGTGAAGTAAAGAGGATAAAGTCTGCATAAGGGTTCCAGTATGTTGACTGACTCAAAGCAGAGCCAGCAGGAAAACCAACTCGCCAAGTTCAATGGCCGCACCCAGCGTATCGCCGGTTTGCCCACCTAACGTGCGTTTTAATAACTGCCCAAGAATGAAGATCGCCACCAACGTAACGACCAGTGCTGCCACACCACGCATACCGGGAAGCAGTACGGCGGCAAGGATCGCCGCAAATCCCAACGTGACGCAGGTTTGACGCCCGGAGACTTTGCCGATAAAGACGTTGCCCAGCCCTTCTTCGCGCGCGTAACGATGTCGATACATCAGCAAAACAGCACAGCCCCGCCCGGCGACACAAGCCGCAGCAAGCGCCGCCAACATCGGTGTGCCACGCAAAGCCAGTTCGCTCACTACCAGCACTTTTGCCAGCAACACGAAAATTAGCGCCAGTCCGCCGTGGGTTCCCAGCCGGCTGTCGCGCATGATCTCCAGCATCCGTTCGCGTCGACGGGCAGAGAAAATACCGTCACAGGTATCCGCCAGGCCATCAAGATGAAAACCGCCGGTCAGTAGCGCCAGGGTCAACACTGCAAACAGCGCCGCCAGTGGGATACCGCACCAGGCCTGTAGCGCCATAAAGACCAGCCCCGTAAGCCCGCCCAGCACCACGCCAATCAGCGGGAACATCACAATGCCACGTGAATAGTGCTCGAAATCCAGTCCTTGCGACCAGCGAGCAGGAACGGGCAAGCGACTGATAAAAGAGAGCATTGCCCAGAACAACTTACTCATTTAATTTTGACTCCAATTCCTGATACCACCAGCCAGACCTCATCGGCTGCTGCCGCCAGTCGCTGATTCACGCGTCCTGCAATATCGCGAAAATGCCGTGCCAGACGGTTCTCCGGAACAATCCCCATTCCCACTTCGTTGGTCACCAGCACAACCTTTGCCGGGCAGCGCTGACAGGCAGCAATCAGCGAACGGATCTCATCCTCGATCGACTGCTCCATCGCCGCGTAATCCCAGCTATCCGGGTCACTGTCACCGCCCAGTGCAAACAGCAGATTGGTCACCATCGTGGTAATGCACTCCAGCA
Organism: Citrobacter youngae; assembly: GCF_003818115.1. GTDB lineage: Bacteria > Pseudomonadota > Gammaproteobacteria > Enterobacterales > Enterobacteriaceae > Citrobacter > Citrobacter youngae. The sequence continues at coordinate 332,845 of NZ_RPOI01000016.1, read as the reverse complement.
AAATGGCTTCCTGCGGATCGTTTTCTGCCGTTATCAGTTCATCGAGATGTTGCCAGCGTTCAGCTGTACGCCAGTGCGCAGGGCGTCCATCGCGATGATGCTGAATTCGCGCCGCCATCTCCTTATCAAAGATCTGCGAAGTCGCGATATACAAAACGTTTGGAGAATCCGCGATCAGCGCTTCCGCATGTCGACTCTTGCCGCTACGCGCACCGCCGGTAACCAGAATCATCATACGGGCTCCCGGTGTTGCTGCATGATGGTATAAATTTTCTCAATATCGATGTGTTGCCGCATCGCATCCGCCAGCAGATCAAACTGCTGCGATTTATATTGCGCGTAATGGAAGGTGGAATCCAGCGGTGCTAACCCTTTACGTACGCGCAGGCCATTAACCAGCGCCCGGGTAAATTCATCGCTGTCGAACAGACCGTGAAGATAAGTACCAAACGCCAGGCCATCCGGCGTAACCGCGCCGTCAGCCACATTGCCTCCGTCTTTGCGCAGCGTCATCACCGACCGGCATTCTTCGGTTAACGTCGTTTCGCCCATATGGATTTCGTAACCACGAACGGATAACCCCGCCGCGCCCGCCAGCCAGTCAGGCAGCGAGGAGGACATTTTTCCCTCAACCAGAGTGGTGGTTTTGTGCTGGGCAAAATGGGTGACGGTATTGAGCAAGCCCAGACCCGGCAGCGTGCCAAGCCCTGACTCCACTTCATCGATGATCGTATCGCCGAGCATTTGATAGCCGCCGCAAATCCCCACCACCGGCACGTTATTACGATGCAATTGCACGACGCCGTGCGCCATTCCGCTCTCACGCAGCCACACAAGATCGCCCAGCGTATTTTTGCTGCCGGGCAGAATCACCAGATCGGCCCCCGCCAGTTCTTCAGGCTGGCGCACATAGCGCACGCGCACATCCGGCTGTGCGGCAAGCGCATTGAAATCAGTAAAGTTAGAAATGTGCGGGATTTGCACAACGGCGATGTCGATGTCGCGTTTATCAGTGCGCAAATATTTGCCCTTTTGCAGCGCAACGCCATCTTCATCTTCCAGATCCACATCCAGCCATGGCATGACGCCCAGTACCGGCACCCCGGTCAGCGCTTCAATTTGCTCAATACCGGAATAGAGCAGCGCCACATCGCCGCGAAATTTATTGATGATCACCCCTTTGACCCTGGCGCGTTCATGATCGTGCAATAGCGCCAGCGTGCCGTAAATGGAGGCAAACACCCCGCCACGGTCGATATCCGCCACCAAAATGACAGGACATTGCGCCATTTCAGCCATGCCCATATTGACGATATCGCGATCGCGCAGGTTAATCTCGGCCGGGCTTCCCGCCCCCTCCAGCACCAGCACATCGAACTCTTGCGCCAGACTGTTATAAACTGACAGGATTTGATCCCGCAGACGCGGTTTGTACTCGTGGTAACTGACCGCATCCATATCGGTTGCCACTTTGCCCATCAGCACAACCTGCGCTTTACGGTCGCTGGTCGGTTTAAGCAGCACCGGATTCATACGCACATCTGGCGTAATGCCAGCGGCTTCAGCCTGAAAAATTTGCGCGCGGCCCATCTCTTTGCCCTCTGGCGTAATACCAGAGTTCAGCGCCATGTTTTGCGATTTGAACGGCGCGGTACGCAGCCCATCCTGATAAAAAATTCGACACAGCCCGGCGACCAACACGCTTTTACCCACATCAGATGCCGTTCCCTGCAACATTATCGCCTGCGTCATGACGCCTCCTTCAGTGCGTTCTCTCGCATACAACTAAAAAATTCAGCCTCTGTTTTACACAGCGGGAAGCCCAGCTCGGTGTGCAATTTCACCAGCCATGGCTGAGTTAACCCGGCTTGTTCAATAAGATCGGTACGGGCGAAAACGTCCCCCGGCGTGCCGTGCGTCAGCACTTCTCCGCGACGTAAAACATACACCGCATCGCTGACTTCATAGATGAGATCAATATCATGGCTGGAAATAACCACATGATTTCCTTGCGCTACAATGCGTTTGATAATCTCGATCATCTGCGTACGCCCTGATGGGTCGAGACCGGCGGTGGGTTCATCCAGTAACAGATACTGCGCTTGCAGCACCAGCGCCCCGGCTATCGCTACGCGTTTTTTTTGCCCGTGACTTAAGCACTGAATCGGCTGATGGCGAAAATGCTGGGCGTCGACCAGCGTCAAGGCATCGTCCACCCGACGGGCAATTTCAGCCTCGTCCACGCCAAGATTACGCAGGCTAAAGGCGATGTCACTGTCGATGTCGGTATAAAAGATTTGCTGATCGGGGTCCTGAAATACCGTTGCCACCTGCTGACGTAGCGCCAGCAGGCCGCGCTTGCTGTAATCCAGTGGTTTTCCTTGCCACATCACCGCCCCCTGTTGTGGGCGCAGTAAACCGCTCAGGTTCATAAACAGCGTGGACTTCCCACAGCCATTGGCCCCCACCAGTCCGGTGACGGCATGTTGAGAAAAGTCCAGCGTTAGCCCTTTGAGAATCGGGTCATCCTGGTAGCGAAACCAAAGCGCTGAGGTGGCAAGCATACTTTTCCTTACAGGTGAAAATCACCCTGATACAGTTTGATATCCAGTGTGGTGGTCATTTGCTGATAACGGATCAACACGCGGGTAAACAATAATCCCACCAGCATCGCCAGCGAGCGATAGCCTAATGGCAAGCTACGATAACCAAAACGCAGCGTTTGTGCGCGATGAATGGCGAGTGCCTCGTCTAACAGGATAAAAATAAAGCGCCAGGTCAGCAGAATCAGCTCGGTCATCAGTCGTGGGACATGTGCACGTTTGAGCAGGATAATTAACTGCGGAAACGGTAAATTCAGCACCAGCCAGAACGTTGCCGCCAGCGCAGCCAGGCTGCGCCAGAAGGTTTCATTGGCGGTGACAAGTCCTGGGGCGCTAACGCCCAACCAGTAGCTGCCCACGGGTACGCTGGCCAGTAAGGTATGCGGGTCGCGACTGACGCTAAACAAAATCGTCACGACGCCCACCAGCAGAAAGCCAAATGGTAGCGCCATCCAGCGACACCAGCGCCAGAAAGAAACCCGCAGCAGCCAGCAACTGAGCGCCGCTATCAGCAACATCTCGATACCCTGCCCCAGCGGGGGCAGAGTAAAGGCCAGAATCATCATCATTAGCCAGAGCAGAAATTTCCGCACCGGTGAGACATGAAACCAGCGGCTTTGATAGCTAAGCCTGTCAAGCCCGGTCATCACGACGTTGCCTGCCCTTGGTATAACCCAATATGTAGAAAATTACGGCTGCGCCCAGCGATCCCTGGAGCGTAAACAGCAGGCTTTCAATCTCACCGCTTGCCGGTTCATATAACGGCTGGAACCACGGCTCATAATGCGGGGCAATAGCCTGAATCTGACTCTCCGCCTCACCATCCGAGCCGCCGTATTCACCACCGTGGTTGATAAAGAACGGCAGGATCACCAGCGCTACTACCATGCCCAATATAATCAGCGTCTTTTTCATCGTTAATGTCCTTGTGCGGTTATTAACTGGCGTTTGGTTAGCTGATCGTAAATCAGCACGGTGAGTAACCCTTCCGCAATCGCGATGGGGATCTGCGTCAGACAGAAAATTCCCATGAACTTAATGATTGAACCGGTAGCGCCAGCAGACGGATCCGGGAACGCCACGCCCAGTTGCACTGAGGTGACGAAATAGGTGACAAGATCCGCCAGCATCGCGCACAAGAAGACGCAAACATCACGGCGGAACCCCGCACGACAGGCCAACTTCCACACCATATACCCAACAACCGGGCCGATTACCGCCATCGACATACCGTTAGCGCCAAGCGTCGTCAAACCACCGTGCGCCAGCAGCAGAGCCTGGAACAGCAAAACGATTGCCCCGAGGATGGCCACTACGCCTGGTCCAAACAGGATAACCGCCAGGCCTACGCCGGTAGGGTGTGAACAACTTCCGGTAACGGAAGGAATTTTCAGCGCCGACAGCACAAAAATAAAGGCGCCGCACAGTGCCAGTAAAACTTTCTGGTGATTATCTTCCTGCACGATTTGGCGCAGGCGCACCAGCCCGTACCACAGGCAGGGTAAAAACAGCAGCCACCATGCCAGCGCCCACATTGGCGGCAGAAAACCTTCCATAATGTGCATCGCGAACGCTTGCTCAGGAACAATCATCAGTAATAGCGCCGCTGCCAACCCGCTGAAAGACAGCTGTTTTAGCTGTTGTTCAAGCTTCATTGTGCATACTCCCACTGTTTGTTGACCAGAATGGTCGAGAAATAAGGCAGCGGCTGATCGTCGCTCACCTCGTCGAGATGGCGCCAGCACTGCTCGCCCGGCAGCGTGGCTTCAGACATCATCAGTGCACAGTCCAACAAGCCTTCTTGTTGCAGCAGCGCTTTGATGCGCGCAAAACGACCGTACACTTTCATCAGCACCAGGCTGTCATGCTGCTTTAACGCCTGCTGAATTTCAGCTTCCGGCGCGGTACAGGAGACCACTGCCAGCGATTGTTGCTCCATGGCGAGCGGAGTTTTCGAACGCGCGGCAATCGCAGCGAAAGAGGTCACGCCCGGGACGATTTCTAACCAGTCAGGCGAACCAATGCGCTGCAGTAAAAAGACCCAGGTGCTGAACAGCATGGCGTCGCCGAGGGTAATAAAACCTACCTGTTTACCCGCTTCCACTTCCTGTACCAACGCAGCAGCGACCTCATCCCAGACGGCCTCTTTTTCAGCACTGTCGGCACTCATCGGGAAATGGCAGCAGCGAACCTCGGTCTGCTCACCGATATACTCCCGCACAATCGACAACGCCAGACTATCGCCACCTTTACGCCCGGCTGGCGCATAAAGAATATCCAGCGCCCCAAGCGTGCGTGCTGCGCGCACGGTTATCAGATCGGCAGCACCAGGCCCGGTGCTCAGTGCATACAATTTGCCACTCATGCTGCTTCCTCCAACGCTACGTTCAGCGCTTGCTGTAAATGGGCGACGAACATGGCACGAACCGCCGGATTCTCACCCAGACCGCTGAGCCATGGCGTAGCTGGAATGCCTGCTGCGTTAAACAACGTTTTCCACGAATCCTCTTCATCGGAGGCCATATCATTGATAGCGTGGTCGCCTGCAACCAGCATTAGCGGCATTAGATGAACCGCCGTCACGCCTTCCTGACCTAAGCTTTCGATCAGCACCTCAACTTCCGGGTAGCTTTCCACTGCACCTACGCGAGCCGGGAAGCGCTGCGCCGTCATCATGTGGTCAAGACAGGCATAGGCAGCAAAGGCGTGATGGCTGGCCCCGTGCCCCATAAAGACCACTTTTTCATTTTCGCCAAGCGCCGGCATCTGCTGTTGCAGCGCCAGCATCAGCTGTGCGTAATCTTCAACGCTGCTCAGTAGTGGTACACCCAGCGTCAGGCGAGAAAACAGCGGGCGCATACTTTGTACTTCGCGGACAATTTTTTCGTATTCGTCGCCGTTGATGATGTGCAGCGACTGAATCGCGACATCCTGATACCCCTGCTCCGCCAGCTTTTGCAGCGCCTGCAGCGGCGTGTCGATTTCAATGCCGTCCCGCTGCTTGAGCTTGCGGATAATCATCCCTGAGGTAAACGCCCGGAACAGGTCGCGGTCAGGGCAACTGCCTGCAAGATCGCGCTCACAGGCCACAATATTCTTCTCGCAGGTGTCGTGATAGCTGGTGCCAAAGCTGACCACCAGAAGCGCCTTTTTCATCTCTAACTCCTTAAGCCGCGGCCAGCCAGCGCGTTAAACGCGCCGCAAAGGCAGCCTGACTTTCCAGTAATTCTTCTCCCGTCACCAACGGTGCCGGGCGTGTAATCACGATGCAGGGGATACCGGCATCCAGACAGGGTTGCACTTTTTCCTGATAACCCCCTTCCGCGCCTGATGCCTTAGTGATCACCACATCAGCCTGACACTGGCGATAAAACGCAGCGTTGAACTCGGCGCTAAACGGTCCGCACAGCGCAAAGATCTCACCGACGCCAAATCCCAGGTCCGCGCATTGCTGAATGACTTCGGGTACAGGCAGGACGCGCGCCAGCAACGTTTTTTCAGGCAACTCTTCGCGCCAGATGGCCAGATCTTTACTGCCGGTCGTCAGCAGCACGCGGTCACCGAAGCGCCGCGCAACCTCGCTGGCTTGCTGAATGCTCTGTACGGTATACAAGTGCGGGTGGGTTAAACCGCTTAACTGTTCAGGGCGCTGATAGCGACTCAGCAGTACGCCCGCCGCTTCGCAGGCATTCATGATGTTGCGGCTCACCACCTCGGCGTAAGGATGCGAGGCATCGATCACCCAGCGCGTCCGATTTTCCTGAAGCCAGGCAATCATTTGCTCACGTTCCAGACGCCCGCAGCGCACCTGACCTTTGATGTCTCCCGCAAGCTGCTTTCCCGTCGGGGTCGCAACTGACAGGGTGTAAGCCACGTTTGCCGCATCCAGTTGCTGGCACAGCATGCGCGCGTCGCTGGTGCCGCCCATGACCAGCACATCACCATAATTCACAGCACATAACCTCGTGGCGTGATCATCAGGCCGTCCTGAACATAGGTTGTTTTATTGCCCACGATCACCAGACTGGTCATATCCACCGGTTCAAAATCCATATCACCGAGCGTGGTCAGCCATTTTTCCTGCTTTTTACGTCCGGCTGACTTCACAATACCAACCGGCGTTTGTGCGCTCTTGCTGGCGGAAAGCAGTTCAAATGCACGCGCCAGATGTCCTTCGCGACCCCGGCTGCGTGGGTTGTAGAAACAGATAACGAAGTCAGCTTCACCGGCAGCAATAATGCGTTTTTCGATAACCGGCCATGGCGTTAACAGATCGCTTAAGCTGATGTGGCAGAAGTCGTGCATTAGCGGCGCACCCAGCAAAGAAGCGGCGGCAATACTTGCGGTCATGCCAGGTATCAACCGGACCTCAACGTCCAGCTTTTGCTTGCTGACCAGTTCGAGTACCAGCCCGGCCATACCATAAATCCCAGCGTCACCGCTGCTGATCAACGCCACGTTGTGACCCGCCTGCGCCAGTTCGATCGCCGCCTGACAGCGTTCAATCTCTTTGCACATCCCGGTTTTGATCACCTGCTTGTCGCCTGTGAACGCTTTTACCAGATGGGTGTAGGTTTTATAACCCACGATGATTTCCGCTGCCTGCAATGCTTCAACGGCTTCCATGGTCATCATTGCCTGCGAGCCAGGGCCAATTCCAATTACGCTTAACATCAGTGTGAAACTCCCAAAGTGATCGTGACGCCCTGTTCTCGCAGGGTCTCGCCTAACAGTTGTCCGTGGCTCAGCAGCCAGGCTGCAGGACCGGAAACGCTTCCTGTACCCACCGTTTTGCGAACAAACGATGAGGCCGGAAAACGGTGTTCATGCTCACGCAGCGCGTCAGCGGTAAAGGTTTCGAAAGGCACGCGGCAACAGGAGGCCAACTGGATAAGCCCTTGTTCGTCTTTTTTCAGCGTGATGCTGCCAATGGCTTTTAACGCCAGCGGGTCGAAGCGCTGTGCTTCGAGTTGACGTGCCAGTAGCGCTGCTAACAGTGGAAACGGCGTATCCCGACGACAGCCAATTCCGGCAACCACTCGCTGCGGTACCAGCTTCCAGTGCACAACTGGCAGCTCAGGCAGATTGTTGCGCAAGGTAATACAAATCAGCGCATCCAGTTCAGGAAGCTGATTGAGGTCGGTCACCGTGATAAATCCACGGCGGTCGCAATGGCTGACGTCCTGTGCCAGTTCGTCGTCCCACCACAGACCAACCCGTTTGTTGCTGACCAGCATCTGGTTAACAATTTTGACCGCCGAGCGGAAATCATTCATACGGGCATTTAACTGAAACGCCAGCGTGTCCAGCGCCGCCATATCGTTAACATCCGTCGCGGTGGTAATGACCGGGTCGGCCCCCAGCATCCCCGCCAGATAACGCGCCAGAGCATTAGCTCCTCCCGCATGACCGGAGAGCAGGCTAATGACATGCTGGGCACGTTCATCAATGACCACCACTGCCGGATCGCAAAATTTGTCGTTGACCAGCGGGGCCAGCACGCGCACCGCAATGCCGGTCGCCCCGATAAAAATCAGCGCCGAGTAATTCGCAAACGCTTCGCGGGCGGTATTAGCAAAGCCGTTTTCGAAGGGAATAAACCCTTCCTCCAGCAGCTTTTCACTGGTAAAACAGGTTACCGGCAGCATCGCCGCCAGACGTTTAGCAAGCACAACGCCGCCGGGGGTCAGGCAAAATAGCGCAAGTGATTCAGGCTTTACGGTATTCATGGCTAAAATCCGCCGCATAGAGTTTGGAGTAGTGATACTCCGAGCCCAGGAAATTACCGACCAGAATGAGCGCCGTTTTACGGATCCCTGCGTCGCGAACTTTGTCGCCAATATCTGCCAGGGTACCGCGCACGGTCTGACTTTCCGGCCAGGTTGCCTTGTAGATCACCGCCACTGGCGTGGCCGCCGGGTAACCGCCTTCAATCAGACGCTCAGCAACCCGGTGGATACGTTGGACGGAAAGATAAATCGCCATCGATGTCTGGTGACTGGCAAACGACTCCAGTTGTTCACGTTCCGGTACCGGCGTGCGACCTTCCAGACGGGTAATGATCAAACTCTGCGACACTTCCGGTACGGTATACTCGACGCCCAACTCCGCAGCCGCACCCAGGAATGCGCTAACGCCAGGCACCACCTGCCAGTCGATCCCGCGTTTAGTCAACTCTTCGCCTTGCTCACGCACGGAGCCATATAAGGAAACATCACCGGTTTGCAAACGCACGACGGTTTTACCGGCTTTCACACCCGCTTCCATCAGATCAAGGATCTGCTCCAGATGCAGTTCGGCGCTGTCATGACATTCCGCTCCGGCCGGGCAATATTCCAGTAATTCAGTGTTAATCAGCGATCCGGCATAGATAACTACCTGTGCCTGCTGGAGCAACCGGTACCCTTTGAGGGTAATCAGCTCGCGATCGCCAGGACCTGCGCCAACAAACCACACACTACGGGGATCAAAAATCTCAGACATGGGTTCCTTCCTTCTGACAGGCGATAACAAATACGGGGTTATTCGGTTTGAAATAGTGACCACTACCCAGCGTGGTAAGTGAGGAAACCTGCAGTTGCAGGCAATCCACGCCCTGTACGCCAGGACGGTCCAGATGAGCCAGCGCGGTGTTGAGGTTTTCCTGAAGGATAAATGTCATCACCAACCGCCCTGCGGGATGCAATTGACGCATTGACCAGTCAATCAGTTCGGTCAAATGGCCGCCGCTGCCGCCCATAAAAATGGCATCGGCTTTTTCCGCGATAGTCATCGGCGCGATACCTGGAAAAATGTCGATATTTGCGCAGGCAAAATGCTGACGGTTTTCGTCCAGCAGCCTGAGCGCATCCGGATTACGCTCAATTGCCGTCACGCGTAATCCTGGGTATTGCAGCGCGGCTTCTATCGACACGCTGCCGGTTCCGGCACCAATATCAATCAGGTGACTGGCGCGGTGTAATTCAAGTTTTGAGAGGGCAAGTGCGCGTACCGCTTCTTTGGTCATCGGCACTTTCTCTCCACGTAGAAAAAGCTCATCTTTCATCGAGTATCACCACTGCATTCATGTCATAGTCGGCTGTAATTTTGCTCACAGGCAGGCAGTGGATACGCTCATTGTCCATCGCCAGGTTTTCGCCAATCACCATCCAGCGATGTCCTTTGCCTCTGGCAACCAACTGCTGTGCAATTTCACGCGGACCACACAGCGCGTCGGTCACCATCGCAACCTTGTTATGTCGCGCCAGTTCATCGAAACAGACGCTGCGACCATGGCTACTGGTGAGCCACATGTCGTTCATATCAATACCCGCTTGCGCACACAGATACTGCACCGCGCTAATGCCGGGAATAATGCGCACATTTTCAATACCAAAATGCGCCACCATCCGCGTGCCAATGCCGTAGAACAGCGGGTCGCCGGATGCCAGCACCACCACGTTTTGCGCCTGATGTTCGCCTATCCAGTTCAATAGCTCTGGAATATTGGCGCCAAGAGCAAACCGCTCACCGGCAAAATCCGGGAACTGCTGCAGATGTCGCTTGCCACCGATCAGCACATCGGCCATTGCAACCGCATCGCGCGCCACCGGCGTCATCAAATGCAACCCTGCGGGCCCCATCCCTACAACGGTTAACATTGCATCTCCTCAGCGATCTCGGCGATCGGGCGATTGCTCCCCAGCACCTGGTTATCAAAAGAGAACATGATGGCGTCGCAGGTCGGGGGATTTTTGGTAAAACGCAACGTTTGCAGGACGCGCATACAGATGCGCCTGGCCAGATGGTCATAAATGTGCTGGAAACCATACGCTTCGATGTGTTCCATCGCCGCCTCGGTGGTATCGCAGTCGCTGACCAGCGTCAGCAGTTCCAACGGCGCGCCAAGTAATGCGAGGTGAGCCACCAGCGTTTCCATGCGGGCATCAGCGATATGACTGTGGGTATGGAAGATCCCTGCCGCGATTTTGATAAGTTTGCCGGGGTGGCCGACCAGCACGATCTGGCGGAATCCCAGGCGTACCGCTTCTTCAATCATGTAACCGACAAAGTTGCTCATAGTGACCACAACCTGTGTGTCGATCCCCATTTGCTCACGCACAAAACGTTCGCCGTGATTACCCGGTACCAGTACTACGCGATCCAGCCCTGCCGCGCGTTTGATCTCCAGCTCCAGCGATAGCGAACGTTTCCAGCTCTCTTCTGACATCGGCGTAACAATGCCCGTGGTACCAATGATCGAAATACCGCCCAGAATCCCCAGCCGCGAGTTGTAGGTTTTTTGCGCCCGTTCTTCACCTTCAGGCGCAAAAATCTCAATTTTTGCCCCGCGATTTGGTCCAATCGCTTCACGTACTGCGGACTCAATGGTCTGACGAGGTGTCCGGTTAATCGCCGAACTGCCCACCGGCAAACCAATCCCTTTACGGGTCACCGTACCGACACCTTCACCGCCCTGTAAGACGATCTCTTTGCTATCGTCTAACGTCACGCGGGCAAAGATCAGCATCCCATGCGTGGCGTCCACATCATCGCCACCATCTTTGCGGATGGCGGCAATCGCCTGCTGCCCTTCGATATGCGGTGACTCCACGTTCAGGCATAACGTCACCCCGGAAGGCGTCACAATGGAAACCTGATGGATCAGATGCTGGCGCAGCACCATCAACGCAGCGACTTTTGCCGCCGCCGTCGCACACGATCCCGTGGTGTATCCTTTACGCAGCGCTTTACCGTTGTGCCACACTGGCGTGTCGAAGGACTGGTCGCTCATCGCACCCCCTGCATGTGATAAAGCATGGCGTTGACGATAGCGGCGGCGACGTTACTGCCACCTTTGCGACCTAATGCGACAATGGCGGGCAGATGACTTTGTGTCAGTGCGTCCTTCGACTCCGCCGCGCCAACAAATCCTACCGGTACGCCAACCACACCGCTGACAGGTGCATCATGTTCCAGCAGTCGGAACAACGCGGTTGGCGCGTTGCCAAAGACAAACAGTTTTTCGCCCTCTTCCTTCACGGCAATGTCGACTGCAGCCATTGAACGAGTGATCCCCTGTTCTTTTGCTGCCCGCACCACACGTGGGTCGCTGATGTAACAGCGGCATTCGCCACCGAATTTTGCCAGCAGGTTTTTGTTGATCCCGGAAAGCGCCATCGTGGTATCGGTATAAATCACGCTCGGGCGACTCAATGCAGCGCAAAACTGTTCCAGCACATCGCTGGAAAACCAGAGAATGTCCAGCCAGTCGAAATCCGCGGTGGTGTGGATCACCCGCTTGATGATGGCTTCATGCAACGGACTGGAAAACTGATAGTCCGGGCGGGTTTCACTGATAATCTCGCCAATGATGTCGAAACTTTTGGCCTCAATTGCTTGAGGCTGCTGGATATAGTGCATTTTGTTGTCCTCAGGCGACACCGAGCCACAGCCAGCGCAGCGCAATAAAAAGCGCCAGTGCCAGGGTCGATGCTACCCACATCAATCGAATCGTTTGGGAAATGTCGTCTACAGAAATGTCTCGTTGTTGATCGCCAATCCACGGTTTTTCAACGCGCTCGCCGAAGTAGTCATTGGGCCCTCCCAGGCGAATACCTAATGCGCCGGCCACAGCAGCTTCCGACCATGCGCAGTTTGGACTGCTATGGTTGTAGCGATCACGCCAGCCAATCTGCAAAGCGCGTACGCCGTCCTGGCGGCATAAAAACGCCGCCACACCCAGCAACAGCCAGCTCAGTCTTGCCGGAATAAAGTTAGCGACATCGTCCAGACGGGCGCTGACCATGCCGATAGCACGGTACTTTTCATGTTTGTACCCCACCATTGAATCGAGGGTATTCACCGCTTTGTAGGCCATCGCCAGTGGCGCACCGCCCAGTAAGAGGAAGAACAACGGCGCGATGATGCCGTCAACGGTGTTTTCCGCCACGGTTTCCACCACGGCGCGGTTGATCTGTTTTGGTTGCAGCTGTGAGGTATCACGTCCCACAATCCAGGAGAGTTTTTCCCGACTTTCGGCAAGATTATTGGCACGCAATGGACGCTCTACATCCAGCGCAGCATTTGCCAGACAACGCCCCGCCAGCACGGTAAAGATCATCCACACCTCTACGCCCCATCCCAGCCACGGGTGAATGGAATTCGCCAGTGTCAACCCCCCCCAGGAAACGCCCCATGTCACACCAACCACCACGAGCCACATCACGGCACCGCCGATTCTCAGCGTGCTATCACTATGGCAATAACGCCGAATGACGCGCTGGATTGCGGAGATAAGGTTGCCGATCCAGCGCACCGGGTGAGGCCAGTTCTGCGGATCACCAATGATAAAATCCAGCAGCCAGGCAACGCACCATGCGAGTATCGTCATAGCGCATTCCTCGCAGCGGCCAGCCAGTGATTGAGCATTTCGGGGCGCTGGGCAAAATGAACGTGCAGATAACTGGCGAAGGTGTTTCCGACCTGCCAGCCGCCGGACCAGGCTTGCAGCGTTTTGCCATCACGCACCTTGCGGCAATTCATCACCGCCGGGGTTTCAGGGGTAAAGTCGGAATAGTGGAATTCATGCCCGCGCAGGACTTCATCGGCCGTTGCCAGTAATGTTTGCTGTGTGGCTTGTGCCTCGCAGTAGCCAAACCGGGTCAGCCGTTTGCCCATTTTGCTGTGCCCAGGAATGATATCCGCCATTAGCCAGCAATCGCCGTTGCTGTCCTCCAGCGAGCTACCGAGATACATCAACCCTCCGCACTCTGCATAAATAGCGACGCCACGCTGATGCGCCGCTCGCAGTTGCTCCAGCATGGTGACATTACGGGCCAGGGCCGCAGCATGCAGTTCCGGATATCCGCCGCCTAACCAAATCATCTGACAGTCTGGTAAACAGGTATCATGCAGCGGGCTAAAACGAACAATATTGAGGCCCGTGCGCTCCAGCAGCGTAATATTGTCCGGATAGTAAAAGTTGAACGCTTCGTCATCGGCGATGGCCAGCGTTAACCCTGCTCCTGCGTCTGCTGCCGGTAGCGCGGGCCATTCGCCAACAGGAAGGGTGTTTAACTGGCTTAATGCCAACAACGCGTCGATATCCAGCGTCTGTTCCAGCGTCGCGGCAAAATCCTGCCACGGCTGCTGGTTGATAACTGACTCACGAGCGGTAACTAAACCCAGATGACGTTCAGGAAGCGCGACGCCCTCCATGCGGGGAACGTAGCCTAATACAGGCACGGAGCAGTAACGCTCAATGGCAACTTTGAGTAGCTGGTAATGTGTTTCGCTGTTGACCCGATTAACAATCACGCCTGCAATGTTCAGACTGGGATCAAAATGCTGGAATCCCATCACCGTGGCGGCTATCGAAGTGGAAACCGCCTTACCATCAACCAGCAAGATGACCGGGCAACCTAACTGTTTCGCCATCGCCGCAGTACTGCAGTAATCAGGGTCTGTACCATAGCCGTCATACAACCCCATAACGCCTTCGATAACGGCAATATCCGCGTGCTGCATCTGCTCGCAAAATAAGGCATTCAGTGTAGAGGTGGGTAGCATGAAGCTATCAAGATTACGGGAAGCCGTGCCGCACACCGCGGTGTGCCAGCCAGTATCAAGGTAATCAGGACCGACTTTGCATGGCTGGACGCGTAAACCGCGCTTTTTCATCAGGCTCAACAAGCCCAGCGTCACCGTGGTTTTGCCACAGCCGCTACCGGTACCTGCAAGAACAAATGCGTGAAAACTGGCCGCCATACCCTGATCCTGTTCAGGGTGGTAGGGGTGTATAGATACCCAGTCTCTCGACTGTATGCATCTGCGCAACCCACTTCCCACCGAAGTTGTTGGTAGTCACCGACAGGCAGGTCTTCTGGCTTAGCGTCGTCCTCGCCCGTCCTTCCCAATCTTGCGATCAGTGGTCTATACGGGGTCGTCAGCATCACAGCAGCGGGGGCTGCGGGGGATTCTCACCCCCTTCCCTACCACAAATGTGGCAAACCTGTCAGTTCAAGAGCCGATTTAATTTGGCTCTGTGTCTTGAGGCAAATTCACGACCTCATGACAATAATTCAATTTAATATCTTGCCGGGTACATTCAACCAATGTTATGGCCTCAACCCGTTTATTCATATGTTCATTTTTTGAATGAAAGCGTCATTAAAGAATAAAGAAAGTCTTTCACACAGACACTGTATCTCATCACAAAAATAAAAACTGGTGCAGTTTATCCCTCAAATACTATTATTTTGTTGCGCTATGACAATTTATTGACTGCTGTAGTTATTTTTCATTTTATAATGACTGACATAGCGTACGATATCAAAAATCGGCAATAGCAAATTATTGCTATTTAAGCTGTCTCTTCAGATGAGGTGACATTTATTTGCTGACGGAAAGCCTGCGGCGTAACCTGGTACGTTTGACGGAATACTTTGCAAAAATAACTGGTTTGTGAAAAGCCTAAATTTCGCGCAATACTGGCGATGCTCCAGTCGCTATGACAAAGCAACTCTTTGGCACTCGCCATTCGCTGTTGATTTACCCATGCGTTAAACCCTATCCCCTGATATTTTTTGAACAATTTGCTGAAATAGTAAGGACTGAGATAAACGTGAGAGGCAACATCTTCCAGACGCAGCTCGTCTGATAAATGCGCATCAATATAGCGCAAGGCTTTCTTCATTTTACTGTCATGCGGATTGGTACTGCGGTTAGCGCGTACCGGTTCTGACTGCTGCGGATTGTCTTTGATTACGACGAAATTCAGTTGTTTTTTAAGACAATTTTCTACAATGAGCTTTAGCAAATCCGCGGAAGCAATAACCCGCGAATAGTCCATTTCCGGTACATTACGAAATTCACTCACCAGTTCGGGATCGGCTTGCCAACGGTCGTCCACGTTCAGAATATCCACCAGCCCCACGTCATTGCTTAGGCGCACCTGACCACATAAGACAAACCCGACCAGATGTCCCGCAATGACCAGCGGAATGGAGAAGTCGGTAAGTCCGGCATGGCAGCGATAAATGCAGGGTTGATCGGATTTTGAAGCTTCCAGTCCCCCACAGCGATCGCTCATACGACATCGTGTACTATGCTGAGGATGCTGGCGCATCAACTGGCAAAAAGGAGTGAAATTAAAAAGCTCAGAAATTTCATCACCGTGAATATTGACAACCACAACAGCCAGACTGGTGGCCTGCGCAAAATCCTGTGCGATTTTATTAATGAGTTCTGAGTTCAGGGCACTCGCAGAAATCATGATAAAACCTCTCAGTTAATTTATTGTTATAAATAAAACACATTATTTACATCTGCTTTTCATCTCGCTATCCAGAGCAATGATAAAAGGCGTATTCGAACATAACAAAAGTCTCCCATTCTTGGGAGACTTTTTAAGCGGTTCAGGAAACCTGATCACGAAAACAGTTATTACATTTCAAAAATAAACATTTTCCGTGAAGCTAACGCTCATTTTCCTCCAGCTTACAGCTATTACACGGTAAGTTTTTGCCAATAAAGTAACGATAAATTGCTGCCCCCGCACAAGCGCCAATGATAGGTGCCACGATCGGGACAATAAAGTAAGGAATATCACGCCCCCCAGTCATCGCGACATCCCCCCAGCCCGCCATCCATGCGAACAATTTTGGCCCAAAATCACGAGCCGGATTCATGGCAAATCCGGTAAGCGGTCCGGTCGATGCCCCAAGAACGGCAACCAGAATACCGATCAGTAGTGGTGCCAACGGCCCCCGGGGAATCCCATTGCCATCATCGGTGAGCGCCATGATCATCCCCATCAGAATGGAGGTAATCACAACTTCCACCAGTGCAGCCTGCCAGACGCTGAGTGCAGCGGCAGGATAAGTGCTAAATATGCTGGCAAGCTGCAAACTTTCGAGGCTACCCCGCACCATGTGGTGGGCGGTTTCGTACTCGATAAACAAACTGCCATACAACAAATAGGCGAGCAGAGCGCCACCAAAGGCACCAGCCACCTGAGCAATGGAGTACGGCAACACTTTACGACCTGGAAAACAGGCAAACAACCACAGTGCGATGGTGATAGCGGGATTGAGATGTGCACCTGAGATCCCTGCTGTCAGATAAACTGCCAGAGAGATCCCCAGTCCCCATATAATGCAGATCTCCCATAACCCTAAACTGGCACCGGCTACTTTCAGGGCGCTCAGGCATCCAATGCCAAAAAACAAAAACAACCCGGTCCCCAAAAACTCGGCAATGCATTGCGCTTTTAGTGAATCGTTCATTGTGACACCTTCTAAGCAGAGTTCGTGTCTTTACCAGCGGACTCCTTGCTGGCAAGTAGAATACTTCGAGGCTTACTATAAAAAGCCATGTCGGCAAATTGTTGGCAATCTGCGGGCGGTATGACTTTAAAAATCGTGTTGCGATAGCAAATTCTTGCCATCACTTTTATTAAACAAAGCCAGATGACGGGGAATTTCTCTATTATTTGTACATTTTAGAAATAATAAAATATTGCCAATAGCATAATCTTGTTTTCAGATAACCGTCACAAATTCATTTTCCCCGCATAGCAAATGATATTTCACCTGTCACGTTCAAAAGTGTAAATATGGAATTAACATAACCAAATAATCACATCAACAAATCTAAAAATAATCAATAAAAACAACATAATAAAATAATTAACAGCAATTTTATATCACCAGTTCCTCACTATTTTTTCTCTCATACATTCAAGTCAGCCATTCTTTTTCCTCGCTTCTTTTTATAGTCATGAAAATCGGGACAACCCAGGCGAGGTCTTTATGCAACAAGAAGCGTTAGGAATGGTAGAAACCAAAGGCTTAACTGCAGCCATAGAGGCCGCAGATGCAATGGTGAAGTCAGCCAATGTAATGCTGGTCGGCTACGAAAAAATTGGTTCGGGACTGGTAACAGTCATTGTCCGCGGTGATGTCGGCGCGGTTAAAGCAGCAACAGATGCCGGTGCCGCCGCGGCCCGTAACGTGGGAGAAGTGAAAGCCGTACACGTCATTCCACGTCCTCATACCGATGTCGAAAAAATCTTACCGAAGGGAATTAGCTAATGAGCAGCAATGAGCTGGTTGAACAGATCATGGCGCAGGTGATTGCTCGTGTGGCAACGCCAGAACAGCAGGCTATCCCTGAAAATAATCCTCCAACACGAGAAACGGCTATGGCAGAGAAGAGCTGCAGTTTAACGGAATTTGTCGGTACTGCGATTGGCGACACCGTCGGTCTGGTGATCGCCAACGTAGATAGCGCCTTACTGGACGCGATGAAACTTGAAAAGCGTTATCGCTCCATTGGCATCCTTGGCGCACGTACTGGTGCGGGTCCACACATCATGGCTGCTGATGAAGCGGTGAAAGCCACAAATACTGAAGTCGTCAGCATCGAGTTGCCGCGTGATACCAAAGGCGGCGCTGGTCATGGTTCGCTAATAATTCTCGGCGGTAACGACGTTTCTGACGTGAAGCGCGGGATTGAAGTTGCGCTGAAAGAGCTGGATCGCACCTTTGGCGACGTTTATGCCAACGAAGCCGGTCACATCGAGATGCAATACACCGCACGCGCCAGCTACGCGCTGGAAAAAGCCTTTGGCGCACCGATTGGTCGTGCCTGTGGCGTCATCGTCGGCGCACCCGCATCCGTAGGTGTCCTGATGGCCGATACGGCGCTGAAATCCGCCAATGTTGAAGTGGTGGCCTACAGCTCCCCCGCCCATGGCACCAGTTTCAGCAACGAAGCCATTTTGGTCATTTCCGGTGACTCAGGGGCCGTGCGTCAGGCTGTTATCTCAGCCCGTGAAATCGGTAAAACCGTGCTGGCGACCCTCGGCTCAGAACCCAAAAACGACCGTCCGTCCTATATCTGATATCAGTGAGGCTGATTCATGAGATCGAAAAGATTTGAAGCACTGGCGAAACGCCCTGTGAATCAGGACGGCTTCGTTAAGGAGTGGATCGAAGAAGGCTTCATTGCGATGGAAAGCCCAAACGACCCTAAGCCGTCGATTAAAATCGTCAACGGGATGGTCACTGAACTGGACGGCAAATCCGCCAGTGAATTTGATCTGATTGACCACTTCATCGCGCGCTACGGCATTAACCTGGCTCGCGCTGAAGAGGTGATGGCGATGGACTCGGTTAAACTCGCCAATATGCTTTGCGACCCCAACGTCAAGCGTATGGACATTGTTCCTCTGACCACGGCAATGACGCCAGCGAAAATTGTGGAAGTGGTTTCGCACATGAACGTCGTTGAGATGATGATGGCCATGCAGAAAATGCGTGCCCGCCGTACCCCATCTCAACAAGCGCACGTGACTAACGTCAAAGATAACCCGGTACAGATTGCCGCCGATGCTGCAGAGGGTGCCTGGCGTGGCTTTGATGAGCAGGAAACGACCGTTGCTGTTGCACGTTACGCGCCGTTTAACGCGATTGCACTGCTGGTAGGTTCGCAGGTTGGACGCCCAGGTGTGTTAACTCAGTGTTCTCTGGAAGAAGCCACCGAGCTGAAACTCGGCATGTTGGGCCACACCTGCTACGCAGAAACCATCTCCGTCTACGGTACTGAACCCGTCTTTACAGACGGTGACGACACGCCATGGTCAAAAGGTTTTCTGGCCTCTTCTTACGCTTCACGCGGCCTGAAAATGCGCTTCACATCTGGCTCCGGTTCAGAAGTTCAGATGGGCTACGCCGAAGGCAAATCGATGCTTTATCTGGAAGCGCGCTGCATTTACATCACCAAGGCAGCTGGCGTTCAGGGTTTGCAAAACGGTTCAGTAAGTTGCATTGGCGTACCCTCAGCCGTGCCATCGGGTATTCGCGCGGTGCTGGCAGAAAACCTGATCTGCTCGTCACTGGATCTGGAGTGTGCCTCCAGTAATGACCAGACCTTTACCCACTCCGATATGCGTCGTACTGCTCGTCTGCTGATGCAATTCTTGCCGGGTACAGATTTCATTTCATCTGGTTATTCCGCTGTTCCGAACTACGACAACATGTTCGCCGGTTCCAACGAGGATGCCGAAGATTTTGACGATTACAACGTCATCCAGCGCGATCTGAAAGTCGACGGTGGTCTGCGTCCAGTGCGAGAAGAAGACGTTATCGCCATTCGCAATAAAGCAGCTCGCGCACTGCAGGCCGTATTCGCCGGGATGGGATTACCGCCAATCACCGACGAAGAAGTCGAGGCCGCGACCCACGCCCACGGTTCAAAAGATATGCCAGAGCGTAACATCGTTGAAGACATCAAATTTGCGCAAGAGATCATCAATAAAAACCGTAACGGTCTGGAAGTGGTGAAAGCTCTTGCTCAGGGCGGGTTTACCGATGTCGCTCAGGACATGCTCAACATCCAGAAAGCCAAGTTAACCGGGGATTATCTGCATACCTCCGCCATTATCGTTGGCGACGGACAGGTGCTGTCCGCAGTAAATGACGTCAATGACTATGCCGGTCCGGCAACAGGTTATCGCCTGCAAGGCGAACGCTGGGAAGAGATCAAAAACATCCCTGGCGCACTTGATCCCAACGAGCTTGGCTAAGGGGTGAAAAATGGAAATTAATGAAAAACTGCTGCGCCAGATAATTGAAGATGTGTTGTCTGAAATGCAGACCAGCGACAAACCCGTCTCTTTCCGCGCATCTACAGCGGCAAGCGCACCTCAGGCTGCTGCGGCACAGGGCGACAGCTTTCTGACCGAGATTGGTGAAGCCAAACAAGGCCAGCAACAGGACGAAGTGATTATTGCCGTAGGGCCGGCGTTCGGGCTCTCGCAAACCGTCAATATTGTAGGGATCCCGCATAAGAATATCTTGCGCGAAGTGATTGCCGGTATTGAAGAAGAAGGCATTAAAGCGCGCGTTATCCGCTGCTTTAAATCCTCCGATGTGGCGTTTGTTGCCGTTGAGGGTAACCGTCTAAGCGGTTCCGGGATCTCTATCGGCATCCAGTCAAAAGGCACCACGGTTATCCACCAGCAGGGGTTACCGCCGCTTTCAAACCTGGAGCTGTTCCCTCAGGCACCGCTTCTGACGTTGGAAACCTATCGTCAGATCGGTAAAAACGCCGCGCGTTATGCCAAGCGTGAATCTCCGCAACCGGTCCCGACTCTGAATGACCAGATGGCCCGTCCTAAGTACCAGGCAAAATCGGCCATTCTGCACATTAAAGAGACCAAATACGTTGTGACAGGCAAAAACCCGCAGGAACTGCGCGTGGCGCTTTGATAAAGGATACCTCCATGAATACCGACGCAATTGAATCGATGGTTCGGGATGTGTTGAGCCGGATGAACAGCCTGCAAGGCGAGTCCGCGACTCCGCCCGCGGCAAGTTCATCAGCACATACCGCGAAAGTCACGGATTACCCTCTCGCGAATAAACATCCTGAGTGGGTAAAAACTGCGACCAACAAAACGCTGGACGACTTCACGCTTGAAAATGTTCTGAGCAACAAAGTGACCGCGCAGGACATGCGCATCACCCCTGAAACACTGCGCCTCCAGGCGGAAATCGCCAAAGATGCCGGACGTGACAGGCTGGCAATGAACTTTGAGCGCGCTGCCGAGCTAACCGCTGTTCCTGACGATCGTATTCTTGAGATCTACAACGCGCTGCGCCCGTACCGCTCAACAAAAGATGAGCTGATGGCTATCGCCGACGATCTCGAAAATCGTTATCAGGCAAAAATCTGTGCAGCTTTCGTTCGTGAAGCGGCAGCGCTGTACGTTGAGCGTAAAAAACTCAAAGGCGACGACTAACTCAGGGACAGGATCATGCGATATATAGCAGGCATTGACATAGGCAACTCATCAACGGAAGTCGCTCTGGCTACTCTGGATGAGTCTGGCGTGCTGAGCATCACCGGCAGCGCGCTGGTAGAAACCACCGGAATTAAGGGCACATTACGTAATGTGTTTGGCATTCAGGAGGCCCTTACGCTGGCGGCAAAAAACGCCGGTATCAATGTCAGCGATATTTCGCTCATCCGTATTAACGAAGCCACCCCGGTCATTGGCGACGTGGCGATGGAAACCATAACCGAAACCATCATCACTGAATCCACCATGATCGGCCATAACCCTAAAACACCGGGCGGTGTCGGGTTAGGCGTGGGCGTCACTATTACGCCGGAAGACCTGCTCAGTCGTCCGGCGGATGCGCCCTATATTCTGGTGGTGTCATCGGCATTTGATTTCGCCGATGTTGCTACGATGATTAATGCCTCCGTCCGTGCCGGATACCAGTTGACTGGTGTTATTTTGCAGCAGGATGATGGTGTGTTGGTCAGTAATCGTTTGACTCATCCCCTGCCCATCGTCGATGAAGTCCTTCATATCGACCGTATCCCGTTGGGGATGCTGGCTGCCATTGAGGTCGCTGTTCCAGGCAAGGTTATCGAAACCCTTTCCAACCCGTACGGAATCGCGACTGTCTTTAGCCTTAGCGCAGAGGAGACCAGGAACATTGTCCCCATGGCCCGCGCACTGATTGGCAACCGCTCTGCGGTAGTGGTGAAAACGCCGTCAGGTGATGTGAAAGCTCGTGCAATACCTGCCGGAAACCTGGAACTGCAATCGCAAGGACGAACAGTACGCGTCGACGTCGCGGCAGGTGCCGACGCGATTATGAAAGCGGTTGGCGAATGCCCGAAACTGGATAACGTCACCGGAGAGGCGGGAACCAATATTGGCGGCATGCTGGAGCACGTACGCCAGACAATGGCTGAATTAACCAACAAACCCAGTCATGAAATCTTTATTCAGGATCTGTTGGCAGTTGATACTTCAGTCCCAGTCAGCGTGACCGGGGGACTTGCCGGCGAGTTTTCGTTGGAACAGGCTGTTGGTATTGCTTCTATGGTGAAATCAGATCGCCTGCAAATGGCGATGATTGCCCAGGAAATAACGCAAAAACTCAACATTGATGTGCAGGTTGGTGGTGCTGAAGCCGAAGCCGCTATTCTGGGTGCCTTAACCACACCGGGTACTACACGTCCACTGGCTATTCTGGATCTTGGGGCCGGATCTACTGACGCCTCTATCATCAACCCGAAAGGCGAAATTATTGCCACGCATCTGGCAGGGGCCGGCGATATGGTCACAATGATCATTGCCAGAGAACTGGGGCTGGATGATCGTTATCTCGCTGAAGAGATTAAAAAATACCCGCTGGCGAAAGTTGAAAGCTTGTTCCATCTTCGCCACGAAGACGGCAGCGTCCAGTTCTTCCCCACCCCGCTCCCGCCAACGGTATTTGCCCGCGTGTGCGTGGTGAAACCCGATGAACTGGTGCCACTGCCGGGCGAACTGGCGCTGGAGAAAGTTCGCGCCATTCGCCGCAGCGCCAAGGAGCGCGTTTTCGTCACCAACGCGCTCAGAGCGCTACGTCAGGTAAGTCCGACCGGGAATATTCGGGACATTCCTTTTGTCGTGCTGGTTGGCGGTTCCTCGCTGGACTTCGAAGTTCCGCAACTGGTCACCGATGCACTGGCTCATTATCGCCTCGTTGCCGGGCGCGGCAACATTCGTGGCACCGAAGGTCCGCGCAATGCGGTTGCCACAGGGTTGATTCTCTCCTGGTACAAGGCATTCGCTCATGGAAAGTAATCTCACCACGCCAGCCATTGTTATCTTCACTACTACCGGCTGCGCTGAAGTCTGGAATGACGTGCTGCTGGGTATTGAGGAAGAAGGGATCCCCTTTGTGATTCAGGAGAGCCATTCAACTGACGTTATCCACAATGCATGGCTGGCTGCCTGCCAATCACCATTGCTGGTTGGCATTGGCTGCAGTCATGAAAAACTGGTCGTGCACTACAAAAACTTACCTACATCAGCGCCACTTTTTACGCTGACGTATCAACAAAATAGCCATGATCGCCGCAGCATTGGCAATAACGCTGCGCGGCTGGTTAAAGGCATTCCGTTCCGCGAATGCCACTCATAATCCACAGGAGAAAAGCAGTATGAATAACGCACTGGGACTGGTTGAAACAAAAGGGCTTGTCGGCGCTATTGAAGCCGCTGATGCCATGGTGAAATCCGCAAACGTGCAGTTGGTTGGTTACGAAAAAATTGGTTCAGGCCTGATCACCGTGATGGTCCGCGGGGATGTCGGCGCCGTAAAAGCAGCGGTAGATGCAGGAAGCGCAGCAGCAAGCGCCGTTGGCGAGGTGAAATCCTGCCACGTTATCCCGCGTCCGCATAGCGACGTTGAAGCCATTTTACCTAAATCTGCATAAGTCGTTGCAAACAAGGAGCACAGCGTGAAGCAATCACTGGGATTACTTGAAGTTAGTGGTCTGGCATTAGCCATCAGTTGCGCGGACGTCATGGCGAAAGCCGCCTCCATCACGCTGGTGGGCCTCGAAAAAACCAACGGCTCAGGCTGGACGGTGATCAAGATAATCGGGGATGTGGCCTCCGTTCAGGCGGCTATATCCACCGGTGCTAATTTAGCAGAATTGCGAAATGGACTGGTCGCGCACAGGGTCATTTCCAGGCCCGGAGAAGGCATTCTTTCCCACAGTGTGCCCGTGCAGCCAGAGCCAGAACCGATACCTTATCTATCGCAAGAGCAAGAAGAGATGGCTACAGAAATTGCATTACCTGAAGCCGCGCAACAGGCAGAGTTGATTAGCTGCAATCTGTGTCTTGACCCTGCCTGTCCCCGTCAAAAGGGCGAGCCGCGCACTCTTTGTCTGCACTCTGGTAAACGAGGTGAAGCGTAATGGATAAACAGCAACTGGAAACAACGGTCAGTAAAATACTGGATGAAATGCGTGAACGCCCTATCCCTCTCGGGATTTCGAATCGCCACATCCACCTTTGCGCCGAGGACTACACTCGCCTGTTTCCTAATCAGCCGATTAGCGAGAAAAAGGGTCTGTTGCAGCCCGGACAATATGCCGCAGATCAGACCGTCACGCTGGTCGGACCGAAAGGTCAGTTAAAGAATGTGCGTCTGCTTGGTCCACTGCGTAGTACTAGCCAGGTGGAGATATCTCGTACCGACGCCCGCACATTAGGTATCGCTGCGCCGCTGCGCATGTCCGGCAATATTCAGGGTACGCCTGGCATTCGTCTTATCAGCCCCTTTGCTGAACTGGAGTTACCCTCCGGGGTTATTGTTGCCCAGCGACATATCCATATGTCGCCGCTGGATGCGCTGATACTGCGTGTCTCTCATGGAGATAAAGTCTCCGTGGCAATCAATGGCGATGAACGCCGACTGATTTTCGATAACGTCGCCGTCCGCGTTTCGCCGGATATGCGCCTCGAAATGCATATCGATACAGACGAAGCCAATGCTGCAGGCGCTGATAATCCCCAGGCATTCGCCACACTGGTGACCTCACGATGAACAACGAACTGCTGCAACGCATTATCGAGGAGGTTGTTTCCCGATTAAAAAAACGCGCGGAAAGCACGCTCACTCTTAGCGTCGCACAGTTACGGGAAATTGATTCCCGGACATTATGTTGTCAGTACTCGTCACTGCACCTCCTTCAGGCAGACCTGCCATTACTGGAGCAAATTGCCGAAGGCTGCCCAGTCAACATGTCGGTGGTAACGATTCACGACGCGCTGGCATGCGGAGTCCGCGTGAAGATTTCACTACAACACCGATTGTTACCCGCAATCCCCGTGAAAAAACTCGCGCGTCTGCCGCTGGAATTCAGTGACGAACTGGGGCGAATCATCTTTTTGCATCCTGAGAAGCTTCTCAGCTATGCCAACGTCGCCCAATTGAGGGATGGCGTACTGGTACTACGCCGTCGATGTGTCGTGACGGCTCTGGCTCAGGAAGCTGTCGGTACGCGAAATGTCCAATTAATTAAGCAGGAGTGAGCTATGCATTTGGCCCGGGTTACAGGCGTTGTGGTTTCCACGCAAAAATCCCCATCACTGGTGGGAAAAAAACTCTTGCTGGTACGTCGGGTGAGTGCTGACGGAGAGCTCCCCGCCTCCCCCGCTACCGGTGATGAAGTCGCGGTTGACTCAGTCGGTGCAGGAACGGGCGAACTGGTGTTACTCAGCAGCGGATCCAGCGCCAGACACGTTTTCTCCGGCCCGAATGAGGCCATCGACCTGGCTATCGTCGGCATTGTCGACACGCTTTCTCGCTAGGAGGAACTATGGCGATTTATACCCGAACGGGCGATGCCGGTACAACAGCTCTCTTTACCGGACAACGCGTGAGTAAAACGCATCCGCGCGTCGAGGCTTACGGTACGCTGGATGAGCTTAATGCAGCGCTTAGCCTGTGCGTTTGCGCGGCGAAAAACCCGCAGCACCGCCAGTTGCTTGAAAATATTCAGCTGCAGCTTTTTTGGTTCAGCGCCGAACTGGCAAGCGAAAGCGAACAGCCAACGCCAGAACAGCGCTACATCAGCTCAGAAGAAATTGCTGCACTGGAAGCCGCCATCGATACCGCGATGGGGAGAGTACCGCCCCTACGCAGCTTTATTTTACCAGGCCGCAGCGAAGCCGCCAGCCGACTACACTTCGCCCGCACACTGGCTCGCCGCGCAGAGCGGCGACTGGTCGAACTCTCCACAGAGATCTCCGTCAGACATGTATTGATGCGTTACATCAATCGCCTGTCCGATTGCTTATATGCGCTTGCACGCGCAGAAGATCATGATGCTCATCAAAACCACATTATTCAGAAAGTGACGGAGCGCTATCTCGCAGCCATCCGCACATCAGCCACCCAGGAGCCGACTATGTCACTGTCTTTTCAGGAGCTCCACCAACTGACTCGCACGGCGGTGGCGAGAGCAGAAGAAATTCAGGTTCCGGTCGTCATTTGCATTGTTGATGCGAACGGAACTCAAACGGTGACCTGGCGCATGCCTGACGCATTGCTCGTCAGTAGCGAACTGGCACCGAAAAAAGCCTGGACCGCCGTGGCGATGAAAACCGCCACGCACGAGCTGACATCAGCGGTGCAACCAGGGGCCGCGCTTTACGGTCTGGAAAGCCATATGCAGGGAAAAGTCGTCACCTTCGGTGGCGGGTACGCATTATGGCGAGAGGGTTTACTCCTTGGGGGTCTTGGCATCAGCGGGGGAAGCGTTGAGCAGGATATGGACATTGCAGAAACGGCCATTGCGGCGATTAACGTGAGAACACATCAATGAATACTTCAGAACTTGAAACGCTTATTCGTAACATTTTGAGTGAACAACTCGCCCCGGCAAAAGCAGAAGTTAAGGGTAATGGAATTTTTCCTTCCGTTAACGAAGCAATTGATGCCGCGTATCAGGCTTTTCTGCGTTATCAGCAATGTCCATTGAAAACCCGCAGCGCCATCATCAATGCCCTGCGAGAAGAACTGACGCCTCATCTTGCTTCACTGGCCGCTGAGAGCGCTGCCGAAACGGGTATGGGCAACAAAGAGGATAAATTCCTCAAAAACAAAGCCGCGCTGGACAACACCCCGGGAATCGAAGACCTCACTACCACGGCGCTAACCGGTGACGGTGGCATGGTGTTGTTTGAGTACTCTCCATTTGGGGTGATTGGCTCCGTTGCGCCAAGTACCAACCCGACGGAAACCATCATCAATAACAGCATCAGTATGCTGGCCGCGGGAAACAGCGTTTATTTTAGCCCGCACCCTGGCGCAAAAGCAGTATCACTGAAACTGATTGCCATGATTGAAGATATTGCCTTCCGCTGCTGCGGGATCCGGAATCTTGTCGTCACGGTCACAGAACCCACTTTTGAGGCTACCCAGCAGATGATGGCACACCCTAAAATCGCAGTTCTGGCGATTACCGGCGGCCCTGGCATTGTTGCTATGGGTATGAAAAGCGGGAAAAAAGTCATTGGCGCAGGTGCAGGAAATCCGCCCTGTATTGTTGATGAAACTGCCGACCTGGTTAAAGCAGCTGAAGATATCATCAACGGTGCATCGTTTGATTACAACCTGCCCTGTATTGCTGAGAAAAGCCTGATTGTTGTCGATGCTGTTGCTGAACGACTGGTCCAACAAATGCAGTCTTTTGGCGCGTTACTTCTGCACAACGAAGACGTCAACAAACTGCGCGCCGCCTGTCTACCTGAAGGCATAGCCAATAAAAAACTGGTTGGAAAGAGTCCAGCAGCCCTGCTTGAAGCTGCGGACATACCGGTTCCGGCAAAAACACCTCGCCTGTTGATTGGCATCGTCAATGCTGACGATCCATGGGTCACCAGCGAACAGTTGATGCCAATGCTGCCCATCGTGAGCGTAAAGGATTTTGACAGTGCACTGGCGTTGGCACTGAAAGTTGAAGAGGGACTGCATCACACTGCCATCATGCATTCACAAAACGTGTCACGTCTGAATCTTGCCGCCCGCACCCTTCAGACCTCAATATTTGTGAAAAATGGCCCCTCTTACGCCGGTATTGGTGTCGGCGGTGAAGGCTTTACAACCTTCACTATTGCGACGCCAACCGGTGAAGGAACAACATCTGCGCGCACTTTCGCACGCTCTCGTCGTTGCGTGCTGACAAACGGTTTTTCTATTCGTTAATGGGGCCGTTATGAATAGCTTTTCACTGCAAACTCGATTGTACAGCGGCCAGGGAAGTCTGGATGTGCTCAAGCGCTTCACGAATAAGCATATCTGGATTATTTGCGATGGTTTTCTCGCGCGTTCTCCCCTGATTGAAAAGCTGCGCAACGCTCTGCCAGCGGATAACCGCATCAGCATTTTCAGCGATATCACCCCCGATCCGACCATCAGCACTGTAGTTCAAGGGATTGCACAAATGCAGTCCCTGCGGCCGGACGTCGTGATGGGTTTTGGTGGCGGCTCAGCACTGGACGCCGCAAAAGCCATCGTCTGGTTCAGCCGACAGTTCGGTATTGAAATTGAAACCTGTGTCGCAATTCCCACTACCAGCGGTACGGGCTCCGAGGTAACCAGCGCCTGCGTGATTAGCGATCCGGATAAAGGCATTAAATATCCATTGTTTAATAATGCGCTTTATCCAGACATGGCCATCCTTGATCCAACGCTGGTCGTCAGCGTACCGCCAGCCATAACCGCGAATACCGGCATGGATGTGTTAACGCATGCGCTGGAGGCATACGTGTCCACGAAGGCCAGCGACTTCACCGATGCACTGGCTGAAAAAGCGGCTCAAATCGTCTTCCAGTACCTGCCTGTCGCCGTCAGCAAAGGTGAATGCCAGGCAACCAGAGGGAAAATGCACAATGCGTCAACGCTCGCGGGAATGGCATTTAGTCAGGCTGGACTGGGGATCAATCATGCGATTGCCCATCAGTTGGGCGGTCAGTTTCATCTGCCACACGGACTTGCCAATGCGCTGCTGCTGACCCTTGTCATTCATTTTAATGCTCGCGATCCGCGGGCCGCGAAGCGCTATGCCCGTTTCGCTAAAGCCTGCCATTTATGCCCGGATAACGCGAACGATACAGCGGCATTGAATGCGCTCATTCATCATATCGAGCTACTCAAAAAACAGTGTGCGTTGCCTTCTTTAGTTGACGCGCTTAAAGACGGAAAGCAAGCCTGGTCGCAACGTATCCCGTCGATGGTTCAGGCCGCGCTGGCTGACGTCACGCTGCAAACCAATCCTCGTGTTGCCGACGCCAGTGCCATGCAGGAACTGCTTGAGGAATTATTATGAAGACAGCCAAGACGGCGGAGTCCACGCTCTATGATGCGCAGACAATTCGCGAACGCGTTCGCGCAGCGGGTGTTGTCGGAGCCGGAGGCGCAGGCTTTCCCGCTCACGTAAAATTACAGGCGCAGGTCGATACCTTTCTGGTCAATGCAGCTGAATGTGAGCCAATGCTGAAAGTTGACCAGCAGTTGATGGCCGTCCAGGCTGAGCGACTTATCCACGGCGTTCAATATGCCATGACGGCTACCGGAGCCAGTTCCGGAATTATTGCGCTCAAAGAGAAATACCAAGAGGCTATCAATGCATTAACGCCCCTTCTGCCTGCCGGGATCCGCTTACATATTTTGCCCGATGTCTACCCGGCAGGTGACGAGGTTTTGACCATCTGGATGGCAACAGGCCGGAGAGTTCCGCCTGCCGCGCTGCCGGTCAGCGTCGGCGTAGTGGTCAATAACGTCCAGACCGTGCTCAACATCGCGAGAGCAGTTGAGCAGCAGTACCCCGTTACCCGTCGTACCTTGACCGTTAACGGCGCAGTCGCCAGTCCCATCACACTCACAGTCCCTATCGGCATGTCTTTACGTGACGTTCTGGCGCTGGCCGGGGGTGCAACCGTTGACGATCCCGGCTTTATTAACGGTGGTCCGATGATGGGCAGCCTGATTACGTCACTGGATACCCCAGTCAGCAAGACCACCGGGGGCCTGCTGGTTTTGCCTAAGTCTCATGCGTTGATTCAGCGGCGGATGCAGGATGAACGCACTGTGCTTTCTGTTGCAAAAACCGTTTGCGAGCAGTGCCGTTTGTGTACGGATTTGTGCCCAAGGCATTTGATCGGTCATGAATTATCCCCGCATCTGCTGGTTCGTGCGGTTAATTATCAGCAGGCAGCCACGCCGCAGCTACTGCTCACGGCCCTGACCTGTTCAGAATGCAATGTGTGTGAAAGCGTAGCCTGTCCGGTTGGGATTTCACCGATGCGCATCAACCGCATGCTTAAACGCGAGCTGAGGGCGCTCAACCATCGTTATGAAGGGCCGCTAAATCCTGAGGATGAAATGGCGAAGTACCGGCTGATCCCGGTTAAGCGCCTTATTACCAAACTGGATCTTAGCGACTGGTATCACGATGCACCACTGGCTGAGACTGATTATTCCACAGATAAAACGACGCTGTTGTTACGCCAGCATATAGGTGCCAGCGCCATCCCATGTGTAGAACAAGGCGAACGCGTTGTTCGCGGTCAATGCGTTGCCGATGTACCGTCCGGTGCATTAGGCGCGCCTGTTCACGCCAGTATTGACGGTATTGTCAGCGAAATCACTGAGCAATCCATCACGGTAATAAGAGGTTAATCATGTCTCAGGCTATAGGGATTTTAGAACTCACCAGCATTGCCAAAGGAATGGAAGCTGGCGATGCCATGTTAAAAAGCGCGAATGTGAATTTACTGGTCAGCAAGACCATCTGCCCGGGAAAATTTCTGCTCATGCTCGGTGGTGACGTAGGTGCCGTACAACAGGCGATAGCCACTGGAACATCTCTGGCTGGCGATATGCTCGTTGATAGTCTGGTACTCCCCAACATTCATGCCAGCGTACTCCCCGCAATCAGCGGACTAAACAGCGTAGATAAGCGTCAGGCAGTTGGTATTGTCGAAACATGGAGCGTTGCTGCCTGCATCTGCGCCGCCGACCGGGCGGTTAAAGCCTCCAACGTCACGCTGGTACGCGTCCATATGGCATTTGGTATTGGCGGCAAGTGCTACATGGTTGTCGCAGGCGACGTGTCTGATGTGAATAACGCCGTGACGGTTGCCAGCGAAAGCGCGGGTGAAAAAGGTCTGCTGGTTTATCGCTCGGTCATCCCTCGCCCACATGAAAGCATGTGGCGACAAATGGTGGAAGGATAATGGACAGACAACCGCCGACGGATCGCATGATCCAGGAATACGTACCCGGCAAGCAGGTCACGCTGGCGCACCTTATTGCTAATCCAGGTAAGGATTTATTCAAAAAACTGGGGTTGCAGGATTCAGTCTCGGCCATTGGTATTTTAACCATTACGCCCAGTGAAGCCTCAATTATCGCCTGTGATATCGCCACAAAGTCCGGGGCGGTAGAGATTGGTTTTCTCGATCGTTTTACCGGTGCAGTAGTACTGACGGGCGATGTTTCCGCCGTTGAGTACGCGCTGAAACAGGTAACCAGAACGCTTGGCGAAATGATGCGTTTTACTGCATGCCCTATTACCCGGACGTAACCACATGAAACGCATCATGCTAATTGGCCCCAGCCAGTGCGGTAAAACATCGCTCACACAATGTTTGCGTGGAGAAGCACTTCATTACCAGAAAACTCAGGCGATTGTCTGGTCGCCAACGACAATAGACACGCCGGGTGAATATCTTGAGAACCGCTGCCTGTACAGTGCGTTACTGGCCAGCGCTTGTGAAGCCGACATTATCGCTCTGGTACTGAATGCCGACGCCCCATGGTCACCTTTTTCTCCAGGTTTTACGGGTCCAATGAACAGACCTGTTATCGGCCTCGTCACCAAAGCCGATTTAGCTAACCCTCAGAAGATTTCACTCATAGAAAGCTGGTTGGTGCAGGCTGGGGCGCAGAACGTGTTTGTCACCAGCGCGCTGGAGAATACCGGGGTCGATGAGATGTTCATTTTTCTGAATGCAAAGGAACCGTCATGTCTCACAAAATAATGGCCATTAACGCGGGGAGCTCCTCGCTTAAGTTTCAGTTACTGGCGATGCCGCAGGGTGAAATGATCTGCCAGGGGCTGATTGAACGCATCGGGATGTCTGACGCGCAGGTCACGCTTAAAACACCCGTACAGAAATGGCGGCAGACGTTACCCGTTGCCGATCACCGTGAAGCAGTAACTCTGTTACTGGAAAAACTGCTTAGCCTGAACATCATCAAAAGTCTGGAAGAGATCGATGGCGTCGGTCATCGCGTCGCACATGGTGGTGAGTCCTTTAAAGACTCAGCCCTCGTCAATGATGAAACACTGGCCGAAATCGAGCGTCTTGCAGAACTGGCACCGCTACATAACCCGGTTAATGCGCTGGGGATCGCAGTTTTTCGTCAGTTATTACCCGAAGCACCTGCCGTCGCAGTTTTTGACACTGCTTTTCATCAGACGCTGGCTGAGCCTTCTTTTATTTATCCTCTGCCATGGCGCTATTACTCAGAGCTGGGAATTCGGCGTTACGTTTTTCATGGTACCAGCCACAAATACGTCAGTACCGCGTTGGCTGAAAAGCTGGGCGTCCCGCTCAGCGCACTGCGCATCGTATGTTGTCATCTTGGTAATGGCAGCAGCATCTGTGCTATCAAGGGCGGAAAATCGGTGAATACCTCAATGGGCTTTACGCCACAGTCTGGCGTGATGATGGGTACGCGCAGCGGAGATATTGACCCGTCAATTTTGCCGTGGATTGCCCTGCGCGAAGGCAAAACACCGCAGCAACTTAACCAGCTCCTCAACAATGAATCAGGATTACTTGGGGTTTCCGGTATCTCATCAGACTATCGTGACGTTGAACGCGCCGCAGACGAAGGCGACTCACAGGCTGCTCTCGCACTTACGCTGTTTGCAGAGCGAATTCGTGCCACAATAGGCAGCTATATTATGCAGATGGGCGGTCTGGATGCTTTGGTATTTACGGGTGGAATTGGTGAAAACTCAGCCCGAGCACGCGCTGCGATTTGCCACAATCTGAATTTCTTAGGTCTGGCTGTTGATGATGAAAAAAATCAGCGCAACGCAACCTTCATTCAAACTGAAACTGCGCTGGTCAAAGTGGCCGTTATAAATACCAATGAAGAGTTGATGATCGCGCAGGATGTTATGCGTATAGCGATATCAGAAACTGTGACATTGGGCATTCCAGCTTAATCCTGCCGCACCGCAAATTGCGGCAAATCATGGTAATAGCGCGATCGCCATGACACTATGCGCCGAGGATTGCTGATCACAAAGGTGAAGACGTGGCTATTGCGCAATGTCCTGCATCGTGCGGGGAACTTATCCAGGGCTGGATTCTGGGCAGTGAGAAGCTGGTCTCCTGCCCGGTTGAATGGTATAGCACCGTTGAGGTCAGTTCGGGTTCACCACAAGTGGATGAACGCCCACTCTCGCGAGCGATGGTTGACCGGTTATTGCAGCACTGGCACTACCCGGCGCATATCAGTCAGGATATTCGTATAGATATCCAGTCAACGATTCCCATTGCGAAAGGAATGGCCAGTAGCACCGCAGATATTGCCGCCACCGCGCTTGCCACCGCTCATTTTCTGGGTCATCAGCTTGATGAACCTACACTGGCACAGCTTTGCGTTTCTCTTGAACCTACCGACAGCACCGTTTTCCACCAGTTAACCCTTTTCGATCATAACGACGCCTCTACGCAAATTCCCTGTGAAGCGCAGCCCCAGCTTGACCTGTTGGTTCTGGAAAGCCCGGAAACATTACGTACCGCAGATTATCACCGCATTCCGCGCCAGCCCGGGTTACAGGCCGGTGCTCCCGCGCTTAAACGCGCATGGGAAAAAGTACAGGAAGCCTGTATTAGCCAAAATCCCTATCGGATGGGGGAGGCCGCCACGCTTAGCGCAATCGCCAGCCAAATGTTGTTGCCAAAACCGGATTTCGATTCGCTATTGGCGCTGGTAGAAGAGTGCGATTTATACGGGGTGAATGTTGCGCACAGCGGCAGCGTGGTGGGTTTGATGCTGGACAGAAAACGTCATGATGTTGATTACATCAAATGGATGCTGGCACAGAAAAAACTGACAACTCACTGGCCTGAGCAGCATTTATTGCGGATGGTAACAGGCGGGGTAAAACTACAGTAGGGGTCGCCGCTTAGCAGCGCCCCCTACTGCCATAAAACATTACTCTGCTTTCGCTTCGCCGTTTTTCACTTCACCCATGGCTTTCAGCTTTTTAGAGATATCACGACGCTCTTTAGAGATCTCTGCATTCTTGATGATGTAATCATCTACACGATCTTCATAGTCGCTTTTCATGCTGGCGATGATACCCTGGATAGCATCAACGCTCATCCCCGGCTTGATGTAGTCGCTCAGGTTGTCCAGCAGCAGGACGCGTTTCTGGTTGTCACGGATCTTTTTCTCAACGTCCTGAATTTCACGTTGCAGTTTGTTTTTACGACGGAACAGACGAACAAATTCCAGCACGTCCTGGAAAGAAGGCTTGGTAGTTTCCATTTTTACACCCCTGATAATGTGAGATTCGGATTCGTTAAAACAACGGCTAAAGTGGGTCAACATTACTTTCATGCCCGCCATACTTCAAGTTGCATCTGCATTGATAATGCATGGCTGAAACCTGAATTATCGAGGGTAAAGCCATTGTAGTTACCAATGGTTTTAGCCTTTTTCAGTATCATACCCTTAATCTTTGCTGAATCGAAGCAGCAGTAGAACCAATCCCCTCATCTGCTCTTTATTTGCGCAGCGCGCGACAAATCAAATGTGAGAGCAATTCCAGTTGCCGTGCCATCTCCATATTCAACCAGACATAGCCATGAATAGGTGTTTCAGCAACATTATCGCCTTTATGCTCAGCGATGAGTTGGCGCAACTCCGCCACGGTGTCATTGAGTTTTTCCGTATTGACAAGTATCGGCTGCGGATTACCTTCATATAGCGCATGAGTGATCGTCAGTAGCGCTTGTTGCGTTCTGAGCTGAGTTTCACGCAAGGTATGCGCGTTCAGCATCACAAAGTGACTGGTACGTGTCGCCCACAGCGCGTTGATTTGCAGCTCAAGCATGCACACCAGGTTGCGGTTAACCGTCTGAATAGCTTCAAAGATGGATTTTTGGATGTGGGTCTCTTTACTGGCAGGAACGATGAGTCCACGCATTTTGACAACGTCACTCAGTAGTTGTTGTAAATGCTTCTCCAGTCGGGGCTGCTCGAGCAAATTGGGGGAGAGCGCGGCCTGATACACCCGATTGTACCCCGTTACACAATGCGCCAGTTGAATACGCCAGTGAATAAATGCACGCTGCGGCCAGATGCCGGTAAACAGCATCGCCAGTAACGATCCCAGAATCACGTCGCCACCGCGCCACAACGCTGTATTCATGTCACCCGCAGGAGCCCCGACGACGACGGCAAGCGTTATACCAATCAGCAACGCCTGATAGGGTTTTTTACCTAAGGCCAGCCAGCCGCAGAGAAACATCGCTACTGCGCACCATATCAGCATAAGCGGAAGTGACAGGAGTTCGAGACGCAGAGCAACCAGCCCAAGTACTGAGCCCAGAATCGTCCCGCCAATGCGTTCAAGCGCTCTTGGGACGACATTACCCCAGAATGAAATAGGCCCCATAATCACCACCAGCGTGATCAGAGGCCACGTACCTTCAGGAATATCCAGCAGGCGAACCAACAGAAAAGTAAGAAGAAACGCCAGCGCAATGCGAATACCGTGCACTACGCGATAATGACGATACAAACGAATTTCAAAAGGACTCAGCGACTTATCGGCACGCACTCATCCACTCCGTCAGGGAATAGCAAAGAACAGAATTGTACCTGCTTTTTAGTGAAAACATCATCGTTATCACCAGGACTTTCATCCTGATTTACACAAAAAACAGCTACTTCGGCTGTACTGGCACATACATTTCGATGTCCCAGTAACCGTCTTCCATGCCATTATTCATATAAATCTCAAAACAGGGTTTGGCGGCTATCTGGTATGTTGCGTCCTGCAGCAGAAGATTAAAAAATTGATACCATGGCGTCGCAAAGTCATGATTTTCAACACGAGCAACAGCAATAGCATACTCACCACCGGCCAGTTCAGTCAGTATCACACCTTCGCTGTTCTCTGGGATCTCGAAATTCTCTGCGACGGAAACCACAGTATCGCAGCGCAGTTTGTCAGCAGGCACAACATCCGGGTTGTCGTAATAAACGGCGATCCATTCCAGCGGCACTATCTGCTTGTCATCCACCCACATGACTAACTGCTCAAAACCCTGCTTTACCGTTTGCTCCCACGGTCCAACCATATGAAAACCAGCAATCCTGCGTTTATCGACCTGCTTTATCTCGTACTCCATATAACCTCCGTCATTACACTGTATTTATATACAGTGTAATTATTGTATATTACGGCCACAAGGAAATAGTGATTATTATGTGAGCAGTTTCGCACTCTTGCCAGTCAGTAGCATGGGTGAAAAATTACACCTTATGGTGGAAGTAATCGCTCAGACGCGAAAATACGCCGCCTTTACTGACCGATTCCAGGGTGACCAGTGGCCAATGCGCCACCAGCTTATCCCTGTCATAGAGTTCAATTTCCCCCACGCGTTGATGCGCGGCAATAGGCGCTACCAATTCTTTCTTATCAAGAACATATTTTGCTTTGATATTCTGGACTTCAGCCTTAGGAAGCGCCATCCAGAAATCCTGCTCGGTACCGAGGCTAATTTTTTCTTTATCGCCATACCAGATTCGTTCGACGCCGACTTGCTTACCGCTACGCAAAACCTGCACCGTATCAAAATTTTGTTGCCCCCACTGCAGCAGTTTGCGTGCCTGATCCTCGCGCCCTTTCGCGCTCTCGGCTCCCATGACCACGGCAATCAAGCGACGTTGTCCATCAACTGCGGAGGCGATCAGGTTAAATCCTGCCCCGGATGTGTGCCCGGTCTTCAGGCCATCGATGTTCATCGTTTTATCCCACAGCAGCCCGTTACGGTTTTGCTGCGTGATACCATTCCAGGTAAGACTCTTTTCACTGTACATGTGGTAGAACTCAGGTTCTCCGTGAATAATCGCCCGGGACAACACGGCCAGATCGTAGGCCGAGCTATGCTGGCCTGGCGCGTCCAGCCCATGCACCGTTTCGAAATGTGTATCTTTAAGTTTCAGCTTCTCAACGTAACTGTTCATCATCGCGACAAACTGTGGCTGTCCACCCGCGATGTAATCCGCCAGCGCGACGCATGCGTCATTGCCGGAATCAACAATTAAGCCGCGACTTAAATCGCGTACTGACACGCGATCGCCTTCTTTCAGGAACATTAATGATGAGCCTACAAACACCGGATTATCTTTCGCCCATGCGTCACGTCCGACAGTGACGATATCCGTTGGGCTAATGCGATGGCTATCAATCGCGCGATCGACAACATAGCCGGTCATTAACTTGGTCAGGCTGGCGGGGTTGCGTTGCTGGTGTTCATTACCGGCGGTCAGGGTTTGGCCCGTG
Source organism: Citrobacter youngae (assembly GCF_003818115.1). GTDB lineage: Bacteria > Pseudomonadota > Gammaproteobacteria > Enterobacterales > Enterobacteriaceae > Citrobacter > Citrobacter youngae. The sequence continues at coordinate 295,286 of NZ_RPOI01000016.1, read as the reverse complement.
GTGTAATCCATAAGCACCCACGCGCCAGCATTGATGGCGGGAGGCCGAGGTGCAAAACTGGCGACATCAGTCGCATAAGCGGACGAAAAACTTATCGCGAATAGCGAAGCGGCAATAAACAAACGGCGTTTCAACAGCATGTCCTCATAACCAGGAGAAATAGCCGTTCTTTTTACGGAAGTTCTGCCGAACAAACATGGATAAATTGCAAGAAAATGTGACATAAGGCACATTTTCTTGCTGTTAAAGAAAAAAGTCAGACGGACTTCCCCTGCAAAATACGCGCAGGATTAGCCTTTATGTGATGCTGTTTCTGCATGATGGCTGCGATGACGGTGATAGCCGTCAATCATGCTGCGAAAGATTTGCCCCGGTGTGTCACCCAATGTGCACAGGTAAATATGTGCACAAATGAACAGAATGCCAACAATCGCCAACACCATATGCAGCACCAGCACCACCGGCCCGGCGCCTATAATCTGCGGGTAAAGACAGAGCAACCCGGTAATGATTAACAGCGGAACCAACGCATACATGATGGCCAGATAGGCTAACTGTTGCAGGGGGTTAAATTTATTCTCCGCTGTTGCCGCAAACGGATGTGCCTCACCTTTCATTATCCCATACAGATAAAAACGCGTTTGCAGCAGGCAACGCGTTATCAACCCGCTGAATTGCACACGATAGTGACTACCGTTGCCGTTGGTGGCATTGATCATGACGAAGCCAATCCAGAAAGCCAGTAATGCGAATCCACACCAGGTGTGCACCTGCACCATCAGCGCTACCGGTCCGATAGAAAAATGGCCGAACAAACCGCTGAGCAGAAGCAGGATAAAAAGCAGCGCATTTCCCCAGTGCCAACGGCGGACAGCCAATGAGTAGAGATAGTCACGGTGCTCTTCTCCGGCTGCCGTTTTGGGTGCCAGCATTCGACGCAGCAGTGCATGCATCACCAGACCGGCAATCATCAACAGAATGACTACGCCGGCATAAATGAGCCACAGCGGCCAGTAGTCTGGCGCATAGTTAAGCTCTGCTCCCCAGATAGAATTCATACTTTTCCCTCCTGATGAATCTCTTTACGCCGAAAAATACTCACCGCGCCGCTACGCGTATCCTGCTGACGGTAAACCTCTTTTTGAAGAATCCAGTGCTGAATTTCAGGGTCATCACGGCGACCAAACTTCAGCGCATCCGTAGGGCATACGGAAACACAGGCAGGCGATTGTCCAGCGTCCAGACGGGTGTCTGCGCAAAAGTTACATTTATCTGCAATTCCTGTTTGTGGGTTCAGGTAGCGCACATGGAACGGGCAGGCAGCTACGCAATAATCACAGCCAATACAGCGGGACTTGTCCACCTGCACAATGCCGTTTTCGTCCCGAAACGAAGCGCCAGTCGGACAGACGCTGACACAAGGCGCATCTTCGCAGTGCTGGCAGGAGACGCGGACAAACTGAAAGTGAGACAGCACCTCAGGTTCGTTTTCCGGTGAGCGGATCTGCACCTGCAGCCGGCTAAAACCTTCTGGCACATCATTCAGAACTTTGCAGGCAACTGTGCACGCCTGACAACCAATACAGCGTTTCTCGTCATGCAGCATGACATACGGATTTGTTGACTGATTCATGATGTTCTCCTTTCTCATGCCCGACGAAGCGTAACGCCAGCGGTATGGACCACTGTGCCGGATACCGGACTGGTTACATGCGGAAGCAGGTTGCCACAGTGGATCCCATGCGTTGTCGCTGCGGTTTTCGCGCCAGCCTTGGCGCCGAATCCCATATAGACGAACAGCGTGTCGGGTCGAATACCGGCAGTGACCAGCGCTTTGCCTTTCTCCTTACCCGTCGCATTTTCAAGCCAGATGTCATCGCCGCTTTTAATCCCTTTTTCTCCAGCCGTTTTCGGGTGGATCCACACCGCGTTATCCCACATCAGTTCGCTGAGTAATGGGACATATTGCGTCGCGCCATTGGTGTGAACTGCGACTTTGCCTTGAATGAAATAGAGTTCATTGTCGGCCTTGAGCGCAAAATTGCGTGCACGCGGAATACCATAGCCCGGCAGGAGAGTTTCCAGTTCTTCGGAATAAAGTTCGATCTTTCCGGATGGGGATTTGAAGCGCAGTTGTTCGCCATACGTACCGTCATTGTCAACGGCCACTGCTCCCGGATACTGCGCAGTAAACTGGCGTACCGATTCAGGCTCACGGAGTAACAGTGGAACGCCCCACTCCCGATACCCTTTCTGGCGCAGTTCAGCAGATAACGCATGGTCACCATTGAGCTGATACAACTGGCGTACTTGCATATCTTGCCACGGATAGTACTGCCCAAGACCCAATTGCTCACCCAGCTCTTTCCAGATTTGCCAGCTTGGGCGCGCATCACCGATAGGCTCAACGACCTGCTGGCGCAGCGCATAGGCCGGATTCAGCCCCGACATATCAGAGACTTCTTCATCGCGTTCGAGATAGGTGCATTCAGGTAACAGGTAATCGGCATAGGCCGCGCTTTCGCTTAAATAGACATCGCAGCTCACCACCAGATCCAACTGCTCAACGGTTTTGACCAGATCCGGCCGACAGGTCACGGTTTGAAAAGGGTTATGCCGGGACATAATCCATCCTTTCACCGGATAAGGCGTCTGGTTTAACACAGCATCGATAATGCTCTGCACCACCCCACCGCCCGCAGCGATGTATTTGAATTGCGGCGCGACCAGGTCAATACGCTGCGCCGTTGGCTTAGGGAGTTTGGCATCCGGTTTCGCCAGCACCGGAGCCACCTTCTCTCCTGCCAGCTTATTGTAGGTTGCAGCGGCTTTTTTCTGGTACATGCCGCCTTCGCGCTCAATATTTCCCAGCAGCACGTTGAGGGTGAAAATCATGCGCCGCATGTCGATCTCTTCCTGCGAAAAAGTCGCACGGTGACCAGGGCTGACAATCGCATGGGGGGCGCAGGCCGCCATTTCTCGAGTCACCCGGGTAATGACATCCGCAGGCACGTCGGCCAACTTTTGTGCCCATTCCGGCGTGGCCTCTTGTACTGCCTCTGCCAGTTGGTCAAAACCTGTTGTGTAGCGTTCAACGAATCCCGCGTCATACAATTTTTCAGTAATCATGACGTGGCACATCGCCATCAGCACCGGTAAGTCGCCCCCCGGTTTAATCGCATGCCATTCATCCGCCTTACTGGAAAATACCGACAGCCGGGGGTCGAAGCTGACCATCTTCGCGCCCTTCTCTTGTGCGGTCATCAGTTCATGAGTATCAGCAACCTCAATCCCTTCATAGAGGTTATGTCCAAAAGAGACCATATAGCGGGTATTGGCGATATCCATTGCTAAATCCCCACCCATCATCACTTTGGCGGCAATGGCTTTACCTGCTGGACAAGTTGAAGCGTGCGTAAAGGTATTTGGTGAGCCAAAAGCCGTCGCCAAATGAAATAAATGGCCGGAAAGCGAACCAGATTTAGAGGAGAATACAACGCCCTGCGGCCCATATTGATTTTTTATTGCCGCCATCTTTTCGGCAATTTCTTTATACGCCTGTTGCCAGCTAATGACCTGCCATTCGCCACTGCCACGCGGCCCGGTGCGTTTCATTGGTTTAACAATCCGGTGCGGGTCGTTTATCAGGCTAACACCGCTGCCCCCACGAGCACAAACGCGCGTGCCTTGCTGAGGGGCATTAGGGTTTCCCTGGATAAAAACTGTTTTATTATTAATCACCTGAGCCTGAATTGGACAGCGAAAGGAACACATTTCACACAGACTCGGCGTCAGGGATGTTTTCCCTTTAATACTCTCTGGTGAATTTCGCGCCAGTGCGCCAGGGGGGAAACTGCCTATTGCACAGGCCGAGCAGCCAATACCCACACCCCGCAAAAAATTACGCCGACTAATGCTCATATAACCTCCTGTTATTAGATATATCCAATGATTATATGGACTTTAAATTATTAATTTTTAACCTTACTCACATTTCATTACAATGAAATTCCGTTAACTGGCAAGAATAAAACTCATTGTTTATAAAAGAGTTTTAAAGTTTCCAGAACACACCACCAAACGTAAAAATAACAATAATAGTTCTCAATTAGCTTATTTATGCACTCACAAAATAACGTTATCTTATTTCATGAAATATCCTTAAAACCCCAAATCTATTAATTCATTTTATTTTAATCACGTTTACCGCAATTTTATTGCGGCCACCGCCGGGCATTGATAATCCCGTTGCTGATTACCGCGCTACTTTTTGGTATTCTTAGATAAGCGCTAAATTGATCCCGGACATAACTGAACAATGAATGACGGCAAGCAGCAACCTGGTTTTCTCTTCCACGATTACGAGACCTTTGGTACCCATCCGGCACTGGACAGACCCGCACAGTTTGCGGCCATCCGCACAGATAGCGATTTCAATATCATTGGCGATCCCGAAGTCTTTTACTGCAAGCCCGCCGACGACTATCTGCCACAACCCGAAGCGGTACTGATAACCGGTATTACGCCGCAAGAAGCACGTGAAAAGGGTGAGAACGAAGCCGCTTTTGCTGCCCGTATCCATGCGCTGTTTACCGTGCCGAAAACGTGTATCCTCGGCTATAACAATGTGCGCTTCGATGATGAAGTGACACGTAATATCCTGTATCGCAATTTTTATGATCCCTACGCCTGGAGCTGGCAGAACGACAATTCTCGCTGGGATTTGCTGGATGTAATGCGCGCCTGCTATGCGCTACGACCGGAAGGGATCAACTGGCCAGAAAACGACGATGGTCTACCCAGTTTCCGCCTTGAGCACCTGACCCGCGCCAACGGTATTGAGCATGCTAATGCCCACGATGCGATGGCAGACGTGTATGCCACCATTGCAATGGCGCAACTCGTAAAGTCACGTCAGCCGCGTCTGTTTGACTATCTCTACAGTCACCGCAATAAACACAAGCTGGCTGCGTTGATTGATGTCCCGCAAATGAAGCCCTTAGTGCATGTATCTGGGATGTTCGGTGCATGGCGAGGTAACACCAGTTGGGTTGCCCCGCTGGCCTGGCATCCGGATAATCGTAATGCGGTTATTATGGTCGACTTAGCGGGTGATATTTCTCCCTTGCTTGAACTGGATAGCGACACCCTGCGCGCACGTCTTTACACCGCCAAAGCCGATCTGGGAGATAACGCAGCGGTGCCGGTTAAACTGGTGCATATCAACAAATGCCCGGTTCTGGCACAGGCTAATACGTTACGTCCGGAAGATGCCGATCGTCTCGGAATTAACCGCCAGCATTGCCTGGATAATCTTAAAGTCCTGCGTGAAAACCCGCAGGTGCGCGATAAAGTGGTGGCTATCTTTGCCGAAGCAGAACCCTTTGCGCCATCGGATAACGTAGATGCGCAGTTATACAACGGTTTTTTCAGCGATGCCGACCGCGCCGCAATGAAGATCGTTCTGGAAACCGAACCTCGAAATTTACCCGCACTGGACATCACTTTTGTCGACAAGCGCATTGAAAAACTGCTGTTTAATTATCGCGCACGCAATTTCCCCGGGACTTTGGATGAGGGAGAGCAGCAACGCTGGCTGGATCATCGTCGTCAGGTATTCACACCGGAGTTTTTGCAAAATTACGCGAATGAATTGCAGATGTTGAGTCAGCAATATGCTGACAATAAAGAGAAGCTGGTGCTACTGAAATCACTCTGGCAGTATGCGCAAGAGATAGTCTGAAGATGAAATGCCCTCCGCCAGACGGCGGAGGGATCCTGGTTACGCTTTCTGCACCGTAATGCTCCAGGCGGCGTCACCCACCTGTTGATAATCAGTAATCACGTGCCCCTCTTCGGCGGCCCATTGCGGGATTGCCTCAGTTGCCTGGGTACAGTCAAATTCGATCACCAGTTCATCACCACTTGCCATTTCAGCCAGTGCCGCTTTTGCTTCAATCAGTGGAAACGGACAAACCTGTGTGACCACATCCAGTCTTTTAATTGCCATCATCAAATCCTTACGCTTAATTTGCCGCAGCAGCGACTAGTTTTGCCTTACGCTGCGGTCTGATATACACAATCCATGACGCGGTCCAGACACCGAAAATCATAAAGACCAGGCCAACCCATCCCTGCCAGGTCATCATCGCCGTCATAACCAGACCGTTGCCAATCGAACAGCCACCCGCGATGCTGGCACCAAAGCCCATTAACAGACCACCAAAACCGCTACGCAGCGTGGTGGGTGCGTCGGCTGCGCGAACGCGAAATTCGCGACTGGCTTTCGCTGCAATAAATGAGCCGATAAAAATGCCCAGCACCAGGAACACTCCCCAGTTAATAAACTTACTGTCGCCTGCGACAAGAAATTGCAAAATATTGGCGGTTGGTGACGTGATACCCAGGCCAAACATTCGTCCGGTTGCTTCGCTCAGCGGCCATGCCAACAGCGCAATCAGCCCAATCAGAACCGCAGTAACAAATGGATGCCAGCGCTTCTCAAACAAAATATGCGCAAGGCCGGTACGACGAGGCGGTAGCGTAGCGACTTTCAATTTTGGTTTTCTCAGCTCTTTCGCTACCACCCACACTGTAACCGCCAGCAGAATAGCGATCAGTGGCCATACGGACAGGTTCAACGTATCGGCAATGGAGTTATGCTCAGTACTGTAGGTTTTCAGCGCCTGATTCAGCCCACTCGCATGCGTAGAGCGCATCACCGCACTCATCACCATATAGGTAAACAGCGCAATCCAGCTACCGATAAGCCCTTCTCCTGCACGATACCAGGTTCCGGTAGCACACCCGCCCGCATAAACAATTCCGATACCAAAGACATAACCACCAACAACGGTTCCCAGCCATGGGAAGGGGCCGGCATCATAGCTGAGTACACCCGTCTGAATCAGCGCAAAGACACCCACGCTTTGCACAGAGATGGCTATCAGTAGCGCATAGAACATACGATTGTTTTTCGCAATATACATATCGCGAAAGCCGCCCGTCAGACAGAATCGTCCACGTTGCATGACAAAGCCAAGCAGCGCGCCACAGATGAGCCCGCTTAAGATCATTGAAAACATAAATTAATTAGCCAGAAGTATATTAGTCAGGAAATTATTAATGACTAACGGGTTCAGAACCAATAACCAAATTCTCTAATTTAGAACTAACGGTTATTAATATTGGCTGGAAATAAAGCAGTGGAATAAAAAAACCGGAGAACATGTCTCCGGTTTTTCGATGTCAGATTAGGTTATTACGCGATATCTTCATCGTACTGCGGTACCGGGTTGCGGAAACTCTTGGTCACACAAGCCAGGTAGATCAGACCAATACCAGCCCAGATCAGCCCCAGAACCATAGAGCTCTCTTCCAGGTTCACCCACAGCGCCCCCACGGTCAGCGCACCGCACATCGGCAGGAACAGATACTGGAAGTGGTCTTTCAGCGTCTTGTTACGCTTCTCACGGATCCAGAACTGGGAGATTACCGACAGGTTAACGAAGGTAAACGCCACCAGCGCACCAAAGTTAATCAGCGCCGTCGCCATCACCAGGTCGAAGTTGATTGCCAGCAGGGCAATCGCGCCAACCAGGATGATGTTCATGGACGGAGTACGCCATTTCGGGTGTACATAACCGAAGAAACTTTTCGGGAATACACCGTCACGCCCCATCACGTACATCAGACGCGCTACGCCAGCATGCGCCGCCATCCCGGATGCCAATACGGTAATGGTGGAGAAAATCAGCGCACCGACCTGGAAGAACTTACCGGCTACGTACAGCATGATTTCAGGCTGTGAAGCATCCGGGTCCTTGAAGCGAGAGATATCCGGGAAATACAGCTGCAACAGATAAGTGGAGACAATAAAGATCAGGCCACCAATCAGTGCGGTCAGGAAAATTGCACGCGGGATCACGCGCTCAGCATCCTTGGTCTCTTCAGAGAGGTTGCTGATACCGTCGAAACCAGTGAACGAGAAGCACAGGATAGTAGCCCCTGTGATCATTGGAATCACGTGTGCGTCACCTGACCAGAACGGACGGCTGCTCACCAGCGTACCCGCCCCTTCCCCTTCGAACACGCCATAAACGACCATGCCGAGGATCACCGCAATCAACACGACCTGCAACAGCACGATCACGGTGTTGAAGTTCGCGACAGATTTGAGGCTGCGCAGGTTAAAAGCGGTCATAAAGGCCACCAGTGCTACCACGAAAATCCATGACGGTATCGACGGCACCAGAGCTTCAAAATAGATTTTCGCCAACAGAATGTTGATCATCGGTGCGAACAGGTAGTCCAGCAGTGATGACCAACCCACCATAAAGCCAACGGTCGGGCTAATGGATTTCTGGGCGTAAGTGTAGGCAGAGCCTGCAGACGGATAGCGACGCACCAGTTTACCGTAGCTCAGTGCGGTAAAAAGGATGGCGATCAGTGCAAAGGCGTAAGCTGTCGGGACGTGACCATCGGTCATTCCTGATACGATACCGAATGTATCGAACAGCGTCATCGGCTGCATATAGGCAAGGCCCATCATGACAACCGGAACCAGCGTAAGCGTTTTACGTAATTCCACGCGAGAGGTGTTTGGAGTAGCGTTATGCGACATGGTTATCCTCCATTACGGCGGAAACCGTCGCGTAAGCAAAAAATTGCCCCATTTTTTGTTAATCCTCAGCGACAACAACTGTCGATTTTTAAGTAAGTATCTATCCGGTACGAAGCCCGGCCTCTTTTATGAATGATTGGTTTGATGCAAAAAAATAACCGACGCGTATTAAAACGTCGGTTAATCTCATTTTTTGCAAGCGGCGCATTGTGCACTAAATTAGGGCGAAATGACAAGAGAATGAGAGCCTTGTCAAAAAATATTTTTTTCTAACCGATTGATTTATCGACAACCGTTTTTACATAGACACCCGCGATAGCACTATTTGCTAAAATTTCATCCCGCCACCATGCACTGGCTAATCCCGCGGTCTGCTCGTTCCAGCCAATCCACACGGGTTCAAACAGAATCTGCGCGACAACTTTCTTCTCAATCAGGGCCCCGCTGTCCAGAAATCGTTGTGCCAGATAGCGCGGAATATAACCACACCCCAAACCACTTATCTGCAGTTCCAGTTTGGTTTTGAAGTCAAAAACGGTGATGGCTTCCTGATCGTCAAGTAGCTGAGAAGCCGATACGTTCGCGGGATGCACATTATCGCCGACCACAATGGCGCGAAAACGTTTGATCGTTCTACGACTCAACGGTTCCGGTTCCTGCGCCAGTGGATGATGGGGGGCAACAACAAAAACCTGTTCAAGCACACCCAGACGCGCAAAACCAAAGTCACTCGCTGTGGGTGGATCACGCATGGCACCCACAATGATATCGGCCCGGCCCTGAATCAGGGCATCCCACGAGCCGCCCAATACGCCATTGATAAATTTAAGACGCGTCACGCTGTGGTGTTGATAGAAAGATTCGATAAGCGGGGCAAGAAGCGAAAAGGGAAAGGTATCGTCTACGCCGATAACCAGTTCATTCTCCCATCCTTCATGCAGTTTGATGGCCTGCTTTTCGAGTTCGCGCACGGTATGTAATACCTCGCGTCCCTTTTCCAGCAGCATCTGTCCGGTACGGGTAAATTTGGCCCGGTGTCCACTGCGATCCAACAACTGAATATTGAGATCGCTTTCCAGTTTGTGGACGGTATAACTCAGCGCTGACGGCGTCTTAAACAATTTTGCGGACGCCGCCGCGAAACTCCCCTCTTTCTCTAACGCATCAAGAATGATCAGAACATCCAGCAGTGGTTTCATACTCGCCCCCTGGCGGTATACAGCGACACTCTGCTGATCTGTCACTCCATCGGCATCACCAGCGGATCGGGATACTGGTACTCAAACCCAAGCTCATTGCAAATTCGGTTGCCATCAATGACTTTACCTTTACCGTTATCCACTCCGTCCCGGAAATCCGGTGCTTCCATCCCCAACAGGCGAGCCATCTGGGGGTAGAACACATTGCGTGCCGGATGCATAGGCGCACATATATTATAGATGTGTCCCCCTTTAGGCGCTTGTAGCAGCAACGTGATAGCAGAAACCACGTCATCCAGATGCACCAGATTGACGCCATGCTGTCCATCTGGTGCTGTTTTACCCGCAAAAAAGCGACCGGGATGTCTGCCCGGTCCCACAAGGCCTGCCAGGCGCAGAATATCCACCGACGTTCCCGGCAGATTGTGCAGCCAGTCTTCAAGTTCTTTCAGGGCACGACCGCTCGCCGTGACCGGATTGCGTGGTGTGCCCTCTTTTACTGTCCCCTGCACATCACCATAAACTGAGGTAGAGCTGGTAAAAATAATCCGTGGAATACGATACGCCAGCGCACTGTCGACCAGTTCCTGCATTGCCTGCAAGTAAAACGACTCACCCGGGCCACTACGGCGTGCAGGCAGGGTGATGACCAGCGCATCCGCATCCATTAGCGCATCGAGATCGTCAGGTTCACAGACCAGTTCAGGCTCCAGGCGCAACGAGTAGCTTTCAATACCGCTCATTCGGGCCGCTTCCACCCCATCCAATGTGGTTTTGCTGCCGGTAACCTGCCAGCCCCTGGCCGCCAGAGACATGGCTAATGGCATGCCTAACCAACCTAATCCGACAATTGCGACCTTTTTCATGCCTTTTCTCCTGACTTTTGGCCTATAACCCAAGGCTACGCCAGCCCACGGTGGCTGACAATTCATAGTATCAATATGAAATGAATTAATGATCAAAAAAAGCCCTTGCTTTCCGTGGCTAAAGTGGTTTAGGTTAAAAGACATCAAATGAATAAGCATTCATCGAGAAAATTTATGACACGCGCTCAATTTAATCACCATCATCACCATCATCCTGACTAGTCTTTCAGGCGATGTGTGCTGGGAGACATTTAAATCTTCCAGTGGTGCATGAGCGTATGAGAAAGCCCCCGGAAGATTTCTTCCGGGGGCTTTTTTTTGTGCGTGACCCAAACCGATTCAGACAGGATAACGAGGAATAGAGAATGTTAGACAACACCCGCTTACGCATAGCTATGCAGAAATCAGGCCGTTTAAGCGATGACTCACGCGAATTGCTGGCCCGCTGTGGTATTAAAATTAATCTTCACACCCAGCGCCTGATTGCGATGGCAGAAAATATGCCAATTGATATTCTGCGCGTACGCGATGACGATATCCCGGGTCTGGTCATGGATGGCGTCGTTGATCTCGGCATCATCGGTGAAAACGTGCTGGAAGAAGAACTGCTCAACCGCCGCGCACAGGGTGAAGATCCTCGTTACTTTACGTTACGTCGTCTGGACTTCGGCGGCTGTCGTCTTTCGCTGGCGACCCCAGTAGACGAAGCCTGGGACGGTCCGTCGGCACTGAACGGCAAACGCATCGCCACCTCTTATCCGCACCTGCTCAAACGCTATCTCGACCAGAAAGGAGTGTCGTTCAAATCCTGTTTGTTAAACGGCTCTGTCGAAGTTGCTCCCCGTGCAGGACTTGCTGATGCAATCTGCGATCTGGTCTCTACCGGTGCAACGCTTGAAGCCAACGGCCTGCGTGAAGTGGAAGTCATTTACCGCTCCAAAGCCTGTCTGATTCAGCGTGACGGAGAAATGGCCGATGCTAAGCAACAACTGATCGATAAGCTGCTGACCCGTATTCAGGGGGTTATTCAGGCGCGCGAATCTAAATACATCATGATGCACGCGCCAAGTGAACGTCTGGACGACGTTATCGCCTTGCTGCCAGGCGCTGAACGCCCAACGATTTTGCCACTGGCCGGCGATCAGCAGCGCGTGGCAATGCACATGGTTAGCAGCGAAACCCTGTTCTGGGAAACGATGGAAAAACTGAAAGCGCTTGGCGCCAGCTCCATCCTGGTGCTGCCTATTGAGAAGATGATGGAGTAATTCCACTTATGCTGCCCGGTAGCGCTTCGCTAGCCGGGCCTACAAGACCCGTAGGCCGGATAAACAACGTGCCATCCGGCAAAAAAAGGAAGACGATTATGAGCTTTAATACCATCATCGACTGGAATAGCTGTACTGAAGAGCAGCAAAGTGAATTACTGATGCGCCCGGCAATCTCGGCGTCAGATAGCATCACCCGTACCGTGAGCGAAATTCTGCATAACGTAAAGTCGCGCGGTGACGCAGCGCTACGTGAATACAGCGCAAAGTTTGATAAAACTAACGTGAGTGCGCTGAAAGTCAGCGCTGAAGAGATTGCCGCCGCCGGCGCACGTCTTGGCAATGACCTGAAACAGGCCATGGCAGTCGCCGTGAAAAACATCGAAACGTTTCATAACGCGCAACAACTGCCGGTAGTCGATATTGAAACGCAGCCCGGTGTACGCTGCCAGCAGGTTACCCGCCCGGTAAATTCTGTTGGACTGTACATTCCCGGGGGCTCCGCGCCACTCTTCTCAACAGTGTTAATGCTCGCCACCCCGGCCCGCATTGCAGGCTGTAAAAAAGTGGTGTTGTGCTCTCCCCCACCCATCGCCGATGAAATTCTGTATGCCGCACAACTCTGCGGCGTACAGGAGGTGTTTAACGTTGGGGGCGCACAAGCTATTGCCGCGCTGGCATTTGGCAGTGAATCCGTGCCGAAAGTGGACAAAATTTTTGGCCCCGGTAATGCCTTTGTGACCGAAGCCAAACGTCAGGTGAGTCAGCGTCTGGACGGTGCCGCCATCGATATGCCAGCAGGTCCGTCTGAAGTGCTGGTGATTGCCGACAGCGGCGCCACGCCGGATTTCGTTGCCTCTGACTTACTCTCGCAGGCCGAACACGGCCCCGATTCCCAAGTGATCCTGCTGACGCCGGATGCCGGTATGGCCAGCCGGGTTGCTGAAGCAGTAGAACGCCAGCTTGCCGCGCTGCCACGCGCTGAAACCGCGCGGCAGGCGTTAAGCGCCAGTCGTCTGATTGTCACCCGCTCCCTTGCGCAATGCGTAGCGATTTCTAATGCGTACGGCCCGGAGCACCTGATCATTCAGACCCGCAATGCTCGCAAACTTGTCGATGACATCACCAGTGCGGGCTCTGTCTTTCTCGGTGACTGGTCACCGGAATCTGCCGGTGACTATGCCTCCGGGACTAACCACGTGCTGCCTACCTACGGCTACACCGCAACCTGCTCAAGTCTTGGACTGGCCGATTTCCAGAAGCGGATGACCGTACAGGAATTATCGCCGCAAGGTTTCTCTGCCCTGGCCGCAACCATCGAAACGCTGGCCGCAGCAGAACGACTGACAGCCCACAAAAATGCCGTTACCCTGCGCGTTAACGCCCTGAAGGAGCAAGCATGAGCACTGACAACATTCTCAGCGTTACTGATTTAGCCCGTAAAAATGTCCGTGAGCTAACACCGTATCAGTCTGCCCGCCGTCTGGGCGGAAATGGCGACGTCTGGCTCAATGCCAATGAGTTCCCCACCGCCGTTGAATTCCAGCTAACTCAGCAAACACTGAACCGTTATCCGGAGTGCCAGCCGAAGGCGGTGATCGAGAACTACGCACAGTATGCGGGCGTTAAGCCAGAGCAGGTACTGGTCAGCCGCGGTGCTGATGAAGGTATCGAGTTGCTGGTACGTGCTTTTTGCGAGCCGGGTAAAGATGCGATTCTCTACTGCCCGCCGACCTATGGTATGTATAGCGTCAGTGCGGAAACCATTGGCGTTGAATGTCGCACCGTGCCGACTCTTGCCGACTGGCAACTGGATTTACAGGGCATCGCTGACAAGCTTGATGGCGTGAAAGTGGTTTACGTTTGCAGCCCCAATAACCCGACGGGCCAGTTAATTAACCCGCAGGATCTGCGTTCACTGCTCGACATGACGCAGGGCAAAGCCATCGTGGTCGCCGATGAAGCGTATATCGAGTTTTGCCCGCAGGCCACACTGGCGGGTTGGCTATCGGAATACCCAAACCTGGTGGTACTGCGCACCCTGTCTAAGGCGTTTGCCCTTGCCGGTTTGCGCTGCGGATTTACGCTAGCTAATGAAGATGTCATCAACCTGTTGTTGAAAGTGATCGCGCCTTACCCGCTATCTACACCTGTGGCAGATATCGCCGCTCAGGCACTAACGCCGCAAGGCATTTCCGCCATGCGTGAGCGCGTGGCACAGATTCTGCAAGAGCGTCAGTACCTGGTTGATAGCCTGAAAACCATCCGCTGCGTAGAACAGGTTTTCGATTCTGAAACCAACTATGTTCTGGCGCGCTTCACAGCATCAAGCAGCGTATTTAAATCTTTGTGGGATCAGGGCATTATCTTACGAGACCAGAACAAACAACCTTCATTGAGCGGCTGCCTGCGTATTACTGTCGGAACCCGTGAAGAGAGCCAGCGCGTCATTGACGCCTTACGTGCGGAGCAAGTATGAGCCAGAAGTATCTTTTTATTGACCGTGATGGAACCCTGATTTCCGAGCCGCCCAGTGACTTTCAGGTTGATCGCTTCGACAAACTTGCCTTTGAGCCGGAGGTTGTCCCGGTCTTGCTAAAACTACAAAAAGCTGGTTTTAAGCTGGTGATGATCACCAACCAGGATGGACTGGGAACACAGAGCTTCCCGCAGGCGGATTTTGACGGTCCACACAACCTGATGATGCAAGTTTTCACCTCGCAGGGCGTCATATTTGATGAAGTACTGATCTGTCCGCACCTGCCGGCAGACGCGTGTGATTGTCGTAAACCCAAAGTGAAGCTGGTCGAGCAATACCTGATTGAACAGGCGCTGGATACCGAGAACAGCTACGTGATCGGCGATCGCGTAACCGATATTCAACTGGCGGAAAACATGGGCATCACCGGGTTACGCTATCACCGCGATACGCTGAACTGGGCAATGATCGGTGAGCAACTAACCAAACGGGATCGTTACGCCCACGTTGAGCGTAATACCAAAGAAACGCAGATTGACGTTAAAGTCTGGCTGGACCGCGAAGGCCGCAGCAAAATTAATACCGGCGTCGGCTTCTTTGACCACATGCTGGATCAAATCTCGACCCACGGTGGTTTTCGTATGGAAATAGCCGTCAAAGGCGATCTGTATATTGACGATCACCACACCGTTGAGGATACAGGGCTGGCTCTGGGCGAAGCCTTAAAACTGGCGTTGGGCGATAAACGCGGCATCAACCGTTTTGGTTTTGTGCTGCCGATGGACGAGTGCCTGGCACGCTGCGCCCTGGATATCTCCGGGCGTCCACACCTGGAGTACCGGGCTGAGTTTACCTACCAGCGCGTCGGCGATCTGAGTACGGAGATGATCGAACACTTCTTCCGTTCGCTCTCTTACACCATGGGCGTCACGTTACACCTTAAAACCAAAGGTAAAAATGACCACCACCGCGTGGAAAGTCTGTTCAAAGCCTTTGGCCGCACGCTGCGCCAGGCTATTCGCGTAGAAGGCGACACGCTTCCTTCTTCAAAAGGGGTGCTGTGATGAACGTGGTGATCCTCGACACCGGCTGTGCCAACCTGAACTCGGTGAAATCCGCCGTCGCACGCCACGGCTACGATCCGGTAGTTAGCCGCGATGCGGATGTTGTGCTGCGCGCCGATAAACTGTTTCTGCCGGGTGTCGGTACCGCCCAGGCGGCAATGGATCAGCTACACGAGCGTGAGCTGATTGAACTGATCAAAGCCTGCACACAGCCTGTACTGGGGATTTGCTTAGGTATGCAGCTGCTTGGTCGACGCAGTGAAGAAAGTAACGGTGTCTCCCTGCTGGGGATTATTGATCAAGACGTACCCAAAATGACCGATTTTGGTCTGCCGTTGCCGCATATGGGCTGGAACCGTGTCTATCCACAGGCCGGAAACCGCCTTTTCCAGGGCATTGAGGATGGGGCGTATTTCTATTTTGTACACAGCTACGCCATGCCGGTGAACCCATGGACTATTGCGCAATGCAACTACGGTGAGCCCTTCACCGCAGCGGTACAAAAAGATAATTTCTTTGGCGTGCAGTTCCACCCGGAGCGTTCAGGTGCCGCTGGCGCGAAGTTGCTGAAAAACTTTCTGGAGATGTAATGATTATTCCGGCATTAGATTTAATCGACGGCACGGTTGTGCGTCTTCATCAGGGCGATTACGCAACGCAGCGTGATTACGGTAACGATCCCCTGACCCGTTTACAAAGCTATGCCGCACAAGGCGCAAAGGTGTTGCACCTGGTGGATCTGACCGGGGCAAAAGATCCGCAGAAACGGCAAATACCGCTGATTAAAACACTGGTTGCTGGCGTAAACGTACCGGTGCAGGTAGGGGGTGGCGTACGTACCGAAGCAGATATTGAAGCGCTGCTTAACGCTGGCGTCGCCCGCGTAGTGGTGGGTTCGACTGCGGTAAAATCTCCCGAAGTCGTCAAGAACTGGTTTGCCCGTTTTGGTGCCGACGCGCTGGTTCTGGCTCTGGATGTGCGGATTGACGAGCACGGGAATAAACAGGTTGCAGTTAGCGGCTGGCAGGAAGATTCCGGGGTTTCACTGGAAGAACTGGTTGAGACCTATTTACACGTCGGCCTGAAGCACGTGCTGTGCACCGATATCTCCCGCGACGGCACGCTGGCGGGCTCAAACGTCGCGCTTTATGAAGAAGTGTGCGCCAAATATCCGCAGGTGGCATTTCAGTCATCTGGTGGTATTGGTGGAATCGAGGACGTAGCGGCCCTTCGCGGGACCGGTGTTCGTGGTGTTATCGTCGGACGAGCCTTGCTGGAAGGTAAATTCACCGTTGAGGAGGCCATCCAATGCTGGCAAAACGCATAATCCCTTGCCTTGATGTTCGTGACGGACAGGTTGTCAAAGGTGTTCAATTCCGCAATCACGAGATTATTGGCGATATCGTTCCGCTGGCGAAACGCTATGCCGATGAAGGCGCAGATGAGCTGGTTTTTTACGATATCACCGCATCGAGCGATGGTCGCGTGGTGGACAAAAGCTGGGTATCACGCGTGGCAGAAGTGATCGACATTCCGTTCTGTGTCGCCGGTGGGATTAAATCACCAGAGGATGCCGCAAAGATACTGTCTTTCGGCGCAGATAAAATTTCTATCAACTCCCCGGCTCTGGCTGACCCAACGTTGATCACCCGCCTGGCAGATCGCTTTGGCGTGCAGTGTATCGTGGTGGGCATTGATACGTGGTATGACGCAGAAACCGGCAAATATCACGTTAACCAATATACCGGGGATGAAAGCCGTACCCGCGTCACGCAGTGGGAAACGATCGACTGGGTAACAGAGGTGCAAAAACTGGGCGCCGGTGAAATCGTTCTTAATATGATGAACCAGGACGGCGTGCGTAACGGCTACGATCTCGAGCAGTTGAAAAAAGTGCGCGAAGTTTGCCACGTTCCGCTGATCGCCTCAGGCGGTGCCGGAACGATGGAGCACTTTCTCGAAGCCTTCAGGGATGCGGATGTCGATGGCGCGCTTGCCGCCTCGGTCTTCCACAAGCAAATTATCAATATTGGCGAATTAAAAGCGTACCTGGCAACACAGGGCGTGGAGATCAGGATATGTTAACCAAGCAACAATGCCGCGAGCTGGACTGGGAAAAAACCGATGGGATGATGCCGGTCGTCGTGCAGCATGCAGTTTCCGGTGAGGTGCTGATGCTCGGGTATATGAACCCGGAAGCGCTGGATAAAACGATCGAAAGCGGCAAAGTGACCTTTTTCTCGCGTACTAAACAACGCCTGTGGACCAAAGGTGAAACCTCTGGCAACTTTCTTAATGTCGTCAGCATTTCCGCTGATTGCGACAACGACACCCTGCTGGCGCTGGTTAACCCTATTGGGCCAACCTGTCACAAAGGCACCAGCAGTTGTTTTGGTGAGTCCAGCCACCAATGGTTGTTCCTGTATCAACTGGAGCAACTCCTGGCTCAGCGTAAAACGGCAGATCCCGCCAGCTCCTATACCGCAAAATTGTACGCCAGCGGTACGAAGCGAATTGCCCAGAAAGTTGGAGAGGAAGGTGTTGAGACAGCACTGGCCGCGACCGTGCATGATCGTTTCGAGTTAACCAATGAGGCATCGGACCTGATGTATCACCTGCTGGTTCTGCTGCAGGACCAGGATCTCGATCTGACGACAGTGATTGAGAATTTACGCAAGCGCCATCAGTAATAGACTGATACCGGCATGATGCCGGTATCATTATTTCGCCGAGCGTTTAATCGTTACCGAATAAATCGCGGGTATACACTTTATCAGCGACATCCTGCAGTTCTTCTGCCATGCGGTTAGAGATAATCACATCGGCCTCACGTTTAAATTTAGCCAGATCACGCTCAACCCGTGAATGGAAGAAACTCTCTTCTGCTATTACCGGTTCATAAATTATGACCGGGATACCTTTCGCTTTAATGCGTTTCATGATGCCCTGAATAGACGATGCCCTGAAATTATCTGAGCCGCTTTTCATAATCAGGCGATAGATACCGACAACTTTGGGTTTACGCGAAAGAATGGCATCAGCAATAAAATCTTTTCGTGTGCGGTTAGCATCAACGATGGCTGAAATAATATTATTAGGTACAGATTGATAGTTGGCAAGTAATTGCTTCGTGTCTTTTGGCAGACAATATCCACCATAACCGAATGAAGGATTGTTGTAATGGTTACCAATACGCGGGTCCAGACAAACCCCTTCGATGATCTGTCGTGCATTAAGCCCCAGGCTTTCTGCATAGCTATCAAGTTCGTTAAAATAAGCAACACGCATTGCCAGATAAGTATTTGCAAAAAGCTTAATGGCTTCAGCTTCAGTAGAATCAGTGAACAGCACCGGGATATCCTGCTTTATCGCCCCTTCCTGTAATAAGGCAGCAAAACGCTCAGCACGAGCAGATCGTTCGCCGATGACAATTCGTGAAGGGTATAAGTTATCATACAGTGCCTTCCCTTCGCGCAGGAACTCAGGAGAAAAGATAATATTATCCGAGTTAAATTTCTGTCGCATAGTCTGCGTAAAACCAACAGGTACTGTTGATTTAATCACCATGAGTGCATCAGGATTTATTGCAATCACATCTCTGATAACTGATTCAACGCTGGAGGTATCAAAATAATTTGTTTTCGGGTCATAATCTGTAGGCGTTGCAATAATAACAAAATCTGCATTCTGATAGGCGTCGTACTTGTCCAGCGTGGCTTTAAAATTTATATTGCTTGATTGTAGATACTGTTCAATTTCTTTATCGACTATCGGAGACATCCGATTATTTAGCATCTCGACACGTGAAGGGACAATGTCCAGAGCAATGACCTGATGATGTTGGGCGATAAGAAGACCATTTGACAGGCCAACATATCCGGTACCAGAAATGGTAATTTTCATTTCATGCTCTCAGTATTAACTTAATATTTAATCATGATGTTGGACATCCTGATAAGAGAATAATGTTTTAACGTTTTGTTGAATATTGTGTCAACGAAGGTTAAAACAATTCAGATTTTCTTTATCAGGGTACGCCAGAAATATTAAGTAAAGATTAAGCAATCAACGCAAATCAATCAGATTTAAGATAAAAAAAAGCCCGGTTAGAGAACCGGGCCAGTGACTATCAGAAGACTTATTCCATCCATTCGGTATGGAAAACACCTTCTTTATCAGTACGTTTGTAGGTATGCGCACCGAAGTAATCACGCTGAGCCTGAATCAGGTTAGCGGGCAATACTTCTGCACGATAACTGTCGTAATAAGCGACAGCAGCAGAGAATGTCGGTACCGGGATACCATTCTGCACAGCATACGCTACAACATCACGCAGTGCCTGTTGGTATTCATCGGCAATGTTCTTGAAGTACGGGTCGAGCAACAGGTTCGCGATACCCGGATTTTTAGCGTAGGCATCGGTGATTTTCTGCAGGAATTGCGCGCGAATAATACAGCCCGCACGGAAGATTTTTGCAATCTCGCCGTAATTCAGATCCCAGTTATGCTCGTCCGATGCGGCACGCAGCTGTGAGAAGCCCTGAGCATAAGAAACGATCTTACCGAGGTACAGTGCACGACGTACTTTCTCAATAAATCCTGCCTTATCACCCGCAAGCTGAGCTTTAGGTCCAGACAGGACTTTAGAGGCAGCGACACGCTGATCTTTCAGCGAAGAGATGTAACGTGCAAACACAGATTCAGTGATCAGAGACAGCGGTTCACCAAGATCCAGAGAGCTTTGACTGGTCCATTTACCGGTACCTTTGTTCGCCGCTTCATCCAGAATGAAATCCACCAGATATTTACCATCTTCATCTTTTTTGGTGAAGATATCTTTGGTGATGTCGATCAGATAGCTGCTCAGCTCACCGTTATTCCACTCGGTAAAGGTGCTGGCCAGTTCTTCATTGCTCAGGTTCAGACCCCCTTTCAACAATGAATAGGCTTCGGCAATCAGCTGCATGTCACCATATTCAATGCCGTTGTGCACCATCTTCACGTAGTGGCCTGCACCGTCGGCACCAATATACGTCACACACGGCTCACCATCTTCAGCAACCGCTGCGATTTTAGTCAGGATTGGCGCTACCAGTTCATAAGCTTCTTTCTGGCCACCCGGCATGATGGATGGGCCTTTCAGCGCACCTTCTTCACCACCAGAGACGCCGGTTCCGATGAAGTTAAAACCTTCAGCGGAGAGCTCACGGTTACGACGGATAGTGTCCTGGAAGAACGTATTACCGCCATCAATGATGATGTCACCTTTATCCAGATAAGGTTTCAGGGAGTCGATAGCAGCATCAGTGCCAGCACCCGCTTTCACCATTAACAGGATACGACGAGGTGTTTCAAGGGATTCAACAAACTCTTTTACCGTATAGTATGGAACCAGTTTTTTCCCCGGATTCTCGGCGATAACCTCTTCCGTTTTTTCACGTGAGCGGTTGAAAACGGACACGGTGTAACCACGGCTTTCGATGTTGAGCGCCAGGTTGCGCCCCATCACAGCCATACCAACGACGCCGATTTGTTGCTTAGACATTATGTACTCCTGTCAGGTGATCTAACGAGCAGATGCATTACTCGCATAATTTCTAACATACTATCGCAAAACCCTGCATCGAAGCCATAACCTGATCTCAACAAGCACAGTTGGGTAAAATCTGGCTCAGGGACTATCTTTTTCTTTAAAATATAACTAAGTTTGTATAAAATAATCAGTTAATAATGTTTTCGATACCTCTCGATTGAGAATCGATGTAGATTCTGCTTAGCCAAGGAATGTAAATGTCCACCAAGCCATTTGATGCTATCGACATAAATGTGCCTCTTGTTGTCGATTTAGACGGCACTCTGTCTAAAACTGACACACTACATGAAGGTATTGTGTCAATATTATTCAAAAAACCAATTAAAATATTTGGATTAACTACGGCCTTATTTGATGGAAAAACATCTTTTAAACGCTTTGTTACAGAAACTGTAACGCAAAATGCAGACTCATTCTGTTACAGACATAATCTAATAGATTATTTAAAAACAGAAAAACGCAAAGGGAGAGAAATCCATCTTGTCACAGCCTCTAACCAAAATATTGCAGACTCTATAAATGAGTATCTGGGGATCTTTGATGGTGTAAAAGGTTCTGATAACCAATTAAATTTAAAAGGAGTCAATAAATTAGCATGGCTAAAAGATAGATTCCCGCAGGGTTTTATTTATGCAGGTGACCATAAAGCTGATATTACAATCTGGAACGAGTCTAAAGGTGTTATTCTTGTAGGAAATGGGAATGCGTTTAAGAAAGATATAAAAAGTGAAATCCCATGTCTTGCTTTTGAAGATGCCAAGGTAAGTATTTTCAAACAATGGATAAAACAACTGAGATTACATCAGTGGGCTAAAAATATACTGATTTTTATCCCTATATTTCTGGCACATATCGCAAATGATGCGAACGTTATTGCAAAAACTACATTGGCATTTGTCGCATTTGGTTTAATTGCCTCCGCAACCTATATTATTAACGATCTTGCAGACCTTGAAGCCGATCGTCGACATAAGACAAAAAGAAACAGACCTCTTGCATCTGGTAATATTTCCACATTTCAAGGGCTCATTGGTGCGTTGATACTATTCTTAATCGGCGGAATAATATCAATAAATTTATCAATAGGTTTAACATACTGTATTTTAATTTATGTAATGTTAACGCTTTGCTACTCATTCAAACTAAAAAGAGTTCCAATGTTAGATGTTTCAATCATCGGCGCTCTTTTTACATTAAGAATAATCATGGGGTCGGTGTTGAATGATCTTCCCCTATCTCCATGGTTGAATTCATTCTCTGCCTTGCTATTTTTCTCGCTGGCTCTGGCAAAACGGCATGTTGAGATTCTCAAATCTGATCAAACAATGACTAACAAAATTGGTGGTCGCGGTTACACTCATCAAGACTGGCCATTAACCTTAGCCTTTGGTGTAAGTAGCGCGATCTGTTCAATTTTAATCATGCTGCTTTTCCTGACTCAGGAAGCAATGGTGCAGATAAATTATAGTGCTCCTGAATGGCTATTGCTTGAACCAATATGCGTATTTCTTTGGGTAATGAGAATATGGTTTCTTAGCCATAGGAAAGTATTAACGGATGATCCCGTGGTTTTCGCGATCAAGGATAGGACGAGTATTTGTTTAGGTTTTGTAGCTACTGCTGGTTTTATGATCGCAAGTTACCTATAAGTCGTGGTGAAAAATGAGTTTGATTGTTCTATTACTAGCGTTAACAAGCGTATCTCTAAATGCCCTTGCACAGGTTGCAATGCGGAAAACAATGCTCACATTAGCACCTCTTCCTGATGCTATTGCAGGCTATTTAGGATTTGCAATTCAATTAATCCTGAATCCTTGGTTTATTGCTGGTATGTTGTGCTATGTGATAAGTATTGGCTTATGGATGACTGTACTGGGAAAAGTAGAGGTAAGCTTGGCTTATCCACTTTCATCAGTTGGTTTTATTATCACTGCTGCAATTGGCTATTTTTTCCTGAAAGAAGACATAAATACAATGAGACTCATTGGCTTGTCTCTTATTTGCGTCGGAATTGTATTTATCTCTAGGAGTGCATAATGCGTCATATAATCACTGGCGGAAGCGGTTTTACAGGAAGTGTTTTAACTAAACAGTTACTTGATAAAGGACAAGAAGTTGTCAATATCGATATCCGAGAACTGATCTCCTCCCTGTAAACAGTGCCAGGCTAAACTGAAGTCTCTGGTCTTTCTTCCATCTCAAAGAGAGGCACATCGCCATGAAAAAGACCCGTTATACCGAAGAACAGATCGCGTTTGCGCTGAAACAGGCCGAAACCGGCACCCACGTCGGGGAAGTCTGCCGAAAGATGGGCATTTCTGAGGCCGCTTTTTACAACTGGAAGAAGAAATTTGCCGGTCTGGGCGTAACGTAACTGCGGCGTCTGCGGCAACTGGAGGATGAAAATCAGCGGCTGAAGAAACTGGTGGCTGACCCGAGTCTGGACAAGGAGATGCTGCAGGAGGTACTGAAGCAAAAGTTCTGAGGTCGGCTCAGAAGCGTCAGGCGGTGCATTTTCTGCAGGAGGCTTACCGTATCAGTGTCTGACGGGGATGCGGGCTGCTGATGCAGAGCAGAACCGTTTACCACTGGCTGAGCCGGCGGGATGATCGGGCGATAACCCTGCGTATCAGGGAAATAGCGGTAACCCGGGTCCGCTACGGTTGCCCGCGTATTCATATTCAGTTACGACGGGGAGGCTGCGGCTTAACCACAAGAAAACACACAGGATCTATTGTCTGGAAGGACTGAACTTGCGGAGAAAACGCCCGCGCAGGCATGTCAGTGCAGCACATCGTCAGCAACGTCCTGTCCTGACCGGTGTCGATCAGTGCTGGAGTATGGATTTCGTGTCGGATAACCTGTTTAACGGACGACGTTTCCGGGCGCTGAGCAAGCGCCTGCCGGTACGTATTCAGACAGATAACGGCAGCGAGTTTATTTCGAAATGTCTGGATAAATGGGCGTATGAGCACGGTGTCACAATGGACTTCTCCCGCCCCGGAAAACCAAAGGATAACCCGTTTATTGCATCATTTAACGGCAGTCTGCGGGATGAATGCCTGAACATTTACTGGTTCCTCTCGCTGGAAGATGCGCAGGACAAACTCGACAACTGGCGCGGGGAATATAATCATGAGAGAACGCATTCATCATTAAATGACATGACTCCGGCTGAATTCATCCGAAGTCTCCGGAAAGACGAAGATCTCTGATTTAGCACTACACTGAATTTGGGCCAGGGCCAATTTGGCCAGGATCTCAAAAAATGCATGGAACTAAAATGGTTCTATTTACATTACCTTCAACCGACTCCATTGCATGGGACTCACTATTTATAGTTAAAACAATAGGTTCACATGCATTAGGCCCAAAGGAGATAAGCTCAGCATAGAAAGTAACTAGGCCTTACACTACTTTATCCTAAACAATTTGGGATAGCTAATAAAGATATTCTACTTGATACATCGCTGACATATGAAATTCTCGGTTGGTCAAAGACAAAATCAGACATCATAGCAATGATGTGAAGTATTTGACTCATTTATTCCCACCAGTAAATAAACAACCATCTAATACGAAAATATTTTGGTCATTTCAATAAATGAAATAACCAAAATAGTACTTACTGTTTTATCAATAAATCATTCCCAATGCATTTTTATTAATCCCAGACCAATCTCCCTTGTATCATTACTCAGACCTAGTTGGGCAGGTGATGCAGGTGAAGGTACTTTAATAGTGATCTCGGGGTTTTTCACTACCTCAGGAAATTCAAATTTTGCAACGTATTGATTTTTTTTCCCTTCTTGTGGAAGCAGAGTTCTGGAAACATTATTAACTGTCATTAGCAGTGGCTTATCCATATTTGGTCCAAAAGTAGTAAGTTCTACATAGAAGGTCACACTCTTATTTAGCTCTACGTCCAGGAAGAATTTAACATCATTTCCTTCACTCCAGCGGCCCCATCCCTCATATTGACCAATACCTGCAACACCTGCAACAAAACTTGGAAAACCAGCTTTTTTAAAATCAATTGTGTTGGGTTTAGATGCAGAGTATTTCAGTCCATCATAGGGGATAAATCCGTCACAATACATTTCCCCAGTAATGTAACGCCACCCATATCTTGGAAATGAAGAAGTACTGAGATCGATAGGTTTATGTGTTTTTAAATCCTTATACTCCCCATTACATGAATCACTAAATAGCTTATTGTCTGTCTCACGGTAAATTATTTTTGTAACAACACCATTACTATTTTTATAAGCATAGGAGTCTTTCATCCCACTCATCCACTGATCCATGGGAAAAGTTCTAACAATGAAAATATCTGGTTCTGGTTCATAGAGATGAGGGTAATTTTCCAACAGGTATGAAGTCCATGGCTTATGAGCTATCGTGTTTATTTCATTCGTATGCCCTCGACAAAATAAGATGTATAAAGTCGCAGCGAGAAACAAAATAGTCTTTTTATTTATACTATCAAGCACAGTTGAAGAATAGACGCAACACCATGCTACAATTGGTGCGATTGAATACAAAGCATATCTTTGAAAAATACTCTGACCTGAATTAATAGCATTATTAGCCATCAACGGGATGCAAATCAAAATTGAAAAGGCCAATGAGAATATTAGATCATTCAACAACTTATGATCATTCTTTTTTTTCAAAAACAAAATAAACAAAACCACCCATGGCGCACCAACCCAAAGTCCCTGGTCCAGATCAAAATAGTAAGATATGAAATGATGAAAGTTGATATTTGAAATATTACTAGCTTGGCTTCCAATTAGGCTAAACTTTCCGAATTCTGCATAATAAAATATTATAGAACTTATTGAAATAACACCATATAACCATACTTGCCAACGCTTCAATAAATAAAAAGAAGTGGCTATAATGTTATTTTTTCTAATCTTGCTATATATATAGGAATCAGAATGAATAAAAGAGAGAGCGATACTACTTGAATTGATGCAAAAGATATAAAGGCCACAGCACGTAATGGTCTGTCAGTAATCAAATTATAAAACGCAAGAAAAACGAAGGTATAGATCATTACCTCCGGATGGCTCCATTTCAAATAAAATAGCACACCACCAGCCAAAAACAAAAATTGCGCAATACCATCCTTCTTGTCTCTTATTGCCATTAGATATAATGCAAACACTAAAAAAATCGCATTAATTAATTGAAAAGATTTAAGAGGATTTATATTAAAAATAGATAATATTTTCTCAGCGATCGCCGTTAAAAGCGGGTAAAACCAAAAATGATACCCATAATAAGAACCATCATCGCTTTTAAAAATACCTATATTAGCTGCATTTTTTTCATTAGCCAGAATACCATTTTTTATATTTTCTAAATATGGCAAACTATAATCTGACGACTTATATTTACCAACATCATTCATTCTATCTGTTACATCATTTGCAGTTATATCAGGAGAAAAATGGTTAACAAATGATTTAGCTATAAGTGAATACTCATGACCATCGCCATTTCGTTGTGGTTTACTTATTAAACTTACTGCAAGTAGTGCAAGGGATAAAATAAAGAATACTATATAATTAATTTTTCTTGACATTTTTAACTCTATTCAAGCATAACCATTTAATGGTTAATCGTTATTTTACCTTAACAATCAGCGACTTATATAGGTCTGCATAATTATGCGACATTTTTTCGGAAGTGAATATGTCATTGAACCGTGAATATGCCTTTAACCCACAATTATTTGCCAGTTGTTGATCATAATATAACATCTCCATGGCTTCTCTGAGAGAACATGAATCATCAGGTGGAATAACTAATCCGGTCTCACCATGTATATTGATGTAAGTTGTGCCAGTGCCTATTTCACAAGAAATTAAAGGTTTCCCATGCATTGCACCCTCGAGCAAAGTGATACCAAATGCTTCTGAACGTAAATGAGATGGAAAAACAACCGAATAGCAAAGTTGTAGCAATGCAGTTTTGTCTTCGTCATTTAATACGCCAACAAAGTGAATATTTGATAAGTTAAGCTCTTTAGCTTTTAACTTTAACTCTTGTTCAATACCACCGCCACCAACAATAACAACTGGTAAGGTTGTAGAATGCACAGCATCTAATAAGGTATGTAACCCTTTATAGTAGCGAAACGCGCCAATAAATAGAAAGAATTTATCTCCGAATTTCTTACGCCAATAATTGATTCTGTCATCACTGACATTAGGATAAGAATTTTCATCTAATCCATAAGGGATGACCTTTACTTTAGATTCGAATTTCTGTAATACAGTACTAGTCTTTGCATAATTTGGAGAGGCAGCAACAATGCAATCAACTGAGCTCAGAAAGCGATTCATTAGTGGTGAATATAACCGAGAAATAAACTTTTGTTTTACAATATCAGAATGATAGCTAACAACTGTTGGTTTTTTTATTCGACACAAAAAATGAAGTATATCCATAAAAGGAAATGGATAATGGTAATGAATAATATCTGCTTGCTTTGCTAATTCTTTAAATTTTTTAATGCAAGATAGAGAGAATGGTGTTGAGGCTATTTCAAAATTAGTTTTTGCGTAGAAGACACGCTGCTTACCAATTTTTTGATTATCAATATCCCCGCGTTTACTTAGAGAAAGTACGGTTGATTCAACATCATATTCAGCCCCAGACTCACTTAGCTGGTAGATAACTTGCTCGATGCCACCAAAAGTATCTGGATAGTATGTTTTATAAAAGTGCAATACTTTCAACATTAGTCTTACTTCACCTGTTTATATGCAGCAACCGTTTCAGTTGCGCATCGTTTCCATGAAAATTGGCTAACATGTGATAGCCCACTGTTAGTGGCACTACCCTGCCATTCCGTATCCGTAAGACTCTTCATAATTAAAGACGTTAGCGTCTCAACATCCATGGCATCACACATTAACGCACTGCTACCCGCAACTTCAGGAAGTGAAGAGCTATTTGAACATACAACAGGAGTACCAGAAGCCATCGCCTCTAATACAGGTAGCCCAAACCCTTCATAAATTGATGGAAATAAGAAGCTAACCGCGCCGGCATACAGTGCTGGCAAATCGCTTGAAGGCGTAAATCCTAAATAACGTAACCAGCCTTCTCGTTCACCTTGCTCAAATCGACGATGCAAAGTATCACTATTCCACCCTTTGAACCCGCTAATTACGAGTGGGGTTTGCTTTCTCAGTAAGAGTGGCAGACGCTCGTAAGCATCAAGCAATGTCGCAATATTCTTTCTCGGTTCAATCGAGCCAGTAAATAGGGAATATTTTTTAAAGGTAAGT
Organism: Citrobacter youngae; assembly: GCF_003818115.1. Lineage (GTDB taxonomy): Bacteria > Pseudomonadota > Gammaproteobacteria > Enterobacterales > Enterobacteriaceae > Citrobacter > Citrobacter youngae. Next base: position 266,887 of record NZ_RPOI01000016.1, on the reverse strand, counting down.
TCGTATTTTCCGAGAACAGGAGTTATATCTTCTTCACGGCGGGGCTTAAATTCACCACTACATGCTAACTTTGCAGTAAACACCCTACTTTCAGAAATATTAAAATAATTAATCAGTTCCAATCTGGTAAAATCAGAGTCTGTAATAAATACTGATGCACGCTTTACCGTTTGTAAAAGCTCTTTACGCATATACCTAACTCTCTCAGGAGGATGGCATTGCGGTAAAGTAAAAACAGAAAGATCATGAAACGTGACAACACAGCGCTCTACCTTCGGTGGCAGATAAAAATTCGGCCCATGATAAATCGTATCCTTATGATTTCTCAAGACATTAGTCTTCAACCACGGAGCTGTGAGCCTATATACTTCCGAAGCCAGTCGACTCTTTTTTATTAAACTTTTAAGCCCCTCTGTTGAAGAGCTATTTTCTTTAGCCACGGGCATTTGCTGAGTAAGTCGATGCCCATTTAAAAAAAGTAATTCGGATATTTCTGGATCATCAGATAAACATTTAGCCAACTCAAATGCATAGCGACCGATACCTGTTAATGGGTATTTTATTGCATCAGTTCCAAATATGACTTTCATTACTCGTTTTCCAACATCCAGCGCAGAGTATCTTCGAGTGGTGGGACATTCCAATCTGGAATAAATGATTGTAATTTAGATGGATCCCCACTAAGTGTCTTAACTTCATTTGCCCGGACAAATTCTGGATTAATCTGGATGGTCAGATGGTGTCCGGTTATTTTTTCACAAAGTTCAATAACTTTTCTCAGTGAATATGTGCGGCCAGAGCAGATGTTAATAACTTCACCAACTGGTTTCGCCTGTAATAACTTGACATAAGCATGGCTTAATGCACGAACATCTGTAAAATCACGCCAAACATCAATATTTCCTAACTCGATCGTCGGTGATTTTGATTTAAAGTGTTTAACTATCTTTGGCAGAAGGAAGTTTTCCGCCTGACCAACACCTGTATAGTTAAATGGTCTCGTAATGAATACGGGTAGTTTATCCATCCACAATCGAGACATATATTCCATGGCTAACTTGCTGACGGCATAATCGTTCGCTGGATTTGCTGTCGCAGATTCATTCAGTTGCCCTGCGGTACCATTTCCATAAATGTTTGCACTACTGGCGAGAAGCACACCATCCAGGATGGTGCTGCAGGTACTCAAAGCCTGCAACAAATTACGCGTACCAAGTAAATTAACATTGTAGAAAGCATCTGCATCACCATGCCCGACATATGCGATAGCGGCCAAATGGACAACAACGTTTGGTTGTATGCGCTCCACAATATCCTGCAACTTCGCAGTATCCATTAGATCAACCTGATAATAATCAGGCCCATCAAAAGGCATTGCACCAATACCGAATACCCGATATCCGGCAGCGGATAACTCCGCTGCCACATAGCGGCCGGTAAAACCATTAATCCCTGTTACCAGGGCATGTTTGCCGGCGCCGAACATCAGAAAGAAAACCCTTGCTGGTTACGACGTAAATCAGCTTCAACCATCATTTGGCATAACTGCTCTAACGAGGTTTTTGGCTCCCAGCCCAGAATTTCTTTTGCACGGGCAGGGTTACCAATCAGCAAATCCACTTCAGCAGGACGGAAGAATTTAGGATTTACGCGAACTAATGTTTTCCCTGTCGCAACATCAATACCCACTTCTTGCTCGTCTTTCCCCTCGAAGCGCAGCGTAAATCCTGCTGCTTTGAAAGCCATGCTGACAAAGTCACGCACGGTCTCTGTACGATTAGTTGCGAGCACAAAGGTATCGGGTTTTTCTGCCTGCAGAATACGCCACATACCTTCGACATATTCTTTTGCATAGCCCCAATCACGCTTGGCGTCCATATTACCAAGTTCAAGGACATCAAGTTTGCCAAGTTTGATTTTAGCAACAGAATCAGTGATCTTACGCGTTACAAATTCCTGGCCACGTAATGGTGATTCGTGGTTAAACAGAATCCCGCTTGATGCAAAAATATTATAGCTTTCACGGTAGTTCACGGTCATCCAGTGAGCATACAGTTTTGCAACGCCATACGGACTGCGCGGATAAAATGGAGTATCTTCTTTCTGCGGTACCGCCTGAACGAGACCGAACATTTCAGACGTTGATGCCTGATAATAACGAATCTCAGGGTTTACAATACGAATAGCTTCGAGCAAGTTGACCGGTCCAATACCTGTAATTTCAGCAGTGGTCACCGGCTGGTCAAATGATACGCCTACAAAACTTTGCGCCGCGAGGTTATAAACTTCTGTAGCACCAGTTGTTTGCATCAATCGGATACTTGCAGACAAGTCTGTAAGATCGTATTCAACTAAGTGGAGGTTCGCATTATCTTTGATACCTAATTCTTCGATACGCCAGAAGTTGACAGAACTTGTACGGCGGTAAGTTCCGTATACGACGTAGCCCTTTCCTAGTAACAACTCAGCAAGGTAGGCACCATCTTGACCAGTAATGCCAGTAATAATTGCAGTTTTTTTAGCCATGTTATTCTTACTCACCGTTTAACTGTTGAACATTTTTAAGTACAGCATTAATCAATTGCTTAGTACTTTGTGACCATGTTAGCCAATTGAGATTTTTAATCTTTGGTATTTTATGATTTTCTTTCAGCAAAATCCATTCTTTAATAGCCACTGCAATTTGAGATGAATTCCCTGAAAAATAATAAACTGCATCACCGCCGACCTCCCTGAACACAGGAATATCCCTGGCGATGACAGGTAAATTATGTTGTGCCGCTTCTATTATTGGCAACCCAAACCCTTCACCAGTGCTAGCACAAATTAGACAAGTGGACATTTCATAAATCTCAGCTAAAAGATTATCATCAATACCTGAAAACCAGAAAAAACGTTTATTAAGCTGAGGATGATTTTTAATCTTGTTCACAAGACCTTCTACCATCCACCCTTCTTTGCCAACAAACACTAAATTTACATCTAAATTATCGAGCCATAATTGCTCAAATGCTTTCAGAATTTCTGCATGTTGCTTGCGTGGTTCTATAGTGCTAACAACAAGGAATGTATTTTTATTTTTAAGACTGCTAATGGCGTTATAAAGATCATCATTGTTTTTATGAACTGGAGGCTTAACAGCAGGATTAGCACCTAGGTGAAAGTAATCAATAGACAGACGTTTTAAGTTATCTGGTTTATTTTCTGCAACCCACTCTCTAAGTTCATTTGCAACTGTATTAGAAATGCAAATTGCAGAATCAAATGTTGTAATCCTTGAAAACCATTCGTTATATGCTTCTTTAGCGCCGGGGAAAAAGTGTTGCGGTTGATTCACCGGCAATAAATCATATACTACATAGCTAATATGCACTCCACCATTTTGCATTTCCTTCAGCTTTTTATATTGTGACTTCACTATTTCCGGCTGCAAATCCAGACCTAAAAAAACATCACCTTCATAATAGTCAATTGGGTTGTCTTCAGCCCAGTTAGCTGGAATATTTAAAAGTTTGCATCCATATTTTCTAGCATTAAAGAAACCTTCTGATTCATTTGTTGCATAGACTAACTCAACATTATAATCACTAGGTGATTCAGTCAGCAAACTACTTATAACTTCTCTTACAACCCGCTGAATACCACTCTTTGCATCTCTTTGAATCAGTTCTGAGATATCTACAAATAATTTTTTCTTTCTTGGCGTCGGCACAAAGTTCTTGGCTATGCTCTCACAAACACTTAAACAATCATTATCGTTACTTCCTAACAACTTAGTAACAGCATGTATTATATGATGTGGTTGTGGTGAAGGCTTACGATAGAAATCTTCAATTGCAGACACATATTTTTCAGCACATACCCTTGGATGGTAATATTTTCGCAATTCAGCAAATGCAGAGTTAGATATTTTCGAACGATAAGAAGGATCAGTGTATAATTTGCTTAATGCTTGAACAAGCTCCTCGTTATCGAAAGAATCAGGTAGCATCTCAACACAATCACGTTTCAGCTCGGCCATTGACCCATTCGCATTTACAATCGTTGCAAGCCCATAATTCATGCAATCCAATACTGCAGCAGAAGATTCACCACGGGAGTTTGATCTTAATTGAACCCCAATATCTGCTGCTGACAGCCAGTGGCTGTACTCTTCATTGCTTAGCCAGCCAGTTACTCTTATATTGCATTTGCAATTATTAATCAGCTTATCAATAATTGTACCATATCGATCACCCGGTTTTTCGCCTGCAAAAACCAAACAACATTTACTGTCTTTTGATAGAGGGGAATCAATCCAAGCCTGAATTAGTTCTTTATTTAATTTCGTAGGTCCCATGAGTCCAAAGCTACAGACGATCAATGCTTCAGAATCAAGACCTAAGACTTTACGCGAATCTGCTTTGCTAAAATTTTTAGCTGGAATACGTAAGAGGGGTATCGTCTCCCATTTTGGTAACGAGCTGGCGCCATACTCTTTGATGGCTAATTGTCTAGAGTATTCCGAGTGAGTTATTACACCTAAACTATTTTGAAGGACTGATATATTGCATGGATATTTATAAATCACATCAGCAGTATCTTCGGATTTATAGCGCATAGAAACAGCTGGCCAGCCACTTGATTTGAATAACTCCTTCTCCCACCCATTAATTGTATGATGTAGATGCAGATCCATATGAGCAACTATTCCGGATAAGTAATAATCATGTAATACTACAACGCCAGGATAGTTTCTCAAGAGTTCAAACATATGCCAGTGAAAACTCGAGTTGCCAAAATGATATACTATTCGATCATACGTTTCGGCATTCGCTTTAAACCATTCAATAGTCTGAATACCACAAACTGAATGAAGAAAAGGATCATTAATTTCTTCACCAGATATGGTGATCAAATCTATATGATAAAAGGCAGTCAGTTCTCTTAACAGTTCTGCACTATAATGTGCGATGCCACTTTTCATCGGTGGAAGCGGTGAAAAATATGCAAGTTTTTTTAATGTCCTATTGCTTTCGACAAAAGCAGTCGCATTCAGTTTAGTTGAGTTGATATTATTATTAATTGCAGCCCATGCTAAATTAGCAGTTTGTTCCCATGAAAAACATTCACATTGTTTACTGGAGTGTTTTTCAAGTTCTTCCCGAAAACAATTGTCATTAATTAAATTTGACATACTTGAGCAGATATCTGCAATGTCATAAGGGTCAAACAATGCTTGTTTATTATTTATTACTTCTGGAATGCTAGAGTATTTCCCACCGATTACAGCCTTTCCACACTGCATAGCTTCCAGAATAGGTAATCCAAATCCTTCGTGCCATGAAGGAAATACAAAAAACTCACATAAATTATAAAAGATTAGCAAATCATCTTCACTAATATAACCAGTGAAGATAACCTCATCATGATTCAAACCGACCTTTTTGCAGAGCTTCTTCAATCTTGTAAGGTCTTGTTCTGTAATTGAGCAAACAATTGCCAATTGATAGTCTTTGCGTTGAACAAAACTTAACAATGCATAAGCTTCAATTAACCTTTCAATATTTTTTCTAAAATCAATACCGCCAGTGTAAAGTATATACTTCCGTGTTATATTAAACTTAATTTTCCAATCATTGATATCACCCTCTGAATAAACATGCTTTTCAAAAAATGATGAGGCTGCAGTAGAAATATTAAATACTTTATTAGCATCAAAATGTAGGTAATCTACAGCTTCCTTACCTGACGACTGCGATATAGAAAGAACAAAGTCTGCTCTTTTAAGATTTACTATTTTCTTAAGATACCAGTCTTTAACAACTGGATTCTCTAAATAGATATTTTCATGAATTAATGGAATGAGGTCATATAGAATAACGGCAGTTTTCACCGGCTTTTCATAGGTATTGATGCTTGTTACTGCATCATCAACTAAGCCTTCAAATAGTGAAGTTAAAATTACTAAATCGGGTTCGAGTCTGGATATATAGTTTTCACGAATTCTTTCAGCGATTTCAATCTTAGATTTATTCTCTATATTAATATATGAAACGCCTGGTGTTGAATACCATACACGAAATGATATGTCATCAACGTGTTCGAAAAACTCATCTTTAATAGCGCCAACAGACTCCTGTAGCATTCCATTGCATAGCAAAATTATATTATTATCTTTATTTTGCTGAACAAATGATTTCACAAAGTTTAAGATATATCGGCCAATCCCTCTTTTTGAGTTGCTTGCCTGCAATCCCTGCATGTCGATTACAATACGCATATATCACTACTCTTTATTATTTTTTAAAATTTCGAACATCCGCTGTGTTTGCTCAGACAAGTTATATTCAATTACAACATTTTTCCTCATGGCTAATGAAGGTTGAGACTCAGGGGTTTTATGAACATAGACTGACTTACTAATTTTGGCATGAATTCTCTTCAGCGAATCATATAAATTCGATTTTAACAAAAGCCTAATGATTCGTTCCCTTAACCTTTCATTCGAGTTAATAATTCTAAATAATCGCATAATGATTCTTGACAAAATTATTTTCATTGATCCGCACCTGATTTTGAAGTATTTCTAACGCCTAATCGACCTTATTTTTGACTTAATCCTATTAAAAATACTTCTACTTATTAAATGTCTAATCTCATTAATTTCAGAGCCTTGCCTGGAAATTTCTAAATTTTGTCTTGTAATTTCTGAAACTTGTCTCACAATCTGAGATTGCAATTCAGAGTTTGTTTCTCTAAGTATACTGCATGCTTCTGAAATTAAATTAAGTTCTCGTTTGAGCGCATCAATTTCGATTGAGAGCTTATGGAATTTATTATTTAAACCTGAGTCAAATTTATTGGCAAGAGCATTAAATGACAACCCATATTCTAAATTAAATGCCTCATCAAAATAAGCCATTACAGAATCATCAGATTTCTTTTGTGCAACGACACTATAATCGGGACTTACACCTGCAATGACATCGATTAGCTCAATATTTTCTTTGCTGTACAGTATTTTATTTTCCTGAAGTCTTAATACTTTTGTTCTTGCAAAACCTATATATTCAGTTAAAAATGACAATAGCTGGTTTGGAATTGGCTGTATATGAGTTGGGTCTAAATAAAAACTACTTGATGCAACTACAATATTCTCAGGGTTTGGTGTTTCCAGAATAAGAATCCCACCAGGCTTAAGTACGCGTAGTGACTCGTGGATAAGTAATTTAACATTATCAAACCCGATATGTTCTACAACATGGAACGAGGAGACAACATCGACAGAATTATCCTGAAATTGCTTTAGAAAGCTAATTGCATCATCTTGAACAACATCAAGGCCAAGGTCAGTACAGTATGACAGCATGCCCTCATCTAAATCAGCCCCTTTGGCAGTAAACCCCACGTCAGTGACAAGTTCCAACCATTCGCCTCTACCGCATCCAAGATCCAACAGCACAGGATCTCTTGATGTTACTGAGAAGGGCTTAATAAAGGGAAGATAAACGCGCAAGCGATTTTTAATATCTTCCCTATCACCTCGATGCATCCCTTCGAACGAACTATAGAAGCTATCTTTCATCTACCTGTACCTCGGGTGGTAACCACGCAACCCCAACAAATGGACTTTGACTAAAGTTAATTACATTAAATACTAATGCCAGGTCCCTCCATTCGTAGTTATTACCTATATGTGTGTCTTTATCATGTAATGCTATCGCAACAGAATAACTGCCTTCCCCTATATTTAGATCAAAGTCAAAACGGTATTTAAATTTTTGTCCCGCCTGAAGGTTTTTCAACTGCTTATTATTGTGATAAGTGTTAGTTCCATACACAGGTTGCCCTAATCTATCTTTAATCATATAACCCAGAACTAACTCTTTAATATCCTTATGTATGGTTACAGATATATCTAATGTTACTTTTTCACCCACACCTAAAATCTCAGCCTCTTTGCCTTCTTTATTCAACAAAGAAACACTTTCAATCTTAGCTTCGCCGGTTCCAGATATGGTTTTTGTTATTCCATTTTCGACTTCTTGTTTGATATTTTTTGCCGATGTTGACTTCTCCGATAACATGGCATTGTAGTAATCCATTACCGTTTCTGGATCTCCTTGAATTTCAATCTCACCAGCATTTAAGAGAATGGCTTTATCGCATATAGACTGTATTGCCAGTTTATCATGCGAAACAATTAACAACGTCGTCCCCTCAGTCCTGAACTGACGGATTCTATCGAAGCTCTTATGCTGAAAATAAGAATCCCCCACTGACAACGCTTCATCAATAATCAAAATATCTGGTCTAACAGCAGTTGCTACGCTAAATGCCAGCCTCATTTGCATACCACTAGAGTACACCCTTACTGGTTGATCGATATAATCACCAATCTCTGCAAATTCTTCGATTTCAGGCATCAAACGCTCGATATCTTCATTACTGAGTCCTAATAGTTGCCCTGACATGTAAACATTTTGTCGGCCGGTGAAATCAGGATGGAATCCCATACCTAACTCAAGTAATGCAGCAACCCTACCAGTAAGTTCGATCTTACCAGTCGTCGGTTTTATCGTACCAGTAATGAGCTTGAGAAGTGTGCTTTTGCCTGCGCCATTGATGCCAATAATACCAACAGCCTCACCAGGCTGCACGACGAAGTTAATGCCTTTTAATATCCATTTTTTATCATGTCGAATAGCATTTGTTGGTGAAAACCATTCAAGCAAGCGACTAAATCTGGTGCGGTAAACCTTATAGGCTTTACTCACATTTTGCACTACAATCTTTGCCATTATAATTCATCCACCATATCAGATGCGTGTTTTCTAAACAATGAAAGTCCCAATACGCATAATACTCCACCTGATATCAAAACAGGTAAAATACTCATCCAATCTATTGGCTGCTGGTGAATATAAATGCGTTGATAATTTTCAACAAGAATTGCTAATGGATTATAGCTTAATATTTCCCGTGCTTTTTCCGGTAGTGCATCAAGCACATATACTATCGGTGTGAACCAAAACCAAAATTGTAATAAGATGCCAACAAACTGACCGATATCCCTGAAGAATACATTAAGAATACCAAGAACCATACCAAGCCCTACTGAAAATATAATTTGAACCACTAAAAGAGGTATTATTTGAATTATATTCAGAGGATGAAGATTTCCTGTAAATAGTAAAAACAAAACAAATAATGTGTAAATAATAACAAAATTAATTATTGCTGAGAATGTTACTATTATTGGCAAGCAAATCCTTGGAAAATTAAGTTTCTTTAAAAGAGCTGCGCTTTCAATAAATATATTCGTACAACGAGTTACGATCTCAGCGAACAATCCCCATGTAATTATACCAATACATAAATATATACTATACATATATACTCCCCCAGTACCAGGCAACCTGGTTTTCATAACCTGGGAAAATACCAGTGTATATACCAATATCATAGCTAGTGGCTGCAATATCAGCCACATAGCACCTAGCATACTTGTTCTATACTTTACCTGGAATTCTCGCTTAACGCTTCCAAGTATAAACCAACGATATTTATATATAATCAGCAGCAAATCTTTCATTTATTTTTCTGCCATTAACGCTAAAATTTCATCTGTTTTCATTTGCATTAATGCAATATTATTTTTTGACTCTACATTTAATCTTACAACAGGCTCAGTATTTGACGAACGAAGGTTGAAACGCCAATCATCATATTCAATGCTAATGCCATCAGTATGGTCAATATTTAGTGCTTCTGACTTATATATATCGGAAATACGTTGAATCGCAGTATTAGCATTTTCAAGTTTACGGTTAATTTCACCGGAAGCAGGAAAAGCCTGCATGCGTTGTCTAACTAAATCGGTAAGAGATAGTTTCTTCACACACAGCATCTCAGAAACAAGTAACCACGGAATCATCCCACTATCGCAATATGCAAAATCACGGAAGTAGTGATGAGCACTCATCTCTCCGCCGTAGATCGCATCTTCCTTACGCATACGCTCTTTGATGAAGGCGTGGCCCGTTTTAGACATCACAGGAATGCCGCCAGCTTTAGTCACAATATCGATGGTATTCCAGGTCAGTCGCGGGTCATGGATGATCTTCGCGCCTGGTTCTTTTTGTAAGAATGCTTCGGCTAACAGACCTACAATGTAATAACCTTCGATAAACTGCCCTTCCCCATCAAACAGGAAGCAACGGTCAAAATCGCCGTCAAATGCGATCCCTAAATCTGCGCCATGTTCTTTAACAGCATCGGCAGTATCTTTGCGACATTCTGGTAACAGAGGATTAGGGATCCCATTAGGGAAAGTGCCATCCGGCTGGTGATGAACTTTAATAAATGAAACGGGGACACTAGCAGCAACGAAACGTTTTTCAATCGCATCAATGACGTGACCAGCGGCACCATTGCCAGAGTTAACCACAAGCTTCATTGGACGAGTGAAGTTCGCGAAATCAATGTAGCCCATTAAGTGATCGACATAAGCATCAAGGATAGAAATCTTCTTGTAGCTTCCGCGCAGTTGGGCATCAACAGGCGCGAAATTATTTTCTTCGGCTAAACGCTGCACATCGCGTAGTCCTGTGTCACCACTGATAGGTTTCGCATTTTCGCGAACCAGTTTCATTCCGTTATAATCCATCGGATTATGACTGGCGGTAACTTCGATGCCGCCATCTACACCAAGATGGAAGGTTGCAAAATAGATCTCTTCTGTCCCGCTTAAACCAATATCTAGGATATCGGTACCCGCATCCATTAGGCCATTCGCTAATGCCAGTTTCAGGCTCTCGCTGGTTAAGCGTACGTCACCGCCCACCACGATTGTTTTAGGCTTGAGGAATTCACCGTATGCGCGACCAATGCGATACGCAATATCTTCATTTAATTCTTCGCCTAATTTTCCACGAATATCATAGGCTTTAAAACAAGTCAGCTTAGACATAGATCTTTATACCTTCAAAATTAGCAACGACCATACTGGTCTTTAATACGAATAATGTCATCATCCCCTAAATAGGAGCCGGATTGGATCTCAAGCAGTTCCAATGGAATCTTGCCTGGGTTTTCCAGTCGATGTTGTGCTCCGATGGGAATAAAGGTTGATTGGTTTTCAGTCAGCAGGAATTTTTGATCTTTAATCGTTACTTCACCCGTGCCTGAAAGCACAACCCAGTGTTCGGTCCGGTGATGATGCATCTGCATCGAAAATGCTGCCCCCGGTTTAACGGTGATCCGATTTACATTAAAACGCTCGGTCTGTACCACCACATCGCATCGCCCCCACGGACGGTATATTTCCCGGTGACGCTTATATTCACTGCGATGATTAGCTTTAAGATACTCAACAACTTTCTTAACATCCTGCACCTGATCTTTATCAACGACCAGTACGGCATCTTTTGTATTAATGATCACCAGATTATCGACACCGATAGCGGCAACCAATTTTTCATCAGTGTTGATATAGCAGTTATTTGCGTTGTGCATGAAGGTATCACCCGTCAGGACATTACCTTTTTTATCTTTAGGGCTCACTTCCCATAGTGCCGACCAGGAACCCACGTCACTCCAGTCTGCATCAAGCCCAACGACGACAGCGTCTGTCGTTTTCTCCATGACCGCGTAGTCAACAGACTCATCCGGACAAGCGATAAACAGATCGCGATCAATCTTGATAAACTCATCGCTATCTTTGCAACCGCGGATTGCCGCCTTGCAGGACTCAAGAATATCGGGTCTGAATTTTTCCAGTTCTTCAAGATATTTCTTGGCCCGGAACATGAACATTCCGCTGTTCCAGTAATATTCACCAGACGCTAAATAACTTTCCGCGGTTTCTTTGTTCGGTTTCTCCACGAAACGGCTAACCTGGTAAGCGATATTCTCACCAAGAACTTCTTCCTTACCGCGGTGAATATAGCCATAACCTGTTTCTGCACCGGTTGGTACAATCCCAAATGTGACAAGGCGCCCCTGCATGGCAAATTTAAATGCTGACTTTACCGCCTGGTGAAATGCCGGTTTATTGTTAATGATGTGATCTGCGGCTAATACCAGAAGAATTGGGTCATCGCCATTCTCTATTGCGCTTAATGCTGCCAGCGCTATTGCTGGCGCAGTATTGCGGCCAACGGGTTCAAGAATGATATTATGCGAGAGCTTGTTAATTTGTCTTAGTTGCTCAGCAACAAGAAATCTGTGTTCCTGATTGCAAATGACTACCGGTTCCCGTGCATCGACATCATCCAGACGGAGCACTGTTTCTTGCAGCATTGAACGCTGTCCATACAAACGAAGAAACTGTTTTGGGTAGAGCTCGCGCGACATCGGCCATAAACGACTACCGGTACCACCGGCCATTATCACAGGAAGTAACATCTTGGGTCCTTAAATATCAATGCGTTATACTAAACCAACGAAAAAGTTTCATCGTCGCTCAATGACAAATGGGCACGCTACCGCACTGGCTCTACAGCTACCAGGGCACTGCTCATTTTATGTTGGGCAAACAAATTGCTGATAACCCTCAACGAATAAGGGATATCTCAACCGAATATTCTCTTATTTATTCACTGTGTAGACAAGAAAAATGTCCTACGGCGGACCGGTAATTTCTTACCGATCTACCTTTTTTAGTATTTGAAATTTATAAAAAAACATTTATAGCAGCATTCTGCGGGTATCAGACAAATCATGACTCTTTACATATACTGCTACGATACTCGGTTCAAATCACAGGCAACGAGGGTAGCAATGGCACTAGCTCAGCAGTTTTAAAATTTGATCCCTGAACTTCGGCCCTTCTTTCAGGTTGCGCAGTCCGTACTTCACAAATGCCTGCATGTAGCCCATTTTCTTACCACAATCGTAGCTATCGCCGGTCATCAACATGGCATCAACAGACTGTTTTTTCGCCAGTTCAGCGATAGCATCCGTAAGCTGAATACGCCCCCACGCACCAGGTTGCGTACGCTCAATTTCTGCCCAAATATCAGCAGAAAGCACATAGCGCCCTACGGCCATCAGGTCCGAATCAAGGGTTTGCGGCTGGTCGGGTTTTTCAATGAATTCAACGATGCGGCTGACCTTACCTTCGTTGTCTAAAGGCTCTTTGGTCTGAATAACGGAATACTCGGAAAGATCGCCAGCCATACGTTTTGCCAGCACCTGACTACGCCCGGTCTCATTAAAGCGGGCCACCATTGCGGCCAGGTTGTAGCGCAGCGGATCCGCACTCGCCGTATCCAGAACGACGTCAGGTAAGACCACCACAAAAGGGTTGTCCCCTATTATCGGGCGTGCACAAAGAATAGAGTGGCCCAGGCCGAGTAATTGTGCCTGACGGACGTTCATGATAGTCACACCGGGAGGGCAGATGGACTGCACTTCGGCCAGTAACTGGCGTTTAACACGCTGTTCAAGCAGCGATTCAAGTTCATAAGAGGTGTCGAAGTGGTTCTCAACCGCGTTCTTAGACGCATGTGTTACCAGAACGATTTCTTTGATACCTGCAGCTACAATCTCGTCGACAATGTATTGAATCATCGGCTTATCAACGATCGGTAGCATTTCTTTTGGAATGGCCTTTGTGGCAGGCAACATGTGCATCCCGAGGCCCGCTACCGGAATAACTGCTTTCAAATTAATCATTAAGTCATTCACCTATTCAATAGTTGCTGAATTATAGCTTTTTAGCTTGTTTTAGCCAGTATGAATTACATTGCTCAGTTAGGACGCATGTTACGCCGCTTATCGGCAGAATGCAGTAATCATAATCTTAGCCGGGTAGATTTTTAGCCAGGAATGGTCGTAAAATTACCGGCCCGGTAGTCGAAAATTCACTGCCGTGACATTCACAACCTGGTGGTTTACGTTGTCAATATCAACCGAGCTTTGCCCAGCTTCATTAACTGCATGAATGTTGTTCAGCGAGAGCAAGGTCTCCTGTTTGGCCATAAACTTACCGCGTACATCTTTGCGCAGATCAAAGTGCATTTTCAGCGCTGGCCCGATGGTAGATTTCTGCATCACCTTGATATTTCGCAAGAAAAGATGCTGAGGTTTGTTGTGCAGCTCCAGCGTCGCGCGCTTCATCTCCACGTTGGTAATGGCCACAAATGAAGTTGCATTACCTGAGGAAATCTGAATACCACGTAATTTATAATCGAGATGTGTGTTATCCAGTTGAATATTATTTAACTTAAAGTTTTGTGGGATGGACAAATATCGTCCTTTGATCACACCGTACCCAATCAACATCCCTGCGCTATTTTTCATATTGATATTATCGATAACGAAATTATCACATCCATAAATAGCGACTGTAGCATTGTCGATACCCGCTTTCTTGCTGAAATTCGGGGTGATATTTCGCGCGGTAATATTACGAATGATAAAATGTTTGCCGTTCTCGACATGGACTAACTGCCGACAATCCGAGCCCGTTATATTGGCTACCACAAATCTTTTCACCGCCAGTTCGTCTGGATAGGTGTTGTCGTATGTACTACCTGCCAGCCCAATACCGATACCCCAGTTAACATTTCCGTTCGTACAATTGATGCGTTCTATAACATGGTCTGAAATCACGATGTCACTGTCGTTTATCGCGACATTCCACTCGATGGCGTCACCCTGTAAATCACTAAAGCGGCTGTTGGTTATCCGTACCCCATCCATCTGGTTATGAAACCCCTGTCGCAGGATCCCGTAATTCGCATCAGCGACGGTAATGTCGTCAATGGTGAGGTTACGCATCGCTCGCGGCGTTTTCCCCCCGATATAAATTTGTGCCACAGGGGCGAAACCGCTCATGGCTATGCCTTTTATCACACAGTCGGATCCCCGAACATCAAGGGTAATATTTCGCAAGCGCCCCCCCTGCTCCCCTGTCACGCGACAGCCATCCTGCAGAATAAAGCGCCCACGACTGCTGCTACTGACCCCGCCTTGCAGATGCAACGTTTTACCAGGCGGGATCCCGATCGCGGTATTGATATTCCTGCACTCCAGACCAGCAGGCACGACAACGGTTTGCGCCTCTGAAAACGCCTGCCTGAAGGAAGCCACCCAATCCTGTGGATTGTAATCCTGAATGTTGACGCTGCCCGGTGATTCAAGCGCCCGGGCAACGGGAGAATGCAGTACGACAAGCGCAGAGCCTGCCGTCAGAAAAGTACGTCGGGAGAGTTTTTTCTCTGGCATACAACCTCGATTTACATCGTTTGCAGCAGACTGGCTAGCTGTTTGTTGATCGCAAGCTGGTTAAATTCAGCGGCTATTTTTTCGCGGGCGCACGCCACCACCGGCTTCACTTGCTCACTGTCTAGCACGCTGACCGTCGCTAATCGCTCCGCCAGGGCCTGAGCATCATTCTCTGGTGTCAGCCAACCGGACCTTCCAGATTCCACCAGCTCAGGGATCCCACTGTGCACAGTAGAGACGACCGGTATCCCTACGGCCATGGCCTCCATCAACGCCACCGGGATCCCTTCCATGTCACCATCAATTCCCGTGACGGAGGGCAACAGGAAGACATCCGCCTGCTCAAGCATCTCTTTGACCTGATGGCTGGGTTTAAATCCTGACATTTCAATCACGTCATCCAGTTGATATTGCTCGATAAGCGTACGTAATCGACGCTCCCAAGGGCCAATTCCCAGAATGCGATAACGAAATGAGATACCCCGCTCTTTCAACTGGCGGCACGCTTCGATAGCGACATGCAGCCCTTTTTTCTCGGTTAACCGTGCAACGGAGAGAATTTCTAGCGGCGTGCCCGGCGCTTTCACCTCACGGGGTGTAAAACGCGTCATATCAATCCCCATACGCGATACCGCTATTTTATGCGGTGGGCATCCCATATTCCGCAAACGTCCGGCCCAGAGATTGCTGATGGGCAACATCAAATCACCGCGCTGAAACAGCTTCTGATATTCGGGGGTATAGCGGGAAAGGATGTCCCGATGTGAAACGTCAATACCATGGAAGACAGTGGCTATTTTGCCGCGGAGCACGCCGAGTTCACGTAGTTTGGCCGCCGTTACGCCAGCGGATCCAAAGTGCGCAATAAAGACATCGGCCTGGAATGCTCGTGGGGTTAGCGCACAGATGGACGCTAAAATCAGATTACGCGCCTCATCGCCATAGCGTGGAACATTGAGCGCTTTCCAGGTCGCTGTTCGGGTGATGCCTTGTAAAATCGTCGTAGTGCGATATTTCAGCTTTGCCAACCTGCCAGCCGGTTCTTTCAATAACCATCGTGTTTTTTCGCCCAGGCGGTAGTCAATATAGGATGCATGGGTGTTATCAAGATCGCCCTGATATAACGCGATAATTTCAACATCATGCCCCATATCGATAAACGCGGTGATCTGATTCAGCACAAAGGTTTCAGAGGACAGCGGAAATTTAAGCAGGAAAAAGCTGACTTTCATTTCCCCTCCTGAATACGCGTTAATACCGATTGCACCATACGCCTACCGTGTTCACGTTCACGCTTAACCGCCTCCGCCACCCTGACGTTAAGTTCAGCGAGCCGTCCCAGGTTATCGGCAACCTTGCCTTCAAGACTACCATCCAGCAGATGGCGGATATCAACCGCCATTTCCGCTAACCCCAGTTGCTGCATAATTCCCGCCGATTTGTGCTCATAATTAATGGCTATCGCCGGCGTCATAAAGTTCATCGAGATAATGGCAGAGTGCAGGCGTGTGCCCACCGTCAGGTCACATGCGCCTAATATTTTTCCCATTTCGAGATCGTTTAGTTCATCCATGACCACGTGATAACGGGCCGGATCGTTAACGTACTGACGCAGGTTCAGTGCAACCATGCGATCATCTTTGTTGTAACTATCAATACCGGTACAGGTTGAGAGCGCCATCACCTGGTAACCTTCATCAAGGATCCGATTAACCACGCCGGCAAAGGCTTGCTCATAGGCCTGTTGTGTGGTTCCAAGACGCTTATCAAACGGCGCCAGTTCACGTAATGTAATGGCGACAGTCTTCTGCTTTGCAGCCGTTTGTAGCCAGTGCTGTACGGCATAACCCGGGTCAAAGTCATCGTGATGGTTGTCTACCAGCCAGGCGGTATCCACACCCGACTCGACTTTCTCTGTCGTTATTTCACTGCGTTTCATCAGTTCCAGGCTGACCGATTCACGTAAAATTAACGCATTGCAGTGCCCAAAAACGTAGTTCGCCAACTGATTGAACTGTGCATCCTGAAATGGCCCTACGCTGTGACCAATCATGTACAGCGGTTTTTTAGCCATAAACGAACACAAGGCATGTTCAAACTGCGTCACGCCATACAGATCGACAAAAAACGATCCGCCAACCTGGATAATGGCGTCATAACGCGACAACAAGCGGACAAAGTCAGTAAACCCCTGAGCGATAGCGATATTGCGCAGATTCCCGGAATCGGTGACGCGCGAGAGCAGCACCTGATGCTGATAGCGACGACGCAGCACTTTCTTTACGCGGCCCATAACGCCTGCAGCATTGTTATGCTGCTTCATCTGTGAATACAGTGGATCGCCCATCACCGGTCGGTTTAGTAACCAGGAGGAACTCACCGGGTAGCGGCTCATCACATCCACTTCAGTCTCTGGCTGGAGCGTATTAATGGCATCCAGCAAACCGCGCAAAATGGCGCTGTCCCCGCGATTACCGCAGGTGTGGTTGCCCAGAATCAGTAATTTCATCATGACCTCTTAAAATCAGTGCGGATGACGGTTTTCCCGTCTCCGGACGACAACAAACGCAATTCACCCTGCGCGGAACAAGGCTTTCATTTTTTCACCACGGCAGAACTGGCGTTTGATTTCCACCACCAGCGGATGACGCGACAGCACAATCATCACGACAAACACCAGCGCGCCAGCGGTTATCTGTAGGCTCAGCAACGCACTTAACGGCAATTTATTTTGCAATGTCATTCCCAGCGCGTAGCTCACCACCAGCGTGGGTAAAGAGAGATAGAACGGTAGCCACAGGCTGAGCATGTACTGCCGATAGCTCGGTCCCAGTACCGGTTTGATCATCACGAAATAGCTCAGGATGGTGTTTATGACCTGTACCAGTAAAAAGCCCAGCGTGACGCCAATCACACCCGCCATATTTCCGCCAACCAGGATGGCGGGGATAAACAAAAAGGTTTTGAAAATATTGAATTTGAAGCTGATATCAACCCGTGCTTTGGCCATCAGCAGTGAGCCTATCGGATTACCGACTGAGCGCAGCAGACCCACAATGCACAGCAGTTGCAGCACCGGAACAATACTGTTCCACTTTTCGCCAAACACCAGCGGTACGACGTTATTTGATACCACCATCAGTCCCAGTAGGGCCGGGAAATTGATAATGCCGACAACAGATAACAGCTTGTAAAAATTGACCCGTAGTTTTTCGGTATCGTCCTGAATTTTGGCAAACGCAGGAAACAGTACTCGGGTAATTATCGGATTCAGTTTGATTGGCGGTACAACTGCCACGTTCCAGGCAAGATTGAAGCCTCCTGCCACGCCAGCACCCAGGGTTCTGGCCAGCACCAGCGTCGAAAGGTTGGTATTCACATAATTGATAATGCTGTCCGCCGTCAGCCACGCCCCAAAGCGCAGATTTTGCGACACGGATGAAAGTGAAAAACATAGCCCTGGTCGATATATTTTGCGACCAAAATAGCCAAATAGCAGTGTACGTAGCGTACTATTCACCAGATACCCAACAATGGCAGTCATAGCGATCGGCCAAAAATGCGCGCTAACCACGGTAAAAGTAAAACCGGCCAGTACTGAACTGGTTTCAATCATGCCAATTTTGTTGAAGGCCAGTTCTTTTTGCATCAGCGCACGGAACTGCTGCCCATGCGGGATCACCACAAACGCCAGCGCTAAGGTTTTAATCAGTGGCACCAGCTCAGGGTTATTAAGTGCATTGGCAATTGTTTCGCTGAGCGCAAACATAGCAATACATACGACTATCCCCAGCCCAACGTTTAACCAGTACAAGGTGGTTAGTTCAAGATAACCTATCTCTTTGCGCTGAATAATCGAGTTGGCGATGCCAAAATCAGACAGCGTATCGGCCAGCGCTATAATCACCAGCGACACGGTTAATAACCCGAACTGATGATTATCAATAATCCGTGCCATCACCGTCATCTGAATGAGCCCCAGACCGATGATGATTACCGTAGCAATGGCTGACCATTTGGCACCGTTGAGAGTTTTTTCTCGTAAACTCATATTAATATGCCGCTTTATTGACGAAGCCTTTAAACACCGTCAGAAAAACGATTTTAATATCGAACCACACGCTCCATTCGCGAATGTATTCGAGGTCAAACTCTACGCGTTTTTCCATTTTTTCCAGCGTATCGGTTTCACCACGCCAGCCGTTGATTTGCGCCCAGCCGGTAATGCCTGGCTTCACCTTATGGCGCAACATGTACCCTTCTATCAACTGGCGATACTGTTCGTTATGCGCCACCGCATGTGGACGCGGCCCGACAATAGACATCCCGCCTGTCAGCACATTTATAAACTGTGGTAATTCATCCAGAGACGTCCGCCGCAGGAAGTTACCCACGCGAGTCACTCGCGGATCGTTCTGCGTGGCCTGGGTAACCACCGTATCGTTTTCCATTACCTTCATGGAACGAAACTTCCAGACTTTGATCGGTTTCCCGTCCATCCCATAACGGGTCTGACGAAAAATTACCGGCCCCTTTGAGGTCAGCTTTACCATCAGCGCAATGGCGCATAGCACAGGAGAAATAAGCAGCAGGATTAGCGATGCCAGCACAATATCCTCCGCGCGCTTCAGCAGACGATTAATGCCTGAAAGCGGTGTGTCATACAGCGGTACCACAGGAACACCGTTCATTTCTTCAATCCGCGAGTGCAGAATATTGAAGGTAAAGACATCAGGAATCAGGAGCACTGAACAGGTGGTATCAGCCAGTTCGCGTACCAGTTTTTTTACCCGCGCTCCATCGCTCATCGACATAGCGATATAGACGTTATGAATGCGTGAAGCTTTGGCATCATCCACAAGTTGCTGCAGATTTCCCGCCCAATCCCGGGCGTTTTTCCCCGGTATGGGGTCGTGATAAACACCCGCGACCTCAAACCCCAACCACGGCTCATGGCGAAAGCTGTCCAGCAGCACCTGTCCGGCAGGAAGGTCCCCTGCTACCGCTACCCGACGCGTGTTATAACCACGATTTCGCAACCATCCCGCCCCGTAGCGAATAAACGCACGGCATAGCACCAGGCCAATACTTGAAAGCAGATACCATGCCAGCCATAGAGCAAACCGGTTATCAAAATCGTTATTAAAGGTAATCAGACCCGCGCAAAAAATCAGACTCAGCGTCCAGTTTTGCAGCAGCAGCACCAACTCAGTTGAAATTTTTACCCCGCGCCAGGAGCGGTAAAAATCCGTTATCCCGCCCAGCATCTGAAAAACGACCAGCGTGATTAACGCGACCAGCAGGTGCATATACAGGAAAGGCAAACCGCTCAGTTCGCAGACTATCCATAATCCACCAAACATGATGGTGATATCTGAAAAGCGTTGCACCATCGATATTAACGACGCATTGGTTTTGGCTCGTTCGCGCTTTTTTAGATGTGTCATCGTGGTTCCTGTTAGTCACCACTTGCCCTTATCGGGCAAGGGAAATACCAGCATTACTGATTTAGCAATGCCAGGAGAGTGCGCGTTCGCACGTTCAGGCGTACATCACCAACTGACCCGTAACAAATATCACAAGTAGTAACGCGGATTATTTGGCTCATGTTATCTCCTTCTTCAGGCAACAGTTAGCTCGGGCCTGATTGCCTAAATAAATAAGTAACAAAGTCCAGATTCTGTTATCTTTATTTCATAAAAGTTCGCAGAGAGTCAGTTAACAGAAATGAATAATAGATTTCTATATATGCTCATGATGTGTGCCAAATCTTACAATATCATCTTCTTCAAGGTAGACTCCTGAACGAACTTCAATCATCTCCAGCGGAACCTTTCCTGGGTTTTCAAGACAATGAATAGTACCCTGAGGAATATACACTGATTGATTTTCACTTAATAATTGGACCTCATCACAGATCGTGACCTTTGCCGTTCCCGCAACAATAATCCAGTGTTCAGCGCGATGATGGTGCATACGTAATGCAAAGCCCTGCCCGGGTTTTACGGTTATCCTTTTAACCTGATAACGATCACCTTCATCAATAGAATCATATTTTCCCCAGGGTCTAAAAACCTCACGGTGAATATGATGTTCCGAGCGACCATCCGCCTGAATTTGCGCAACGATTTTTTTTACATCTTGTACATCCGTTTTATTTGCGATTAATACTGCATCTTTAGTTTGGACGACAATCAGATCTTTTACGCCGACGGTTGCTACCAATCCCGACTCGGCGTAGACATAACTGTTCTCTGTATTATGGTCAATGACATCGCCATGATAAACATTGCCCTCGTCGTTACGATCGCTGATTTCCCAAAGTGATGACCATGACCCCACATCGCTCCAGCCAACGTTCATCGGCAGGACTACGGCATCCGTGGTTTTCTCCATCACGGCATAGTCGATCGATTCCTCTGGGCAAGCCTGGAAATCGTCCCGACTGACACGGATAAAATCATTGTCCAGTTCAGCGTTATCCATCGCTAACAAGCAGGCCTGTAGAATATCCGGGCGATATTTTTCAAGCTCTTCAAGATAGCGTCGGGCCTGGAATAAAAACATACCGCTATTCCAGTAATATTCACCAGCAGAAATATATTTTTCGGCTGTTTCAAGGTCAGGTTTTTCCACAAAAGCATCAACATTGAAAGCAACAGAATCAACTTGAATCTGGGTACTACTGACTTCACCGCGTCGAATATAACCGTACCCTGTTTCCGGTGCATCCGGGACGATACCAAATGTTACCAGCTTGCCATTTTCGGCTAACGGAATGGCTGAGGTCACTGCATCGTGGAAGAATTTATTTTCTTCGATAATATGATCAGCTGCCAGGACCAGCAACAACGGGTTATGATCGGAATTATTGTTACATGCTGCGATTGCTGCCAGCGCGATTGCTGGTGCGGTATTCCTGGCTTGTGGCTCAAGAATAATATTCCCCGTTAGCTTATCGATTTCTTGCAATTGTTCAGCAACAATAAATCGATGCTTTTCATTACATATTACCAGCGGTGGTGAACAATCCAATCCATCAAGGCGACAAATTGTCGATTGCAACATTGTATTTTTCCCATCCAGACACAAGAACTGCTTTGGATATAATGTTCTGGATAATGGCCACAAACGGCTACCGGACCCACCTGCAATAATTACCGGATGAATGTTATTCTGACTCATAAGTCAACCCTTCAAATGATTAATAAATTGATTTAAGACATTATCTTTTTCAAGTGCAGACTCTGCATAGGAACGTGCAATCATATTGTATTCAGGCATAGTGATTGCATCTGTAATTCCGGCCACAAGCATCTCAACTGATTCTGGCTCAATACAGATAGCAATACCGGGATGTTTCTGGCAAAGCTGCCCCAGTTCGGTGTGGATCTCTGCTGTAATCACGGAATTTCCCCCGACCGCCAATATGTTCGTTAACTTAGAAGGAAGGACCGCATCTGCAGCGCCACGTCTTTGGATGACTAAATGGCAATCTGCCAACCTTAATAACGCTGGCAACATTTCGTATGGTTGCAAGGGATAGAACTTAACATTCGTTAGGGCTCGTTCCTTGACCATTTGTTCCATCCTGGATTTCCCCCCTCCCTGACCCACAATAACGTATATCCATGGTTTATCCTGAGTCTGGCTTGCAGCCTCAACGATATTTTCAACGCCTTGTTTCTCACCAATATTGCCGGAATACAGAATAATTTTTTTATCGGTTGGCAAATCAAACTGCTGACGAATTTGCTCTATATCAGCACTATCCACCTTGCTAAATCTTTCCACTTCGGACCAGTTCGGGAAAAAGATAAGTTTTTCTGCAGCAACGCCTTTCTCCTGCGCTTTTTGCATCATAGAGCGGGAGATCGTGGAAACATTATCCACATTCAACAAACTGCTACGCTCAAATGCTTTGGCTATTCGCGCAATCATTGTGGAATTTCCGGTTGCCGCCAATCCCAGCCCCAACATCGCATCAACTTCATAATCCTGAATATGCAGCACGGTGCGAGAGCCAGACAGTTTTGCCAGCAAACGCATCCCTGGTGTACAGAATAGCGTGGGTATCACGCCGATAATGTATTCAGGCTTCCACCGATACTGAGCCAATAGGGGAAAAAGACTGCTCAGGGCAAAACTGCCCAAATGTAACAACCGCTTTAACGTTGAAGGTTGAGTTGGTACATATAATGGACAGCGCCAGACAGTGGTGATACCAACTTCCCGACGATAGCGCCAGGAAGAATAAGGTTCGCCGACTTGCCACTGCGGATAATAAGGGGGTGCCGTGACCACCCGAACCTCATGCCCCTGGCTCGCCATCCACTCCACCATCTCTCCCGTGTATTTACCAATTCCGGTCAATTCGGGAGAGTAATTGATGCCATAAACCAGAATTCTCATATCCCGGGCACCCGATCTTTCATCGCCGGGTAGAAATATGCCTGCGTATTCTTATGCACATTCCCATCGGCAATCAGCTCATCTGTTTTAGCCCAACGCCAGGTATCATGCTGTTTTGACGGCAACATTGATGTACTGGTATTAATCTTCAGTCGAAAACCCAGCACCACATAATGCGTTGAAAATGAAGAACCAGAAAAATTGTCCTCATAAAAGTGCTGCCAGACACCAAAAAACTGACCGTGTGTTATGGGAAACTGCTGACCTAATTCTTCTTCCGTTAAACGCATAAATGCTTGTTCCAGCGTTTCATCTTTTAATACTCTGCCGCCGGGCACAAACCAATATCCTTGAGCAGGCCTGTTAGTTCTTTTCCCAACTAAAAACTCCCCAAACTCATTCTCAATGATAAAATCCAGAGAGATCAGCGGCGTCGTGCGCACCGCATTAGCGAAGTCTTCATTATTGAGAAACATTACTCACCCCGATACCGCTGCTGATTATCAAGGAACCAGCGATAAGTATTAACCAACCCCTGTTCAAGTCCTATTTCATGATGCCAACCGAGTCTTCTCAGGCGACTGACATCGAGCAGTTTTCGTGGTGTCCCATCAGGTTTAGAAGCATCAAAAATAATATCACCGCGAAAACCAACAACTTTTGCAATGGCGTCGGATAGTTCACGAATAGTGCAATCTTCACCCGTGCCTACATTGACATGAGAAAGCATTGGCTCTGTATTTTCCTGCCAAACCTCATTGTCTAACTCCATCACATGGATGCTTGCTGCCGCCATATCATCGACATGCAAAAATTCACGCATGGGTTTTCCACTACCCCAAACCTCAACATACTTGTCATCCCGTTGGGTGGCTTCATGAAAACGACGCAATAGCGCAGGGATCACATGGGAATTATCTTTATGGAAATTGTCGTTAGGTCCATACAGGTTCGTCGGCATCACTGAACGGTAATCCCGGCGATGCTGCCGGTTATAGGACTCACACAGTTTTATTCCTGCAATTTTAGCGATGGCATAGGGCTCATTTGTCGGCTCCAGTGATCCCTGCAACAACTCGCTCTCTTTGATTGGTTGCTGCGCAAACTTAGGATAAATACATGATGAGCCTAAAAATAATAACTTCCCGACATTTGAATTATGAGCCGCATGAAGGATATTACTTTCCATCATCATGTTTTCATAAATGAAATCAGATGGATAATTATTATTAGCCATAATCCCGCCAACTTTTGCCGCGGCAAGATAAACCTGGTCAATATTTTCACTGGTAAAAAAATCATTAACCGCCGTTGTGTCTAATAAATTGAGCTGTTCACGGTTACGGATGATTAACTCGACATCTTCACGTTGTGCAAGTTGTCGGTAAATAGCAGAGCCCACCATTCCCCGATGTCCCGCAATATAAACACGTTTCTTCTTCATCATCATTAGCTCTCCAGTGCAATAACAACATCGTAACCATGGGACTTCAGCAGTGAATGTTTCTTCGCTGCTTCCAGATCGTGAGCAACCATTTCAGAAACCATCTGGCGCAATGTGATCTCCGGTTTCCAGCCCAGTTTTTCGTGTGCCTTTGTCGGATCGCCCAACAGCGTTTCAACCTCTGCAGGACGGAAATAGCGCGGGTCGACGGCGATCATCACATCCCCCGGTTTCACCCCTGGCGCATCATGCCCAGTCACCGAAACCACAATGCCTTTTTCATTCACGCCCTCACCTTCAAAGCGCAGCTTAATACCGAGTTGGGCAGCAGCCATTTCCACAAACTGACGGACGGAATACTGCACGCCAGTGGCGATCACGAAATCTTCCGGCTGTTCCTGCTGCAGCATCATCCACTGCATCCTGACGTAGTCTTTGGCATGTCCCCAGTCACGCAACGAATCCATATTGCCGAGGTACAGACAGGACTCCAGCCCCTGGGCGATGTTGGCAATTGCACGGGTAATTTTGCGTGTGACGAAGGTTTCGCCACGACGCGGAGATTCATGGTTAAACAGAATGCCGTTACAGGCATATATGCCATAAGATTCACGGTAATTGACGGTGATCCAGTAGGCATACAGTTTGGCGACAGCATAGGGCGATCGCGGATAGAACGGCGTCGTTTCTTTCTGTGGGATCTCCTGAACCAGACCGTACAGTTCAGAGGTGGAGGCCTGATAGAAACGGGTTTTCTTTTCCAGACCCAGGAAGCGAATCGCTTCCAGCAAACGCAGCGTGCCGATCCCATCAACATCAGCAGTATATTCTGGCGAATCAAACGACACCGCCACGTGGCTCATTGCGCCCAGGTTATAGACTTCATCCGGCTGAATCTCTTTCAAAATGCGGGTCAGATTAGAGGAGTCCGTCAAATCACCATAATGCAGATGGAATTTGGGATTACCCGCATGTGGATCCTGGTAAATATGGTCTACCCGTTCGGTATTAAATGACGAGGCCCGGCGCTTAATACCATGAACTTCATAACCTTTTTCCAGCAGAAACTCTGCCAGGTAAGAACCATCCTGCCCGGTTACGCCAGTAATGAGAGCAACTTTTGACATGTTATTACCTCTTAAAATTTCCCTTCAGGGAGTAACGTTCTCGACGCGTTTACGCGTAACTACTGCGGGGTTACCCCGACATATGGCATTGGCCGGCAACGATTTAAAAACGCTGCTACGTGCACCCACGACGGTGCCGTCGCCTATCGTCACGCCAGGCGCGACAAAAACATCTGTCGCCAGCCAGCATTTCTCGCCAATCACAATTGGCGTGGCACTAATATCAAAGTGTTGGCTGGCATAATCATGACTTCCGGTGCATAAATAGCTTTTCTGCGAAATAACCGTATGAGCCCCAATCGTAATATTACCCAGCGTATATAAAACCGCGTCATCCCCTACCCAGGCGTAATCACCCAGTGTTAATTTCCACGGATAAGTAATTTTTACTGAAGGCCGAATAACTACGTTTTTTCCTATTTTTGCGCCAAATATCCTTAATAAAAAAACACGCCAGCGGTACATCACCTGTGGTGACCAGTGAAATAATGTTGCTTGTACCGCCCACCATAATTGCACTTTAATTGCACCACCGCCGCGAAAACCTTTCGGCACCGCGAAGCCGTTTAAATCCTGCATAGTGTGACCTTACGTTTTACCATATAAGTGTTTTGTCTTACCGGTTGTACGCAGACGTATATATTCAGAAAATTCAGCCCAAAAACCGGGCATACGCAATATTTGACGTTGGACTCTTTTGGCATCCCGACACAATTCCAGATTATTCGTAGTCGATACGCCGCCCATGGAAAACTCCGACACTAAACCAGTCAGTTTTTTAAACGCGAACCCGGACTTGTATAATTTTGCTGCCAGCGCATAATCCGATGATATTTTATATTGCAAATCATAATGCCAGGTTTGCAGCCCCGTCAGCGGAAAAAATATTGCCTGATGACTGGCTGGCAAACTGTGGTAGATATACCAACCCGGTTTAGCCCGGCGCGTCATTTTTTTACCATTACCAAAATCCAGCAAAGCATCGCCAATCACCATCGCTTTATCACTCTGCGTTTTTAACTGGCGGATAAAATGTGCAGAATCGGCATGCAGAATATCTCCAGAGTTGAGAAAGAGTGCAAAGCGCCCGCGCGCCATAGCGATACCTTTGTTCATTGCATCGTAGAGACCGTTATCAGGCTCGCTGACAAAACGTAACTGGTGCTCTCCATTGAGATTTTCCAGGAACGCCGGAGTACCGTCTGTTGACCCCCCATCGATAACAATCCACTCAAAGTTGATATCGCTCGCCTGCGCAAGATGCGCCAGTGACGCATGGGTTTTGACGATCCCGTCCAGATTGCGAAAAGCGACGGTGATAATACTCAGCAGCATGTAAATTACCTCGCGATATTCAGCGCCTTGCGCAAAATAAACGGACATACAATTAAAAACGCATATTCCGGACTAAATACTGAACCGGTGAAAAACAGCGACAACGGTGTAAAAAGATAAAGCTGCACCCGATAATTCTGATTATCACCAAACGCATTCATCATCATTTTCGTTACTTTTCCCATGTACCACAGGGATAATATTACGGCGAACCACGAAAAATAGATAATTAACAAATACAAACCATTGTCTATCGTTTTACCTACATCTGCACCGTTAAAGATTCCGAATGATGCAACATATTCATAAAGTGAGCCAAATCTCACTACACCATCGACATTCAGTAATGAATAGCCAACCATGACCAACGGTCCTACTATGCGATAATAAGATGAAGAGCCTTCAGTACCTAAATCACCAAGACGCGTCGTGATGTAGGGGAAGGCAAATATCACGCCCACCATAAACACACTCAGCGAAATAATTGCCAAGGGTAACTTCTTTTTTATCGCATCCTTATTCAGATACTGAAACGCCCACTCCAGCAGGTAAAACAAAATAAATGTCATCACCCCTGAAAACGATCCTGACAATATCACCCCTGCCAGAATCATAGCATCGGTCTTGGGCATTTTGATACCAAACTGTTTGATGCTGAGCCAAATTGAGATTAACGCCAGAGCGAAAAATGCAGGCTCAAAATAGAGTGCGGTGGTACGCTTCCCACCAAATTTAATAAAGTTCAGCACATAGCTATTGCTGTAAATAAGATATTTCGAAATAGCTTCCATTATACTGCTGCCACCGCTGAGAATGATCTGTGCCATTTCAATGGCAGCCACACCGACCACTAACCCCACCACCAGCCAGAATAAACGCAAAATTTTAGGATAGTTATGTGGCGAAATGGTTTTAAAGCGAATACTCCACACCATGCCAATAATGATCACGGTATAGATAAACAACATGGCAGATGTTACATACTTGCTGGCATCCAGCGATTGGCCAAACAGGTAGTTAAACACCGCCAGCCCCCCACCCACTCCCAACGCAATCAACAGCTTTTTAATATTGATACGGTCAACAAACAGCAGTAGCAACAGTGGTAAGAAAGTGACAACGGTGACAGGGAAACTTTCACCCAGTTGCGCAAGCTTGACGTTAACCAGCAGATAAAGCAGCGGCAACACCAGATAGCTACAGACCCTGATAGTACGAGACATATTCCTCCAGCATCTGTTGTCCGCTGTATGCTGTCCGGCTCTGCTGGCTAAAGGTAGCCAGCGAGGTGTCAAATACCGCCTGTGCAATTTCTGATTTTTTCAGTTGTACCAGATGCAGAACATCCGCTTCACTGAATGTTTTGCCGCCTGATTTTGCCAGCACTTCCTGTGCCGCCTCACTGTGCGTGGCGATAACCGGTACACCGATAGAAAGCGCTTCGCACAAGATTAGCGGATAGTTATCAACCCGCGAACTGAACACCAGCCCATCCATCTGATTTAGCGCCCCCATCAAGGTTCGTTTGTCACTTTCAAACCCATGGTTGATGACGTTTGCTCCGGCAAACGGGGAAAACTTACCGAAGGTATGCAGCTCTATTTTGTCACCGAGCGCGATAAGCGCCTGGACCAGTTGCTGGCTTGTTTTGCCGTCATAGCGCAAATCATGGGCCACCACGGCAATTTTCGGTCTGCCCAGCGGCTCATGCTGAACCGGCAAGTCAGCAAGAATCGCTTCCGTCGCCACATCGATACCGTTATTGATGATGTGACAACACCCGGCACCGTACAGGCTGTTAAATGCTTCCGCCACATGTTGACTGGGCGAGATAAACTGGCAGCCAAGCGCCAGCATCGTACGAAACATTTGACGTTTCCCGGGCAGCTGCTGATGCGCTTTATCAACGTTAACCGGGGGATAGTTGCTTAACGTTGGACATTTCTGGCAGCCCGTTTTCCAGCCTTCGCAGCCATCGGTAAAGGCGCAGCGTCCGGTAACACTCCAGTGATCGTGCAGCGTCCACACAAAGGTGATATCGGGCTTATGTGCCTTCACCTTTTGGCAAAACGCCACTACCTCTTCGAGGTTCAGCCAGTAACTGTGCAGCACATGGAAATGCAGAACCAGCGGGCCCGCGGTGCGGATGATTGTGCGATACATACTGTCGAGGTTGCCAAACAGATCGCGATTTGCGAGGCGAAACAGGGCAATATTCGCCGCCGACGTCAAACGCGGCGCATGTTTAATCACGTGCGGATAATTTCCGTGACTGGCGCTTCTCTTGCCTCCTTTGCCATAACCGTATACAAACCGCGACACCCACCCTTTTTCCAGCGCGCGCAGGTGTAAATCCAGCGCGACCCCGGCCGCCCCGCCTTCGGCAAGCCGAACATTAAATTGCAGAATATTCATTGCATTACCTTTGCTCTCACATGTTGACTCAGCATACTTAACGTCCTCGCAGACCGTCAGCCAGGCGTTTGCCGTTACGGATGGAAAGCAACGTCAGCAATGTGCGCCAGTTCATCCGCTTGTTACGGATCTGATAAAGAGTAAACAGCTGATATTTTTTACTCGCCCGGTCAAATTTACCTTTGTGTTTGCGATAGAACTGGAAGTAACCGGAGAACTTATGTGGGGATGAGGTAATACGCATCTCGCCGTGATTCACATGCAGGATCTGCGTCGCCTCTTTCACCTTCCAGGGTTTACCGTAGGCCACGACCATGCGCAGAAAAATGTCGTAATCCTGCGCGGCTTTTAACGTCGTATCAAACAGGCATGCTTTGAAACGCCAGGCCCAGCTAAAGACCTGATTACCAATGATATTGCGTTTATAAAATCGGCGACGTGAGTACATCGATTTTGGATACAGCGGCAGACTGGCTGGCTGTGAATAAACCTCACCTTCACAGACATAATCATCAGCGTATAGAAAAGCATGCGTTACCAGTTGATGACGAGACTGAAGGAATGAGCTCAGGCGATTCGGCGTCCACTCATCGTCATCATCAATCCCCGTAATGTACTGCCCACTGGCCTGCATGATGGCCTGATTGCGTACTGCGCACGCGCCGGAGTTCATCTCGTTATGCGTATAGCTCACGCGTGGATCGTTTAACGCCTCAACAAACTGTTGCAGCTGCTCATACTCGGCAGAGCAATCATCGACAATGATCATTTCCCAGTGACTATAGTCCTGGCGCAGCACCGATTTAATCGCCCGGATAGCCAACTGCTGGCGGTTCCAGGTGGGCATATAAATAGAAATTAGCGGGTTGTCTGTCGTCATTTTTTTGTCCCAGATAAAGTTGCCAGATGGCGCTACGCTTATCAGGCCTACATTCGATATGCGTTGCTGTTAGTTATCTATTTCGAATCCGACGTGTATTCGTATTCGTAGTAACCGTAATCCTGATACCCGCTGGCGCGCCGGAAAATGGAGTTGAGGATCACCCCTTTCACCTGAATTCCGTTTTGCCCGAAACGACTCAGACTGGTTTCCACCTCTTTCAGCGTATTGACCGCGTAACGCGCCACCATCAGCGTGGTTCCGACGTGGCGACCAACGATAGCCGCATCGGTCACGGCCAGTATTGGCGGCGTATCGATCAGCACCAGGTCATAGTTCGCACTGGCCCAGGTCATCAACTCGCCAAAGCGCTCGCTCATCAGCAGTTCTGAAGGATTAGGGGGAACCTGCCCGCGAGGGACCAGGTCAAAATGTGCAATTGAAGTTGGTTTTGCGCAGGAGGGAATGTCACCCTTGCCGCTAAGGATCTCAGACAGACCGTTGACGTTATTGGTCCCGAGCAGCTCATGGGTATAGCCTTTACGCATATCACAGTCGATCAGCAGTACGCGCTTGTCGGTCTGACTGATAACCGCAGCCAGGTTGGCACAGACAAATGTTTTGCCGATCGACGGGCTGACCCCGGTAAGCATCAGCACATTATTACGTGATTGCATCATGGCGAAGTGCAGGCTGGTACGCAGGCTGCGCACCGCTTCTATCGCGAGATCGGTCGGATTCCCCACAGCCAGTAACTGACTTTGCTTGTAGCGTTTCACACCTTTGATGGTCTGAACGTTATCACGCGCTTTTTGCCATTCTGACAGGGGAATGCTGGCATACACGCTGATGCCGTGCTCTTCAAGCACCTGCGGGCTTTCAATACCGCGATTGAACAGCGACCGTAGCAGCACGCCAACCACTGAAAGCATCAAACCAAGTAGGATACTGCCGAGAATAATCAGCGCCGTTTTCGGTTTCAGGACACCAGGCTGGGCAATGGCAGGATCGACAATGCGCACATCGCCAACCGTACTGGCCTCCGTGATCTTCAGCTCCTGCTGTTTATTCAGCAGTTGCATATAGACCTGCTGGCCGGACTCCACGTCACGCGTCAGGCGGACAATTTCCTGCTGCGTTTTCGGCATCGCCGTCACGCGCCCGTTAAGCTTGTTTTTTTCATCTTCCAGCGCCTGGCGTTTTTCCAGCAACGTGCGATACGCCGGGTGCGCTTTGGTGAACAGTTTGGAGATTTCAGCTTCTTTAAAGGTCAGTTCATTTAACTGAGCATCAATATTTACCATCGAGTCCAGCACCGCTTTGGCCTCCAGCGGTAAATCGACGGAGTCTTTATCCTGACGAAATGCATTCAGTTTGTTTTCGGCAACGTCCAGACGGTTGCGCACCTCCGGTAATTGTTTTGCCAGAAATGCCAGGCTTTTAGCGGCCTCTTCAGATTTACGCTCCACGTTCTGTTGCAGATAGTTGCGGGTAATACTGTCAAGGATCTGGCGGATTTGTTCACGATCTTCCCCCGTGAAGGTCAGACTCAACACCCCGGTATCTTTACCTGTTTCCGTCACCATCAGGTTATTTTGCAGATTGTTGATCGTGCCAAGCGTGGAGAACTTACTGACGGTAAATTCGCTACCCGGACTGGCATGAATCGCCTCAACCAGCATCGTTACACCGTCATGGTTCAGTAACTGCCCAACCTGGCCACGAGCGCTAAAGCCGCCGTCACTCGCCAGTTGATAACTTTTGTCGTTCAGTACGTTCAACGTGAAGGTCTGTTCATTCATTGACGTTGGCAAGGCGAAAGTCGTTACATTGACCGTTTCATTCTGGCGGCCCATCAGACGGTCCCAGCCGGCACCAAAAAGAGGAAATGAATCTTTAGTGACGGAAATATCCAGATTAAGATCGTCTACCGTTTTGCCCAATACCCGCCGTGACTGAATAAGCTGAATTTCTGCTTCAGAAGCAGGTGGCTTGTTGGATAACGCCGAGCCAATATCCTGAACTAACGAACTGCCGGTGTTTTGCTCTATTTGTACCAGCGCATCGGCACTGTAGATCGGCGTGGCAAACAGGGTGTAGAGCGCCGCACATAGCGCAAATGCAGCGGTTATGCCCAGTACCCACCAGCGTGCTTCGACTACGGTCCCCACCAGACGTCCGATATCGATTTCATCGCTGCCTGTTGCCGACGTGGCAGACTGTTTTTCTTTTTCTGTCATTGTTTTCCCTGCTCCGCATTCAGTGCCTGGGCCCATTGGTGGGCAGACCGCTCAAGTAGTGCATACACCGCATCAAACGCATCACGGCTTTTACGATACGGGTCAGGTATTTCGCGTTCGCTGTCCCAATGGCCAAACAGCATTACTTTGCCGCGCATCTCCGGCACCATTTCACACAACGCCGTAATATGGCGTTTTTCCATGGTCAGGATCAGGTCATACTCCCGACACATCCGTCCCGAGATTTGCCGTGCACAATGATTTTCCAGCGACAAGTTATGTGCCTGCGCCACACTGATGGCGCACGGATCGGCGCCCTTGCCTACCAGCGCGCCGAGACCAGCGGAAGACACCGTCAACGCCGGATGAAATTGCCTTAACAAGCGCTCTGCCGTCGGAGAACGGCAAATGTTCCCCACACAGACAACTAAGATTTTGTTAAACATGGCGATTACCAGTTGTGAAGGTCGCTGGCCGTATCCGTCATATAACGAACACCGCTAATGGTCGGCAGCAACTGATTGATCAAACGGTTCCAGCGAGCAACCGGCGCGGTCGTGACATACACCACATCGTAAGGCTGGAGTCGGAAAGAGGTCGCCATCACCAACGATGTCGCGTCAGACATATCAAGCTGGTAGATATTGGCTATCTTGCCGTTATGTCCACCCTCGCCTTTTAATGGACGAATAACAAAGATGCCACTGGCATTGGAGGTGGTCAGGTCGATGCCCTCCGCATTACCCAGCGCTTCGGTGAGTGTCATACCGCTGAAGTCCATCTTGAGGGTGCTCTGTTTTTTCACCTCACCCATCACGAACACTTTCAGGTCGTCATTTCGTGGGACAAACAGAATATCGCCAGGATAGAGCAGACGGTTCTGGCTCAGATCGCCATTTTGCATTAGCGCTTGCAGTGAAATGCGTTGCTCCTGCCCTTTGTGAGTCAGCACAACGTTGCGCCAGTCGGCCGCTTCTGTGAGGCCGCCTGCGGCATTAATAGCATCAAGGATAGTAAGAGGTACGTTGGTGATGGCCTGCTGACCGGATTTATTCACCTGCCCGGAGACATATGCCTTTTGCGAGCGGAATGCGGCGATATTAACGTCCACCTGCGGGTCTGCGATGTACTTCGCTAAGCGCCCGGTAATATCACTACGAATTTCTGCCAACGTTTTTCCCACTACGCTAACTTTGCCAATGTAGGGATAAAACATGGTGCCATCAGGTTGCACCCAGTTTCCTGTATCGCTTGAGCTACGATACTGTCCCGCAGGCGTGGTGAGTTCGGGATGATCCCAGACGGTGACATTCAGGACATCGCCGGGTCCGACCCGGTACTGATACCCGGAGATCTCCTGATCCAGCGACATATTAGGTTGAGCAACATTCGGTCGCGGACGCAATTGTTCAACCAGTCGAGGGGTAAGCGGATAAACATTCACCATCCGGTTGATATCAAAATCGGCATCCTGCTGCTTAATCACATCTTTGCCCATGGTAGACATATTGCTGCCCGGAAACACGGTACAACCGTTGATCAATATTACCGACACCAATACTGGCATCAATTTAAGTTTGGATTTCATCATTGATTATTTATCACTTTGGCAGAGTCATTATCACGTGCGTTTTAAATAGCGATTACGCCTGTTTGCATTCACCTTGCCGTTAATTGAATAGAAATTTAACTGGCATCAGTCCTAAAAAAAATGAATCCATCTGCAGTCTCTTGACAGAATAATTTAGGTTTATCATCAGGCGACCAGGCACGCTACCGCCCCTGGCTTTATTGGCTACCAATGCACTGATTAATTTATATTTTTACCATCCTCGCCGTTGTCATCATATTCATAGCGCCTGCCCATCAGTAATAGCATGGTGCGATACTGGCAACATATTTCTCTTTTGATTATTACGGGAAGAATTGTTGCAGCTAACCGAATAGCAGGCAAGATAACAAGCCCTGAAACGTAGCCTTTTAAGATTAATATTAAGCATAAGGTATGTATATTTTTAGGATTTTATTGATGTTGACAATGTTAATATATAAATATCCAGCCTGCGATATTTCCTAAATATAACTGCATAAATAAAGCCATTTCTTGCAGTTACCTTCCGACTATTCTCTCGCCTCTGTCCTGATATAAAGGGCAGAGAAATCCCTTCTCGCCATTGCATTTTTCGTCGGTTTTACCCATGATCGAATTGTGACAATTGTCATATAACTATGGGTATAGCATTTACTATGGAATGGATTGCCGATCCGTCAATCTGGGCCGGACTCGTCACGCTAATCGTGATTGAACTCGTTCTTGGCATTGATAATCTTGTTTTTATTGCCATCCTCGCGGAGAAACTCCCGCCATCCCAGCGGGATAAGGCGCGTATTACCGGGCTACTGCTGGCGATGGTTATGCGCCTGCTGCTGCTGGCATCAATATCATGGCTGGTGACGCTGACCACACCTCTGTTCAGCATTCGGGACTTCAGCTTCAGCGCCCGCGACCTGATCATGCTATTTGGCGGTTTCTTCCTGCTATTCAAAGCGACGATGGAGCTTAACGAAAGGCTGGAAGGGAAAGACAGCGACAATCCCACCCAACGTCGGGGTGCGAAATTTTGGGGCGTGGTCGCGCAAATTGTGGTACTTGATGCCATTTTCTCACTGGACTCGGTGATCACCGCTGTTGGTATGGTTGATCATCTGGCGGTCATGATGGCGGCGGTGATCATTGCCATCAGCCTGATGATGCTGGCCAGTAAATCGTTGACCCGCTTTGTTAACAGCCACCCAACTATTGTTATTCTGTGCCTGAGCTTCCTGTTGATGATTGGTTTCAGCCTGGTCGCGGAAGGCTTTGGTTTTCGCATACCGAAAGGCTATCTGTACGCGGCTATCGGCTTCTCGGTCATGATAGAAGCCCTGAACCAGTTGGCTATTTTTAACCGTCGTCGCTTCCTGTCGGCTAACCACACGTTACGCCAGCGTACCGCCGAGGCGGTGATGCGTCTGATAAGCGGTCAAAAAGAAGATGCCGAGCTGGATGCCGAAACTGCCGCTATGTTGGCGGATCATCATGAAGGCCAGATTTTTGCACCACAAGAACGGCGGATGATTGAGCGCGTACTGAACCTTAATCAGCGAACCGTCAGCAGTATCATGACGTCACGCCATGATATCGAGCATATTGATCTCAATGCTCCGGAAGCAGAAATTCGCACACTACTGGAGAAAAACCAGCATACGCGCCTGGTCGTAACCGGAGAAGATGAACAGGAAGAACTGCTCGGTGTGGTGCATGTAATTGACCTTCTGCAACAGTCGCTGCGTGGCGAACCGCTCGATTTGCGCGTCTTACTTCGCCAGCCGTTGGTATTCCCGGAAACCCTGCCGCTTCTTCCTGCGCTGGAGCAGTTCCGTAATGCCCGTACACACTTCGCTTTTGTGGCTGATGAGTTTGGTTCGGTGGAAGGAATTGTGACGCTCAGCGACGTGATGGAAACCATCGCGGGTAACTTGCCAAATGAAGTCGAAGAGATCGACGCTCGTCATGATATTCAGAAAAATGCCGATGGGTCGTGGACGGCAAACGGCCATATGCCGCTTGAAGACCTGGTGCAGTATGTCCCGATCCCATTAGATGAGAAACGTGAGTACCACACCATTGCCGGGCTGTTAATGGAGTATCTGCAGCGCATCCCGAAAACCGGAGAGGAAGTACAGGTTGGCGACTATTTGCTGAAAACCTTGCAAGTAGAAAACCATCGAGTGCAGAAAGTCCAGTTGATACCACTGCGCAGTGAAGAAGAGATGGATTACGAGGTATAAGCGACATGCCGGATGGGGCTGAAGCCGCCATCCGGCACCAGGGTTCAAAGTTTATCCAGCAGCTTTTTAACGTCTTTGCCGTTGCGAGAGTCTTTGTTGCGATCGGCCCAGTCGTTCAATCGGCGTTTCGCTTCATCCTGCATATGCTTACGCAAGAGTTGGTCCACCTGCAGGTTATAGTTCAACGACTGCCACTTACCATAGACCCTGAGCGGAACTGGGGTCGCTTTGAGGAAATCGATCAATTTACTTTCCCCATTCCATCCGCCCAGCACGCGCACGTTAAACTGAGTATCACAATTTTGCTCAACCAGATCTAACGTGCCCTTACCCGAAAGCGCCAACATGGCAGACTGCCCTTCCATGTTATCCAGCGTAACCTTGCCGTTATCCAGCGTCAGATCGGTCACAAAGCGATCCAGCCGCGTCGCATTATCCAAATCCTGTTGTGACCCTGCATTACCGCCGCTACGTTCAACCGCCTGTTGCACCAGTTGCTGGAAGTTCATGCCTTCCATACGCGTGCCGCTCATCTCAACATTGGCCTGTCCTTGCCAGCTGTGGCGAAATGCCTGCGCATCAATGTCAGAGCCCGAAAAATCGCCAGCCAGTGACAGCTTGCCAGTAAGGGCTATCGGATAGTCAAAAGCTTTCAGGATAGTGCCGATTTCTACGCCTTCCAGCCGTGGGTGAAAGACTGCCCGTGGTGAGCCTTTTCTGGCATCCAGCGAACCTGGAAGTGAGATCAATCCACCGTCACTTTTCCCCTGCAACTCATTGATATTCAACAAGCCAGCCTGGTTGACGATTTTTGCAGAAACATGATCAAATGCCATTTTCCGCCAGAGAACTTTAT
This sequence comes from Citrobacter youngae, assembly GCF_003818115.1. Classification (GTDB taxonomy): domain Bacteria; phylum Pseudomonadota; class Gammaproteobacteria; order Enterobacterales; family Enterobacteriaceae; genus Citrobacter; species Citrobacter youngae. The sequence goes on along the minus strand of NZ_RPOI01000016.1, from coordinate 229,131 downwards.
CCGCCTGTAGTGCAATGTTGGCGGAAAATCCTTGCAGCCCCTGATAAGAGACGGCATCAACCTGCGAGGAAATGACTGGTCGCGCCAGCGTCGACTGGCTCTGACTCTGCTGTGCCCCGGTATCTGTCGCCGCCAGAGCATCATGCTGTACAATCAGGTTATCCAGATTGAGCTGGCCGAATTTCAGATTGACGTCCCATGCGGGTTTCTCCGCCAGCGTCACCTGAGCTTGCCCGGCGAGTGAACTGTCATTAGCAGTTAAGTTAATCTGCGTAAAGTTGAGCTGTTTTTTCTCTTCCTGCCACCGAGCCTGAAGCTGACCCTGGCCGCGGATCCCCTGCGGCGGCAAGTCAGCGCCCTGTAACTGCCAGCTCAGCTGCTCAATATTGGCGACTAAATCATGCGGATAGTCAGACGCATCGACAGCGCCGCTGATGGACAACGTCAGGTCGCGCTGGTCACGGTTAACGCGGCCGGTGAAATCGAACGTTCCACGATGCTGGGCATCCTGTTCCATATTCAGGTGAATATCACGAACCGTTATCTGTTCATCGTCTTCATGCTGGAATACCAGAACGCTGTCAGCCACGCGCAGGCGAGCGATATCAAACGACCATCCACGATCCTCTGCCAGATCCGGCAGTGTATTATCTTTTGGCGCAACAGGGGCATCGACTCCGCGCACAGCCTCGGTTTCAGGTATGAGTTGAATCACCGCGCCTTTGAGCATGACTTGCTTTACGCTGAGTTGGTGACTCAACAACGGCCACAAGGCGACGTCCAGACGCATATTGTCGGCACGAACCAGCGGTTCGCTGGCACCTTCGGCCGTTAGCATCATGCGCCCGGAGAGAATGCTCAACTGGGGCCATACGTGCCAGCGCAGAGGACCATCCAACTGCAGTTGATATCCGCTACGCGCCGCAACTTGCTTCACCATGTATGCGCGGAAATCATTCGGATTAACCAACAATACTAACGCAGAGAAACCGGCCACCAGCACGACCAGAATAATCATCAGCGTCGTCAGAAATCGTCTCATGCTATCCCCAATGGACTGAAAACACTCAGTCTTTATCGATCCGGCTGGCTACCGCGCCCTGCTGATCGCGATACTTCGCATCCTGGCGACGGTTGTAAGGTCGCGCTGCCGGGCCGGAAAGCGGTTCGAAGCTCAGTGCCCCTATCGGCATACCGGGGCGCAGAGCCAACGGTAATTTTCCTGAGTTGTAAAATTCCAGGACGATGCACCCCGACCAGCCCGGATCAATACGGTGTGCCGTAACGTGTACCATCAGGCCCAGACGTGCCAGCGAAGAACGGCCGTCTAACCAGCCAACAAGGTCGGAAGGCAGCGTAACGGATTCGAAAGTTACCGCCAGCGCTAATTCACCCGGATGCAGGAAAAACGCCTCACCGTCTTTGAGGACAATTTCATCACTCATTACGCGGTCAAGCGCAGCACTGACCTCATCCTTCGGTCCGCTCAAATCGATATACGCCGCCGTATGACCGCGGAACGTACGAAATTTGTTACCAAGACGCACATCTACCGTTGCGCCATTGATACGCTCGACAGGAGGACGTGGATTGATCGACAGACGACCTTCATCCAACCAGGCTTCAATATCTCGGTCACATAAACGCATGGCACTTTCTCCTTTCGTGCTTCAAACCCTTAATGCCAGGCGCGTTAAGGGTGAACCAGGTTATCACTGAACGGTACACAATTCGCTGAACTTATTCAAAGAACTGACTGATTTTCGCCTTCAGAATATCGATAGCAATGCGGTTTTTACCCCCGCGAGGCACGATGATATCGGCGTATTGTTTTGAAGGCTCAATAAATTGCAGGAACATCGGACGTACGGTTTTTTGGTATTGCGCCATCACCGAATCCATTGAACGACCACGTTCATTCACATCCCGTTTGATACGGCGCATCAGGCAAATATCCAACGGCGTATCAACAAAAATAGAGAAGTTCATTTCATCACGCAAACGCGCATCCGTCAGCAACAAAATGCCTTCCAGAATAATGACTTTCTTGGGTTCAATATGAATAGTTTCTTGTGTGCGCGTGTGTTCAACATAGCTATAAACGGGCAATTCAATGGCGGAACCACGTTTAAGTGTTTGCAGATGCTGAAACAGCAAACTGTGATCCATCGCGTTCGGATGGTCGTAGTTCGTTTTTACGCGTTCTTCCATCGACAGATGGCTTTGATCCTTGTAATAGCTGTCTTCGGGAATAACGCCAATATGTTCGTCACCGACTTGTTCACGCAATTCGCGATAAAGGGTACTGGCAATAAGACTCTTGCCGGAAGCCGATGCGCCGGCAATGCCGATAATGACGCACTGATGGGACTGATCAGTCATAAATTTAGCGACCTGATTAACCTGGATGTAAGGAAGGGCGGCGTCGAAACGCCAAACGCGGCAATTATAGGGATTTCAGCAGCGCGATGCCAGCCCAGGCTGCACCAATGCTTTCCCTGTCGCAAATTAAAACGGTTAATTTTAAAGCAGGCTCAAATTTTATTCACCCGCCTTAGGAATTAATGGCTTGGGCGTGTTAATTTATGAGCAACTGGCGTATAAATTGTAAATTATTTGTACTAGCATAAACGAAGATTAAACGTGATGCGGCCGGTAACTCTGCTGGCCGACATCGGCTATTTGGGTAAAGTGGTAATGAGTAAACAATTCCAACATGTTTTAGTTACCCTACCCCATCCTCTGCTGCGCCTGGCCAGTTTAGGTCTGGTAGCATTTATCTTTACGCTATTTTCGCTGGAGCTGTCGCGCTTCGGTACCCAACTGGCACCGCTTTGGTTTCCAACCTCAATCATGATGGTGGCGTTTTACCGCCATGCAGGAAAAATGTGGCCCGGGATAGCGCTGGCTTGCTCATTCGGCAGCATCGGCGCGTCTTTGCTGTTTTTTCCTGGAGGTTCGCTTAACTATACTTATACGACCATCAATATTATTGAAGCGGTCGCCGGCGCGATGTTATTGCGCAAACTGCTCCCATGGTATAACCCTTTACAGAATCTGAATGACTGGGCGCGTTTGGCCTTGGGTAGCGCCGTCATCCCTCCGCTGTTAGGTGGTGTGCTGATGTGGCTACTGCTCCCGGAGGGAACCTCGTTAAATACGTTTCTCATTTGGGTGCTTTCCGAATCCATCGGCGCGCTGGCGCTGGTGCCATTAGGTCTGTTATTCAAGCCTCATTATCTGCTGCGCCACCGCGATCCACGTTTACTGCTTGAGACCCTCATCACGCTGCTCGTCACCTTAACGTTCAGTTGGCTCTCCATGATGTACGTGCCGTGGCCGTTTACCTGCGTCATTGTGTTGCTGATGTGGAGCGCCGTCCGTTTGCCGCGTATGGAAGCATTTTTAATTTTCCTCAGCACCGTCCTGATGGTCTCTCTGATGCTGGCGGCCAACCCATCGCTGCTCTACACCCCGAAAGCGAATGTGATGACAAGTATTCCGTGGCTGCCGTTTTTGATGATTCTGTTGCCAGCCAACATGATGACTATGGTGATGTACGCATTTCGGGCCGAGCGAAAACACATCTCGGAAAGCGAATCGCGTTTTCGTAATGCTATGGAATATTCCGCGATTGGCATGGCGCTGGTCGGTACCGAAGGGCAGTGGTTACAGGCAAACAAGGCGTTGTGTCAGTTTCTTGGCTACAGTCAGGAAGAGCTGAGAGCGCTGACCTTCCAGCAGCTCACCTGGCCGGAAGATCTGAATAACGACCTCGAACAACTCGGCATGTTGGTCCGTGGTGAAATCAACAGTTACTCCATGGAAAAGCGCTATTACACGCGCGCGGGCGACGTTGTCTGGGCATTGCTGGCCGTTTCGCTGGTACGCCACAGCGACAACACCCCGCTCTACTTTATTGCACAGGTTGAAGACATAAACGACCTGAAGCACACCGAGTGGATGAATAAGCGGCTGATGGAACGCATTACCCTCGCCAACGAAGCGGGCGGTATCGGTATCTGGGAGTGGGAACTGCAACCCGACGTGATCAGTTGGGATAAGCGCATGTTCGATCTCTATGAAGTCCCGCTACATATCAAACCCAGTTGGCAAGTCTGGTACGAGTGCGTCGTACCGGAAGATCGCGAGCATGCTGAAAATGTGATTCGCGACTCTCTGGCCGCACGAATTCCCTTTAAGCTCGAATTTCGTATTGCAGTACGTGACGGCGTACGCCATATCCGCTCGTTGGCTAACAGGGTACTGAATAAAGACGGAGAAGTTGAACGATTACTCGGTATCAATTTGGATATGACCGAAGTGAAGCAGCTTAACGAAGCGCTGTACCAGGAAAAAGAGCGCCTGCACATCACGCTGGACTCAATCGGCGAAGCGGTGATTTGCATTGATGTCGACATGAACGTGACCTTCATGAACCCGGTTGCCGAGAAGATGAGCGGCTGGCAGCAGGGCGACGCGATAGGTATTCCGTTACTGACAGTGCTGCGAATTACCTTTGGCGATAACGGCCCATTGATGGAAAACATCTACAGTGCCGATATGTCGCGTACTGCCATAGAGCAGGAGGTGGTTCTGCATTGCCGTAACGGCAGCAGTTACGACATTCAGTACAGCATTACGCCACTCAGTACCCTTGACGGTGGTAGCATTGGCTCCGTACTGGTCATTCAGGATGTCACCGAGTCGCGTAAGATGTTACGCCAACTGAGCTACAGCGCGTCGCATGATGACCTCACCCATCTTGCTAACCGGGTCAGCTTCGAGAACCATCTGAAACAATTGCTACAAGCCGTACACAATACGCATCAGCGCCATGTTCTGGTCTTTATCGATCTGGATAGGTTTAAAGCCGTGAACGATAGCGCGGGCCATGCTGCAGGCGATGCCCTGCTGCGCGAACTTGCTTCTCTGATGCTCAGCATGCTGCGTACCAGCGATGTACTGGCTCGTCTCGGTGGCGATGAATTCGGCCTGTTGCTGCCGGATTGCAACATCGAAAGCGCTCGCTTTATCTCAGGCCGTATTATCAGCGCCATCAACGAGTATCAGTTCAGGTGGGAAGGCCGTCTGCACCGCATAGGCGCCAGTGCGGGTATTACGCTGATCGATGAGAAAAATCATGTCGCGACTGAGGTCATGTCTCAGGCAGATATCGCCTGTTATGCCGCCAAAAATAGTGGGCGTGGCCGGGTCTGCGTGTATGAACCCCAGCAAAGTCAGACGCACGACTCACGGGAACTGCTGTCGTTTGATGAACAGAAGCACATTATTGCGCACAACCCGATGCTCATGATCGCCCGGGGAGTGGCCTCTCCACGCATTCCTGAGACATTCAGCTTCTGGCTACTCTCACTGCGCCTGGGAACAGAGGACGGTGATGTTATCGAAGAGCATATTTTCCGTACCGGACTCGTTGACCCCACGCTTAATCATGCGCTTGACCGCCGGGTTTTTAACGAATTTTTCCAGCATGCAGCGACGGCGATTGCCAGTAAGGGGCTCAGTATTGCCCTGCCCCTTTCTGCCGCCGGACTGTTGAGTACCGAACTTGTGGATGAACTGCTGGCGCAGTTGCAGCATAGTCCGCTACCACCACGCTTATTACACCTGACCGTTCCAGCTGGAGTGATGAAATCGCATCCAGCTCAGAGCCTATCGGCCATTCAGCGACTTCGTCACGCGGGTTGTCGGATTATTTTAAGCCAGGTCGGACGCGACTTAGAGATTGTTGAAAACCTGAAGTTTCACACCGTCGATTACCTGTTACTCGACAGCGAGATCAGCGCCAGTGTTCACGGCAACCTGATGGATGAAATGTGGGTTTCTATTATCCAGGGTCATGCACAGCGACTGGATATCAAAACGATCGCCGGCCCTGTGCAAATGCCGCTTATTATGGACGCACTTTCTGGTATCGGTATTGATATGATCTACGGCGACATCATTGCTGATGCTCAGCCGTTGGATCTGCTACTCAATACCAGCAACTTCGCTATCAACTGACGGCTGCCACCCTTCCGTATACCAGATATGTAATAACGCATAGGAGCGCCACGGCTTCCAGCGCTCGGCATAGCGCCGGATCTGGGCTGGTGTCATGCCCGGAAAGCGTTGTTTGATCAAATAATCGTCAGGAAGAAAAACATCTTTCGCCTGCCAACCGCGTAGCGCGAAATAATTGGCAGTCCAGCGCCCTATACCGGGAAACGTTTGTAAGTGCTTTACGCCTTGCTCAATATCAACTGGTGCAACCGATGCAAGCCTTCCGGTAAGCATTGCTCGTGCCAGATGAATGAGCGCTTCGGCGCGTTTGAGCGGCATCCCTAAGGCTTTCAGATGCAAAGGCTCAGCTGCAGCCAGCGCTTGTGGTGTGGGAAAACAAACATACTCAGGCGCGTCATCAAGCCGGTCACCGTAGGCGCGTACAACTTTCGCGGTCAGTTTTGCCGCCATTGCAACGCTAACTAACTGGCCTAATATCGCCCTCACACCTTGTTCAAAGGCATCGACAGAGCCAGGCAGCCGCAGTCCAGGACGCGCTGCGCCCAGGCTGCCCAGCGCGTTAGCAATATGCTGTGGGCAACAGCGAAGATCGAACAACCGCTCAATTTTGGCGAGGCATTCTGGCGCAACGGGCTGTAACCCCGGACTTAGCCTGACCTGCAGCTGGTGTGTCTTCAGGTCAGGCACTACGCTCACCAGTCCACGATATTCACCGATAACCAGGCTTCTGGTGTAATACAGCTCCCCGACGGTTTCGACGCCATCCACCGCACGGGCGGCAAGAAACCCTAGCATCCAGGACCAGTCATAAGGCGGCTGCCAGCTCAGTGTTAACATTCAGGTGTCCTTTTTAGTTAAACCTACAGCATAAACAGTATTCAATCGATACGCCTTGCTTTCATATTCCAGTTGTCGGGGCGGCGACATTTCGCTAAAGTCACGCCCCTTCTTCACTGGCATGGGGATTTCTACGGTGTTTATTGGTTTTGACTACGGTACGGCAAACTGTTCAGTAGCCGTAATGCGTGACGGGCAGCCACACTTGCTCAAAATGGAAAACAACAGCACGTTACTGCCCTCAATGCTTTGTGCGCCTACGCGCGAAGCGGTGAGCGAATGGTTGTATCGCCATCATGATGTCCCCACGACGGATGCCGAAACACAGGCGCTACTGAGTCGTGCAATGCGCTATAACCGCGATGAAGACATCGATGTTAGCGCCAATAGCGTGCAGTTTGGTCTGGCGTCACTGGCGCAATACATTGACGACCCGGAAGAGGTGTACTTTGTTAAATCGCCAAAATCATTCCTGGGTGCTAGCGGTCTGAAGCCGCAGCAGGTTGCGCTGTTTGAGGATCTGGTCTGCGCGATGATGCTGCATATTCGCAATCAGGCGCAAAACCAGCTGCCGGAAGCGATCACCCAGGCCGTTATCGGTCGCCCGATCAACTTCCAGGGGTTAGGCGGTGATGACGCCAACGCCCAGGCGCAGGGTATTCTTGAACGTGCGGCCAAACGCGCCGGTTTTCAGGATGTCGTCTTCCAGTACGAGCCGGTAGCCGCGGGTCTGGATTTTGAAGCAACCTTGCAGGAAGAAAAACGCGTACTGGTGGTGGACATCGGCGGTGGCACCACTGACTGTTCGCTACTGCTGATGGGGCCGCAATGGCATCAGCGCGCCGATCGCGAAAACAGCCTGCTGGGACACAGTGGCTGCCGCGTGGGCGGTAACGATCTGGATATTGCGTTAGCCTTTAAACATCTGATGCCACTGCTGGGCATGGGCGGCGAAACGGAAAAAGGCATCGCATTGCCGATTTTACCCTGGTGGAATGCGGTCGCGATCAACGATGTTCCCGCGCAAAGTGATTTCTACAGTACCGCCAATGGACGTTTACTCAACGATCTTGTCCGCGACGCGAAAGAAGCCGATAAAGTAGCCTTGCTGCTCAAAGTCTGGCGCGAGCGTCTGAGCTATCGCCTGGTGCGCAGCGCAGAAGAGAGCAAGATCGCGCTTTCCGACCAGACTATTGTAACGGCGGCGATACCGTTTATCAGCGACATGCTGGCAACCGATATTAGCCAACATGGACTGGAAGCCGCGCTCAATCAGCCCCTGGCGCGCATTCTGGAGCAGGTCCAACTGGCGCTGGACAACGCGCAGGAAAAACCGGACGTGATTTATCTGACCGGCGGCAGCGCGCGTTCACCGCTGATTAAAAAAGCCCTCGCCCAGCAGCTTCCGGGGATCCCTATCGCGGGTGGCGATGACTTCGGTTCTGTCACCGCCGGTCTGGCCCGCTGGGCTGACGTTGTTTTCCGCTAAGCCGCTCGCAAGCTGAAAGGTGTGCGTATTGACATCACCGTTGCTGTGGCTTATTTTCAGGAGTGAGGGTTAGGGAGGGTTTCCCCTCCCCCTGGTGTCTTAGTAAGCCGCGAAGCTAATGACTAAGAGTATCACCAGTATGATGACGTACTTCATCATAACCCTTTCCTTATTTTGGCCCCTTCCTCGGGAGGGGCTTTCCCGTTCCAGCGTCCCGCTGAAATCTCTGGCTTACCTCCTTTTGCCTTAAACGCACTCTAGCGCACTATTTCTTCTTCGCCGTTTTCAGCGCTTAATGTTGCGTCACGCCTCGCAAAGCCGCGTCAGCATTCAGACGAATCCAGACAGTGTTTCATAATTCCTCCATTTTTCTCCCTTGTTCGCTGGCTAAACTAGTATCATTCCGCGAATCGTTTCAGGATGAGAAACTCATAACAATGAAAGGCAGTAAGAAATCCCGCTGGGTGATAGCAATCGTGATCGTCGTGGCCGCCGTCGCCGCCATCTGGTTCTGGCAAAGCCGTAGCGCTTCCCAGGAAACCGCACCGGGCGCGACCAAACCAGCGCAGCACACGCCTGGGTCGGCACGCCGTGGAATGCGCTCCGGACCGTTGGCTCCCGTGCAGGCTGCCACCGCCACCGAGGAAGCCGTTCCACGTTACCTGACAGGGCTGGGTACCATTACTGCCGCCAATACCGCCACGGTACGCAGTCGCGTGGACGGTCAGCTCATTGCCTTACACTTTGAGGAAGGACAACAGGTAAAAGCCGGCGACCTGCTGGCAGAGATAGATCCCAGTCAGTTCAAAGTCGCACTGGCGCAGGCGCAGGGGCAACTGGCAAAAGATAAAGCCACGCTGGCCAATGCCCGTCGCGACCTCGCCCGCTATCAGCAGTTGGTTAAAACCAATCTGGTCTCTCGTCAGGAACTGGATGCGCAACAGGCGCTGGTCAATGAGACGTTAGGCACAATCAAAGCGGATGAAGCCAGCGTCGCCAGCGCTCAGTTGCAGCTCGACTGGAGTCGGATAACCGCACCTGTCGATGGTCGTGTCGGCCTGAAGCTGGTCGATGTCGGTAACCAAATTTCCAGCGGCGATACCACCGGGATCGTCGTCATTACGCAAACTCATCCCATCGACCTGATATTTACTTTGCCTGAAAACGACATTGCTACCGTGTTGCAGGCACAAAAATCGGGGAGCCAGCTGAAGGTCGAAGCCTGGGACCGAACCAATTCACAAAAACTGAGTGAAGGCGTCCTGCTCAGTCTCGACAATCAGATTGATGCCACTACAGGAACCATCAAAGTTAAAGCCCGTTTTAACAATCAGGATGATGCGTTATTCCCTAACCAGTTCGTCAACGCCCGCATGCTGGTCGACACGCAGCAAAATGCCGTTGTGATCCCAACAGCAGCCCTGCAGATGGGCAACGAAGGCCACTTTGTCTGGGTACTGAATAGCGACAACAAAGTGAGCAAGCATCTGGTTAAACCGGGTATTCAGGACAGCCAAAAAGTGGTGATCGCCGCAGGGTTGTCCGCTGGCGATCGGGTCGTGACTGACGGTATTGACCGTCTGACGGAAGGCGCAAAAGTCGAAGTCGTTGAGGCGCACGACGCCTCTGTTTCCGATGAGAAAACAGCGCCACGCGGATACGGCAAAAAAGGAGCCAACTCCTGATGCAGGTGTTACCTCCGGACAACACAGGCGGGCCATCGCGCCTGTTCATTCTGCGCCCCGTAGCCACTACGCTGCTGATGGTCGCGATTTTGCTTGCCGGTATTATCGGTTATCGCTTCCTGCCAATCGCCGCCTTACCTGAAGTGGATTACCCCACGATTCAGGTCGTTACGCTCTACCCCGGCGCCAGCCCGGACGTCATGACCTCGGCGGTAACCGCGCCGCTTGAACGTCAGTTTGGCCAGATGTCTGGCTTAAAACAGATGTCATCACAAAGCTCCGGTGGCGCATCGGTCGTCACGTTGCAGTTTCAACTGACGCTCCCGCTGGATGTTGCCGAGCAGGAAGTTCAGGCCGCGATTAACGCCGCCACCAATTTATTACCCAGCGATCTACCTAACCCTCCGGTCTACAGCAAGGTAAACCCGGCAGATCCGCCGATCATGACGCTGGCGGTCACTTCCAGCGCCATGCCGATGACGCAGGTGGAAGATATGGTCGAAACCCGCGTCGCGCAGAAAATCTCTCAGGTATCCGGCGTGGGTCTGGTAACACTTTCCGGTGGGCAACGTCCGGCGGTCCGCGTGAAACTTAACGCTCAGGCCATTGCCGCACTGGGTCTGACCAGCGAAACCATCCGTACGGCCATTACCGGTGCCAACGTCAATTCAGCAAAAGGGAGTCTTGATGGCCCAACGCGCGCCGTTACCCTTTCAGCTAACGACCAGATGCAGTCCGCAGATGAATATCGTCAGCTCATTATTGCCTATAAAAACGGTGCGCCGGTTCGTCTGGGCGATGTCGCTACCGTCGAACAAGGAGCAGAAAACAGCTGGCTGGGTGCATGGGCAAATAAGCAACAAGCTATAGTGATGAATGTGCAGCGCCAGCCTGGGGCGAACATTATCTCCACGGCAGACAGTATCCGCCAGATGCTGCCACAACTCACCGAAAGCCTGCCCAAATCGGTTAAGGTCAGCGTACTTTCCGATCGTACCACCAATATTCGTGCCTCTGTTGCAGACACCCAGTTCGAGTTGATGCTGGCGATAGCGCTGGTGGTGATGATTATCTACCTGTTTCTGCGCAATGTTCCGGCGACGATTATTCCTGCAGTCGCCGTACCGTTGTCGTTAATCGGCACCTTCGCGGTGATGGTATTTCTTGATTTCTCCATCAACAATCTGACCTTAATGGCGCTAACCATCGCGACAGGCTTTGTTGTGGATGACGCTATCGTGGTTATCGAGAATATTTCACGCTATATCGAAAAAGGCGAAAAACCGCTGACTGCTGCCCTGAAGGGCGCGGGCGAGATTGGTTTTACCATCATCTCCCTGACGTTTTCATTGATTGCGGTATTGATCCCACTGCTATTCATGGGCGATATCGTCGGGCGCTTGTTCCGTGAATTCGCCGTTACGCTGGCGGTGGCGATTCTGATTTCCGCCGTTGTCTCGCTCACTCTTACGCCGATGATGTGCGCGCGTATGCTGAATCAGGCCTCATTGCGTAAGCAGAATCGCTTCTCCCGCGCCTCAGAGCGAATGTTTGATCGCGTCATAGCCGGGTACGGTCATTGGCTGGCAAAAGTACTTAACCACCCGTGGCTGACGCTGAGCGTAGCGCTCGGCACGCTGGCATTGAGCGTCATGCTATGGGTTTTCATCCCCAAAGGTTTCTTCCCAATCCAGGACAACAGTATTATCCAGGGTACGCTACAGGTGCCGCAGTCCAGCTCATTCGCCAGCATGGCCGAGCGCCAGCGTCAGGTTTCAGATGTCATCCTTAAAGATCCGGCGGTAGAGAGCCTGACCGCTTTTGTCGGTGTGGATGGTACTAATACGGCATTGAACAGCGCGCGTTTGCAAATCAACCTTAAACCGCTGGACGAACGTGACGATCGGGTGCAGAAAGTGATTGCGCGCTTACAGGACGCGGTTGACAGGGTTCCCGGAGTTGACCTTTATCTTCAGCCCACTCAGGATCTGACGATTGATACTCAGGTCAGCCGGACGCAATATCAGTTCACGCTGCAAGCGACATCCCTTGATGCCCTCAGCACCTGGGTTCCACAGCTGTTAGCAAAACTACAGCAGCTACCGCAACTGTCCGATGTCAGCAGCGACTGGCAGGACAAAGGGCTGGTAGCGTATGTGAACGTCAATCGCGACAGCGCCAGCCGTTTGGGCATCAGCATGGCGGATGTCGACAACGCCCTGTACAACGCCTTCGGTCAGCGGCTGATTTCAACCATCTACACCCAGGCCAACCAGTATCGCGTGGTGTTAGAACATGACACCAACAATACGCTGGGGCTTGCGGCACTGGATACAATACGTCTGACCAGTAGCGACGGTGGCATAGTACCGCTCAGCGCGATCGCCAGTATTGAACAGCGTTTTGCCCCGCTGTCGATTAACCACCTCGATCAGTTCCCGGTCACCACCATCTCGTTCAACGTGCCAGACGAACATTCGCTGGGTGATGCGGTACAGGCGATTCTGGATGCTGAAAAAACGCTTAACCTGCCTGCTAACATTACCACTCAGTTCCAGGGCAGTACGCTGGCCTTCCAGGCTGCCCTGGGCAATACCATCTGGTTGATTGTGGCGGCGGTTGTGGCGATGTATATCGTCCTCGGCGTGCTGTATGAGAGCTTTATTCACCCAATTACTATTCTCTCCACGCTGCCGACGGCGGGCGTCGGGGCACTGCTGGCGTTAATGATTGCCGGCAGCGAACTGGACGTCATCGCGATTATTGGCATTATTTTGCTCATCGGTATCGTCAAGAAAAACGCCATCATGATGATCGACTTTGCCCTTGCCGCTGAGCGCGAACAAGGCATGGCACCGTGCGATGCTATTTTCCAGGCCTGTCTGCTGCGTTTCCGCCCAATTCTGATGACTACGCTGGCGGCACTGCTCGGCGCGTTGCCGCTGATGTTAAGTACCGGCGTGGGCGCAGAGTTACGCCGTCCATTAGGCATTGGCATGGTCGGTGGACTGCTGGTGAGTCAGGTATTAACCCTGTTTACCACCCCGGTAATTTATCTGCTGTTTGACCGTCTGTCGCTGTATGTGAAAAGCCGCTTCCCGCGTCAGGAAGAGGAAGCGTAAATGAAATTTTTCGCGCTTTTCATTCATCGGCCGGTGGCGACCATTCTCATTTCGGTGGCTATCACCCTGTGCGGTATTCTGGGCTTTCGTCTGCTGCCGGTCGCTCCGCTGCCGCAGGTGGATTTTCCGGTGATAATGGTCAGCGCATCATTACCCGGTGCCTCCCCTGAAACGATGGCGTCTTCGGTCGCAACTCCGCTGGAGCGATCGCTGGGCCGCATCGCGGGCGTAAACGAAATGACTTCGAGTAGTTCGCTTGGCAGTACGCGTATTATTCTCGAATTCAAATTCGACCGTGACATCAATGGCGCGGCGCGGGACGTTCAGGCCGCGATTAACGCCGCGCAAAGCCTGCTGCCCAGCGGGATGCCGAGCCGACCAACGTATCGCAAAGCTAACCCTTCAGATGCGCCAATCATGATCCTGACGCTGACGTCGGACACTTACTCGCAGGGTGAACTGTACGATTTCGCATCAACACAACTGGCGCAGACCATCGCGCAAATCGACGGTGTGGGCGACGTGGACGTTGGAGGCAGTTCTCTGCCTGCCGTGCGGGTAGGACTCAACCCGCAGGCGCTGTTTAACCAGGGCGTGTCGCTGGACGACGTGCGTAGCGCGATCGACAACGCTAACGTGCGTAAGCCGCAGGGCGCTATCGAGAATGATACCCATCGCTGGCAGGTACAAACTAACGATGAACTGAAAACCGCAGCTGAGTACCAACCGATTATCATTCACTACAACAACGGCGCAGCGGTACGGCTGGGTGACGTTGCATCGGTGAGCGACTCGGTGCAGGACGTACGCAATGCCGGGATGACCAACGCCAAACCGGCCATTCTGTTGATGATCCGCAAGCTGCCGGAAGCCAATATTATTCAGACGGTAGACAGCATTCGCGCCAAATTACCTGAGTTACAAACGCTGGTCCCGGCCGCCATCGACCTGCAAATCGCCCAGGACCGTTCACCGACCATTCGCGCTTCACTAGAGGAAGTCGAACAGACGCTGATTATCTCCGTGGCGCTGGTTATCCTGGTGGTCTTTGTTTTCCTGCGCTCCGGGCGCGCGACCTTAATCCCCGCAGTAGCGGTTCCGGTCTCGCTGATTGGTACCTTTGCCGCCATGTATCTGTGCGGATTCAGCCTGAATAACCTGTCGTTGATGGCGTTAACCATTGCGACGGGATTTGTCGTCGATGATGCCATTGTGGTACTGGAAAATATTGCCCGCCACCTGGAAGCGGGAATGAAGCCACTCCAGGCGGCATTACAGGGTACGCGCGAAGTGGGATTCACGGTGCTCTCCATGAGCCTGTCGCTGGTGGCGGTTTTCCTGCCTCTGCTGTTAATGGGGGGATTGCCTGGGCGCCTGTTGTGCGAATTTGCCGTCACGCTGTCGGTTGCCATCGGCATTTCACTGCTGGTATCGCTGACGTTGACGCCGATGATGTGCGGCTGGATGCTCAAATCCAGCACGCCACGCGAACAATCGCGTAAGCGGGGATTTGGCCGTGTATTGGTGGCATTACAACAAAGCTACGCCACCTCGCTGAAGTGGGTGCTACGCCACACGCGCATGGTGGGCGTGGTGCTACTCGCAACCATTGCCCTGAACGTCTGGCTCTATATTTCAATCCCCAAAACCTTCTTCCCGGAGCAGGATACCGGCGTACTCATGGGCGGGATCCAGGCCGACCAGAGCATCTCTTTCCAGGCGATGCGCGGCAAACTGCAGGACTTTATGAAGATCATCCGCGACGATCCTGCGGTGAATAACGTTACCGGGTTTACCGGCGGATCACGCGTCAACAGCGGAATGATGTTTATCACCCTGAAGCCACGTGGCGAACGTCACGAAACGGCGCAACAGGTGATCGACCGCCTGCGTGTCGCGCTTGCCAAAGAACCCGGCGCAAACCTGTTTCTGATGGCGGTGCAGGATATTCGCGTCGGTGGTCGTCAGGCTAATGCCAGCTACCAATACACTCTGTTATCAGATGACCTCGCAGCACTACGCGAGTGGGAACCGAAAATCCGTAAGGCGCTTGCCGCCCTGCCCCAACTGGCTGACGTCAACTCCGATCAGCAGGACAATGGCGCGGAGATGAATCTTATCTACGATCGCGACACCATGTCTCGTCTGGGGATCGACGTCGCAGCCGCCAACAGCCTGCTGAATAACGCCTTTGGTCAGCGAGAAATTTCAACCATCTATCAGCCGATGAACCAGTACAAAGTGGTGATGGAGGTCGACAGGCGTTACACCCAGGACATTAGCGCGCTGGACAAAATGTTCGTCATCAACAATGACGGTAAGGCGATCCCGTTATCGTACTTTGCCAAATGGCAACCGGCGAATGCGCCGCTATCGGTAAACCATCAGGGATTATCTGCCGCCTCAACCGTGTCGTTTAACCTGCCGACGGGTTCTTCTTTATCTGAGGCGACAGAGGCCATCAACCGAACCATGACCCAGCTCGGCGTTCCCTCCACGGTTCGCGGCAGCTTTGCCGGTACGGCGCAGGTATTTCAGGACACCATGAACTCACAGGTGATCCTGATCATCGCCGCTATTGCCACGGTCTACATCGTGCTGGGCATGCTGTATGAAAGCTATGTTCACCCGCTGACCATTCTCTCCACGCTACCTTCAGCGGGCGTTGGGGCTTTGCTGGCGCTGGAGCTGTTCAATGCCCCGTTCAGCCTAATCGCCCTGATAGGGATCATGCTATTAATTGGCATTGTGAAGAAAAACGCCATCATGATGGTCGATTTTGCGCTGGAAGCGCAGAGAAATGGCAATTTGCAGCCGGAAGAAGCGATTTTCCAGGCCTGCCTGCTGCGTTTTCGCCCAATAATGATGACCACGCTGGCGGCCCTGTTTGGTGCGCTGCCGCTGGTGTTATCCGCAGGGGATGGCTCCGAACTGCGCCAGCCACTGGGGATAACCATTGTTGGCGGCCTGGTCGTGAGCCAACTCCTGACGCTGTACACCACGCCCGTGGTCTATCTCTTTTTCGACCGTCTGCGTCTGCGTTTTTCGCGTAAAAACAGCAAACCGGTAGCAGAGTTATGACAGAACTTCCCGACAGCACCCGCTGGCAACTTTGGATTGTGGCATTTGGCTTTTTTATGCAGTCGCTGGATACCACCATCGTCAACACCGCGCTTCCCTCGATGGCCAAAAGCCTCGGGGAAAGCCCACTGCATATGCACATGGTCATTGTGTCGTATGTGCTTACCGTTGCCGTAATGCTCCCCGCCAGCGGCTGGCTGGCTGATAAAATCGGTGTGCGCAATATATTCTTCACCGCTATCATTCTGTTTACGCTGGGATCGCTTTTTTGCGCCTGGTCCGGAACGCTGAATGAACTGGTGATGGCTCGCGTGTTACAAGGTGTAGGCGGCGCGATGATGGTGCCGGTCGGCAGGTTGACGGTGATGAAAATCGTCCCACGCGAGCAATACATGGCGGCAATGACATTCGTCACCTTGCCCGGTCAGATTGGTCCACTTCTGGGCCCGGCATTAGGCGGTATTCTGGTTGAGTACGCCTCCTGGCACTGGATCTTTTTGATTAACATTCCGGTAGGCATTGTCGGGGCAATAGCGACGTTAATGCTGATGCCCAACTACACCATGCAAACCCGACGCTTCGATCTCTCCGGATTCGCGATGCTGGCGGTCGGTATGGCGGTGCTGACGCTGGCGCTCGATGGCAGCAAAGGAACCGGCCTCTCCAGTCTCACGCTGGCGGCGCTGGTTACCTGCGGGGTGTTGGCTATTGCGCTGTATCTGAAACACGCCCATCGAAATCCCCGCGCGCTGTTCAGTCTGAATTTGTTTCGCACACCGACCTTCTCACTAGGTCTTTTTGGTAGTTTTGCCGGTCGCATCGGCAGCGGTATGCTGCCGTTTATGACGCCGGTGTTTTTACAGATTGGCCTCGGTTTTTCACCGTTTCATGCCGGGCTGATGATGATCCCGATGGTACTGGGCAGTATGGGCATGAAGCGTATTGTGGTGCAGGTCGTTAACCGCTTTGGCTACCGTCGCGTACTGGTCGCGACGACGCTTGGCCTGTCGCTGGTCAGTTTGCTGTTGATGACCACCGCGCTGCTCGGCTGGTATTACGCCCTGCCCTTCGTGCTGTTCTTACAGGGTATGGTCAACTCAACGCGCTTTTCATCCATGAATACCCTGACGTTAAAAGATCTGCCTGACGATCTCGCCAGCAGCGGCAACAGCCTGCTGTCGATGATCATGCAACTGTCGATGAGTATCGGGGTAACCATCGCCGGTCTGTTGTTAGGCATGTTCGGGCAGCAACATATCGCCATCGACAGCGCGTCTACGCATACCGTCTTTATGTATACCTGGCTGTGCATTGCGTTCCTTATCGCACTGCCCGCCATCATTTTTGCCCGCGTGCCGGACGACACGCAGACCAACGCGGTGATTTCACGGCGCAAAAGGAGTACCTGATGAAGTTCTGGCGGCCCGGTATCACCGGCAAACTGTTTCTGGCGATTTTCGCCACCTGCATTGTGTTGCTGATCAGCATGCACTGGGCCGTACGCATAAGCTTCGAACGCGGTTTTATCGACTATATTAAGCACGGTAACGAACAGCGGCTGCAAATGTTGAGTGATGCGCTCGGCGAACAGTATGAACAACATGGCAACTGGCGATTTTTGCGCAATAACGATCGGTTTGTTTTTCAGATCCTACGTTCTTTTGAACACGACAACGACGATGATAAACCGGGTCCAGGTATGCCGCCGCACGGCTGGCGTACACAGTTTTGGGTTGTCGATCAAAATGCCCACGTACTGGTCGGCCCGCGGGCTCCGATCCCCCGCGACGGTATGCGCCATCCCATCCGCGTCAACGGTAGCGAAGTGGGTGCTGTGATTGCCTCTCCGGTGGAGCGCTTAACGCGTAATACCGATATCAATTTCGACATGCAGCAAAGACGTTCCAGCTGGCTTATCGTTGCGCTCTCCACGATCCTGGCGGCGCTGGCAACGTTTACGCTGGCGCGTAGCCTGCTGGCCCCGGTCAAACGGCTGGTGGAAGGCACGCACAAACTTGCGGCTGGTGATTTCACCACTCGCGTTGCGCCGACCAGTACGGATGAGCTGGGTAAACTGGCGCTGGACTTTAACCAGCTCGCCAGTACGCTGGAAAAAAACCAGCAGATGCGCCGTGACTTTATGGCCGATATTTCTCATGAACTGCGCACGCCGCTGGCAGTTTTGCGCGGCGAACTCGAAGCCATCCAGGATGGTGTACGTCAGTTCACGCCGGATTCGGTAGCCTCACTGCAGGCCGAAGTCGGTACGCTCACCAAACTGGTAGACGATCTCCATCAGCTTTCTATGTCTGATGAAGGTGCGCTGGCCTATCAGAAAACCTCGCTGGACCTGATCCCTCTGCTGGAAGTGGCCAGCGGCGCGTTTCGTGAACGTTTTGCCAGCCGTGGACTGACGATCCAACTTTCACTCCCGGACAGCATGACAGTCTTTGGCGACAGGGATCGCCTGCTGCAACTGTTTAACAACCTACTGGAAAACAGCCTGCGCTACACCGACAGCGGTGGCGGTCTGCATATCAGCGCCGAACAGCGCGAGCGGATGGTGTTATTAACCTTCGCCGATTCCGCCCCCGGCGTTAGCGACGAACAGCTACAGAAACTGTTTGAACGTTTTTACCGCACCGAAGGGTCCCGTAACCGGGCCAGCGGAGGGTCCGGGCTGGGGCTGGCAATTTGCGTCAACATCGTCCAGGCGCATAATGGTCTGATCCGCGCCGCCCATTCGCCTTTTGGCGGGGTTAGCATTACAGTAGAATTACCGCTGGAACGCGATTTACAGAGAGATGTATGACTGAGTTACCCATTGATGAAAACACGCCGCGTATTCTGATCGTGGAAGACGAACCCAAGCTGGGGCAACTGCTAATCGACTACCTGCGTGCGGCAAGCTATGCCCCTACGCTCATCAATCACGGTGATCTGGTGTTGCCTTACGTACGCCAGACGCCGCCCGATCTGATCTTGTTAGATCTGATGTTGCCAGGTACCGACGGTCTGACTCTGTGTCGGGAGATTCGTCGTTTCTCGGAAGTCCCCATCATGATGGTGACCGCCAAAATCGAAGAGATTGACCGCCTGCTGGGGCTGGAGATCGGCGCCGATGACTACATTTGTAAACCGTACAGCCCGCGGGAAGTCGTCGCGCGAGTGAAAACGATCCTGCGCCGTTGCAAGCCACAGCGCGAACTGCAACAAATGGATGCAGACAGCCCGCTGATTGTCGATGAAGGTCGTTTTCAGGCGTCCTGGCGTGGGAAAATGCTCGACTTAACACCCGCCGAATTCCGCTTACTCAAAACGCTGTCGCATGAACCGGGAAAAGTATTCTCTCGCGAACAGTTGCTTAATCATCTCTACGACGATTACCGCGTGGTTACTGACCGCACTATCGACAGCCATATCAAGAACCTGCGCCGTAAACTGGAATCGCTGGATACAGAGCAGTCGTTTATCCGCGCGGTCTATGGCGTAGGATATCGCTGGGAAGCCGATGCCTGCCGGATTGCTTAATCTGCCAGAAGTCAAAAAGGCCGGGTAAGGCGAAACGCCCACCCGGCACAATAACTTTACCTACCCGTCACGCAGCGATACAATGCCCGCCCTTAATATGGGGGCACTCCCCCAACCGCTTCATTCAGTGAAGCGAGTCTGACCTGTCATCAGAACGAGAAAACTATGTTTAAACCGGAACTCCTTTCCCCGGCGGGAACGCTGAAAAATATGCGTTACGCTTTCGCCTATGGCGCAGATGCTGTGTATGCGGGCCAACCGCGTTACTCTCTGCGTGTACGCAACAACGAATTCAACCACGAAAACCTGCAGCTCGGCATTAATGAAGCCCATGAACTGGGTAAAAAATTCTATGTGGTGGTGAACATTGCCCCGCACAACGCCAAGCTGAAAACCTTCATTCGTGACCTGAAACCCGTTGTGGAAATGGGGCCGGATGCGCTGATCATGTCCGATCCAGGGCTTATCATGCTGGTGCGCGAAAACTTCCCGGAGATGGACATTCACCTTTCAGTACAGGCTAACGCCGTAAACTGGGCAACGGTGAAATTCTGGAAACAAATGGGGCTGACCCGCGTGATCCTGTCTCGCGAACTGTCGCTGGAAGAAATTGAAGAGATCCGCACCCAGGTGCCGGATATGGAGCTTGAGATCTTCGTTCACGGCGCGCTGTGCATGGCCTACTCCGGCCGTTGCCTGCTCTCTGGCTACATCAACAAGCGTGACCCAAACCAGGGAACCTGTACTAATGCCTGCCGCTGGGAATACAACGTGCAGGAAGGGAAAGAAGATGTAGTGGGTAATATCGTACACAAATATGAACCCATACCGGTACAAAACGTGGAACCGACGCTTGGGATCGGCGCGCCTACGGACAAAGTGTTTATGATTGAAGAAGCCCAGCGTCCGGGTGAATACATGACCGCGTTCGAAGACGAACACGGTACTTACATCATGAACTCAAAAGATTTACGCGCAATTGCCCACGTTGAACGCCTGACCCAGATGGGCGTGCATTCGCTGAAAATCGAAGGCCGTACCAAGTCTTACTATTACTGCGCCCGTACCGCACAGGTCTATCGTAAAGCCATTGACGATGCTGCAGCCGGTAAACCGTTCGATCCGCAACTGCTGGAAACACTGGAAGGCCTGGCGCACCGTGGTTATACCGAAGGATTCCTGCGCCGCCATACGCATGACGACTATCAGAACTACGAATACGGTTTTTCTGTTTCCGAACGTCAGCAGTTTGTCGGCGAATTCACCGGCGAACGCAAAGGCGATCTGGCCGCTGTACTGGTGAAAAACAAATTCACCGTCGGTGACAGTCTGGAGCTGATGACGCCTCAGGGTAACGTCAATTTCACCCTTGAGCAGATGGAAAACGCGAAAGGCGAAGCTATGCCAGTTGCGCCTGGTGATGGTTATACCGTATGGATGCCCGTACCGCAGGATATCGATCTGAATTATGCATTGTTGATGCGTAATTTTGCCGGTGAGTCCACGCGCAACCCGCATGCTAAGTAGTTAATTACGGTTATTTTTCAGCGTTCGGAAGATTCTTAGAAATCGATCACATACCGTTTCGTTCATTAAGGGTATTATCCCACCCGCTGAAAAACATAACCCATAAATGCTAGCTGTACCAGGAACCACCTCCTTAGCCTGCGTAATCTCCCTTACGCAGGCTTATTTTTTGCCTGCAATCTACTGAAATAAATGGATTTATTTCTTACAATGTCCACACATTGACCACATCGATACTAAAAGCCTCGCTTTTGCGAGGCTTATCCCTTCGTCACCTGAACTAAAAAGTAATGCCACACTAGGCAAGAAGAAGCCTTCACACCTCATGTTTTCGGGTTGTATAAATGAGACACCAGACACTTATTTTCGAGTAATACCAATGTATTCTCATTAAATATTGTGAAATATCTATGAAAACAAGGAATTGGCAAAGATGGATACCAAGAGAAGATTAAAGCGGGCTCTAAGTGCAATTGAAGACGCCATGACCGTTTTGAAGCGTACTCGCTCCAAGGTAGAGAATGGCCGTTCAGATATCAACAGGGCTATAAGTGAACTTGACGACGCTGAATCAAACATACGCAAAGCGATACGCGAACTACCGGACGATGTCTAATCGCGAAAATACAGAAACCCCCCGCATTCGCGGGGTTTTCTTTTGGCTCACAGCCAGGGCATTTGATGCTGACCGGTCATCGTCGGATGCGGTGGAGCCGGTACGACTTCCCCCGGTGAAACAATGAAACGCTCAACGGTTTCTGTCGTGACAAAAGTACAACTGCAGTTGATGTTTGTGCACTGATGATACCGCTCTTTTGTGGTATCAGAAAAATAGCGACTCGTGCGGGCATGGGCGGCGTAATGGCATTTCGGGCAGTGAAACATGATGAGCACCTCTGAGCGTTTTCAATACAGTAATTTTACTCACTTTAACTTTATAAAACAAATACATATATTACATTACTGCGCTATTTCTTCGCTCTCATACTCCACATCAGAAACCTTAACCTCAAGCTCTAAGCCCGTCGTGAAGCCACTCCCGTTAAGGCTGTGCACCACACGGCTGATTATCCATGCCTGCTCGTCTATCACGCGCTTAAAGCCTTTCACGGCCACCGGCGTTTCAGGAAATAAATCAGCCCGGCCAGTGGCAAGGGTAATGGAAAACTCCGCCACGCCTCGCTGTATCTTGTCCCACTTTGCCTGAGCCGCGCGCATGGCCTGCGCCTTTGTGGCATAGATGGTCGTGAGCTCAAGAACGTTGTCCGACTCTCCGGCCATGTACTCACCTTCCCACGCTTCCTGCTCTTTTTTCTTCTTAGCCTTTGCTGATGTTTTGGTGGCTTTCGGGTGCTGCAGCGCGCGCAGGTGCTGCTCTTTGGGTTTACGTTTGAGCTTTACCTTTTGCTTTTGTGGTTTCGGGTCTTTGGTATGTAGCCATTTCGCTGTCACGCCGGTGTAAGCCTCCCGGTCTGCAATGGCGAACTGATGGCGGTCGCCGTCGCCACGTTCGACGGTCATTTGGGGGATCGGCTTACCACTGGCCGTCATCGCACTACCGGCTTTCAGGAATAATAACTTCCCGGCTTTCACCGACACGGATGCACCATTACGCTCAGCAAGGCGGGACAAAAACGCCGCGTCGGATTCCTGCGTCTGGTCGATATGGGGAATGGCGATGGCTTTCAGAGAGTCAGCAACACTGGCCGTCAGCTTATTACGCTGCGCGATGGTCTCCACAATCACCCCAAGCGTGGTGTCGTGCCATGACTGCTCGCGCCGCGAGTTCAGCGTCCCGCGAAAATCGGCACTACGTCCCCGGATGGTCAGCGTATCAGGCGCGCCCCGGTGCTCGATTTCATCAACCGTGAAACTCCCCTTGTTAACCAGTGCGGATCCCTGCCAGCCCAGCCACAGCGTCAGCGATGCCCCACGCGGCGGCAGCTCGACCAGCCCGTCAGTATCATCAAGCGCGATATCGAGCTGGTCAGCCTCGAACCCGCGATTGTCGGTCATGGTCAGACCGATAAGCCGGTCGCTGAAATTCTGCGTGATATCCGCCCCGTCCAGCGTGAGCATATACGCAGGGGCAACACGCGCCCCGGCCTGAATATTCATTCCTGTTATCATCCTGCCAGCCCTCCCGCCCATTCACCGGCAGACGTGACCAGATTATCCGCCTGCGTTTTCAGGTCGCCATACATGGTCGCGAGCGACTCGTCGACGCGTTTCAGGGACAGAGTGAACTCGATTTTTCTCGCTGCGCCGTCGCTGAAAAGCTCGGTGTGGTTGTGGGTCACTTTATCGATAACGTACATCCCGTGGATCATGCCGGTTCCGTCAATCAGCGGCCATGCACGCCCCTCGTCGGCCATCAGCTCAATCGCCAGCAGCGACAGACGCCCGCCGGTGATTTCAGGGTACAGCGTCCCCGACAGGGTGCGTGAGGTTTCCCCCTCCCCGAGAAACTGATAAGCCGGTCGTTTGCCGATACGGTCATTGGACACCCAGCGGTAGTCCTTCGAATACTGCATTGACTGATGCGGCAGGGTGCGCCGTTCAAACACAAAAAATCCCAGCACCATTAACATTTTGCCCCCTCTCTCAGTCGAGTCTCATGTTGGATCGCTGACGCGCACGCTTTTCACGGTCAAGTTTGTCGACGGCGTCGCGGAGCTGGCGGTCAAGGTCTCCACCCGGCGCAACGCCACCCTGCAGGGTGATGTTGTATTCGCTTTTGCTCTGGTCTATATAAGAGCGACCTGCAGGCGCAGTGACCGGCTGATACGCCTGATACCCGCCATAACTTGCTGTCGCAGGGATATACCCGCCACCCGGTGAAGCCTTATCCGCTTTCGCTGCAGTCTGGTCGAGGTCGGTCGATTCTTTTTTGATAACGCCGAGTTTCTCCAGCAGCCAGTCAACCTTGCCGCTCAGGCTGTTAAACAGGTTGAGCGGCGTCATCAGCGCATCAGCCAGCGCCTGACCAAACGCCACGCCGACATTTTTGCAACTGTCGAGCGTGTCCTGCGTGGCTTTCACCGGCGCAAGCAGGTCTTTAAACCACTGGCAGACAACGCCCAGCTTTTCCGCAATGGCATCAAACACCGGCGCGAGCGGGGTAAACATCGCCCCCACCGGGGCAAAGGCAGCTTTCAGCCCCTCCACCACGCCCGAGAAGAATGCGCCAATCGGCTCCCAGTATTTACGGATGAGCAGCGCCCCGGCCACCACCGCCCCGGCAACCGCCAGCACCGGCAGGCTGATTGCGCCAATGGCCGTGACAATCGCGCCGCCGACCGTACTGAAAACCACCCCGAGTACGCCCGCCACCGCAATGATGGCATTTATCCCCATTACCAACGGCCATGCGATAAGGCCAATCCCGCCCATCACCCCCATTAGCGCCAGCGCGCCCCCGACCACCACGCCGATAGTGGTCGCCAGCCCCTTATTTTTCTGGATCCAGCCGTCGAGTCTGAGCACATACTGCGTGGCCGTCTGCGTCAGCTTACGCAGAGAGCCCTCCTGCTGGTCAAACAGGTCAGTCCCGACCGCCTCATAGGCTGACTGAAATTCTTTGAAGTCGCCGCCGAGGTTATCCTGCATAACCTTAACCAGCTCCTCGGTCTTGCCGTCCGAGGCTTTAAACGCGGCGGTGAGCTTATCGAGCTTGCCGGTTGAGGCCGCCGTCATCAGCACGGCGGCCGCCGAGCTGGCTTCCTCCCCGAAAATGGTTTTCATGTATTCCGCGCGCTGACCCGTCCCGAGATTATTTTTCTCAAAACTGCGCTGCATTTCTTTCAGGATGGAAAATATCGGGCGCGTGTTGCCCTTGCTGTCGGAGGTTTTCACCCCGAGCTCTTTGATGGCGTCGTAGGCTTTGCCGGTCGGTGCCTGCAGGCGACTCATGACGGCACGGCTTCCCGTTCCCGCCATCGAGCCAGTGATTTTGGAGTCGTGCAGCGCCCCCACCATCGCGGCGGTTTCCTCGATACTCACCCCGGCATTTTTCGCCACCGGCGCGGCATAGGTCAGCGCATCGCTCATCCCGTCAAAATCGGCGGCGGTTTTGTTCATCGTCATCGAGAGAACATCACCAATATGCGCGACCTTGTCATTTGAGAGCTGAAACGCTGATTTCATCCCGGTCAGCAGCGCGGCGTTCTCTTCCATCGTGCGCCTGTTAGATAACGCCATATTCAGCGTGACCGGCGTCGCCGCCTGAATGGCCGCCGCATCCCCGCCACTTTTGGCGATAATAATCTGCGCCCCCGCCGCATCATCGGCAGAGGCCGCCGTATTGTCCCCGAGCTGACGCGCCTGTTTGCGCAGCGCCTGCATTTCGGGTGACTGTTTGTCGACACCGAGCACCGCCTGCAGCTCTGAGTTCTTCTGCGCAAACTCATAGCCCGGCGTCAGCAGCTTAACCCCGGCCATCGTTCCCGCCGTCGCAATACCGACCCCGGCAGCGCCCGCCGCCGCCGCGTTACCGGCCAGTGATTTACCGGCCTGATACCGCTCTTTCACCCGGCTTAACTTCGCCTGCTGTGCGCTGACTTTCGCCAGTGCCTCACGCTGACGGTTGAGCTGGGCGGTGGTTTCACTGATACGGGATTTAAGCCCCCGCTCATCATTTGCCAGATTACGGGTATTAATTCCCGCCGCACCAAGCTCGCGCTGCTGGCGCTTTACTGACTCCGTGAGGCTGTTGTATTTCGTCTGCAGCCCTTCGGCGGCACGCTTCGCGGATTCAAGCACCTGCGCCTGTGCGCGCGTCGGGCGCTCCGTGTTTTTAAACTGCGTGGCGAGCGCTTCGGCTTCCTGTTTCGCTTTATCAAGCGCGTGACCGGTCACGGCAAGCTGTGCGCTGGCTTTTCGGAATCCGTCGATACGGGATGCCTGCGCATTCAGCTCGCGCAGGCTTTTCTGTGACGTGCGGATATCACCGGACAGGGATTTACTGGCGTTCTGGATCGCTTTGAGCGGGCGGCTCGCCCGGTCGACGGCATTCAGCAGCACCTCGATTCTGACGTTATTGCTCATGATGGTTTCCGCTTCGTTGCAGCGCCTTGTCGCGCCATGTCAGGAGCTCGGTCACGCTCAGGGAATGTAACTCTGATGGCGGCCAGTGGAAAATCACCGCGATATCCGCCATCAGGTCATCGACCGACAGGTTTTTCGGAAAGGTCAGCGACCCGAAGCAGGCGACAAAAAACCGACCACCTTCCCGGCCAGCGAAATCAGATCAGACGCATCGAGACGCGTGACCTCGTGCTCGGTCAGGGCGGGATACGTCATGCGCGGCAGCACTTTAATCAGCGCATCAACGTCAGAATTCGCCAGTGAGGCCAGTGACACCCCGCGCAGGGTTCCGGCATTCGGTTTGGTCAGCGTGACCTGCTCAATTTTCTGCTCACCGCGCATCAGCGGGGTATCAAAAATCACCACATGCGGATTGACGGTTTCAGTGTCAGCAACGGCAGTTTCATTGATATTTTTCATGGGTATTCTCATCAGGAAAAGGGACCGGCCAGCCTCACTGACCGGTTAAGGGATTACAGGCCAATCGCCCGGCGGTGCTCCGCCAGACGGTCGACGCCGTCGACTTTCAGCACCATGTTAACGACGTCAATCTCGATGACTTCGCGGCCATCAATCGTGAGCTGGTAATAGGCGCACTCAGTCGACATTTTGGTCGTGCCACTTTCGCCCTGCTTGTTCTCACCGCCGTCATATTCTTTGTGACGGCCACGCATCACCACCTCGACGGCAGAAATCGCGCCGGTGTCATCACGCTGGAAAGAGCCGGTAAAGCGCAGCGGCACACTGTCAGCGCCCGGCGAGGCATACTGCGCCCACAGCTCAACGTCAGGCAGACCGCCGAGCGTCCACTCCAGCGACAGCGCGTCGTCATCGAGTCCGAGGTCAATCGACACCGCGCCCGGCATCCCACCGCCGCGATATTTCTCCAGCTTGCGGGTCAGCTTTGGCAGGGTGACGGACTCTACGACGCCCATGTAGCTGAGGCCATCGTTGAACATATTCAGATATTTAAGTTTGCGGGGTAACGCCATGCTCTGAGCTCCTTAGCTGTTGACCGAGTCCGACAGATTCGCCAGATAGGTATCGGTGATGCGCTGGCGCAGGGTCAGGTTCTCCAGCGGCGGGACGGGGGTGTAGTCGTAATCGATATACAGCTTCCCGACTTTCAGGGTCGCAGTCTCGTTTGACTCCGGGTCATACCAGCAGGAGCCGTCAACGATATAGCCGTTATTTTTCAGCTCGCGGAATTTGGCATTGATGCCCGATACGATGTCGCGAATGAGCGTCGGGGTGATGGGTTTATCCATCGCCCACGCATGCGCCTCCGCCATTGTGTCGGCCAGTACCTGCGCGGTGCGGGTGTAGTTCTCATACAGGAAAAGCGGGTCATCTGAGCAGGTGCGGTTTCCCCAGAATTTGAAACCGTCATTGCGGATAAGCGTCGTAACACCGGCTTTGTTAAGCAGGTTGGCGTCGGTCGCGGGTTCCTGCAAATCCCACGACACGGAGGCGCTGACGCCGGTGACGCCATTCACGCCGACGTTTGACAGGGTTTTATGCCAGCCGACGGTCTGGTCAATTTTGGCACGCAGACCGAGCGCGCGCGCCGTTGCCCAGGCTGTCGCAGTCTCATTCGCCGTGGTGTCCCATGCCAGAAAATCCGGGAAGATAACCATCAGCTCGCGCTGGCTGAAATTCTCGCGGTAATCGATGGCGTCAGAAATGGTTTTGCAGCCCCACGCACTGACATAGCCAAACGCGCGCAGGCTCTGGCAGGTGGACGCGAGCGCCGTCGCCACTTCCTGTGAGTCCAGACCCGGCACGCCGAGAATGCGCGGCTTCACGCCGGTGACGGTCTGCGCCGTCAGCAGTGCTTTCAGGCCGGTATATTTGCCGTTTTCGTCAGTCGTGCCGATGATGTTGGAAATAGTTTGTTTCTTCCCGGCCTCCGGGTCGTCCGGGTCTTCGACACCTTCGGCCACGCGCACGGCCACAATGACCGGCTTACACTGGTCAGCGATGGCCTGCAGGGACGTCGACAGCGTCCCCTTTTTGCCCGCCTTACCGATGGCGCTTTGCACGTTAGTAATGAGCACCGGCTCATTGAGAGGAAACGTTTTTTCGTCAGCATCGCTGGCCGTGCAGACCATGCCGATAATAGCCGTTGAGACGGTGGAAATGGTGCGCACGCCATCATTAAGCTCGATGACCTCTACGCCATGATGAAAATCACTCATCCGTTTAACTCCGTGGTTAAGGGTGAGTGTATTTTCTGTTGTGTGGTGATGGCGGGCTATTTGTCAGGGTTGGATAAGGTCTGACACAACCGGGGAGCAGGAAAGCGCGGGCAACCGCCCGCCTGAGTTATTCCGGTCTTGGAGGCCACTCTCGCGTGGACTCATCCGTCCGGTTTAACAGTACGCTGTATCGTTCCCACGCGTCGAGTCGTCTGATTTCTTCTTCAGTGGCCATCTCTAACCTGACCGCACGTTCAAGCGGGGCAATTACGGTTTCGGCTTCAGCAAGCAACGTTTGTTTCTTTACCTCTGTTTGTTTTTTTAACTCTTCAGCAGTGTAAGTTCGGGGCGTTATCGTATTCCCATCAAATATCCACTCTCCACGAATATCCGCCCGGCGATTAGCTGTGGTATCAGGAACTTCGGCAACACTGAGATTTTCAGGCCACAACATCGATACGTCTTTGCTGATACTACGGATGACGCGATCATTATCGTATGTAAATTTAATCGAATCTGCTGAAAATAGCTTTTGGCTCTCGTACCAATCCTGACCATCTTCAGAAAATAAAAATAAGACGTTATGCTTTGCGAGTTCAATTTGTTCAACGGTGACGGGTTCACCACGGCTGAAATTTTTAATATTTTGCTGCATGCGTTATTCCTCCTGCTATTGCCCAACGACAAACCAGCCCCGCGACGGGAAACAAATCTGTAATGTGCGACGGTAAACATTATCAGGGACACGATCCCCGTCGTTCTGGGTTAACCCTGTCAGCACATACCCGGCCTGATCATTAAATCCACCAAACGGAACAGTCTGAACCAACGCAGTTTCAACAGCACCGAATCTGACATTCGATACAAAGTTCTGGTTAACCCAGTCCCACGTTGCACGGGTATTGATGTTGTTATCTCGTGAAGAAAAATTCGTACTAAGCCAGTCATGTAACCAGCCACTCCACCGGGTACCATAAATACTGCCATCAGGAGTAAATGCGGCTGTACCGGCTCTCAGGTAACCAGGTACAGACCAGTCACCGTTATTGAGATTGAATGACGCTATACGCGTTTGCCCGGCGCCGGAACCTTTACCAAATATACGAACCTCTGCGCCAAGAAGGTCTGTGTTAAACTCAGCACCCGACACAATGTTCTGAATAGAATATTGTGGACTGTCGCCATTTGTCGTTTTAATGGTTACACCAGACTCAGACAACGTCAGTGTTCCCGTCATCGTGTCACCATTTTTATCGACCGAATTAGTGGCTTTATCAACCGTGGGCTTTAAACCAATATTCTGGACAAACAACGATGGATTCGGAATATCTGAACCATTACGGTCTCTGGAAAGTCGTGCACTGGCATTATCCATTGCGATTTTGACCGCTCTCGGCGTGGCGGCCAGTTCTTCGCTGACGCTGTCAGCCTCATTACTCAGCTTCACAAGACCTTTTCGCGCCGTACTCGCGTCCTGAGCCGTATATTTCTCACTGGCAAGATCATGAGCCGCCTTAACCGCTTTTGGCGTCGCGGCGTGCGCCTCAGACTCGCTGTCAGTGGCGCTACTGAGCTGGATAATCCCCTTCTGCATCGTGGTCGCGTCCTGAGCCGTGTATTTGCCTTTCGCAAGGTCATACGCCGCCTTGACCGCGTTCGGCGTCGCGGCGAGCGTCTCAGACGTGCTGTCGGTCGCACTGCTTAACTGCGTGAAACCTTTTTCTTTCAGCGTGGCGTCAGGATGCCTGCGGGACTGCTCATGCTCTG
Source organism: Citrobacter youngae (assembly GCF_003818115.1). Taxonomy (GTDB): domain Bacteria; phylum Pseudomonadota; class Gammaproteobacteria; order Enterobacterales; family Enterobacteriaceae; genus Citrobacter; species Citrobacter youngae. The sequence goes on along the minus strand of NZ_RPOI01000016.1, from coordinate 198,782 downwards.
CCAGTTTGTCGTCGACATAATCCTGCGTCGCCATCACCGTTGTCGCGTCAATGGACAGCTCCACCGAGGCGATACTGCTGACAATAATCACCATGCGACAGGTCTGCGCTCGCCCGGAGCCCTCAGCCAGCTCCGGCTTGTAGCTCTCCGCCATATTGGCAACGGCAATCAGCGTGCCGGCATCATCATACAGACCCAGCTCACGCATCCAGAAGCCGCCCACTTCGGGAGGAATGACCAGTTCGGCCACGATATAGTTTTTACTTTTGTTGTCCTGGCTGATTTTATTCAGCGCATGACGCCAGACTTCATTGATGAGTTTTACCTGACCAGCGTTCGGATCCGGCAGTGCGCCGCCGCCATCACCGACGGCCATCGCGGTAAGGTTCACTTTTTTACCACCCGACACCGTCGCCGCCGCCAGTTTTGCAGCACCGGCAGTGGTAATAATTGTTTTAAATTTCGTGCTCATTATTCCTCACTCATCCGGGATAAACCGTAATAATGTCGCCGTCATACACCACACCACCGACATACATATGACCGGGAATGTCCTGGATAATATTCAGGCCAATCAGGTGACGGCTGGCAGGTTTCGCATCCGCAATCAGGCGCTCCATTTCAAAATACATTTCCTCAGAAATACCGCTTTCCAGCACACCAATATCAAGCCGAAATGTGCCGGGCGGGTCGCGGGTCTCCCACCACTCCGTGACGTTGATGACATAGCCGAGCGGCTCCACCACCCGACGAACAGCCCCGATAGTGCCTTTGTGGCAGTGAATAAAGTACGCATCACGGATGACTGCGCGCTTCGTTTCCTCCGGCCAGTTCTCATCCCAGCGGTCGACAGAAAACGCCCACGCCAGCCACGGCAGCAAATTAGCCGGGCAGGAGTCAGGACTCCACAGACGACGCAGCGGGACGGGGGTGTTTTCAATATCCGCACAGGCACGCGCCGCCGCCACCTCAAGCGGTGACGAGCCCACCGGCAGCAGACGGGTATCACTCATCCGAGCCCCCGATCACAATGCGGTAATCAGTGCAAAATGACGCCTGCGCACTGCTGAGCACAAGGTCAGCCACCGGCGCAGCCAGCTCGACGCGCTGGACACCCTCGACATGCAGCGCGGCATAAATGGCAGACAGGCGAATATCACGCCCGAGGCGGTGCTGCGCGCTGATATAGCCCTCCAGTTTTTTCAAGGCAGCGGCGCGAATGGGTTCACTCTCGGGACCGGGATAGAGATACAGCGAGGCGGTTATCTGGTAGTCAACAATGTCGGCTGACTGCACCGTCACTCGGTCGGCGACCGGTCTGACATCTTCGGCATTCAGCGCGTTACGGACAACAGTGAGCAGCTCATCAGAGGCGACGCCGTTGTTTTCCCGCGACAGCACAGAAATCGTCACGCAGGCGGGCGACGGACTGGTCACTGAGATATCCGCGACCCGTCCGTCAGCGCTGCGGCCATGGAACTGATAAGCACCGCCAGACCCGGCCACGCTCATTCCTTCAAAAGCCTGCTGAATGCGCAGGCGGTAATCAGTGTCCGACTCCATAACGGCAGGTGTGGGCGGCAGCATGGTCTCATCCGCTGGCGTGATAACAAGACGCCCGACGCTGAAATTTGCGCCGATATTATCGAGGTCATTACCGGCGGCATACGCCAGCATGACCGCGCGCGCCGATTCATTCACGCGCTGACGCCAGATAACCTCCCGGTAAGCGTTCTCCTGCAGCAGCTTAACCATCGGCTCCGATTCAAGCGTCAGCGTGCGCGCAACCGCCTCCTGCTGTTCCTCGGGATACAGTGAGACAAGCGTCGCCTTTCGCTCTGCCAGAATGGTTTCAAAATCCAGCTCATCCACCACATCAGGCGCAGCGAGCAGGCTCAGGTCAACAATAGCCATAGTGTTTAACTCAGTGGAATGGTGATAGAAAAAGGCTGGCCTGACGCCGACCGCGTGCCGGTGATATCGACATACATCGCGCCGTCATTCTCCCCGAGTTCAAAGGTGATGGTCGTCAGGCTCACGCGCGGCTCCCACTTCTGGATCGCGGAATAACACGCGGCCATAATCTGCAGGCGCAGTGCCGGGGTCTGCGGCTGGTCCATCAATGCCGACAGCAGCGAGCCGTATTCACGGCGCATGACGCGCGAGCCAACCGGCGTGACCAGAATGTCGCGCACGCTCTGCCTGATATGCTCAACCTCAGAAACACTGAGCCCGGTATGACGGTTCATGCCCAGATAGCTCGTTGTCATTTTGTCCCCACCGTTCTGTCATCACCCCGTTTCACGCCGCCGTGGTCATGGTCATCCACCTGTACGCCGTTGGATTTAAACGTACCGCCGCCGTGCTCAATGTCGCCGCTCATCTTCCCGCCCTTTTGCACCTCAAGCGTGCCGGTAGTCAGCTTGTTGGTGCAGACCACCTCGGGGGTATCGAGCGTGATGCGGGTGGACGCTTTGACCAGTACCAGCGGCACAGTTGCGGCAATGGCGTCCGACGCGGTGACGTCAGCGGTTTTGATGCCACTCACCGTGAGCGACCCGCTTTTGGGTTCGTACTCGATAACCGCCCCATCTGGAAAGGAAACGTGAAAGGCATCAGGCGAGGCCGACGGCGCGGGATGTTCATCAGAAAAAATGCCGGGCAGCACAAAGGCAGTATCGAGTTCGCCGCCAATGGCAAGAATGAGCACCTGCTCGCCAACCGAGGGGGCCCACCAGACGCGCGAGCGACCGGCGCGGCAGGTCAGCCAGTTTAACCAGGTGGTTTGCATCCCACCGGTCTGGACACGACAGAGACCCTCATCGGGATTGACTGCAATCACAATGCCGGTGCGGATAAGGTTACGGATAGCGCGGGCGATATCCTGAATGGAATTTAAAGTATTCATGGGGAAAGGATGCCGCCGGGCATGAGCTGCGGCAATCGAGATGGGTTTTATCAGGAATGACACAACTTTTAAGAAAAAAACAATTCATAATAAAACGATATTTTCGATTACCTGTGCAAACTATAACAAAAGGAGTCACCTCCATAATGATGCCAGTATTTTTACTGATGATAGATGCGCCTGAGTTCCATATAGCGTCAATAATAACAGGCGCATAAACATATCATATATTTCGCTTTACAGCGCTAATAAAAAGCTCATCAACAAATAGTTCACCAATAATAACCAGATGACAAAAGTTATGACTTTTTAAACTTCTTAATTTTGTTTCGTATTCCGTCATATCGTTGAATCTCTTCATTGAGATTCACTGACTCAGGTCTCCTATATGCGTACTTATCGCTATGCGTATGCCCTTCCATATATCTACAGCATTGACCAAAGCTTTCCAGAAGTTCACCAATCAACTCCTCATCAAAATATACGCTAGAGAGACTATCAACACTTACTCGTTCATTATATCTCTGCACTACATTTTTAAATAGATCATTAATAACCAAAACTTCATAGCAAGTACGTAAAGCAGTAAATCCACTTTTAACTAAAAACTCTCTTTGTTCAGGTGGACAGTCATCCTTATTTGCATCGTTGTAGAATTTTTTGACAGGTTCAGAATTACGATAAACCTTTTCATGCGTAGGTGAATTTTTTAACCAAACTTGTCCAGGATTTCCATTTCTTTTTTCAATCCAATGACATTCATGGATCAAATCTGTATCTGTTGCATAGTTAATTAGGGCTGAAACAAACACTAAATCATGTGTAAAAACCACCACTTGCTTTTCTTCAGAGATAGATACAAGACGCTTGGCTATAACACTCTTCCTCTCTTCATCTAAAGAGTTGACCGGGTCATCAAACACCACACCTTTATTAACCGATGCAATATTAGTTTCCGCAATAAAATCAGCAAGTGCAATTACCCTTTGCTCACCTTCACTCAGTATTGATGCTGGATCTTTATTTTTAAGAAATAGTTGTCTATTTGACTGTGCATCTGAACTTTTTGCATCTATTTCAATACCAAAATTCCCATTCAGACTTTCACACTCCGCATTGAATGCGTCAATGTAAGCTGAATTAAAATAAACACCGGATAATTTTTTCTCAGCATTTGTGGACTGTGTTTTAAAAGAAGCTTTATTGAATAACTTGGCTTTTTGAACCCAAATTAAATTCTCATGCAATATTTCAATATCCGCATACCGCGATTCAAGTTTTTCCTTATGAGCCAAATATGTTTTACTTTCTAAAAGAGATGCTAACCTTTTAGTTTGCTCATCTTCTTCATAAGCTTGAATTTCCTCATCAACTTTACTTTCGACATCATCAATGAAGCTTAAATCTAACTGCACCTCTGATGTATTTATATCTTTCTTATCGTTTACACATTCAATAATCACTTGGCATAATGTTTTTTGCCTTTGTAAATCACCTAGAAGATTAGACAATCCATTTTCATATCTATCATTCAGCCAAATAGTCAGCACTTCATTTTCTGGAAATTGATTAAAGTCTATTGCCTCATAACTATCTATCACTTCTGCAAGTTCCTCGATAGCTGTTTTTGCATCTTGTTCTGCTACACTTTTAATATACTCCCAATAACTTTTAATCAAGTTCATTGGAGCGTCGCTGCTAATATCCTGATGACAAAAAAGGCAATTATCTCCAACTTGAGGATATTCACTATTATTTTGATTTGATGCAAAAGCCTGTGCTGCCTCAATAAATGTTTTCCATTCAGTAGATCCAATATTACTAATTTTTTCAGTATTAAACTTGTCAACACCTTCTTTTTGAGATGTGTCTACTTTCTGTCTACAGTCAGAAATAGCCTTAGTCATTATATTTAATTTTGTTTCAGCAAAAAAACCATTCACCTTTAACAAATTAGTCTTTTTAATTGATAACTGTTTTTTGATGTTCCTCAATTGCTTGAGCGTTTCATCCTTTTGAGCCAATGCTATTTTCAGATTATCATATTGACTATCAAGTTCAGCCCTACATTCTCTCTCACTATCAGTATACGGTAAATGAGACTTTAAAACCTCCATCTTTGAATTATGCGAAAGATTAATGAGAAAGCTTTTTATTTTTGACTCACCTGAGAAAATATCATCATCACCAAATGGATTTGCAGTAGCTTTTGTTAGAATTTCGCTTTTTAACTTTTCACTTAGTTTATCAATAACTATATTGAACTCGTTAAAAAGTTTTAAGCTGGCAGGGCGAAAACTAAAATCATTTCTTACACTGAGATGTTTTTTACCGATATCACCATCAAAAACAGAGAATTGAGTAAAAATTCCATTAGCTGCATCTGATGGATATTTTAACGAAATACTATCCCCACCAGAACAAAAATTAAAGGTTGCCGACACGGGTTTGTGTACTACATCGACATTAACATTTGGAAGTATTACGCTTTTATCTTTTGAATAAAATGCATTCTTCAACAACCTAACATATCCAGACTTACCTGCGCCGTTCGCACCATAAATAATCGTTAGATTTTTAGTTAGTTCGATAATCTGATTTTCAGCAAGTGCATTAACACCTTCAACATTTACAATTGAATGAAGCAACAAGTCATCTTTGAAATCATTCGAGGCATTCGGATTATAAGATATTGTTATTTCGGGGACTTCAACCCTTTCCTTAAGACCTAATTCTTGAAGAAGATAAGCATATCCATTATCAATAATATCATTTGTAATTTCATTACCAGCCAATATCTCAGAGCATAAATATTTTGCCCAATACGGTTGAGCGCTAATAAAAGCTTTAATCTCTGACTCAAGTGTTTTAACTTCTGTTGTTACTAATTTGTTCGCTTCCACTTTGACACATCCTTATATAACGAATAGTTACCTTGTATTTAAACGTCATTTTTCAGGAAACAGACTATCTCATAAAACCATAAAGTCCAATGTCTAAAGTTAATTAATAGATGCCTCGCACATATAGCTTCATTATTCTGCAGGTAACTCATAGCACCGTTTCACTTCTTCAGAGCAGATGCTTAACTATCAGTTCCTCAACCAGTCGTTTATCTGCTTGGTTGGATCCAAGTAATCGACGTTCAGGATATTGCACGTCATTGCTATGGAGGGTTGGTCGGTCTTTTAGCCCTAGCTGATGCACCCGTGCAATACGTTGTACCTTGCCCGTGAACTCCACCACAGCAGCATCATTGCTGCCACTGGCTTTCATGTAGCGACTCATTCGCAGCTTCTGGAACATCGCCCGTTTTATTCGCCCTTTTTTCGCCCTGAGTGGCTGGTGCTTTCGCGCCTGATACGGCGTGCCATCAGGTGCTTTTTGCTGTTTGATGCGTTGCTGCTGCGATTTGCGCAGTTCCTTCGCAATTTCAGCGGCCAGCTTACGGCGAGACGCCGGTGACAATGCCCCAATAAGCCCCGCAAGTTTGTCGTCAAAAGGCTTAAATTCATTCATCCCACTTACTCACCAGCTCTCCATTGATATAAAGCTCAGTCGGTCGTGTAACAGGCTCCGGCAGGGGTGGCTCCGGGGCATAGCTGACGTGTAACGCGCCGTTTTCCTCCCGGACAAGGGTGCGCTCCGTCAGTTGCAGGCTGATACTGATATCAACATTGTCCCCGTCGTTTAAGTCCATCTGGAATCGATAGCCCTTTTTGCGCCCGTCATCGAGCGTGCAGATATCCGGCTGGTTTTCTCGCAGCCACGCCGCCACCGGCACAAAAATCAGGTCGGGGTCGCCGACAAAGTCACTCACGATCACATTCAGCGTGTATTTCTTTTCATGGGACAGCGAAGCCGCGAGACGCGCATCGATATTCCCCTCATCGGCAAAGATACGCATCATCTCGGGGTTATTCATGAGCTGTGGGACGGCGTCATTCAGCGCTTTGCGCAGGCTTTTCATTTTCTGCATCGATTTTATCCTGACAGTCTTTGATGGTTTCGACCTTAATCGCACAGGCGGTGAGCGCGTGCTCCAGCCTGCGAATATCGGCACTCAGATCACCGTTATTGACGGGGTCGCTTCCCGGCATCGGGCAGAGGCTCACCTTCGGACAGGCGTTGTAAACAACGGGCGGCGGAGGCGCAGCCTGTTCGGATGTGCAACCGGCGCACAGCATCAGGCAACTTATCGCTGTACCAGCGGCGTAACGTCTCGTTTTCATTCATCAGCCTCGTTATGGTTTCTTCCCGTCTTGCCGCCTGCTCACCGGCAACGGCCAGCTCATCTCCGAGTCTGACCTGCGCATCCTCATTCGCCCTGGCGATTCGCTGCGATACGGCAAGCTGATTTTTCAGCATGCCAATCGTCGTCTTTTGCGCACTGGCGACGCGATTCGCTTTCTCAAATGACCGTGATAAGTTCTCATTTTCATGTCGCAGCCACAGCACCCCGGCCAGCGCAGCAACCAGAAGGATCACAATGAATCTGGACACATCCCCTCCCCCTCGATGCGTTGACGGTAAGCAGTGCGCACAGCCTTAAGCACCAGAACACAAATCAGATACAGCAGCGCTGTAAACACCCATCCCGCGCCTACCAGACAGGAAAAAACGCCAGCAAAAATAAGCAGCGACCAGAAGCGGTGCAGCGGGGAAGGTTTACGACAAAACACAAAACGAAAAATCTTCATTACCGCATCATTCAGCGGGATACCCTTTTGCCGGTTTCCCTGCCAGTGCTCATAGGCAGCCACACCGGCGATGCTGGCAGCAATGCAGACCAGACAGCCAAACAGCGCCCATACAGCAACGAAATTGACCGCCACGCTCTGCGGGTTCGTCAGCCCCATAAGCAGCATCAGCGCCAGCAGGAAATCAAAAATCAGTGAGGTAATGTGTTGTTTCATTGAGTCACTCCTTTCATGCAATACGCCAGCTCCCGCGCGCGGCGGTTCTCCAGCCCTTTGTTTTTTGTGCCATTGACATACACCCAGCGGGTGAGCTGGTCGCACGCCTGCCACCACTGATGACGTTTGAGATACGAGACCAGCGTCGACCTGCAGGCCGCACCGGTTCCGACGTTAAACGCAAAACTGACCAGCGAGTCATAGACGCGCGGTGGCATATCCACCGGCACACAGACCGCGAGCCGTTGCTCGACGTTAAGCACATCGGAAACGAGATTCTCCGACGCCTGTCGCTCTGTGATATCCCCTTTCGGGACAACCCCGGCAGTGTGGCCGATGCCCGACGTCCACACTCCCGCGCTGCACTGGTAAGGTGTCAGGCGACATCCTTCGAGGTCGGCAATCAGTGCAAGCCCCTCGAGCGAGGTGTTAAGCAGACGAAAGTCAGGCACCAGTGCCGCCAGCGCCAGCACGGCGGCCACACTGCAGCGTTTAATGATTGAGCTCACGGACAGCCTCCTTATCGAGTCCGAGTGAGGTCAGGTAGCGGTAGGTTTTGCGCTTAAACCAGTAATTAGTCAGCGCGGTAAAAATGGCGCAGGCACTACCCACATAGAGCGCCAGCTTTTCGGGGGACATCGCCCCGAAATACGCCAGCCCCACGGCCAGCCAGTAAGCGATAAACGTCGTGATTTTTTCCACACTCAGTCCCATAAATTCACCGTCTCGGTTTTCGGGGCGCTGTCAGTTTCGGGCAGTTCGATTGCCGTGCCGTGCGGCAGAATAACGCCCAGCTCCGACAGCCCCGGATTCGCCTGCAGCACCGTTTCAACGACGCCCTCAGTGCGCCCGTAATACCGGGCGCAAATCGCATCGAGGGTGTCGCCCTGCATAGCCCTGACCTTCATCAGATTTGGCCGACAATACAGCGCGGCTTGTCCTGAATACGCGCCACAGACCAGCGCATATCCCGCCACAGCTCATCGATAACCGCCTCGGTGCTTTCCGCTTTGCGGTCACCTTTCGCCGTCGCATCGATGCCGCGATAGCGCTCAAACAGCGTGGCACTGGTCATGGCGCAGACGGCGCGGAAATAATGGAAACAGCGCACGCTTTCGCCATCGATATCATCGGCAGGCACATCAGCCAGCGTGTCATGCCCTGCGGCCATTTGCTCAACCCGCCACAGGGCAAGCTCCGCATTGGTTTCAGCCATACCGGCTTTAATCGCATCATTCAGGCGCAGCGCGGAAACGGTCTGCTCCAGACGCATCAGCTCGCGCACACGCTTCGGATCCACATCAGGGAAAAAGAAAGTATTTTTTATTACCGGCTCGCTCACGCCCGGTGGTGGTATCACCACGCCCGGCACATCCTGCGGCTCTTTTTTTGGCTCAATAATCACTGTCGTCATGACAACCTCGGGTAATGGGTGGGCGGTGGACGCCGGTCGCAGTCAGGGCAATCAATACCCGCATTGACCGGCGTGCCGCCCGGCTCGGGGAGCGTTCTGTTAACCTGCGGCTTTTTCCGCTTTCGGGGGACGCCCGCGCCGTGCCGCCGGTTTAGCGGCAGGTTTGCGCGTGCGCGGTTTATTCTGTTTGGGTGCGGGTTCTGGTTTGGGTTTCAGCGCGCGCTCGAGCTGTTCAATATCTTTTTTCACACCGACAGCCCGCTCTAACTGGATCGCACGCTGCAGGTGCGCCAGCGCGTCAGGCAGACGGCCAGCCTCACGCAGCACGTAGCCGGTAATTTTGTGCAGCTTCGCGCGCACGATATCCGGCATGTCTGCCCGTTCGGTCAGTGCGATGGTGTCGAGCAGGAGAGACAGCCCGACAGGCTGTTTCGCATCGAGCAGGCGCTGCGCTGACAGGGCGACCTCTTCGGCCAGTAAATACGGCGTGGTGCGCCGGTGGCCGCCGGTCGGCATGGTCAGGCCATAGGTCATCGCATAGCGGGCAATCTCCAGCGCACCGGCGATGTCATCCGCATCGAGACGCCACAGCATGACGGTCATGACAATGTCATCCTGCGCCCCTTTTCCGGCGCTGAGGACACCCGACACCCACGGCAGATAGAACGGCAGCAGCTCACGCTTTTTGTCTGCCTTGCGTTCATTGGAGCGGATTTGTTTTAACGTGCGACAGTCTGCGGCCAGCTTGACGAGCATCTGCTCATAGGCAGTTGCATTGCGCAGCGGAGCAGCAGCCCGCCGCGCATTCTCAGAGGCCGAGACCCGCATCATGTGACGCGCTGCGGGACTCGTCATGGCTTATTCCCCGCTTTCCGGTGCGGCAGGTGCGGTGAAGTCACCGAGATTGATGTTTTCAATCAGGCAACCGGCGGCGTAAGCCTCGACCACATAGTCAATATTCATCGACTCGTAGTTTTCGACACGGTCTTTTTTCGGCTCCTCGATAATGGCGCGGCGGTGTGCATCATCCATGAAGTAAATCGACAGATTATCGAGGCGAGTCACCATCAGGGCATTCGCCGGGAAATACGGCACGCGCACAGCAGGCAGGTTGCCGATACGCTTCTGGCTGATGATGATGTCAGCGGCCAGCGTTTCGCTGTTTTCCTGCGCCTTGTTAACCAGCGGGAAATATTTATCCGCCATCAGCTTACGGCCAGTAATAACGACGAGCTCCGGGTCATCCTGATAAATCTCATCAATCAGGTTGGTGGTCGCATCCATCACCAGCGCATCGAGGTTTTCATAGTCACCGTTTTTACCCACGCGGATCACATCGTAAATGACCTTGCCGTCATCATCGGTGACGTTGGACATCACGCGCGCGGCAGCTTCATTGCGGTATTTCTGCAGCCAGCCCACCGCGACATCCTGCAGCATCGGGTTCGTTTTGCGGTTGGAGGTCTCCGCGCGGGTGATACCGTTGAAACCGGCCATGATGAAATCGAGCGACTGACGCTTGATAATCGCGTCACGGATACGGGTCTGAAAGTCCTGGAAACGCGCCCACAGGTCGAGCTGTTTGTAACGAATATGGAAATCAAAGTTGATTTGCGCGCATTCGTATTTGTTGGATTCGAGCGCAGTGAAATCAGCAGTCTTACGCTCGTCATCGGCGGCGGTGTCCGTGGTGCTCGCAATCGTGCCGTTGACGCCAACCCCTACCTTTTCGCCTTTCAGCTCGTCGACCGGCACGATATTAATTTTGGTCAGAAACGCGGATGACGCCTGCAGGGTGGTCATCAGGGTCTGCGTCACGGACGGCTCAACGGTGAATTTTTTTGCCACGTCGTCGGTGTCGACGCCATTCAGCTCCGCCACGCGGGACAGGTAAGCATTGAATTTAAAGCGGGTATCTTTACGCATTGTTATTCCTGTTTTTCTAAAAAGGGGCATCAGGCCGGGCGACACGCACCCGGCAGGTCTGTCAGCAGTTGGTCAGCAGCTCGTCACCCGCCCCGCCTTTCGATTTCTCGCGGCGCGGCTGGCGATAGCTTTCGGTGTTATCGAGGGAGCTTTTCAGGGCATTAAGCGCCTGCGCGCTTTGCGTGGTCTGGCTGGTCACGTCCTGCTTTAGCTGTGCAAAGGCGGTTTCCAGCTCACTGACGCGCGTTTCGGTGGCGGTCAGGTTGGTCTGTACCTGCTCAGAGACGGCGGTCACCGCTTCATGCACATCAGCAAGACGGGCGTCATCGCTGACCTGTTTGCGGCTAAAAATCGATTTGACCTTATCGGTCAGGCTGTTGAGCATGGAGTCGGGAACATCCTCGAATTCCAGCTCAGCAAGGGAGGCCACCGAGAAGAGGTCGCCCGGCTGGTCTTTTTTACCGGCGAGCGGGTTCTGCGCAGCACGGCTGCAGAATTCGAGATATTCCGTACCGAGGCTTGCCGGGTCATCGGTTACAGCAAGGCCAACGAGATAACATTTACCGGTGTTGGAGAAATTCGGGCGAATTTCCATCGAGGTGTAAACCTTCTGACCGGCACGCACCATGCTCATCAGTTCATCAAGCGGTGCAATCTTGCCAAACAGCGCTTTTTTGCCGTTCAGCGCAGAGTCATCACTGATGATTTCCGCTTTCACTTCGGTCACGTCGCCATAGCGTTTAAACGGACTGTCAGGCCAGAGGCTTTTGATGTGTTCGAGGTTAATACGGCAACCGTAGACACGCGGGTCAAAGGTATCCGCCATGTCCTGAATGTCATCGCCGTTAATGACACGGCCATCGCAGGTGTCACCCTCGACGCCGATGCGAAACCATTTAGAAACTTTCTTTGCCATTGTTCAGGTGTCCTGATGTTGGGTTTTCGGTTCGGGTGTAGTTTCCCGACTCCGCCCCGCATCAGCCACCGCTTGCAGACGTGCGATCCCTGATACAACAGGGGGTTAGCGATAATGCCCCGCTATTTCCTTAGCCTTGCCCCGTATTCACTGACACGAGGAAACCATGACCATTTCGACTGACCTCTCCCTTTTGCACGACCCACGACGACAGGCGCGCCTGCTGTTCTGGCAGGGGTTTTCCGTGCCACAAATCGCCGACACGCTGCAGGTCAAGCGCCCGACCGTGCAGAGCTGGAAACAGCGTGACGGGTGGGAGGAAACCGCCCCGCTTAACCGCGTGGAATCCACGCTTGAAGCGCGCCTGATTCAGCTTTATGCAAAGCCTGACCTCACGCCGCATGACTTCAAGGTCGCTGATTTTCTGTCACGCCAGATGGAACGGCTCGCACGCGTCAGCCGCTACGGCCAGACCGGAAACGAGGCAGATTTAAACCCCAACATTGCCAGCCGCAACAAAGGCGATCGCCGCAAGCCAAAACGTAATTTTTTCAGCGATGAGGCCATCGAAAAGCTCGAAGAGATTTTCTTCGATCAGTCCTTTGAGTATCAGCTCAACTGGCACAAGGCCGGTATCGCGCACCGTATTCGCCACATCCTCAAATCGCGCCAGATTGGCGCCACATTTTACTTTGCCCGCGAGTCATTGTTGCGCGCCCTGAAAACCGGGCAAAACCAGATATTTTTGTCAGCCAGTAAGACGCAGGCTTACGTGTTCCGAAAGTACATCATCGCCTTTGCCCGCATGGTCGACGTCGACCTGTCAGGCGACCCGATTGTCATCGGTAACAATGGCGCAGAGCTGATTTTTCTCGGGACCAACTCCAACACGGCGCAGAGCCATAACGGCGACCTGTATGTTGATGAAATCTTCTGGATCCCCAACTTTCAGAAACTGCGCAAAGTCGCCTCGGGGATGGCGTCACAGTCCCACCTGCGCACCACCTATTTTTCAACCCCCTCGACGCTGGCACATGGCGCTTATCCGTTCTGGTCAGGTGAGCTGTTTAACCGGGGACGCAGCAGCGCTGCCGAGTGTGTCGACATCGATATCAGTCATAAAGCGCTGGCCGGGGGCGTGCTGTGCCCGGACGGTCAGTGGCGGCAGATTGTCACCATCGAGGACGCGCTCGCCGGGGGATGCACGCTGTTTAATCTGGATCAGCTGAAACAGGAAAACAGCGCCGATGATTTCCGCAACCTCTTCATGTGTGAGTTTGTCGACGACAAAGCGTCGGTATTCCCGTTCGAGGAGCTGCAGCGCTGCATGGTTGATGCGATGGAAGAATGGGAGGACTTCGAGCCGTTTTCCGACCGTCCGTTTAACTGGCGTCCGGTGTGGATTGGCTATGACCCGTCACACACCGGCGACAGCGCAGGCTGCGCGGTACTGGCTCCGCCGCTGGTTGCCGGTGGCAAGTTCCGCATCCTTGAGCGTCACCAGTGGAAAGGCATGGATTTTGCGACGCAGGCCGGGGCCATACGCGAGCTGACCGAAAAATACTGCGTCGAGTATATCGGCATCGATGCGACCGGCATCGGCCAGGGTGTTTACCAGCTCGTGCGCTCGTTCTTCCCGGCGGCACGCGCCATTCGCTACACACCGGAAATGAAAACCGCGATGGTGCTGAAAGCGAAAGACACCATCAGACGCGGATGTCTGGAATACGACGCCGGGGCAACCGATATCACACAATCATTTATGGCTATCCGTAAAACCATGACCAGCAGCGGGCGCAGCTCCACCTATGAGGCCAGCCGCAGCGAAGAGGCCAGCCACGCAGACATCGCATGGGCAACTATGCACGCCCTGTTAAACGAGCCGCTTTCCGCCGGTAGTGGTATGCATTCAACGTCAATTCTGGATATTAACTGACATGAAAAAACAACAGAAGAAACCCGCCACAACGACTGCCAGCACACCGCAGAAAATGGAGGCGTTCACCTTTGGCGAGCCTTCAGCCGTTCTGGATCGCCGCGATATCCTCGATTATGTCGAGTGCATCAATAACGGTAAGTGGTACGAGCCGCCGGTCAACTTCTCAGGTCTGGCAAAAAGCCTGCGCGCCGCCGTGCATCACAGCTCGCCGATTTACGTGAAACGAAATATCCTGACGAGCACCTACATCCCGCACCCGCTCCTGTCGCGTCAGGATTTCAGCCGCCTCGTGCTGGATTATCTGGTCTTTGCCAACGGCTATCTTGAGAAGCGCATGAGCGTTACCGGCCAGCTTTTGAAACTGGAAACAACACCGGCAAAATATACCCGTCGTGGTGTCGAGGATGGCGTTTACTGGTACATATCAAGCTTTAACAACCCGCACCAGTTCGCACCCGGCTCGGTGTTTCACCTGCTGGAGCCTGATATCAATCAGGAGCTTTACGGCATGCCGGAATACCTGAGCGCACTCAATTCCGCCTGGCTGAATGAATCCGCCACCCTGTTTCGTCGCAAGTATTACCAGAATGGCGCGCACGCGGGTTACATCATGTACGTCACCGACGCAGCGCAAAGCAGCACTGACGTCGAATCGCTGCGTTCAGCAATGCGTGATTCAAAGGGACTCGGGAATTTTAAAAACCTGTTTTTCTACGCGCCCAACGGGAAACCTGATGGCATCAAGATAGTGCCGCTGAGTGAGGTCGCCACGAAAGATGACTTTTTCAATATCAAAAAGGTGAGCGCTGCTGACCTGCTCGATGCGCACCGCGTACCGTTCCAGCTCATGGGCGGCAAGCCGGAAAATATTGGCTCAATGGGGGATGTTGAGAAGGTGGCACGAGTATTTGTGCGTAACGAACTGACCCCGTTGCAGGAGCGTTTTAAAGAGATTAACGACTGGCTCGGAATGGAGGTGATCCGCTTTAAAGATTACAGCCTCGAATCAGAGTAACCGCGCAAAAATTGCCGCCTCAGGGCGGCCTCATCCCTGACAGCCTCAGATACACCACACGCCGCACAATCCCACGAACACATCATCGCAGACCGGCAAAGCATCAGCGCCGTCACGACGCCCACAGGCGCATTAAATTAAATGCTGTCACCGCCTCTGGCGCGCAGTGCTATCCCCGCCTCGCCTGCGCGCTTGATGAGGCGGTTTTAATGCAGATGAGTTGACCTGTGAGCTGGCGCTACGCATGGTTTTGAAGCATTCGACAAATTTCCAGGAATGAATGCAAAATCATGCACCTCAATGCGCTCTGCAATCATTAGTTTTGAATGAACTTCGCAAAATCAAAAAACTCGGTATTAGTTTCATCAAAACACGTATAAACTATGCTAAAGGCGAGATTTGTATCGCTTAAATGCGAAATAAACAAGAATACAGTGAGGTTTGTATCACAATGACCAATAACGAATTGCTAGCCCAGCTTATCAGCCTTGGGCTGAGAGGAGACAAAGTTGCTTTTGCTCGACAAGCATCAAAACTCGCACGTTCCTATGACTCCATAGGAATGCCAGAGTTCGCTAAATCAATTAGAGAAAGTATTCAGGATAAAAGTACTTTTAATTTACAAAAAATGTCGCGTAATGCCTCACCTGTTTTTGAACGGCTTGAATCGTTGCCTATCGATCAGGAAACTAAATTTGATTTAGCCGATGTAACTCAGCCCTCTTCTCAAATTCAAGCTCCATTGCTGAAAGAAAACACGTTAAAAAAAATAAAAGAGTTTTTAGTTTTCACTGAACGAGCTAAAGATTTAAAGGATGCTGGGCTTGGAGTGACATCATCAATGATATTATATGGTCCACCAGGTTGTGGTAAAACATTGGCATCAAAATATATTGCCTCATGTTTGAACTTACCTCTTCTAACTGCAAGATGTGATTCTCTAGTTTCATCTTATTTGGGTTCTACCTCTAAAAATATAAGACAACTTTTTGAGTATGCTAGCAAAACTCCATGTGTTCTATTTCTTGATGAACTTGACGCTTTAGCAAAAGCCAGAGATGATCATCATGAATTAGGTGAGTTGAAGAGAGTTGTAGTTTCTTTATTACAAAATATTGACAACTTACCCGAAGAGACAATATTGATCGCCGCAAGCAATCATGAAAATCTTTTAGATAGTGCAGTATGGAGACGCTTTGAATATAGAATACCAATTGGCCTGCCAGATCTTGACGTAAGAAAACAATTATTTGGACAGCATTCGGATATCAGAGAAGCTTACGAAGACTTTGTTGATGATCTGGCGGAACTATCCTCAGGCCTTAATTGCTCATTTATAGAGCAGTGCTGCTTAAGATCTGTTCGTCACGCATTAGTTTACAATAACAAAAAAGTCGATACCCGTTTTCTGATTGAAGCCATCTTCGAAGCAAAAGGTATTGTTTTTGATGAGGAAGAGGATTTACTAGTCAGTATTGTGACCAAACTCAGAGAACATAATCCGAAAAGATTTACAATTCGAAAAATAGCAAAAATGTTAGGGCTTTCAAATGCTAAAGTTTCAAGGCTAACTAAAGACCATAGAGGGACATTATGAGTAACAAAGAAAGGCCGATAAAAATCATTGAGGCAATCCCTCAAGATTTTACTGACAAAACTTATAATTTTGGAAAAAAAGAACCTATCCGAGCAGTAACAGCCAGCCTAAAAAATAGACTCAAGCAAGAAGTCGATGACGTTAAGGATTTTTTTCGAACCTCGTTCAAGAAATGGCCAGATATACCGGCAGTAGCCAAAGTTACTCTTCATGAGAAAGCTCTTGCTAAGTCACACCGACCATCAAGTTTATTGGGTGATAATACATGTCCAGTAATAGGGAGTGGTAATTTTGGAGAGTTATTAATAAGTGTTACAGAAAAAGGGTTGGCACAACTTCGCAAGAAGATTGAAAATAGTACCAGCTCACACAGTGGGACAGTACATATTGCTGTAATTGAAAGCATTGAACCTTTCACTGTAAATCAAGATGCAATTGATATAAGCGATTCGGAGAGTTTTTTAGTCAAACTTTTTGACCATAAAAATAGAACAACTAATCGCAGCATTGATAAGGAATTAATGGAATATGCTGATGAACTCGGAATTCAAAAACCTAAAAAATATGACATTAGCTCGGACTTAAGTATTTATGAAGTAAAAGGGAATGATAATATTGCTAAGTTAGCAAGTTTTATTGGCATCAGAAAGTTAGAGCCAATGCCAACATTTGGTCTTGCCCATACTGTTACCGAACATATTTCAGCTGAAACTTTGGATCTAGATGACTTTCCTGTGCCTCAAGAGGATAAACATTATCCTTTACTCGGAATTATAGACAGTGGTGTCGACCCAGCTAATGATGCACTTAGACCATGGATTTGGGATAGTTTAGATTTGGTAAAAGGAGATCATGATTACTCTCATGGGAATATGGTTGCAAGTTTAGCAATTAACGGAAGATGGCTAAACAACTATGCTGGATTCCCTCAATGCCAAGCTGAAATTGTTGATGTTGCAGCCTTTCCCAAGAATGGAACTCTCAAATTACCACAGTTAATGAAGGCTATCCGAGAAGCAGTTACGACATATCCAGAAGTTCGAGTATGGAATTTATCATTAGGATGCCAATCTCCCTGCTCTGATGAAAGTTTCTCAGAATTAGGCCATTTTTTAAATGCCCTACACGATGAATATAATTGTCTCTTTGTCGTAGCCTCTGGAAACTATATTTACGACCCTCAACGAACTTGGCCGCCCCAAGAGTTAGGAGGTCACGATAGAATATCCGCGCCTGCAGATTCAGTTCGTTCATTGACCGTTGGTTCGGTTGCTCATTTAGATTCATCTGACTCTGTAGTAAAAAGGTTTGAACCTTCTTCATTCTCCAGAAGAGGCCCCGGGCCTGCGTTTATACCAAAGCCAGAGATAAATCATTTTGGTGGCAATTGTGACAGTGAATTAAATTGTGATCGTACTGGGATTATCGCTATTGGTGATGATAACTCTCTCTGTGAAAGTGTTGGCACAAGTTTATCCGCTCCTTTAATTTCGAGTTTGGCTGCATCTTTATGGCACGAATTAGAGGTTAATGGTTCAATTTCACCATCACCTGAACGAATTAAAACATTACTGATCCATTCTGCTCTTAAAAACTCACCATGCAAAACAGCACATAACGCTTTCAATTACCAAGGCTTTGGTCGGCCAAGTGATAATATAGCGGATATTATAGGCTGCAATAAGAATGAAATTACATTTTTGTTCGAAGTTGACACTAGGGAAGGTATTGAATTTAGTAGAACACCATTTGTGATACCACAATCATTGCGAACTGAGGATGGTAAATTCACTGGTGAAATTCTAATGACTCTAGTTTATTCCCCACCTTTGGATTATGACTATCCATCAGAATATTGTCGTTCAAATGTAGATGTATCATTTGGCACTTACACCTATGATCCTGTCAATGATAAATGGGTTCATAGTGGAAAAGTTCCTCAGATGAAAGAAAAGAGTGAATTATTCGAGAAGGTGCTAATAGAAAATGGTTTCAAATGGTCTCCTGTCAAGGTTTATAGAAAACAATTCCCTCAAGGGGTGAATGGAGATCAATGGAGACTTAAGCTTGATGTTCAACGTCGAGCAGAACAAGAGCCTTTATCTTCACCACAGAGAGCGGTCTTGGCTATTACACTTAGGTCTCTTGCAAATTCTACTACAGTTTATAATGATGCTGAAGTTGAATTAAAAAGCCTTGGATGGAAAGAAGCTGATATTGTAATTCGTGAGCAGCCACAAATTAGGATTCGACAGAAATAAATATTTTGGTCACCTGAAGCACAGGTGACCATTTACTATACTTTATTATTCTCAACTTTTTTATGTATATCCATATCGAACCAAGATACTTGTGCAATTTCCTTTAATGGGAAGATAATGCTAGTATCCGCATCTTGGAGTTCTCGATATTCATTTTCCAAAATTACTTTTAATGTATCCTTATCTCTATGCCCAGAAATAATAGGATATATTGATATATACTGGTTAGGCCCTTCTTTTTCATTAGGTTCTCCTAATGCGTTGACAATGCCAACATATACTTTTTTATTTTGTAATGTAATAAGTATTGATCGTCTATCTACTAATGAATCAAAAAAAATCTCATCCATTGGATTATCACTAATTAGTTCCTGTCTCATCCTAAGCATAACGAGATTTTGATAGTCTATTTTTGAGGATTTTATTCCTTGAATATAATTTATAACCTTTGTTCTATATATAACAAGATAACGAGCACCTACACTCCACATCCAAGCCAAAAATATTGAGCCACATGAGAGTAAAACGATCCATCCAATAATTCTTTCGCTGCCTTGGTCATTCAGTTTTAAATCTAATTGTTCTCTAACCATCATTACCAAATGAAAGTTTGGCCACATCCATTTGGCTAAATAAGCAATAACCAAAGTCCATACAAAACACCACAACCCAAAGGTTGCAGATTTCATATATAATAGCTGGCCATCATAACGGTGCAATCTGTAGAAATGATAAGGGTGAGTGGTTAACACTATATAACCACTCACAAGCAATGGAATAATTAACAAAGCAAACATCATTAATCCTTTTTAGTCCTGTTTTTCTTCCTGATTTATTTGCTCAGAAATTATTTTTTTTGCCTTGATTTTCATAAGCTTTACTGTATCAGAGCTTGCTAAATCTTCTTTAGACGTAACAATAGCACCTCTACCGACCACCTCAACAGTGTTTGTCCCAGAGGCTTCGAGTCTCCTCGCAAGCTCTCTTTCCTTCTCAACTGCTGCTTTACCTATAATTCGTTCGAATATATTTATCATTTAACCTCCTTTTCATAGCTGCTAACGGCGTAACTTGCTCTTTAAGCATCTCACTCGTTTACTGTTTAACATAAATACTGTGTATAAGTCCAGTATAGTCTACTTAATAAATTTGACAATTTTTATAAAAAGTTAGGATTTTCTTAGCTATCTTTCAAGGGTTCTGAAACATATTCGTAAAATGGTGTCACATTTCGAGATTTTATCTTCCCCCATCATAGTTCCCGTTCAGATTGAAAACTATCCGCAGTGGTATTGCTCATTTTTAGCGAAGTAAATGCTGTAGAGTCGTAGGCTGCTGCTAAAACCACCTCTGCAGTATTAACGTTTTCATTACAATGTCCACAGTTATTGACAGGACTCCGAGGCGCGGCAATGCCGCTTTTTAAAGTCAAAGGCTCAACGGCCAACAGCTTTGGAACGATGCGCCATTCGGCTGTACGGGTAACATGTACCAGCTCAGAGCCCAAGTGCGGAGCGTAGATGCCCACGACTCTCTCTATATCCTCTTCGTAGGCGTTAACCTCGTCAGTCACGTTACGAGCCACACGGACAGTCTGACTATCACGTGGTACGTTCGCCCCACCCTGCGCAGCGATATAAAGGTCAAAATCACCCTCGTCAGCTGCGGCTCTTGTAGCCTCGACACGCTCATCAAATTCATCAGCAATGCTTACGCCACGAGGTAATTTGCGCAGCTCACGATATGCACCCATCGTTGGCAATCCAATAGATTTAAATTGCGGGATACGCCACGTTGACGCCCATGCGGTTACTGCTGCTGCAGTATCAGTGAGAGGTTTACCGGTATCGTGATCGACTTGCCCATCAAGTGCATACCCGTCGATATTCTTCGCAATGTATTTTGCGATGTAACCGGCTGCACCACCTTGATTTAGGTGCTTCGCTTCAAAACGCTGTGCTGCTGCACCCTTTTCGTCGCCATCTTCCTTTAAGGCATAGCGTCGCATGATTTCAGTAATATGTTTACGTTGCTCTGGTTTGCAAAAAAGCATCATGTGCCAGTGCGGCGTTCCGTCATGATGCGGCTCTACAACGCGCATACCATAAACCTGCAAATCATTATCTTTAAAGGCTGTACGCATCAAGCTCCAGATACGGCATAAATACCGTTGACCATCCTTCGGCGTAAAAGCGGTGTCATTCCAACCGTGATTAAGTTGCACCGTCTTTTTATTGCCCTTTCCGACCTGACGTGTAGGGTGATACTTCGATGGCGAGGTGATAGTGATAAACATACCGACGTCACCCTGCCCAGCCGCATAGCGTTCAATGCCTGCGATAGTGTTCATCAGTTCCATACGACGGATTTCAGGGTTTGAAATACTTCCCATGACTTTGCTGATGAGATCGATACGCTCACCGGTAACTTTATTTTCCAGCTCGCAAGATTTGAGGTATTCGAGATTAGCCAGGCGACGAGAATGCACGTCGCGGATCGCCGTTCTGCTGGCGTATGGGGAACGGTCTTTATTCACCTCACCGGCTGCAATCAGCAATGCCTCGTGCCAGCGCATACGCTGCGCCTTAAACTGGTTAATCCACCACTCATCATTAATCAAACGAGATATAGCGGAAAATGCCTGGCGGATCGTGATTTGCCCTTTGCAGTATTTTTTCCAGAACATCGGTGTAATGTTGAATGCGCGAGCTGCACCAGCAACGTGACCATACAAATGCGCCTGAGCCTCATCAGTAAAAAGAGTCTCTTTACCGCCGTGAGTATCAGCCCAAGCGTCGCTAAGTTCCTCATAAGCAACATAGAGCTGCGAAGCGATACGGGCAGCAAATTTTTTGAGAGCCTTGTCACTCATACCAGCTAAACGCGAATAGCTTTCGCGCTCACTCAGGAAGAGTAGCGATGCCGTCTCGTTCATTCCGTTTAGCTGATTGACCCGCTCAAGACGCAGCCCCACCCTTTGCTCGACAGTGTTCTTGAGGAAATAGAAACCATGAAGGGGGCTTTTATTACGACGGATGAAATCATAACGCGAGTTAAACAGCGTTTTTAAGACATATGGCAGGCGATTAACTTTACCTAAAACACCTTGCACCTGGCGGAATTCGCCACGTGTAAGGGGTCTGTCACGGCCAATTGCAGAACGTGGAGCATTCCAGGGATAAGCACCGACGAATGTATCATCGGTGTGCTTCGAGAAAGGAGGCGGTGGCGAAGGAGCAGTACGCCCCCGAGGTTCAGCGGCCATTCGAATTGAAGGCGTCCAGACATTGCTTCGCTACGCGCTCAATCTGAGTTTCAAGCGCCGAGAAACAGGTAGCATCTCCCGTTAAAAGGTCATGCAAAGCAAGGCCTGAAACGAGCTTAGTGATAGTTGGGTAGTAACCCACAACATCCAGCCATTCCTTACCTTCGTTTTTCCCGGAGGTAGCGATTTTCTTTTCCTGCAAAATAAATTGATAGCGGTCGCTGGTAATAACGTACTGGTTATTTATATCGATACGGATACTCATTCTTACTTCCTTCTAAAGTGGATAAACCGCTCAACCAAAAATTGAGTTGTGCAATTTTTCTGATTCTTGACCTAACAAATCGATAATCTCAGTGCGGTTAAGTTCTGACTTACTGATGTGCGCGATAAGCCCGTCAAATTGAGAAGAGAAACGGGTCGCCGTATCGCGCTGTGCTTCACTTATGGCCTGCTCCAGAAGTGCCGAAAACGCACCCCGCTGAGCTGTTTTTTGTTTTTGCATTTACCTATCTCCAGACAAAAGGAGTCCCCACGCTGTAAGGCGTGTAATAAATCGAATCCAGATTAATTAATGTAAATACTGCTCAGGTTTTACCGAGGTTAAAATGGTCGGCGCGTACTCAAAAAGGCTAAACAGCTCTCGCAAGGCACGGAAAAGTTTGTCCCGCCAATAGCAGTCGTCCTCGTTCAATCGCCAGTGCGGCATACTGAATTCTTGATCTGTGAGCCCGGCATGACGAAAAAGAGAACGCCTTTGGCTAACAGTAAGACGGCTAATGAAAGTCGCCCTAGTAGAGCCATGCTGACGAAACCGACAAAATGCGAATCTCAGTTCATCCAGCGCACAGACAAGGCGCTCGCGATCTGCTTCGTCCATTTCTTCTAAGCGCATGACAGAGTGACGCTGTTTTAATTGAGCATGAAAACAAACTGTCAGTCGTTCGCGCTCCATCATTTGATTGTAAAAATCACAGGTGTCTTGCCAGCGTGGCTGAGCCAGGTACTTACCAACCAGCCCTCGAAGTGCCGCTGGCTGTTTCTGGATCACATCAAGAGTCATAACGGTCATAACCATATCCCTCTTTTTCTGACCAAACGGAAAAGTGTCTCAATAATGCCAGGCTTACGAGTGCAGATGATGATGCCCCTGCGGCCGGACCCGTGAGTGATAGTAAAGTTAATCGGGTTAGGGCTTTCTCTCCGGAGTAGCTGGGCAATGCAACGAGGTTCATTTGTACTTTCAATATTCATTAACGTGGTTCCCCTAGACCGAGCCACATTAGCCACCCTTCTCGAATCGCTTTTGGGCGGCTCTCATACGCCATTTTCATGCCGTTGTTCCATGCAGGAAGATAAACCCAATATTCTCCAGCTCTACCAGTTGCAGACTGTGGATCGGTCATCTCAACGATGGGTAATTTGCCCTTCTCAATCATCCCCTTAACAGCTGCAGGGCTTTTACCTATCAGGCGTGCAAACTCTTGATAAGGAACTGCGTCAGTGGCGCTCTCTAATGACTTCTTCATCTGGTACACTTCTCCGTTAGCGTTTTAATTGCTCTTAATGGCTTATAATTGCCTTTAATGAGACTACGAATGTGAAACACAAACTACGATAAACGCAAAATTACGCAATAGGAGTAACCATGTCAATAGACGTTTCAGAGAAGCTAAAGCTTATGCGGGAGTCAGAAAGACTAAACCGTAAAGAAGTCAGCGAGTTAACTGGCGTACCTTACAGCTCACTTTCAAGCTATGAGAGCCGTTCAAAAAATGCAGGTGTGGAATCCATCATGAAAATTCTCCAACACCCTCGTTTCACGAAGTACACGATGTGGTTTATGACTGACCAAATAGCACCTGAAGCTGGGCAAGTTGCACCGGCTCTCGCGCACTTTGGGCAGCCGACAACAACGTCACCCCACTCAGACCAGAAAACTGGCTAACAATTTACGGCGCTTTTTTGTGCAGTAAATGCACAGTGAGTTTTTGTTATTTAAATCAGGAAATTGAAGTACGCAGTAACATCATCGGGAGGCTTTATGTCTGTTAAAAAGCTCGATGATGGTCGATATGAAGTGGACGTCAGACCTGCAGGGCGCAACGGAAAGCGCATCCGCAGGAAGTTCGATAAGAAAAGTGAAGCTATCGCTTTTGAAAAACATACGCAGTACAACCATCACAACAAAGATTGGTTGGCTAAACCGACAGATAAGCGGCATCTGTCTGAATTAACAAAAGTCTGGTGGGATCTGAAGGGCAAGCATGAGACTCATGGTCGAGATTATCTAGGAAAAATTGAGTTATTCACAAGGATTACAAATGACCCATGTGCATTTCAGATTACTAAATCATTGATTAGCCAGTACGGCACGGTGCGCCGTTCTCAGGGCATCAAACCATCGAGCATCAACCGGGATTTGACTTGCCTTAGCGGAATGTTTACCTCGTTGATAGATGCAGAGCTATTTTTCGGTGAACACCCTTTTAGGGGTCTTAAGCGACTGAAAGAGGACAAACCTGAAACTGGCTACCTCACGCAAGAGGAGATCGCTGATCTACTGTCGAAAGTCGATGGGGATAATAAGAAAATAGCGATTCTTTGTCTTAGCACCGGCGCGAGATGGAGTGAGGCTGCAAAATTGAAAGCTGAAAACATCATCCAAAATCGCGTCACGTTCGTTAAGACAAAAACCAACAAACCGCGAACAGTTCCGATATCCGAGGAGCTGGCAACAATGATCACATCAGGAAAGCGTGGCTATCTGTTCACGAACGCTAACTATCCTGCATTCAGACGATTAATGAAGGAGTTGAAACCGGACTTGCCACCGGGTCAGGCTACGCACGCATTGCGTCACAGCTTTGCCACTCACTTTATGATTAACGGAGGCAGCATTATCACGCTTCAACGGATACTCGGGCACTCACGAATTGAGCAGACAATGACCTATGCACATTTCGCCCCTGAGTACCTGCAGGACGCGGTAACTCTTAATCCTTTACGCGGTGGCACTGATGCTCTGAGTGTCCACACAATGTCCACACTTGAATGATTTATAGTGGCTTTCAGTGGTCTTGCGTGCCGCGCAAACCCGCATTGTACCGCTGAAAGCCCCTGTTGTAGGGGTATAAAAACGCCCTTACGCAGGCTTATTTTTTGCCTGCCGTTTATACTCTCCGAGTCCCCCCAATTCAAATCACTACTTTCAGGCGAAAAAAAACCGGGCATTACACCCGGTTTATCATGTAATTAGAAATTAATGGGCAGCTTCTGGCTTGTGCTTTTGCGCACTCTGGAAACCATAGGTCAGCTCATTTTTTTCTTTGTCCAGTGCGACGGTAACCTGACCGCCATCCACCAGCGAACCAAACAGCAATTCGTTGGCCAATGGTTTTTTCAGGTTGTCCTGAACCACTCGCGTCATCGGACGTGCGCCCATTGCGCGGTCGTAGCCTTTTTCCGCCAGCCAGTTACGTGCTTCCTGACTCACTTCCAGAGAGACACCTTTCTGATCCAGTTGAACCTGCAGCTCGACAATAAATTTATCCACCACCTGATGAATCACCTCAGTAGAGAGATGATCGAACCAGATAATGTTGTCGAGGCGGTTACGGAATTCCGGCGTAAACACTTTTTTGATTTCGCCCATCGCATCAGTACTGTTGTCCTGATGAATAAGCCCAATCGATTTACGCTCAGTTTCACGTACCCCGGCGTTGGTCGTCATCACCAGCACCACGTTGCGGAAATCCGCTTTACGCCCGTTATTGTCGGTCAGCGTACCGTTATCCATCACCTGCAGCAGCAGGTTGAAGACGTCCGGGTGCGCTTTTTCGATTTCATCCAGCAACAGTACCGCATGAGGATGTTTAATCACCGCATCGGTCAGTAAACCACCCTGATCAAAACCGACATAACCCGGAGGCGCACCAATCAGGCGGCTGACGGTGTGGCGCTCCATATATTCGGACATATCAAAACGCAGCAGCTCAATGCCGAGCGCTTTGGACAGTTGTACCGTGACCTCGGTCTTACCAACGCCAGTCGGCCCGGCAAACAGGAACGACCCGACCGGTTTATGCTCGTGTCCCAGACCAGCACGGCTCATTTTGATCGCTTCGGTCAGTGCTTCAATGGCTTTATCCTGCCCGAATACCAGCATTTTCAGACGGTTGCCCAGATTTTTCAGCGTATCACGATCGCTCTGCGAAACGCTCTTCTCCGGGATCCGCGCAATGCGAGCCACGACGGACTCGATATCTGCCACGTTGACGGTTTTCTTGCGCTTGCTGACCGGCATCAGACGCGCACGTGCGCCCGCTTCATCAATCACGTCAATCGCTTTATCCGGCAGATGACGATCGTTAATGTATTTCACCGCCAGTTCGACCGCTGCACGTACCGCTTTGGCGGTGTAGCGAACATCATGGTGCGCTTCGTACTTCGGTTTCAGACCGTTGATGATCTGCACGGTCTCTTCCACTGACGGCTCAGTGATATCGATTTTCTGGAAGCGACGCGCTAACGCACGGTCTTTCTCAAAGATATTGCTGAACTCCTGATAAGTGGTTGAACCTATCACACGGATTTTCCCGCTGGAGAGCAGCGGCTTGATCAGATTAGCCGCATCCACCTGACCGCCCGATGCCGCACCCGCACCGATAATGGTGTGGATCTCATCGATAAACAGAATGCTGTTGGTATCCTGTTCCAGTTGTTTCAGCAGCGCCTTAAAGCGTTTTTCAAAATCGCCGCGGTACTTGGTACCAGCCAGCAGCGAACCGATATCCAGAGAGTAAAGGGTGCAATCAGCCATCACTTCCGGCACGTCGCCCTGGACGATACGCCAGGCGAGACCTTCGGCAATGGCGGTTTTACCGACACCAGACTCTCCCACCAGCAGCGGGTTGTTTTTTCTGCGACGGCACAGAACCTGAATGGCGCGCTCCAGCTCTTTGTCCCGGCCAATGAGCGGATCAATTCCGCCCACACGGGCAAGCTGGTTAAGGTTAGTCGTGAAGTTCTCCATACGGTCCTCCCCGCCAGCTTGCTCTTCGTTATTTGGCTGATTCCCGGAGTCAGAAGATTGACTCGGTTCGTCTTTACGCGTGCCATGAGAAATGAAATTCACCACGTCCAGGCGACTGACTTCATGCTTACGCAGCAGATAGGCCGCCTGTGACTCCTGCTCGCTGAAAATAGCGACCAGCACATTCGCGCCGGTCACTTCATTGCGCCCGGAAGACTGAACATGAAAGACAGCGCGTTGCAAAACACGCTGAAAACTCAACGTCGGCTGCGTGTCGCGCTCTTCTTCGCTGGCAGGCAATACGGGTGTGGTTTGTTCAATGAAGGCTTCGAGTTCCTGACGGAGCGCCACCAGATCCACAGAACACGCTTCCAGCGCTTCGCGGGCCGATGGGTTACTGAGCAACGCCAGTAACAAGTGCTCGACGGTCATAAACTCATGTCGGTGCTCGCGCGCTCTGGCGAAAGCCATGTTTAAACTGAGTTCCAGTTCTTGATTGAGCATAGGCACCTCCCCCAATATTTATGCCTGCATTCAGGCTTTTTCCAGCGTACACAGCAACGGATGCTCGTTTTCCCTCGCATATTTGTTCACCATCGCCACTTTGGTTTCAGCAACCTCGGCGGTAAATACGCCGCAGATGGCTTTACCTTGATAGTGAACAGCAAGCATCAGTTGCGTTGCACGTTCTACATCATAAGAAAAGAATTTTTGTAACACGTCAATAACAAACTCCATCGGAGTGTAATCATCATTGACTAATATCACTTTATACATAGATGGCGGTTTTAGCGCGTCGCGCAATTTGTCTTCCGCCAGCTGTTCGAAATCCAGCCAGTCGTTCGTCTTACCCATTGTCAGTCGTCATCTTCAGTTACGGTTACCGGCAGAATAACTTGCCGCTGACAAGAGCCTATGCGCACAATCAATCTACCTCAAGTATTAGATAACTATCATCTATCAGTGCCATCCGCGACATCTGTCACATATCCGACAATAGCGTTAACTGCTTCAAATTTTGATGCATTTTTACCCTATTCCACCTGCCTGGCGCTTGACGCCTCGCCTGATTTCTCTAAATTGTAGTTTCGAGAGTTGGCGAGGTTTTGAACAGCCCCCACTCCGCCACCGGTTCATTCCATCTTACTTATATAAGATTTACGAAGGATGTCGAAGTATGGAAACGGGTACTGTTAAGTGGTTCAACAATGCCAAAGGGTTTGGTTTCATCTGCCCCGAAGGCGGTGGTGAAGATATCTTCGCCCATTACTCCACCATTCAGATGGATGGTTACAGAACGCTAAAAGCCGGACAGTCTGTCCAGTTTGATGTCCACCAGGGGCCAAAAGGCAATCATGCCAGTCTTATCGTGCCCGTCATTGAAGCAGAAGCTGTCGCATAGCTCTTCTGTCTCATTGTGTACATCCCGCAGACAAAATGCCAGCCCCTAAGGCTGGCATTTTTATTTCTTATGCAATACAACGCGTTATTCTCGTGCCAGAGCATCAACGGGATCCAGACGCGCTGCATTACGGGCCGGAAGCCAGCCAAACAAAATTCCGGTGGCGGTTGAACACAGGAAAGCCGTTAGCAGCGCGACAGGAGAGAAACCAATTTCCCACCCGGGCAGGAACAGCTGTAACGTAAAGGCAATTAACATCGACAAACTGATGCCGAGCGCGCCGCCCACCAGACACACCAGCACAGCCTCAATTAAGAACTGTTGTAATACATCGCTGGCCCGCGCACCCACGGCCATCCGAATACCGATTTCACGCGTACGCTCTGTCACCGATACGAGCATAATGTTCATCACACCGATCCCGCCCACCACCAGCGAAATCACCGCCACCAGCGTCAGAAAGAGCTGTAATGTACGTGTGGTTTTTTCGGCGGTTTTCAAGATGCCATCCATGTTCCAGGTGAAGAAATCTTTTTTGCCATGACGCAGCGATAACAGACGGGTGAGTTGCTGCTCGGCCTGGGCGCTATCAAAACCCTCTTTTACCCGCACGGTAATAGAGTTTAACCACGATTGCCCCATAATCCGCCCTGACATGGTGCTGTATGGCAGCCAGACGCGCAGGATCTTGCTGCTGCCAAACATCGATTGTTTTTCTTCCGCGACGCCAATAACGGTGGCTGGCATATTTCCCACCAGAATAACCTCACCCACCACTTTTGCTTTGCTGGGGAACAACTGACGTCGGGTATTGCTGTCGAGCACCACCACCTGCGCCCTACCCGCCAGCTGTTCTGCATTAAAGGTGGCGCCTTCACTGAACGTCATGCCATAGACGTTGAAGTAATCACCGCTAACGCCGTTTGCGCTGGCGGCGACATCAATATTGCCATAGCGCAGGCGTAGGTTCTTCGATACCGCAGGCGTAACAGAACTGACCCAGGGTTGCTTCTGAATCGCGACTAAATCGTCATACTTCAGCGCCTGCTGATATTGTGGGTCGTCATCACCGAAATCTTTGCCCGGATAGATATCGATAGTATTCGTACCAATCGCCCGGATGTCTGCCAGCACCAGCTGTTTTGCCGCATCGCCCACCACCACAATCGACACCACCGAAGCGATACCGATGATAATACCCAGCATTGTGAGCAGTGTACGCATCTTGTTGGCGGCCATGGCCAGCCATGCCATGGTCAATGCTTCACGAAAACCGCTGACAAACTGGCTCCAGCCAGAAGCCGTCGTCACCGTTGGTTCATCAATATCACGTCCGGCAGTGGGCTTTTGTGGTGGTGGATTACGCACAATCTCGCCATCACGAATTTCAATGACACGTTCTGCCTGGGCGGCAACCTGGCTGTCGTGCGTGACGATAATTACCGTATGCCCGCGATCGCGTAGCTGATGCAGAATAGCCATCACCTCCTCGCCGGAGTGGCTGTCCAACGCGCCAGTGGGTTCATCGGCCAGAATAACCTGACCACCGTTCATCAACGCACGCGCAATACTGACACGTTGCTGCTGACCACCGGAAAGCTGGGAAGGCTGATAATCAACCCGGTCGCCCAATCCCAGGCGCTGAAGTAATTCCTGAGCACGCGCCAGACGCTGCTTACGTTCAGTCCCGGCATACACCGCCGGGACCTCTACGTTTTGTGCCGCCGTTAAATGTGACAGCAAATGATAACGCTGGAAGATAAAGCCGAAATACTCACGCCGCAGTTGCGCTAACGCATCGCTATCCAGTGTAGAAACATCCCGCCCCGCAACCCGATAGGTTCCACTGGTCGGCTTGTCCAGGCATCCCAGAATGTTCATCAGCGTCGATTTACCCGAGCCTGACGCCCCGACAATCGCCACCATTTCACCGGCCTGAATGCGCAAGGAAACGTCCTTTAATACCTCGACCTGTCCCTCGCCTGACGGGTAACTGCGGCGGATATTGCTCAACTCAAGCAATGCCGTCATTGTGCCACTCCCGCTTTACCCTCACCGGTGATAACTTCATCACCCTCTTCCAACCCTTTCACAATCTCTACGTCGGTATCATTACGGGCACCGATGACCACCTCGCGCTCGCGGGTTTCACCATTGCGCAGCAGCCTGACGTTATAGCGGTTGTTGCCAATAGGATCGCCCAACGCCGACAGCGGGATCGTCAGTACATTTTTAACGTCTGTGAGCTGGATGTGCACCTGCGCGGTCATATCAAGGCGCAGGATCCCTTTCGGGTTAGGCACTTCGAAGCGGGCGTAGTAGAAAATGGCGTCATTCACCTTCTCAGGCGTCGGAAGGACATCTTTGAGCACGCCTTCATACCGTGTCTGCGGATCGCCCAGCACAGTGAACCAGGCTTTTTGGCCTGGCTGCAGGTGAATAACATCTGCCTCGGAGACCTGCGCTTTTACCAGCATGGTGCCCATATCTGCCAACGTCAAAATGTTGGGCGCCTGCTGGGCGGCAATCACGGTTTGCCCCTGGAGGGTGGTGATTTGCGTCACTTCACCCGCCATTGGCGCGACGATTCGCGTGTAATCGAGGTTCGTTTTTGCCGTATCAAGGGAAGCCTGATTACGCTTAATTTGTGCATCAATAGTGCCAATCTGTGCCTGCTTGACCGCCATTTCGGTCGCTGCCGTATCGAGATCCTGCTGCGAAACCGCCTGCGTTTTCGCCAGTTGTTGCTGACGAGAAAGCGTTACGCGCGCCAGTTTCCACTCAGCTTCGGCCTGTAAACGCTGAGCCCGCAGCTCCATGAGCGTCGCTTCTACTTCTTTGATTTGGTTTTGCGCCTGCTCAGGATCGATAACGCCGAGCAACTGATCTTTTTTAACTTTATCGCCGATGGCTACTGACAGCGTTTTTAACTGCCCACTCACTTGTGCACCGACATCAACTTTGCGTAACGCATCCAGTTTCCCGGTAGCCAGCACACTTTGCTGGAGATCGCCTGGACGTACAATTAACGTTTGATACTGTGGTAGTGGCGCATTAAGCGTTCGCCAAAGTGAAATCATCGCCACAATAATGATGATGGCGAGCAGAAAATAACGTTTTTTAATTTTTCCCTTGAGCTTCATAAATGTCCCAGTGTCCCCCAATACGCCTACCAGAGTGGAGTGATAACCATCAACGATAAATTAACAGACGTTGAAAAGTGCAAAGAATAACAGAGTTATTGATGAACCGTTAAGGTCCACTGTGCTGAAATTGGTATCAGAGTATCTATTGGATTGTTATTATGAGCCA
Source organism: Citrobacter youngae (assembly GCF_003818115.1). Classification (GTDB taxonomy): domain Bacteria; phylum Pseudomonadota; class Gammaproteobacteria; order Enterobacterales; family Enterobacteriaceae; genus Citrobacter; species Citrobacter youngae. Next base: position 166,876 of record NZ_RPOI01000016.1, on the reverse strand, counting down.
GCTAACAGAAAGCACTTTTCATTCTTCCAGACCCGCCACAAGTTTTAGTCTTTTTTGTCGTCTGACAACCGGACAATGGCGGCCAGGTAAATTTTGGCATCAACGAAGCTTTCGCCGTAAGTTTGTATGGCGCTCATTGCTGATGCCACGATTAACACGTGAATGGATGGCTGAGCTGGCGCAATGGCCGGATCTCGAAAAAATTCTCGCGATCCAACCCCGTATACCGGTTCGCCTGCATCGCGCGTATCTCGCAGTAAACCTTGACCGTAAAACAAAACTCGATGCTGTGCGTTTTCATTACAATGTTATTCGCAACGCTTTTTCATCGACAGAATTTAATGATTATTTAAGTGCCGATGGGTTACAACTGGCACAAATTGAAGGCAAAGACAGCGCAATATACACCATTATAATGTCATCATTTATTGCCCTGGATAAAGAAGGTGAAAGTACCATTCTTGTCCGTAATAGTGAGGGCGAGACATTAGCAGAAATGACCTTCACCCTGTGCAACTATGAAGGGCGCAGCGCGCTTTTTATTGGTGGCTTGCAGGGGGGTAACCGATTAATGCCGCACGAAGAAATTCAAAAAGCGACAAAATCATGCCATGGTTTGTTTCCTAAACGTATTGTAATGGAAGCTATTTGTCGTTTTGCAGAACAATTGAATATTGAACAAGTACTGGCCGTCAGCAATGACCAGCATATTTTTCGCAGCCAGCGTTACCATGATAAAAACAAGGTTATTCTTTCTGACTACAATTCATTTTGGGAGTCAGTTGGCGGCGAATGTGACAGCAATGGCTACTATCATATTCCGCGTACGCTGGCGCGTAAAAGCGAAACAGATATTGCCAGTAAGAAGCGCGCGGAATATCGCCGCCGCTATCAGTTACTCGACAGTATCCACTCGCAGTTATCAGTCATGTTCCGCCGCTAATCCGCTCGCCCGCGTGCTAACCACAGCACGCGGGAGAACATTTTCCGCAGCAACGTTGGCACCGCTTCAACACCGCGTCGCCCCGCTTCCATCGCCACTTCAATCGCCAGATCCGGTTTTGACGAGCGATGGATCGCCTTCGCTATAATTTTCCGCATATTCATCGGCACATTTTCCGGTATTTGCGCCACCCGATGAAAAACGTCCGAGAACCCCTGGCGGTACATAAAGTGTTCCATATCCAGCGCAGGTAACATGGTCAAATGCTCGCGCTCTTCCTCTTTGTCATCGTTCAGCAGGCTGCGTACCGTGGCCGCATACTTTTTCCCCGCCTCATCGCCATCGACCAACACATGCCACTCAATTCCCATCCGGCGGGCAAACTTCACCAGGGGTTTAAGCCCTGACTGGGCAAATTCAATGACTTTAATCCCTTCGGCATCAAAGTGATGCCCACACTGACGAGCCAGTTCGTTAATGACCCATGTTTCTGTTTCTCCCTCCACCAACAGCCAGCAACGGGCAAACAGTGAAGACGCCCGATTAAAACGGATATGGAAGGCAATGCGCCGCCCATCTTCCGCATTTAGTCCTCCCGGTCCCAGTCGCCAGGCCGCGACGCGGGAAGATTCTCGAACCAAACGGACCACATGTTCAACGGGCGTAAGCGATAACAGTTCACCAGAGTTGGTCGTCGTCACCCGCTGTAGGGGAAGCAGATTCAACAGCTGCCAGGCAACAGACAACATAATGGGGTGTAAGCGCGTTTCAGGATCCTCTACCAGTAGCAACGGGCGAGCATCTTTATCCAGTCTTAGCGACCCTTTGGCCTGTAACAGCGTAGAAAACAGTCCCAGCAGAATCACACGGTGCGTGCGCCCTCCGGGTTTATCAATCATACGGTTGATAATATCCAGATAACGCCAGCTGCGTTGCTCGTTGTTGGAGCGTCGGCGCATCAGACGATAGCGGGATTGACCGGAACCTTGTTCTGAAAAGTAGTGCTCCAGCAGTTGAACCATCGCCGAAAGCCCCTGGCGAATCTGCCCATCTGTCAGATTCTGCGGTCGGGTGGCCAACTCACGTGCCATAAAATCCAGTTGACGCGCAGTCACTTCAACATCCGCGGAATCCGGCACCGTTCCATTACGGATGCGCCGCATAAAACGCGCATCACGTAAACGTAATACTGGCATCAAACGCACCAGATGACGCGCCTGATCGTTAATATTGTCGATGGGTAATGGGTGGCCTTCGCCATCAAGAAAACTGCGTAATGTCAGGACGCTGCCGTCATCAGCGCACTCGCCTTCCAGCCGATAAAATATACGGTGATAGTTATCATGGCACGGCGACCAGCACGCTTCTAACGGGCGATATCGACGCACACGATGGCGACCCGGTTGAGATTCACGAAATGTCAGGACAATATGCAGATGATGTTCCCGGCCCTGGATGTCACCCGGCGGGAACCAGAAATCTTCGCGGTTAAAGTGGTACAAATCCGACTCTGGCGACAACAGCAGGGTTAACGCATCCAGCAGGCTGGACTTACCCCACGCGTTTTCCCCAATCAGCACGTTGTTTTGCTCCAGCATCAACGACAGCCGATTAATACCACGAAACCCAACAATCTCAACGCGTTCGAGAATCATATAGCCTCCGGAAATGCTCACTTTTTCCTTCAAGTTATCAGGAGTATAACGGTAAGCGGGCGCTCAGAACACCCGATATCATCCGCAGATAAATCGAAAGAGTTAAGAATATTCTCTTTAAAAATTACTTTTGAATATAATTTCAGACGTCAATCATCAGACTTCTGATAACTGAACTATGCTTTATTCACCTGAACTCCAAAAAGGATTCGCATCACATTGCCTTAAATCAAATTTTTTTATTAATTTAAGTGGCGAAGGGATGAGATTTTTTTCTAGAATAAGCGCGTTTTAATCATCGTCCCTTTTAGCGATGAAATACCGGGATAGAAAAACTAACCCGGAACTTTTAATTGAGGTGGTTATGTTCAGGAAATTAGCAGCCGAATTCTTCGGCACGTTTTGGCTTGTTTTTGGCGGGTGTGGTAGTGCCGTTCTGGCCGCGGCTTTCCCGGAGTTAGGTATTGGGTTTGCCGGTGTCGCCCTGGCCTTTGGTCTGACAGTATTAACCATGGCATTCGCTGTGGGTCATATTTCAGGTGGCCATTTTAACCCAGCAGTGACATTCGGTTTATGGGCTGGTGGTCGCTTCCCGGCGAAAGACGTTATTGGTTATGTTATTGCTCAGGTTGTGGGCGGCATTGTAGCAGCAGCAGTACTTTATCTTATTGCCAGCGGCAAAGCCGGTTTTGATGCAGCAGCCAGTGGCTTCGCCTCAAACGGTTACGGTGAGCATTCACCTGGCGGGTATTCCATGCTTTCTGCCATCGTAATTGAAATCGTCCTGACCGCAGGTTTCTTATTAGTGATCCACGGTGCGACCGATAAACATGCTCCGGCAGGTTTTGCGCCAATTGCCATCGGTCTTGCATTAACGTTGATCCACCTGATCAGTATCCCGGTCACCAATACATCCGTAAACCCCGCTCGTAGTACTGCGGTTGCTATCTTCCAGGGTGGCTGGGCATTACAACAGCTTTGGTTATTCTGGGTTATGCCGATTATCGGCGGGATCGTCGGCGGTCTTATTTACCGCACCCTGCTGGAAAAACGCGATTAATCGCTAACAACAAGGCCTGATGAATTGTCAGGCCTTTTTTTCCTCGCTATATTTCCTTTTATTTGCAACTTTACTCCCCTCTTTGCTTTCAGTAGTGTGTATATCCGTCATACTTCAAGTTGCAGATGTGTTGACTGCGCTCGCTCCCCCCAGCTACGTACTTATGTACGCTCCCGGGGATTCACTCCCTTGCCGCCTTCCTGCAACTTGAATTATTTAGGTTATAGTTGTGCATTTCGTCTTACTTCTCAGCAAGGATCGGGGTTTCATGTTCTCAGGGCTGTTAATCATTCTGGTACCCCTTATTGTGGGTTACCTCATTCCGCTTCGACACAGAGCCGCATTAAAACTTATCAATCGGCTGTTGAGTTGGATCGTCTACCTTATTCTCTTTTTTATGGGGATCAGTCTGGCGTTTCTGGATAATCTCGCCAGTAATCTGTTATCCATTCTTTATTATTCTGCCGTTAGTGTGACGGTCATTCTGCTGTGTAATATCGCAGCGCTGCTGTGGCTGGAGCGCTCACTCCCCTGGCGACACAGCCACCAGCAAGAGAAGCTCCCCTCCCGGATCGCGATGGCGCTTGAGTCGCTACAGCTTTGCGGCGTCGTGGTGCTGGGTTTTCTGTTGGGTCTTAGCGGATTGTCGATGTTGCAGCACGCGACCGAAGCCAGCGAATATACGCTGATCTTTTTATTATTCCTGGTCGGGATCCAACTGCGAAACAGCGGTATGACATTAAAGCAGATTGTACTGAACCGTCGGGGCATGATTGTTGCCGTGGTCGTGGTGGCCAGTTCTCTGCTGGGCGGCGTCATCAATGCGCTGATCCTCGGCCTGCCGTTGAAAACAGCACTGGCGATGGCATCGGGTTTTGGCTGGTATTCCCTGTCAGGCATTCTGTTGACCGAATCATTCGGTCCAGTCATTGGCAGCGCCGCCTTCTTTAACGACCTGGCGCGTGAGTTGATTGCCATTATGCTGATCCCTGGACTGGTGGTTCGCAGCCGTTCAACCGCATTGGGTCTTTGCGGGGCGACGTCAATGGATTTCACGCTGCCCGTGTTACAACGCAGTGGCGGTCTGGAGATGGTTCCCGCAGCCATTGTGCACGGCTTTATTCTGAGTCTGTTAGTGCCACTGTTGATGGCCTTTTTCTCCGCCTGATACACAGACAAATACCTCTCTGGCGGTAGTCAGCTACCGCCAAAATTGCGCTAAATCAATCTCCCTGCAAGTTGTAGCAGAAATCCCTTTAATCCCTTCGCGCGCAGGCATAACCTTAAACATGTATATCAAATATAACTTTAAAAGGTGTGACCATGTTTTGTGTGCAATGTGAACAAACCATCCGTACTCCGGCAGGAAACGGCTGCTCTTACGCGCAGGGTATGTGCGGTAAAACGGCTGAAACCTCCGATCTGCAGGATCTGCTGATTGCTGCCCTACAAGGTCTGTCTGCATGGGCTGTTAAAGCACGTGAATACGGCATCATCGACCATGAGGTTGATAACTTTGCGCCGCGTGCATTCTTCTCCACGCTGACCAACGTGAACTTCGATTCCCCGCGTATTGTTGGCTATGCTCGTGAAGCTATCGCCATGCGCGATGCACTGAAAGCGCAATGCCTGAACATTGATGCTAACGCCACTGTTGAAAACCCGATGGCCGACCTGCAACTGGTCAGCGACGATCTGGGCGACCTGCAACGTCAGGCCGCTGAATTTACTCCGAACAAAGACAAAGCGACCATCGGCGAGAATATCCTCGGCCTGCGTCTGCTGTGTCTGTACGGTCTGAAAGGTGCGGCAGCTTACATGGAGCACGCACACGTTCTCGGCCAGTACGACAACGATATCTACGCTCAGTACCACAAAATCATGGCGTGGCTGGGTACCTGGCCTTCCGATATGAATGCTCTGCTGGAGTGTTCAATGGAAATCGGCCAGATGAACTTTAAAGTGATGAGCATTCTGGACGCCGGTGAAACCACGAAATACGGTCACCCGACCCCAACTCAGGTCAACGTAAAAGCAACCGAAGGGAAGTGCATTCTGATCTCCGGCCACGATCTAAAAGATCTCTACAACCTGCTTGAGCAGACTGAAGGCACCGGCGTTAACGTCTATACCCACGGTGAAATGCTGCCAGCACACGGCTACCCTGAGCTACGTAAGTTCAAACATCTGATCGGTAACTACGGCAGCGGCTGGCAGAACCAGCAGGTGGAATTCGCCCGTTTCCCTGGCCCAATCGTGATGACCTCTAACTGCATCATCGACCCAACCGTTGGCGCATATGATGACCGCATCTGGACCCGTAGCATCGTCGGTTGGCCGGGTGTGAGCCACCTCGAAGGTGATGACTTCGGTCCGGTTATTGCTCAGGCGCAGCAGATGGCTGGCTTCCCGTACAGCGAAATTCCTCATCTGATCACCGTAGGTTTCGGTCGTCAGACGCTGCTGGGTGCAGCTGATACCCTGATTGACCTGGTGAGCCGTGAAAAACTGCGTCACATCTTCCTGGTTGGCGGCTGCGACGGCGCACGTGGTGAACGTAACTACTTCACCGATTTCGCCACCAGCGTACCGGATGACTGCCTGATCCTGACTCTGGCCTGTGGTAAATACCGTTTCAACAAACTGGAATTCGGCGATATCGAAGGTCTGCCGCGTCTGGTCGATGCCGGTCAGTGTAACGATGCCTACTCTGCCATTATCCTGGCGGTCACGCTGGCGGAGAAACTGGGTTGTGGCGTGAACGATCTGCCGCTGTCTCTGGTGCTCTCATGGTTCGAACAGAAAGCGATTGTTATTCTGCTGACCCTGCTGTCGCTGGGCGTGAAAAACATCGTCACTGGCCCGACTGCGCCTGGCTTCTTCACACCGGATCTGCTGGCAGTTCTCAACGAGAAATTTGGTCTGCGTTCCGTGACCACCGTTGAAGAAGACATGAAGCAACTGCTGAGCGCGTAAGGAGTAAAGAATGACAATGCCAACTCATCAGTGCCCATGGCGGATGCAGGTTCATCACATCCATCAGGAAACGCCGGATGTATGGACAATTTCGTTGCTGTGCCACGACTATTATCCGTACCGCGCCGGGCAGTATGCACTGGTCAGCGTACGTAATTCAGCGGACACGCTGCGTGCTTACACCATTTCTTCAACGCCGGGCGTTAGCGAATACATTACGCTGACCATCCGCCGCATTGACGAGGGTGCAGGTTCGCAGTGGCTGACCCGTGACGTGAAGCGCGGCGACTACATCTGGCTGTCCGATGCCATGGGTGAATTTACCTGTGAAGATAAAGCAGAAGACAAGTTCCTGATGCTGGCTGCCGGCTGTGGCGTAACGCCAATCATGTCGATGCGTCGCTGGTTGGCGAAGTACCGTCCACAAGCCGACGTGAAGGTGATTTTCAACGTTCGCTCGCCAGAAGATGTCATCTTTGCCGATGAATGGCGTGAATATCCGGTGACATTAGTCGCTGAAAACAATGCCACTCAGGGTTTTGTTTCCGGCCGACTGACCACCGAACTGCTGAAGAACGTCCCGGATCTGACCTCGCGTACCGTGATGACCTGTGGCCCGGCACCGTATATGGATCTGGTCGAAAAAGAAGTGAAAGCGCTTGGCGTAACACGCTTCTTTAAAGAGCAGTTCTTCACACCTGTTGCCGAAGCCGCCACCAGTGGTCTGAAATTCACCAAGCTGCAACCCGCACAAGAGTTCTATGCGCCGGTGGGCACGACGCTACTGGAAGCACTGGAAAGCAACAAGGTTCCGGTCGTTGCCGCATGCCGTGCAGGCGTTTGCGGCTGCTGCAAAACCAAAGTGGTTGACGGTAACTACACGGTCAGCAGCACCATGACGCTGACCGATGCGGAAATTGCGGAAGGTTACGTTCTGGCTTGTTCCTGTCATCCGCAGGGTGATCTGGTACTTGCGTAAAGAGTCATTGCCGGATGGCATACTTATCCGGCCTACAAGAACCGTTGTAGGCCGGACGGAGTATTAATACCGTCATCCGGTCATTTATCACCGCCAGGCTGAATTGCCGCCCAGGGCATATTTTCCCGCGCCCAGGAACGCCACCGCCATCGCGCCAACAAAAAAGTACACCAGACTTTCAATCGCCCATGCACCGGTTTTATCCAGTGTCCAGGTTTCGCCCATCCCGACCATCAGCCATGCCACAACCATCGTAAACGCCAGCCCTAATGCCGCCGGGCGTGTCAGGATCCCAAGAATAATCAGACACGGCGCTACAACCTCTCCCAGCAGAACGCCGTACGCAATAAAGCCCGGGAAACCTTTCGCTATCAGCATGCCGCTGATGCCATCAATACCCGCGAACAGTTTATGCAGCCCATGAAACAGCATCAGTCCACCGACAGCAAGGCGTAACAAAAACTTGCCAAAATCTTCGTGAGCCAGTACCCGGTTAACTGTATTTAATAGTTTTATAACCATTTGAATTTATTCCTTGTTTCACCATGTGCAATTAACAAACTACGCTTAATACAGATTAAATGAAACCTGCCGGAAATAAGGGGTAATGAGAAGCATAACGATTATCTTCATCTAAACTTGTAACCGGTATCACATTAGAGGAGAAGGAAAACCATGAAACAAACGGTTGCCGCTTTTATTGCTAAAACACTCGAACAAGCTGGCGTTAAACGTATTTGGGGTGTGACGGGAGACTCGCTCAATGGCCTTAGTGACAGTCTGAATCGTATGGGCACGATTGACTGGATGCCAACCCGCCATGAAGAGGTTGCCGCTTTTGCCGCAGGCGCAGAAGCCCAACTGACCGGTGAGCTGGCCGTCTGTGCCGGCTCATGCGGACCGGGAAACCTGCACCTGATTAACGGCCTGTTTGATTGCCACCGCAACCATGTCCCGGTGCTGGCGATTGCCGCGCATATTCCCTCCAGTGAGATAGGCAGTGGTTATTTTCAGGAGACCCACCCGCAGGAGTTGTTCCGCGAATGTAGCCACTATTGCGAGCTGGTTTCCAGCCCTGAGCAGATCCCCCAGGTGCTGGCTATAGCTATGCGTAAAGCGGTGCTCAACCGTGGCGTCTCCGTGGTGGTATTACCCGGCGACGTGGCGCTGAAGCCCGCCCCTGAAAGCGCCACCACGCACTGGTATCATGCGCCGCTCCCGGTAGTTACCCCGGAAGAAGAAGAGCTGAGAAAACTGGCGCAACTGCTGCGCTACTCCAGCAATATCGCCCTGATGTGCGGCAGCGGCTGCGCCGGTGCGCATAAAGAACTGGTTGAGTTTGCGGCTAAAATCAAAGCCCCGATTGTTCACGCTCTGCGTGGGAAAGAGCATGTTGAGTACGACAACCCGTACGACGTGGGTATGACCGGGTTAATTGGCTTTTCATCCGGCTTCCATACCATGATGAATGCCGACACGCTGGTTTTGCTCGGCACCCAGTTCCCCTATCGCCCGTTCTACCCCTCTGATGCCAAAATTATTCAGATTGATATCAATCCCGCAAGCATTGGCGCACACAGCAAAGTGGATATGGCGCTGGTAGGCGATATTAAATCCACCCTCCGCGCCCTGCTACCGTTGGTGGAAGAAAAAACCGAGCGACAGTTCCTGGATAAAGCGCTGGAACACTATCGCGAGGCGCGTAAAGGGCTGGATGATTTAGCCAAACCCAGTGATAAAGCCATTCACCCGCAGTATCTGGCACAGCAAATCAGCCACTTTGCCGCTGACGACGCCATCTTCACCTGCGACGTGGGCACGCCAACGGTTTGGGCGGCACGCTATCTGAAAATGAACGGCAAACGCCGCCTGATTGGATCCTTTAACCATGGGTCGATGGCCAATGCCATGCCGCAGGCGCTCGGCGCACAAGCGACCGAACCGGGACGCCAGGTCGTCGCCATGTGCGGTGACGGCGGCTTTAGCATGCTGATGGGCGATTTTCTGTCGGTTGTGCAAATGAAGTTACCGGTGAAGATTATTGTCTTCAACAACAGCGTGCTGGGATTTGTGGCGATGGAGATGAAGGCTGGCGGTTATCTGACCGACGGCACCGAACTGCACGACACGAATTTCGCGCGGATTGCCGAGGCCTGTGGCATCACGGGCATTCGCGTGGAGAAATCCTTAGAGGTTGATGAGGCGCTGCAACGCGCCATGTCAATCGATGGTCCGGTTCTGGTCGATGTCGTTGTGGCGAAAGAAGAGCTGGCAATCCCGCCGCAGATCAAGCTCGAACAAGCCAAAGGTTTTAGCCTGTATATGCTGCGCGCAATCATCAGCGGACGCGGTGATGAAGTGATCGAACTGGCGAAAACTAACTGGCTCAGGTAAAACATCCTTATTAAACCACACACAAAATCATTCATGATGCATCAAGGCGGCAAGCCCGAAAATCCCCAGGAGCATAGGAATACTATGTGACTGGGGTTTGAGGGTGAGGCCAACGCCGAGGCAGCTTGAAGGATGAAGTGTAATAAGGAGATACCATGATTGATTTACGCAGTGATACCGTCACCCGACCCAGTCGCGCCATGCTCGAAGAGATGATGGCCGCCCCGGTCGGGGACGACGTCTACGGTGATGACCCTACCGTTAATGCCCTCCAGCAATACGCAGCCGAGCTTTCTGGCAAAGAAGCCGCAATTTTCTTACCTACCGGCACTCAGGCGAACCTGGTGGCCCTGCTCAGCCATTGTCAGCGCGGCGAAGAGTATATCGCCGGTCAGGGCGCGCATAACTATCTCTACGAAGCGGGTGGCGCAGCGGTGCTTGGTAGCATTCAACCGCAACCCATTGATGCCGCTCCGGATGGCTCCCTGCCGCTGGACAAAGTTGCAGCAAAAATCAAAGCAGACGATATCCATTTTGCCCGCACCCGTCTGCTCAGCCTGGAAAACACGCATAACGGCAAAGTGCTGCCACGCGAGTATCTGAAAGAGGCCTGGGAATTCACCCGGGAGCGCAATCTTGCCCTGCACGTCGACGGCGCGCGTATTTTTAACGCCATCGTCGCCTATGGCTGTGAGCTTAAAGATGTCACGCAATACTGCGACTCGTTCACCATTTGTCTTTCCAAAGGTCTGGGAACGCCGGTAGGCTCGCTGCTGGTCGGCAGCCACGAGTACATCAAGCGTGCCATTCGCTGGCGCAAAATGACCGGCGGCGGAATGCGCCAGGCGGGTATTCTGGCGGCGGCCGGACTGTATGCGCTGAAAAATAACGTGGCGCGTTTGCAGGAAGACCATGACAACGCCGCCTGGATGGCGGAGCAACTGCGCGAAGCAGGGGCGGACGTCATGCGCCACGACACCAACATGCTGTTTGTTCGCGTTGGCGAAGAGCACGCTGCCGCGCTGGGCGAATACATGAAAGCACAAGGCGTGCTGATTAACGCCTCGCCGATTGTGCGCCTGGTGATGCATCTGGACGTATCGCGTGAACAACTTACCGAAGTCGTCGCCCACTGGCGCGCTTTTTTAACCCGCTAAGGAGATGGGCGTGCCGCAACGGATTTTGGTTCTTGGCGCCAGTGGTTACATTGGTCAGCATCTGGTACAGGCGCTCAGCCAGCAAGGGCATCAGGTGCTGGCTGCGGCACGCCGCATTGAACGGCTGGAAAAGCAGCAACTGGCCCACGTCAGTTGCCATAAGGTCGATTTAAACTGGCCAGATAACCTTACGCCGTTGCTGACCGGCGTTGATACGGTTTATTACCTGGTCCATGGCATGGGTGAAGGCGGTGATTTTATCGCCCACGAACGTCAGGTGGCGATGAACGTGCGCGATGCGCTGCGTAATACACCGGTCAAACAGCTTATTTTCCTGAGCTCATTACAGGCTCCCCGGCATGAACAATCCGATCATCTGCGTGCGCGACAGATAACCGCAGATACTCTGCGTGAATCAGGCGTGCCAATGACGGAATTGCGTGCGGGCATTATCGTGGGGGCAGGTTCCGCTGCCTTTGAAGTAATGCGCGATATGGTTTACAACCTGCCGGTTCTCACCCCTCCGCGCTGGGTGCGCTCACGTACCACGCCTATCGCGCTGGAGAATTTGATGTACTACCTGGTGGCGTTGTTGGAACATCCTACACAACATCACCGCATACTCGAAGCCGCCGGCCCGCAGGTGTTGAGCTATCAGGAGCAGTTCGAACATTTTATGGCGGTCAGCGGTAAACATCGCCTGCTCATCCCCATCCCCTTCCCTACCCGCTGGATTTCGGTCTGGTTTTTAAACGTCATTACGTCAGTGCCGCCAACCACGGCCAAAGCGCTGATCCAGGGCTTAAAACACGACCTGCTGGCCGATGACACCGAACTACGTGCGCTGATCCCGCAAAAGCTGATTGCCTTTGATGACGCGGTGCGCAGCACGTTGAAGGAAGAAGAGAAGCTGGTCAACTCCAGCGACTGGGGTTACGACGCGCAGGCGTTTGCCCGCTGGCGTCCAGAATATGGCTATTTCGCCAAACAGGCTGGCTTTAGCGTCGAAACCTCCGCCAGCAAAAAAGCGCTGTGGCAGGTAGTGAACCGGCTCGGCGGCAAAGAGGGCTATTTTTTTGGCAATATTCTATGGAAGACGCGCGCGGCGTTGGACCTGCTGGTCGGCCATAAGCTGGCAAAAGGTCGTCCCGAACACCCACTGTTGCAAGTTGGCGACACCGTTGATAGCTGGAAAGTCATCATCGTTGAGCCGGAGAAACAGCTGACGCTGCTGTTTGGGATGAAAGCGCCGGGATTGGGTCGCCTGAGCTTCACACTGGAAGATAAAGGCGATCATCGACGCATTGATGTACGCGCCTGGTGGCATCCGCACGGTATGCCTGGCCTCTTCTACTGGCTGTTGATGATCCCCGCCCACCTGTTCATTTTCAGAGGGATGGCGAAGCGTATTGCCAAACTTGCAGAACAAATCACAGACTAATGCGAAAAAGAGACTGTATTCTTTCATGTTTCCCATTGCATACAGACGTAATTCACGGAAGAATGCGCACGACGTTTTTTAAACACAGTGGATTGATATGAAGGTACTGGTTACCGGAGCCACCAGCGGCTTAGGCCGAAACGCGGTTGAGTTTTTATGCAGCAGAGGCGTCAGCGTCAGAGCCACCGGTCGCAACGAAGCGATGGGCAAGCTGCTGGAGAAAATGGGCGCAGAATTTGTGCATGCCGATTTGACCGAGCTGGTTTCTTCGCAGGCAAAAGTGATGCTTGCCGGCATCGACACGCTGTGGCACTGCTCCAGTTTTACCTCACCGTGGGGAACTCAGGAAGCCTTCGATCTGGCTAACGTTCGCGCAACTCGCCGTCTGGGCGAGTGGGCCGTGGCCTGGGGCGTGCGTAACTTCATTCATATCTCCTCGCCGTCGCTCTATTTTGATTATCACCACCATCGCGATATCAAAGAGGACTTTCGTCCGCACCGCTTCGCCAATGAATTTGCCCGCAGCAAAGCAGCTGGCGAAGACGTGATCGCGTTGCTGGCGCAGGCCAACCCGCAGACGCGTTTTACGGTATTGCGTCCGCAAAGCCTGTTCGGGCCACACGATAAGGTCTTTATTCCGCGCCTGGCCCATATGATGTACCACTATGGCAGCATCCTGTTGCCGCACGGCGGAAGTGCGCTGGTAGATATGACCTACTACGAAAATGCAGTGCACGCGATGTGGCTGGCAAGTCAGCAAGCCTGCGATAAGCTGCCTTCAGGTCGCGCGTACAACATTACCAACGGCGAGCATCGCACTCTGCGCAGCATTGTGCAGAAGCTCATCGACGAGCTGAATATTGATTGTCGGATCCGCTCCGTTCCCTACCCGATGCTGGACATGATTGCCCGCAGCATGGAGCGTTTGGGCAATAAATCGGCAAAAGAGCCAAAGCTGACGCATTACGGCGTCTCGAAGCTGAATTTTGATTTTACGCTGGATACTACCCGCGCTCAGGAAGAGTTGGGTTATCAGCCCATTGTGACGCTGGATGCAGGGATTGAACGTACCGCGGCCTGGCTGCGCGACCACGGTAAGCTGCCGCGTTAACCATTGCCGGATGGCGGCGCAAGCGCCTTATCCGGCCTACAAAATCCAGCCTAAATTAGCCGTAGGCCTGATAAGCGAAGCGCCATCAGGCATTGGTGTTCTGCGTTAGCCCTGCCCATATTTTTCCAGTAACGCTTCAGCAATCGCCTGAGTTTCTGCGTCCGCCACGCCGTTCCACAACGTCGGGCGGAAGTGCATCTGGAACGCCATAATCACCCGCTGCTGTTCACGCGGCGTCATGTCAGATTTTACCTCATAGCCGTAGCGCGACAGCAGATCGAGTAAAGATTCGGTTGCTACCGGCGTATGAGGCGCTCGCCCGGCAAGATAAAATGCCACGCGCTGAGCATCCGGCCACGCGCCAATTCCCTGTTCGGCCAGCACTTTCCATGGGAAAAGCGGTCCAGGATCGTCCTTACGTTGCGGCGCGATGTCCGCATGGGCTACCACGTTCTGCGGTTTGATGTCGTAGCGGGCGATAATATCTTTCGCCAATGGGATCAGCGCCTGAATCTGCGCGGGCTCAAACGGCGCAAAATATTTTATCCCTGCCGATTTTTGCCAGCCGCGGTTTTCCAGCTCAATGCCAATCGAGGTATCGTTAATACGCGTAGCGCCACGCCAGAAGCTAATCCCCGCATGCCAGGCCAGATCTTTTTCCGGCACCAGTTGCCAGATACGAGGTTTGCCGTGGTAGAGCGGCGGCACAGCCGGGATCAGATAGTGCGAGCTGACGTTTTTATCGGTCAGCGTAGCCAGAGAAGAGTCAAAATCATCGGCCGTGTAATGGATAACCAGTACTTTAATGCGCGGGTAAGCAGCCTGCGCCTGACGGCGGGTATCTAACTGATACCCGCCTTTGTCGACAATCCCTTTTTCGCCAGCACATCCCACCAGCAACAGCGTAAATGCCAGCAGACACAACAGACGCTTCATCGGCGGGTTTTCACCGCCGTGCCGCTGACGCTCACCATCAGCATACTGCCGTCTTTGCCCACGGTTTCGTAATCAATATCAATACCGACCACCGCATCAGCACCCAGCGCTTTGGCCTGTTCACCCAGCTCCTGGAAAGCAATTTCACGCGCTTTACGCAGCTCTTTTTCATACGCGCCGGAGCGACCGCCGACAATATCGCGAATGCCGGCGAAAAAATCGCGGAAAATGTTCGCGCCTAAAATGGCTTCGCCAGTAACAACACCGCAGTATTCCACGATGCTCTGCCCTTCCAGCGTAGGGGTAGTCGAAAACTGCATGGTTAATCTCCTTTTTGCGCTAAGAGCACGATCTCAAAAGCATTATCGAACCGATCCACTATCATTGAAAGGATATATTCTATACACAAAATAATTCGAGTTGCAGGAAGGCGGCAAGAGAGTGAATCCCCAGGAGCATAGATAACTATGTGACTGGGGTGAACGCACGTAGCCAACGCACATGCAACTTGAAGTATGACGTGTATATCAACGTAGAATACTAATAGTAGAAAGCTAATAAGGAAATCATTATGCGCTACTCGAAACTCTCTCTGCTGGTTCCCTGTGCACTCCTTCTCAGCGCCTGTACTACCGTGACGCCGGTCTATAAAGATAACGGCACGCGTAGCGGTTCATGCGTAGAAGGCGGGCCAGACAGCGTGGCTCAACAATTCTATGATTACCGTATTCAGCATCGAAACAACGATCTTACCGCCCTGCGCCCATACCTCAGCGACAACCTGGCTAAACTGCTGAACGATGCCAGCCGTGATAACGCGCATCGCGCTCTGTTTAACAGCGATCCGTTCTCCAGTCGTGCCACATTACCAGATAGCGCCAGCGTCGCCAGCGCATCAACCATTCCGAATAGCGATGCACGCAATATTCCGCTGCGCGTCGAACTCAAACAAGGCGATCAGAGCTGGCGCGATGAAGTGCTAATGATCCGCGAAGGCCAGTGCTGGGTGATCGATGATGTGCGTTATCTGGGCGGCAGCGTACACGCGCCAGCCGGGACGCTGCGCCAGTCTGTCGAAAACCGCTAACCGCCCCATTCACCGTCAAAATCATAAACCCCTTAAATTGTCTGGCATTCTGCATAGAATGCCGACAATTATTCTTGCCCACTGGTAGCCCCGCTATTTTGTGCTATGTTTAGATAAGAATGCGGTTTGCATTTAACTTTTAACGCATAAATATTGCATAACTATTCTGTCAAAGGTAGTATCTGCGGCTTCAATAGCTATCAGACTGCCAGTATCGAGTGTCAATGAGTATTCAATTAAACGGCATTAACTGCTTCTACGGCGCACATCAGGCGCTGTTCGATATCACGCTGGATTGCCCTCAGGGTGAAACACTGGTGTTACTTGGCCCAAGTGGAGCCGGGAAAAGCTCGCTACTGCGCGTACTCAACCTGCTTGAGATGCCGCGCTCGGGCACGCTCTCTATTGCGGGTAACCGTTTCGACTTCACGAAAACCCCGTCAGATAAAGCCATTCGGGATCTGCGTCAAAACGTGGGCATGGTCTTTCAGCAATATAATCTTTGGCCGCATCTCACGGTGGTGCAGAACCTGATTGAAGCGCCCTGCCGCGTACTGGGTCTGACAAAAGAGCAAGCGATGGCGCGCGCCGAGAAACTGCTGGAACGTCTGCGCCTGAAGCCATACAGCGATCGCTATCCGCTGCATCTCTCCGGCGGCCAGCAGCAGCGTGTGGCTATTGCCCGCGCATTGATGATGGAGCCACAGGTGCTGCTGTTTGATGAGCCTACCGCAGCGCTTGATCCGGAAATTACCGCCCAAATCGTCAGCATCATTCGTGAGCTGGCAGAAACCAATATTACTCAGGTGATCGTCACCCACGAAGTGGAAGTTGCTCGTAAAACGGCCAGTCGCGTGGTGTACATGGAAAACGGTCATATCGTCGAGTTTGGGGATGCGAGCTGCTTTGCCAACCCGCAAACCGAAGCGTTTAAAAACTATCTTTCTCACTAAGATTCGGGACAATACAATGAAAAAAGTTCTGATTGCCGCGCTAATCGCAGGTTTTAGCCTTTCCGCTACCGCAGCCCAAACCATTCGTTTCGCCACCGAAGCGTCTTATCCTCCATTTGAATCGATCGATGCTAACAACAAGATCGTAGGCTTTGACGTTGATCTGGCGAATGCGCTATGTAAAGAGATTGACGCCACATGTACCTTCACCAATCAGGCCTTCGACAGCCTGATCCCGAGCCTGAAATTCCGTCGTTTTGACGCGGTGATGGCCGGTATGGACATCACTCCTGAACGTGAAAAACAGGTTCTGTTCACCACCCCGTATTACGACAACTCTGCGCTGTTTGTTGGCCAACAGGGTAAATACACCAGCATTGAGCAGCTGAAAGGCAAAAAAGTCGGTGTTCAAAACGGTACTACGCACCAGAAATTCATCATGGATAAACATCCGGAAGTGACTACCGTGCCGTATGACAGTTATCAGAATGCCAAACTCGATCTGCAAAACGGTCGTATTGACGGCGTCTTTGGTGATACCGCAGTAGTAACGGAATGGCTGAAAGACAATCCGAAACTGGCCGCGGTTGGCGACAAAGTCACGGATAAAGATTACTTCGGTACCGGTCTGGGCATTGCTGTGCGCCAGGGTAATACCGAGCTGCAGCAGAAATTTAACGCTGCGCTGGAAAAAGTGAAGAAAGATGGGACTTACGAGACCATCTACAACAAATGGTTCCAGAAGTAATATTTGATGAATGAATTTTTTCCTTTAGCAAGCGCCGCCGGGATGACCGTCGGCCTTGCCGTTTGTGCGCTGATCATCGGCCTCGCGCTCGCCATGTTTTTTGCCGTCTGGGAGTCCGTAAAATGGCGTCCAGTGGCATGGGCAGGTTCAGCGCTGGTCACCATTCTGCGCGGGTTACCAGAAATTCTGGTGGTTCTGTTTATCTATTTCGGCTCCTCACAGTTGCTGCTGACGCTGGCCGATGGCTTTACGATCAATCTCGGATTTGTACAAATTCCGGTGCAGATGCAGATCGAAAACTTCGACGTCAGCCCGTTCCTGTGCGGTGTCATTGCACTGTCATTGCTGTATGCCGCTTACGCGTCGCAAACGCTGCGTGGCGCGCTGAAAGCCGTACCACTCGGGCAATGGGAATCAGGCCAGGCGCTGGGTTTATCTAAAACCGCGATTTTCTTTCGCCTGGTGATGCCGCAAATGTGGCGTCACGCGCTGCCGGGGCTCGGTAACCAGTGGCTGGTATTGCTGAAAGATACCGCGCTGGTCAGCCTTATCAGCGTGAACGATCTGATGCTGCAAACCAAGAGCATCGCTACCCGTACCCAGGAACCCTTTACCTGGTACATTGTGGCGGCCGCTATTTACCTGGTGATTACACTGGTGAGTCAGTACATTCTCAAACGCATTGACCTGCGCGCGACACGTTTTGAGCGGAGACCGGGCTGATGCTTGAGTATTTACCTGAATTGTTGAAAGGGCTGCATACCAGCCTGACGCTGACGGTCGCCTCCATCGTAGTTGCTCTGGTGCTGGCGCTGATTTTCACTGTCATCCTGACGCTTAAGACGCCGATTGTGGTCTGGCTGGTTCGCGCCTATATCACGTTGTTTACCGGTACACCGCTGCTGGTGCAAATTTTCCTGATCTACTACGGACCAGGGCAGTTCCCTGCGCTGCAGGAATATCCGGTGCTCTGGCATTTGCTGTCAGAACCGTGGCTGTGCGCGTTAATCGCGCTGTCCTTAAACAGTGCGGCCTATACCACGCAACTGTTTTACGGTGCGATTCGAGCAATCCCGGAAGGCCAGTGGCAGTCCTGTGGTGCGCTGGGGATGAGCAAGAAGGATACGCTGGCCATTCTGCTGCCGTACGCCTTTAAACGCGCCCTCTCCTCATATTCCAACGAAGTGGTGCTGGTATTTAAAAGTACCTCACTGGCTTACACCATCACCCTGATGGAAGTCATGGGTTATAGCCAGCTGCTGTACGGTCGTACTTATGACGTGATGGTTTTCGGCGCAGCCGGCGTGATTTACCTGATCGTCAACGGCTTGCTGACGCTGATGATGCGCTTAATCGAACGTAAAGCGCTGGCGTTTGAACAGCGTAATTAAGCCGAATAACTGCATAAACTGAAAAACACAAGACGGGCAAGTGTCACAATTGCCCGTCTTTTTTTATGCCAATAAAAATATTTAATCATTTTTATTGCATACAAATTCATTAAATGGCATTGTTAATCCACGCCGCAGACACGGTAAATAATCATAAGATTGACAGACGGGAGTTCCACCATGAAAAAGTTAGTACTGGCCGCATTACTTGCTACTTTCGCCGCTGGCGCCTCAGCTGCAGATAAAATTAATTTCGGTGTATCAGCGACTTACCCGCCATTTGAGTCGCTGGACGCCAGCAATAAAATTGTCGGTTTTGACATCGATCTGGCGACGGCGCTGTGCAAACAAATGCAGGCTGACTGTACTTTCACCAATCACGCTTTTGACAGCCTGATCCCCGCGCTGAAATTCAAAAAATATGATGCGGTGATTTCCGGCATGGACATCACGCCTGAACGTAGCAAGCAGGTTTCCTTCACCCAGCCGTACTATGCCAACTCAGCGCTGGTAATTGCGAAGAAAGACACCTATAAAAGCTTTGATGATCTGAAAGGCAAACGTATTGGGATGGAAAACGGCACCACGCACCAGAAATACCTGCAGGACAAACATCCTGAAGTAAAAACCGTGGCCTACGACAGCTATCAGAATGCGATTATCGACCTGAAAAATGGCCGTATTGATGGCGTATTTGGCGACACTGCCGTCGTCAATGAGTGGCTGAAAACTAATCCACAGTTAGGTACTGCAACGGCAAAAGTCACCGATCCGCAATACTTTGGTACGGGTCTTGGCATTGCTGTTCGCCCGGATAACAAAGCACTGCTGGAAAAACTGAACATTGCGCTGGCCGCCATCAAAGCGGACGGCACGTACCAGAAAATCAGTGACCAGTGGTTCCCACAGTAACCTCAGTTTTATTTAAAAAGCCGCGGCCAGCGGCTTTTTTATAGCTATTTTCCCATGCGGGATACAACGTGAACACCTGACCTCACCAACAATGTTGGCCACGCCATCAGTCCGTTGTGCTCATAGGGGTACAAAAAACAAAGCCCGGTTTCCCGGGCCTTGAAGACGCAAAACAGATCAATTGTAAGCATTGAGCGTCCGCTGACACAGTGCCGAGCGAACGCAATCATCTTTGTTGAATCGAACGATCCCAATCATGTCATCTTCTTCGAAACGGGCCAGCGCATCGCTTAGCCCTGAACGAACATGAGCGGGGAGATCGCACTGGGTAATATCCCCATTCACAATCACCGTCACATTCTCTCCGAGGCGAGTCAAAAACATCTTCATTTGCGCAGCAGTCACATTCTGAGCCTCATCCAGAATAACAACAGCATTTTCAAATGTACGTCCCCGCATATACGCGAACGGCGCGATTTCTACCTTACCAATCTCAGGTCGCAGGCAATATTGCATAAAGGAGGCTCCCAGACGTTTTACCAGCACGTCATAAACCGGACGAAAATAGGGAGCGAACTTCTCGGAGACATCCCCAGGTAAGAAGCCGAGGTCTTCATCAGCTTGCAGAACTGGACGGGTTACAATGATCCTGTCCACATCTTTGTGGATCAGGGCTTCTGCTGCTTTCGCCGCGCTGATCCAGGTTTTACCACACCCGGCTTCACCGGTGGCGAAGATCAGCTGCTTGCTCTCGATAGCATTCAGGTAGTGCGCCTGAGCTTCATTTCGCGCCGTGATCGGTGTGGCGTCGCGGCTATCACGCGCCATACCAATCGCTTCTACGCCGCCCATCTGCACAAGCGAGGTGACCGATTCATCTTCGCGCTGTTTATGGCTACGCGAATCCCGCCTCAGCACACGTTTTGCTTCGCGACGAGCTTTGATCACTGCTTTTTGTCTTCCCATGGATAGCACCTTGAGTTGTAGGTATACATCACACGCGCCGTTGGCGGCACGATTATGCGCACGAACATCTGAGGGTTGGCTTCCTTGTAAGCCATTGCCTGCCTTCGGATAAGACGCCATACACGGCTACGCGCACCGTACAGGGTGTCAGTTACAAGGATAAGAAGTGAAAGGGAGAGAGATTTAACGGTGACGAGATGGCTACCGGAAGAGAAACGTCCGCGTAAGGGACTGCAATAACGTTGAAAAACATGTCCAGTACAGGACTTTTCCATTCGCGATCTCCATAGTGAACGACTATCACCGCCGGGAACTACCGCTATTACTTATAATTACATCATAACCCTTCGTTAATGCAACAATATTTTTACTTATTGTTAACTTAATTTCATCTTATCGCCAGCAACAGTCTCTTGCAGAGAGATGACAGAATTATTTCAGTCGCCGCCGATCATGAAAAATAATTTTTTCATTCATCAGAGTGTCAGGAAATGCCCCGCCGCACTGCGGGGCACAATCATCATGCTTCGAGCAGGGCCTGTCCCAGATAATGGTCTGCAGTTTTGACGCCCGGCAAGGCAAAGAAGTATCCCCCACCAATAGGTTTGACATACTCCTCAAGCGCTTCACCGTTCAGGCGTTTTTGCACCGTCAAAAACCCTTTTTCCAGGTCGTGCTGATAGCAAACAAACAACAGTCCCATATCCAGTTGACCAGAATTGGTCACGCCGAGCGAATAGCTGTAGCCACGGCGCATCATCAAACTGGAGTCAGTCTCTTTGGTGCGCGGATTTGCCAGACGGATATGGCTGTCGAGTGCAATTACCTCGCCTTCGGGATCGTTGGCGTAATCCGGCACATCATGCTCGTGCTGCATACCCAGCGGTGCGCCGGTATGTTTATCGCGGCCGAAAATCGTTTGCTGCTCTTTAAGCGGCGTACGGTCCCAGAATTCCACGCGGAACTGGATGAGCCTGACGGCCTGATAGCTACCATCTTGTGCCCATGCCGGTTCCCCCTGCTCCGCAGTGACCCACACCACGTTTTGCATCAGCGTTGCATTGGCTGCGTCGGGATTCGCGGTTCCATCCTTAAATCCCAGCAAATTGACAGGTGTCTCTTTACCTTTACTGCGTGCGGCGTGGTCGGAAATAAACCCTTCCCGCTTCCAGCGCACGCTGAGCAGATCAGGCGTGTGCTTAATGATATCGCGCAGCGCATGGATAACGGTGTCCTGCGTGTTGGCGCAAATCTGCAACAGCAAATCGCCATGACATAACGCAGCATCCAGTGAGTCATTCGGAAAACGCGTCATTTTTTGCAGTTTTTTCGGCATCTGTGCTTTCAGACCATAGCGATCATCAAACAGTGAAGATCCAACCGACAGCGTCATCGTCAGATTATCCGGCGCTATGTATGCCCCAAGAATACCGGAATCCATTGGCGGTAAACGTGGATTCGGCGTTTCTGGTGCCGGCCCACCGGTGGTTAGAAACGCAAACCGGCTGGTTAGTAAACGAAACAGACGCTCAAGATCAGCTTTATCACTGGCGAGCACATCGAACGCCACCAGCATCATTGAGGCTTGCTGCGGCGTCAGGATCCCGGCCTGGTGCTGGCCATAAAACGGTTGTTGTTCACTGCGTGCATCAGGTGACAGTGTTCCCGGCGCGCTTTGCGTTTTTTGCGCGTGAGCGACCGGGCATCCACCCGCCAGCGCCAGCGCCCCACCCAGGGCGCCCATCCCTTTCAGTAAACGTCGGCGTGACGGTTCGCTCACGCCGTTTTCATTATCTTGCTGCATAGTGCTTAATCCAGACCCAGAACACCGCGTAATTGCGACAAGTCTTCCGCCAGCGTCGTGATTGGCCCTTTCAGCGCATTGCGATCGGCATCGGTCAGTTTGTCATAGGTTTCAAAACCGTCTTTGGTACGGTACTTGCTCAGAATGGTATCGACTTTTTTGAAGTTCGCATCCACCTTCGCCAGCAGTTCAGCATTGGATTTTTGTAATTGAGGACGCAGGAGATCGACAATTTTCTGCGCGCCATCGACGTTAGCCTGGAAATCCCACAGATCGGTATGGCTGTAGCGATCTTCTTCCCCACTGATTTTGCTGGCAGCAACTTCTTCAATCAGCCCTGCTGCTCCGCCAACCACTTTAGACGGTGGGAAAGCCAGCTCGCTAATACGCGTTTGCAGGTCAAGAACATCACTGTTTAATTGGTCGGCGTACTTGTCCATACCTTTAGTGGTATTGTCGCCAAACAGCGCTTTCTCCAGACGGTGGAAGCCGGTGAATTTTGGATCGGCGGCTTTTTGCTCGTAATCGTCTTCACGCGCATCGATGCTGCCGTCGAGATCGGAGAACAGTTCAGCAATCGGTTCAATACGCTCATAATGCTGACGGGTTGGCGCATACAGCGATTTGGCTTTCTCCAGATCGCCTGCTTTAATGGCATCCGTGAAGGCTTTCGTGCCTGTCACCAGTTGCGCGGTTTCTGCCGTTACATAGGCTTTGTATTCAGTAATTGCACCACTCAGGCTCAGCAGAGCGTCGCTTTGCGCAGCATCCGCCGTTGCGCTACCTTTTACGATCAGTTTACCTTTCGGGTTAGTCAACAGACCGCAGGTCATATCATATTCACCCGGCTGCAGGTTAGCCGTCATTTTCTGGCTAAAACCGGGCGCAATGTTTTCGCGCTCTTCAACCACCATAACGCCTTTAAGAATTTCCCACTCCAGCGCTTTCTGGCTGTGGTTCTGGATGATGAACTGCGTTTTCCCGGCGTTAACCGTGATCGTCATCGGTTCACACTGTTTGTCGTTAACCGTGACTTTTACCTGCGGGATATCGGCGGCTTGTGCAGAAAAAGCGGATGCAAACAGCGCGGCAATACCCAACTGCAGCGCACTACGGCGAAAATTAAACGTCATAACCTATCCCTATAAATAAGTATGTTGTAACTAAAAAGTATTCTGCATCGCGTTTTTATCAAGGTGCGGTACGCGATGCCGTAGTGCCTGAACGCGGCGGTAGTGCAAACATAATCAATGCCGGAATCAGATAGATAAACCAGACAGCAACTTCACTGACGCTTGGCGCTTCCTGATAACCGAAGATCCCTTCCATCAATGTGCCAAACAGCGAATGCGTTGACAGAACGCTGCTCATATCAAACGCCACGTCCTGGAAATGATTCCATAACCCGGCTTCGTGGAATGCACGAATGGCCCCCGCAGCAAGACCTGCGGCAACCAACAAAATGAACAGGCTGGTCCATTTAAAGAAAGCCCCGAGATTAAGGCGAATCCCGCCGAGATAAATCAGATAACCCAGTACCACCGCGGTAGCCAGTCCCAGCATCGCACCTAGCGGTGGCCAAATACCCACATCCTGCTGAAATGCCGCCAACAGGAAGAAGACAGACTCCAGCCCTTCACGGGCAACGGCAAAAAAGACCATCATCACCAGCGCCCAGCCGTGATGATTACCGCGTTGCAACGCGTTATCGACAGCCTGTTCAAGCTGGACTTTGACGTTGCGGGAAACTTTACGCATCCAGAAAACCATCCAGGTGAGGATCACCACGGCAATGAGCGCCACGATGCCTTCAAACAGCTCCTGTTCTTTTTGCGGAAATTCACCGGTGGTTTCGTTGATGAAAATCCCTAACGCCAGGCATAACGCCGCCGCCAGCAGAACACCAATCCACATCACACCAATCCATCGACCACGCTGAGTCCGTTTCAGGTAGCTGGCAATCAGGCTGACAATCAGCGCGGCCTCTAACCCTTCGCGCAACATAATTAGAAATGGAACAAACATGCGAAGTACCCTTTAACGTTATTCTCAGTCAACTGATGCAAAGAAAAGTAAATTACAGTGATAGTGATTATCATTACAGCAAAGAAAAACTCAAGCAGAATGTTTTGAGAATGATGACTGAATGTAAAAGGTTAGGTAGGTAACGGTTATGACGGTTTTACGACCGGGTCAATAAAAAAGCCCGCACACGGCGGGCTTGAGGACAGAGGCTGATTATTCTTCCTGCAAACGCGACGGCGGTGCTGAATGATAATGCGCATCAGCCTCGGCAAAACGTTTCTGCATTGCTGCTGATGGCGCTTTCCCCCACAGACTGAAGACCACAATCCCGATGCTGCCGAACACGAAGCCCGGGATGATTTCATACAGGCCCAACCAGGCAAACTGCTTCCAGACGATAACCGTCACTGCACCAATGACCATCCCTGCCAGTGCGCCGTTACGGGTCATACGCGACCACATTACGGAGAACAGAACAACCGGACCAAAGGCAGCACCAAAGCCAGCCCAGGCGTAGCTCACCAGGCCGAGCACACGGTTCTCCGGGTTTGCCGCCAGCGCGATGGACACCAGCGCCACGACCAGCACCATGATACGCCCAATCCATACCAGCTCTTTCTGGCTGGCATTTTTACGCAGGAACGCTTTGTACAAATCTTCGGTAATCGCACTGGAGCATACCAGCAGTTGGCAGCTCAGCGTCGACATCACCGCCGCAAGGATCGCAGACAACAGAATACCGGCAATCCATGGATTGAACAGGATCTGCGCCAGTTCAATAAACACACGCTCGGCGTTCTGGTTCACGGCACCCGCCAACGACGGGTTGTTATTGAAGTAAGCAATGCCGAAGAACCCAACGGCAACCGCGCCAGCCAGACACAGAATCATCCAGGTCATACTAATGCGACGTGCGTGGACAATGCTATGGTGAGAATCTGCCGCCATAAAGCGCGCCAGAATATGCGGCTGACCGAAATAGCCCAGTCCCCATCCCATCAGGGAAATGATGGCAACAAAGTTAAGCCCTTTGAACATATCCACGTTCTCAATGCTCTTTTGTTTAATCACTTCCAGCGAATCATCAAACCCACCCACGCCAATAATAACCATCACCGGCGTCAGGATCAGGGCGAAGATCATCAGGCTGGCCTGGACGGTATCGGTCCAGCTTACTGCCAGGAAACCACCGATAAAGGTGTAAATGATCGTCGCGGCCGCGCCCGCCCACAGCGCGGTTTCGTAGCTCATACAAAGGTGCTTTCAAACAGACGCGCCCCTGCCACAATCCCTGAAGCACAATAGATGGTGAAAAACAGCAGAATAACCAGCGCGGAGATAATACGTAGAATTCGGCTTTTATCTTCAAAGCGACCGGTAAAGTAATCCGGTAACGTCAGCGCGTTGTTATTGTATTCGGTGTGTACACGTAAACGCCCGGCCACCAGTTTCCAGTTAATCCATGCCCCTAATACCAGACCGATAGCGATCCAACTTTCTGAAATCCCCGACAGGAAAATCGCGCCAGGCAGCCCCATCAGCAGCCAGCCGCTCATGTCAGATGCCCCGGCGGACAACGCCGTTACGAACGGACCCAGACTGCGTCCACCCAGAATATAATCGTCAAAGTTTTTGGTCGAACGCCAAGCAATAAACCCTATCAATATCATGCCGAAAATATAGACACAGAATGTCACTAACATCGGTGTGCTAATAGCCATCAAAACTCTCCAAAATTATGTATCAGCAATGCCGTGGCTTGCCGTTTTATTACCCTGCCGGAACGTGGCAAAGATATCTATGTTGACCAGGGCGACCGTATCCTGCCGGAAGCGATGGTTATTCACAATCGATTTAACACACCATTTACATCAAATTTGATCCAGAGTAGATAGCATTTTTCTGTAGGTTGCACTCTCTCACATTTTTTTCGGTTGCACCTTTTAAAAGTGTTAACTACCGCAGAGAAAAAGATTTTGTAATTTTTACAGCCCACATCATAAAACTCACATTTATTAACATTTCATTCATTTCCAAGCTTGCAAACCAAGTCACATTTAACACGGTTGCACAAAGTTGCAACATAGTGGATATTTCTCGGTAACTATCAGACCCGTATTTCAGTACAACAGGAGTAAACGGCATGGGAACCACCACGATGGGGGTTAAACTGGACGACGCTACGCGCGAGCGGATTAAAACAGCAGCATCACGAATCGATCGCACGCCGCATTGGCTGATCAAACAAGCCATCTTTAATTATCTCGAAAGACTGGAAAATGATGATGCGCTTCCGGAGCTGCCTGCTCTGCTGGCGGGTGCGGCAAATGAGAGCGAGGAATCCACTGCGCAACAAAATGAAGCGCACCAGCCTTTCCTTGAATTTGCAGAGCAGATCCTGCCGCAGTCTGTTTCCCGCGCAGCAATCACCGCCGCGTACCGCCGCGCCGAAACCGACGCAGTGCCGATGCTGATGGAGCAGGCTCGTCTGCCGCAACCCATCGCAGAGCAGGCCCATAAACTGGCCTATCAGTTGGCAGACAAACTGCGTAACCAGAAGACCGCCAGCGGCCGCGCCGGGATGGTACAAGGTTTATTGCAGGAGTTCTCCCTTTCTTCACAGGAAGGCGTCGCGCTGATGTGTCTGGCGGAAGCCTTGCTGCGTATTCCTGATAAGGCAACCCGCGATGCGTTAATCCGCGACAAGATCAGCAACGGCAACTGGCAGTCGCACATTGGACGCAGCCCGTCACTTTTCGTCAACGCGGCGACCTGGGGGCTGTTGTTTACCGGTCGTCTGGTTTCTACGCATAATGAAGCCAGCCTTTCACGCTCACTCAACCGTATTATCGGCAGGAGCGGTGAACCACTGGTGCGTAAAGGCGTCGACATGGCAATGCGCTTGATGGGCGAGCAGTTTGTCACCGGAGAAACCATTGCAGAAGCACTGGCTAACGCACGTAAGCTGGAAGAAAAAGGCTTCCGCTACTCCTATGACATGCTGGGTGAAGCCGCACTGACCGCCGCCGATGCCCAGGCTTATATGGTGTCGTACCAACAGGCGATCCACGCCATTGGCAAAGCCTCAAACGGGCGCGGTATCTATGAAGGGCCTGGCATTTCTATCAAGCTGTCGGCGCTGCACCCGCGTTACAGCCGCGCGCAGTATGACCGCGTGATGGATGAGCTTTATCCGCGCCTGAAGTCGCTGACCCTGCTGGCACGCCAGTATGACATCGGTATCAATATTGACGCCGAAGAAGCTGACCGACTGGAGATCTCCCTCGATCTGCTGGAAAAACTGTGCTTTGAACCTGAGCTGGCGGGCTGGAACGGTATCGGTTTTGTTATCCAGGCCTACCAGAAGCGCTGCCCGTATGTTATCGACTACCTGATTGACCTCGCCACGCGCAGCCGCCGTCGCCTGATGATCCGCCTGGTTAAGGGCGCCTACTGGGATAGCGAAATCAAACGTGCGCAAATGGACGGTCTGGAAGGTTATCCGGTCTATACCCGTAAGGTGTACACCGACGTTTCCTATCTGGCCTGTGCGAAAAAACTGCTTGCTGTACCGAATCTGATCTACCCACAGTTCGCCACCCACAACGCGCATACGCTGGCGGCCATTTATCAGTTAGCGGGTCAAAACTACTATCCAGGTCAGTATGAGTTCCAGTGTCTGCATGGTATGGGTGAACCGCTGTATGAACAGGTCACCGGTAAAGTCGCTGATGGCAAGCTGAACCGTCCATGCCGCATTTATGCGCCGGTCGGCACGCACGAAACGCTGCTGGCGTACCTGGTGCGTCGTCTGCTGGAAAACGGCGCCAACACCTCATTCGTCAACCGTATTGCAGACACCACCCTGCCGCTGGACGAACTGGTTGCCGATCCAGTCGAAGCTGTTGAAAAACTGGCACAGCAGGAAGGTCAGGCCGGGCTGCCGCATCCGAAGATTGCCCTGCCGCATGACCTGTACGGTAAAGGCCGGGAAAACTCAGGCGGGCTGGATTTAGCTAACGAACATCATCTGGCCTCGCTGTCCTCTGCCCTGCTCAACAGCGCGCTGCAAAAATGGCACGCTAAGCCAATACTCGAACATCCGGTTGCTGACGGTGAAATGACGCCCGTCGTCAACCCGGCCGAACCGAAAGACATTGTCGGTTACGTGCGTGAAGCGACTCACAGCGAGGTGGAACAGGCATTACAGAACGCGGTAAATAACGCGCCGATCTGGTTCGCCACACCGCCACAAGAGCGCGCCGCTATTTTGCATCGCGCCGCCGTGCTGATGGAAGGTCAGATGCAGCAGTTGATTGGCATCCTGGTGCGAGAAGCGGGTAAAACCTTCAGCAACGCCATTGCGGAAGTACGCGAAGCGGTCGACTTCCTGCACTATTATGCCGGCCAGGTGCGCGATGACTTCGATAATGAAACCCATCGTCCGTTAGGCCCGGTGGTCTGTATCAGCCCCTGGAACTTCCCGCTGGCTATATTCACCGGACAGATTGCCGCCGCGCTGGCGGCGGGCAACAGCGTGCTGGCGAAACCTGCGGAACAAACCCCGCTGATTGCCGCCCAGGGTATTGCCATTTTACTCGAAGCGGGTGTACCGCCGGGCGTGGTGCAACTGTTGCCTGGTCAGGGTGAAACGGTCGGGGCGCAGCTCACTTCCGATGAGCGCGTTCGCGGCGTCATGTTTACCGGCTCCA
The DNA here is from genome assembly GCF_003818115.1 of Citrobacter youngae. Lineage (GTDB taxonomy): Bacteria > Pseudomonadota > Gammaproteobacteria > Enterobacterales > Enterobacteriaceae > Citrobacter > Citrobacter youngae. Next base: position 137,626 of record NZ_RPOI01000016.1, on the reverse strand, counting down.
CGGAAGTCGCCACGCTGTTACAACGCAATATCGCGACTCGTCTCGATGCGCAGGGGCGTCCAATCCCGCTTATCGCCGAAACCGGTGGGATGAACGCAATGATTGTCGACTCCTCCGCATTGACGGAACAAGTCGTGGTCGACGTTCTGGCCTCTGCCTTTGACAGTGCCGGACAACGCTGCTCGGCACTGCGCGTCCTGTGTCTGCAGGATGATATTGCCGACCATACGCTGAAAATGCTGCGCGGCGCGATGTCGGAATGCCGCATGGGCAACCCGGGCCGCCTGACTACCGATATCGGGCCGGTTATCGATGAAGAAGCCAAAGCCAATATTGAGCGCCATATTCAGGCCATGCGCGCCAAAGGGCGTCCGGTGTTCCAGGCCGTGCGCGAAAATAGCGACGATGCGCGGGAATGGCAAACCGGTACCTTTATCGCCCCGACGCTTATTGAGCTGGAAAGCTTCGATGAATTACAAAAAGAGGTGTTTGGTCCGGTACTGCACGTCGTGCGTTACACCCGTAACAATCTGGGCAGCCTGATTGAGCAAATTAATGCCTCCGGCTACGGTCTGACGCTGGGCGTACACACCCGTATCGATGAAACCATCGCCCAGGTCACGGGCTCGGCACATGTGGGGAACCTGTATGTTAACCGCAATATGGTCGGCGCCGTCGTCGGAGTGCAGCCATTCGGTGGCGAAGGCTTGTCAGGCACCGGACCAAAAGCGGGTGGACCGCTGTATCTGTACCGCCTGCTGGCTAACCGTCCGGAAAATGCGTTAGGCATTACGCTTACGCGTCAGGATGCAGACTACCCTGTCGATGCACAGCTTAAATCAGCGCTGATTCAACCGCTGGAAGCGCTCACCGCATGGGCAATCGATCGCCCGTCGCTGCATGCGCTCTGTCAGCAGTTTGGCGAACTCGCACAGGCCGGAACGCAACGCCTGCTGCCAGGACCCACCGGCGAGCGCAATACCTGGACGCTGTTGCCGCGCGAACGCGTGCTGTGTATCGCCGATGATGAGCAGGATGCACTGGTACAGGTTGCCGCGGTGGCTTCCGTAGGTAGCTTAATCCTGTGGCCTGATGATGCATTCCATCGCGACCTGGCAAAACGTCTGCCAACTGCGGTTTCCGGGCGTATTCAGTTTGCCAAAGCGGACAACATCAGCTCGCAGCCGTTTGATGCCGTTATTTTCCACGGCGATTCCGATCAGCTTCGCGCATTGTGCGAATCTGTGGCAGCCCGCGAAGGGGCGATTGTCTCGGTCCAGGGCTTTGCCCGTGGCGAAAGCAATATTCTGCTGGAGAGGCTGTACATTGAACGCTCCCTGAGCGTCAATACTGCCGCTGCCGGGGGGAACGCCAGCCTGATGACAATCGGCTAAGGTTGTGGTTAATTAAGGCTCCGGCAACGGAGCCTTTTTTATGAAGCCAGAGGGAAGCATGAAACGAATTGTACTGACCTGTGCCGCACTGCTGCTAAGCAGTCACGCACTGGCGGATGACTGCGCCAACGCAAACAACCAAATTGAAATGAATGCCTGCGCCGCTGAGCAGTATAAGACGGCCGACGCAAAGCTAAATGATACTTATCAGAATGCACTGAAGCGCGCCGCCCCCACCCAACGTGATTTACTGAAAAAAGCACAGGTCGCATGGATTACCCTGCGCGATGCAGACTGCGCATTGATCAGTTCAGGCACGGAAGGCGGCAGCATACAGTCGATGATCACCAGCCAGTGTTTAACGGACAAAACCAACGAGCGCGAAGCGTTTCTCGCCTCGCTCTTACAGTGCGAAGAAGGTGATTTAAGCTGTCCGTTACCGCCGGCAGGTTAACGCACGCGGATCCCTTCAATAATCATCCGCTGTACGCTCTCAACGGTTTGGTTAAAAAAGGCTTCATCACGCAGCGTTGCGCCCGTCACTGCCTCTACCTGTGGGGCAAAATCGGCGTAATGCTGGGTTGAAGCCCAAATCATAAAAATCAGATGATGCGGATCGACCGGCGCCAGCTTCCCGCTTTTAATCCACCCAGCAATCAGCGCAGATTTCTCATCAATCAGCGTTTTGAGATCGCCAGTTAACTCAGCCATCAACAACGGCGCGCCTGCCAGCATTTCCATACAAAATAGTCGCGATGCCTGCGGATAATCGCGGGACACTTCCAGTTTGAGTCGGATGTACTCTTTAATCGCCGCCAGTGGCGCAAAGTCCTCGCGAAAGGCCTTCAGCGGTGCCAGCCAGATATCGAGGATCTGGCGTAATACGGCAATATAGAGCACTTCTTTAGAAGGGTAGTAATAAAGCAGATTCGTTTTAGACACCCCCGCCAGTTCCGCAATCTGCTCCAGACGCGTGCCATGAATGCCATACTGGGAAAAGACATTTAATGCCGCGGTTAAGATAGCCTGGCGTTTTGCACTCACGGCCTGCGAGCGTTTACCTGTTTTTTTCTCTGCGCCTTGAGCCATGCACCCTCTCCTTGTTCTGAGGGCGCCAGCATAACAAATCGCACACTGAAACGTTAAATTAAAGCGACTCGGGCGGAGCCTCCTGCTGGACGGCTTTCTTCTTTTTGAACTTCAGCTCGCTGACCAGCACACCAACAATAATGAATGCCGCACCAAGCAATGCAAGTAGCGGTAAGCGTTCACCCGCCAGACGGCCAAAGATCCCCGCCCATACAGGCTCACCGGTATAAATAACCGTCGCGCGCGTCGGCGAAACGCTACGCTGCGCCCAGTTCATGGTGACCTGGATAATCGCACTGAAAATCCCCAGCCCCAACGCCACAACCAGCAATCCGGTAGACATTGGCGGTACGGTCTCTCCGGCTGGTCCCATCGCAATAAACGCCACTATCGAAGCAGTTGCCAGTTGCACTACCGTTACCCGCCGTACATCCACTTTTCCCGCCCACGCGCTAATCAGGATAATTTCCGCCGCAATCGCCACCGCACCGGCGAGCGTGATCCACTCTCCTTCGCCCAAAGCCAGCAAATTGCCTCCTGGCCCGGCGAGAAAAATCAACCCGATAAAAGCCAGCACAATACCGACACACGGCATCAGTCCGGGCATACGTCCCAGACACAGCCATTGTAAAAGCGGTACCAGTGGCACGTACATCGCAGTAATAAACGCCGATTTACTGCTGGGAATAAACTGTAGTCCCCAGGTTTGCAGACTATAGCCCAGCGCAATGGCGATACCGATTGCCACGCCTGCTTTGAATTCCAGCCACGTTAGCTTATGCAATGTGCGTAACGACAAAAGCGCGACCGCCAGCGCGGCGGTGGCAAAACGCACGCCGACAAAGAAAAAGGGACCGCTCAGCGTGACAGCATATTGCACAGCCAAAAACGTTCCGCCCCAGAACATGGTGATCACAATAAGGATCGCCTCCTGGGGTTTAACAGAGAAGGAATAACGAGAAAGTAATGACATGAGACACCCGATTATCTGAATGTCATTAGTCTGCGTTGCGTTTTGTTACAGTTCAACCTTGCAGACAAAAAAAACCGCCGGAACGACCCGGCGGCGGCGGCGACGTAACGTCTGTCTCTGAACACTCAGCCGTCACGATATCTCTAACAGACAGCCCGACAATTACGATTTGTTATTGCCGTGACTATTCTTGCCCCCTTTTTTTCCTGCTTCTGAAGCGCGTTGCGGGTCATTCTTGAAGTTGCCCCCGCTGTGCTGGCCACCTTTTCGACCTGCTTCTGATGCTCTTTCGCGGTCTTCCGCAAAGTTGCCGGAACCGCCCCGATGGTTTGCCATTACTGACCTCCGTCATTGATTAGCCATCATATTGCATAGGTACTGAGGAGTGATACCTCACGCAGCGCAAGGGCCGTGCCCTGATTTTTACTGCGTGGGATTAAGCATAGTGAAGAGTAACCGGATAACCGGCGAACTGTAATATTCTGCAACAGGAATGGCCGCCAGATGTTAATAATCGCGGCATGAAATCAATAAGTCTTTCTTATGGCTACCAAATTCCGCTCGGTTAAAAATGTATCATTTTGCAACAAAAACAGTTGTTATAAAAATTGTTATAAATCAAAGAAGTGATTGTGAAATTTGCACTCCTGGCCGTACGTCATATCTTTAAAGGGAGGTAGCGAATCGCTACGGACACAGTTAACTCGAGGAGTAGTGTAAAATGGCAAAAGTTCTGGTGCTTTATTATTCCATGTACGGACACATTGAAACTATGGCCCATGCAGTCGCAGAAGGCGCAAATAAGGTAGATGGCGCGGAAGTGATTATTAAGCGCGTACCAGAGACCATGCAGCCTGAGATTTTCCTCAAGGCTGGCGGCAAAACCCAAAACGCACCAGTCGCCACCCCGCAAGAACTGGCTGATTACGACGCCATTATTTTTGGTACCCCGACACGCTTTGGCAATATGTCCGGCCAGATGCGCACCTTCCTCGACCAGACTGGCGGACTGTGGGCTTCTGGCGGCCTTTACGGCAAACTCGCCAGCGTATTCAGCTCAACAGGCACTGGCGGCGGTCAGGAACAAACCATTACATCAACCTGGACAACACTTGCCCACCATGGGATGGTGATTGTACCCATCGGTTATGCGGCGCAAGAACTGTTTGATGTCTCACAAGTTCGTGGAGGCACACCTTACGGCGCAACGACCATCGCCGGAGGCGACGGCTCTCGTCAGCCAAGTCAGGAAGAGTTATCTATCGCCCGCTATCAGGGTGAATATGTCGCGGGTCTGGCAGTAAAACTCAACGGCTAATCTTCAACAGGAGGATTCGAATGCCAACTCAAGAAGCGAAAGCTCATCACGTTGGTGAATGGGCAAGTCTGCGCAATACATCGCCGGAAATAGCCGAAGCCATTTTTGAAGTCGCGAATTATGACGAAAAACTGGCGGAAAAAATTTGGGAAGAAGGTAGCGACGAGGTACTCATCAAAGCCTTTGAAAAAACAGACAAAGATTCGCTCTTTTGGGGTGAACAGACTATCGAACGTAAAAACGTCTAGCGCTCAGACTCCCCCGCGAACACGGGGGAGTTTTTCTTTTACTTCGCCCCCTCATTCAGCACGCTGTCGAACTTATCTATCGGGCAAAAACCATCCGCATCTATCGGGCAACCTTTCAGCTCCAGCGTTACGCGCTGCGCCGGGGATTTCAGCGTCAGAACGTCTGCATTACGCAACTGCTGCGAGCTCTGATACACATACTCGATTTTCATCAGATCACGATTTGCGTTGCTGTCATGCCAGCGCTGGAAGACAATCTTCCCGCCAATCGGCGTACGCTCGTTCTGATCGTGAAGCTGGTAGGGTTTGAAATCCAGCGCGGTGAGCAGCGAAGCGATGTTTGAGTCATGTCCCACCAGCACAGTTATTTTCGGTGCTTTCGCGCGTTCAGTAACCAGCGCATTATCAATATATTTCACCAGCGGTTTGGCGACGTTCTGCGCCACTTCCGGGGAGGTGAACAGACTGTCCTGATAGCCGTTTTTCAGCTTCGACAGCACCTTCCATTGTTGATCGGATTTAATCTCGCCCCAGGCAACCTTGTCCATCGGGAAGCCTTCGTAATATTGCAAGGTGAAGGCATCAACCAGCGAATTCCCCACCTTCAGCGGCCCCGACACGCCTGGCTCCTGCTGATACTTAGCACTGAATGTGTCTTTCGCATCAGTCAGAGAACACTGCTGTTTTTCTTTGCAGGACGGCGAGCCTTTGTAGTTTGTCATTTGCTCAAGCAGTTGGTAACTGTCGTCGAGCTGCATTTTGCTACGCTCTTTCTCCATCGCCTGAACGGCCTGCTGACTAAATGCCGCGGAATCATCGGTGATCACCGGATTAAAGGTGGGATCCATGGTGCCCATTTTTTCCTGATGATGGACCGGAACATCGCAACCAGGGAAAGCACCGGTGACAAAGAACTGCGCCGTAGCAACAGTGCGCTGCAGGCTGTTAGCATAGGTATAAACCGTATCCGGCGCCGGACATTCGCCCGATTTCACCATCCCCTGCTCTGCCAGCCACTCTCGCATATAGTGACCCATATAGATTTCCAGCACACCGCCTTTGGTGGTGAGTTGTCCGCCGGGGACATCCCATTCTGGCCATTGTTTGGGGGTGGACTGCTCAAGAACGCTGCCGTTATTGGCTAAAGGTGCGCGTAAGTTATGCCGACTCATCATCAATACTTGTTGAAGCTGATAGCCTTCCGGCGCGGTCTGCGCCTGCGCGGCGGTGGACAGTAATACAGCCCCTGCCACAGCGGCGGCGATTAACGATTTATTCATCCCTACGACCTCTTGTTGTTATCAATCACCACAGAGTGTGACAGATATATGACATTTTTCCGGGAACGCTTTCGCAAAAATGGGGCATCTACCGTGTCGTTTGGATGCCAAACTCCGTCTGAAGTTTGCGCACACCAAGTGGGGTAAAGGTAACGTGGCGGCTGCCTGTCTGCGTTTTTATCCATTGCTTTTCAATCAACCAGCGCAGCAGCGATGCGCCAAGCACGCCGCCGGGATGATAACGTCGTTCGCTCCAGTCCAGACAACCACAGGTTAATTTCCGCCGGGATGAGCCAGCAGTGAGGACAATCCCCATCAGCGCCAGCTTTTCCTGTCCAAGTAACGTCAGCGTTTCGCCATCCGGCGTTAACCACTGGCGGGAAACCAGCGTATCGAACAGCCTTACCGCCACCTCTCCAGCCAGATGATCGTAGCAAGTTCGGGCATGCCGCAAGCTTAGCGGCGTAGTAATTTTTCGTGGTACGGATGTGCTCCACGCCACGCCCATCAGGCGCTCCAGCAGTTCGGCGATATCGGGACTCGCAAGGCGAAAATAACGATGCCTGCCCTGCGCAAGCGCCACAACAAAGCGTTGTTCGCACAGACGCGCCAGATGCGCGCTGGCGGTCGACGCAGACACATCCGCCACAGCGCTAAGTTCGGTTGCAGTCCAGGCGCGCCCATCCATCAGGGCGCACAGCATACGCGAGCGCGACTTATCGGCCATTACCGCCGCAGTAAGCGCCATTCTCGACTCCAGATCGTCCTCTTCTTCATTTAACACCACTGATGCCATAACGCCCCCTTTGACCCTAAATAGCTGAATGAACGATGCCATGAGAGCGCCCTAAAGTCACTGCACAGGTCACGCCGCTCGCAGCATCATCTCTACGCCAAGCCCGATCAGACAAAACAGAAAACAGCGTTTAAACACGAGCGGAGAAATAACTCTTCGCACACGGGTTCCTATCCACTGGCCAATAAGTGCAGGAACAATGGCCAAAGCCGACAAACTTAGGGATTGTACGGGCAGCGCGTTGTGCCACCACAAGCCCAGTGCTAACGCCAGTGTCGAAAACGTAAAAGAGATCCCAAGCGCCTGTACCAGTTCATCCTTTTCAAAGCCCAAAGACTGGATCCATGGCACGGCGGGCATGACAAATACCCCCGTTCCCCCCGTCAATAAACCGGTCACGAATCCAATGACAAGGGAAAAGGGTTTTTCACGCTGCGGATCCACGGTAATTTTCTTTCCCGCCAGCGTCCAGATAGCATAAGCAACCAGTGCCATACCCAGCGCAAACTGGGTCCGGGTTGTGTCGCCCCCGGTGATCCAGACACTGGCAAGCAAAGTGGCAATCACCACCGCCAGCAGCATAGGCCACAATCGTTGCAGCAATCGGCCAGTGTTACCACCACCGCCAAACTGAAACAGATTGCTAATTAGAGAGGGTAACAGCAACATCGCCGCCGCTGCGACCGGAGAAATAAGCGATCCGAGGATCCCCATCGCCACCGTGGGCAAACCCATACCGGTGACACCTTTCACCATCCCGGCGAGGACAAACGTGACGGTAATCATCATCACCAGGGAGGGTTCAAATGCGTATACATTGGCCATTCTTTATTTTCCCACAAAAAAAGATAAGCCAGGTTAAACGCAACTATGAATACTTGCTTCGTCGGGTGACGAAATATGCCATCCAATTATTCGCAGATAATCACTTCGCTGCGGATATTACGTGCACAATATAAGGTTCCGTCTGTCAGATACAATTGATGAAAGCACGTGTTATCTGGGATGTTGTGTAAAAGGGAACGCTCAGTATCAATGAACTCTCGTTGTATCCGATAATGAACCGCATCATCAGTTTCAAAGGAAACATATTCCCGTTTGGTATATGGTTTACTTTTTAATTTCACATATACAATGTATTGCACCGTACTGAATGTCAGTCCAGTTTTTGCAGCAATCTCTTTCAGATTTAGTGGTTCAGAAGACGTATAGAGAGTTTGTACCTGCTCAATACGTTTTTGATTGTAGGCGGATACTCGCAGGCTGAGTTTCAGTCGATACGCCATATTGCGCACAACCGTAATATTAGTGCGAAGCATCCCCGCAATCTGCTCCGTCGTGAGAACGCCTGCGTTTTCACGCAGGACGGCCAGACTCTCTTTATTCCACCTGAATGCCATATAGTGTTTCTCTTTGTATCGCGTTCATCGGGCGGCCAGTCGCGCAAACGTTGCATCTAACTCAGGCGGTTTCCGCATCCCCTGGTGTAATTCCAGTACACGACCGTCCCTGTCAATTAACACAGAGGTTGGCGTACCGATGACCTGATAGCGCTCCTGGGAAATCTTAAGCTGATCGCGGAGTACCGGGTAAGGAACCTGATGTTTCGCCAGTAAGTCATCTATGTTAACCGTTGCCGGATCGGTATTCACAGCCACGACCACAACGTTATCGCCCCACTTTTTACTTAGCGCTTCCAGCGCGTCCATTTCGGCAAGACAGCCACCGCATCCCGCCGACCAAAAGTTTAGATAAACAGCCTTTCCACGCCAGCGTTCAAGCCCTGCTTCTCCCCCCTGCAGGTCGAATGTTGCCAGCGCCGGGGCTTGCTGCCCAACCACCAACTTCTCTTCTTTACACCCACTAATCAGAACCAAAATGGCGAAAGTTAATACGTTAATCCAGCGCATGTTGATTCGCCTCCTCACCCTGATATTTGCCATGCTGCAAACGGATAATACGATCGGCAAATAACCCCAGCGCCGGATTATGCGTCACCATCACAATAGTGCGCCCCTGCCGATGCAGGTCAGTGAGTAGATCCAACACCCGCTGTTCATTCTCTTCATCAAGGTTACCCGTAGGTTCATCGGCAAAAATCACCGGCGGCTCATTGACCAGCGCCCGGGCAATGCACACCCGTTGCTGCTCTCCCCCAGAAAGTTGACTCGGCAGGTGCGTTACTCGATGCCCAAGACCGACTTGTTCCAGAACCTTTCTGGCCGCCGCTTCATCTACCACGCTATGGTAGTGTTGCGCCAGCATGATATTCTCCAGCGCGGTTAAAAACGGGATCAGATGAAACTGCTGGAATACCAACCCTATTTTCTCAGCGCGAAAACGGCGATGCCCCTCTTCATCCAGTGCGGCAGCATCAATCCCATCTAAAAACACCTGACCTTCTGTCGCGGTGTCCAGGCAGGTCAGAATATTCATCAGTGTCGTTTTACCCGAACCAGAAGCGCCCATAATCGCGACAAACTCCCCCTGCACTATTTGCAGGTTAATGTCATCTAAGGCGGTAACATCGCCGAACCGTTTATATAAATGGCGGGTTTCAATCGCCATTGACGGGGTCTGCACAACGGACATTGCGTTACTCTCCTTTCAACACTTTTGCGGGTTCGACGCTAACCGCGCGACGGACCGGAACAATCGCCGCCAGAATGGCGACCAGTAAAGATAATGTCAGGGTGATGGGCAGCACTGGCCAGCGTAGCGCTATTGCGGCATTGAATACGGTCAGTCCCAGTAGTTGGGCCAACATGTACCCTAAGATCCACCCACAAACCACTGCAGCCAGCGCGATAATGCAGGTTTCAAGGAGAATTTGCCGGACAATATCACCGTTGCTGGCCCCCAACGCTTTTTGCAGCGCAAATTCCCTGGCCCGCTCACCCACAATGGCCATCAACGTGGTATTCACGCACAAAGATGACAGCGCAAGGATCACAACCGATACCAGCCCCATTAACCCTTTTATTTTATCCAGTACCTGTCCTTCTGATGCGGAGACTTTCCGTATAGGACGGATCTCCAGATCCGGGTATTGAGCCTGCAATCGGCTGGCATAGTTTTCCACCTGACCGACATCGTTACTGACACTCAGCAGCCCATGGCTGATTTTATCGGGCTGATGCAACCACGCCTGCGCCACATCAAGACTCACAATTAGCATGTTATCTGTCGCATCACCGGCTTCAACAATGCCTTTTATCTGTAAGTTTTTGCGCTGATTGTGATCCACCAGGATGATGTTATCGCCCGGTTGGACGTTAAGACGCTCAGCCAATTTGACGCCAATCATCGCATTGCGATCGTCAAAGCTAACACCAATCCAACTCCCCTGAACCTGCCAGTACGGCACCAGCTTTTGCAAGGATTCAAACCACACGCCGACAATCACCACCTTCTCCAGCTCGGTACGCGCCATACCGTAAAGCCAAGGACTGGCTCCGTGAACCAGGCCTTGCGGTGCCTGATCTAAAATAGTCTGCAACGCTTGCTGCGGCATGCTGGAGCCATGGCCTGGCCCGATGTAGAAATTTGCGCCAAAGGTCCGCAATTCTTCACTCATTTTGGTATTGATGTCGAACCACACCGCAGATAGCGCGGTCACAATGGTCGCCCCGACCATCAATGCGGCAAATACTACGCTAACTCGCTGAAAACGCAGACGCAGCGCCCGCCATACCAGCAACCAGAGCATGGTACGTTTAGCGGCCATACAGCACCTCCACAGGATACAGGCGGGCAATACGGCGGGCCGGGAACCAGGTGCCAATCAGGGCAATCAGGACCGCAATAACCAATACACATGGCACCACAATCCAGGCAAAATTCAATGGCGCATCAAATAGCATCAGGCCAATCGCTTTCGCCATTCCCCATCCAGCAACACATCCCAATGCCCCACCGGCCAGTCCACTGGACGCGGCTTCAAGATAGAACAACAGCATGATTTGCCACTGATGCGCGCCAAGCGCCTTCATCAGGCCGATCTCTTTAGCGCGCTCCATAATGGTGCTGGTCATCAGTGACGCGATTCCCATAGCCGAAGCTGCCAGTGCTGCGACGGTCACGACGGCCATCAGCAACTGAATTTTATCGATTACAACCCCCTCAGATGCAGCAACCTGCCACACAGGGCGAACTTCTGCACCGGAAATAGCCTCCTCCAGTTGATGAGCAATGGACGAGACATAGGCCGTGCAGTACCAAAGGTCGTACTCTTCAGCATTCAGTGCATCGAGATTTTCACGCGCCCGACGCGACAACTCATTTTCCGGCACCGTCAGCGCCGAGACACGAATGGCCTGCACTTTGCCGGGTAAACCCAGCAACGTTTGCGCCGAGCTCAACGGCATAACCAGTTGGTTATCCTCATCCCCGCCGCTGGAGAGGATGCCGCTGACGGTCACATTCAACGTTGTATTGCTGGTACGGATCACCAGTTGATCGCCTGGCTTCCAGCCCGTTTGTCGCGCCAACGCATGCCCTACCAGTGTTTGAGGAGCATCACCAGCAGGCTCTTGCGGCCAATGGCCTGTCACTTGCCAGAACGGGCTTACCGTTTTTTGCCCCGTCTCAAACCCTTCTTCATCTGGAATATCTACCGGTTGGCTGAAGAAGGTGCCGAGAATACGTACTTCTTTGCCGTTAACGTCGACATCACCGCCAAGTATAGGGGCAAAGCCGACAATGTTGTTGCGCCAGAAGATATCCTTAATGTTGGGGAGTTCCGCTTCATCAAGGAAATCCTGTCCTGATAGTGGATTACTGTTTTCACTGAAAAGTGCAGGCAGCGCCGCCTGTCCGGCAGGTTCAATCAAAATATTGGCACCATAGGACTTCAATTCTCTGGACATTTTATCGCCAATATCAATCGACACCGCCAGCAGGGCGGAGATAAGGCTGGACGCAAGAAAGACAGTCATAATAGCCAGCCCCTTGCGTCGGAGATTACGCCCCCAGGATTGTCGTAACATTCGCCACAGCATTTTGTTACTCCTCCCTCAATTCAGCAGGGACGAACTGTTCCGGAGTTTTACGGAAGCGATCGTAATTGGCCTCGGACGAGAAAAACCAGGTTTTGCCACCATAGCTGTATTTGTAGTCAGCAGAAGTATTGGTCAATGTGGAACCATCAACCGGGTCGGTCACCTTGATGGTCATGACCGTCGAGAAGTAATTCACGCCAGCAGCCAGCTCTTTACCTGGGATCACCAGCTCTTTCTCATCATTACGCCAGTTTTCAATCGGCACCGGATTGCAACCACCAGGTTTACCAATCGAAGGAATGAAAATGTGTACCCCGCATGCCACGCAGATAACCTGATTACCTTCCATCACGTAACCCTGATCGCCACACAGTAGACAGGCATCAAAAACCACCCCCAAACGCAACTTGTCGGGATAGCGGTTAATCACGAAAAAACGTACCGCTTTACCATCATCGGCCACCCAAACAAAGCGGTGCAGCTTGCCATCACGGAGTCGTTCTATTGGCAGATGAACCATGCCATCACTGGCAAGTTGTACCGGAATGGCTTCTGACAACTGCGGCGGTTGAGAGGCGACTTTTTCCCACCACAGTTGCCCGGCGATCACCACCACCGCACAACCTAACGTGACCAGCCAAAGACGAAATGCATTTCGACGATGCGCCAGCGCCAGTCGATAAGCAATCGGCTCATCGGCTTTACGCGTCTGGCGGATCGCGCGTAACAACGCCGGTACCCAGCACAGTGCCAGAGCAAGTAATAAGGCGGCCCCCAACCAGTTATACATCGCCGCGTTGTTTGTCACTTTGGCCACGAAACTCAATAGCGATTTCGCCAGCGGTAGCACCTGCAGTTTCATTAACAGCAGCAACAAATTACCGCTTAATGGCAGCCAAATCATGACCATCAGAATCAGCGTCAACGGCCAGTAGAGTCCACGAATACGACGCAACAGCATAGCGCTCAGTACCCCCGCCAGGCAGAGGATCGCAAATGCCAATAGCATTGCCGTCAGATTCAACAGCAGATCGGTATTTAGCACATGGGTGCTGGTTAATCCGCCGAGATTGGGATCCAAAGCCCAATGTCGGGCTGCGCCAAACACCAAAATCCCTTGCCACAGGTAGCGAATGCGCTTTGATACCCACCAGAAGCTCAATACAAACAGCAGCGTAATCATCACTTCTGTGCCAACCAGCAACAATTGCACTGGCTGCGAGCCGCGGAGGGTAAGTCCCACCAGCACGCCAAGGATTAAGCCTGTGAATAAGGTCCAGACGAGTGGGCGCAATGAAGGGGGATCGATGCGACTCCAGAGAACCCCGGAGAGCAGCGCAATGCAGAAAAAAACCTGTAGCGTCGTGACAAAAAAATAACTCATAACATCGACTCTGTACGGCGGATTGAATGATGTAACTATCCAGGTACATCGATAATTTAGAGCCTGCCCATCAGGGGGATAAGTTCGCGGTCAGTTAAGACATGAGCAGCGCAAAACAAATCGTGGGTACACTTCGTACGTAAGATTGTGAGCACTGCCCGGTCCAAAATGGCAAATCAAGCAGCCTGATGGAAAAGCGCTTAGTTCAGGCCGACGTATTTAAATTCATAACTCACATCAAATGGTTTCCACCAGCGACCAACGCCGGTCTCACTGTCTGTATGACGGTGCATACCTGCTTTTGACGGCGGTTCGATGTGATAGGTCACTTTATAGTTACCCACCCCCATCATTTTGATGTTCGCACCGTAATGAGGGCCATCGCTGGCAACCATCGGCATGAACGTACCTTCTTGTTTTTCACCCGTATCACTGTTAATCAAGGTGTAACTGATAGTCAGATAAGGGATCCATTCGCCTGCGCCAAAACCATTTTTACTGCCTTCCACGGCATGAATATCCGCCTCAAGGTGAATATCGGCTTTTGCTGCCGGTAATCCCATGCCACGCGGTTCCATATCGATTGGCTGCAGGTACACAGCGGCCAGTTCCATCTCATTCATGGTGACAGGCTCGCCTGCCGGATACTCCTTAAAGGCAAACGCTGCCGGAGCAGTGAAAATACCGGCCATCACTGCACTGGCAATCAGGGTTTTCTTCATGGTCATCAGACATATCCTCTCGTCTCAAATAACAGCTATAGATTAGTTTTTATCGTTTCCCCAGGAACAGTGCTTTTCCGCCGCATCACCCACAGCGCCACCAGCGCCGCAAGTAGCAATATGGCCTGCGGTAATAACGTTTCCACGTAGGGATAAATTCCCAACCAACTGATTTCAGGGAAGCCGTTAATCAACGTTGGCTGGAACAGCTTACCTTCCACCAGTTCCAGAACCCCTTTGCCCGCAAATACAAAGGCCATCAGGTACATAAAACTGCCGGTAAACATAAAGAACGGCTTCAAAGGCAGGCGTACAACCGAGTAGCGCATGATGAGCCAGGCGACCAGCAGAACAACACAGCCGATAACAAAACCTGCCGCAATCGCCATATGCCCAGAAATATCATTCGCATCCCCGATCAGGGCGTAGTAAAACAGCACGGTCTCCGCCCCTTCGCGGTAAACCGCCAGGAAGCTGGTAAGCCACAGTCCAACCAGTGAACCACGGGAAAGTGAGTGGGACAGTTTCCCTTCCAGCCATGCTTTCCAGTGGCGAGCCTCGACTTTAGACAGTAACCAGTAGCTCATGAAGAACAGCATGACGACGGCAATCAGCATCGTTACGCCTTCCAGCAGTTCTCGGCTGGCGCCGGAATTCGTGAACAGGAGTTGGAATATCACAGCGGTAATGACGCTTGCGATTAATGCGACAATCACCGACTGGCGAATTAACGGAAGCTTATCCTGGTGATTGTTTTTCACCATATAAGCCACGATGGCCGCCACAATAAGCAGGGCCTCCAGTCCTTCGCGGACAATGATCATCAGGCTGTAGAGCAGCAGGCTCCACTGGGTTTCTTCTCCTTCCCCCAACATCACCACTGCTTTTTGTAAATCCTGCTCCAGTGCGCTGGCTTCAGCGTTGAGTCTTTCCACTGGCTGACCCGCTTTCATCAGACTAACCAGACGCGTGAAGTAAGCCTCCAGCGAGGTTTTAAATGCCGAATCGCGAGAACCGATTTTGTTTTCCATACCGCTAGCTTCAAAGCGGTCAAAATAACTGTCTTGCACATCCAGAATGGCATTCTTCGCATCGCCCTCCTGGTAACGGGCAATCGCTTTCTGAATACTTTGATGGATACCCAACGAGACGGCAGCCCAGTCTGCGCGGGCTATATCATCCTGTGCCGTGGGCGTATTCCCCGTGTTTTGCACCGCCGTGACCTGCTGTTCGTCACGGGTAGTAGGCAGACCAGGCAGAAGATCCTCAATATCCTGTAACAACGTCGTGACCTGATAAGAGACATCATTAAGGCGATCCGGCTCTGCGGTGAGCGCAATCAACGCAGAAAATTGCTGGTTAATCGCAGCAGCGTCTTTTGCCGATCGATTCTGTCTGACCGACATTTCCATCTCTGAGTTTTTAAAACCCTGATAGTGCGCTTGTTGAACGTTCTGGCTGGCTACGCTTAAATTCCCGGCCTGATAGTTATTTACTGCCTGAGCCAACAAATCGTCGATAACGCGAAAACTTTCTTGCCAGTGTACGGCGATATCTGTCCTGGAAAACGCATTGTGCTGCTCTTCGGCAACCAGGCGATGTCCGCCATCTAACACAGGTTCAACTTCGCGCAGCGAGGCTTTGAGCCAGTCGATTTTAGACTGCACGTCAGAGAGCGATTTTTTTTCGCCAATCATGCGACGAATCTCACCAAAAGCGCTTTCCATCTCATAGCTTTTGCTGGCGGAAATGTTGATTCGAATAGGACCTTCAAGGTTTTCAAATACCTCAAAGTAAGCCATTTGCACCGTTCGCCGCGCTTCATCAGTTTGTTGCTGAGAGTAAAGTTCTGCTGTTTTATCAAGACGTTGTTCAATATCCTCAATTAACGGAGCATAGTTTGTTGCGGCCCATACATGAAGGCTTACAAGCAAGCTACACAAAGTGGTCAGCAGGAAAACACAGAACTTACGCACGGTACGCATCCCGTAAAATACAAATGATAATTATTATCATTATCGATTTTGGCTTGCGTTGTACATGACCTGGATCATAAAAATGTCAATAGGTAACAAGTTATGTAAATTTATCTCATGAAAATGTGATGAATACGAAATTGAGACATTCGGGATTTATTAATGATGCCGTCAATACAGGAGAATTTATCGGTGATATGGAATTGAGTTGCCCCATACTCACTGACGCAAATGAGGCCGGCAATGAGTATGAAGATAAACGTTATTTAAAACAAAAGCGATCAGGGAACTATTATATCAGGACCACGAGTAATCCGTTGTAAAAAACGGCCGTAACCCTGTTCGCCTGTCCAGTAGTTGATGCTTCTCTCAACCCCATTCGATGTCAGGGTCGCACCAGAAATACCATCTACTGTATATTCATCGATATTCTGTGGTTTCTCCTGAGTTATTCTTAGTGCTGGCATCCTGTTATTATCAACTACTTTTTTACCCGGCCATTGCTTGCGCCAACTCTCATCTTCCACTCTGGCTCCCAAAAAAGGAGTTTCCCGCTGCTGATAGTAATACAGGTTTTTAACCGTACGTCCGTCTGGGTCAAGAGCCAGAAAGGCATACATCATTGACTTCGCGCCCTTACCGAAAACAGGGAGTATAATTTGTTGAATTTTATTGCTTTTATCTTTTACCAGATATACATCTGCAATCGTACAGCGCTGATGGATCTTCGCGGGATCATGTTCCGGAGCAAGTTTTTTACATCCCTGCGTCTGGACGTCATCAGCGACCCATTCACCGGAATCCAGATTAACCTTACGCGCTAAAATATAACGTTGATACAAATTGTTAATTGTTTTTTTATCCTGCGCATCTGATTTCAACAGGCCTGAAGCATGCAGAATGGCGGCATGTTTCTCTTCACCGGTAGGTTCAGCGAGTTCCCCCTGATACATCATAAACCAGACAATAGCAGCAATAAAAATAAGGATACAAAAAAACATCATTGATATAACAATAACTTTACCCTTGCGCATTATTCTTTAATCCCTGCGAGAAATAAGATATTTAAAACACCATCAGATATGCCATTACCTTTGTGGATTTGCAACTACAGAAAAAATCAAAAATATATAACTATTAGTATATAATTTCAGGATCCAATATCAGAACAACATGTTTTTCTTACCTTTTTATCGTAAAAAAAATGCCGGGTTTCCCCGGCATCAGAATCAGACGTTTTTTGCCCACCAGAGGCGTAGCTTCATTCCCCAGTAACTGGTCCAGCCGCTGGTTGTCGACACCACGCGACCGTGCGACATCACGACCAGCGTTGGCGTGACGCTGATGTCCCAGCTGCGGGAGATGGTCCCGTCGGCATCGTTGATGACGGGAAAGTCTACGCCTTTACGCGCCAGCCAGCGCGTCACCTCCGCCTCATTACCAGAACGCAGCGCAATGGTTATCACGTTCTCGCCTTCTGAGTACAGTCTGGCGACTTCCGGTGTTGTGAACCGACACACGCCGCACCAGCTCGCCCAGAAATAGATCAGCACTGGCTCCTCTTTGCTGAGCGAGGCCAGCGTAACGTTTTCACCATCCAGCGTCTGCAAAGGCGTACTGTCAAACGCTACGGGAAGCTGGGGCGCTCGCCAGGCATCCATCAACAACATCGCCCCGGCGAATAACACCAGTAAGATCAGTCCTTCGCGCAGCCAGCGGCGCAGTTTACTGACCATTTGCGGCCGCCAGCTTTTCTTTGACCACCTCTTCCAGTGTTTCCCACGGTACTGCACCCGGGATCAGCTCATCGCCAATAATCGTTGCAGGCGTGCCTCGCACACCGACCAGACGTGCCAGTTGCAGGTTGGTGCTCAGCGTCTCCTCACTTTGTGCATCCAGCGTCACAGGGCTGGCAGCGGCTTTCTCCTGTGCCTGTTTAATACTCACTGCCGTGTGGTAGCCCTTCTTCTGCATCAGTTTCTCATGTAACGCCAGAAACTGCTGCGGATGCTCACGCCAGGTCGTCAGCGCAGTTCGCGCCGACAGAACCGAACTTTCCCCTTTAAACGGCAGCGGTTTAATCACCACCGCCACATCAGGATATTTCTGTACAATTTTTTCCAGCATCGGATCCAATTGCTTGCAGTATGGGCAGTTGTAATCGGTGAAGTTTATCAGGGTCAGTTTTGCCTGCTTTGCGCCAATCCGCGGGCTGTTGGGATCGTTAAACAGGGCTTCCTGAATTAATGCTTCAATTTGCTTTTCCTGTTCCGGGGTAAACGGTGCAGGTTCTTTCGCCACGCTGACGGCAGAAAACAGGGTTAGCAGCAGGACAATCATCATTTTCATGGGTTCACTCCTTTGGCATCGGCCAGTGTATTCAGCAGCGCATCGCGGGTTAACAACGTCGGCAATGCCTGACCTTGCGGCAAACCGGGACCATAAATTTGGTTGAACGGCACAGCAACCTGGCCGCGTTTTTTCAGGAATTCGGTGATCGCTTCAGAGGGCAGCGTCCAGTCACCCCGCAGAGCCACCACATCGGGTTGTTGCAGTGCAGTCTGGACATCTTCTTTTTGTAGAACATTGAATTTATTGACTTTACAGGTAATGCACCAGTCAGCCGTCACATCTACAACTACGCGCTTATGCTGAGCCAGTGCATCTTCAATGGCCTGCTCGCTCAGCGGTTGCCAGTTCACACTCTCTTTGGCTGTACTTTGGCTTGCGAACCCTAGGTGCGGGAGCAGCAATGTTGCCAGCCAAATAGCCGAGCCAAGCATCATCACGCCAAGAAGACGCCGCAAGATATTCATCCAACGCCCCGGACGCGGCAGACGCAGCGCCAGACCCGGACGCAGTGCCACCAGCAACCATGGCAAACTCATCCCCAGCCCGAGCGCGAGGAACAGCCCCCATAGCGTCGGCAGCGAGGCGGTCAACGCCACCGCCACTGCCGTCCCCAGGAACGGCGCACTGCACGGCGTGGCAAGCAACGTCGCAAACGCGCCCTGCCAGAAATGCCCTGACAAGCCGTTACCGCCGCGAGTTGCCAGTATGGTGGTCATTGCTGAAGGAAGGCGAAATTCAAACAGCCCAAACAGGCTGGCGCTGAACGTCAGCATCACCAGCATCATAAAGCCGATAAACCACGGACTCTGGAACTGGATCCCCCAACCAAGCGCCTGATTGGTCAGGCGCAGCACCGTCATCAGCAGCGCGAGAGCCATAAAAGAGACCAGGATCCCAGCCACCGATGCCAGAAACTGGCGGCGAACCTGAAGACGGCTTTTCTCCTCAACCAGTAAAATCGAGCCCAGCTTCATGCCCAGAACCGGTAAAACGCAGGGCATCAGGTTGAGAATCAAACCGCCCAATAACGCCATAAGCGTCACTTGCCACAGCGGGAGTGAAGCGTTTTCAATAACCGGGGCTTCGCCAATCGTAAGACGACTTTCCTGTGCAACGCCGTTATCAGCCAGAACCAGTGTAAGTTGTTTACCACGAAGATTCGGCGCCCCTTCCCCCCAGCTGTCATGAACCGGAACCGTTGCCCGTAGTATTTCGCCCTCTACGCGGATTTGCGGCATACCAAAATCCGCATCATCAACGGTGTCCAGGTACAGGCCTGGCGCAGACCAGCCCCCCGCACGACGAGCCTCAACCACCAGCTCTCCGGCTCGCGCCCCGGCACTAAGCGCATCGGTCAGCCCGCTAGCCAGCGGTATCTGCCCCATCGCTTGCGCATAGTCATGAGCAAAAGACGGGTCCTGGACGCTCGGCGTCACGGAAAAGGGAAAATCCGTTAACAGGCAGACATTGCTGCAGGTTGATAGGGTCAATACACCGTTAAGAGCGGCTGGCGTGGTGCCACGTACTACCATCGGGAAGGTGACATTATCGAGATATCCCTGGGTGGTGATATTGGCGACCTCAAAACGCGCGGGAGTCGGCCAGTACCAATCAACAGCAGGCATTTTATCTTTCCAGGCGATAGCAGGCGCAACGCCTCCCTCACCCGGCGATCGCCAGTAGGTTTTCCAGCCATCCTCCAGTTTAACATCGAGCAGCAGACGGGTTTCACCGTCAGCTGCTGTATCGGCACGTAACCGCACACTGGCGTGATTGTTATCGGGTGAACGCAGCCAGCCGGGTTCAGCTGCCCAGGATACGGGCAGCCATAGCAATAACAGACAGAGCAGTGCCTGCCTGAAAACAGTCATCATAGTTTTTCTCCGTGAATAATTATCTAACAGTCAGCAACGGCTGTTCTGTCATTCACGGAAGACGCAAAATCGGAGATGCACCCGGAGAGTGGGCGGCGAGATAGCGCGCGGAGGGAAAAAAGGTAGGCGAAATGCCCGCACGGGTGCCAACAGCGACAGCAGCAAACATAGCACCAGAATCGCGCCTTCAAACAATACTGGCGGTGCAGCCAGCAATGATTTTGCGCTCAGCTCACAAGGCGTAACGGGCGAAGCTTCATCGGTATCGGCCTGGGCGCTCGCGACAACAGCAGTGGTCGTGGTGTTCATCTGCAACGCGTGCAGACCCGCCATGCGCTGCGCGGTGCATACCATCACCACAACACATGCCAGGCAGAGGAACCACCATCCCATCCGTTGACGTTTCGCCATTATACCCTCACTGATTGACGCGAGTTATCTTAGTCACTGGCGAGGTTTTGGCAACCTTTACCCTGTAAAGTTATGTCGGCAGAGGCCGGTCAATTCTCATTCCGCCCCAGCGCGCTGCCCAGAAATGATAATTAATATTGTTAATTAATTTCATTATTGCAAAATAATGGCGCTAATAAAACAAAGCTAAAAATATCACGGGGTTTATTATTTACTATTCACAAAGCGTCCCTACAAGTATTTCACCACTGACCATGAAATTGAATGACAAGTATGCCAGTAGATATGCCTGCGTAAATGAAAGTAAGGGCCAGCACATTTTCGGATAAATATTGTATTATAACTTACCGCCATGAACATTATGTTCATCATCAAAACAATTGTTTGTTAAATGTTATTTAGAGTATATGGAAATGAAAAAAATCTTACTTCCTCTTCTAGGCCTGATTTTTACTGTGAGCGTTCAGGCAGCAACATTTACCGATGGCAAGGAATATATTTCACTTGAAAAGCCAGTTGCGTCAGCGCCCGCTGCGCTTAAGTTCTTTTCATTTTATTGCCCTTCATGCTACCAATACGATGAAGTTCTGGAAGTCACTGATAATGTGAAAAAAGCATTACCTACTGATGTCAAACTTACTGACTATCACGTTGATTTCTTAGGTCCGTTGGGGCCGGAGATGACGCACGCGTGGTCTGTCGCTATGCTGTTAAACGTGGAAGATAAAGTAAAACCTTTACTGTTTGATGCCGTGCAGAAAAAACAAACTGTTAAAACAGCAGATGATATTCGCAATGTATTTATCCGCGCTGGTGTCAGTGCAAATGACTATGATGCTGCATGGAATAGCTTTGCCGTAAAATCATTAACGGCGAAGCAACAGGAGTTGGCTAAAGCGGTAGACCTGAAAGGTGTACCGGCTATCTTTATCAAGGGTAAATATATGATTAACCCGAAAGGATTAAAATCAGATAACGTTAACGCTTTTGTCCAGAACTACGCTGATACCGTTCGTTTTCTTTTTTCCAGACCTTGATAAGCCGTTAATATTACTGACGCACCACCAACAGGAGCCAGAGCCTGTTCTGGCTCCTGTTGCTACAGGCAGACATTGTTGACTGTCAGCTGTCATATACGCTGGCAGAACCTTATTCAGAGGCGTAATCCTTCAAAACAGTGGCAACACGTATTCTGTAGTATGAAAAAATCAACTGTTTACCCTCCTGTTGTGCGGCCTGATGCCTGACGTTGCATTTCCACCTGCGCACTGCATCCTCATTCTCCCACCATGAAAGTGACAGCATTTTCCCGGGCGTATTAATGCTCTGAAATCGTTCGATAGAAATAAACCCAGGGATCTCTGCCAACAACAGCTTCAGCTCTGAGGCCAGTTGAAGATATCGCTCTCCAGCCTGAGGATGCACATCTGCTTCAAAAATAACGGCGATCATTCAGTATCTCTCCCTTGTTAATTTCAGCCACTCTATTACTGGATAAAATGCGATGCTTCGCTCAACAACGAACAGTCTGGTGAAAAGGGAAAATGTGAGTATGACAGGTAAATAAACAAGCAGGCTCACCGCATTAGCCGGTGACCCTTTTATGACCTGCGCCCCCCTTTTTCATGGTTGGCATTCGCGCCTATCGGGATTACCCTAAACTTAACGGTGATACCTTTTGAGAGGGATTGCCTTCTTCATGTGTTGATTTACACGAGAGAACGCTATGGAATTAAAGGATTATTACGCCATTATGGGCGTGAAGCCGACAGACGATCTCAAGACAATCAAGACCGCCTACCGTCGTCTCGCGCGAAAATACCATCCCGATGTCAGCAAAGAACCCGACGCTGAAGCTCGTTTTAAAGAAGTTGCCGAAGCCTGGGAAGTACTGAGCGATGAACAGCGCCGCGCCGAATACGACCAGCTGTGGCAGCATCGCAACGACCCGCAGTTTAATCGTCAGTTCCAGCAAGGAGAAGGTCAAAGCTACAGCGCTGAAGATTTCGACGATATCTTCTCTTCAATTTTTGGCCAGCACGCACATCAGTCACGGCAGCGCCACGCCAGTCGCGGGCATGATATTGAAATCGAGGTCGCCGTTTTCCTCGAAGAAACCCTTGCTGAGCATAGCCGCACCATCAGTTACAACCTGCCGGTATACAATGCGTTTGGCATGATCGAGCGGGAAATCCCCAAAACCCTCAACGTTAAGATCCCGGCCGGTGTCGGCAATGGGCAGCGCATTCGCCTGAAAGGTCAGGGAACCCCTGGTGAAAACGGTGGCCCGAACGGTGATTTGTGGCTGGTGATTCATATCGCGCCGCATCCGCTGTTTGATATTGTTAATCAGGATCTGGAAGTTGTCGTTCCGCTTGCCCCATGGGAAGCCGCATTGGGCGCAAAAGTGACTGTACCAACACTCAAAGAGAGTATTTTGCTGACCATCCCCGCAGGAAGCCAGGCTGGACAGCGATTACGTATCAAAGGCAAAGGTCTGGTCGGAAAAAAACAGACTGGCGACCTGTACGCGGTCATCAAAATCGTGATGCCGCCGAAACCTGACGACAACAGCGCCGCCTTGTGGCAACAGCTGGCGGATGCGCAGAAGTCCTTTGATCCGCGCAAAGAGTGGGGGAAAGCATAATGGCTAACGTGACCGTTACCTTTACCATTACCGAGTTTTGTCTGCATACCGGTGTTTCTGCAGAAGAACTGAATGAAATTGTCGGTTTAGGGGTAATCGAACCCCGTGAAGATGAGACCTTTGATGACCATGCACTGACCGTGGTGCAACGCGCACTGCGTCTGCGCCATGAACTGGCGCTTGACTGGCCAGGAATTGCCGTCGCACTGACGTTGCTCGAGGAGAACGCGCAACTGCGGCAGGAAAACCGCTTTTTGCGCCAACGCCTGTCCCGATTTATTAGCCATCCGTGAATATGTTAAGAGTGCGGCGATGAGCCGCACCTACAGGTAAGCAGGGCGTATTTTTTATAAAGAACCAAACTCATCAGATTCGATTTCTCGGCTACGGATTGCCCAGCTCGGTACCTGCCCGGCAGATATTCAGAAAAACTGTGGATGAATGACTCTATCCGCGTCAGCTTTTTAGCCAGAAATAACGTTTATGGGTAACCGTCTCACTAGTACCGACAATGTCCTTCTGCGCAACGCATCAATTTGCTGATGATCTGAACTTGCCCCCCAGGCAAACACTACTGGACTGGCCTGGGTTCAGTTAAGGCTTTTACAGGTCATGAATACATCATGGCCATGCCTTCAGCCACGCCAATATGGAAAGACTTTCAATGTGCAGTTAAATTGCAGCGTATAGCACTAAAAAGAAAAGCCTGGGATTGGGGTAGGCAAGTGTTTGAATGTTACATAAGGGGATTGGTCAAGATTGCAAGTCTATTCTAATGCTTCAAAAGCAAAAAGGGGTTACCTTTCGGTAACCCCTTTTCATGTTTGGCGGAAGCGTAGTCCGCCAAATCAATGTCCGAGAATGCCAGAAAAAGTAATTTTTTATCATTAATAAACAATGTGTTGTCAAAATAGATTGTTCGAGGACGTCTTGCTACATTCGAAAAAATCTGACATTTTATGCAGTACCTTATGCATGGCGGTTTGTATGACAGGATTTACTATGCCGAAAAAAGCAAAAGAACTCACCGGACTAGCAGTTGCTAAGTTAAAAAAAGAAGGCTCTTTTGCCGTCGGTGGCGTTGACGGCCTGTATCTTCGAAACAGAGGCCAGTCCCGTTCATGGGTGCTTTGCGTCGCTATGGGAGTAAGAGTTAATGCTCTAGGAAGAACCGTTCCGAGACGTTTAAACATGGGTCTTGGCCCCTACCCTGAAGTTTCATTAGCGGAAGCGCGTGACAAAGCTCGTGAGCTGCGTAAACAAATCCGTAATGGTATTGACCCTCTTGCAGAAAAACACGCCCAAAAAGCGCATCAGGAACGTCTGGCGCACAAGAACAAATCCTTCGCAAGCTGTGCTGAAGACGTTATCGCAATTAAAACCAAAGAGCTAAAGAACCAAAAACACATTGCTCAATGGCGGTCCACGCTGGAAACGTATGCTTATCCTGTTATTGCTCAAAAACCCATCGCTGAGATTACAAAGACTGACCTATTAGCGATACTTGAACCGATCTGGTTAACGAAAAATGAAACTGCCAGTCGTCTTCGCGGTCGTATTGAAGCGATCATCGATTACGCAAAAGCGAAAGAATACTTTGAAGGTGATAACCCTGCAGCATGGAAAGGTATGCTTAAGCCTCTCCTGCCAATGCCAAGCAAGGTTCAGCAACAAAAGCATCATGCAGCATTGCCTTACAGTGAGATCAAACCCTTCATCTCTGAACTACAGAAACGAGCTGGCATTTCAGCACGAGCACTTGAGTTTTCCATCCTGACCGTCGCCCGTTCTGGTGAAATCCGTGGCGCTGAATGGTCAGAGATAGATCTGAAAGGTAAAACATGGACTATACCCGCTAACAGAATGAAGGCTGGGAAAGAACACCGTGTTCCACTGTCTGATGCAGCCATTGTCCTGTTAAAGGATTTACCGCGCTTTAAGGACAATAATCTCGTATTCCCTGCCCCAAGAGGTGGACAACTATCTGATATGTCATTATTGGCTGTATTGAAACGGATGGGACACAGTGGTTTGACACAGCATGGCTTCCGTTCAACATTTCGTGATTGGGCTGGTGAAACAACAGATCATCAGCGTGAGGTGATTGAACATGCGCTGGCTCACCAGTTAGCTGATAAGGCTGAGGCTGCATATCAACGTGGGACGTTATGGCCTAAGCGTGTGGCGTTAATGGATGAGTGGTCGGGCTATTGTCTTACCCATGTTTAGCTGTTCTGTCTGAATATACCATCAACAAAGCCCTTCGCAATATGGGCTATGACACGAAGCAGGACATCTGTGGACACGGTTTTCGCACGCTGGCCTGTAGTGCCTTAATTGAGTCAGGTTTGTGGTCAGAAGACGCTGTAGCGCTTCAAATGAGCCATAAGGAAAGCAATAGCGTCCGTGCTGCTTATACCCACAAGGCCAAGCACCTTGATCAGCTCCTTCTGATGTTGCAGTGGTGGATTTGTTATCTAAATAGCTGTATCTAATACCACTACACTTACGCTGACTGGCATGTAACATGTTGCGTAAAGGCATACATCGTAGACCTGATACAGCGTGGCAGAAAGAGAAAACAGCGCCAAAGCCTTACGCTATAAATGGATTACAATCCCGCACAGCTATTTAGGTACCAATATTAATGACATGGTTATACTATCTCAATTTGCTCGCAGCAAATAAAGACCTGAAAGCTAAGGATTACGTTGCCTTATACAGTAGACATATTCAATATAAGGATTTAATCTAGACAAGTCAGTCATAGTAAAGAAATGGAGTTTGTAGTGATCATTGAATATGCTGTGGAAAAAGAAACAAAACAGATCATGCATATTGATGATGTTCCTAATGGAGCTAAGTGTAATTGCATATGTAAGTCATGTAATGATGAATTAATTGCTCGCAATGGTGGAAAATTAAAAAAGCATCATTTCGCCCATAGAAATCTTATTGAAAAACGTGCTTGCCGAATGACACAGTTGCATTTAGCAATGCAACATTATTTTCTTAGCTTAGATGTATTAACAATACCTCAAATGACTTTTGCGTATAAGAATCACACGCTAAAAACACCACTAGTAAAAACCAAAATACTATCCGCAACCTTAGAACATAGAATTGGAACCTATGTGTCAGATGTCTGTCTTAACACAGATACTGGATTATACATCGTCGAGATCTGCGTAACACACAAATGCGAGCCTGAAAAAGTACGTTACTTTAAAAATAACAAAATAAATGCAGTAGAGTTAGCGTTTGAATACTCTGAAGATATCGAGATAGAAGAATGGTATCAACGTATTAAAAACAATCAAGTTCCCAATGAATGGTTTTATTACTCTGAGTGTATTAAAGCGATTGAATGTCATGAGTTCGCTGTTGAAAAAGAAATAAATGAAAGACATTCAAGAAGATTAAAAAACACACTAAATTCAATCAATAAAATACTGAAAAATAAAATCATATTCCTGCCAAGCATTCATGAGAATATAACTTATGAAGAATCTAATGAGGTTTTTACTGAAAGCTTCTGCCTTTACAAAAAGAAGAATCGTGCCGTTGATAAAATATCGGTTATACAAAAAAACGATGATTGTTTTATCCTACGTGGAGACACCTTGCATAAAGGGAAAGAATTTCATATATGGATAATATATTTACTAAATGAATTTGATTTGAATCTGATGGATGATTTTGATGGAAGTGTAATTATAAGATTCTATCCTATAGATAGTAACAAACCTCAATGGCGCTGGCTGAAATATCCATCACTTGAAAAAGAAAAATCACGACTACGATCTCAGTTCATTAAAAATTGCAAAGAAAATATACACACAAAATCCCTAACAATTCATATGAGCAATAGATTGAGAAATCGCTCATATGAGTATTTAGACATGACTGATGAACTATTCAATAGAGACTACAGTACATGGAATAAATGGCTTATAAACAATAATCTATTTACTCCGAGCATGCAGAGGAAGTGGCCCAAATTACCTATAATGCTTAAAGAAATGAAAGAATCCCCCAGCCTGTGGATGTTCCAGAGATGGTCAATTTTAATAATTAGCATTATGCTTAACATAATAGATAATATACCAAATGGAAGCAGCATTACTGTTTATAACATATTTGATGAAATGAGTAACATCCTACCTCTCGATCCTGAATTTATATTTTTAGAAGCAGAGGCAATCGCCAATAAGAAAACCATTCAATTACCTCATCGCCATCTTATTTTTAGAAGACATATAATCCATGAGACTCTAAAACCTTTGATTGATAGAGGTATATTAATAACTACTGGAGATATTATCATTAAGAAAACCCCACTACGGCAATTATTTTTACAGCCCGTGGAGTAATTAAAACATCGAGAGAAAGCTTTAAAATTCATTAGCGACGTAGTATATTGCACACAATATCGTCTGGGAGAACATCTAATGTCAATAAGTACTACCATGTCAAATATCAACAGACTACAAAAAGACATTGCTAATTTACAAAAACAACTTTCCGACGAGCAACGTAAAGAAGCTCAACTTTCAGGGAAAATAAATCAAATAGAACGTAGTATCACTAAATCGACATCATTAAGCACCTTGAACTCAAAAATGTCAGAAATCAATCGTTATAATAACGACGTTTCAAAATGTAGTTCTAAAAAAGCAGATATCAATAAAAAAATAGCAACTAAAACTGGAGACTTACATCGTTATCAAGTCCAACTCCTTAAAGAGCAAGATAATGAGCAGAAAAAAAGGATTGCAGCTCAAAAGAAAATTGAAAAAGAACAGTTAGATCATCAGAAAAAAATCACAAGGGAGTTGGAATCACAAAAAAGAGCAATATCTTCAAGCCATAATTTCAATCGTCAAATTATCAACAAACCTGATGAGACAGAAGATATTCTAGAGAGTTATGATGTTTTTATCTCTCATGCAACAGAAGATAAAGATAGTTTTGTCCGTCCCCTTGCTGAGTTGTTAAAAGCAAAAGGGATAAATGTATGGTATGACGAATTCTCTTTAGGTTGGGGTAAAAGTCTACGTAAGACAATCGATTATGGATTAGCAAACTCTCGGTTTGGAGTTGTTGTTTTATCTAAATCCTTTATCAAAAAGGACTGGACAGAGTATGAATTAAATGGTTTGACTGCCAGAGAAATGAACGGTGAAGACCAAGTAATATTACCAATCTGGCACGAAGTATCTAAATCTGATATCTTAAAATTCAGCCCTACACTAGTAGATAAAATGGCATTAAATACATCGATAAATACCATTGATGAAATTGCTGAACAACTTGAGTCATTACTTAAATGAAATAAATATTTAAACAAGAGGGCCTAACGGCCCTTTCATTTTCCCTTAAAGGAAACTCCACATTGGAGAGAATATATATTCCCAAACATGGGGCAACTAAATCAGCCCCAGTGGAAATAAACTTTTCGTAATGCCGCCAGTCACCTAATTACATGTATATAATCTTCTATCTGGCTCTCTACAGTTACTTCCACCATTATTACATTCATTTCCTCTATATCTTGACACTTCTATCTGTTTTAGACGATTTGGGTCGTTTGGACAAGAACAACCGCCGGTATCTTTATTTGGAACATAACACTTTCCTTCAACAACAATGAACATTCTATTTACACTTCCGCCACCTTCTTTCCACACGCCATTAGTACAAGATAATATAGAACCATCAACTGCTCGCCCTTGTAAACCATTAGGAGAACATCCATTTCCGGCATAGGCCACTCCATTTAGATGAAGATACTCTCCAACTGTTGTTCTACCACCTGAGACAACCCCTCCAGCACCATAAACTTGCCCTGCGGCATCTATATTACCATTGGAATGAACATAATTTGAGTTGAGGTTCCCTGATGCCCACACATATGAAGCATTTACCGTTCCATTAGCGTCTATGTTTCCTGTTGATTTTACATAACCACCATATAATCCCGCCGCTGTTTGAATATTTTTACCTGCGTAAGCAGTTATGGTATTCGTGTCCGTCATATTCCAACCGCCACCGTATTTCTGGAAGTAAATCCCCCCATCTCCCATAGTTCTGAACCAGTTATTAGTATAGGTCTCACCTCTGGACGTTATGGTTGTTCCTGATACGGTATTATTAGAATTTAAATTACCATTGACATGACCATTACCTGCTACATTCAAATCAGAGTTTAACGTTGCCACACCGCCAACGTCTAATGTTGATCCTATCGCTGCTGCCCCGCTAGTTCGTAATGCCTCCGTAGTTGTGGTTCCCGCTGCCGTTATATTTCTGGCATTATTTATGTCCTGATTACCCATGTTTAAATTACCTGTCATAGGTAATGTGCCATCACGACGCAAATACACAGAATACATAGAGGAATCGTAGCCAACACGATAAGCCAGTAGACCCGCTGCAGTGATGTTATTAAAAGCTGATGAAGTTTCTGTCCATGCGCCCTGTAGACCTGATACTAAAGTAGCTGATTTCGTCATTCCACTATCAATACCAGCGACCTGCATAGCTTTTCCTAACAAATCATAACGATATTTACCGCCTTCCAGCCAAGGCGATGTTGTTGTAATAAGACCATTGATAACAAAATTGGGAGCAGTCCCTGCACGTTTTAATACTATTTTGTAAGATGACTTTTGCATGTTAATGCCTGTATAACCTACAGGAAGAAACCCTTCATTTACTAATGTTTGATATGTGATTTCACAGCTATTAGATGTACATGTTCTTGGTCCCGGATCACTTGACTGACTGCTACTTGAAGAAAGTGTTGATAGCTTGTCATAGTGGATACTGATATAGCGATTTGCCGCCTCTCCTATTTGCTTTATCTGATTACCAACAGAATCAGCCATCATGTTTTCTTGATTAGTTTTCATGTCTTGAAATTTTAGAAATGCCATCATACTACCTGCACTCAACACTAAAATGAGTTCCAGTAATGAGAAACCTTTCTTATTTTTCTTTTTCATTTTCATCGTCCTTTTTTATTTCACGTACTAATCAATTAACAAAAATAAAAAAGAGGTCAAGACTGGTTAAGAACTAGTCCATAAAAAATCAACAATAAAATTTAGAAGGGGTAATGTGATCCATGATCGTCTTTTGTATGGTATCCTGCTCATGACCTTAAACATTCAGGATAAAAGATAATGACTGAAGCTATTAAAGCACTTAATAACATCCGTACCCTTCGCGCTCAGGCACGAGAAACAGATCTGGCAACACTGGAAGAGATGCTGGAAAAATTAACTGCTATTGTCGAAGACAGACGCCAAGAAGAATCACTTGTACTGCAACAAAATGCTGAACGTCAGGCCAAAAATGAAGCGCTTCGTGCACAACTGCTTGAAGATGGTATTGATCCATCTGAACTGCTGGGCAATCCTAAATCTTCTCGTCCGGCTGCTGTTCGTGCTCCTCGTCCTGCTAAATACAAGTACATTGACGAAAATGGTGATGAAAAGACGTGGACGGGTCAAGGTCGTACACCAAAAGCGATTGCTGCTGCACTCGAAGGTGGTAAAGCTCTTGAAGACTTTGCCATCTGAGTTTGGTTGTGATTTATTGCCACGGATGGCCGTAAAAATTGACTACCGCGCCCTCTGGGGCTTGGTCAACAGCTCCCCAGCCTAAAACAAGTTTTAAGCCGGAGAGCTGTTCGGACGTGAATTGATTTTATGGTCTGAATTTTTTGAGAACTCTTTCGATGTAGATTTTTCCATTTATTTTATACCGTTCGATATCATGTGTATGTAAGGATGGAACCTCCAACAACAAACCAAATAGTAATTGTTTATCTACCTCACTAATATCACAGTTTAAAACCTTGGCAACCTCTGCACCGAGAATTATTTTTTGTCGTGTATTTTCTTTTTTGCTATCTCTTTTTTCTTTCGCTTTTAGATAATTGAGCTTATTTTGTGCTCCCGCAATTTTTTGCTCAAGTGTTTTCTTTATTTCGGCCCTGCTTCTATCCCCCAGAAAGGCTTTACCTGTTAGATAGGTATTTTTTATTTCATCATCGTTCATTATTTACTCCATTGATTTCTATGATTATAAGGAACATTATTCCTGAACTCATCATCTGAAAGTGCTCGTTTGATTGATTTAATCCGAGATCGGAACTGTTTTTTTTCCTGCCTCTTTTTAAATTCAACTCGCACCTCTGTTATTATCTTTTCTGCTTCACTATATGCCTTTTCCAGATCGGTATAGATTCCATTATCAAGTAATCGTTTTGCTTCGAGATCGATGGCTTCATCATTATTTTTATACATAAAACCTCCCTGTATTGATTTCCTGATTATGTACTAACACAATTTACAGATAAATCAATAAGTAAGGTGTAATATTTTATCTGACAACCCAAATGCTCATAAAGCCAATGTTAATAGTCCATAATGCAGCATTGACACAGATCAGTATTACTTCTGATTCGCATAACCCACCGACATTCATATTCACCCCGTTTATTTCATGTTCTTATGTTCTTTTATAGTAAATATTTTATTTTGGCAAATTATGCCTGTATTAACACCATATAACTTAATATGATCACTAAAGTTTTCATATCGGATGGCGATACTGCTTGCCTCAATGAATTACTGGAACAGCTGTTCTGTGTGAAAAACTAAAATTTATGATGTATATCAGGAATGCCCATGATCACTAAAGAAAATAACTGATACCAAGTAATTAATACATCTTAAAGTTGTGGACCAAAGTTTATTATTCCTGACAGGGAGTAGGAGTACGTTTCTGATAAACTTAATATCACTGTTCCGCAGAAAATGCTCAATATGAAAGCATCAAAAAAGGCTTTATTATAGTCAGCTGACAATCTAATTTTATAGTCTTGACTTAGAAAATGGTCTTGTTAATGTTGAGCTTGACTGCCACAACGTTGTTGCGTTCTAAACAATCATTCTAAGTCTAAAAACGCTCACAGATTTTCATAGAGCGTTTTATCAAGTTAATTAGTATCGGATTGGCCCAGAAAGATTAAACTTTCCATTCTCATATGAATAAGTTATACCAAAATATTCCACGACCTCTTTACCCTCATATATTGTTGGTTTATAGTCTAACCATGCTTTCAAGCGTATAGAAACAGCGTCTGCTTTTTGACTGGTCATTTTTAAAACAATAGAGTTAATCCCTTCCACATTTTCGTTCAATAAATAAAAAGGAATTTTCTTTTCTGAATTGGAATTAATAACCTCATCTAATTCAATGAATCCTTCTTTATCAAACTTGTAATCACCAGATTGTAAAAAAATATTATATCGTATTTTTCCTAAAGACGCACTATTACTATTTGATGCATTTGCAATCACAAGATGAATCTTTTCATCAATAATTTCCGAACTGAATTTCAATGAGGGGTAATACTGATTAAGTTCGTTCCGCTTATGAGCCTCTGTCACAATTCGATTCGCTTTTTTTGCTTCATTTCTAGCACTGATAGCAGTCATTAAAGCTAAGATAGGTATTACTGTGGTTACCAAAAACTGCCAACTTTCTTGCATACTTATCACCATAAAAAAGTAACTTTCCTGATACTATGTTGATACCAATCAACGGCGATATTATTAAGCTATCTCAGACATAAGATCAAGTCTGATTTAGAGAAGTTGAATAATAGTACACTCGTATGCTAGCACACACTAATTTTTTAAACGACTCTCTCCGCGTTACTTATTTTTGTTTATTAATGGTTTTCATTTCACCTTCCGGTTTTTCGCTCTAATTTCTTACCCTCACCAGTGAATTGTGCAACAGGGGAAACTACCACTATTTTTATCCGCTTTATGTCTTTTAGTGTTTCCCCGCCTTACGGCGGGATGAAATAACACTCTTTTTGTCCTACGGACGCTATCAAAGCCCAATCCGTATAATATCGCGGAATACTTCGCCCGCCCATCCATATTGCGCCGCTTAATTCGGCGGTATGTTTTACAGTCATTCATATATTTAGTATTAATTAATAAGGGTAAGCCTTATACATTGTTGTTATTTTTTGAGCCATTTATGGCGATAAAAAAATAAAGCAATGCCCACTTACGCATTATCGCTTCGCTCTAATGCCGTGGGGTCTACCGACGGTTGCTGCCGCAGGCTAAAACCGTTTCCTTCGGAAACAAAATCAAGGTCAACGTCAACCCCGGCGTTTTCCTTATGTAAAACGAAAAGCAGCATTTGGCATTGAGGAATATTTGGATGGCGATATACAGTTTTAAAATGGAGAACATCAGCAGAGGCGAAGGTCAGTCTTCGGTTAACTCTGCTGCATATCGTCACCGTAAAGTTTTCTTCGATAACAGAACGGGTGAAATTTGTGGCCGCAAAACAGCACATAAAAAGGACCTTGCCTTTGCGCAGATTTTTGCACCTGAACATACTCCACCTGACCTGATTGTTGACAGTGAAACACTCTGGAATGCTGTTGAAGCCTCAGAGAAGAGAAAAGATGCTCGTCTTGCCAAAGAGTTTAAAATTGCTCTTCCTGCCGAGCTAACACCAGAACAGAACATTGAACTCACTGCTGCTTTTGTTCTTGAGCACTTTACCAAGCAAGGCATCATTGCTGATGTTGTTATCCACGATATTAATGGTCATAACCCGCATATCCATATCATGGGAACAACCCGTGAGGTTCTTTCTACCGGCTTTGGTAAAAAGGTCCGTGAGTGGGATAAGCCTGAAACGCTCGATAACTGGCGTAAAGGCTGGCAGGACATCTGTAATAGCTTCCTTGAACTGTATGGTCGTGATGAACGCGTTGATCACCGTTCTATCAGGGTTCAGTATGAGGAAGCTCTTGAACAGGCAACGGTTGCAGCTACCAATGAAGAGAAAGCTATCTGGCTTGCTAAAGCTATTGAAACAAACCGCGACCCAATACTTCATATCCCTCGTGACCGTTGGGGAACTGTTGCAGCTCAGGAACAACGTGCTACAGAGCAAGCTATACGAGATGAGCTAAAAAAAGAAGCTGGGGAAGCCTACTTTGCCTTTAAAGATCTGCCATTAGACATCGTTGTTGATGTTGCCAGCTTTAGGGTTCATGCACTGGCTGAACCGGAAGAAATTGTTCTCCCGGATAACACAGGTAGAGCTTCATCTACAGGCTTGCAGAAACCTGTTCTGGTTGCCCCTGTACCTCATACACACACTAAATTGAAAACCCTATCCTCTTCAACGGCAAAAGCACTCAAACGCGCTCCTGTTAAAGTTAAGAGGAAGAAAGTTGAACCTCGTCAGAGCGGTGTGTTTAAGCGTTTCACGCTGTTGGTAGTCGAATACATAAAAGAGAAATTCGTCTGGGCCAGAAAGAAACCGTCCCCTGTTTCAGTTGATGCTGAACATGATAAGCGTATCGCTGAAAACTATGTCTTTGATGAGGTTCAGGGTATCTATGTATCACGCACAGAGTATGAAAGACGTGTCAGATTTAACAGTGACACTTATAGTCCAACCAAAGAGGAGATCAGGCGCTTTCCAAGTCGTCCACAGCGCGAACTTACTGATAGCGATCTGGACTATATACCAACACCAGCAGCTGATAGGAAACCGCTAGAGCCGAAGTTAAGACCTCCGGGTTTTCCTCCTGAGTGGAAATAATCACAGTTTATTCCCACATAAATCATAATGTATCGTATATATTATCAGAAAAATGATAAATTCCTTCCTCATATTTTCTCAAATTGGTTCTGCAACATTGTGAATAATGTGATAAAGAAACCTTGCAACGCAAGGTTTCTTTATGATTGATAATAGTCACTCCTTTTTCATATCAGCATATTCCTCAAACAAAACCTTATATTCATGAGTTTTCGTTTTGTTAGTACCATTTCTAAAAATAATACTCATTAAAGAAAACCAGTTAAATATCATAAAACCTGAAATAGCAGCCAACAGAACAGATAATGCTTTTTCTATAGGTGTAATTCCATTTTGAGCAGTATCAATACTCAAAGAAAGTGCTACTAAAATGAAAGCGATATGCATGAAGTTTGAAAACAAAGTTTCATTATTACTAATGTAGTTATAAAACTTGCGGCTGAAAGATGGACATTCTTCAATTGAGATATGATTTGGAGTAATAAAACTCAACTTGCCATTGAGTTTAGAAAATAGCCTACTGGCTTATTGTTCTTAGCCATGATTTCTAGCAATACTTTATGAAAGCGCACATCTTTAACTCCAGTAATATGTGAATTAATTTCATTCTGCACAATTATCAATTGAGGGCTGAGATTAATTTCTTCTTGAGGTATCTTTGATAACTCAATGATCTCTTTTGCTTTTAATTCTTTCTCTTTAAAAAGAGTTGATGCTAATGCTGCTGTACCAGAAACTATAGCTACAGATGTGAAAGCCATATTAATTACTTACCCCTAAAATGTGAACCAATTAATAAAAACCCAACATTAACCATTGTTATTAAATTTCTTCCATTATCAATGCAACACTTGGATAATAACACCCCAAAGCATTTTTAAACATAGAATCCGTATCAATGAGATATGCATATGAAATAGTCTTTGTTTTTACGTTCTCTATAGCTTTGTTGATCAGATCATCGATATGATCTCCAATAGTAGTTTCTTGTGAATTTGTCTTAGTATAAAAAACAACAAAAGTTGCTGAAAAATGGCGATCGGCCTGCCCTACCAAACGATTAGCATCACTACGTGCTTCATCCATTTTAAAATTAGTAATAACATTACTTTCGTTTATATTATCAAGATTGTACCACGCATGTTTAGCTTCGATAGCAACATCATCATTTTTATTTGTAATGTAAAGATCAACACGACCTTTACTGGTATCAGTATCTTCCTGAAGACAGCCCTTCATTCTTTTATTTGAAGGGTATTCTTCAATTGCAGCCCAGCCTAATGACCATGCAGCACCAGCAAGTACACTCACATTCGTCCGTTCGTTATACCACCAACAACAATCTCTCTTTCCTAAGAGATCGACATAGCGTTGATTTGCCTGAATCCATCCATTCAATAGTTGCTCAATGAAACTATCATTTGTACATGTTTTCTTTATAATCATATACCACTCCATATAACCATGATGTGAATCACACGTAGTGCTCTCAAGATATTAATCTTAATTGATTTTTTGCTAAATAGCTGTGCCAAATAGTAGATCATTTTGAGGGGACTCTGCCCGGAACAGTTTGAAAACCAGAAGCTAGCTGAGCGCTGCATCCCCCCTATATGGGCAGGAACAGGGTTAAAATACCGGCCTCACGGCAGACATCCTTAACGGTACGTCCGGCTTCGACGGACTTCAGAACGGCGATAATCTGGTGTTCAGTGAATCAGGCTTTGCGCATGGTGATCTCCTCAGAGGACATAATCAGTATCTCAGAAGAGCTCTGAAAATGAATGGTCCGGTTTGCCGGGATGCTTACAGATCTCACTCCATCCACGTCTTCAAAACATTATGTAAAAACCAGCACCCCAAAATTAAAGCAAAAATATTATCGCTGTAATTAAAGGTCGCTAATTAAATCTTTTCGGAAATAATCAATAAAATCAACACTACAGCATTGTGTATTACATGTTTATCTTTACCTTAACTAAGAAAACAAGTAAAATAAATAACTGTTATATATATTGCAAAAGGAATAATTATGGGCGTGAAAAATGTTCACCACAGAGATCAAATCCTTAAAAGATTTCATAACCTAATATGTCGTCTACAGGAAGCTTCAATACAGAGAAATAAAAACTCTAATATAATGAATACTAAATTTGGATACTATTACGATTTACTTAATAAGTATATAAACGAAAATACATCCACTCTAAGCGATAATGACTTACTTGAATTATTTGGTTTAGTTACAAGATTTAATGAACTTGATTATCTGTTCACAAAAGATTGTAAAATACAATATAATACATCTGATCTAATTGAAATTATAGAAGGTGAGAAAAATATAAATGATGGAAGTCATAATTACAATGATAAGTTCTACGAGTTATCGATGGCAATTCGATTTGCTAAGGGCCATGACACTTCTGCAAAAGTTGATATGAAAACTATCTGCGATGTTATCATTGATAATAAAGTGGCAATAGAATGTAAATACTTACATAGCAGAAGCAAGAACTCGGTTAGAGCTAATTTAAAAAAATCACTCGAACAAGTTGAGAAAAGAATAAATACCGGATTAGCATCCGAAGGCTTTTCAGCAATTAATGCAACAAATGTCTGCAACAAAGAACGGATAAAATCTTTTGCAAATAATACATTAAAAATGTATATGGAGAGTTTTGAAAATATTCATCTAAGTAAGAAAGAGATTTTTGATAACTGCTGCTCAAACAGAAACATGATAAGTTCAATTTGTTCATATGCCACGCATGAAGCGTCGGTAATAATACATGAATCCCTAGATTTCTTTCGTAATGACAAACCAGTTTTATTTGAAAGGTTCAGTAATAAAGTTTACGCAGTTGTTTTTCAAGTAAATGATTGCATATGGCTTGAATATGAGGAATTTTATGCGCCTGTACAAATCAGAGGACTTGAGCCAGTCTTTAACCCACAAATAACAAATGATGAAAAATCTACAGTAATGTATAATCTCAAAAAACTTGCCATAGGTATCTGATTATTTACATTCCGACTATCCAATTAAAAAGCCACGTTTAAAATAAATGTAAACGTGGCAAATCAAAGCTAATATAATTTACATTATTATTCTGAATACAACATTGTCAGAGATGATAGTCTTACCAGCTATAAAAGTTACAGCAAAAATTATAGGTAGACCCATAGTAGCTCCCGCCACTCCTTTAGACATTGCAATTAGTATAGACAGGCCAAAGGACAATACTACAATCACGAAAGCATACCTGCCGGGGAAGGCTCCATATAAAACACTAGCCATGCAGCCGGTGCAGACATGAACACCGCGCTGGCTCTCTTTCAGGCAAAAAGGCACTGGATTGTATTGTTTTCCAAAGAAGAATTTTAGGACCAATAACCCCCCTCTTCGCATTGTCTATATAAGGGAGGGGGATTTAATTTACAACTATAGTAACCATTTTCAATTTTATTATCGGTCTTCTCTACACGATGTGTATACAAGCATGATTACTGGATTGATATATATCCCCCCAGAGGTTTTCTATTATTACTTGCATCAAAAAACTCATTGCACGACATATTAAATGGTCTAGTTACTGATAGTTCATTTTGAAGACATGTTGTGATGAGAGGTATTGGTGGAACTATAATCGTTTCTCTGTTTACACAAGCACTTGATCTTAAGTTAATAACATTGATGACGTTATTATTATCATTGCGAAGAATTGCTATTTGAAAAGAAGAACAATATACAACTACAGAATCAGAAGTTAACCATAAATCAGAAACAGAATATGTCAACTGAACAAAGTTAGAATGCCCCATCAAACTGTTAAGTACTTGAGCATCGGAAAACGTAATATCCATGTCATAATCCTTTTAAATTGCTAATCTACACCATCAGTATCGGCATTATGCGATAATACTTTAGCGGTTCCTCACACTAGAAATTTCGACAACGAGTATATCCTAAATAGCTGCGCCTA
This sequence comes from Citrobacter youngae, assembly GCF_003818115.1. Taxonomy (GTDB): domain Bacteria; phylum Pseudomonadota; class Gammaproteobacteria; order Enterobacterales; family Enterobacteriaceae; genus Citrobacter; species Citrobacter youngae. The sequence continues at coordinate 98,518 of NZ_RPOI01000016.1, read as the reverse complement.
ATACCACAACACTTTTGCGAGTCCATGTCGACCTCCGGGGAATGGGCTGGCGGTTTCCATAAAATGGCGAACTTTTTTCAGCAACTGCCACATGGAATGACACTGATGATTTCGTGTTATTGTGTCGTGCAGGGCCTGCCACAACTGCTCAACGTGATTCACCTATGGCGAGTAAATTCTAACCCAGAAGTGACTCACATAACATAACCAGCTGCATCCAAAAAAATCGTAAACAAACCCAGCCAGACACAGAAGGATGTCTATATTTAAGATTTCAGCTAGTTTATCCTGATGGATAGTGGTAGATTTTATATTATTTTCAAAGGAAGTTAACTTGCAATGCAAAATAACATCGATAATATATTCAGAAAAATCCACCGCACTTTTAAAAGAAAGAACAACAAATGCGATAACATTGAAATCCTGAATGCTATACTGAATGAGAAATTGGGCATTGGTGAATTTTCTGTTCATCCGACAGCGATTACAAACACTATGAACAATCTTCATGGCTTCTGTGTTTGCTATAAAGAATACAAGGCATTTATCCCACAACTTGAAGTATATAGATCAAAGAATACGCTTATAAAAGCTATGGGTGAAACATTAAATGAAGCTGAGATAATCCTTCCCAATTATGTATCACTCGGTATTATTTCACACCACTGTGGTCAAATAAATAAAGCGCCAAGTCGAGATATGAAAATACTGGCAGGTGAACGTTCTCTCACATCAATGTTCCCTCCTGAAGTGCTTTCACTTTTAGTTATAGAACACTACACAAAATTTCCCGTTCTCGAAAAATGTTTAGTACAGATAAGAGAAACAACAGAGACATATTGTCTCGGATTATACCGTTCAGCAATAACTACTCTCCTACCTTGTATTGAAAGCATTATTCGATCGTTAGGTATTAGGCTTGGACTAGATGAACCTGAAAATGTGGGAACTAAATTTTTACTTAGTATTTATGATGCATGGCTAAAGTTCTACATTAATGACTATGTCTACCGTGATTATGACTGGAAACCTATTTGCATTAGCTCCAAAGAATTCTTCTCCGGATTTGAAGAAAGATACCAGATTGCATTAAATGGTAGAAACTATATAGAAAAACATCTTTATCAAAATACACAGAATGATACAGGGATAAGTAATTTAAATCGACACAGTATACTTCATGGCTTCATGACGGAATACTATACAAAAGGAAACTACCTTAGATTGATAAATCTCCTTAATAATCTTTGTTTTATGTTAACGATTTCAGGGGATCCTGTTTCATTGTTTCTTTCTTGCGATACTGTTCGGTCTGAAGCGTTTTTACTTAACCTTGCAATCTTTGAACGCGCAGGTATGAATCGTGCTATTTTTCTTGATAAGCAAAATATTACACGTTGATAAATACAACTATCATTATGAATGCTAGAATTATAATGATTAGCTCTGCAAAATAGCAGATTTTAAACCACATCATTGTGAAGGATGTGGTTTAAATAATTATGATTTAATATTACATTCTTCGCCTGAAAACAACATTATCAGAGAAAATTACCTTACCAGCGACAAATCCAATAACCGCAATTATTGGTAGGCTGATAGTAGCCCCCGCAATTCCTGTAGACATTCCGATAAGAATTGACATGCCAAAGGTAAGCAATATAACCACGAAAGCATACCACTGCGGATAAGCCCCATATAAAACAGTCGCCATGCAGCCGGTGCAGACATGCACACCGCGCTGGCTCTCTTTCAGGCAAAACGGACACTGGATTGTATTGTTTTCCATGATAGACACCTTAGATCGCTTTCCAGCCATTGCTTGTTTTAACAAGATTAATCATGCTCTCTTCAGGTTCATTCATACCCTTGACGCTGGAGAACGCTTTTTTGTCTACCCAAGAAGGAACATCCGTCAACTTCCACGTATAAGACACGCGAACAACTTTCTGATTACCGTTTCCCGGTTCAGTCCACTCCTTTATCTCAGAAACTTCCCGATGACCGACACAGGCACCTTTCTCACGGTCCCAAAACTCAACCTCTTGGCCTTTATCTGTTACTTCTAGAACATCGATACTGCTAAAGCCATTTGCCTGTTGTGAAACAGTCAGCAGCCCTTGTTCAACAAGTCCTTTAAGGATTTCATCACTGGCACTGTATCCGGCAGAACGGTAGCTAAGGTTAACCTTAATCGGAAAACCTTTGTTGAATACAATGTCGTTGTCCTGCAGTGAGTAGCACAGCTTTGATTGCGATATTTTCGTGTTGATCGCTTTCTCAAAGTCGCCTTTTTCACCGCAGCCAGATAAAAGAGCAGCAATACCTGCAGCGAGTAAAATTTTACGCATGATGTTACCCCAGATTTATTTGTTGATAGTGCCGTTTCTCAGAACAACCAGACGAACTGGCATATCTGCGTTGTTGACGGTAGCGAACCCGCGGACTTCGAAATTGTTTACCGTTCCGGTGACACTGACTTTCTGGCCTTTCTTATAGGTAAGAACGGCATCATCAATACCAGAGTAGTAATCCAGCCAGACCATCCCGCCGCAGTAGCTTGTATCGGCTGTTTTAAAGAGCAGGTAATAGTTAGGGGCTGTTTTGGGCATACCCGTCATCATATCGCTGGCACTTCTGCCCTTCGTAACTTCAAGAACAGTGGCATTGGTGATAGCGATCCTTTTGCCAGTCCATTTCTTTTCTGCTGCCATCGGATTTTCTTCATGGTCTTTGCAGACAGCACCAAGACCAGTAATGGACGTTGCTGGACCACTATCCTGACCGGAAGCTGTAACCCCCAGCGCTTTATCAACGGTGCTGTTCAATGATGACAGTGAAGAGTTAATTGCCCCGTTAACGCTATTCACGCCATCGTTGAGCTGTTGGCATCCAGTAAGAAATGCCAGAGAGACCACCAGTGGTAAGAAGTTATGTCCTTTCATTTATTCCTCAAAGATTTAGTCCGATTTGTCTCGCCCGATCCAAGTATTCTTGCCCGCAGATCAGGAATCATCTTCTAATCAATTGATAGGATTGAATTATTTTTGTTGTTCGTCATATCGTTTAAATCGATCGATACAAAACAAATGATAGCTTAAAACTATCAAACAATGATTATCGATCGATACTAACAATTAAAACATCGATCGATAATCAGCTTTCAATCGATTAAAACTATCAATAGTGATTTATCGATCTTTTGTATCAATTGATTGGGAGTGATGGGAAATGTTCGATAGCCACAGTTGGCCTGCTTTAGCTAAATGATCAAGGGATAAGGAATGAAGCAGCACACATGATTTGTTCTGATACTTTTATAGGTGGAACAAAACCTGTCTACAGCGATCTGAAGCAGAGGAAAATGTCACAGACTTGACCTAAGCCGACATGGCATAGCTTATACCCCTGCTGCTCGGTGATACCGCACGAGTTTTATCACTTACCGATTTCTGGTTTTACTTAAAAAGTAATATCTTTCATGAAGTTAATATCATAACAGCAGCAGTGGGATGTTCAGGTCAGAACATTAATGATTTTACGGTTTCTTCACTGATCTGACTGAGTTCAGAAATCAACCTTCTGTAACTACTTACCATTCGCTCCCTGTCCAAATCGCCTTCGCCCTCTGACAGGAAGAAATAACCGTAATCTTTAATATTGATGCTTTCGCCGTTTTCCAGAATAAGCTTTATTCCATTTTTACTTTCTTCTATATCGTTTACGATACACGTCATAAAAGGGATGTTTTCATTTGATTTAAAGATACTTATTGTTTTTATTTTTTTCATTACACGCCTTCCTTATTTTGTCTGTTATGTAATTAAATACCATTATCACTGAGTAAAATCAAATTTAACTCACCATGCGCAGCATTGATTACTTCTTTGTTATCATTCTGTTTGAAAAAAATATTTATCTTATGAGCTAATGCTCATGTGCTACCGCACGGCTACGCCCTGACACTGATATGAAATGAGATTTAATGTTCAAAGTATTATACTAATATCGAAAACCGACCATGTGCCTGCACATAATATCTTATTCTCGACATATGGCATTTGCTCTTAAACACATTGGAAAACTATATTTTCAGAAGCAGCACTTCGTGATTGTTTTGAACAATCACATTGCTGGAACAGGGTTCATCCCTGTTGATGATGGATTTATCCATGAAGAATTGCGGCGACAGCCGCTATGAGGTAAATGGGAAACAATTTCAACTTTAATAAGATATCAGCAGCGCTTAGTGATTGTTTGAAACAATCACTTTGCTGAGATATAAATTGAAGAGAAGAAACCAATGAAATAAAAAGTAGAACTGTACCCCAAAGTACCTCTGCATAGTTGTTCTCAGCTTCGCTAATTGAATAATGAAGAAGAAAAATGCTCTCAGGCCAGCTATAGCTTAAAACCAAGTACCGACATCCGGGAGTTAAAGTCCTGAATCCCGGTACTTAAGTTGATAACTATTCTCGAATAAAAATGATAAAGTATTATTTATATATATGCTGTGGCACTACAAGTTTCAACAGTAAACACATTAAGTGTTAGTTATTTTAAAAAATATAAACTTTAACTATTGACTTGCACGCAAAATATAGTATTTACTTAAATATATAACTAAAAAATAAAGGAGTAAATGCCATGATAGAAAATAAGATACAAACTGAAGTAAAGAAATCAAGAAGAGGTCTCCCACGTCATACTAAAAATCCATTTCTTAATGATACAAGTCTACATACAAAAACTGGCGTCAGACGTATTACTACAGGAAAAGATCGATTAGCATTAGTAAATGAAAATACAGGAGAACAGGTTGGACATGGTGGTTTCTTTCAGTCAATGGAAGTAGACAAGACACAGTTTGTGAAACTTTATGTTGATGGTGTATCAGCTATTGAAGGTTTGTCTTCCTCCGGTAAAAAAGTGTTCAAGATACTTTATCTTGCTATCAGGGATAATAAAGATACAGACACGATATTAATGTCATTCGATATCGTTGATCAAGATATCGTAAAAATATCAAGAACTACTTATTTCAAGGGTATGAAAGAACTTGCTGACAAGAAATTTATTGCTGAGACCATGATACAAAACTATTATTTTATTAATCCAGACTATATGTTTAATGGTGATCGTTTAACTTTCATGAAAACTTATTACTTGAAGGACAAAAAAACAGCGAATAATAAAAATTAATTACCTACGAGAAAACAGGTTAAAAAACCGCCGAAATAAACCACGATTGCATTAAAGATATTTTCTTGCCAAGAGAGAAACAGAGCTAAAGAGCTAATTTGACACTAACACCATATCTCGTAATATAAATATATCCACTATTTATTAACGAGGTATTCCTATGAGAAAAGTAAAAACAGACAACAGTGATTTAATCCAGTATTTAGAGACAGTCAAAGAACTAAAAAATCATATTTCGATAGAAGAATACAGGAATGAATACCGTAGGCTACGCTCCGATGATGTTCCTTTGATTAAAGCCCAAAAGTTTAAATCTGCACATACTGAACTTCGCAGGCTGGAAAAAAAGAGAGAATCTCTTATTGAATACTTTATTGACGAGTTAAATCCCATCAGCAGTTCAAAAGCTAACACATCAGCAAGATCATCAGGTAATCTTGATCTGTTTAACGAACGTGTATTATACCGTAAGGCCATTTCAGAAAAGAGCGATGAAGAAATAATTGCCTTAGTCATAAAACAGCGTACAGAAGCTGCTGTTGAGTTCCAGCGTTCAATTGAACAAAGCCTTGGGCAACTCTCTCATATCTCGTCAGAGTTCGAGCCATCAAGCCAAAAGCGCAGAAAAATGTATCTTTAAAGAACTACCCTATGTTATGCGTGTCAAATGGGATGTTTTAAGATTGCTTAACCGACAATATTTACTATATTATTTAATAACAGGTATGCTTTTGATTGTTCAACAACACCGCATACATTATTTTTATTAATCGCCCCCTTTTAAAACATCGGATAACATACTATGAGTGAAGCTCTCAAGGCACTGAACAATATTCGTACACTTCGCGCACATGCTCGTGAAACAGATCTGGCAACTCTGGAAGAGATGCTGGAAAAACTCTCTGCTGTCGTTGAAGATCGTCGTGAGGAAGAAAGTGCCGTCCGTAAAGAACAAGAAGAACGTCAGGCTAAGCTTGAAGCCTTCCGTCAGAAACTGTTAGAAGATGGCATTGATCCGGCAGAACTCCTTGCTACTGTTGGCTCATCTCAGCCTAAAGCTAAATCGACTCGTGCTCCTCGCCCCGCTAAATACAAATATACAGATGAAAACGGTAATGAGCAGACTTGGACGGGTCAAGGCCGTACTCCTAAAGCGATCGCTGCTGCTATTGAAGCAGGTAGAACACTGGAAGACTTTGCGATCTAACCTCAATAAAACCGTCAATTTTTTTGGCGGTTTTATTATGATGTTTATTGTCAAATAGTAATTCCCTACAACATCCCCGCAGTAGCCTACGGCATGCCCCCGCCATAAATGTACATAATTGCATACTTTTCGTTGTTTTTATCCGTTCCTTCCGCTGTTATAGTTATCTTGTATTTCTCACAACTACAAAATTATCATCCTTTTACAGGACCCCCGTGGGTCCTTTTTTTATTAATACGTTGTGACTAAGTGATCATAGCAGTTGAGCTGCGTTCGTAAGAACGCGTATCTGTAATGAGCATGATGATTGCGGCTACACGGCTGTAGCTCTTCGAGTGTTGTTTTTTGTTGTCAGTTCAATTTTCATCAGGCCTGCATGACCATAATTTTCTCACAGAATCATGCTTTTGAATTATCACAAGCATATGCCTAGATCTGGGAGCTAACACCACGACATCTTTCCATCACTTTCTGCTTCGGCCCTGTTGGATGCAGCTTATCTTAGTGTCAGTTTTACTTGAGGCCATCCCAGTCTGGAAGATTATTGGCTATCCTTCTCCACCAATGGTACAACGCCATAGAAATCCCCATCCAAACGTCAAATAGCAAACTTCTAGCAATAGCATCTGTTGGATCCATCCCCGATTCCTTCCATGTAAAAAACCACATCAGTATTCCCCAGACAGAGCCAATCGGTATCCCCATCAACAAAGCGACTTGCCAGAATCGAGCGAAAGGCAACGGAGGTATCCTGATACCCATTTTCCATGCAATGCGTAACAGAGGGGGAGCATAGTTACTGCTCCACATTTTCTTGCTTTTCATAATGGAAATGGCTCGTTCTTTTTTCTCTTCAAAATCCATGCAAGTCCTCTCTAATTTCATCAGAACCCTTCTCAACATGAAAAGCCAGCTTAGCAATGGAATGGTCTGCCCAAAACCTCACTCAGTTATCTCCACTGAGGAAGTAGAAAGGCTATCAGGCACTACTTTGCCAGATGGCAACTATCACATCAGTTCAACACCCCTGTATGCTTTAGACAAACTAACAATACCTTCACCAGTCGAGTAATTACAATTGCTGTTATCAGTTTACCCTGTATGTTCGTTCACATTTCGTGTCCGGGCTATCATTATTTGAATAAGCATTCCGGCGATACACGGTCACGCTCCATTTTCTCAAGCAACTGTTGTAATCTCTTGACCCTCAATTTCTGCGCTTTTTTCTCACCAATCTCCTGATAGTATTCTTCCCGCCGCTCCGCAACTACTTGGCGGAACTTTTTCAAAAACTGTTCCAGTGTTTTCATATCTGTCGTCGCAGCTTCAGCTTGGATTTTTTTATACATATACATAACATGGAATTCATCAATCATATTGGTTATCTCCGCTTCATTACAGAATTATTTCCCTCTACACGAGGGAATATTCTTCATATTTTAATATCACATCACTGTCATTTTTAACTTCCAATAAACAGGGTCTTGATTTTCATCCTGATTTATATTCTTAAACGCGAGTTCAATGATATGCTCCAGATGCCAATGTAAAATCTCTTCCTTCAAATCATTTTTATCGATATCATATGTATTATTTTTAATAGAGTATTTCATTATCTCACGAGTTATCAATACATCATAAATAACTTCTGAATATTTCCCCCAACTCAAAATCGAGATTGCTGTTTCAGGATCTTTTTCGTAAATAGCATATATCTCATCACAGAACCCTTGTAAGATGTTAGCAATGAGTTCATTTTTTGTTTTATCATAGCTGTTCAATATAATCTCTTTCATCTTTAATCCTTTTGTTATGTTGATAGTTATTAAAAATAATTAGTTGTTATAAACGATATTGATGATAACAGAACCATATTCCAGATCTAACTCATCATACAGTGTCTCATTTACATAACGATTTAAATCATCTAACAAGGTCTTATCATTCATGATTTCTTCGACGGAGCTTCCTCTTAATGCGATAAATATATCCAAGCTCTCTTGGATAAGGTTCATCACTTTAGGTGTTTTCTCACATAACATACTTACGATTACTGTCATATCATTATTCATCTGTTTTTCCTTTTTTTATAGTTAGCCCCTTTCGGGGCAAGATTAGTTCTTACTTTCTAAAGTTTTCTGAATACCCTACCAGCAAGGCTGCTACTTGTTCAAAGTTGACCTGATTAATATCACCACAGTTTCCCTCTTGCGTGGTAAATCTCTCAAAGTTATTCTGAATATGGTCAATCACATAAATAATAAAGGGACTCATAAAATCAGGATCATCCAGATAGTCATTGGCATCTCCATCGCCATTAACTTCCATGAACAGATTCCAGCTTGCTGTAAACGATCTACAAGCAAGATCATAAAACAGTTCTGTTGATTTATTTTCAATAACAGTTTCTTTAGACATACTTATACCCTCATAATTAAATGCTTATTTTATTCATTTCGTTTTATATTAGCCCCTTGCGGGGCCGAATAGATGACGACAGCGATTATGTATGTAAAATATAGTGACTCATCACATGATGTATCTGCCTCAGGTTGACAAGCACTTCATCAAAATATACGTTTTTAATCGATGCTTTATATTTATGTTTTTTCAAGAACTCATTAAAATCTTTCTTACCATTCTCTATTATTGATTTTAAAACACACTCCATATAACCATCGTCTTCAAGGTTATGATAGAATCTTTCCCCCATATACTCATGCATACATCGCAAATAGTAGTCATAGTCTTCCCCGCTTTTCAGAACAAAGTATTTTGTATCATCATTGCTAACATTTATTTCTATTTTTTGCACTTTCATTTTCGCTTCCTCTTTTATGTTATTTATTATTTCTGCGTGAATCGGAAATAGTATTTTCAATCCATGCATCAATCTCACTTTCCACAAAGGCTACAGATCTTGCCCCTATGATTACCTTATCCGGGAATCGTCCTTCCTTGATAAGCTCATACATTGTGGTTCGACTAAATCCGACTCTTCTCAGAACTTCTGGAACACGGATTAATCTTTTACCTGCGATTTCATTTCTCATTTGTTTTTTCCTCTGTTGTTTCAACGAGGACAATAATAGCGAATTCGCTTATGGCGTTTTAGGGATGTTGGCAAAAGAGTTTTTCAAAAAAAATGGGGGTATGTGAACAGAAAAAAAATGGTTGAGGATGGATGTGATCACGTTCGCTCACGGCGAACGTAACCCTTTTTTACTTGTCTTCTTTCGTCTTCTTCTCGTCTTTGACGTGATCTACAATCTTTGTGTCTTTTAAGACATTGTTTTCCATCATGTAATCTTCAAACGATTTCAGATAGTTCTCGTCTGTCAGCAACGCCATTGCCAGCGGATAGTCAGTCACCTTAAGCATTCCCTCATCCCTATCCTTCTCGCTGTTCTCATGCAGCAGCGATGACATCAGTGAAAGTGAGATTTTGGTGTCATTATTATCTGCTCCCCAAAAAATGAGATCCATCATCGGGATGAGTCGATAGTCGATGATTTTTCTCAACGTGCTTTTGCCAAAACGATACTTCCGAACACCCGGATCGTTCATTTTTAGCTGTTTTTTCCATTGGGGTATGAGCACTTTCAGGTGTTCGATGATGTCTTCGGTTGAAGCCTCTTGCAGGAATATATCGACAGTAACTGAGGACAGACTTTTGATACCGGATTCCTTCAGGTACTCCGACATGTATTCAGACTGACTTATCTGGGATGTTTCAGGATGTGTTCCAATCAGTGTTAAACTTTTCGCATATAATTGTGCGTTGCTCCGGGTTACGGGGACCACTGCGTAAGTTCTGGCAAGCCCATGTCCTTGCGTGGACGTGTCGCCGCTAAACAAAATTTCTCCTCTTAGGATCTTATAGCGGTAATCATCCAATAAGAATCTGTTCAAAGGCGGTAACGTATCCCTTCTCAGCAACATCTTGTAGGCCAAGATACGCCGCTCAACCTCAACATAAAATTGCTGTAGGGTGAGTTTCTTTATCGCTTCATACCGTTCAACGTCAAACCATTCTTCCAATACTTTCCTGAGTTCGCTTCGTTTCATTGCTGTGCTGTCCATTTTACCATTTTTAGTTGTTTTAACTGACAGAACAATAGGTTGTCCAGTAATGGCGTAGTTCAGCTGAGCTTATTGCTGGTAGGTTCTTAAGATTGGTGTGAAATCATCCATCGATCACTAAATTTCCAGAGGCTTCCTCTCTCGGATTACTGCTTTTAAAGGATTTAGTTGTATAGGAAGGGATGAAGACTGGATAAGTTTTTTGATGAAAAACAGGGATTTTAGATACAAAAAAAGCCCGTTTACACGGGCTTTTAATGCAATACTTTATGCAGTACAAAATCAGAACTAATACCTAAGCTGTTGATTTTGTTAAGAAATTGGCGGAAGCGTAGAGATTCGAACTCTAGAACCCTTTCGGGTCGCCGGTTTTCAAGACCGGTGCCTTCAACCGCTCGGCCACGCTTCCAATGAGGCGCACTATAAACATCCCGAACGAACCTGTAAAGCACCAATGTGTTCGTTTGCCTGAAAAACAGCCAAAATGTTGTTAATCGACTTAAATAACAACAAATTGACCGTTTATTCAACACAAATCCGGGCTGCTGCTGTTTACTGTTTTTTGATGTACATATCTTTGGTGTAGTAGTTTCCCCGGTTATCCGGTGCAAATCCCCCCACCCATGGCTTCACCAGATGGGTACGAACATAGTGGTAAACCGGAATCGCTGGCACATCTTCCCCTAAAAGGTCTTCAGCCTGCTGGTAATATTTGCCTCGCTCCTGGAGCGAAGTTGCTTTCGCCGCATTGTGCATCGCTTCGTCAAAGGCTGGATTACTGTATCGGGTGGTGTTTTCACTATCACCTGTGCGGAAAATATTGAGGAAACTCGACGCATCGTCGTAATCCGCTATCCATGCATAGCGTACGACGTCAAAATTGCCGGTATGCATGGTATCCAGCATCGTTTTCCATTCCTGGTTCTGCAGTTTTGCCTCAACGCCAAGATTTTTCTTCCACATTGACGAGGCGGCAATCGCGATTCGCTGATGCGTTTCGAAAGTGTTGTAGAGCAGATTTAAGTTAAGCGGATGCTCAGGACCGTAGCCCGCTTCCGCCAGCAGTTTTTTTGCCTCGGCAATGCGTTTGTCGAGTGGCCATGATGCGTAGTCCGGCGCGTGTAATTTTACCCCGCCAATTTCAGGCTGGCTGATAACCCACGCCGCACGCTGTCCCTGTCCCATCACCTTTTGTGCGATGATGTCCTTATCCAGCGCCATATTCAACGCCCGACGCACGCGTGGGTCGTTAAACGGCGCACGCGTGGTATTAAACTGATAATAATAAGTTGAAAGCTGAGGTGAGACATGGAGTTCATCACCCATCGTCTTTTTCAATTGAGCGAACTGATTGACCGGAACACTAAAAACAATATCGATTTCCCCGGCTTTGTAACGGTTAACGTCTGCAGCCTCTGAACTGATGGGCAAATACGTCACTTTATTAATGACCGTGTGCTGATTGTCCCAGTAATGCGGGTTGCGCACGGCAACAATCCGCTCGTTGACGACCCACTGCGACAACTTATACGCACCACTGCTGACAAAGTGCTCCGGACGAGTCCACTTATCGCCAAAGCGGCCAATCAGCACTTTATCCAGCGGCACCAGCGATGGATGCGCCAGCATCGCTAAAAATGCCGCAGTCGGCTGCGTCAGGGTAATTTCCAGCGTGGTGTCATTCAGCGCCTTGACTCCAAGCGTCGCGGGATCTTTTTTCCCCTGAGCAATATCAACCGCATTTGCGACATGCATATTGCCCAGATAAGAGGCATAGGGTGAGGTAGTTTGCGGTGAAACCAGGCGCTGCCAGCTCCAGACGACATCCTGTGCAGTAATAGCCGATCCATCTGACCAGGTTATGCCTGGGCGTAAATGGAAGGTCCAGACAGTGTTATCTTTATTCTCCCAGGAGGCAGCAAGACGGGGCGCAATAGTGCCATCCAGGTTTACGGCCACCAGCCCATCGAACATATCGCTGATTAAATTAAACTCAACGTTGCTTTCGACTTTATGCGGATCCAGTGAGGCTGGCTCACTGCCGTTGTTTCTGACCAGCTCCTGTTTTTCTGCAAGTAGTGTACCTGCAGGCACATTTGCCGCCCTTGCCGCGCCGTTAATAGACATCAAACAGACAGCCAACAGCGTAAACGTCAATATCTTCGATTTATGTTGAGTCATTCCCTTTACCTTATTGCTCTGTTTTATGTAAACACCGCTGTCACTGTCAGAGAGATTCGGGAATAACGCAATATTTTTCAGTTACCTGGGAGAGGTGGATCTGACATTTTTGCACTTATAGTGCTAACATCTGATTCGGGAGCTTTTGTTGAAATAATATGCTTAAGCCTGGCGGGTTAAAATGCGTAAAGATGGGTAAAACCGCTGTGTCATTCCCCTTGATTTCATTATCCTCCATCATTAATTACATCTGTCATAAGAGAGTGACTCATGGATCGTATTATTAGTTCTTCGCGCGATCGTACATCGCTACTCAGCACACATAAGGTGCTGCGTAATACCTATTTCCTGCTCAGCCTGACGCTGGCGTTTTCAGCGATCACCGCAACTGCCAGTACAGTACTGATGCTGCCATCTCCGGGTCTGATTCTGACGCTGGTTGGTATGTATGGTCTGATGTTCCTGACCTACAAAACGGCAGATAAACCAGTAGGTATTCTGTCTGCTTTCGCTTTCACCGGTTTCCTGGGTTACATCCTGGGACCGATTCTGAACACTTACCTGTCGGCAGGTATGGGTGACGTGATCGGTATGGCACTGGGTGGTACGGCGCTGGTCTTCTTCAGCTGCTCTGCGTATGTTCTGACCACGCGTAAAGACATGTCCTTCCTCGGCGGTATGCTGATGGCAGGTATCGTGGTGGTGCTGATTGGTATGGTTGCGAATATCTTCCTGCAACTGCCAGCGCTGCATCTGGCGATTAGCGCGGTGTTTATCCTGATTTCTTCAGGTGCCATCCTGTTTGAAACCAGCAACATCATCCGTGGTGGTGAAACCAACTACATCCGTGCAACCGTCAGCCTATATGTATCGCTGTACAACATCTTCGTCAGCCTGCTTAGCATTCTGGGCTTCGCCAGCCGCGATTAAAATGACCACGTACATTATCCAGCCCCGCTTATGCGGGGCTTTCTTTTTTGGTAAACTGCCGCCAGTTTGACTAACGCAGTGAAGAATTATGTTGATCTTTGAAGGTAAAGAAATCAGTACTGATAGCGAAGGCTATTTAAAAGACACAACCGAATGGAGCGAACCGCTGGCAGTTGCCATTGCTGAAAACGAAGGAATTACGCTGTCAGTTGAACACTGGGAAGTAGTGCGCTTTGTGCGCGAGTTTTATCTGGAGTTTAATACCTCCCCCGCTATTCGTATGCTGGTCAAAGCGATGGCCAATAAGTTTGGCGAAGAGAAAGGCAACAGCCGTTATCTCTACCGCCTGTTCCCGAAAGGTCCGGCCAAGCAGGCAACCAAAATTGCCGGTCTGCCAAAACCGGTCAAATGTATTTAATAGCGGATACTAAATCCCGTTAACTCTTCGCCAGGCCGATGCGGTTCGCTGAGGACTCTGTCTACCCTGGCGCTACGCGGGCCCCCGGCTTTTAACCACTTCATCAGTTGTTCCACCCGGTCGCTTTCACCGCAGGCGACAACCTCTACGCTGCCGTCATCCATATTCTTCGAGTAGCCAGTCAATCCCAGCCGTTGCGCTTCATGCTGAGTGGTATAGCGAAATCCCACCCCCTGTACCCGGCCATAGACCCAGGCAATTATGCAGACTTTCGACATTATGGTTCTCCTTATCATCGCGGTGCGCGTTGCAAATACACGTAAAACTCAGGACAATGGCGCCCATTTCTTTGAATTGACAGAATAGTAAATTATGAGTGTACGTTTAGTGTTAGCCAAAGGGCGCGAAAAATCATTACTTCGTCGCCATCCGTGGGTATTTTCCGGTGCCGTCGCACGTATGGAAGGTAAAGCCAACCTCGGTGAAACCATCGATATTGTTGACCATCAGGGTAAATGGTTAGCACGCGGCGCGTACTCACCCGCGTCGCAGATCCGTGCACGCGTCTGGACATTCGACAAGTCTGAATCCATCGATATTGATTTCTTTACCCGCCGTCTGCAACAGGCACAGAAATGGCGAGACTGGCTGGCGAACAAAGATGGTTTGGATAGCTACCGTCTGATCGCCGGCGAATCCGATGGTCTGCCGGGCGTCACCATTGACCGCTTCGGCAACTTCCTGGTATTGCAGTTGCTCAGCGCCGGTGCTGAATATCAACGCGCCGCATTGATTAGCGCCCTGCAGGTTGTCTTCCCGGAGTGCGCAATTTATGACCGTAGCGATGTTGCCGTGCGTAAAAAAGAAGGCATGGAACTGACTCAGGGCCCCGTCACGGGTGAACTGCCGCCAGCCCTACTGCCGATTGAAGAGCACGGGATGAAACTGCTGGTTGATATTCAGCACGGACATAAAACCGGTTATTACCTCGATCAGCGTGACAGCCGCCTGGCCACGCGTCGTTACGTGGAAAACAAACGTGTCCTGAACTGTTTCTCTTATACCGGCGGCTTTGCGGTTTCAGCATTAATGGGCGGATGCCGTCAGGTGGTCAGCGTCGACACCTCCCAGGAAGCGCTCGATATTGCCCGCCAGAACGTAGAGCTGAACAAGCTGGATCTGAGCAAAGCTGAGTTTGTGCGTGATGACGTGTTCAAGTTGCTGCGCGCATATCGCGATCGTGGTGAGAAATTTGATGTTATCGTGATGGACCCGCCGAAGTTTGTCGAAAACAAGAGCCAGTTGATGGGCGCCTGCCGTGGCTATAAAGACATCAATATGCTGGCAATTCAGTTGCTGAATCCGGGTGGCGTACTGCTGACATTCTCCTGCTCCGGATTGATGACCACCGATTTATTTCAGAAAATCATCGCCGATGCCGCAATAGATGCCGGGCGTGATGTACAATTTATAGAGCAGTTCCGTCAGGCCGCCGATCATCCTGTGATCGCTACCTACCCGGAAGGGCTGTATCTGAAAGGGTTTGCCTGTCGCATCATGTAACTTGAAAAGTGGAATATTACCCTTACATAGAGGGTATCTATTTCCCGGGAGGTGACTATGATTGCCAGCAAATTCGGTATCGGCCAGCAGGTCCGCCATTCCCTGTTAGGTTACCTCGGAGTGGTCGTGGATATCGACCCGGAATATTCGCTTGATGACCCGTCACCTGATGAGTTGGCGGTTAACGACGAACTTCGCGCCGCTCCCTGGTATCACGTGGTGATGGAAGACGATAATGGCCTGCCAGTACATACGTATCTGGCTGAAGCACAGTTGAGTAGCGAGCTACAGGAAGAACATCCAGAGCAACCATCGATGGATGAACTGGCACGGACAATCCGTAAACAGCTCCAGGCTCCACGCCTGCGCAACTGACAACATTTTATCCGGCCTACGACAAACACAGTTGTAGGCCGGATATACAATGCGCCATCCGGCAACAGTACAACCTTACTTCGCCAGTCCCAGTCTGGGGATTTCAATCGCCGGGCAACGATCCATCACTACCGCCAGGCCCGCATCGCGCGCCAGCACGGCAGCCTGCTCATTAATCACGCCAAGCTGCATCCACAAAGTCTTCGCACCAATAGCAATAGCCTCCTGTGCGACTCCCCATGCTGCTTCTGAGTTTCTAAAGACATCCACCATATCCACTTTCTCTGGTACGTCTGCCAGTGTCGCATAGCCCTGCTGCCCCAGCAGCGTTTTCCCGGCAACTTTAGGAGACACGGGGATAACGTGATAACCCTGATCGAGTAAATACTTCATCACCCGATAGCTCGGGCGATCGGGTTTATCGCTTGCTCCTACCAGCGCAATCGTACGGGTAGATGTCAAAATGCCAGCAATATCGGTCTCTTTCATCGTCTTCCTCCAGGCTGTTTTGCAAAGTGTACGACAAAGCTGACGTCGCAACCATTCATCCCATACTGGCGCATGAGAGCTAAACTAGAAAATATGTCTATATGTTAGTAAACATGATTGTCGAAAAATTTAGATACATCTTATACAGAAATCTTCTGGACAGGAGAACCTTATGAAAACCGGCATTGTGACAGCCCTGATTGCTCTGTTTTTGCCGGTAACCGTTTGTGCGACCTCTTTGCGCCTGTCTAATGATATTGACCTGCTGGTGCTGGACGGAAAAAAGGTGTCCAGCTCTTTACTGCGCGGTGCCGACAGTATTGAGCTGGAGAATGGTCGGCATCAGCTTGTCTTTCGCGTTGAGAAAACGATTCGTCTCTCCAGCCATGAAGAACGTCTGTATATTTCTCCTCCGCTGGTCATCAGTTTTGATACTCAGTTGGTTAGTCAGGTCAATTTTCATCTCCCCCGTCTGAACAACGAACGTGACGCAACGCATTTCGATGAAGCTCCCCGAGTGGAACTATTAGATGGCGATTCCATGCCCATTCCAGTCAAGCTGGATATTTTGTCGATTACCTCATCGGCAAAAATCGTGGATTATGAACTCGAGACTGAACGCTATAACAAATCGTCTAAGCATGCTTCACTCCCACAATTTGCCACTATGATGGCAGATGACAGCGCATTGCTCTCAGGGGTCTCTGAACTGGATCGGGTGCCGCCGCAGTCACAAACACTCACCGAACAGCGTTTGAAATATTGGTTTGGCCAGGCCGATGCGCAAACACGAAGTAATTTTCTGCAATGGGCAGAGAAACAGCCACCCTCATGACGTTTATGTTCACCTACGCATTTTTTTTGTCTTTCTCTTGCAGCGTCAAACGCTTCCAGTACTCTGTAATAAGGTTAACTTGGGAGCTGTACTATGGAACTGACGACTCGCACTTTACCGGCGCGTAAGCATATTGCGCTGGTTGCACATGATCACTGTAAACAGATGCTGATGAGCTGGGTGGAACGCCACCAGCCATTGTTAGAAAAGCATGTCCTCTATGCGACAGGCACGACAGGAAATCTCATTCAACGCGCGACCGGCATGGATGTCAACGCCATGCTTAGCGGTCCAATGGGCGGCGATCAGCAGGTCGGCGCACTGATCTCTGAAGGGAAAATTGATGTGCTGATCTTCTTCTGGGATCCACTCAACGCCGTGCCTCATGATCCGGATGTTAAAGCCCTTCTGCGCCTGGCCACAGTTTGGAATATTCCGGTTGCCACCAACGTATCTACCGCCGATTTTATTATCCAGTCGCCAAACTTCAACGATGCAACGGACATCCTGATCCCGGATTACGCCCGTTATCTGGCAGAGCGCCTCAAATAATCGCCAGACAGGCGGCCGCCGTCGCCGCCTGTTCTTCAGGGTTTTCTCGCTACCGGGACATCCAGTTGTTTTAGTTCATCAACAAAACAGGATGGCGCGTCTTTATTAAACAGCAACCACACCCGATGCCGGGCACGGGTAAGTGCCACGTAGAGCAACCTTCTCTCTTCTGCATCCGGAAAATCCTCGACCATTGGCAGTAATGCTTCTTCCATAATCGACTCACGGGCCGGGGCCGGAAAACCATCGTTGCCATCATGAAGCCCAACGACAATGACATAATCCGCCTGCTGTCCTTTACTGGCATGAATAGTCATAAAGTCCAGTTGTAGTTTGGGCCAGCGGGTCGCTGCTTTCTCAAGACTGGCAGGTTTGAGGTGGTGATATCGCGCCAGCACCAGTATGCGTTCTTCTGCTTTCGCAAAGCCGGATAGCTTATCCAACAGCGCATCCAGCTGACTTTCATCGAGCAGAGTGACGGCTTTCCTGTCGCCTGCTGTCAGGCTATTGAGCGGTTTTTTAAGCTGATGCGGGTTTTGCTGGATAAACCGATTGGCTATTTCGCCAATACGACTATTAAAACGGTATGTCGTATCCAGATCGCAGCGATCGCCCTCACCAAAGTGTTGCCGGAAGGCGGTAGTTAACGAAAGTTGTGCACCACTGAAACGGTAAATGGCCTGCCAGTCATCCCCTACGGCAAATAGCATGGTCTGTGAGTTTTGCTTGCGCAATGCGGCTAACAGGGCGGCGCGCTGTGGGGAGATATCCTGAAATTCATCAACCAGGATATGCTTCCAGGGGCTGATAAAGCGTCCCTTCTCCAGAATGACAATCGCCTGATGGATCAATCCAGAAAAATCGACGGCATTCTCTTCTTTCAGAGCACTCTTCCAGGCCTTGAGTAACGGCGCCATCAGCTTTATACGTTTGCTGAACAGGTCGCGGATCGCCTCAGGCGCATTGGCGATCATCTCCGCCTGTGCTCCACCATGCATACGCATCAGGCTAACCCAGCGATCCAGACGTGAGGCCAGGCGACGTTGTAATTTTTCATCGTCCCAAAAATTGCCTTCTGGCACGGACCACTGCATCTCTTCTTCCAGCCACTGTCGCCAGCCTTTAGCCTGGGCTTTTTTCTCGCTGCACTGCTGACGCCATGTGGCGATAAAAAGCTTATTTCTGGCGGCAGTATCATTTTCGAGTTTGCTGACTGTCGGAACTTTTTTGCTACCCTGTTGAATAATATGCAACGCCAGTGAATGAAACGTCCGCGCGGTGACGTCTTGCGTATTCAGTCGTTCGCGAATGCGCTCATCCATTTCCTGAGCGGCTTTGCGACCAAACGCCAGCAGCAAGATTTGTTCAGCGGCCGCTTCTCCCCGCGCCAGCAACCAGCCCGCACGCGCAACCAGAACGGATGTTTTGCCACTTCCTGCCCCCGCAAGCACCAATAGCGACTGCTCGCCATTCACCACCGCACGAGCCTGGGCTGGATTCAGCGGTGAAGACTCAATCTTCTGGAAAAACTCGGTATGCTCCGCCAGCATCGCATCGGTGTATGCCTGATTGTGCTGTAAGCGACAGGCTTCAATGTCCTTCAACCATGCCTGGCATTGGTGCAACGCCTCACGGCAATTATCAAATTCTTCCAGTCGGTTGATCGGGAGCGGGAGCGCGGCAAAGGCACGGCGGATCTGCTGCTGCAGCCCTGACGTTTGTTCGCGCGTCAGCCATTTGTTATCACTGGTACGCGCCGCAATCGCATCCAGCTGTTGCTGTAAAACTCCCGCAGCGACGTCGCTCATCTCCTGGCTCCACTGCTGCCAGAGGATGTTCAGATGATGGTGGAAACGTTGGGTTTCCGCCCATTCAGTGCCGTGAAGGCGTACAACTTTATCATCAGAAAGCACAAATTCCAGCTCACCCCATACCAGACCCCTTTTACAATGGATAGCCAGTAACTGATTGAATGGAATAAGATACTCATGACGGTCGCCAGAGACTTTAATGCCGGCATTGAGAATAACGGCCCGATCGTAAGGGTGTTGCGCCAGACGTTTTCCCAGAGAAGTTGCTTTCAGTTCCATAAGACTTACGCGGATCCACACGAAGAGGTTTGCTTATCAGTGTAACCGCCAGAGAAAACGTGCTCCAGCCCAAAAAAACGTTACAATTGCCAAACTCACAGAAAACCAGAGTTAACCGAGGGTTTATGCGTACTGTTCTGAATATTTTAAATTTTGTGCTTGGGGGATTCGCCACCACCTTAGCCTGGTTACTGGCGACGTTAGTCAGTATCGTGCTTATCTTCACACTACCCTTGACCCGCTCCTGCTGGGAAATCACACGCTTGTCGCTGTTCCCCTACGGTAATGAGGCGATTCACGTTGATGAACTCAACCCGGCGGGTAAAAACGTGCTTCTGAATACCGGCGGTACGCTGCTCAACATTTTCTGGCTGATTTTCTTCGGCTGGTGGCTGTGCCTGATGCATATTGTTTCCGGTATTGCCCAGTGCATTACGATTATTGGTATTCCGGTTGGTATTGCGAACTTTAAAATCGCCGCAATTGCACTCTGGCCCGTTGGTCGTCGCGTGGTTTCAGTCGAAGTTGCCCGTGCCGCACGCGAAGCCAACGCGCGTCGTCGCTTTGAATAATCGGAACTGATGGCCTTTATGTTAAGTCCACTGCTTAAACGCTATACCTGGAACAGCACCTGGCTGTACTACGTGCGGATTTTTATCGCGCTCTGCGGCACTACGGCGCTGCCGTGGTGGCTGGGTGACGTCAAACTGACCATCCCGCTCACGCTGGGCATGGTTGCTGCCGCGCTGACCGATCTGGACGATCGGCTCGCGGGTCGTCTGCGTAATTTGATCATTACGCTGATCTGCTTTTTCATTGCTTCGGCTTCCGTCGAATTGCTCTTCCCTTGGCCGTGGCTTTTCGCAATTGGATTAACGCTTTCCACCAGCGGCTTTATTTTGCTGGGGGGCTTAGGTCAGCGTTATGCGACCATCGCCTTTGGTGCATTACTGATCGCCATTTACACCATGCTGGGAACATCACTGTACGACCAGTGGTATCAGCAACCGATCCTGCTGCTTGCAGGCGCCATCTGGTATAACCTTCTGACGCTCATCGGTCACCTTCTGTTCCCGATTCGTCCACTGCAGGACAATCTGGCACGCAGCTACGAACAGTTGGCACACTACCTGGAGCTGAAATCCCGCCTTTTTGATCCCGACATTGAAGATGAAAGTCAGGCCCCCTTGTATGAGTTAGCGCTGGCCAATGGGCAACTGATGGCGACGCTGAACCAAACAAAAGTATCATTACTGACCCGTCTGCGCGGTGACCGCGGACAGCGAGGAACCCGCCGCACACTGCATTACTATTTTGTCGCGCAGGATATTCACGAACGCGCAAGTTCCTCACATATTCAGTACCAGACGCTACGCGACCATTTCCGTCACAGCGATGTGATGTTTCGTTTCCAGCGACTAATGTCGATGCAGGGACAAGCCTGTACGCAACTGTCTCGCTGCATTTTGCTACGCACCCCTTACCAGCACGATCCACACTTTGAGCGAGTCTTTACACATATAGATGCTGCCCTTGAGCGCATGCGTGCAAGCGGTGCCCCTGCAGATCTGCTCAATACGCTGGGATTCTTACTATCGAACCTGCGGGCTATCGATGCGCAACTGGCCACCATTGAGTCTGAACAGGCTCAGGTACTCTCGCGCAATGAGTCAGAAAATCAGCTTGCCGATGACAGTCCGCACGGATTCAGTGATATCTGGCTGCGTCTGAGTCGCAATTTTACGCCAGAGTCGGCGCTGTTTCGCCACGCGGTTCGCATGTCTCTGGTGCTCTGCGTCGGGTACGCCATTATCCAGATAACGGGCATGAACCATGGCTACTGGATCCTGCTGACCAGCCTGTTTGTCTGCCAGCCCAACTACAACGCCACACGACATCGTCTGGCGTTAAGGATTATCGGCACATTAGTCGGGATAGCGATTGGACTGCCCATCCTGTGGTTCGTCCCATCGCTGGAAGGGCAATTAATACTGCTGGTGATCACCGGCGTGCTCTTTTTTGCTTTCCGCAATGTTCAGTACGCACATGCCACAATGTTTATCACGCTGCTGGTATTGCTGTGCTTTAACCTGCTTGGTGAAGGGTTTGAAGTCGCACTGCCGCGCGTCATCGATACGCTGATTGGTTGTGCCATCGCATGGGCAGCCGTCAGTTTCATCTGGCCAGACTGGCGCTTTCGCAACCTGCCACGGGTGATTGAACGG
This sequence comes from Citrobacter youngae, assembly GCF_003818115.1. Lineage (GTDB taxonomy): Bacteria > Pseudomonadota > Gammaproteobacteria > Enterobacterales > Enterobacteriaceae > Citrobacter > Citrobacter youngae. The sequence continues at coordinate 76,368 of NZ_RPOI01000016.1, read as the reverse complement.
GCGACCGATGCAAACTGTCGTTACCTTGATGCCATTCTCGAACAGTATCATCAGGGGCGAGACAATCGTCTGGCATACCGTATTGCGCGCCGCGATGCGCATAATCGTGATGCGGAGCTGGCATCCGTGGTGTCGAATATGTCGAGTGAACCGGATGTCACTGCCCAAACGCGCGAAACGGCATTCCGCTTGCTGTGCCTCAACCATACCTTTACCAGTTATATCTCAGCACTGGGCGCACACCGTGAACAGTTAACCAACCCGGACGTTCTGGCATTACTGGACGATGCCGTTTGCTATGTTGATGATGCACTTCATCACCAACCCGCTGACGAGCAACGCGTATACCAGGCGCTTGAAGGACTGAAGCAACGGATTCAGCATCTTGAACCACGCCCGGACAGTAAAGAACCACTGGTCGTACAGCAAGTTGGCCTATTGATAGCGCTACTACCAGAAATCAGACGATTACAGCAGCAAATTGCCGCATTGCCGTCTAGTACACCGGTTCAGGCGTAAGAGAACTCACCCACTCCACAAGCTCCTGGCGACGAATCGCCGGGAGCGCCGCCTCATGAATTCCCCCAATTGCGCCTTCAAGGGCATAGAGTATTTTCACCGTCAGCGCGGGATTAACCTGTCGCAGTTTCAACCAGCACATTTTTGCCCCCAACATGCGTAATGTGCTTTCATCTTTTATACCTGCTTCATTCAGCAGGGTTTCCAGATGGAATGTCATGTTCGGCAGTCCACGCAGGCGATGCTGTGCAAAACGACTTTGCTTTTCTTTTAACGCCGCATCCAGTGAATACCGTGATAGCGACACCAGTTGTTGCTGGTTTTGCCACAGCGTATCGTTCACCTGATAATAATTGAGCACCACCGGACGTCCACGTTTTATAAATGTCAGCCAGACAGGGGAATGTTTTACACAGTACTGCGCACTCTGTTCACAGGCCCGAAGATATAACTCGCCACTGGCGACCATGGCGAATACCGTGTCCTCAACCGTCAGGCTATAACCCCCAAACAGCGATCGATAACGAATAGTCCCCAATGACGCCAGATATTCTTGTGATTTATAGATCCTTGCATAAGAAAGTTTTTTCATAAAAATCCTTTTAAATCATAACGTAATAAAATGATTTGCAGTAGCGGATCCGTTAATGACGAAAATAGGCAACTTATTCGCAAGGGGCAAGATGAATTTTGTTTTTCCCGTAACAACAACCAAAAACTGCGAACCTGTTTCAGAAAATAAGGTTGATCTTTGGTGATAGCAGGGTTACTGTATATCCATACAGTAACTCACAGGGCTGGATTGATTATGTACACTTCAGGCTATGCAAATCGTTCTTCGTCGTTCTCTTCCACAGCAAGCAAAATTGCGCGCGTGTCGTCAGAGCACACTACCGCTGGGCTTATCAGTGAAGTGGTCTATCGCGAGGACCAGCCCATGATGACGCAGCTCCTGCTGCTTCCCCTGCTTCAGCAATTAGGTCAGCAGTCGCGCTGGCAGCTGTGGCTGACGCCTCAGCAAAAACTAAGCCGGGAGTGGGTGCAGTCGGCCGGGCTTCCATTGACGAAAGTCATGCAAATTAGCCAACTCTCTCCCTGCAATACGCTGGAATCTATGGTTCGTGCGCTACGCACGGGTAACTACAGCGTCGTAATTGGCTGGCTGACGGAAGAATTAACCGAAGATGAACATGCCGAGCTGGTAAAAGCAGCAGATGAAGGCAATGCGATGGGATTTATCATGCGTCCTGTACGCGCTCAGACACTTGCGGGGAGACAGCATTCCGGGCTAAAAATTCACTCGAATTTGTATCATTAAGTAAAATTAGGATTTATCCTGGAATTTTTTTTCACCCTCAAATTCGGCTTTGAGCTTTAACACCTTTTTTGTGAGAACGCCTGTGTGAAGCGGTTTCCGCAATAGTAGCTGTACAATTAATCATCCACAAATGTTAAATATTGTGTATACAAGCCTTTTTTTTTCATATGCCTGACGGACTTCACACTTGTAAGTTTTCAACTACGTTGTAGACTTTACATCGCCAGGGGTGCTCGGCGTAAGCCGCAGATATCGGTAGAGTAACTATTGAACTGGTCCCCGGGTGAAGGATTTAACCGTGTTATCTCTCTGGAGATATTCATGGCGAATTTTGGATGATAACGAGGCGCATAAAATGAAAAAGACAGCTATCGCAATTGCAGTGGCACTGGCTGGTTTCGCTACCGTGGCGCAGGCCGCTCCGAAAGATAACACCTGGTATACTGGTGCTAAACTGGGTTGGTCCCAGTTCCATGACATCGGCAACAATCAGATCAACAACAACGGACCGACCCACGAAAGCCAACTGGGTGCTGGTGCGTTCGGTGGTTACCAGGTTAACCCGTACGTTGGTTTTGAAATGGGTTACGACTGGTTAGGTCGTATGCCGTACAAAGGCAACACTGAAAATGGCGCATTCAAAGCTCAGGGCGTTCAGCTGACCGCTAAACTGGGTTACCCAATCACTGACGATCTGGACGTTTATACCCGTCTGGGTGGTATGGTTTGGCGTGCAGATGCTAAAAACAACGACGGCTTCAAAGACCACGACACTGGTGTATCCCCAGTATTCGCTGGCGGCGTAGAGTATGCAATTACTCCTGAAATCGCTACCCGTCTGGAATACCAGTGGACCAACAACATCGGTGACGCGAACACCGTTGGTGGTCGTCCAGACAACGGTCTGTTGAGCGTTGGTGTTTCTTACCGTTTCGGCCAGCAGGAAGAAGCAGCTCCGGTAGTTGCTCCGGCTCCGGCTCCGGCTCCAGAAGTACAGACCAAACACTTCACTCTGAAGTCTGACGTTCTGTTCAACTTCAACAAAGCGACTCTGAAACCAGAAGGCCAGCAGGCTCTGGATCAGATGTACAGCCAGCTGAGCAACCTGGATCCGAAAGACGGTTCCGTCGTTGTTCTGGGCTTCACTGACCGCATCGGTTCTGACGCTTACAACCAGGGTCTGTCTGAGAAACGTGCTCAGTCTGTTGTTGATTACCTGATCTCTAAAGGTATTCCTTCTGACAAAATCTCCGCACGTGGTATGGGCGAATCCAACCCGGTTACCGGCAACACCTGTGACAACGTGAAAGCTCGCGCTGCGCTGATCGACTGCCTGGCTCCGGATCGTCGTGTTGAGATCGAAGTTAAAGGCATCAAAGACGTTGTAACTCAGCCTCAGGCTTAAGTTATCGTCTTATAAAAAAACCCCGCCTGGCGGGGTTTTTTTTCACCTACATATCATGCAAAAGCACAGACACGCTCCATATTGACGTTACCCGTACCCTACTCTTTACCCAGTAACGCCTGTAGATCCTGTTTCAATGTCGACATCTTGTTCGCATACTTTTCTTTATGTTCCGCATCTTCAATCAACTGCACAATCGTTTCTGAGAGAGTTTTACCACGTCGCTGCGCAAGCCCGGCTAAACGCTGCCAGACCATAAACTCCAGATCGATCGATTTCTTACGCGTATGCTGATGTTCTGCATTAAAGTGCCGCTTACGCCTCGCCCGGATCGTTTGCTTCATACGATTGAGCAGTGCTGGGTTCATGTATTCTTCAATCCAGGCGTTGACCCGAACCGGTTCATTTTCGAGGGTTAGCAACAAATCAACGGCTTCTTTGGCAGCGCTGGCTTCCACATAGCGGGTAATCAACTCCCCCTCGCGATGCTTCTTCACCAGGTACTTCCATTTCCATCCGCTTTCAAGATTTTCAAGTTGTTGATATTTCATTGCGATCTCAATGTTACCGTGTAACTCTTATCAGAATATCAGCTTTTTCGGCATCTGAAGAAAAGAATATCCAGCCTGTGAACTGTCGCTCGTCATCACATTCGTTTAGCGGCGCTTTCCACGTGTGCAGTGCTGATGGTTACGGTATAATCTCGTTTTTTACAACAGACTAAAAAACATCAACTTTGACCATTACGAAACTTGCATGGCGTGATCTGGTTCCTGATACCGATAGCTATCAGGAAATATTTGCACAGCCGCACGTCACTGACGACACCGACACCTTACTCAGTGATACTCAGCCACGTTTACAATTCGCGCTAGAGCAACTTCTTCAGCACTGGGCTACGTCCTCGTTTATGCTGGTGAAAGCGCCCGAAGAGCTGGAGTATCTCAATCTTATTGCAACGGCTGCACGTACCTTGCATGCGGATGCCGATAAGTTAACCGGGGGGCATTACGATGTATCCGGCCACACTATTCGTTACCGCGCAGCAGAGAAAGCAGACGACAACTTTGCGACGTTAACTCAGGTGGTTAATGCTGACTGGGTTGAGGCCGAACAACTGTTTGGCTGTCTGCGCCAGTTCAATGGCGAAATTACGCTGCAACCGGGACTGGTCCATCAGGCCAACGGCGGTGTGCTGGTTATCTCATTGCGCACACTTCTGGCTCAGCCGTTGTTGTGGATGCGCCTGAAAGCCATTGTCAGCCACGAACGTTTTGACTGGGTGGCCTTTGATGAGTCTCGCCCCCTGCCAGTCTCCGTCCCTTCTATGCCGCTTAAACTGAAAGTGGTGTTGGTCGGCGAACGTGAATCGCTGGCAGACTTCCAGGAAATGGAACCAGAACTGGCAGAACAGGCTATCTACAGCGAATTTGAAGATAACTTGCAGATAGTGGATGCCGAAACCATGACACAGTGGTGTCAGTGGGTAACGCATACTGCCCGCCGCAACAATCTGCCCTATCCCGCTGCCGATGCCTGGCAGGTTCTCATCCGCGAAGCCGTTCGCTATACCGGCGAACAGGATACGCTGCCGCTTAATCCGCTATGGATCACCCGCCAGCTCAAAGAAGTGGCCCCTCTTTGCGACAGTGATACCTGCACTGCGGAGCAATTGAGCCTGATGCTTGCTCAGCGTGAATGGCGAGAAGGATTCCTCTCTGAACGGATGCAGGATGAGATCCTGCAAGAGCAGATCCTCATTGAAACGGAAGGCGAGCGTATTGGACAAATAAACGCCCTGTCGGTGATCGAATTTCCAGGTCATCCCCGCGCATTTGGTGAACCTTCACGTATCAGTTGCGTCGTGCATATTGGCGATGGCGAATTTACCGATATTGAACGTAAAGCCGAGCTGGGCGGAAATATTCATGCCAAGGGTATGATGATTATGCAGGCGTTCCTGATGTCGGAACTCCAGCTTGAACAGCAAATACCGTTCTCTGCCTCTCTGACATTTGAGCAATCATACAGTGAAGTAGACGGTGACAGCGCCTCTATGGCAGAACTGTGTGCGCTAATAAGCGCCCTCGCTGACGTTCCCGTCAATCAAAGCATCGCGATAACCGGTTCTGTCGATCAGTTTGGTCGTGCTCAACCTGTCGGCGGTCTGAATGAGAAAATTGAAGGCTTCTTTGCCATCTGCCAGCAGCGTGAATTAACGGGGACTCAGGGTGTGATTATCCCCGCAGCCAACGTCAGACATCTGAGCCTGCCACCCGCACTGTTGCAGGCTGTTGAAGAAGAAAAATTCACTATCTGGGCAGTAGACGACGTGACCGATGCGCTGCCACTGCTATTAAATTTGGTGTGGGATGGAGAAGGTCAGACGACGCTGATGCAAACTATCCAGGAGCGTATTGCTGCGGCAACGCAACAGGAAGGCCGTCACCGTTTTCCATGGCCGCTACGTTGGCTGAATTGGATTATTCCGAACTGATCGGACTTGTTCAGCGTACACGTGTTAGCTATCCTGCGTGCTTCAATAAAATAAGGCTTACAGAGAACATGGTAGATAAACGCGAATCCTATACAAAAGAAGACCTTCTTGCCTCTGGTCGCGGTGAGCTGTTTGGTGCTAAAGGCCCACAACTGCCTGCACCAAGCATGCTGATGATGGATCGTGTCATCAAGATGACCGAAACCGGCGGCAACTTTGACAAAGGTTATGTGGAAGCTGAACTGGACATCAGCCCGGACCTGTGGTTCTTCGGATGCCATTTTATCGGCGATCCGGTAATGCCAGGTTGCCTGGGTCTGGATGCCATGTGGCAGTTGGTTGGATTCTATCTCGGCTGGTTGGGCGGCGAAGGTAAAGGCCGTGCACTGGGCGTGGGCGAAGTGAAATTCACAGGTCAGGTTCTGCCGACCGCGAAGAAAGTCACTTACCGCATTCACTTCAAACGCATCGTTAACCGCCGCCTGATCATGGGTCTGGCTGATGGTGAAGTGCTGGTTGATGGTCGCCTGATCTACACCGCAAATGATCTGAAAGTGGGTCTGTTCCAGGACACCTCGGCGTTCTAATCGCAGACATCTGTAGGTCTGGCAGTGCGACATGGCCGAATGGCAGCGCACGTTATTTTGCCGGTCTACAAAAGGCGAAACCTCCGCTTAGCGGAGGTTTCTTTTATCTAAAGAGACAGAATCAGGCCATTAAAACCCTATCCCCCATGGCTTCTCGCCAGCCTCCCAGCCAGTATGACCTCTGATTCAGCGTCTGATAGGGACACATTTCTTTTGAGCGTCCGGCAATGCCGGCCTGATATCCACGTTGATGTGCCCGTTCCAGGCGATCTCGTTTTTGTCTCTTCATGCCTCGTTTCCCTCATTTTTAGGTCTGGTGGAAAAGAAAACAGTGATTACTAAGTGTGCAATCACACTAAACGAATACCCCTAAACATCAGACTCGTCAATGCGCAAAATTCACGCCAGTGTCATATTTGTGAGCTAGCTGGTAAATCATTTGTACAAAAATTCTCTGTCAGAACAGCTACCTCAACTGCTAAAAAAAAAAAAAAAAACCGCCTCTGGCGATGAGCCTGAGGCGGCATAATTTACAATTATTTAAGCTTATGGAATGCGTTTCAGCTCCTGGGCGATTGCCGTCGCTTCCTGACTCCAGGCGCTGGCCAGAACTTTCACCATTTCATCGTAGCCATCCTGCGTCTGTACAACTTCGATATGGAACGGACGCTTGATTAATTGCCCCTGGTGATTCAGCAACCATTCACCGCTGACAATCACTTTGCCGTCGTAACGTCCGTGAAAGCCTGTCACCGTCACGTTAAGCGTATCCTGAGTGCTTCCCAACGGCTGAGAAGCGACCACCCAACCAGGAAGTTGCATACTGAGATTTGCGACAAGGGTATTACGCAGCTGCTGATCCAGTGGGCTGGCCCAGAGATTGTTATTTGCTATCACATACTTCACGTCGCTGGTCTGGTACACCACACCATTCCCCGCCAGGTAATCAGGTACTGCAACCTGTTCAACCCACAACAGGCGATTGCCCTGATTAGCTGAACTTTGTCCCCCCCCTTGCGCAATGGGGAGCTGATAATAGCTTTTACTCTCTCCGCCGGAGCTACATGACGTCAGCCAGACCGCCATCATCACCACTAGCCACTTTTTCATTGTTTCGCCCTCTTCGGCTCTGGATCTTTTTTGTCCTTCGCTTCAAACACCAGCGCGTTGCTCTTGTCGTTCAGCGTTTTCAGAACCGGCTGCAGTTCACGCAGTACCTGATCAAGACGCTGCATATCTGCCACCATCTTGTTGTAGGCCGCAGAACCCGGCTGGAAGCCCTGCATGCTGCGATTCAGTTCACGCAACGTATTCTGCATATCCGCAGGAAGCTGCTGCATCGACTGGCTGGACGTGATCTTATTCATGTTATCCAGCGTAGTTTGCAGATGCTTCATCGTGCGCTGGCTTTCCGACAGCGTATTGGTTGCCTGCTCAATCATCGGGTTCAGCGGCAGGCCATTAATCTTATCCAACGCTTCCATCAGACGTTGCTGAATCTGCGCCAGACCGCCACTCACTGTTGGGATAATTTGATAACCATTAAACTCGCGTACCCCTGTAATTGGCGGCTCTTTCGGGTAAAAGTCGAGATCGACATACAGCGCGCCGGTCACCAGGTTCCCCGTCTTCAATGAGCCTCTCAGCCCACGTTTGAGCAACTCAGCAAGATGAGCCCCCACATCGGTGTCTTCACCCAACTGCGCTTTCAGCCGTTCAGGTTCAATACGCACCAGAACAGGAATGCGGTAATCATTGTTAAATACCTGGCGCATATTTGGCGCGAAGAAAGGCACTTTACTTACTGTACCCAGGCGTATACCACGGAATTCCAACGGCGCACCCGGCTGCAGACCACGAATTGAATCCTTGAAGAACATCAGGTAATCAATGTGATCGGTATACAAGGAATCCTGAATACTTTTTTGATCGTCATACAGATTAAAAGAGGAATGCTGTTCAACCGGTTGGCCTTGCTCCAGCCCTTCCGGTACGTCAAAGCTTACCCCACCGCCAAACAGCGTCGTGAGCGAGCCCATTTCTACTCGCATACCTGCCGAAGTGAGATCGACGGCAATACCGCTGTCTTTCCAGAAACGGACATTACTGGTTACCAGTCGATCGTTTGGCGCATTGATGAAAAGCTGGTAGCTGATCGTGCGTTTTTGAGCATCAAACGTGCTGGTCTCAACCGAGCCCACGCGATATCCACGGAACAGCACCGGGTCACCCGGACTCAATTGACCGGCTTTTTTACTGTCCAGGATCACGCGGATCCCTTTCGCATCAGGCGGCGCCAGCGGTGGAGAATCGAGCAATTGGTAATTTTCCAGCTTGCTGCCTTTATTACCGGGTTGCAGCTCAATATATGCCCCGGACAACAGCGTTCCCAGGCCACTGATACCTTCACGCCCCACCTGCGGCTTCACAACCCAAAAAACAGAATCTTTATGCAGCAGCTTTTCCATACCGGAATTAAGACGCGTTTTAATCTCCACATGGGTCAGATCATCCGTCAGGGTTGCGCTCTCAACGATGCCGACGTCCACACTGCGGCTCTTAATCGTCGTTTTGCCCCCTTCAATACCTTCGGCATTGGTCGTAATCAACGTGACTTCCGGCCCCTGATGGCTGTAGTGGTAAAACAGAACCCATGCGCCAATGAGTGCAGTGACGATCGGGAATATCCACACGGGCGACCAGTTTTTTACCTTCTGCACTTTGGCTTCCCCACTTTTAGATTCCATGCTGTCAGGACTCCTCATGGCCTGGTTCTGGTTCACGGTCCCACGACAGACGCGGATCAAATGTCATCGCAGAAAACATTGTCATAATGACGACTAAAGCAAACATCAAAGCACCCATTGCAGGATAAATGTTCATTAACCCTCCCATGCGCACCAGCGCAGAGAGTACCGCAATAACAAAAACGTCGATCATTGACCAGCGACCGACAAATTCCACCACCTCATAAATCAGGTGCATACGTTCGCTGTCACGTTTGCCATGCCCTTTGGCATCCCAACATAGCCAGGCAATGGCGATCATTTTTAAGGTCGGCACCATAATACTGGCGATAAAGATAACTGCAGCCACGGGATAAGAACCTTCGCTCCAGATTAAAACCACGCCCTCAAGAATGGTTGATGGCAGTTTTGACCCCAGCAGATCGGTGATCATAATCGGCAGAATATTGGCAGGAAGATAAAGCATGATCGACGTGAACAGTAGTGCCAGTGTCCATTGCAAACTGTTTTTACGCCGCACATAGCCTTTCGTTTGACAACGCGGACACACCAGCTCATCAGCCGGAAGTATTGCAGTGCAGCAAGAGCAGGAACGCAGTCCCTGTCGAATACCAGGCACGCCAGGTTTTAAGGCCTGCTTTATGACAGGCATTGGCGCAATATCATCCCACAGCCAGCGACGATCGACACACTGGAATGCTCGTAACTGGAGAAGACAAAAGAAGCACCACGGGATGAAACTACTGCCCACACCGATATCGCCATAGGCCATTAGTTTAACAAAGCTCACCAGCACGCCCGCGAGGAAGATTTCGGCCATTCCCCAGCTTTTTAGCTGAAACAAGACGCGCGCTAACCGCACTTTGAACCGCCCCGGCATCTCAACCCGATTTACCAGCAGCAAAATAGTCAGCAGGCAAAAAGCTGGAACCAGTTGCACGAAGAGCAAAAAGAAAGTGCCGAGACTGGCATAGTCCTCCGAAAAGAGAACGCTCGGGATCTCCAGCAACGTGACTTCGCTGCTCACCCCTGCGACGTTCATATTCACAAAGGGAAACAGGTTTGATAAAAGCAGCATGAACAATGCTGCTAACACATAGGCGGTAGGACGCTGCCGGGGCGCGTCCCACTCAACCGTTAACGTAGTGCCACATCGTGGACATGCCGCTTTCTGACCATGCTCAAGGCGAGGAAGCGCCACCAGCATGTCACACTGCGAGCACAAAATATGCTTCGCGGCATGGTGATGTTCGCACATATGTGCTCCTTTAATTATGCGCCATTCTTCAAAGACTCAAGATACTCCCAGCGCTCAAAGGCTTGCTCAAGTTCTTGTTCTGCTTCGTTCAGATTAGCTAACACCTGTTGCGTTTGCTCGTGCGGCTGACTAAAAAACGCGGCGTCAGCAACCTGAGTCTGTAAGGCTTCCAGCTTAGCTTCCAGTTCTTCAAGCAGCGCAGGAAGCTGCTCCAGTTCGCGCTGTAGTTTATAGCTTAGTTTGCTGGTGCCGCGTTTTACAATTTCTGCTTTAGGCGCAACAGTTTCCTCCGTTTTTTTCTCAACGGGTTGTTTAAACGCCACATACTGTGTTTGTTGGCCACGCGCGTCATGATAGCCGCCCACATAACGACCAATTTTGCCGCCACCTTCAAAAATCCAGCACTCGGTAACAGTATTGTCAACAAACTGACGGTCGTGGCTTACCAGCAATACGGTCCCCTGATAACCGTCAATCAACTCTTCGAGCAGTTCCAGCGTTTCGACGTCGAGATCGTTGGTGGGTTCATCGAGAATTAACAGATTGCTGGGTTTCAGGAACAAACGCGCCAACAGCAGGCGATTGCGTTCCCCGCCAGAGAGAGCACGTACTGGCGTCATCGCACGTTTCGGATGGAACAGGAAGTCCTGAAGATAGCCCAGCACATGGCGCGGCTTACCGTTCACCATCACCTCTTGCTTACCTTCAGCAAGGTTATCCATCACGGTTTTATCCGGATCCAGTTCAGCACGGTGCTGGTCGAAATAGGCAACTTCCAGTTTCGTCCCGACGTGGATGCGACCACTGTCGGCCTGTAATTGTCCCAGCATCAGCTTCAGCAGCGTTGTTTTGCCGCAGCCGTTAGGCCCAATTAAGGCAATTTTGTCGCTGCGCTGGACCTGCGCGGAGAAATCTTTCACCAGCTGCTTCCCGTCAACCTGGTAATCAACATTCTCCATTTCGAAAACAATCTTGCCTGAGCGGCTCGCTTCTTCGACCTGCATCTTCGCTGTGCCCATCACTTCACGCCGCTCGCCACGCTCGCGACGCATGGCTTTCAGCGCACGCACGCGACCTTCATTGCGGGTTCGACGCGCTTTGATACCCTGACGGATCCAGACTTCTTCCTGCGCCAACTTGCGATCAAATTCCGCGTTTTGTAACTCTTCTACGCGCAACGCTTCTTCTTTATCCAGCAGATACTGATCGTAGTTCCCCGGATAGGTCACCAGCTTGCCGCGGTCGAGATCGACAATGCGCGTCGCCATATTGCGAATAAATGAACGGTCGTGGGAGATGAAAATGATTGTCCCATTGAAGGTTTTCAGGAACCCTTCCAGCCAGTCGATGGTTTCAATATCCAGGTGGTTCGTCGGTTCATCCAGCAGCAGCACGCGCGGGTTGCTCACTAACGCGCGGCCCAGCGCCGCCTTACGTAGCCAGCCGCCGGAAAGCGATGCCAGCTCCATGTCTGCTTCCAGGCCAAGCTGTTCCAGTACTTCATTAATACGGTTTTCCAGCTGCCACAGATTATGGTGATCCAGCTGTTCCTGAACCTTCGCCAGTTCCTGGAGGTTTTTATCACTCGGATCGGTGATCACCAGATGCGAGATATCATGATAACGCTTGAGGTAAACCGCCTGTTCTGCAATCCCTTCGGCGACGAAATCGTAGACGCTACCCTGCACGTTGCGCGGCGGATCCTGCTGCAGACGCGCCACAACCAGATCCTGCTCATAAATAATACGCCCATCGTCAAGACCCTGCTCACGGTTCAGGATCTTCATCAGCGTCGATTTGCCCGCGCCGTTACGGCCTACCAGACAGACGCGTTCGTTATCCTCGATATGCAATTCTGCATTATCAAGAAGTGGCGAATCGCTGAACGACAGCCATGCGCCATGCATACTGATCAATGACATTTATTTTTCCTTTCAGGCTGCGGTAATCAGCCAGCAGTTGTGGATCTGGCGGTTACGGGCAAAGTCCTGGGAAAGCGTTTTTTGGGTAATTTCTTGTGCTTTCAATCCCAGTTCAGCCAGACCGTCGAGGTCCATACGGAATCCACGTTTGTTGTTGGAGAACATAATCGTGCCGTCTTTACGCAGCAGGCGTTTCAGATCTTTCATCAGCGCCAGATGATCGCGCTGCACATCGAACGAGTCTTCCATACGCTTAGAGTTAGAGAACGTCGGCGGATCAATGAAGATCAGATCAAACTGTTCATTGGCATCACGCAGCCAGCCCAGGCAGTCGGCCTGAATCAAGCGGTGCGCACGTCCGCTTAACCCGTTCAGTCGCAGGTTACGCTCTGCCCATTCCAGATAGGTACGCGACATATCTACCGTTGTGGTGCTGCGCGCACCGCCCAATCCCGCATGTACGCTGGCGCTGCCGGTATAGGAGAACAGGTTAAGGAAGTCTTTCCCTTTGCTCATCTGCCCCAACATGCGGCGTGCAATTCGGTGATCGAGGAACAGGCCGGTATCCAGATAATCGGTCAGGTTTACCCACAGGCGCGCGTTATACTCGCTCACCTCAATGAACTCGCCCTTCTCGTTCATTTTCTGGTATTGGTTCTTCCCTTTCTGGCGCTCACGGGTTTTCAGCACCAGTTTGTTTGGTGCGATTTCCAGTACCGACAGCGTTGCGGCGATAATGTCGAACAGGCGTTGACGTGCTTTCTGCGCATCAACCGTCTTCGGCGGCGCATATTCCTGAACCACGACCCAGTCACCATAGCGGTCCACTGCAACGTTGTATTCCGGCAGGTCAGCGTCATACAGGCGATAGCATTCAATCCCTTCCTGACGTGCCCATTTTTCCAATTTCTTAATATTCTTGCGCAGGCGGTTGGCATAATCTTCCGCCACCGTTGCAGGTTTGCTGTCAGCGGTCGTTTCTGCAACGTGATAGTTCTTCTGTACGCAATCCAGCGGACCATTTTTCGCTTTAAACTGTTTATCCGCACGCAATTGCAGGCTGCTGAGCAGATCCGGCGAGGCGCTGAACAGCGACAAATTCCAGCCGCCAAACTGGTTTTTCATCGTGCGTCCCAGCAGGCTGTGCAGAGCTATCAACGCCGGTTCGCTATCCAGACGTTCGCCGTATGGCGGGTTGCTGATAACCGTACCATACGGTCCTTTAGGCAGCGGGTTGCTCAGTTTAGCGACATCTTTAACTTCAAACGTCATCAGATCGGCAATACCGGCGCGGCGGGCATTACTACGCGCTTTTTCAATTACCCGCGCATCGCTGTCAGATCCATAGAAGTGCGAGGTATAGTCCGCCAACCCTTTGCGCGCACGAACCTGTGCTTCGGCTTTGACTTCTTGCCAGACGACTTCATCGTGCTGCGCCCAACCATTGAAGCCCCAGTAGCCACGGTGCAGGCCCGGCGCGCGATCGGTTGCCCACATCGCCGCTTCAATCAGCAGTGTGCCGGAACCACACATCGGATCGAGTAACGGCGTACCCGGCTGCCAGCCTGAACGCATCACAATGGCGGCCGCCAGCGTCTCTTTGATCGGCGCCTGACCAGCGCGATCGCGATAACCACGCTGATGCAGGCCGTCACCGCTCAGATCGAGGGCGATGCTGGCGGTATCTTTGTTCAACCAGACGTTAATGCGCAGATCGGGTGATTCACGATCTACGTTCGGACGCGGCAGGTTTTTACGGGTAAAGGCATCGACAATCGCATCCTTTACTTTCAGTGCACCGTACTGACTATTACGAATCGTCTCGTTCAGGCCGCTAAAATGCACGGCAAAGGTGGCACCAGGATTAAATATCTCTGTCCAGTCGATTGCCTGAACGCCGAGGTACAGATCAAGATCGCTGTAGACCTTGCATTCTCCCATCGGCAGGATAATGCGCGAGGCCAGGCGGCTCCACATCAGGCTCTGGTAAACAAGCCGCGTGTCGCCCTTAAAATGGACCCCACCCTGAACGACCTGGCACTCCAGCGCGCCGAGGTTTTCCAGTTCAGTTTTTAACAGCTCTTCCAGCCCGCGGGCCGTACTGGCAAACAGAGAATTCATAATGTCACTTTTACTCCAAGAAAATTGCTGCGCATTATAGCTAATATGGGCTGTATGTCATAAAGTTGAAGGCTTATTTTCATTCGAGGGGCTGTACAGTGGTCACGTTAACCCGACTTTTTATCCATCCGGTTAAATCAATGCGCGGCATTGGGCTAACGCACGCCCTGGCAGATATCAGCGGCCTTGCCTTTGATCGCATATTTATGATCACTGAACCTGACGGAACGTTCATCACTGCCCGACAGTTCCCGCAAATGGTCCGCTTTACCCCTTCTCCTTTCCACGATGGACTGCATCTTACGGCGCCAGACGGCAGCAGCGCGTTAGTGCGCTTTGCCGACTTTGCCACCCAGGATGCACCAACAGAAGTGTGGGGAAACCATTTTACCGCGCGAGTAGCACCAGCGGATATCAATCGCTGGATCAGCGGTTTCTTTTCCCGTGATGTGCAGTTGCGTTGGGTTGGCCCGCAACTGACGCGCCGGGTAAAGCGCCACGATGACGTTCCCTTATCCTTCGCCGACGGTTATCCCTACCTGCTGACCAATGAAGCGTCGCTACGCGATCTGCAACAGCGCTGCCCGGCAAGCGTCAAAATGGAACAGTTTCGCCCTAATCTGGTGATTTCAGGCGCTGGCGCCTGGGAAGAAGATACCTGGAAAGTGATTCGCATCGGCGACGTCATTTTTGATGTGGCAAAACCCTGTAGCCGCTGTATTTTCACTACCGTCAGCCCGGAAAAAGGCCAGAAACATCCGTCTGGCGAGCCACTGGCAACGCTGCAAACCTTCCGCACGGCGGCGGACAACGGTGATGTCGATTTCGGCCAGAATCTCATCGCCCGTAATAGCGGCGTAATTCGTGTAGGTGATGAAGTCGAAATACTGGCGACCCGACCCGCCCGGCTGTACAGCGCGGCGGAATCTGATGATACGGCTTTGCAACAACAACCCGATGCAACAGTGATGATTGACTGGCAGGGTCAAACGTTTCGCGGAAATAATCAGCAGGTATTGTTGGAACAGCTGGAAAACCAGGGGATCCGTGTTCCCTACTCGTGTCGTGCGGGAATTTGCGGATGCTGCCGGATTCGGCTGGTAGAAGGCGAAGTCAACCCACTGAAAAAATCAGCGATTGGCGATGACGGAACGATTCTTTGCTGCAGTTGTGTACCCAAGACAGCAATCAGGCTGGAAAGTTAGACCGCCTGCTCAAGGTTGAAACTGTCGACAATTGCCTGTGGTTTCAGTCTGTCATTCATGATTTTAATCGCATCGCCAAGTTGCATGGTGCGACCAGCGATGACCACTCCGGGCTGCGCAAGCAAACACAGTGCGGCATTTTCACCCGGCTCTACCACTAACAGATTTACCTGTTCTTCGGTATCGCTTAAATCCACACAGGCGGCGTCACCCACGGTTGGCGACCAGTTAATACCGTGCGCAACAAAGTGCCAGCTTTTTGGCATTTGCGGTTTAAGATACCGAATAGCCACCAGCGCATTTAGCACCAGTTCCGCTTTTTGTTCTTTAGCTAAATCCAGATAACGGCATTTTTCTTCGAAGGAGAAATAAAGCGCGGCGTCATCAACACAAAAACCAGATGGAGAAAAAGCATCAGGCGTGAGCATTTTACGCGCAAAACGCGAGCGGAATAACATGCCATTGGCTAAATCGAGCATCATACGATCGTGCTCTTCATCATAATACCAGCGCCAGTTATCGTCGGGTTTAATTCGCATCAGTTTCTCTCCTTTCCTTAATCATCGCCATTACGACAGTATCCTTTTGCCGCTTCGTTTATTGCCTTAATAATAAAAGCTCAGAATGTTTAAATAAGCAACAGTAAAGGAATATAAAACAACCAGGGCCAGAAATAAAGCCCTGGTTGTCGGATTAAGGCATAGATCAGATATTGCTGACGATTTCTTTAATCAACGGCGGACCTTTAAAAATAAAGCCCGAATAAATCTGTACGAGGCTTGCGCCGGCAGCCATTTTTTCCCGCGCGGCAATCACCGAGTCGATCCCGCCAACACCAATAATTGGCAACTGCCCTTTTAATTCCTGAGACAACTGGCGAATAATTTCTGTACTTTTTAATTGCAATGGTCGCCCGCTCAGACCACCCATTTGATCGCAATTTTTCATTCCCTGAACGAGCGAACGATCGAGCGTGGTGTTAGTCGCAATTACGCCATCAATATTATGCCGAACTAAACTGTCAGCAACCTGGATCAGTTCTTCCACAGAAAGATCCGGCGCGATCTTTACCGCCACCGGCACATATTTATGGTGGATCGCTTGCAGATCGTTTTGCTTATTTTTAATAGCCGTCAGCAGATCGTCCAGAGCCTCGCCGTATTGCAGCGTACGTAATCCCGGCGTATTCGGTGAAGAGATATTAATCGCAATATAACCCGCATAAGCATAGACTTTTTCCATACAAATCAGATAGTCATCTTTGCCATTCTCTACTGGGGTATCTTTATTCTTGCCAATATTAATCCCCAGAATACCGTCAAAATGCGATTTTTTAACGTTCTCAACCAGGTTATCAACTCCGTGGTTATTAAACCCCATACGGTTGATCAAACCTTCTGCATCGACCAGACGGAACAGACGCGGTTTATCGTTACCCGGCTGAGGACGCGGCGTCACGGTACCTATTTCAATTGCGCCGAATCCCATCGCGCCAAGTGCATCAATGCACTCCCCGTCTTTATCCAGTCCGGCAGCAAGACCGAGCGGGTTTTTAAACGTCAGCCCCATACAGGTAACCGGTTTTGCAGGTACCTTCTGGCGGACAAGCGCTTCAAGCGGCGTGCCGGTAATGCGACGTAACTGCTGGAATGTCAATTCATGAGCGCGCTCTGGATCGAGCTGAAAAAGGGCTTTACGAACGAAGGGGTAGTACATGAACTCTCCTGGATTCCCGGTGTGCAAACCGGGGGCGTATTATGTGCGATCGCGAGCAAAAAGGGAATTGACCTGCGGCAATAAATAGCAATCGTTTTCCTGGCCCCTGCCTTTTTATTCAATTTCCAACTTTTCTATCCCGTATAAATCATTTCGATAAACAAAGCCCCTCTGCCAGACTGCATAAATTGTTATCAATGTTAATTAAAAGCAAACAATTAGTTATAAGGAGAGGTTGAAATTATGCGCGTCATCACTCTGGCGGGGAGCCCTCGCTTTCCTTCTCGCTCCAGTGCGTTACTGGAATATGCCCGAGAAAAACTGCACGGTCAGGATATCGAAATCTTTCACTGGAACCTGCACAATTTTGCCCCGGAAGACCTGATCTATGCTCGTTTCGACAGTCCGGCGCTGAACACATTTATCGAACAATTGCAGGATGCAGACGGGCTGATTGTCGCAACACCAGTCTACAAAGCCGCTTACTCTGGCGCACTGAAAACGCTGCTCGATCTGCTCCCCGAGCGGGCGCTGGAAGGAAAAGTGGTGTTGCCGCTGGCGACCGGCGGCAGCGTGGCGCATTTACTGGCCGTCGATTACGCGCTGAAACCGGTACTGAGTGCGTTAAAAGCCCAGGAGATCCTGCACGGCGTATTTGCCGATGATTCGCAGGTCATCGATTATCAGCATAAACCGCAGTTTACGCCCAACCTGCAGCAGCGCATGGATAGTGCGCTCGACACCTTCTGGCTGGCATTGCATCGTCGCGATATCCAACTCCCTCAACTGAATGCCCTGCGAGGTGCCGCCCATGCTTAATCTGCTCAAACGTCACACGTCGTGGTTCACACTGGCTGGGCTGCTGTCACTGTCAACGCTGGCGCACGCCGCAGAACCTGCGCCCGATGCTCTACGCATTGGTTATCAGAAAGGGAGCGTCAGCATGGTGTTGGCCAAAAGCCATCAATTGTTGGAGAAACGCTACCCGCAAACCAAAATCTCGTGGGTTGAGTTCCCTGCCGGGCCACAAATGCTGGAAGCGCTCAATATCGGCAGTATCGATCTCGGCAGTACGGGTGACATTCCACCCATTTTCGCCCAGGCCGCGGGGGCCGATCTAGTTTACGTGGGCGTTGAGCCCCCCAAACCGAAAGCTGAAGTGATTCTGGTGCCGAAAAATAGCCCGATCCAGAACGTCGCGCAGCTTAAAGGACATAAAGTCGCTTTCCAGAAAGGTTCCAGCGCCCACAATTTACTGCTCCGTGCACTGCAACAGGCTGGGCTGAAATTTACCGATATTCAACCGACTTATCTGACGCCAGCCGATGCGCGAGCGGCCTTCCAGCAAGGAAACGTTGATGCATGGGCTATCTGGGATCCCTACTATTCCGCCGCGTTATTGCAAGGTGATGTACGCGTGCTGAAAGACGGCTCAGACCTCAAGCAAACCGGTTCGTTTTATCTCGCCGCACGTCCTTATGCCGAAAAAAATGGCGCTTTTATTCTTGGCGTACTGAATACCTTTAGCCAGGCCGATGCGTTAACCCTCAGCCAGCGGCAGCAAAGCATTGCCCTGCTGGCTAAAACCATGGGCCTGCCTGAGCCGGTAATTGCCTCTTATCTGGATCACCGCCCGCCAACCACCATTACGCCCGTCAGCGACTCTGTTGCTGCGCTACAGCAACAAACCGCGGATCTGTTTTATGACAACCGTCTGGTGCCGAAAAAAATCGATATTCGCCAGCGTATCTGGCAACCCACTCAGCAGGCAGGAGAAAAATTATGAGTCTGAACATGTTCTGGTTTTTACCCACCCACGGTGACGGTCATTATCTTGGAACGGAAGAAGGTTCGCGCCCGGTCGATCACGGATATCTGCAACAAATTGCGCAAACGGCCGACCGTCTGGGGTTTACCGGCGTGCTGATCCCCACCGGTCGCTCCTGCGAAGATGCCTGGCTGGTCGCCGCCTCGATGATCCCGGTCACCCAGCGGTTAAAATTTTTGGTCGCGCTACGCCCAAGCGTCACCTCGCCGACGGTTGCGGCACGTCAGGCTGCAACGCTCGACAGGCTTTCTAATGGTCGGGCGCTATTTAACCTGGTGACCGGCAGCGATCCGCAGGAGCTGGCAGGCGACGGCGTGTTCCTCGATCACACCGCGCGCTATGAAGCCTCTGGCGAATTTACTCAGGTCTGGCGACGCTTACTGCAAGGTGAAACCGTTGATTTCAACGGCAAACATATTCATGTTCGCGGGGCAAAACTGTTCTTCCCGCCGATCCAGCAGCCACATCCTCCACTCTATTTCGGCGGCTCGTCTGACGTCGCACAAGATCTGGCCGCCGAACAGGTTGATCTCTACCTGACCTGGGGCGAACCGCCCGAACAGGTGAAACAGAAGATTGAACAGGTGCGGGCTAAAGCGGCGGCGCGCGGGCGTAAGATCCGCTTCGGTATTCGTCTGCATGTGATCGTACGGGAGACAACGCGCGAGGCATGGCAGGCAGCGGATCGTCTGATAGCCCATCTGGATGACGACACCATCGCCAAAGCCCAGGCCGCCTTCTCAAGAACGGATTCAGTTGGTCAGCAGCGAATGGCGGCACTGCACAACGGTAAACGCGACAAACTGGAAATTAGCCCGAACCTGTGGGCAGGGGTAGGACTGGTGCGCGGTGGCGCAGGGACCGCACTGGTTGGGGATGGTCCTACGGTCGCAGCGCGTATTAACGAGTATGCCGCGCTGGGAATCGACAGCTTTGTGCTGTCCGGGTATCCGCATCTGGAAGAGGCATACAGGGTTGGTGAGCTGCTGTTCCCGCATCTGGATGTCGCGATACCAGAAATTCCGCAACCGCGGCGCCTGCAACAGCAAGGCGAAGCGGTTGCGAACGAATTCATCCCGCGTAAAGTCGCACAAAGCTAAGGAGCGACTAATGGCAACGACGAAAAACAGATGGTTATTGCGCCTCGCGCCCTGGTTTTTACCGGTAGGTCTGGTGGCGCTCTGGCAGCTCGCATCATCAATGGGCTGGCTGTCCAACCGCATCCTGCCCTCACCGGAGGGCGTGGTCGAAGCTTTCTGGACGCTTTCCGCCAGCGGCGAACTTTGGCAGCATCTGGCGATCAGCGCCTGGCGCGCGCTGATCGGATTCTCTATCGGTGGATCGATTGGCCTGACGCTGGGACTGATCAGCGGTCTTTCGCGTTGGGGAGAACGCCTGCTGGATACCTCGGTGCAGATGCTGCGTAACGTACCGCATCTGGCGCTGATCCCGCTGGTGATTTTGTGGTTCGGTATTGATGAATCCGCCAGGATCTTTCTCGTCGCCCTGGGCACGCTGTTCCCGATTTACATCAACACCTGGCACGGGATACGCAATATCGACCGCGGGCTGGTTGAAATGGCGCGCAGCTATGGGTTGTCTGGTTTTTCACTGTTTATTCATGTGATCCTCCCCGGCGCCCTGCCCTCGATTATGGTTGGGGTGCGTTTCGCTCTCGGGCTGATGTGGCTGACGCTTATCGTCGCAGAAACCATTTCAGCCAATGCCGGTATTGGCTACCTGGCGATGAACGCCCGCGAATTTCTGCAAACCGATGTGGTCGTGGTGGCCATTATTCTCTACGCCCTGCTCGGCAAGCTAGCCGATGTCAGTGCCCAACTGCTGGAGCGAATCTGGCTGCGCTGGAACCCGGCTTACCATGTGAAGGAGGCTACCATATGAACACCGCTCGCCTGAACCAGGGCACACCGCTTTTGCTAAGTGCCGTAACGAAACAATACGCCGCCAATACGGTGCTCAATCAGTTAGATTTGCATATTCCGGCCGGACAGTTCGTTGCCGTGGTAGGCCGCAGTGGCGGAGGTAAAAGTACGTTGCTGCGCCTGCTGGCTGGGCTGGAGTCGCCCACCTCTGGCGCATTACTCGCCGGAACCACCCCGCTGGCAGAGATTCAGGATGATACGCGAATGATGTTTCAGGATGCGCGTCTGCTGCCATGGAAGACGGTTATCGATAACGTGGGTCTGGGTCTGAAAGGTCAGTGGCGCAATGCAGCCCGAGATGCGCTGGCCGCAGTTGGGCTGGAGAATCGTGCTCAGGAGTGGCCCGCAGCGCTTTCTGGCGGACAAAAACAGCGCGTGGCTCTGGCGCGGGCATTAATTCATCGCCCCGGTCTGCTTCTGCTGGATGAACCCCTCGGCGCGCTGGATGCCTTAACCCGCCTTGAAATGCAGGAGCTGATTGTCTCTTTGTGGCAAGAGCACGGCTTTACCGTACTGCTGGTCACCCATGACGTGAGTGAAGCTGTGGCAATGGCCGATCGCGTTTTGCTGATTGAGGATGGAAAAATCGGACTGGATTTAACGGTGGATATTGCGCGACCACGCCGGATTGGATCGGTGCGTCTGGCAGAACTGGAAGCCGAGGTGTTGAATCGGGTGATGCAGCGTGGCGAAAATGAAGTTCAGCTACGCAAGCAAGGTTAAAAATGCCGGATGGCGCTACCGCTTATCCGGCCTACGCGTGAATGGTAGGCCGGACCCATCCGGCAATATTATCAGGCTAACGCTTTAGAGATCTTTTCGAACAGATCGCCCGACAGATTCTCCAGACCTTTCAGCTGTTCCAGCGCCGCACGCATCTTCGCCTGACGTTTTGCATCATAGCGTTTTAAACGAATCAACGGCTCAATCAGACGTGACGCCACCTGCGGATTACGGCTGTTGAGCTCAGTCAGCATGTCCACCAGGAACTGATAACCGCTACCATCTTCCGCATGGAATGCCGCCGGGTTGCTCCCCGCAAAGGCACCAATCAGCGAACGGATTCGGTTCGGGTTACTCATACTAAAGGAACGATGCTTCAGCAGGCCGCGTACCGTTTCCAGCACATTTCTCGCCGGGCTGGTGGACTGCAGGATAAACCATTTATCCATCACCAGACCGTCGTGATGCCATTTGTCGTCGTATTCCTGCATCAGCGCGTCACGACACGGCAACTGTGCTGCGACCGCCGCAGACAGCGCCGCCAGCGCATCGGTCATGTTATTCGCTTCACGGTACTGCTTGCTTACCAGCGTGTCAGCCAGATGGATTTCGCCAAAGGCCAGGAAGCGCAGGCAGGCATTGCGCAGCGTACGTTTGCCAATATCGCCATGCTCTACGCGATACTCATCAAGATGATTAGCGTTATAGATGGCGAGGAATTCATCCGCCAGCTCGGCCGCCAGCGTGCGGGTTAACGCTTCGCGTACCTCGGCGATCGCCACCGGATCGATGATGTCGAACAGTTCGGCAATTTCATTTACTGAAGGCAGCGTCAGGATCTCTGCCGCCAGTGCCGGATCGATTTTCTCATCGAGCAAAATTGCGCGGAATGCATCGGCCACGTGTACCGGCAGCGACAGCGGTTGTCCCTGCTGATGACGGGCAACGTTGAGCTTAATATAGGTCGCCAGCAGGCTTTGGGCCGCATCCCAACGAGAGAAATCGTTACGCGCATGGCGCATCAGGAAGGTCAGTTGCTGATCGCTCCATTTATATTCCAGTTTCACCGGCGCGGAGAATTCGCACAGCAGCGCCGGAACCGGCTGGAAGTAGACGTTATCAAAGACAAACGTCTGCTCTGCCTGGGTGACGTTGAGTACGGAATTCACCGGGTGCCCGCCTTTTTGTAGCGGGATCACTTTCCCTTCGTTGTCATACAACTCAAGGGCAAAAGGAATATGCAAGGGCTGCTTTTCAGCCTGATCCGGCGTGGCTGGCGTACGCTGGCTGATAGTCAGCGTGTACTGTTCCGTTGCTGGATTGTAGTCATCTCGCACGGTCAGAATCGGCGTACCGGACTGGCTGTACCAGCGGCGGAAATGGGAGAGATCGACGTTGGAGGCATCTTCCATCGCCTGCACGAAATCATCACAGGTTGCAGCGCTACCATCGTGACGCTCAAAGTACAGCTGCATCCCTTTCTGGAAGTTAGCCTCACCCAGCAGGGTGTGGATCATACGAATCACTTCCGCACCCTTCTCATATACGGTCAGGGTATAGAAGTTGTTCATTTCGATGACCATATCCGGACGGATAGGATGCGCCATCGGGCTGGCGTCCTCAGCAAACTGCAGGCCGCGCATGGTACGCACATTGCTGATACGGTTTACCGCACGTGAGCCAAGATCGGAACTGAATTCCTGATCGCGGAACACGGTTAACCCCTCTTTCAGGCTAAGCTGGAACCAGTCGCGGCAGGTGACACGGTTACCGGTCCAGTTGTGGAAATATTCGTGACCGATGACGCGCTCAATATCGAGGTAATCTTTGTCGGTGGCGGTATCGGTACGCGCCAGCACGTATTTGGAGTTAAAGATGTTCAGACCTTTATTCTCCATCGCGCCCATGTTGAAAAAATCCACGGCGACAATCATATAGATGTCGAGATCATATTCGAGGCCAAAGCGCTCTTCATCCCATTTCATGGAGTTTTTCAGCGAGGTCATCGCCCACGGCGCGCGGTCCAGGTTCCCACGATCGACATACAGTTCCAGCGCCACCTCACGCCCGGAGCGGGTGGTAAAGGTGTCGCGCAGCACGTCGAAATCACCTGCTACCAGCGCAAACAAATAGCACGGTTTCGGGAATGGATCCTGCCACTGCACCCAGTGGCGACCGTTTTCCAGTTCGCCCTGCGCAACACGGTTACCGTTGGAAAGCAGGAATGGATATCTGGTTTTATCGGCAATAATTTTGGTCGTAAAACGCGCCAGCACGTCCGGCCTGTCGAGATACCAGGTAATATGGCGAAAGCCTTCCGCTTCGCACTGGGTACACAGCGCGTCACCTGACTTGTACAGTCCTTCCAGCGCGGTATTCGCCGCTGGGCTAATTTCATTCACGATACGCAGCGTAAAACGTTCCGGCAGTTGATTGATGACCAGAGCGCCCTCTTCTTCTTTATATGCTGTCCACGGTTCATCATTCACGTGGATTGACACCAGGGTCAGATCTTCGCCATTCAGGCGCAGGGGCGCATCGGATGCACCATGACGGACAGCCTGGCTCACTGCGGTGACCACGGTTTTTTCAGCATCCAGGTCAAAGGTCAAGTCAATATCAGTAATCTGGTAATCCGGCGCACGGTAGTCGTGGCGGTATTTGGCTTGTGGCTGTTGTGTCATAAAAAAACCTTTAGCATCTTTGGTAGAGTCTCGGCTTCAGTCTATTCCTGTTGCGTAAATCACGCTACGCAGAATGTTCATCTTTTCAGGCACAAACGCCCTTTTTGCTACATTTTTATAACACGCGGCACGAATTGCCCTCGACCAGAAAGACAGCTTATGGTGTGATCGGGGTTCAATAAATCGCTAAACAGGGTATACTCCAGCGGTTTTCTTAGTTGTTTATTGTACTAAACGCTCCCGTGAGAGGATGCTACTGCGCACCTATGACACAATTCGCTTCTCCTGTTCTGCACTCGCTGCTGGATACAGACGCTTATAAGTTGCATATGCAGCAAGCCGTTTTTCACCACTACTATGATGTACAAGTAGCGGCTGAATTTCGTTGCCGTGGCGATGACCTGCTCGGTATTTATGCCGATTCTATTCGCGAACAGGTGAATGCTATGCAGCACCTGCGACTGCAGGAGGACGAGTACCAGTGGCTCTCCGGCCTGCCTTTCTTCAAAGCTGATTACCTCACCTGGTTACGTGATTTCCGCTATAACCCGGAACAGGTTTGCGTCACCAATGACAACGGTAAGTTGAACATTCGCTTAACCGGGCCATGGCGCGAAGTGATCATGTGGGAAGTTCCGCTGTTAGCGGTGATAAGCGAGCTGGTACACCGTTATCGCTCGCCCGAATCAGGCGTCCCACAGGCGCTGGCTGAGCTGGAAAACAAATTAGCAGAATTCTCTGCTTTAACGAAAGATGTCGATATGTCCCGCTTCCATCTGATGGATTTCGGTACGCGTCGTCGTTTTTCACGTGAAGTCCAGCAGGCTATCGTTAAACGCCTGCAGCAAGAGCCGTGGTTTGTTGGCACCAGCAACTACGATCTTGCCCGTCGTTTGTCATTAACGCCGATGGGAACCCAGGCGCATGAATGGTTCCAGGCACACCAGCAAATCAGCCCTGAGCTTGCCACCAGCCAGCGCGTTGCCCTGGCCGCCTGGCTGAACGAATATCCCGACCAGCTCGGCATCGCCCTGACCGATTGCATCACCATGGACGCGTTTTTGCGCGACTTTGGCGTTGAGTTTGCGACCCGCTACCAGGGTTTGCGCCACGACTCTGGCGATCCGGTGGAATGGGGTGAGAAAGCCATCGCCCATTATGAAAAACTGGGCATTGACCCGCAAAGCAAAACGCTGGTGTTCTCCGATAACCTCGATCTGAATAAAGCGATTGAACTCTACCGCCACTTCTCTTCTCGCGTGCAGTTGAGCTTTGGTATCGGGACACGCCTGACGTGTAACATCCCCCAGGTTAAGCCGCTGAATATCGTTATCAAGCTGGTCGAATGTAACGGCAAACCGGTGGCGAAGTTATCTGACAGCCCGGGTAAAACCATCTGCCATGATAAAGCGTTTGTGCGCGCGCTGCGCAAAGCCTTCGATCTCCCGCATATTAAAAAAGCCAGCTAGTCCTTCCAGGGAGCCACTTTGGCTCCCTTTTCACGTTTATTTCCGAAATCTTTCACTCCAGCTACGAATTCTGCTTGTCTGATTGCAGATGCCAGGTAACATAGGTATCCCCCCCATTATGGGTGGACATGTGTTTATATATCCGACTATTAACAGAGAGAATATTATGAGCGTTGTGCCTGTAGCCGACGTACTCCAGGGCCGCGTAGCCGTTGACAGCGAAGTCACCGTGCGCGGATGGGTGCGTACCCGCCGAGATTCAAAAGCTGGCATCTCCTTCCTCGCCGTTTATGACGGTTCCTGCTTTGATCCTGTACAGGCCGTCATCAATAATTCTCTGCCCAATTACAATCAGGACGTACTGCGCCTGACGACGGGTTGTTCAGTTATCGTAACGGGTAAAGTCGTTGCATCACCTGGACAAGGACAGAGCTTTGAAATTCAGGCCACTGAAGTTGAAGTCGCGGGCTGGGTTGAAGATCCTGATACCTACCCAATGGCGGCTAAGCGTCACAGCATTGAGTATCTGCGTGAAGTGGCGCATATGCGTCCGCGCACCAATATGATTGGTGCGGTAGCGCGCGTACGTCATACGCTGGCGCAAGCGCTGCATCGCTTCTTCCATGAGCAGGGTTTCTTTTGGGTATCTACTCCGCTGATCACCGCTTCCGATACGGAAGGTGCGGGTGAAATGTTCCGTGTTTCTACGCTGGATCTGGAAAACCTGCCGCGTAACGATCAGGGTAAAGTCGATTTCGATAAAGACTTCTTTGGTAAGGAAGCGTTCCTGACCGTTTCCGGTCAGTTGAACGGTGAAACTTACGCCTGCGCCCTGTCCAAAATTTATACCTTTGGACCGACTTTCCGTGCGGAAAACTCCAACACCAGCCGTCACCTCGCAGAGTTTTGGATGCTTGAGCCGGAAGTCGCTTTTGCCGATCTGAACGATGTTGCAGGTCTGGCTGAAGCAATGCTGAAATACGCGTTCAAAGCCGTACTGGAAGAACGTGCGGATGATATGAAGTTCTTCGCCGAACGTGTCGACAAAGACGCGGTATCACGCCTGGAACGTTTTATTGATGCTGACTTCGCGCAGGTGGATTACACCGATGCGGTAAGCATCCTGGAAAAATGCGGCAAACAGTTTGAAAACCCGGTTTACTGGGGTGTTGATCTGTCTTCTGAGCATGAACGCTATCTTGCCGAAGAACACTTTAAAGCGCCGGTGGTTGTTAAAAACTATCCGAAAGATATTAAGGCGTTTTATATGCGCCTTAACGACGACGGTAAAACCGTGGCGGCAATGGACGTGCTGGCACCGGGAATCGGTGAAATCATCGGTGGTTCTCAGCGTGAAGAGCGTCTGGACGTGCTGGATGCCCGTATGCTGGAGATGGGTCTGAACAAAGAAGATTACTGGTGGTATCGCGATCTGCGTCGCTACGGTACCGTTCCGCATTCCGGTTTTGGTTTGGGCTTTGAGCGTCTGATCGCTTATGTCACCGGCGTACAGAACGTCCGCGATGTTATTCCGTTCCCGCGTACACCGCGTAACGCCAGCTTCTAACGTTGTCGCTTTAATCATAAAGGCCAGCATTGCTGGCCTTTTTTCGCTCAGCGCATTGCTGTATTTGTCGCCTTAGATGGACTCTCATCCCGCACTAAACTCAACCCGTAAATTCCCCCTTCCTGTTACGCAATGTTTCACTGCAACATTTGAGAACAAAAAAATAATCACTATTTTTATTGTGGATTAGCACTTCATGATCAAATAGGCATTTATTACCCATTCGCACGGCATTCTGGACGGCCAAAATATGCATTTGTAAAAATGGTTCTTTTTTGCGGGGCTAGATAAAAATGTCGTTAGCAAAATTAAGTATAAGAAAATCATATAAATAGATAAAACTGAGCAAAATTCAATCGCAGGGACACCTGAAATTTGAAGTCGTTCACAAAGTTGCATAAAAATAACATTTTGTTACACATTTTTTCTTTTTGAAACTAAATCTTTATATTTGTAGCACTTTGAGAGTAGCGAAACGGTAGTTTGAATGGAAAGATGCCTGCAGACACATAAAGACACCAAACTCTCATCAATAGTTCCGTAAATTTTTATTGACGGAATTTATTGGCGGCAGTGGCAGGTGTCATATAAAAACCGATGAGGGTAATAAATAATGATGAAGCGCAATATTCTTGCAGTGGTTATCCCTGCTCTGCTGGTAGCCGGGGCAGCTAACGCTGCAGAAGTTTATAACAAAGATGGCAATAAAGTAGACATCTACGGTAAAGCGGTAGGTCTGCACTATTTTTCCAAGCACAACGGTGACAACGCCTACGCACCTAATGGCGATCAAACTTACGCCCGTCTTGGTTTCAAAGGGGAAACTCAGATTAACGACCAACTGACCGGTTACGGCCAGTGGGAATACCAGTTCAGCGGCAATAACTCCGAAGGCGGTGACGACTCTCAGAATGGGAACAAAACCCGTCTGGCGTTTGCTGGTCTGAAATTCGGTGACGCAGGTTCCTTCGATTACGGTCGTAACTACGGCGTCGTATACGATGCACTGGGTTACACCGATATGCTGCCAGAATTCGGTGGCGATACTGCGGCTTCCGACCAGTTCTTCTCTCAGCGTAACGGTGGCCTCGCGACTTACCGTAACTCCAACTTCTTCGGTCTGGTTGAAGGCCTGAACTTCGCTGTTCAGTACCTGGGTAAAAACGAGCGTGATGACGTTCGTCGCTCTAATGGTGACGGCGTTGGCGGCTCTGTAAGCTACGAATTCGAAGGCTTCGGTATCGTCGGTGCATACGGCGCGGCTGACCGTACCGATGCCCAGCAAAACCCGCTTCTGCGCGGCCATGGCGACAAAGCTGAGCAGTGGGCTACCGGCGTGAAATACGATGCTAACAACATCTACCTGGCAGCGAACTACAGCGAAACCCGCAACGCAACCCGCATTTCTAACGGTTATGCGAACAAAACTGAAGACGTACTGTTAGTTGCTCAGTACCAATTCGACTTCGGCCTGCGTCCGTCCCTCGCCTATACCAAATCTAAAGGTAAGGATATCGAAGGTATCGGTGACGTAGATCTGGTGAACTACTTCGAAGTGGGCGCGACTTACTACTTCAACAAAAACATGTCCACCTATGTTGATTACATCATCAACCAGATCGATTCTGACAACAAACTGGGCGTAGGCTCTGACGACACCGTTGCAGTGGGTATCGTTTACCAGTTCTAATAGCAGACCTCTTTGCTAAATGCCTAAAAAACAGGACTTCGGTCCTGTTTTTTTATATCCGCCAGCGGATTCTTGCGTCTTCAAAAAACACCCCTGCTTTTCGTCACTAACGGTTGGCATTTTGTAAATCTACCGTTAACCTGATAGCGGACTTCCCTTCTGTAACCACAATGGAACCTCGTCATGTTTGAGAACATTACCGCCGCTCCTGCCGACCCCATTTTGGGCCTGGCTGATTTGTTTCGTGCCGATGACCGCCCGGGGAAAATCAACCTCGGAATCGGTGTATATAAAGATGAGACAGGCAAAACGCCGGTACTGACCAGCGTTAAAAAAGCCGAGCAATATATCCTGGAAAATGAAACCACCAAAAACTATCTTGGCATTGACGGTATTCCAGAGTTTGGTCGCTGCACTCAGGAATTACTGTTTGGTAAAGAAAGTGCTCTGATTAATGAAAAACGCGCGCGTACCGCACAGACCCCTGGTGGTACGGGCGCCCTGCGTGTGGCCGCTGATTTCCTGGCAAAAAACACCAGCGCAAAACGCGTGTGGGTCAGCAACCCAAGCTGGCCGAACCATAAGAGCGTATTTAATTCTGCTGGTCTGGAAGTGCGTGAATATAACTATTACGATGCTGCAAACCATTCACTGGGCTTTGATGCGTTGCTGGCAAGCCTGGCTGAAGCACAAGCTGGCGACGTCGTATTATTCCACGGATGCTGCCACAATCCGACCGGTATCGATCCGACGCTGGAGCAGTGGCAAACGCTGGCTCAGCTGTCAGTCGAAAAAGGTTGGTTACCACTGTTCGACTTCGCCTACCAGGGCTTTGCGCGTGGTCTGGAAGAAGATGCAGAGGGTCTGCGTGCATTCGCCGCGCTGCATAAAGAGCTGATTGTCGCCAGCTCCTATTCCAAAAACTTTGGTCTGTACAATGAGCGCGTAGGTGCCTGTACACTGGTTGCAGCTGATGCTGAAACCGTTGACCGTGCCTTTAGCCAGATGAAATCGGTAATTCGTGCGAACTACTCCAACCCGCCAGCCCACGGTGCATCCGTAGTCGCCACAATTCTGAGCAACGATGCGCTGCGTGCCATCTGGGAACAGGAACTGACTGACATGCGCCAACGTATTCAGCGCATGCGTTTACTGTTTGTCAATACGCTGCAGGAGAAAGGTGCAAACCGCGACTTCAGCTTTATCATCAAACAGAACGGTATGTTCTCTTTCAGCGGCCTGACAAAAGAACAGGTTCTGCGTCTGCGTGAAGAGTTTGGTGTCTATGCCGTCGCTTCCGGACGTGTAAACGTCGCAGGAATGACGCCAGATAACATGGCACCGCTGTGCGAAGCGATTGTCGCAGTGCTGTAATTTATTGCGCATAAAAAGGCCGCAATCGCGGCCTTTTTATTTATCTGCGGTGTTACCAGACTGGCATTTCATCCTGCAGGAACGGGTTATGTAGCCGTTCGTTACCCAGCGTAGAAAGTGGGCCGTGACCCGGGATAAACGTCACGTCATCACCCAATGGCAAGAGTTTACGTTTAATCGAATCAATCAATTGGCTGTGATCCCCACGCGGGAAATCACTGCGCCCTACGCCACCTTTGAAAATCACGTCGCCTGAAATCAGTAACTTTGATTGTTCATCAAAGAAGACAACATGCCCTGGCGTGTGACCCGGGCAATGCAGCACCTGTAAGATTACGTTGCCGACGCTAATCCGATCGCCTTCGTTTAGCCAGCGATCGGGCGTCAGCGGCTCACAATCGCCCAGGCCAAACATGCGGCTCTGAGCAGGGAGCCCCTGTAACCAGAACTCATCTTCTTTTTCCGGACCAATAACCGGAACACCATAATGCTGTGCCAGTTCAGCCGCTGCCCCTACATGGTCAAGATGTCCATGGGTAAGCAGGATCTGCATGAGCGTCAGACCGCTGGCATCGACTTCCTGTTTGATTTTCTCGGCATCACCGCCGGGATCGACCAGTGCGGCCAGACGCGTCTGCTCACACCAGATTAGCGAGCAGTTCTGGGCGAATGCAGTGACCGGAATAATACGATAGTTCATACAGCTCCTGTTTCATTAAGCTTACGGATCACCAGTGCCGTGCAGGCCCGGTGTCGATATGCACAAAGTTACTGCTGGGGTAGTATCCTACACCACCTGCGCGCATAGATAACGCAGCTTTGCGAATATTGCTTAATGCGATGCCTTCAATGTGGAAATCCATGGCCTGGCCTTTCGTGTGGTAGCTTTTCTTTGCCACACCACGACTACGTGCACGGAGTTCGTTATTGGTATCGATGGAACGATAGCCGGAGATCAGTTGTACGGGTTTACGCGTACCCAGCAATCCCTGCAGACGGAAGAGTTGATCAAACAATCCCGGGTCGATGGATTTCACTTTATTCGCCCGAAAGTCACGGAAAAAGTGATTAAGTTTTGCTAATTCGTCCTGAATATAGCCCCTGCCATCAAAAAACTCTGCTTTTATTGACTCACCGGTATGCAGGTTATTCAGAGTCAATATACGCGGACGTGGGGTGGAGAGTGTAGCAAACGCAGGCGTAGGCAGGATGGCAGCGCCGAGGGCAATGCCACCAAGCGCCAGCAGTTTGCGGCGATTAGCGTCAAATTTGTCCATGGTATTAAGGTCTACAGGTCAATGTTATCGTATGTATGCTCTAGCGCACGCGGGAAACCTTATCTGGCTAAGTAGTCCACGTCAAGGCTCCCAAACCCAGGAAATACGGGGCTTGCAGCCATCCTGCCCCGTTTTCGTCATAACTTACGACAATCATTTTCCTCGAACTGCTTCATTTATCTGATTAATTGCTCAGCTTTCGACATGATTTGTGCGCTGGATCGCGCTGTCTGATCGTAATTGTAAATATCTGTTCGATACTGCGTACGTCCATCGCTTCCCACAAAGGCAGTCAGATAGTACAGGTTGACCGGAATATTCTGGCGGATATTTACATACCGCGTATCCCCTTGCTTCAGGGCATCCGAGATGCGCGTATCATTCCAGCCAGCATCCTGCAGCAGCATATTCGCCAGTTCCGAGGCCTTATTCACGCGCACACAGCCAGAACTTAGCGCCCGAGTATCCTTCTGGAACAAATTATGGTTTGGCGTATCGTGCAGATAAATGGCGTCCGAACTCGGCATATTGAATTTATAGCGACCCAGCGAATTACGCGCGCCCGGTGCCTGCTGGAAGCGGAACGGCAGATTTGAGGCGGTGATTGTAGCCCAGTCAACCTGCCACGGATCTATCGTCTCTTTGCTGTTCCAGCCGCGCATTACAGTATACCCGTGACGCTCAAGGTACCCCGGATCGTTCCACAATTTAGGCAGAATATCTTTTCGGGCCAGCGTCGGCGGCACGTTCCACGGTGGATTTACAACCACATTATTCAACGCGCTGCTCATCATCGGCGTTTTACGATCGGGACGTCCGACAATAACACGGGAAGCCAGCACCTGATTTCCGTTCTGATAATAAACCAGCGAGTAGGCTGGGATGTTTACCATGATGCCGGTAGACAGATCGCTCGGCAGCAGGCGCAAACGCTGAATATTTAACGCCAGTACGCCCGCGCGTTGAGCAGGCGTCACGTTCAGCCAGTCACGCGTCGCAGGGCCAATCGTGCCATCGGCCCCCAGCCCCTGCCATGTCTGAAAACGTTTCACCGCGTCAACAAGTTCGCGATCGTAGGCGCTACGCCCTTCTTTGGCAGAAGTGCTGACACCGGCGTTCAGCATTCCGGTACGACGCAGAATTTCGCGCAGCGCCGGGATATCATTACTCCATTCACCGGGACGCAACGTCGTGGTGCTGGTTAACCGTGGCCAGGGTCGCGAATCCCCCACCAGCTTCAGCAACGACTCATGCATCGCAGCATACTGTGGATGCTGAGGTGTAAGGCTGGTGATAAATGAAGTTAGCTGACCGTTGTCCAGCGCTACCTGCCATTGGTTAACAACGGAGAGCGGTGGCGTTGCCAGTGCATAAGGCTTATCGCTGTAGAGCCAGCGGCTACCTTTGACGGGGATATTGGCAATAAAGTGCAGATAGCCCATCATCGCATCAGAAAGCACAGTATCACGTGCCAGGCCTGTGACTGCCGGGTCAGTTAGTAACGCAACCCAGGCGTTAAACTGCGGCTGAAACCCGGCAATCGCCACCTCGGCTAACTGTTGTTGAAAGGCTTTTACCGCATCACGATTTTCCCACATCGGTTTCATTTCGCGTGCGGCATACAGTAATTCCAGCTGGCTCATATAAACCGGCGTATAGCCTGCTGGTAGCTGAGATTGCAATTCAGCGCGGGCTTTGTCCACAGATGTGCCATTGGGCAGAGACTGAATTCCCGCCATCACACCTGTCGCGTAAGATTGTACCTGCGGTTGCGATAACGCTGTAGGCTGTTCGCTGACGGCCGCAGAGCTGTCGCCAGGAATCATTTCAGGCTCATCAGCCTGCGCGTTGAACAGTGGAGCGAATGTTACGGCCAGGCACAAACTGATTGCCGACAGCCGACGACCACACATTTTATTAAGCAACATCCCTTGCCCCCTGTTTTCTTTATCATACTTTGAGTAGCCAGACCGCCTGTATTCCCCATTACTCTCAAGGGAGCGGGCCTGTAAAACGCCAATACATTCTGAAGTATGACGAGCAAGCCCGGTGACGCGTTAGGCTTACCTTCAGTATATAAACATCAAATCATTTTTGCCTAACCTAATGTAAAGAAGTCTAAAGAAATTACACCAGGTATCATGTGCATATCGGAAAAGAAAAAGGCGGCTTTAGCGCCGCCTTTTTACTTAGCTTGCCTGCGAAGAGGCATCTTCTATCCCAGGTAAGGGCTCAGGTAACTGAGGGGCAAAACCACGCAGACCCACCACATGAACGTGTTCGGTGTTCTGGAAGACTTTACGCACCAGTTTGTAGGTTGTGCCTTTCTCCGGGCTGATATTTTCCGGCGCAGCAATAATCAGCTGCATCTGCAAACGCTCGCACAGTTCAAACAGGGTTGCGATGGAGCGGGCATCAAGTCGTGCGGCTTCATCAAGGAACAACAGGCGGCATGGCGAGATATCTTTCCCACGCAGTCTACGCCCTTCATCTTCCCAGCTTTGAACAACCATCACGAGGATTGACATCCCGGTACCGATCGCTTCCCCTGTGGACAGGGCGCCCGATTCGGCACGCAGCCAACCGTCAGAACCACGGTTAACCTCAACTTCCATTTCCAGGTAGTTGCGGTAGTCGAGCAGTTCTTCACCAATGGTTTGCGGCGTACGCTGTCCCATGTCAATCTGCGGATTCAGACGCTGATACAGCTTCGCCAGCGCTTCAGAGAAGGTCAGACGATTGCTGTTAAACAGATCCTGGTGCTGCTCATGCTGCTCGGAGAGTACGTCCAGCAAGGTGGCATGCGTCTCGCGTACGTTGACGTTCAGACGAACGCTGTTTACCTGGCCAAACGACACGCTTTGCAGACCCTGGTTCAACATACGAATACGGTTCTGTTCGCGCTGAATCGTCTTACGAATAATATTTGCCACGCTGCGAGAGCTGATGGCCAGCTTCTGTTCACGGGAGGTTAACTCTTCCGTCAGACGGCTCAATTCAATCTCCATCTGCTCGATGGCTTCAACCGGATCGTCGGTACGGATAATATCCTGGCGAATACGTTCACGCAGATGCTGGTAAACCGCAACAAAGAACTGAATTTTACGTTCTGGACGTTTTGGATCTTCAGACATGCGCAGCACATCGCGCAGATGTTCGTTATCCGCAACCGCCAGACGTAGCGCACCGAGCGCCTTATCCGACATCGAACGCAGTTCGTCACCGGAAAGATAGGCCAACTCGCGACGGTGCAGACGACGTTCCACGCCGTTATCTTTCACCATCCGCATCACCGCACACCAGCCGGCTTTGGCGGTGACTACCTGCTCACGCATTTCATGGTAATCGCGCTCAAGCTTGCGCAGCTTGCGGGTCAGGTTTTCCATCTCCGCTTCGCAGAAGGTTAGCGCTTTTTCCAGTTGGTTGCGACGAGCGCGGTTATTACTGAGCTGCGCATGCAGTTCATCACGACGAATACGCGCACGCTCTTCAGCGCCGCTGTCTGCGCGAACGCCGATATCCTGCAGTTCACGTTGTAAATCGTTCAGTAGCTCTTTCTTGGTGTCATAAGAACTTTTCAGCGAGGCCATAACCTGATTGTACTGGCTCAACTGCGCGGCATGGCTGCGCAACGCTTCACGGGCGCGGGTACGTTCAGCTTCCGCCTGTTCCAGACGCTCACGCAGTTTCTCATTCAGATCGCTGTTACCGCTGAGCATTTCGGCGGAGTCGGAATAGCTAAAGTGCGCCCGGCGCTGTACGACTTCAGTCAGCGCAAAAGCCTGCTGACGCGCATCACGCTGCATCTGCTGAGAATACGCGTAGTCTTCTTTCAGCTGTTCAAACTGCTCCGGGTCATTTTGCAGAACCGAAACCATCGGTTCCAGTTTGGCTAACTGGTTGCCGTGCTGCTGCACAAAACGCGCCGCTTCCTGGGCTTCATCCAGACGCTCACGAATTTCGTCCACACGATCGGCCAGCGTGTCATCTGCCAGCAAATTCAAACGCGGCAGCAGGCGGTTAAGAGCAGAAACCCCCTCTTTCGCCTGTTCAAACTGCATACGGCTTTGCTGATTATCATTTTCATGATTGGTCAGCGCACGTTCGAGTTCAACGCGACGGCTGTTCAGTTGGCGAATTTCCGCTTCCGGATCGGCTTCAAATGCCACCGACAGATGGCTGCCAATAAAGCGGCTAAACGCCTGGTGCAGACGCTGGGTTTTCTGGACGTCAAAGGAGAGCGTTGCAAAACGTTCAGACAGCCCTTCACGCTCGGCATGCAGGGTTTCGATACGGCTTTCGCGCGCAGCACGACCAAAAATCGGCACCGTCGGGAAGCGGGAATAACGCCACTGACGCTCGGCGGTTTTCACCACTACCGCTTTTTCAAGTTCATCGACGCTGAAGACGCTGTCATCAAACGACTGCGGATCCCCTTCGATGAAGTAGAGGTCTTCCGGGCAATCCGTCAGCCCATCAAGTTGCTCAGTAATCAGTGATAGATCCGGCACCACGATGGCATGGCGCGAAGGACCGTACAGCGCAGAGAAGTACGGCGCATCTTCAAGGCTAACATCGTCATAGATTTCAGACAGCAGCACGCCGCCGAAGCGTTCCGCCAGCGCATTGAGGCGCTGATCTTCCGCCCCGCCCGGCTGACTTAAACGTTCAATCTCTTCATCAACCGCATTTTTGCGCGCGCCGACTTCATCCCGCTCAACAATGGCTTCACGCTCGCGCTCCAGCAATTGTTGCAGATACTCGGTCACATCCTGGCTGGAGGTAAATTCTTCACCACACTGTTCGCTAAGCTGGTTCAGGCTATTTTGCGCGGCCAGCCAGACAGGCGCGCGTTTCATCAGATGCTGGATACGCGATTGCAGCTGCTCCTGCTCCTGACGCAGCGTCATACGCTGTTCGCTGGCAGACGAGACGCTGTCCGACAAGGCGGCGATACGCGCTTCCAGTTCCTGGTGCAGCGCTTCCAGCTCATCGATATCGAACTGTTTACCCTGACGCTTGCAGAATTCAGCCAGCAGACGCTCGGCTTCCTGCTGTTCGCGCAGACGCTGTTCCAGCTCGCTCAAACGCATGCGCAATGGCTGAACCTGTTCCGCCAGGTGGCGCTGTTCAACGCCTTCGCGCAGCAGCTCACGCGCCACGCTCCAGGCTTCACCACGCGCCAGCGGACCGTTGATAGCCGCCACCAGCTGGTAAGCCTGTTCGAACTGGCTGTGCGCAGTTTGCGCCACGCTCATTTTTTGTTCCAGCGTCAGCAACTTCTCGGTCGCTTCCTGCTCTTTGGCCTGGAAGGTTTCCAGCCATTCAGCGGCGCTATCGGCGGTCAGATCCGGTAAGTGGCAAAGCTCTTTGGCTCGGCTCAGTGCCTGAATCGCCTGAGTGTACTGGATGGCGCGCGTTTGCTGGACGTCCAGCGCCTGCTGGTAATCGGCAAGCTGGCTTTTCAGCTCATCCACTTCCAGCTCGGCGGCTTCCGCACGGGCTTCATTCTCATCCTGACGATCGACAGCTTCTGCCACGACTTCATTTTGTTCTTCGAGACGGATCTGCAACTCTTCGAGATCCGCTTCGTAGCGTTCAATTTTTTCCTGCTGACGCAGTGCGGTTTGCACCAGATTCAGGTGATCGCTCGCGGCCTGATAATCGGCTTCCAGATCGCCTTCCGCGCCGTTATGCTCGCCCAGTTCACGCGCCATATCCACATGCTTATACTGCTCTGCGGCCAGCTGCTGGCGCGAGGTATACAGTTCACGCCGATATTCCAGCGCTTTGTCGAGGTGAATACGACGTTCATTAGCGTGGCGCATATAATCTGCCGCCACATAGTTAGTCGCTTCGCTGATCAAATGCTTAAACAGGTCGCGATCTGACTGGGTGACGCGAATCGCTTCCAGCGTCATGCGGTTTTCACGCAGCGCGGCTTCCATATCCTGGAACGCTTTACGCACGCCGCCGTTTTCCGGCAGCAGGTAGTCACGCAGTGAACGGGTAATGGCGCTGGAGATCCCGCCGTACAGCGAGGCTTCAATCAGACGGTAGAATTTACTACGATCAGACGCGGAGCGCAGACGCCGGGCAATGATGCCCAGATCGAACATCAGCGAATGATAATCGGTTATTGAGTTGAACTGCTTAAACTGCACACCTTCCATCTCATCAAGCTTCTCTTTCAGCTCAGGTAGAGACAGTACGCGCGCCTGGCGTTCGTTCAGCGTTTCCGTCACCAGTTGGGTTGGCTGTACCGACATCGGCAGCCCCTGAATGGCAAACGGTTTGATATCCACTTTGCGATCACGACCCGCAACCTGTTGCAGACGCACACCCACGACCACGCGCTGATGACGCGAGTTGAGGACGTCGAGCATCGAGTAACAGACACCTGCTTTCAGCTTTCCGTGCAGACCTTTATCGCGTGAGCCGCTGGTTGCACCGGCTTCGGTGGTATTACGAAAATGCAGCAAGGTTAAGTCCGGGATAAGCGCTGTAACGAATGCCGCCATGGTGGTG
Source organism: Citrobacter youngae (assembly GCF_003818115.1). Classification (GTDB taxonomy): domain Bacteria; phylum Pseudomonadota; class Gammaproteobacteria; order Enterobacterales; family Enterobacteriaceae; genus Citrobacter; species Citrobacter youngae. The sequence continues at coordinate 37,990 of NZ_RPOI01000016.1, read as the reverse complement.
GATTTACCCGCCCCGTTCCCGCCCGACAGCGTGGTAACCAGCTCATCAAGGTCAAACGTACGGGCAAAAAAACCATTCCAGTTAATCAGCGTAAGTGAGCGAAATTTACCGCGTTCAATCATTATTCTTCTTCTCCACTGTCCGGCTGATTCTCTTCGGGCTCATCGTTGAGCTGCAGGCGGTTCTCGACCGGCATCGCTTCGCCATCACGAATTAAGCGACGCTGCGCTTCGCGCGGATCGTCACCGCTGCGCACGTCCGCGCCAAAGCGGAAGACTGATTCCGTAATGCGGAATTTGCTACTGTCGTGACCCATAAACCACACCATGCCTAAACGACGCAGGCGGTTAAGTGAAGAACGCACTTTTTCCTGGAGTTTCTGGCGATCAACGTCCGAACCGGTCGAACGGTTGTTCACCAGCTTCAGCAGTTTGGCTTCATCCGCCAGCGTTAGCAGCTCGTCGTACAGCTCTTGCTGAGTAAAAATCCCTTCGTTTGCCAGACGTTCCGGGCTGAGATAGAGATAGCAAAGAATTTTACCGACCATCATGTCCAATTCAGACAGGACCGAACGGGGAATGAGCGTCGTTGAACGCGGACGAAGGTAGAAGAACCCTTCCGGCGCACGGATCAATTCCACGTTATAGCGGCTGTAAAACTCTTCAAAATATTCCTGAAAATCCATCAGGAAGGCATGATTATCCAGTTCATCCAGGCCGATATGACGACCCGAACGTAACGCGCTATCCAGCGCCGGAAATAACGGATTCGCCAGCGCCTGCGCCAGCTTGACCGGCATCACTTGTTCAATATTTGTCAATGACATGCGCCTGTACCTTGGCTCCGTAATCATTAATCGGCTGCCATTTGGCTGGCAGTCCGGTGAAGTCTGCTTGCGCTACGCCAAGACGTACCGCCTGATCGATAACAATACGCGCAACGTCGAAGTGACGCGCACGTGGATATTGCGCCAGATACTCGCGCACGACCAATCCGAGATCCAGTGGCGTTTGTCTGGATTTATAGATAGCCAACTGCTCTTCGATAATTGCCGCCAGCTGTTCGCGGATCTCGTTAAATTCTTCATATTCCAGATCGGCCGGGAGCTCACCGGTGACCTCTTCATCACGCAGCACCATCTCTTCGTCACGCATATCCAGCAGACGATCGGCATTGGCATAGGTCAACGCCCACGGATCGTCAAAATAGCTCTGGACAGACTGACGTAAACGCTGGGCAAAGACGCGATTTTTGTCCATATCAATAGCGGTACGGATAAACTTGTGCACGTGACGATCGTAGCCGATCCACAAATCGATGGATTGCTGACCCCAGCTGATAATACGGTCGAGCTTGCTTTGCAGGTCGAACACCAGCCGGTCGACGAAATGCAAATCGTCATGAGCCATCGTCGCGTCCTGAATGCGTAACAAGTTCGCCTGCAGCTTATCGCCTGCGGCTTCCAGCGTATCCTGCAGTTCACGCAGCGTACCAGACGTTTCAGACAGCAGCATTTCACAGCTGGAAATTGCCGCCCGCCAGTCTTTGTTTAGCAACTGTGCGATGTCGTCTTTTACCTGCTGCTGCTGTTCATCCATGATGCGCTGGGTCAGATCGATACTGTCGAAAATTTCCGCTACCGAATACTTCAATGGTGCATAGACGTTGCGGTGCCAGTGGAATTCATCACCACCTTCTGCGGCGGCATCTGCCGCGCGCTTCAGCTCACCAGCAACAATCGACAACTGCATCGACAAACGCAATGTAGAGAATTCGCGCTGACGAATATAGTAATCCGTGATGCCAATCCCCAGCGGCGTTAAACGATAAATAGCGTTACCTTCCGCCTGCTCGCTGGTAAAGCGGTTCAGCAGACGTTGACGTACCATGTCGTTAATCGCGTTATTGGCGCGAACACCGATGGTTTCGCTGGTTTGCTCAAACGCATCACTCACATGGCGGAACGCATCCACCAGCTCGCCTTCGCTCATCTCACCGTCAAGTCGCTCACCGTTCAACGTGGCTACCGCCAGCAGGAACGAAAGTCTGTCTACCGGCAGAGAGATGGAGAAGTCATTTTTTCTGGCCCAGGCAACCAGTTCGGGGACTGTCTGGGAAAATTCACTCATAGGTTATCCTTGCATCTGCGGTTTGCGCGCGGTGACATGAATATAGCGGCCAAGGCTGATATACGGTTCCTGGCGGCAATAGCGCGTTTCTAACTCAAGTAACATTTCATAACCGTCACGCTGTTGATGCTTATCTCGCAGATAATCATGAAACACGCGCACGCCTGTCTTACCGGTTATCTGCCAACCGATCTCTTCCAGCCACTGGTAAACCTGTCCTGGTTCACGCGGATAGTCTGGTGAAAGCGTACGTTTTTTACGTTTTGGCATCCCAACCTGCACATAGTCGAAATTCCCTGCGACCATGTTGTGCATCAGCAGACCGTTAGCATTGTAGAACATTAACGATAACGCGCCGCCGGGACGTAATACCGACCACAGGGTTTGCAGCACGCAAACCGGTTCGGCCACCCATTCCAGCACAGCATGAAACAATATCAGATCAACCGGGCTTTCCAAATGCGCAGCAACATCCTGAGCGGCGCATTGTATGAAATGCATGTTTCCGCTCACACCTTTTGCCTCTGCTGCCTGTTGCGCACGGGCGATCATCTCACCGGACAGGTCACATAATGTCACGAAGTGACCGCGCTCCGCCATTTTGATGGCCGTTTGCCCTTCGCCCCCACCCGCATCCAGAATATGTAATTTCTGTTCACCGAGCGTGGGCAGTAAGCGATCCAAATCCTGCCAGAGAATAGCCTGTCTTAATTGACCTTTGGTGGTGCCGTAAATGTTACGGGAAAACTTCTCTGCAATGTCATCAAAATTGCGATCCCGCATCGGGCTCTCCACAGGCTGGCTTTAGGGCGACTAAGTAAAACCGCTATTTTGTCACACCCACGCCGAGAATGAACCTTCCTGGTGTAATATCGCTGCAGATCCCCTGCTATATGGTTAAAAAAGGAACCAAAAAGGATGCTTTTTACGCTGAAGAAAGTGATTGGCGGTATGATGCTGCCGCTTCCGTTGATGCTGCTTGTGATGGGCATCGGCCTGGGGTTAATCTGGTTTAGCCGCTTTCAGAAAACGGGGAAAGTGTGTATCAGCCTGAGTTGGCTCGCACTTTTACTGCTTAGCCTGCAACCTGTCGCCGATCGTCTGCTGAAACCGCTTGAGGATAGTTATCCAACCTGGCAGGGTACGCAAAAAGTGGAGTACATTGTGGTGTTGGGTGGCGGATATACGTGGAATCCGCAGTGGGCGCCAAGTTCAAACCTGATCAACAACAGCCTTCCACGTCTGAATGAAGGTATTCGCCTATGGCGCGCAAACCCGGGCTCGAAGCTTATCTTTACCGGCGCTGCCGCAAAGACCAATAATGTCAGCACGGCTGAAGCTGGCGCTCGCGTGGCGCAGTCGCTGGGCGTGCCCCGCAGCGAGATCATTACGCTGGACAAACCTAAAGATACCGAAGAAGAAGCGATAGAAGTAAAACAGGCCATTGGCGATACGCCGTTCCTGCTGGTGACATCCGCATCGCACTTACCGCGTGCGATGATTTTCTTCCAGCAGGCCGGACTGCATCCGTTGCCTGCACCCGCTAATCAACTGGCCATCGATTCACCACTCAATCCGTGGGAGCGAGCAATTCCTTCGCCTGTCTGGCTGATGCATAGCGATCGTGTTGGTTACGAAACGTTGGGGCGCATCTGGCAGTGGCTAAAAGGTTCAGGCGAGCCACGGCAGCAGTGATTTCGTTGCCAGGTCAAAGTTGGAACGATTAAAACGTCCGGTATTGACCAGTTGCGCAACCTCATCCCATAACACATACAACCAGCGCCGCCAGATGAACGACTCCGCCACTGGCGCGCGCTGCAGGTATTGCCATAGCAGGCTTTCCGCCAGCGCATTATCCATTAAGCGGAACAGTTCATATTCCCTGGGCGCCCACAGCATCAACCCCGGCCCCACCATTGCCAGAAGCTGATCGCTACGGGCGTCTTTAAGCATGCTGCGTAAGCTGAAATTACCGTGGATCAGCACGCAGTTATCATTGAATCCTTCAAATAAAGCGGGCAAACACTCACGGGTACGAAACAGGATCCGTTTGTCCTGCATTGTCAGCCCGGTATTGTTGAACTGACTTAACGTAGTCCACAGCACCTCAACTCGCTGACGATACCAGGATGGCCAGATATTCTCTTGCGTGTTATCCACCATTCCCACACAGCCGCGGCTATCCTGTCGATGCCATGAAAGCAGACCTTCTACAATCTGATCCTTTAAATGTTCCCAGCGTTCGGGCGTTCTGGCTGGCGCTTCTACCGGCACACCGCGTAAACGCTCAAGCAACAGGACATCAGGGCCGGGATGCTCTTCGTGCGTTAAGACCCCATAAATGACTGGCATACGCACAGTCCCGCTACGTGCCAGCATGGTGGTTTTCCATGCTAACTGCTGCGCCATCCCCGGTGTGGTGAAACTTCTCGCCATCAGTGGCATCGGATTTCCCTTGCTGTCATACAGTGACCACAGGGCCGTATCCACTTTTTCATTTACGCATTCAATACGACTGAGTTTTTCACCCAGCAGATGGCTGAGTTCGGCACGCAACTGTTCCATTTCAGATTGCCCTCATTAATGCTACTGCTTTCATAATGAGCGTCGTGCAGACAGATGTCACCCGGATGAGATCAATTGATGAAAAGAAAAGTGGAGGGAAAGCGTAACGATACGACACTCCTCCCAAAAAATCGCATCACCGGGGGGAGTGTCATGAGAAAAACTAACGCATTTCAGCGCGAACGCGCTCAAGGTCTTCGGCAGTGTCTACGCCGGTTCCTGGGACTTCTTTTGCGACGGCAACGTGAATTTTCTCGCCGTACCACAGCACACGCAGTTGCTCCAGCATTTCAATATGCTCAAGCGGACTCGGCTGCCAGTTTACATAACGGCGAATAAATCCGGCGCGATAACCGTAAATGCCCAGGTGACGCAGGAAGGTATCGCCCACCGTTTCGAGGCTTTTGGAAAAACGGTCGCGATCCCATGGGATCGTCGCACGGGAAAAATAGAGAGCATAACCTTCGGCATCCAGCACAACTTTTACCGCATTCGGATTAAACGCCTCTTCCGCGCTGTGAATCGGGGCTGCAAGGGTCGCCATACCAACCTGGCGCTGCGCCAGATTCTCAGCGACCTGACGAATAATGACCGCCGGGATCATCGGCTCATCACCCTGGACGTTCACAATAACGGTATCATCGCTAAAGCCACATTTCTCGACAACTTCCGCCAGTCGCTCCGTGCCAGACTGGTGATCGGCACGGGTCATGCACACTTCGCCACCCACCGCTTCTACCGCACGAGCGACATCTTCATGATCGGTGGCAACAATAATACGCTCGGCGCCAGATTCACGCGCACGTTCCAGGACATGCACAATCATGGGCTTGCCGTTGATATCCAGCAGCGGCTTACCCGGCAAACGTGTGGACGCATAACGCGCAGGAATAATGACCACAAAACTCATGATTTACTCTCATCAGCAGTCAGAACACGGGCTTCGGTTTCCAGCAAAACTGGAATGCCGTCGCGCAGTGGGAAAGCAAGGTTATCCAGTTTACAAATCAGTTCCTGTTTTTCCTGGTTAAACCAGAGTTTGCCATTGCATACCGGGCAGGCAATGATTTCAAGCAGACGATGATCCATAGTTCCTCCAGATGGACCGGATTGTGAATCCGTAAATATTAACATAATCAATTAAGAGGCTGGGTCTATTTCCCAACCGTGCCGAGATTCAGCAAATAAACCGTCCGGGCAATTCCCCAATGTCACTCGCGTCGCCTGCTGCCAGCGGGCAAAATCATCAATCGCCTGAAACAATCCTTTTTGCAGATTAACCCCTGGTTTGATGCCATCCTGCAACCACAGCGAAATAACCTCCAGCACGCCGGTTTTACGGTGCATTTTGGCGTCCATGCGCCCAACTAACTGCCCGCGATGCAGCAACGGCAAGACGAAATAACCATACTGACGTTTCGGCGCTGGCGTATAGCATTCCAGTCGGTAGCTAAAATCAAACAGCTGTTCTGCCCGTTTACGATCCCAGACCACCGGATCAAACGGGGATAAAACAGCGTTGTGGGTGGCAGTCAACTTTCCCGCCAGAGCAAGTTCCAGTTGCGGCTGAAGGTGGCTGTGCAACCACAAGGTGCCCAGCCCTTCTACATCAACAGGAATTATATGTCGCTGTTCCCTTCGCATATCGCACCAGTTTTTTAACGCCGGACGCTTCAGGCGATAGTAGTCCGCCAACCACTGCTCACGGAAAATACCCAAACTACGGGCGCTATTATCCAGCATCACAATTTCGGCTTCATCCTGCGACAGCCGATCACGCTCGTCATTCCAATAAGGCATGACGCGATGCGTTAAATCATACACTCGCTGAAAATTACGCCGCTCCACCACCATCACTTTCCCGGATGTAAAAAGCCCTTCCAGATGCCGCTTTTGTGGTTTCCATTCCCACCAGCCGCTGGCGCCCTTACGCGGATGCTCGAAATCGGCTGAACGTACCGGCCCGTTATGCTGGATATGCTGTAACAGTTGCTCAATTTCATGAGCATGCTCTTTCATCCACGCCGCTTTGTATTTCCAGCCCATTTTTTCCGGAGCCAACATACGATGGCGTATCAGCGTAAAGTCGCTGCGTGGTAAAAAACAGGCTTCATGCGCCCAATACTCCATCAATTCGCCCTGCAGTAAGGACTCATCCAGCCATTGGGGGGAATAGTCACCCAAACGACTAAACAGCACCAGATAGGGACTGCGCGCCACAATATTGATGGTATCGATTTGCAGTAACGACATACGCGAAATGGTGGGAAGAATATCTGCAGGCGTTGCCCGGCGGCGTGTTTTTTTCAGTAGCCCCTGGGCAGCAAGGTGAAGATGACGGGCATCTGTCAAAGAAAGGTGCGGCAACGACATTTATGGCCTCATAAATGATTCGCTGCCGCAGCGTGAATCAGTCAGCGAGTCAGCGAGATTAAGCTATCCAGCAACACATCAGGCCGTTCGCCTGACAGATGAGCGTCAACCGGTAAATACCACCAGTTTTCATCGGCAAACGCACGACATTTAACCGCATCTTTTTCCGTCATCACCAGCGTTTGTCCTTCTGCTAACAACGCACTGACGTCACTGTAGGTCAGAGACTGATGGTCTGCCAGCGCAATGCTTTTTTGCACGCTGGCACCGCATGCTTTCAGCGTGGCAAAAAAACGCGGTGGGTGGCCAATGCCCGCCATGGCGACAATATCAGGCAGTTGCGCCACATCGCGACGTTCGCCCGAGCGTAAATTAACCGCCAGTCCAGGTTCGAGTCGCATCGGGATTTCTCCTTGCTGCGCAATACCACCGTTCACAATAGTCGCATCTACCGATTTAAGGCGACCTGCGCGTTCCCGCATTGGGCCTGCAGGAAGCCACCAGCCATTGCCAAACCGACGTTCACCGTCAATCACCACGATTTCAACATCCCGCGCCAGACGATAATGCTGTAGACCATCGTCCGTCACAATAATCTGCACGTCATGGTGAGCAAGGATCGCTTTTACCGCATCCGATCTTACCGGGGATACCGCTACCGGCACGCCGGTACGTTGGGCGATCAGCACAGGTTCATCACCCGCTTCTGCGGTAGTGGTCTCTGCGGTCAATAACAACGGGTAAGCAGCCGCTTTCCCGCCGTAACCACGCGACACCACGCCCACGCGAATCCCGCGTTGCTGCAGTTGTTCAACCAGCCAAATTACCACCGGTGTTTTGCCATTGCCGCCGGCTGTAAGATTGCCGACCACCACAACCGGTACTGGCGCGCGCCAAGCGCGTTTCAGCCCAAGCTTGTAGCATAGACGGATCCCGCCACTCACCAGGCCATAAAGCCAGGAGAGTGGAAGTAACAATCGCCACAGCGGCGATTCACCAGACCAGATACGTGCGATCATTGACCGAATTGCATTTTGTGTAATTGCGCATAGACCCCGCGCTGCTCAATCAGGTCGCTATGGGTTCCGCGTTCGACAATCAGACCATCCTCCACCACGATGATTTCGTCGGCTTGTTCAATGGTTGAAAGACGGTGAGCAATGACCAGAGAAGTACGGTTTTTCTGTAGCTCATCAAGTGCAGACTGAATCGCGCGTTCGGATTCGGTATCCAGCGCCGACGTAGCTTCATCGAGGATCAGGATCGGACTGTCGCGCAGCAAGGCGCGAGCGATGGCGATACGCTGGCGCTGACCACCTGAAAGCAGCACGCCGTTTTCGCCAATCACCGTATCCAGACCATCATCCATCTTGTTGATGAAATCCATGGCGTAGGCCATCTGTGCCGCTTTTTCGATCTGCTCGCGGCTGTACATATCGGTACGCGCGTAGGCGATGTTGTTGGCAACCGTATCATTGAACAGGTGAACGTTCTGCGATACCAGCGCCACCTGAGCGCGCAGCGATGACAGGGTGTATTCACGAAGGTCGTGCCCATCCATCAGAATCTGCCCTTCATCAATATCGTAGAAGCGCGTGATCAGGCTGGCGATAGTGGATTTACCAGAACCCGAACGACCAACCAGGGCAACGGTTTTGCCCGCCGGAATATTCAGGTTGATGTTACGTAGTGCAGGAATGTCACGGCCCGGGTAGGTAAAGGTCACGTTACGGAACTCCAGATCGCCAGAAGCGCGCTCAATGACGCGTTTACCTTCATCTTTCTCTTGTTCGCTATCCAGTATCGTAAATAAGGTCTGGCATGCCGCCATACCGCGCTGGAACTGCGCATTGACGTTAGTCAGTGACTTCAGTGGACGCATCAGGGCGATCATTGAAGAGAAGACAACGGTGATTGTCCCTGCCGTCAGGTTTTCCATCACGCTTGGGAAACTGGCCGCATATAACACGAAGGCCAGAGCCAGAGAAGCGATCAACTGGATGATAGGATCGGAGATAGAAGAGGCAGAAACCATCTTCATACCCTGCAGACGCATCTTGTTGCTGACTTTGTCAAAACGCTTGGTTTCAACTTCCTGGCCACCAAAAATCAAAACTTCTTTGTGGCCTTTCAGCATCTGCTCCGCACTTGTCGTAACCTGCCCCATGGTGTTTTGCATGTTTTTACTGATGCTACGAAAGCGCTTGGAAACCACTCGGATTGCCACTGACACAATTGGTGCCAGCACAATCAGGATCAATGACAGCTGCCAACTGTAATAGAACATCATGATAAACAGGCCAATAATCGAGGCACCTTCACGTACTACGGTGATTAGCGCACCAGAAGATGATGACGCGACCTGCTCTGAATCATAGGTAATACGAGACAGCAGCGTACCGGTAGACTGTTTATCAAAAAAGGCGACAGGCATACCCATCATATGACCAAACAGGCGGCGGCGCATGGTCATGACCACTTTGCCTGACACCCATGAAATACAGTAGCTGGAGACGTAGCTCGTAATACCGCGAACTATCATTAGCCCAATGACCACCAGAGGCATCCACAGCAGCACAGAGCGATCAGTTTTACCAAAACCATCATCCAGTAATGGCTTGAGGAGCGATAACATGAAGGTATCGCTGGCCGCGTTAAGGACTAACGCTATACCCGCCACGATCAGACCCGATTTAAAAGGCGCTATGGTTGGCCATAGTCGGCGAAACGTCTGCCACGTAGAGAGATCTTTATCGTTATGCATTCAAAAAACCAGCATTTGTTAGAATAGCCGCATATTCTACCCGTTATCCTCCAACACGCCAAACCACTGATGATACCAACGGGGTAAAATCTGATCCCGTAAGCTGCGTATGCGCCAACTTTTTTGATAAATATCTAGCGTGATTTGCCCCTGGTGGGGTGTGTCCAGCCACTGATAATTTTGTTTCCGGTAACGCTGTCGGACTTTCCATGACGGTAGACGCCAGGCATTGTAGCGGGATGCTGAGGCTATTGCGGCCTGTCCGCCAACGCGTTGAATCAGCGCCAATGAGGATGACGTGTTACTCCCGTGGTGTGGAACCTGCACAAACGTAGCCTGCAGATGCTGCCAGTAGTGACTTAGCATTTTTTGTTCAGCAGGGGATTCAATATCACCAGTCAGGAGAATACTCTGATGTCCGTCATCCACCTTTACCACACAGGAATGGTTATTCCCCTGCTCTTTATTTCCACTGACTGGCCAATGTGCACTAAATGTTAATCCCTGCCATTGCCAATGCTCCCCGCGAAAACAAGGGAGATGCCCTTTCCAGCCCAACGGACTTCTGATCCACAGTGACGGCCAGGCTTGCTGTAGCGATTGCAACCCTCCCCGGTGATCCAAATGCTCGTGACTTAGAATTACCCCTTGCGGTTCCAGGTTGTGCCAACGTAGCCAGGGAATAATCAGCTGTTGCGCGCTATCACCTTCAGGCCATGCCAGACCAGTATCATAAAGCAGTGCTTTACCATTACGCGCAATCACCATCGCCAGCCCCTGCCCGACGTCCAGCATATGTACCTGCCACAAATCAGCGCGGGGTGTCCTCCAGAACGGTCCACTCAATAACAAAAGCCCGGTAAAACAGGCAACCGGTAGCGTTTCCCAGGCATTTAATCGCCATGCAATAAGCATCAGCCATGGGGACAGTGCAAGCCATTGCCAACGCGCATCAATGTTGAGCCATCCTTCCGGTAAGCTATTGAGACCCCAAAATAACAGCTCCAGAGAACGGTCAGCGAGATACCACAGCCCTGCCTCGATCATCACCTGACCGGTTAAATGCACGACCATACCCGCCAATATCAGAGGAACTGAAACAAATGTGACCAGCGGTACCGCAAATAAATTGGCCAGCAATGAGCTCAGGCTAACACCGTGAAATAATGCGATTTGGACAGGCAGAAGCAGTACCGTAATTCCCAGTTGAAGATGAGCAAGCGCCAGCACTGCACGTCCGATACGCGAGAGCGGCCAGCACGGCATCGGCATCCACTGAAACCAGAATAGCAGCGCCGCTACGGCGAAAGCAGACAACCACAGACTTTGTGAAATCACCGCGACCGGATCTACTACCACAATTGCTGCCAGACAGGTAATCCAGACCGCCCAGCCACTCCACTGCCTGCCGCTTAGTTTTAGTGCCCCCCATACCATTAGCGCGATGACCGTGCGTAATGCCGGTGGTTGCAGCCCCGTCAGCCAGGCATAAAATGCAGCGCAGAGCACACCCCCGACTAGCGGAGCCTGCCAGCAGATCCAGCGTGCTGGCATAAAAATTGTCCGCCTCGTATCAATCCGCCAGCGAGGAGTGCGGCAAAAGCAATATGCAGCCCGGAAATGGCCATCAAATGTGCTGTTCCGGTATCACGCATTATATTTTTTACCGCCTGCGATACAGACAAACGTTCCCCCATCCCCAGCCCCAGTATGACTTGCTGCCAGGGATAGGCGGCAAGCGTGGTTTTTAGCGAGGAGAGATAACGTGCACGCAGACTGCATTGCGGTGTAATCACTGAGGCCTGCAGAAATCGCCCCGTTAGCGGCTGATGCTGTGCCAATGCATAGCGCTGGCTATCAAATCCACCTTCATTCAGTTGCCCATGCACAGCGCGAACTTTCAGCATCATCGCCCATGTCTGACCTGCGCAAACATCGCCAGGTAAGTACTGTCCATACAGTACGACGCCAACGGCAGGAAAGATTCGTTTCCCCTGAAGGTGAGTGATTTGGCCGTAGTGCGTTGTCATATTATCAGTTCCGGTTATCCTCACAATGGCTTGCTGGGTTTTCGCAGGCAGCGTATTACCGGCCCAGATAACCTCTTTCGCAGCCAGTATTCCCCACAGGAAAAACAGCAGGACTAATCCAGCGTAATGCATATATCGATGAGGAATGAGACAAAGCAGACACGCCAGACCAAATACCAAGCTGACACACAGCATGTCAGGTAATACGGGTAATACCGTCAGCGGGAGAATGCCGCATAACGCACACGTACTGATTGTTGTTAGTTTCATATGACACCTCCCTGTGACAGGGAGTGTGCAGGACAATTCAGCAGATGTCTGGCAACTATTTACCGGTAAACGAGGTGCGTTCCGATGTTATTTAACTGCAGATGTAACATACAAATATGTTGGGAGAGAGATTCCAGCACAGGGAGGTGAAAATGAAAAAAGCACCCATACAGGTGCTTTTCTCGGGGCTAAGTCTTGCTGAGGACTTAACCGTAAATATTGGCGCGATCGCGCAGTTCTTTACCCGGCTTAAAGTGCGGAACATATTTTCCTTCCAGATCCACTTTATCGCCAGTCTTCGGATTACGTCCGGTGCGTGGTGCGCGGTAATGCAAAGAAAAACTGCCGAAACCGCGGATTTCAATACGCTCGCCCTGCGCAAGAGTCGAGGCCATATGTTCCAGCATCTCTTTTACTGCATCTTCAACCGCTTTCGCGGGAATATGAGGTTGCTGGGTTGCAAGTCTTTCAATCAATTCTGACTTGGTCATGATTCCTCCGGTTCCTTAAAGGCAAAATTAGCTGCTGCATTGATTAAGGGCGGCCGTAGCCGCCCTTTGTCATTGATTACAGGACGAATCCTGTAATCTGTCAAGCTACTCGTCACCCTTTGTGCTGTTAACAGCACAAAGGATTTATACCCGTCATACTTCAAGTTGCATGTGCGGGTATAGAGTACTCGATATTACTCGCCTTTAGCTGCTTTGAAAGCTTCAGCCATTGCGTTGTTAGAGAAGTTTGCATCTTCCTGTTTGTTAACAGTTGCGATTGCATCTTTCTCATCAGCTTCGTCTTTAGCACGAACAGACAGGCTGATTGCACGGTTCTTACGATCAACGCCGGTGAATTTAGCTTCAACGTCGTCGCCTACGCTCAGAACCAGAGTTGCATCTTCAACGCGGTCGCGGGAAGCTTCAGAAGCGCGCAGGTAACCTTCAACGCCGTCAGCCAGTTCTACGGTTGCGCCTTTAGCGTCAACTGCAGTGACTTTACCGTTTACGATTGCGCCTTTCTTGTTCAGTGCAACCCAGTTGTTGAACGGATCTTCTGCGAGCTGTTTAACGCCCAGAGAGATACGCTCACGCTCTGCGTCAACCTGCAGAACAACTGCTGCGATTTCGTCGCCTTTTTTGTATTCACGAACTGCTTCTTCGCCTGCAACGTTCCAGGAGATGTCAGACAGGTGAACCAGGCCGTCGATGCCGCCGTCCAGGCCGATGAAGATACCGAAGTCAGTAATAGACTTGATTTTACCTTCAACACGGTCGCCCTTGTTGTGGGTTTCCGCGAACTGCTGCCATGGGTTGTTTTTGCACTGCTTCAGACCCAGGGAGATACGACGACGTTCTTCGTCGATATCCAGAACCATAACTTCCACTACGTCGCCAACGTTAACAACTTTGGACGGGTGGATGTTTTTGTTGGTCCAATCCATTTCGGAAACGTGAACCAGGCCTTCAACGCCTTCTTCGATTTCAACGAAGCAGCCGTAGTCGGTCAGGTTGGTCACGCGACCAGTCAGTTTGGTACCTTCCGGATAACGCTTAGCGATAGCTACCCATGGATCTTCGCCCAGCTGTTTCAGGCCCAGAGATACACGAGTACGCTCGCGGTCGAACTTCAACACTTTAACAGTGATTTCGTCGCCAACGTTTACGATTTCGCTCGGATGCTTAACGCGTTTCCATGCCATGTCGGTGATGTGCAGCAGGCCGTCAACGCCACCCAGATCAACGAATGCACCGTAGTCAGTGAGGTTCTTAACGATACCTTTAACTTCCATGCCTTCCTGCAGGTTTTCCAGCAGCTGATCGCGTTCTGCGCTGTTTTCGGATTCGATAACGGCACGACGGGAAACAACAACGTTGTTACGCTTCTGATCCAGCTTGATTACTTTGAATTCAAGCTCTTTGCCTTCCAGGTGCAGCGTGTCGCGGACCGGACGAACGTCTACCAGGGAACCCGGCAGGAACGCGCGAATACCATTCAGCTCAACAGTGAAGCCACCCTTGACTTTGCCATTGATAACACCAGTAACGGTTGCAGCTTCTTCGTAAGCTTTTTCCAGCGTGATCCAAGCTTCGTGACGTTTAGCTTTTTCACGGGACAGCAGGGTTTCACCGAAGCCGTCTTCTACTGCATCCAGAGCAACGTCAACTTCGTCACCAACCTGGATTTCCAGCTCGCCCTGGGCGTTTTTGAACTGCTCTGCCGGAATGGCGGACTCAGATTTCAGACCGGCGTCAACCAGTACTACGTCTTTGTCGATAGCAACAACAACACCACGAACGATGGAACCCGGGCGGGTTTCGATTTCTTTTAAGGATTCTTCAAACAGTTGAGCAAAAGATTCAGTCATGTTTAATCTTCAGGTTTCATATTTAACGTCCACCTGGCTCCATGCCGGATGGGGTTGTTTAACATACCCGCTGTCAATCCATTGCAACGGGGGTACTGCAAATTCGGTCGCACTTATGCGAGAGCCAGTTTTTGGCGCGCGTATTGTAACGCTTTTTCAATCACTTGCTCAATGCTTAATCGGGTTGAATCTAAAACTAAAGCATCAGCAGCGGGAACCAGCGGCGCTACAGCACGGTTACGATCGCGGTAATCACGTTCTTCGATCTCGGCCAAAAGGCGTTCAAAGTTAACACTAAAGCCTTTCTCCTGCAACTGTAGCATACGTCGATGCGCACGTTCTTGCGAGGAGGCGTCCAGAAAAATTTTTACTGGCGCATCAGGGAACACCACCGTGCCCATATCACGTCCGTCGGCAATCAGGCCGGGCGCTTCACGAAACGCGCGTTGGCGACGTAACAGCGCTTCGCGTACGCGAGGAAACGCAGCGACCTGAGAGGCGGCATTCGCCACTTCCTGGGTGCGGATTTCGCCGCTGACATCTTCGCCTTCCAGAATGACTTCCAGGTTGCCGTCCGTTGAGATAAAACGCACATCCAGGTGTGAGGCAAGCGGTACCAGAGCATCTTCAGAAGTGACATCAACATGGTGATGTAACGCTGCGAGCGCCAGTACGCGGTAGATCGCGCCTGAATCTAACAGATGCCACTGCAATGCTTCCGCCATTGCCTTGCACAAGGTGCCTTTTCCTGCACCACTTGGGCCATCAATGGTAATAACCGGGGCAATTGCCGTCATCTTTTTCTCCTTAAACGGGCATACGTTAACGTGAACGCCGCGCATTATACGCGCCAACTCTAATAATCGTTAACACAGAGTGTAAAAACCCGATTAGTCTGTAACGATATGAGGAAGAATTGCGCAATTATAGCGGGCTGGCGAGAAACCAGCCCGGAAGATGACACTGTTTTACTTTTTATCTGCAGCGATACGTTCACGCATATGCTGAGCACGATCGTCAGATGCCGGATGAGAATCCATCAGTGATTTTGCATGGCCTGCGTCCATCGTGGCAAACTTATCAAACGCAGTCACTAACCCCTGACGGTCAATACCGCGTTTTTTCAGCAAATCATAGGAAAAGTCATCCGCATCCGATTCCTGGCTACGGGAGAACGCTGAGTTAATCACACCTTCCGCCAGATCGCCCAACTGAGACTGGGAAAGCTGAGAAGCGACGCCGCTGGTCGCAGAAATAGCATCGCGCGCAGCGAGTGTGGCATACGCAGTCTGCATTGCTTTACGTGAGTGTCCTAAAGAAACATGGCCCAACTCATGACCCAGCACACCTTCAATCTCATTGTCGGTCATCTGGTCCATCAAACCCGAATAAACACGTACGCATCCATTCGCCATTGCCCAGGCATTGATATCACTGGTCATATAAACCTTATAGTTGACCGGCGTTCCATCAATGTTATTACCCAACGCTTTCGCAATTTTATTCAGACGCTTAGTGTATTTGCTTTTTGCGCCCGCTAGCTGGTTTTCGCTATCCATCTGCTTACATGAACTGTTAGAGAGAGATTTGACATCAGCGTCGGAAAGCGTCGCAGCTTTATAAGCCGCCATACCGGAACTGGCAACAAGGTCGCCATTTACGCCATTTTTACAACCTGCCAACAACGTAGCGGAAACCGCCAACGCCAAAAAGAGTGATTTATTTTTCATGCTAATCTTCCGATGATATTTATAATAAAAACAAATAAATAAGTTAAATCATCAACAAATTAGCATTAGTTGTAAGCGTAAAAACAGTGCGGTTACGGACACCAAAACGCCAGTCCAGGGACCGGCGTTTCGTGAGGATCAGGCAGGAGTACTAATACGGGCCAACTGTTCGAAATAATCCGGGAAGGTTTTGGCGGTGCATTTAGGGTCCAGAATGGTTACCGGCGTGTCAGACAACGCCACCAGCGAGAAACACATCGCCATACGGTGATCGTTATAGGTCGCAATATCCGCAAACTGCAGCTTAACCGGTGGAGTGATACGGATAAAATCATGCCCCTCTTCAACTTCCGCGCCCACTTTCCGCAACTCCGTTGCCATCGCAAACAGACGGTCGGTCTCTTTGACGCGCCAGTTGTAAATGTTCCGTAAAGTCGTTGTGCCCTTTGCAAACAACGCGGCGGTCGCAATGGTCATTGCCGCATCAGGAATATGGTTCATGTCCATATCGACAGCGTTCAACTCACCGCGAGTACAGGCAATAAAATCATCGCCCCATGTCACGGTCGCGCCCATTTTTTCCAGCACATCAGCAAAGCGAATATCACCCTGCATGCTATGACGCCCAATCCCGGTAACCTTCACCGTACCGCCTTTGATCGCGCCAGCCGCAAGAAAATACGAGGCCGATGAAGCGTCGCCTTCTACCAGATAGGCGCCCGGAGACTGGTACTGTTGGTTGCCCTGCACGACAAAGCGCTGGTAGTTCTGATTCTCAATTTCAACACCAAACGTTTTCATCAGGTTCAGTGTGATATCAATGTAAGGTTTGGATACCAGCTCACCTTTAATGGCGATCGTCGTGTCCTGCGGCGCCAGCGGCGCAGTCATCAGCAATGCAGTGAGGAACTGGCTGGATACGCTGCCGTCTACCTCAACTTGCCCTCCGGTGAAACCACCGCGCAGACGTAGAGGCGGATAATTTTCCTGCTCCAGGTATTCAATGTTGGCTCCGCCCTGGCGTAACGCATCAACCAGATGACCAATCGGGCGCTCTTTCATGCGCGGTTCGCCCGTCAGCACGATGTCATTGCTGCCCAGGCACAGCGCTGCGGCCAGCGGGCGCATTGCGGTTCCGGCATTGCCAAGGAACAGCTCTACAGCGCCTTCTGCATGCAGCGTGCCGCCGTTACCGATTATCTCGCAACGCGTGCGATCGGCAGAAAGGGTATAGCTAATCCCTAACGCATTCAGAGCATTAAGCATATGGCGGACATCATCGCTGTCCAGCAGGTTGGTCAGGACAGTGGTGCCATTTGCTAATGCAGCCAGCAGCAAAGCGCGGTTAGAAACACTTTTGGATCCAGGCAGATTGATGGTGCCATCCACCCGCGCAATGGGTTGTAACGTCAGGGATTCCATGAAACTCAACTCTCAAAAACAGACAGAAAAACCCCACAGGCTGGCTGTGGGGATGAAAAGTACAGCAGATTAGCCGCGGCGGCGCTCGAAATCGACCATGAAATCGGTCAGTGCTTTTACGCCTTCCAGCGGCATAGCGTTATAGATTGAAGCCCGCATTCCGCCAACTACACGATGTCCCTTCAGTGCATGCAGACCGGCAGCAAACGACTCTTCCAGGAAAAGTTTATCCAGCGCGCTGTCAGCCAACTGGAACGGGACGTTCATGCGTGAACGGTTCGATTTCGCCACATCGTTGCGGTAGAAATCGCTGTTATCAATCACGCCGTACAACAGTTCCGCTTTTTGCTGGTTAATTTTATCCATCGCGTTAACACCGCCCTGCTCTTTCAGCCATTTAAAAACCAGGCCAGACAGATACCAGGCAAAGGTCGGTGGCGTATTGAACATGGAGTCGTTGTCATTCAGCACGGTATAGTCGAGGATTGACGGGCAGGACATATGAGCCTTACCCAGCAAATCTTCACGTACGATGACAATGGTCAGCCCGGCCGGGCCGATGTTTTTCTGCGCCCCGGCGTAAATTACGCCATAACGACTAACGTCAAGCGGTGCGGAAAGAATGGTCGAGGACAGATCCGCCGTAACCACCACGTTGCTGGCAAAATTCGGCGTTTCATCAATCGCGATACCGTCGATGGTTTCGTTCGGACAATAGTGCAGATACGCCGCATTGTCAGAAAGCTGCCATTCACTCATCGGTTTAACAGCACGCAGTCCGTCAACGGTGACTTTGGCGTCGATAACATTTGGCGTGCAGTACTTTTTCGCTTCTTTAATTGCACTGGCGGCCCAGTAACCGGCATCGACGTAATCCGCCGTGGTTTTGTCACCCAGAATATTTAATGGGATACCCGCAAACTGCCCACGGCCACCGCCATGACAGAACAACACTTTATAGTTGGAGGGGATACTGAGAAGATCGCGAAAATCCTGCTCCGCTTCCTCTGCGACCTGGATGAACTCTTTGCCACGGTGGCTAATTTCCATCACCGACGTGCCAAGACCGTTCCAGTCGCGAAGATCCTGTTGAGCCAGTTTAAGTACTTCTGCCGGTAGCATTGCCGGACCTGAACTAAAATTAAAGACCTGAGCCATTTCCCCTCACCACGTTGTGTTGTTATCCGATCAACATCCTGTCGTTTACGATAATTCCTGTGACAGACATTGGGTATAAGTTATTCCTGTGGATATCGGTTTTATCATTCAGTGACACGCGCCGCAATGGGTAAAACTGGCCAGGGCAAAAATGAGCGGTGCATCACACAAAAGAATCTATCGGATTGACGGATAAAAACCGAGATTTTCGCTATCAGGAGGCGCATTTGGCCCAGCCAACCTTCGACCATTCTGGTTTTGCATAGCGCAGAGATATATAAAGAAAGAAGCCCCCTTCCCTTCAGCAGATAGTCCGCAGACATTCGACTGAACACGCTACGGTGTGAATCAAATGCTTTATTTACGCCGAGGCTCGGGCGGCGATAGCGCCATTCATTGAAAACCCGTATCATTGCGCGCTTTCCGTACGACAAAAGTGATTTTCATGACGCAAACATTTATCCCCGGCAAAGATGCCGCACTGGAAGATTCCATCGCTCGCTTCCAGCAAAAATTACTCGACCTCGGTTTTCAAATTGAAGAAGCCTCGTGGTTGAATCCCGTTCCTAACGTCTGGTCTGTGCATATTCGCGACAAAGAATGCGCGCTGTGCTTTACCAACGGTAAAGGTGCGACGAAAAAAGCGGCGCTGGCCTCCGCACTGGGCGAATATTTTGAGCGTCTGTCCACGAATTACTTCTTTGCGGATTTCTGGCTGGGCGACACCATCGCTAACGGCCCGTTCGTACATTACCCGAACGAAAAATGGTTCCCACTGACAGAAGATGATGACGTACCTGAAGGTTTGCTGGATGCGCGTCTGCGTGCATTCTACGATCCAGACAATGAACTGACCGGTAGCATGCTTATCGATCTACAATCCGGCAATGAAGAACGCGGCGTTTGCGGCCTGCCGTTTACCCGTCAGTCAGATAATCAGACCGTTTACATTCCGATGAACATTATCGGTAATCTGTACGTATCTAACGGTATGTCTGCGGGTAACACACCGAATGAAGCCCGCGTTCAGGGGCTGTCTGAAGTTTTTGAGCGCTATGTGAAAAACCGCATTATCGCGGAAAGCATCAGCCTGCCGGAAATTCCGGCCGAAGTGATGGCGCGTTACCCGGCAGTCGTTGAATCCATTGCAAAGCTGGAAGCCGAAGGATTCCCAATCTTCGCATACGACGGCTCGCTGGGCGGCAAATACCCGGTTATCTGCGTTGTACTGTTCAACCCTGCTAACGGTACCTGTTTTGCCTCTTTCGGCGCGCACCCGGATTTCGGTGTTGCACTGGAGCGTACCGTCACTGAACTGTTGCAGGGCCGTGGCCTGAAAGATCTTGATGTCTTCACTCCCCCAACCTTCGACGATGAAGAAGTGGCTGAGCACACTAACCTCGAAACGCACTTCATCGATTCCAGCGGTCTGATCTCCTGGGATCTGTTCAAGCAAGATGCCGATTACCCGTTCGTTGACTGGAATTTCTCCGGCACAACGGAAGAAGAGTTCGCAACCCTGATGGCCATCTTCAAAGCGGAAGATAAGGAAGTCTACATAGCCGACTACGAGCATCTGAGCGTTTACGCTTGCCGCATTATCGTCCCGGGCATGTCTGACATCTACCCTGCAGAAGATTTGTGGTTAGCCAACAACAGCATGGGAGCGCACCTGCGTGAGACCATTCTCTCTCTGCCAGGCAGCGAATGGGAAAAAGATGACTACCTCAACCTGCTCGCACAGCTGGATGAAGAAGGATTTGACGACTTCACTCGCGTACGTGAGCTGCTGGGTTTGGCGACCGGTGCAGATAATGGCTGGTATACCCTGCGCATTGGCGAGCTCAAAGTAATGCTGGCTCTGGCGGGCGGTGACCTTGAGCAGGCACTGATCTGGACGGAATGGACAATGGAATTTAATGCATCCGTCTTTAGTGCTGAACGCGCAAACTATTACCGTTGCCTGCAAACTCTGCTGCTGCTCTCTCAGGAAGAAGATCGTCAGCCGCTGCAGTATCTTAACGCATTTGTTCGTATGTACGGTGCAGAGGCAGTTGAAGCAGCAAGTGCAGCAATGAGCGGAGAAGCGCCATTCTACGGATTACAAACGGTTGATAGCGATCTGCGGGCTTTCCCGGCACATCAGTCTCTGCTGAAAGCCTATGAGAAGCTGCAACGCGCGAAAGCAGCACACTGGTCAAAATAGTGGCAAACAGCCCGCGTTGAGTAGGCTAAACGTATTGTCTGGGCTATATTACGGGGCGCTCTAAGCGCCCTGTTTTTTTATTTTTGTGTACTCAAAAATAAATGTAAAAACAAGGTTAAATATTAGTAGTTGATATTAAAATTTTTGGTTTATTAATATCGCTATTTATCTCAATTACTCCATTTTAATTAACCGTCCGACTGGAGGTATAAAGAAAAATTTCAACTCACTTTATAATTTTTAAAATTTATTTTTACATGGATAATCAACAAGTTACACCGTAATTGCATAAAAACCATGCGTCTTACGGGCCTATAAGCCAGGCGAGATATGATCTATATCAAATTCTCATCTATAATGCTTTGTTAGTATCTCGTCGCCGACTTAATAAAGAGAGAGTTAGTGTGAAAGCTGACAACCCTTTTGATCTTATACTTCCTGCTGCTATGGCCAAAGTTGCCGAAGAAGCAGGCGTCTATAAAGCAACGAAACATCCGCTTAAGACGTTCTATCTGGCAATTACTGCCGGTGTGTTCATTTCAATTGCCTTTGTTTTCTATATCACTGCCACAACCGGTACCGGCACAATGCCTTTCGGCATGGCAAAGCTGGTGGGTGGTATCTGCTTTTCCCTGGGGCTGATCCTTTGCGTTGTCTGCGGCGCTGACCTCTTCACTTCAACCGTACTGATTGTCGTCGCTAAAGCCAGTGGTCGTATTACCTGGGGTCAGTTAGCGAAGAACTGGCTTAACGTTTATGTCGGTAACCTGATTGGTGCGCTGATTTTTGTGTTACTCATGTGGCTTTCTGGCGAGTATATGACCGCCAACGGCGCGTGGGGACTCAACGTCCTGCAAACTGCCGACCACAAAGTGCACCATACTTTTGTTGAAGCTGTAAGCCTTGGTATTCTGGCTAACCTAATGGTGTGCCTGGCGGTATGGATGAGCTACTCTGGCCGCAGCCTGATGGACAAAGCGTTTATCATGGTATTACCGGTCGCAATGTTTGTTGCCAGCGGTTTTGAGCACAGTATCGCAAACATGTTTATGATCCCTATGGGTATCGTAATACGCGATTTCGCCACCCCGGAATTCTGGACCGCTGTCGGTTCTTCTCCGGAGAATTTTTCTCACCTGACCGTGATGAATTTCATCACCGATAACCTGATTCCGGTTACGATCGGTAACATTATCGGCGGCGGTTTGTTGGTCGGGTTGACATACTGGGTCATTTACCTGCGTGGTAACGATCATCATTAATCTGTTGATGCTCATTACACGCAGTAAATAAAAAATCCACTTAAGAAGGTAGGTGTTACATGTCCGAGCTTAATGAAAAGTTAGCCACAGCCTGGGAAGGTTTTACCAAAGGTGATTGGCAGAATGAAGTAAACGTCCGTGACTTCATTCAGAAAAACTACACTCCGTATGAGGGTGACGAGTCCTTCCTGGCTGGCGCAACTGAAGCGACCACTGCACTGTGGGACAGCGTAATGGAAGGCGTTAAACAGGAAAACCGCACTCACGCGCCTGTTGACTTTGACACCTCCGTTGCTTCTACCATCACTTCTCACGACGCTGGCTACATCAACAAAGCACTTGAGAAAATTGTTGGTCTGCAAACTGAAGCTCCGCTGAAACGTGCGATTATCCCGTTTGGCGGTATCAAAATGGTTGAAGGTTCCTGCAAAGCGTACAATCGCGAACTGGACCCGATGCTGAAAAAAATCTTCACCGAATACCGTAAAACCCACAACCAGGGTGTATTCGATGTTTATACCAAAGACATTCTGAACTGCCGTAAATCCGGTGTTCTGACTGGTCTGCCAGATGCCTATGGCCGTGGCCGTATCATCGGTGACTACCGTCGCGTTGCGCTGTACGGTATCGACTACCTGATGAAAGACAAATACGCTCAGTTCGTCTCTCTGCAGTCCGATCTGGAAAATGGCGTAAACCTGGAAGCAACTATCCGTCTGCGTGAAGAAATTGCTGAACAGCACCGCGCTCTGGGTCAGATCAAAGAAATGGCTGCTAAATATGGCTGCGATATCTCTGGTCCGGCTACCAACGCTCAGGAAGCTATCCAGTGGACTTACTTCGGCTACCTGGCCGCGGTTAAATCTCAGAACGGCGCAGCAATGTCCTTCGGTCGCGTATCCACCTTCCTGGATGCTTACATCGAACGTGATATCAAAGCAGGCAAAATCACCGAGCAAGACGCACAGGAAATGATCGACCACCTGGTCATGAAACTGCGTATGGTTCGCTTCCTGCGTACTCCTGAATATGATGAACTGTTCTCCGGTGACCCGATTTGGGCAACTGAATCAATCGGTGGTATGGGCGTTGATGGCCGTACTCTGGTTACCAAAAACAGCTTCCGCTTCCTGAACACCCTGTACACCATGGGTCCTTCTCCGGAGCCGAACATCACTGTTCTGTGGTCTGAAAAACTGCCTCTGAACTTCAAGAAATTCGCCGCTAAAGTGTCCATCGACACCTCTTCTCTGCAGTACGAGAACGATGACCTGATGCGTCCGGACTTCAACAACGATGACTACGCTATCGCTTGCTGCGTAAGCCCGATGGTTGTTGGTAAACAAATGCAGTTCTTCGGTGCGCGTGCAAACCTGGCGAAAACCATGCTGTACGCAATCAACGGTGGCGTTGATGAAAAACTGAAAATGCAGGTTGGTCCTAAATCTGAACCGATCAAAGGCGACGTTCTGAACTTCGACGAAGTTATGGACCGCATGGATCACTTCATGGACTGGCTGGCTAAACAGTACGTCACTGCACTGAACGTTATTCACTACATGCACGACAAGTACAGCTACGAAGCCTCTCTGATGGCGCTGCACGACCGTGACGTTATCCGCACCATGGCGTGTGGTATCGCTGGTCTGTCCGTTGCTGCTGACTCCCTGTCTGCAATCAAATATGCGAAAGTTAAACCGATTCGTGACGAAGACGGTCTGGCTATCGACTTCGAAATCGAAGGCGAATACCCGCAGTTTGGTAACAACGACTCTCGCGTTGATGACATGGCGGTTGACCTGGTAGAACGTTTCATGAAGAAAATTCAGAAACTGACTACTTATCGTAACGCTATCCCGACTCAGTCTGTTCTGACCATCACCTCTAACGTGGTTTATGGTAAGAAAACTGGTAACACCCCAGATGGTCGCCGTGCTGGCGCACCGTTCGGCCCAGGTGCTAACCCAATGCACGGTCGTGACCAGAAAGGTGCCGTTGCCTCTCTGACTTCTGTTGCTAAACTGCCGTTTGCTTACGCTAAAGATGGTATCTCTTACACCTTCTCTATCGTTCCGAACGCACTGGGTAAAGACGACGAAGTTCGTAAGACCAACCTGGCTGGTCTGATGGATGGTTACTTCCACCATGAAGCGTCCATCGAAGGTGGTCAGCACCTGAACGTGAACGTCATGAACCGTGAAATGCTGCTGGACGCGATGGAACATCCGGAAAAATATCCGCAGCTGACCATCCGTGTTTCTGGCTACGCAGTACGTTTTAACTCCCTGACTAAAGAACAGCAGCAGGACGTTATTACTCGTACCTTCACTCAGACCATGTAATTGGTTTTGACTGAAATCGTACTTTAAAAAGCGTACAATAAAGGCTCCACGTAAGTGGGGCCTTTTTAATAGCCTGCTTTGTCAGCTATCTATACTTATGGATATCAGCCAAAACAGACTCGACACAGTTAATAACTGTGCACTAACACTGGCCCCGGATGGGCCACACCTGGAGAAACACCGCAATGTCAGTTATTGGTCGCATTCACTCCTTTGAATCCTGTGGCACTGTAGATGGCCCGGGCATCCGTTTTATTACCTTCTTCCAGGGCTGCCTGATGCGCTGCCTGTACTGCCACAACCGTGACACATGGGATACGCACGGCGGTAAAGAAGTCACCGTCGATGAATTAATGAAAGAAGTCGTGACCTATCGTCACTTTATGAACGCATCCGGTGGTGGCGTAACGGCATCCGGCGGAGAGGCCATTCTCCAGGCTGAATTCGTCCGTGACTGGTTCCGTGCCTGTAAAAAAGAAGGGATTCATACCTGTCTTGATACTAACGGTTTTGTTCGCCGTTACGATCCAGTGATTGATGAACTGCTGGAAGTCACCGACCTGGTGATGCTCGATCTGAAACAGATGAACGACGAGATCCACCAGAACCTGGTCGGCGTATCTAACCATCGTACGCTGGAGTTCGCTCGTTACCTGTCTAACAAAGACATCAAAGTGTGGATCCGCTACGTTGTCGTGCCTGGCTGGTCCGATGATGATGATTCAGCACACCGTTTGGGCGAGTTTACCCGTGATATGGGCAATGTCGAAAAAATTGAACTGCTGCCATACCACGAACTTGGCAAACACAAATGGGTGGCAATGGGTGAAGAGTACAAACTCGACGGCGTGAAGCCGCCGAAAAAAGAGACCATGGAGCGCGTGAAAGGTATCCTTGAGCAGTATGGTCACAAAGTGATGTACTAAGCTTTGTGGTGGGTAACGAGCCTGTTACCCACCACATTTCCCCTTAACGCCCTCTTCTTGCCAGCAGCGGGAAAATCAATCCCAGCCCAACCAGCACAAACGGCGTCACAATGTTCAACGTGAGCTGGAATGTCCACTCTGGAGTAAAGGCTTCCATTTTCGGAAAGATCCCCGTGATGCAAGCAAACGCAGTAAACGCAAAACACCAAATTCCCACCGTCATCGCCAGAGAGCGGTTACGAATGAAGACATATTCCGGTTTATATTTCTGCGCCAAACGAATAACGGCAATAAATGCCACAAACACCCACAGATAGCGCAGAGGCATCACCACTGAATTCAAATTCAGTAGCCATTTATACAAATTGTTCATGTCTCCGATACCCAGCGTTGGCAACATAATCAAAATGGCCACCAGCACCAGTGTCAGAATATAGCCATTCACCGGTGTACCAGAGGCATTGGTTTTACACAGGCTTTCAGGGATATATTTGCGATCAGCATCGCCCAGTAAAACTTTAAGCGGAGCATCAATAGAAAACACCAAAGCCGCAATTTGACCTAACGTGTTGGCAACTGCATAAATAACCATCAATGTGTTACCCATGCCGTAATACTCCCCGAGTTTCTGGAAAGCGTAATACTGGCCATTAGTCATTAAGTCATCAGGAATATGCTGAGAGTCAAACATCATCCCCATTGCCAGAGAACCCAGGATCGCGCACACCGCCACCATAACCGCCAGAACTAACATCCCTTTCGGGAACTCTTTGCCAGGGTTACGCGTCTGGTTAACGTATGGAGAGATTTTCTCCGCGCCACCGACCGCAAAGACCAGCATCGAGATCGTTGTGATATAGGTAAAATCGATGTGCGGGATAAAAGATTCCCAGGTGATATTGGTTGTGGCGATTTGCACATCAGTAATCGCCGGGGCGGTGACGGCCATTACGACATACAGAATGGACATCACAAACATCGCGATCCCCGCAACCGATCCAACGATTTTAAGCGATTTCATGCCACGGGATGCAACCCACATGAAAAAGACAAACAGCGCTAACGTCAGCCCCTGCAACGCCACCACGGTATACTCTTTAATCAGCGAACCATCGCCTTTCAGAGCCCATCCCAGCGCAATCAGAATAGCCTGTGGCTTTTGCGCCAGATAAGGGATATGCACCACCCAATAGGTCCACGCTGCGAGATAAGCCAGTCCCGGTCCCATTGTGTGTTTAATCCATGTACTAACCCCACCCTTACCGTCTTTAAACGTGGAGCCAAGTTGTCCGACAATCAGTGCATAAGGGATAAAATAGAGGGCGAAAATAAATATCCATGAAGAAACAACCACCAATCCCTGATTAGCATAGTTGTTTACAACGTTGCCGAATCCCCATACGGTAATAAAAGACATCAATGCGATGTTGTACCACCGCAATTGTTTTTCCTGCACACTTGCCATTGGCGATCCTTCGTAGACGCTATTTTTGATAATCAATAAATGAAGCGAGGGATTATGCGCGGTAAAATGGCCAAGCGGAAACGGCAGAATGTAAAACTATAATCTTCTGCACATTTTATTTTCAGGAAAGAATAGCGATGATTAAATAAAACAGGCTCCCATAAAGTATACATAAACAACATGTATGGGAACCTGTTTTTATCCTGTTAAATCAAATCAGATATGCGCCACAGAATTCGGTGTATGCCCTGTCTTACGCAGCAGCATCAGTAAATAAATAAACGATACGCTGGCAATCATGATAAACAGTAAACTGTCAGAATAATTTTGCATCAGCATGGCGGTAAATGACGGCCCAAGCAGGCTACCCACGGTATAGCTTAATAACAATGCCTGGTTCATAGCGACCAACTGATGATGTTCTACTTTCTCGCAGGCCCAGGCCATCGCAACCGGATAAAGGGTGAAACCTGCCGCGCCCAGCATAAACAATGCAGGTGCCATTGCCGCCTGATTCAGCATAGCGATACTCCCGACGATCACCACAAAGACCTGAACGCGCAAAACCAGCAAGCGACCTAACTTATCGGCCAGACGACCAATTGGCCATTGTCCCAGAATACCTGCACTGACCAGTACCGCCATCCAGAAACCAATGCTGGCATTGCTGACACCCTGATGGTTGAGGTACAGCGGCATCAGGCCATACAGCGACCCCAGCACAATCCCGGAAATAATGCAGCCATTCACGCCCAGACGCGCCTGGCGAAGCTTCAGCATAGAGACAATGGGGGTTGACTGTTGTTCATCACCCTGCTGATTCACAATGCGGGTAAAGAGCAACGGTAATACTCCGGCAAGGATAGTGCCGGTCACCCACGGCAGAACATTCATTAATTCTGTCGAGACTTTACTGACCAATAATTGTCCTAAAAACGTCCCTACGTAATAGACCATCATATAGGCGGCAAGTAAGCGTCCACGGTTACGCGACGTCCCGCTGCACATCAACGCACTTTCCACCACCACCCAGATCATGGCACAACCGATACCCGCAATAAAACGCCAGGTCATCCAGCTCCAAAAACCTACCATGACGCCCAGTCCGACACAGCCCGCAGCAAAAATAAGCGAGGCTATGTAATAGCTGCGGTTAAAACCGAGGTGTTTAATTAAGTACCCGGTCAGTAACGTCCCAACCAGATTTCCGGTGAAATAGGACGAACTGACCACTCCTACCTGCCAGGTTGGCAGATTTTCATGGGCGAGCCAAAGCGGGACGAGCGTGTTTAACACGGCGATCGCCAGGGTCAACAGAAGCAGCCCGCACAGCAATAGCATAACGGGACGGGTATAGGTGGACATGAATAAAAACCGTGAGGAAGTTCAAATTTCATGCGCATCATGCCACTGCAAAAAACATTGTCAATCGGCGCAATCAGGGGCCTGAGGCGCTTTCAGGGGGATCGATTCGTATTACTGATTCTTAATGCGGATTGATAAAAAATGGGAAAATACATCTATTTGTTTTAATTGATCTAAAACAAAATTGCCCCGCTACGTTCAGTCGAAAAAATTCATGGATAATAGGCATCTTTTATTTGTGGGATGACCATATTAACGCCTTATCCGACCTACACGTTCAGTACTGTAATGTGTAGGCCGGACAAGCGCGATGCCATTCGGCATTTTCAGGTTAGCTGGCGACCGCCATGCCGACCGTCATATGCAGACCATAGAACACGCCGCGGCCAATCAGCTCACCGACTAACAGCAGAATAAACGCGACGGAAAGCAGCGGTATTGCCGGCTGGTAACCTTTCACCTGCGGAACAATCCAGCAGCACAACGCTAAAGCCAGTGCCACAATCCGCCATGCCATCAGCGAACCGTAATCGGGCACCAGCGCAGATGCCTGCTGAATTGAGCTGTGGATTGTCGCCAGCTCGGCGCCCTGCATCACGGACATGATGCCGCTCACAACCAGAGCAAGCACTGAAATAGCAGGCAGCAGTCGCATCGCCCAGCCGTCAATTCCGGCAACGCGTAATAGCAGATATCCCAGCAGCGGACCTCCCATGAACAACGTCAGGAAGAACCCAACCGGCGTCCAGACACTATACCAGGTAGGCACCGTATCAATAGTGTTATATACGCGCACCATCATCCAGACAAAAACTACGCCCAGCACCATGGTGAGAACTAACCACAGATTGCGTAATGCTGGTGACATTTTTTTCAACACCGCCAGTAACCAGCCAATACCACCAACGGCAAAGAAGATCGAGCCGCTGGCGATTTCGTTACTTAGCGCGGAAGAACCGACACGGTTGAGGGAGTTAAACGCCCGCATCGGTGAGCCCAGATGAAGCATGGAAGCAATAAAACCGATGCCCATCAATACCCACAGGCCAAACATGCAGGCAATCACACGCTGTTGTGAATCAGGGCGTAAGTCCCCTTTCATCAGCGCCAGCGCCAGAACGATAAAGCCACCCACAACACACTGCCCGAAAACAGTGAAGATCATCAGCGGCCATTCATGCCATCCACTTCCCATCTTACACCTCCTTCGGATTAGCCAGATAACCCGTGGTATCCCCGGTCGGGCGGCTATTGGCATTTGGTTTGATGACGATACTCGGTTTGGTAAAGTGCGCGCCAGGGAGCGGCGCAACCGCGGCCAGGGTGCCGTGTTTTTTACGCAGTTCCTCTATCGGGCCGAAGTCCAGCGCACGCAACGGGCAGGATTCGACACAGATGGGTTTCTTACCCTCAGCAACGCGTTCATGACAGCCATCGCACTTGGTCATGTGTCCTTTGGCGGCATTGTATTGCGGCGCGCCATACGGGCAGGCCATGTGGCAATAGCGACAGCCAATGCACACGTCTTCATCCACGACCACAAAACCATCTTCACGTTTGTGCATCGCGCCGCTTGGACACACCTTGGTACAGGCCGGGTCTTCACAGTGGTTGCACGCAATGGAGAGGTAGTAGGCGAAAACGTTCTGGTGCCAGACACCGTTATCTTCCTGCCAGTCACCGCCAGCGTATTCGTAAATACGGCGGAAACTGACGTCAGGCGTTAAATTTTTGAAGTCTTTGCAGGCCAGTTCGCAAGTTTTGCAACCGGTGCAACGGCTGGAATCAATAAAAAATCCATACTGGGTTGTCATCGGTTACTCCTTACACCTTTTCAACCTGAACAAGGTTCGTATGTGATGGGTTCCCCTTAGCGAGAGGAGAAGGTCGCTGGGTCGTCAGCACGTTAATACAACCGCCCTGATCCACACGTTTCACATCCGGGTCATACCAGGCGCCCTCACCCAGCGCTACAACGCCAGGCATCATACGTGGGGTAACTTTAGCCTCAATATGCACTTCGCCACGGTCGTTAAAGATACGTACCTTGTCACCGTTGTTAATACCACGGCGTTGTGCATCCATCGGGTTAATCCACATTTCCTGGCGACAGGACGCTTTCAGAACGTCAACGTTGCCATAGGTCGAGTGGACGCGAGATTTATAATGGAAGCCCGTTAATTGCAGAGGGAATTTTTCCACCAGTGGATCGTTTAAGCTTTCAAAGCCCGGTGTATAAATCGGTAATGGATCGATCACATCGCCTTCCGGCAGTTCCCAGATTGCAGCGATTTCTGCCAGCGCTTGAGAATAAATTTCAATCTTACCTGACGGCGTGGTAAGCGGATTGGCTTTGGGGTCCTCACGAAATGCTTTATACGCCACGTGATGTCCTTCAGGATCACGCTGCTTAAAGATGCCCTGCTTACGGAACTCTTCAAATGTCGGCAGTTCCGGTATAGCCTTGCGCGACTGTTCATACAGATGACGCATCCACTCTTCCTGAGTACGGCCTTCCGTGAACTGTTGCTCGACGCCAAGGCGTTTCGCCAGCTCGCTGGTCATTTGGTAGATAGTCTTGCATTCAAAGCGTGGTTTGATCGCCTGATCGGTGAAAATCACGTAGGACATATTCCCGCAAGATGCATCCAGCGCGAAGTCCATCTGCTCAGAGGCCGTGCAGTCCGGCAGCAGAATATCGGCATATTTCGCCGAGGAGGTCATATGACAATCAATAACGACGATCATTTCACACTTCTTATCATCCTGCAGGATTTCATGCGTGCGGTTGATATCAGAGTGCTGGTTAATCAAGCAGTTACCGGCATAGTTCCAGATCATCTTAATCGGAACATCGAGCTTATCCTTACCACGAACACCGTCGCGCAGCGCCGTCATTTCCGGACCACGCTCAATCGCATCCGTCCACATAAACATTGAGATACTGGTTTCGACGGGGTTTTCCAGCGTTGGCATACGCTCAAACGGTAAATCGTATGATCCCTCACGTGCACCGCTGTTGCCGCCGTTAATACCAACGTTGCCGGTCAGAATGGCCAACATCGAAATGGCACGGGTCGCAATCTCACCGTTGGCGTGACGCTGCGGCCCCCAACCCTGGCTAATGTAGGCGGGTTTCGCGCTACCAATTTCACGCGCCAACTTAACAATTCGATCAGCAGGAATACCGGTTATCTGCGCGGCCCATTCCGGGGTCTTCGCGATACCGTCTTTACCCTGACCGAGAATATACGCCTTATAATGACCGTTCTTCGGCGCGCCCGCCGGGAGGGTTTTTTCGTCATAGCCCACGCAGTACTTATCGAGGAACGGTTGATCAACCATATTCTCGCTGATCAATACATAGGCAATACCGTTAACCAGCGCTGCATCTGTACCCGGTCGAATGGGAATCCATTCATCTTCGCGTCCCGCACCGGTATCCGTGTAGCGGGGATCGATTATGATCATGCGGGCATTAGATTTCTGCCGCGCCTGTTCAAGGTAGTAGGTCACCCCACCACCGCTCATACGAGTTTCGCCTGGGTTATTACCAAACAGGACAACGAGCTTACTGTTTTCAATGTCAGACGGGCTGTTACCGTCAGCCCATCCGCCATAGGTATAGTTCAGTCCTGCCGCGATTTGCGCAGAAGAATAATCCCCATAGTGGTTCAGGTAACCGCCGCAACAGTTCATTAAACGTGCCACCAGCGTTTTACCCGGCGGCCATGAGCGCGTCATCGTGCCGCCCAGCGTGCCGGTACCGTAGTTCAGATAGATAGACTCGTTACCGTAGTCTTTAATCAGACGCTGCATATTGCTGGCGATGATATCGTAGGCTTCATCCCAACTGATGCGCTCAAATTTACCTTCGCCGCGTTTGCCGACACGCTTCATTGGGTATTTCAGACGATCGGGATTATAGACGCGACGGCGCATAGAGCGCCCACGCAGACAGGCGCGTACCTGGTGCAGACCGTCATAGTTGTCATCACCGGTGTTGTCGGTTTCGACATACTTTATTTCACCGTCTACCACATGCATACGCAGCGGACAGCGGCTACCACAGTTCACCGTACACGCGCTCCAGATCACTTTCTCATTAATCTGTGTTGGATTGAGGGCTTCTGCGGCATTTGCGATACGGGTAAATGGCAGGGTAAACGCGCTACTGGCCACCGCCAGTCCGCCTATCGCCGTCGTTTTCACCAGACCGCGGCGACTAACCTCAGCTGCCAGTACGGCATCGGGGATCTTAGTTTTCATAGTGGCTCACTCTGCTGCTCACAATAAACAAAAAGGGAATGTTCGTTGTATAGTCGTTTATATATCGATACTATCGTTATACAGACCGTTATATATCGAATTTATGCAAAGACAGAGATAAATACTGACTTTCATTCGAAGGCAGTATTACCACTAATGGAGTAAGGGTTATTGTCCGGCATCAAACGGGCGTAAAAAAAGCGCCCTGAGGCGCTTTTTTAGCAAGGAAAAATGACTTAACCGATGAATTCCAGGCCATTCATGTACGGACGTAATACTTCCGGTACCTGAATACGGCCATCAGCTTGCTGGTAGTTTTCCATAACGGCAACCAGCGTACGTCCCACTGCCAGACCAGAGCCGTTCAGTGTATGCACTAAACGTGTTTTCTTGTCAGATTTGCTACGACAACGCGCCTGCATGCGACGAGCCTGGAAATCCCACACATTGGAGCAGGAGGAAATTTCACGATAGGTATTCTGTGCAGGGATCCACACTTCCAGATCGTAGGTTTTGCATGCGCCGAAGCCCATGTCGCCTGTGCACAGGATGATCTTGCGATACGGCAGCCCCAGCAGTTGCAGGACCTTCTCAGCATGGCCGGTCATCTCTTCCAGCGCGTCCATCGAATCTTCCGGACGAACAATCTGCACCATCTCGACTTTATCGAACTGGTGCATACGGATCAGACCACGAGTGTCACGACCGTAAGAACCCGCTTCGGAACGGAAGCACGGCGTATGCGCAGTCATTTTGATCGGCAGCGCATCTTCGTCGATGATTTCGTCGCGTACCAGGTTGGTCAGCGGCACTTCCGCCGTTGGGATCAGCGCATAGTTGCTGCTGTCAGCTTCTTCATCCAGCGGACGCGTATGGAACAAGTCACCAGCAAATTTCGGCAGTTGGCCAGTGCCGTACAGCGTGTCATGGTTAACCAGATACGGGACGTAGTTTTCGCTGTAACCATGCTGCTCAGTGTGCAGATCCAGCATAAACTGAGACAGCGCACGGTGCATACGCGCGATCTGCCCTTTCATGACAACAAAACGAGAGCCGGTCAGTTTAACCGCAGCGGCGAAATCAAGACCCGTGTGCATTTCACCCAAGGTAACGTGATCGCGCACTTCGAAATCGAACTCGCGCGGTGTACCCCAGCGGCTGACTTCAACGTTGTCATTTTCATCTTTACCCACCGGAACTTCGTCCGCTGGCAGGTTAGGAATGGTCAGCGCAATATCGCGGATCTCGGCCTGTAAGGTATCAAGTTCAGCTTTCGCGGCATCCAGCTCTTCGCCCAGTTTGTTCACTTCCAGACGTAAAGACTCGATATCTTCCCCGCGCGCTTTTGCCTGGCCGATGGATTTCGATCGAGAGTTACGCTCTGCCTGCAGGTTTTCAGTTTGTACCTGCAGAACTTTACGACGCTCTTCAAGAGCGCGCAGCTTATCTACATCCAGCTTAAAGCCCCGGCTTGCCAGTTTTTCTGCGACTGCGTCTGGCTCATTACGCAGCAGATTGGGATCGAGCATGCTTATCCTGTGCTTATCGAATTAAAATAGGAGAAAGTGACCACAGCCTGCGGTCACAGGGATACATCGACAACATTACCGCAACGATAACACTAACGGTAGCGTTTTATAGGGCTATTTTGATCCTGTCCGGCGAGCCAGGCGAGCTTTTCGCCAATCTTGCCTTCAAGACCTCTGTTTGTCGGGTGATAATAGCGCGTTTGTGCCATTTCCTGCGGGAAGTACTCTTCTCCGGCAGCATAGGCATTTGGCTCATCATGAGCGTAACGATATTCCTGACCGTAGCCCATCTCTTTCATCAGCTTCGTCGGCGCATTACGCAGGTGGACAGGCACGTCGTAATCCGGACGTTCCCGGGCATCAGCCAGCGCGGCTTTAAAGGCGGTGTAAACCGCATTACTCTTCGGCGCACAGGCCAGATAAACAATCGCCTGAGCAATCGCGCGTTCACCTTCCGCTGGCCCCACGCGGGTAAAGCAATCCCATGCGGAA
The DNA here is from genome assembly GCF_003818115.1 of Citrobacter youngae. Classification (GTDB taxonomy): domain Bacteria; phylum Pseudomonadota; class Gammaproteobacteria; order Enterobacterales; family Enterobacteriaceae; genus Citrobacter; species Citrobacter youngae. The sequence continues at coordinate 3,334 of NZ_RPOI01000016.1, read as the reverse complement.
ATCGCCACCTGCATGGCGCGAGGATCGGCATTGCCTACATCTTCAGAGGCAATCGCCAGACAACGACGGGCAACGTACAGCGGATCGCCGCCAGCGGTGATGATACGCGCATACCAATAAAGCGCCGCATCCGGAGCGCTTCCGCGAACTGACTTGTGTAATGCGGAGATGAGATCGTAAAAACGATCGCCTTTATTATCGAAACGCGCGCTGCGTTCACCAGCAATTTCAGTGAGCAACTCTGCTTTCAATACGCGCTTGCCGGAATCATCAACTTCGGCCATATCGGCCATCATTTCCAGCGTATTCAGCGCCCGGCGCGCATCACCATTAACCAGTTCGGCAATCGCCCGACGCGTCTCCGGCGGCAGTACGATATCCTGGCCGCCGTAACCCCGCGCTTTGTCTGACATCGCCTGGTCCAGCACCTGTTCAATATCGTCGGTGGTTAATGATTTCAGTAAGTAAACGCGTGCGCGTGACAGCAGCGCCGAGTTCAGCTCAAACGAGGGGTTTTCAGTGGTCGCGCCAATAAACGTGATGGTACCGTCTTCAATATGCGGTAAAAACGCATCCTGTTGGCTTTTATTAAAACGGTGAACTTCGTCCACAAACAGGATCGTACGCCGGCCAGCGTTACGGTTCTGACGCGCACGCTCAATCGCTTCACGAATTTCTTTTACACCAGACGTAACCGCCGAAATACGTTCAACATCGGCGTTGGCGTAACGGGCAATCACTTCGGCAAGCGTGGTTTTGCCCGTCCCCGGCGGCCCCCATAAAATCATGGAGTGCAGGTGCCCGGCCTCAATAGCACGTGGCAAAGGTTTGCCCGCAGCCAGCAGATGCTGCTGGCCGATATACTGCGCTAAATTTTCTGGCCGCATACGCGCGGCCAGTGGCTGAAAAGTATTATCAGAAAAGTCGAGCGACAGATTGCTCACTCACACGCCTCTACTTACGTTGATCGTCAACCGTTACACCTTGCGGCGGGGTAAAGGTGAATTTGGAAGGTTCGATCGCACCATTCTGCTGAGATTTCAGCTGATAGCTGCTGCGCTGATCGTCTTGTTCAACGGCGCTAAACTGGTGGATCGTCCCGTCACGCCCAACATTGATCGTAAACTGCTTCAGGTTACCGCTGCTGGTTTTAGGTGTCAGCACGAAATCATCGCCGTTTTGCTTAATGTTGTACTGCTGCCAGTCGCTGGCCTGGTTACGCGCGATCAGCATGAACGGCGTATTGCCCGTGGCGTCTTTCAGCCAGGTCGCCGTCGCCTGTTCAACAAACGGGTTAAAGAACCACAGCGTTTTCCCATCGGAAACCAGGATGCTTTCGTCAGGCTGTGTCATATGCCAGTTAAACAGATTCGGACGTTTAACCCATAAATCACCCTGGCCTTCCTGCACCGCTGCGCCGCTACCATCCGTTACCTTCTGGGTAAAACTGGCGTGGAAGCTGCTGACTTTATCCAGACGGCTTTTCAGGTCGCTAGCGGCGTCAGCCCAAACGCTGCTCACCACAAAGCTCGACAGTAATGCACAGGTGATTGCGATTCTTTTCATCGTTATTCCTCAAAATACGTCACTCCCAACGGGGAGCTCCTTCTGCTATCCATTTCAGGCCAAAAATCAGCATGAGGAAAGTAGAAAATACTGAATTACTTAACTTTGCAATCAATCAAAGGGCGGTGGAGCCAGCACTTCACGATTGCCATTATGTCCCTGCTCACTGACAATTCCCTGCGCTTCCATCTGTTCAATGATGCGCGCCGCACGGTTATAGCCAATGCGGAACTGGCGCTGGACGCCTGAGATGGAGGCTTTGCGCTTCTGGGTAACAAAATTCACCGCCTGATCGAACAGCGGATCCAGCTCTTCCCCACCGTCAAAACCACCACCACCACCTTCACTCTCGGTGTCTGAGGTGATGCCTTCCACGTACTGTGGACGACCACGCGCTTTCCAGTCCTGCACGACCGCGTGAACTTCCTCATCGCGCACAAAAGCACCATGTACACGCACTGGAATCGTTGAGTTTGGCGCAGAATAGAGCATATCACCCATGCCTAGCAGGGATTCAGCCCCCCCCTGATCAAGAATGGTACGAGAGTCAATCTTACTCGACACAGTAAACGCTATACGCGTCGGGATATTTGCTTTGATAAGCCCAGTGATAACGTCAACCGACGGACGCTGGGTTGCCAGCACCAGGTGGATACCTGCCGCACGCGCTTTTTGCGCCAGACGGGCAATCAGTTCTTCCACTTTTTTACCGACAGTCATCATCAGGTCAGCAAATTCATCGACCAGAACCACAATATACGGCTCTTTTTTCAGCACCGGATGGGTGACATCCATGCTATCGCCTGGTTTCCAGTACGGATCCGGGATTGGACGTCCCATACGATCTGCTTCCGCAATCTTCTCGTTGTAGCCCGCAAGGTTACGCACTCCCAGCGCTGACATCAGCTTATAGCGGCGTTCCATTTCATTAACGCTCCAGCGCAAGGCATTGGCTGCGTCTTTCATATCCGTAACGACTTCAGTCAGCAGATGCGGGATACCTTCATAAACCGACAGCTCGAGCATTTTCGGGTCGATCATGATAAAGCGAACATCTTCCGGCTGCGCCTTGTAGAGCATGCTGAGGATCATGGCGTTGACCCCAACAGATTTACCCGACCCCGTGGTACCTGCCACCAACAGATGCGGCATCTTGGCCAAATCGGCAGTCACAGGTTCACCAGCAATGTCCTTGCCGAGAACGACAGTAAGCGGTGACGGATTATCACGGAATTTCGCGTTATCCAGTACTTCACGCAGATAGACGGTCTGGCGTTTTTTGTTCGGTAACTCCAGTCCGACATACGGTTTACCTGGAATAACCTCCACTACACGAACTGCTGCGGTTGATAGCGAGCGCGCCAGATCTCGGGAAAGGTTAGAAATACGCGCAGCTTTAACACCCGGTGCCAGATTTAGCTCAAAACGGGTAATCACCGGTCCGGGCGAGTAGTTCACCACATCGGCTTTAATACGGAAATCAGCCAGACGCGCTTCCACCAGACGCGCCATTTGCTCCAGCGCGAATGTATCTATTGGCTCAACTTCCGCCGGTGGTGGGGTGAGCAGATCCAGCGATGGCAGCAGTGTCGTCGGACGCTGTACAGGGCGGCTGTCGCCATTACGCATCAATAACGGATGGATCAGGCTTTCCTGCGGCGGCGGTGTGACAGGCTGTGGCGGCTGCTGATAGTGCTGCTGCGGTGCAACAGGCTGCGGCGGCTGCTGATAATGCTGCTGCGGTGCGACAGGCTGCGGCGGCTGCTGA
>NZ_RPOI01000015.1 GCF_003818115.1 Citrobacter youngae | reverse complement strand
CATTGACCTTCCCCTTGCTGGAAGGTTTAACCTTTATCACAGTCAGTTAAACCTGCAATGAAGGAGTTGGTTATGTCTCAAACAATCGATCTAACCCTGGACGGTTTGTCCTGTGGTCACTGCGTAAAACGCGTTAAAGAAAGTCTGGAACAACGTCCGGATGTTGAGCAAGCGGATGTCACCGTGACAGAGGCCCATGTTACCGGGAGCGCCAGCGCAGAAGCGCTGATTGAAACCATCAAACAAGCCGGTTACGGGGCGGAGTTAAGCCACCCAAAGGCTAAACCGCTGACGGAGTCATCAATCCCGTCGGAAGCACTGGCAGCGGTCCCTTCCGAGCTTCCGGCAGCTACGGCTGATGATGACAGCCAACAGTTGCTGTTAAACGGCATGAGCTGCGCCAGTTGTGTGACCCGTGTACAAAATGCATTGCAAAGCGTACCGGGCGTCACCCAGGCACGGGTAAACCTGGCGGAACGCACTGCGCTGGTAATGGGCAGTGCCTCCGCCGCAGATTTAGTGCAGGCGGTTGAAAAAGCGGGTTACGGCGCGGAAGCGATCGAAGACGACGCTAAGCGTCGCGAACGCCAGCAGGAAACCGCCGTGGCAACCATGAAGCGTTTTCGCTGGCAGGCAGCCGTCGCGCTGCTGCTGGGTATCCCGGTCATGGTATGGGGAATGATTGGCGATAACATGATGGTGAGTGCCGACAACCGTAGCCTGTGGCTGGTAATTGGTCTGGCAACACTCGCCGTGATGGTCTTCGCAGGCGGTCACTTCTACCGCAGCGCGTGGAAAAGCCTGATGAACGGCACCGCAACCATGGATACGCTGGTCGCGCTGGGCACGGGAGTAGCATGGCTCTATTCCATGAGCGTCAACCTTTGGCCGCAGTGGTTCCCGATGGAAGCGCGACACCTCTATTATGAAGCCAGCGCCATGATTATCGGTCTGATTAACCTCGGACATATGCTGGAAGCGCGGGCTCGCCAGCGCTCGTCCAAAGCGCTGGAAAAACTGCTCGATCTGACGCCGCCGACCGCACGCGTCGTTACTGACGAAGGTGAAAAGAACGTGCCGCTGGCAGACGTTCAGGCGGGAATGTTGTTGCGCCTGACCACCGGCGACCGCGTGCCAGTCGATGGCGAAATCACCCAGGGCGAAGCCTGGCTGGATGAAGCGATGCTGACCGGTGAGCCGATTCCGCAGCAAAAAGGCGAAGGCGATAGCGTCCACGCCGGTACGGTCGTCCAGGACGGCAGCGTCCTGTTCCGCGCCAGCGCCGTTGGCAGCCACACCACGCTGTCGCGCATTATTCGCATGGTGCGTCAGGCGCAAAGCAGCAAACCGGAAATTGGCAAACTGGCCGACCGTATCTCCTCGGTGTTCGTTCCGGTGGTGGTGCTGATCGCGCTGGTGAGTGCCGCTATCTGGTATTTCTTTGGCCCGGCGCCGCAGATTGTCTATACGCTGGTCATCGCCACCACCGTCCTGATTATTGCCTGCCCGTGTGCGTTGGGTCTGGCAACGCCGATGTCGATTATTTCCGGCGTGGGGCGTGCCGCTGAGTTTGGGGTACTGGTACGCGATGCCGATGCGCTGCAACGCGCCAGCACGCTTGATACCGTCGTCTTTGACAAGACCGGGACGCTGACCGAAGGCAAACCGCAGGTTGTCGCCATCAAAACGTTTGGCAACACCGATGAAGCGCGGGTAATTCGTCTGGCCGCAGCCCTTGAACAGGGTTCCAGCCACCCGCTGGCCAGGGCTATTCTGGACAAAGCCGGCGATGTCTCGCTGCCGCAGGTCAACGGTTTCCGTACGCTGCGCGGGTTAGGCGTCAGCGGCGAGACCGAAGGTCATACTCTGCTGCTGGGAAATCAGGCACTGCTCAATGAACAGCAGGTAGATACCACTGAAATGGAAGCTGAAATCACCGCTCAGGCTTCCCAGGGTTCAACTCCGGTGCTGTTGGCGATTGATGGTAAAGCGGCGGCGCTGTTAGCGGTGCGTGATCCACTGCGTAGCGACAGCGTGGCAGCGCTCCAGCGCCTGCATCGCGCCGGGTATAGTCTGGTGATGCTGACCGGCGACAACCCAACAACCGCCAACGCCATTGCCAAAGAGGCGGGTATTGATGAGGTGATTGCAGGCGTTCTGCCGGACGGTAAGGCCGAGGCGATCAAGCGTCTGCAGAGCCAGGGGCGCCAGGTCGCCATGGTCGGTGACGGTATCAACGATGCGCCTGCGCTGGCTCAGGCCGATGTAGGGATCGCCATGGGTGGCGGCAGCGATGTGGCGATTGAAACAGCCGCGATTACGCTGATGCGTCATAGCCTGATGGGCGTTGCGGATGCGCTGTCTATCTCCCGGGCAACGCTGCGCAATATGAAGCAGAACCTGCTCGGCGCGTTTATCTACAACAGCATCGGCATCCCGGTTGCCGCTGGGATCCTGTGGCCGTTCACCGGCACGCTGCTCAACCCGGTCGTCGCCGGGGCAGCGATGGCGCTTTCTTCCATCACCGTGGTGAGCAACGCGAACCGACTGCTGCGCTTCAAACCTAAAGAGTAACCCTTTGCCGGATGGCGCTATCAACTGCGCCATCCGGCAATTCACACATTGCGACTTTTCCGACCACGCGCTAGCATGGTTCTCCACTTAGGGAGGTCGTATGGATTTGTTATACCGGGTAAAAGCATTATGGTCTGCACTGCGCGGTAACCATTATACCTGGCCGGCCATCGATATCTCTTTGCCTGGCAACCGCCATTTTCATCTGATTGGCAGTATTCATATGGGTAGCCGGGGTATGGCCCCTCTGCCTGCCAGATTACTGAAAAAACTCAGCCACGCTGACGCACTGATTGTCGAAGCCGATGTCTCCGGTGACGATACTCCGTTTGCCAATCTCCCGGCCTTTGCCACGCTGGAAGAACGCATCAGCGAAGAGCAATTGCGCAATCTGCAAAAAGTTTCTGCAGATCTTGGTATTTCCCCTTCCCTGTTTTCGACTCAACCCCTGTGGCAAATAGCCATGATCTTACAAGCCACGCAGGCGCAACAGCTGGGATTACGGGCGGAATATGGCATTGACTACCAACTGCTCAAAGCGGCTAAACAGGCGCAAAAAACCATTATTGAACTGGAAGGCGCCTCCAGCCAAATCGACCTGTTATGTCAATTGCCTGATAACGGTTTGGCTTTGCTTGACGATACCCTGACGCACTGGCACACCAACGCCAGGTTGCTGCAACAAATGATGGGCTGGTGGCTTGAATCACCACCACAAAATAGCGCACTCACGTTACCCAACACATTCAGCCAGTCATTATATGACGTATTAATGCACCAGCGTAATGAGGCCTGGCGGGACAAACTCAAGGCAATGCCTGCAGGCCACTATGTGGTCGCAGTGGGCGCACTGCATCTGTATGGAGAGGGAAATTTACCGGAGATGATGCGATAAAAAAATGGCCAATATTTCTATTGGCCCGTCAAAGAGGAATTTCATCATTATTATTATGCCGACGCTTAAAGCATCGGTGTAGGTCGATTGTCGCTCAAAGTCATCATCCTGCCAATACTATTGCGCAAGATGGTACTATTTTTTCCACCGCCATCAGGCGTATGCTTATGGCGTATTTTGTCTGGGCCAGGAAAAATTGCTATGACACCCGCCGTTAAACTACTCGAAAAAAACAAAATTTCTTTTCAGATCCACACCTACGATCACGATCCGTCCGAGACCAACTTTGGCGACGAAGTGGTCCGTAAATTAGGACTGAATGCGGATCAGGTCTACAAAACGCTGCTGGTTGCCGTGAATGGCGATATGAAACATCTGGCGGTTGCCGTCACACCGGTAGCCGGTCAACTGGATCTCAAAAAGGTTGCCAAAGCTTTGGGCGCCAAAAAGGTCGATATGGCCGACCCCATGGTCGCGCAACGCACTACCGGCTATCTGGTAGGCGGTATCAGCCCGTTGGGGCAGAAAAAAAGATTGCCGACGCTCATCGACGCGCCAGCCCAAACGTTTGACACCATTTATGTTTCCGGCGGCAAACGCGGACTGGACATCGAACTGGCAGCGAGCGATCTGGCGAAAATTCTGGATGCGAAATTCGCCGATATCGCCCGCCGGGATTAAGCGGTTATAGAATGACTGCCTGATGGCGCGCAGCTTTAAGGCCTACAAATCGAATACTCAACAGGGCGTTATTGGTGAAGGCAGTTTGGACTCGGCCAGCGCGCAGGAACCGGAGCGTACATGAAGTACGTGAGGATTCCGAGTACTGCCCGTGTTCAAAATGGCGAACAAAATAGCCCTGTTACTGCCAGCTCACCTCACCCTTCGGCTCATACGCACTGGCATCCAGCGGTGAGTTCTTCTGCACGTACTCCTTCAGCACTTCCGCATCAATAAATCCGGTATTCACATAGCCTGGTTTGTTATCAATACGCGGATAGCCATCACCGCCGGTGGCGTTGAAGCTCAGCGTTGCCATACGATAGGTTTTGGCTGGGTCAACGGGCTCGCCTTTGATTTTCAAATCGTTAAGCTTGCCGTCTTTCGCCACAAAGCTGACGTTGGCAAACTGCGGATAGGCCCCGGAGTCCGGCTTCATTTGCGCCACTGCGGTCAGATAGTCAATCACCTCTTTCCCGCTCATATCGGCATACACCACGATGTTGCCAAACGGCTGTACCTTCAGCACGCTCTTATAGGTGATATCGCCGCCTTCGATGGAGTCACGGATACCGCCGCCGCTCATCACGCCAAAATCAGCGCTGGTTCGCGCCATTTGCGCAGCCAGCAGCAGATGTCCCATGTTGGTCTGCACGAAACGGACTTTGCTTCGATCGCCTTCGAGGCGCGCATTGACGCTACCGATTTTCACGTCGAGCTGCGCTTTACCTTTATTCTGGAACGGCGTCAGCAGCGAAAGCATTTGCTGATTTTCAACAATCTCCGGGGTGTAGAGTACGCGCTCACTTTTACCGTTGTCCCAGGTCACTTTTTTCTTCAGGTTGACTGGAATGAGCTGGTAGTTAACCATTTTCATTTCGCCGTTACGGAACTCAAAGTCCGCCCGGCCCACGTATTTCCCCCACTCGTGTGCCTGTACAATCCAGATCCCATTTTGCTTATCTGGCGCACACGGCGTACCCGGTACGTAATCAACCTGCTTCTTGTTTTCCGCAGCCATACACACCGGATCCTGTGAGTGACCACCCACAATCATCGCCAGCGCCCCGGTGGGCAGGCTACGCGCCATTTCGACATCGCCAGGGGCGTTCGAGCCATGATTGCCGTTGTCATAATGCCCCATATGGGTGGTCGCGATAATGATGTCTGGCTTTTCATTCATATTGAGTTCCTGGATAACCAGCTTTGCTTCTTCCGCAGGTTTGCGAAACTCAATATCGGTGAAGAACTCTGGGTTGCCAATTTTCGCCGTATCGTCAGTGGTTAAACCGAGTACGGCAATTTTTAAATCCTGGCGCTTAAAGATGGCCCACGGCTTAAATAAACGCTCGCCGGTGCTTTTCTGATAGATATTGGCCGAGAGAAACGGGAATTTGGACCATTTTTCCTGCTGGCGCAAGACGGTCAGCGGATTATCAAACTCGTGGTTACCGACCGCCATCGCGTCATAGCCAATCAGGTTCATGCCGCGAAAATCAGGTTCCGCATCCTGCAGATCGGACTCCGGTACGCCGGTATTAATATCACCGCCGGAAAGCAGCAGTACGCTGCCCCCTTCCTCAGCCACCTCTTTACGAATACCGTCCACCAGCGTTTTTTGCGCCGCCAGTCCGTATTCTCCGTATTCGCTGCGCCAGAAGTGACCGTGATGATCGTTGGTATGCAGAATGGTAATTTTGTAGGTTTTATCTTTTTCGTACGCTTGCGCTGGCTGACCTGCCAGCGTAAATGCGGCTAATAACGCCAGCGCCACGCCCCGTTTTAAAAACTTCATATTTCTCTCCCTGAGCCAAAATCAACGACTGAAATTACAATGATATGAAATAATAGTCGAAAATGTTTTCAGAAATGAGACTTCCTTCAAACACCTTCCGCAGGTATGTTAGTCAGGTAATAATAACAAAATAGATTACCCTCATAATCGCAACCCAAACAGAAGTGACTTTCTATGGCAATAAGTGAACCAACCCAGCCTGTGGCTGGCGCGTCAGCGTCGGTTGCTAAAGCACGCACCTCATTTGGCATTTTAGGAGCGATCAGCCTCTCCCATTTGCTAAACGATATGATTCAGTCGCTGATCCTGGCGATTTATCCGCTATTGCAGTCAGAGTTCTCGCTGACGTTTATGCAGATAGGGATGATTACCCTGACCTTCCAGCTAGCATCCTCGCTGCTGCAACCGGTGGTGGGTTACTGGACGGATAAATACCCGATGCCGTGGTCGCTGCCCATTGGGATGTGCTTCACGCTGAGCGGGCTTGTTTTGCTGGCCATGGCCGGCAGCTTCCATATGGTGCTGCTCGCCGCGGCGCTGGTTGGTACCGGCTCTTCGGTATTTCACCCGGAATCGTCCCGCGTGGCGCGTATGGCCTCCGGTGGTCGCCACGGCCTTGCCCAGTCGATTTTCCAGGTTGGCGGCAACTTCGGTAGCTCTCTGGGGCCATTGCTGGCGGCTGTCATCATCGCGCCATATGGTAAAGGTAATGTGGCCTGGTTTGTGCTGGCTGCGCTATTAGCGATTGTCGTCCTGGCACAAATCAGCCGTTGGTATGCCGCGCAGCATCGGATGAGTAAAGGAAAGCCGAAGGTCGCTATCGTTAATCCGTTGCCGCGTAATAAAGTGGTGCTGGCGGTAAGCATTCTGCTGGTGCTGATTTTCTCCAAATACTTCTATATGGCGAGCATTAGCAGCTATTACACCTTTTATCTGATGCAAAAATTCGGATTATCGGTACAAAATGCCCAGTTTCATCTGTTTGCCTTCCTGTTTGCCGTCGCGGCCGGGACGGTGATTGGCGGACCATTAGGCGATAAAATTGGCAGAAAATATGTTATTTGGGGGTCTATCCTCGGCGTTGCGCCATTTACCCTCGTTTTACCCTACGCAACGCTGGAATGGACCGGGATTTTAACCGTGATCATTGGTTTTATCCTCGCATCGGCGTTTTCTGCCATTCTGGTTTACGCACAGGAGCTACTTCCTGGGCGTATCGGCATGGTTTCTGGGCTATTTTTCGGTTTTGCCTTCGGCATGGGTGGCCTGGGAGCCGCGGTGTTAGGGCTGATTGCCGACCATACCAGTATCGATTTGGTCTACAAAATATGTGCTTTCCTGCCACTTCTGGGGATACTGACCATATTCTTACCTGATAACCGACATAAAGCCTGATTTTCTGACGGCCAAAGGTAAACTTTGGTCGTCATCACTTACAGCGGCCATCAGCGTTTGCCTCAAACATCCCCCCGTAGTTTTCCGATCCGTGCTTTTTTTCCTTTAAAATCCTGTTTTCATCAAAATTCAATAATTATTCATCAACATAAACATCAAAATTGTCATAAACTATTACTCGGAATTTGGGTTTTCAGGATCAACACAGCAACCAAAGGAGACGGAATGCATCACGCCACCCCGCTTATCACCACCATTGTCGGCGGCCTTGTGCTCGCTTTTATATTAGGCATGATTGCCAATAAACTACGTATTTCTCCTCTGGTGGGATATCTGTTAGCGGGCGTTCTGGCCGGTCCATTTACACCTGGTTTTGTTGCTGATACCAAGCTCGCGCCTGAACTGGCCGAGCTTGGCGTGATCCTGTTGATGTTCGGCGTCGGGCTGCACTTTTCCCTGAAGGATTTGATGGCGGTAAAGTCTATCGCCATTCCCGGCGCGATTGCCCAGATAGCGGTGGCAACGCTGCTGGGTATGGCGCTTTCAGCCGTATTAGGCTGGTCGCTGATGGTCGGTATCGTCTTTGGTCTGTGTCTTTCAACCGCCAGTACCGTAGTGCTACTGCGTGCACTTGAAGAACGGCAGCTCATTGACAGTCAGCGCGGGCAAATCGCCATTGGCTGGCTGATTGTCGAAGATTTGATGATGGTGCTGACGCTGGTTCTCCTGCCAGCCGTCGCCGGAATGCTGGAAAAAGAAGATGTCGGCTTTGCCTCGCTCGCCGTCGATATGGGGATTACCATCGGTAAGGTGGTGGCGTTTATCGCGATTATGATGCTGGTGGGGCGTCGCCTGGTACCGTGGATTATGGCCCGCAGCGCCGCAACCGGGTCACGCGAGCTATTTACCCTGTCAGTTCTCGCCCTTGCCTTAGGTATCGCCTTTGGCGCAGTGGAACTGTTCGATGTCTCCTTTGCGCTGGGCGCATTCTTCGCTGGTATGGTGTTGAATGAATCGGAACTGAGCCACCGTGCGGCGCATGACACCCTGCCGCTGCGCGATGCGTTCGCTGTACTGTTCTTCGTTTCCGTCGGGATGCTGTTCGATCCGTTAGTCCTGATCCAACAGCCGCTGGCAGTGCTGGGTACGCTGGCGATTATCATCTTTGGTAAATCCCTTGCCGCCTATTTCCTGGTGCGCATGTTTGGTCACTCCCAACGCACGGCGCTCACCATTGCCACCAGCCTGGCACAGATTGGTGAGTTTGCCTTTATCCTGGCGGGTCTGGGAATGGCGTTAAACCTGCTGCCGCAGGCCGGACAGAATCTGGTGCTGGCAGGGGCAATCCTGTCCATCATGCTCAACCCGGTGCTGTTCGCGGTGTTAGAAAAATATCTCGCCAAAACCGAAACGCTGGAAGAGCAGACGCTGGAAGAGGCTATCGAAGAAGAGAAGCAAATTCCGGTGGATATCTGCAATCACGCCCTGCTGGTCGGTTTTGGTCGCGTCGGCAGCCTGCTGGGTGAGAAATTGATGGCTGCGGGGATCCCGCTGGTGGTTATCGAAACCTCACGTACCCGGGTGGATGAACTGCGCGAGCGTGGGATCCGCGCGGTGCTGGGAAATGCCGCCAACGAGGAAATTATGAATCTGGCGCATCTGGATTGCGCACGCTGGCTGTTGCTGACCATTCCGAATGGCTATGAAGCGGGTGAAATTGTCGCTTCCGCGCGTGAGAAGTGCCCGTCGATTGAGATTATCGCCCGCGCGCATTATGACGATGAGGTGGAATATATTACCGAGCGCGGTGCCAATCAGGTGGTCATGGGCGAGCGTGAAATCGCCCGCACCATGCTGGAGCTGATTGAAACGCCGCCTGCCGGTGAAGTTGCTACCGCCAGTTAATGTTACGTGCCGGATGGCGGCGTAAAACGCCTTATCCGGCCTACATATTGCTACGCGTAGGCCCGATAAGCGTAGCGCCATCGGGCAAGAACTCAGCGATCCCAGTACGACTCTTCGAGACTGTCTTCACGTTCCGGCAAACCCCGCGTCAGACGCGGGGAATGCTGGTTCAGCACCTGATAACTCACGCGGTTAGCATATTTACACACCTGCGCTAATGACGAATAGGTCAGCCAGGTGAACTTGTGTTTGCTGGAGTTAGGCACATTGCTGCGGTGGTAGCTGTTAGCGGTAATATCATGCAGCAATGCCGCCAGTGCGCCGTCGCCAGCACCGTTGGTATTCATGATCTTTTCTGGCCCGCCCATATACGGTGCGATGTGCGAATACACACGCAGCGGATGAGTACAGTCTTTATGGCGCATGGCGCGACTAAACTCGTACTGGTTGAATTCGGCAATCGCCCCTGGCAGCAGTGGATGCTGAGTTTTGCGTTTCGCCTCTTCTTCAGTAAAGCCGGCCATATACAGACCTGCCGGACCCGCAGTACACAGCACCAGATCCACCCAGTCCAGCGCCTTGTCAGACGCCAGCAGCGGATCGTTCTCGCCGGTCAGCGCTTCGGCTTCTTCTTCGTTCATCGCCAGAATAGAGACATTCTCTTTCAGGAATGTCTGCCACCACTGCGGGTTATCCGCAATAACGAATTTGGTCCCCAGCGTCAGTACCACCGGCACGTTGTGCTTTTTGGCAAATTCAATCGCCTTCATGGTCGCTTCCGGCATCGGTTCGCCTGGCTTACAGCGCACCAGATAGGAGGTCAGCACCAGCGCGGAAGCCCCGGCAATGACTGATTCAGGGATGCTATCCGCGCGCAGTTGGTTCATGTGACCAGGGCTGATGGCAAATGTGCGTTCGCCGGATTCACCAATCAGCGTAAAGCAGCGGCCAATAGGACCATCTACACCCTGTAGATAGTTCAAATCGGTGCGGCTGGAGGTGTTGCATAAATAGCGATACGCGTAGCTACCAATTTCGATATTACTGCACATCACCCCCAACAGTACCGAACGGTCATCTGCCAGCACGGAGTAGTTATGCATAGTGTTACCGATGGTGCCACCTGCAAACTGATGGGTGATCAGGTTTTCGCGTACCAGCTCCTGGTAGAGCGCTTCCGCAACATCATCTTCAATCACCAGAGAGTGCCCGGCGCTTAATCCATAACGTTTTACAAAATCATCATCCACTTTGGCTTCAATATCTACCAGCGTCTGGTCGATACCGACAACCCAGGCTGCGCTGGTTTCATTTTCTGGCTGAATTTGTTGCAGCAACGGATCGCGCGCGCTGACGGGGAAATAGTGTTTGGATTTACGTTTACCGGGAAATTTCATGGTCGATTTTACGGGTGGTTAACTGAGCGATGCATGGTAGCACATTCCCTGCTGCGCATGCGATGCGGCGCTGAGTTTCAATATCGGACGGTGAGATCGCAGTTTATCCGGGATTAATTTCTACAATAACTCACCTTCACAAGGAGTGTTTTATGAAGCCGGAAAACAAAATCCCCGTACTCGACAAAATTTCGGATGAAATGAAAAGCGTGGTGAATTTTCATCGCGACGATTTGCCACCGTGGCCCGCTGCCGATGACTTTGTGGCCCAGCGCCAACACTACATTCATGAGCGGCAGCTGTGGAATGCCGATGCCCCGCAGATGCATACCCGAGAATGCGTGATTTCTACCGCGTGCGGCCCCGTTGCCACACGCATCTACGCTCCGCAGCCCCAAAGCCAGGCGACGCTGTATTACCTGCACGGCGGCGGTTTTATTCTCGGTAATCTGGATACCCATGACCGTATTATGCGTTTACTGGCGCACTACACCCAGTGCACAGTTATTGGCATCGACTATTCGCTGTCGCCGGAAGCGCGCTACCCACAAGCCATCGAAGAGATCGTCGCCGTTTGCCAGTACTATCATCAACATGCTGGCGACTATTCCCTCAATATCAATACGATAGGTTTTGCCGGCGATTCCGCCGGAGCGATGCTGGCGCTCGCCAGTGCGTTGTGGCTGCGAGATAAAAACATTGCCTGCGGCAAAGTCGCTGGCGTGCTGTTGTGGTATGGCCTTTACGGCCTGCAGGATTCACTGAGTCGACGGCTGATGGGCGGAGCGTGGGATGGTTTAACCCGCGAGGATCTGCAGATGTACGAAAACGCGTACCTACGTAGCGCTGACGATCGTGAGTCACCGTACTATTGCCTGTTTAATAACGATCTGACGCGCGACCTACCGCCGTGTTTTATCGCCGGTGCGGAGTTCGATCCGCTGATCGACGATAGCCGCTTATTATTCCAGACGTTACAGGCGCATCAGCAGCCCTGCCAGTACAAAATGTATCCCGGTACGCTGCACGCCTTCCTGCACTATTCGCGGATGATGAAAACCGCCGATGAAGCTCTGCAGGACGGCGCGCATTTCTTTAAGCAACAGCTTTAGCGGTAGGCTTCGGTCAGTTTCACCATCATTTCTATATGCTCCGGCGCGGCATTCAGCGCCGGAATATATTCATATTGCTTACCACCCGCTTCAAGGAAAATCTCCCGGTTTTGTACCGCTATCTCTTCCAGCGTTTCGAGGCAATCAGCCGCGAAGCCCGGACACATAACCTGGATATGTCGGGTTCCTTTCTCCGCCAGCATTTTTAGCGTTTCGTCGGTATACGGTGTCAGCCATGGTTCGCGGCCAAAGCGAGACTGGAAGGTCATCATGACTTTTTCCGGCGGCAGGCCAAGCGCTGAAACCAGCTCACGCGTCGTATCGCGACAGCGCTGCGGGTAGTCATCGCCTTCATCGGCGTAGCGCTGCGGAATGCCGTGATAGGAGAGCAGCAGTAAATCAGGTTCGCCATGTTGAGCGAATGAATCCCGGGCACTTTTGGCCAGCGCATCAATGTAGCTGCTGTCATCGGCGTAATCACGAATAAACGAGACGCCGGGAATACCGCGTTTACGCGCTAAGATGCGCGCCAGCTCGTCCCAGACTGCCGCCACTGTCGAACAGGAGTATTGCGGATACAGCGGTAACACCACCATGTGTTCTACTCCGCTTGCCAGCAGTTCATCGACCGCGCTTTCGAGCGACGGCAAACCGTAGCTCATCCCCAGTGCAACAGGCGTATCAGGCAGACGTTGTGCCAGCGCCTGCTGTTGCGCCTTGCTGTAGACCATCAGCGGGGAACCGTCTTCCATCCAGATTGACTGGTACAGCTTTGCCACACGCGGTGCTCGCAGCGGCAAAATCACACCACGCAGCAGCGGCCACCACAGTGCAGGGGACGTATCGACTACGCGTGGATCGCTTAAAAACTGGCGCAGGTAGCGCTTAACGGCTTCGGGGGTTGGGGCATCGGGAGTGCCGAGGTTTGCCAGCAGGATACCGGTTTTCGTCTGACGCATTACCGCCTCTTATCGATTCAAATTGTTGATAATTGTAGCGGAAAAGCGATAAAGAAGAACTAATTGCTGTGAGAGGTAAGACGAGAATTTGCCTGATGGCGCTGCGTTTATCAGGCCTACAAAAAATCGTAGGCCGGATAAGGTGTATCCACCGCCATCTGGCATTAACCGCGTTAAAAATTAACCGAGGATTTTTTCCAGCGCTGCGCGAACGTCAGCCACGGCCTGAGTGCCGTCAACTTTCGCGTATTTGGTGTTACCCGCCTGCGCTTCTTTAGAGTAGTAGCCGATCAGCGGTGCGGTCATCTGATGGTATTCCACCAGGCGCTTGCGTACGGTCTCTTCCTGATCGTCTTTACGGGTGGTCAGCTCTTCGCCGGTCACGTCGTCTTTGCCTTCAACCTTAGGCGGGTTGAATTTGATGTGGTAAACGCGGCCAGAAGCAGCGTGTACGCGACGACCTACAATACGGTCAACGATCAGCTCGTCTGGAACGTCGAATTCCAGAACGTAGTCCACGTTGATACCCGCTTCTTTCATGGCATCTGCCTGCGGAATAGTACGCGGGAAGCCATCGAGCAGGAAACCATTACGGCAGTCTTCCTGAGCAATACGCTCTTTTACCAGCGCGATCACCAGCTCATCAGTCACCAGCTTACCGGCGTCCATGATGTCTTTCGCTTGTTTGCCCAGCTCGGAGCCAGATTTCACGGCGGCACGCAGCATATCACCGGTGGAGATTTGCGGAATACCATACTTCTCCATGATGAACTGAGCCTGAGTTCCTTTACCCGCGCCCGGAGCGCCAAGCAGAATGATACGCATTACGAAAATCCCCTTAAAGGTTGTCGATATTTTTTAAAAAGCGCTAAACGATACCACCATCACGCAATTGGCTCAAGGAAGCCACCCGCGCTGAAACGGTTAATGATGGAAAATTGAGTTCAGAAGGCGAAAAAAAGCCGGATGGCGGTGTAAACACCGTATCCGGCCTACTATTACGAGATACTGTAGGCCGGATAAGCGCTAGCGCCATCCGGCATTACATTACGGGTATCAGGACACCAGCAACTGGTTCATGCGACGGATGAACTGGTTCGGATCTTCCAGCGTGCCGCGCTCAGCGAACAGCGCCTGATCCAGCAGCAGTTCAACCCATTCTTTGAACTGTGCTTCGTCCTGAGTATCCGCCGTGCGTTTTACCAGCACGTGGTCCGGGTTCAGTTCAAAGATATATTTCACTTCCGGTACGGCCTGGCCCGCAGCGGCAAACAGTTTCGCCATCTGGGTGCTCATTTCATCCGCATCGGTGGTAACGATGGCTGGCGTGTCGGTCAGACGGTGAGTCAGACGCACTTCTTTCACGCGGTCACCCAACAGAGTTTTCACGCGCTCAACGAACGGCGTCAGCGCTTTTTCCGCTTCTTTTGCCGATTCGTCAACTTCATCTGCCAGTTTGTCGATGGACTCGTCGGCTTTGGCCACAGACTGGAACGGTTTGCCATCGAACTCGGTCAGGTAGTTCATCATCCACTCATCGATGCGGTCAGAAAGCAGCAACACTTCGATGCCTTTCTTACGCAGCAGTTCCAGGTGCGGGCTGCTCTTCGCCGCCGCATAACTGTCTGCGGTGATGTAGTAGATTTTCTCCTGCCCTTCTTTCATACGCGACACGTAATCTTCCAGCGACACGGTTTGCGCGGAGGAGTCAGTGTGCGTAGACGCGAAGCGCATCAGTTTAGCGATCGTTTCCTGGTTGGCGTGGTCTTCCGCCGGGCCTTCTTTCAGCACCAGGCCGAACTGCTTCCAGAAGGTCTGGTATTTTTCCGCGTCGTCTTTCGCCAGTTTTTCCAGCATCTGCAGTACGCGTTTGGTCAGCGCGCTACGCAGGTTACGGGTGACGGTGCTGTCCTGCAGGATCTCACGGGAGACGTTCAGCGGCAGATCGTTGGAATCTATCAGACCGCGCACAAAGCGCAGGTAGTTCGGCATGAACTGCTCGGCGTCATCCATGATGAATACACGCTGGACGTAAAGTTTCAGACCATGCTTGTGATCGCGGTTCCACATATCCCACGGCGCCTGCGACGGGATATACAGCAGGCTGGTGTACTCCTGCTTACCTTCCACACGGTTGTGGCTCCAGGTCAGCGGGTCAGTGAAGTCGTGGGCTATGTGCTTGTAGAATTCGTTGTACTCGTCGTCTTTGATTTCTGACTTGTTACGCGTCCACAGCGCCTGCGCCTTGTTGATCTTTTCCCAGGAAACCACGGTCTCGCCGTCTTTCTCTTCGGATTTTTCGATCTCTACCGGCAGCGCGATATGGTCGGAATATTTGCTGATGATGGAACGTACGCGCCAGTCATCGAGGAACTCGTCTTCGCCTTCGCGCAGATGCAGAGTAATTTCGGTACCACGGTCTTCTTTGGTGATATTAGCAACGGTGTACTCACCCTCGCCCGCAGACTCCCAGAACACGCCGTTTTCCGGTTTATCACCCGCAGCACGGGTACGCACGGTGACTTTGTCCGCCACGATGAAGGCTGAGTAGAAGCCAACCCCGAACTGGCCGATCAACTGGCTGTCTTTTGCCTGATCGGAGCCCATGGATTCGAGGAAAGATTTGGTGCCGGATTTCGCAATGGTCCCCAGATGATCGATAACGTCATCACGGTTCATCCCCACGCCGTTATCGGCAATGGTCAACGTACGCTTATCTTTATCGAAGGAAACACGCACACGCAGCTCACCGTCACCTTCATACAGGTCCGGGTTAGACAGTGCGCGGAAACGCAGCTTGTCTGCCGCATCCGAGGCGTTAGAGATAAGCTCACGCAGGAAGATTTCTTTATTGGAATACAGAGAATGGATCATCAGGTGCAGAAGCTGTTTTACTTCTGACTGAAAACCACGAGTTTCTTGTCCTTTCATGTAGATCTACCTCAACAATGCCATTTTCAATGGTAAAAACACGTTGAGGGTGAAATGGGGACAGGCGGGAAGGATTTCAAGCGGAAGCCGCCGTCGCGGCCTCCGTTTGTTCAGAATTTAATCTTGTGTCGTCCTGCCAGAGAGTGCGACAGCGTGGTGCCATCGACCATTTCCAGCTCGCCGCCTACCGGAACGCCATGGGCGATACGGCTGGCTTCAACGCCATATTGCATGCAAAGCTCAGCAATATAGTTGGCGGTCGCCTCTCCTTCGACCGTGGGATTGGTCGCGAGGATCAGTTCGTTAATTTGCTCAGACGCCAGTCGCTGTTCAAGACGATCCAGCCCGATATCATCAGGCCCGATACCGTCCAGCGGCGACAGGTGTCCCATCAGCACGAAGTAACGTCCGGAAAATTGCCCGGTTTGCTCAATGGCGTAGATGTCCGCCGGACTCTCCACCACGCAAATCTGACCGTTTTCCTGGCGACGCGGGTTCGAGCAGATGTTGCAGACGTCTTGCTCTGTGAAGGTGCGGCAATCGGCACAGTGGCCGATTTCCGACATCGCCTTCGTTAACGCCTGCGCCAGACGCATCCCGCCGCTGCGATCGCGCTGAAGCAGCGTGAACGCCATGCGCTGCGCAGACTTCGGGCCAACGCCCGGCAGACAGCGCAGTGCTTCCATAAGCTGAGTTAACAGCGGGCTGGTTTGCATCAGAACGGCATCTTAAAGCCAGGCGGCAGCTGCATTCCGGAGGAAACAGAAGCCATCTTCTCTTTCTGCGTCTCTTCAATACGACGCGCCGCGTCGTTGAATGCCGCAGCAACCAGGTCTTCCAGCATCTCTTTGTCGTCTTCCAGCAGGCTTGGATCGATCTCCACGCGACGGCAGTTATGCGCGCCGTTGATGGTCACTTTTACCAGACCCGCGCCAGATTCGCCGGTCACTTCCAGCTTGGCGACTTCTTCCTGCATCTGCTGCATTTTTTCTTGCATCTGCTGGGCCTGTTTCATCAGGTTACCCAGACCGCCTTTACCAAACATAGGCTTCTCTCTCAATCACGTTAAGGGATGACGACCGTCAAACCATTGGGCTGACGATCAAATGGGGCGAATACTTTCTTCGTCCAGCTCCGCATCGAAAAAACGACGCAGCGTCTGGATGTTATTATCCGCAATAATCGACTCACGCGCCTGCGCGAGCTTCTCTTCATAAATGGCCTGACGCCACTCCAGCGGCGTGCGCACCGCGGGATTATCATCTTCAACGATGGTCAATTCAACCGTTGACCCTGTTAAGGTACTCAATGCTTCGGCCAGTTTTTGCTGCGCGCCGCTGGAATTAAGGTGTCGCTGCGTGGAACGCAGGTGCAGGCAAACCACGTTGCCATTCTCTTCTTTCCAGGCATTAAGCGCCACCTGCTCCACCAGTTTAGGCAGCGAGAGCTGGCTCACCTGGGCGGCCCACGGGTCGCG
Source organism: Citrobacter youngae (assembly GCF_003818115.1). Lineage (GTDB taxonomy): Bacteria > Pseudomonadota > Gammaproteobacteria > Enterobacterales > Enterobacteriaceae > Citrobacter > Citrobacter youngae. The sequence goes on along the minus strand of NZ_RPOI01000015.1, from coordinate 181,098 downwards.
TTCAATGGCTTCAGCCGCAAGCTTTGCCGCCAGTTCCGGCGTTTTTTCATGCTCAAGCGCTTTTTTCAGCGCTTTCGGCGTGGCGATGACTTCTTTGACTTCTGCAACAGGATTGGTCGCTTTCCAGCGATACGCTTCTTTCTTCGCCGGTGCTTTTTCCAGCGCAGAGACTGCCGGACGCGCCTGAACACGTTCCGACACCGAAGCCAGTCTTTCCAGCGCAGCATTATTCACCGGCCGCGCGCGGGAAGCGGCTGCCGGTTCACTCTTTTTTGCTTTGGTTGCTCCCTGAGCGCGTTGCAACTGGCTGCGTGCCGCCAGCACCTGGCTGGTGGCGTCGGAGAGCGGCACATTTTGTTGCGCTGGCGCAGGCTGCTGCTGTGGCACCTGCGTCGGGGTCATCACCGCTGTGGGTGCGACCGGGGCAAACGACTGGCGCGGGACTTCAGGTTCCGGAAGCGGCATGCGCGGATGAAAAGCCAGCGCACGCAGCAGTGTCATTTCGACGCCCATTCGCCTGTCCGGCGCATACGGCAGTTCTTTGCGCCCGATTAGCAGGGTCTGGTAGTAAAGCTGCACATCGGTTGGCGGGACGATTCGCGCCAGTTCACGCATACGCTGTTCAATGGCGGCCATATCGCTGCCGAGCGCGGCAGGTGAAAGCTGAACCATGGCTATACGATGCAGCAAAGCCGACATCTCAACCAGCAGCGCTTCCCACTCAATACCGCGCGCGGCGGCGTCGTTCACCAATGTCATCACGCGTTCGCCGTCGGCGGCCACAACTGCTTCAACAAGCGAGAGCGCCTGGTCGTCGTCCAGCGTGCCGAGCATGGTGCTGACCGCGCCGGTCGAGACCTGACCATCGCCGCTGGCGATCGCCTGATCGGTCAAACTCAGCGCATCGCGCAGGCTGCCGTCCGCGGCGCGGGCCAGCAGTTGCAGCGCGCGTGGTTCATGAGCGATATGCTCTTCTTTGAGAATATGCTCAAGCTGATGGCGAATCTGTTCGACATCCAGCGCTTTAAGGTGGAATTGCAGACAGCGCGACAGAATGGTCACCGGCAGCTTCTGCGGATCGGTGGTCGCCAGCAGGAACTTGACGTGCGCGGGCGGCTCTTCGAGCGTTTTCAGCAGGGCGTTAAAACTGTGCCGCGACAGCATGTGCACTTCGTCGATCAAATAGACCTTAAAACGGCCGCGCGCAGGCGCGTACTGGACGTTATCCAGCAGATCGCGAGTATCTTCGACTTTGGTGCGTGAGGCGGCATCGATTTCAATCAAATCGACAAAACGCCCCTGCTCAATTTCCCGACAGTTATCGCACACGCCGCACGGCGTAGCGGTGATGCCGGTTTCACAGTTTAATCCCTTCGCCAGCAAACGGGCGATAGAGGTTTTTCCGACGCCACGGGTGCCGGAAAACAAATAAGCATGATGAATACGCCCTAACGACAAGCCGTTCGCCAGTGCCGTCAGCACATGTTCCTGGCCGACGACGTCAGCAAAGGTTTGTGGGCGCCATTTTCGGGCTAAGACCTGATAACTCATTGGCAGGCTCTGAAAGGCTGGAGGGTGGATTCACAGGAGGGTAATGCTAACACAACCTCGCAGCAACGGCGAGGTTGTGTGTCTCGGTATTACTTCAACCGGGATAAGATAGCCCGACTTAGTGGCCCGGGAATGGAACCAGGCTATAACAGGTCAGCCCCTGTTTTTCCAGGCGCTGTTCGCCGCCCAGATCAAACAGGTTAATGATAAAGGCAGCATCGGTTACTTCGCCACCCAGACGGCGGATCAGCTTCACGGTCGCTTCAATCGTGCCACCGGTTGCCAGCAGGTCGTCCACAACCAGGACTTTATCGCCCGGTTTGATGGCATCAACGTGAATTTCAAGCTGATCGGTGCCGTATTCCAGCTCATAGCTCTCAGCAATCACTTCACGCGGAAGCTTACGCGGTTTACGTACCGGAACAAAGCCGACGCCCAGACCCAACGCTACCGGCGCGCCAAACAGGAAGCCACGCGCTTCGGTGCCAACCACTTTAGTGATACCCGCATCTTTATAGCGTTCAACCAGCAATTCAATGCTAAGGGCGTAGGCTTTCGGATCTTCCAGTAAACTGGTGACATCACGGAAAAGAATGCCCGGTTTTGGGTAATCGTGGATGCTTTTGATGCTATTTTTGAGAAACTCAAGCTGCTGTGCAGTCGCGGTCATAAGTTTGTGCCTGATTAATACAGTATTACTTCACGGCGCACTATACACTTCATCCTCGACGTATCTTGAATGATTTTGTGTCTATATTAGGGCCAGGGTTACACTTGGTTAACCTTTGACCATCTGCGCCTGTGCTCGAAAACGGTCGAATTTACTGGCTGCGAGAGACAATTGCAACAGCGATTATTGCGCTTTACTGCTTTTGTTGTTTTTCATCAATCACCGGGATCCGCCACATAAAAATCAGTAAACAGGCGAGAATAACCAGCAGCAGGCCGCGTACCCACATCATATTGACCAGCCAGAGGGAAATAGCAAACGTCACCAGGATCAACAAAATCGCGCGCGGCTTCGCCCCAGGCGGCATTGCGCGGTGTTTTTGCCAGTGACGCAGATACCCGCCGAACCACGAACGATACAGCAGCCAGTCGTGAAAGCGCGGCGATGAGCGGGCAAAACACCAGGCGGCCAGCAGGATAAATGGTGTCGTGGGCAGCAACGGCAATACAACGCCCAGCGTGCCTAACACTACCGCTATCCAGCCAATGATGATTAGAATAATGCGTTGCATAATATCAGTACTTAACACAGAGAATCGCTACTTTAGCATAACAGTTCTCATTTTCATCGGAGTGTTGTCGTGAAAACCGTCATGCTGCTACAGAGGCTTGAAAACCAGCTTAACCGCCTGCGGCAGCAGTGTGCTCCGTTGGCGCATCACGCCACGCTGAGCGCCCGCTTTGACAGGCATCTGTTTCACACGCGCAGCACGTTGCTGCAGGCCTGTCTGGATGAAGCTGAAGATAATCTCGCCGCCTTGCGCCGTGCAGTCGAACAGCAACAACTACCACAAATTAGCTGGCTGGCGGAACACCTTGCCTCACAGTTAGAGGCGATTTCGCGTGAAACCGCCAGTTGGTCGCTCCGCGAGTGGGACAGCGCATCTCCAGCCCTGGCGCGCTGGCAGCGCAAGCGGGTTCAACACCAGGAGTTTGAACGCCGACTGGTGGAAATGACGCGTGAACGCAAAGAGCGTCTGGCTCAGGCAACGGGTTTTGAAGAACAGCAAAAACTGCATCGTGAAGTAGAAGCATTCGAGGCGCGACTGGCTCGCTGCCGCCATGCTCTGGCAAGAATAGAAAACGTGCTGGCGCGTTTAACCCGTTAATCCCCGGAGAATTTATGTCATTAGAGAACGCCCCGGACGAGGTCAAACTGGCCGTCGATTTGATTGTTTTACTTGAGGAAAACCAGGTTGCACCTGAAACCGTACTGAAGGCGCTGGAGATTGTTAAACGGGATTACGAAAAGAAACAGCTCTCTTCTTCAAAAAACGCGCGATAGCTGAAATGCCTGATAGCGTTGCACTTATCAGGCCTACGAATGAATCGAAGCTCGCAGGCCTGATGATTTTTTCTACTAACCTACCGAAGGCGTCGGATCGTCACCTTTAATGATGTCACGCTTAACCTCGGTTACGCTGTCGCCCTTCGCGTTGTGCAGGTGCACTTCGAGCTGGTTAAAGGCAATATCAATGTCGTTTTCACGGCACAAACGATCGACCGCACGGTTAAGTTCATCAACCGTATGGCTACGATCGCGTAGTTCGCGCACGTATAAACGCAGCTCATGATCCAGCGTGCTGGCGCCGAAGGCGGTAAAGAACACCGCAGGCTCCGGATCGTGCATTACTTTCGGGTGTTCCATCGCCGCCTGCAGCAGCACTTTCTTCACTTTGTCCAGATCCGAACCATAGGCCACGCCAATGCGGATCACCAGACGCGTGGTCGTATCGGAGAGCGACCAGTTGATCAAACGCTCCGTCACGAATGCTTTGTTCGGGATGATCACCTCTTTACGATCGAAGTCGGTAATGGTGGTAGCACGAATTCGGATCTTGCTGACCGTACCGGAGAACGTACCAATGGTAACCGTATCGCCAATACGCACCGGGCGTTCAAACAGAATAATCAGGCCGGAAACAAAGTTACCGAAAATTTCCTGCAAGCCAAAACCCAAACCAACCGACAGAGCGGCGGCCAGCCATTGCAGTTTATCCCACGAGACGCCGAGCGATCCGAAGACCGTCATCGCGCCGATGGCGATGATCGCGTAGTTGAGGATCGTGGTGATCGCGTACGATGCCCCCTGGCGCATTTTGAGTCGCGACAGTACCAGCACTTCCAGCAGGCCGGGTAAGTTGCGGATCAACGCCCACGCCACCATCGAGGCAATAATGGCAAACAACAGGCTACCCATGGTGACGTCTTTCACCACTGCCGCACCCGCTTCGGTGCCGTTGTAATGCCAGAGCGTAATGCTGTCGAGATAGCTGAATACGGTTATCAAATCAGACCAAATGGCCCAGAACAGGACACCAAACAGAGCCACCATCACCAGCATGGTGATACGCAGCGTTTGCTGGTTTACCTGCTCCAGCGCGATGGTCGGCTCTTCCTGCGGCTCTGCGCCCTCCGCCCCTTCTTTCACCAGGTTCTGACGACGCGCCAGCGCACGACGCCAGGCGATACGACGCGCCGCGACGCTTAATCCACGCAGCACGGTCTGGTACAGCAGGTTCCAGAGAATGACCAGATAAACCGTTTCAATCCAGCGTCCCGCCAGGCGCAGCGTGGTGTAGAAATAGCCGGTTGCCGTCAGCACCATTAATGCTATCGGGATAATCGACAGCACGGTAATCGTCACCAGACGCAGACCATGCGACTCTTTATCGCGCCAGCTTTCGCGGCACATTGGCCATACCAGGAAGGCGATCAGCAGCAGGTTGAGGAAAATCACCACCTGACCCAGCACATCGTCCATCAGATTGAGCGGTGACAGTTCAGCAATGACCGACCAAAAATTAAGCGGCAACAGCGCCAGGCTAATACGCACGATTTGGCGGCGCCAATGGCTAGTTTGTTTTGCTGGCATACCAAAATGACGAATTGCCACGCCATCTTTTTCCAGCACCTTCCAGCACAGACCAAACACCAACCAGAAGACTGTCATCTTCTTACTGAACGCCCACAGCAGGTCGCTGATATTCAACTGCATGGTAAGCAGAATCAGACCTACCGCGAGGATAATCAGGCACGCCGGCAAGGCTCTGATGAGATCGATCAGAATCGCTTTTGGCGTGTTGAGCTGACTGTCATTACGCAGGTTACCTACCGCGGCGGCTAATTTCGCCTGGTACTCTTTCAACCATTTAAGACGCCAGCGGATGAGCCCGGCAATGAGCAGCAGCGGCAATCCCGCCAGAAACGCAATAAACACTGCGGGCCACGCTTTTTCCCAGTTCACCGTGATTTTCATCGACTTAAACTGGTCTTTAAGCGTTTGCGGGAAAGCTTTGATCCAGTCCCAGTCCATCGGACGGTTACTGTTAACCCAGAAAATCTGCTGCGTGAGGATCCCTTTCAGGTTTTTCGACACGCTCATTAACTGCTGCTGATTAATTTGCAGATTAATCGCCATCATCAACTGGTTGCCCAGTTGCTTATTGAGCTGATCCAACAGTTCACGGCGCATATCCACAACCTGCAGTAAGGCATCATGGACTTCGCCGTTAACTTCGTTGCTGTGCCCTTCTTCCAGTTTGGCGACAAACGCATCATTCTGGAACAGCGCGTCACGCTGCTGGTTGACTTCGAACTGCTCCAGACGCAAGTCGGCGATCCGGTTGGTCATATCGGCAAGTTCATCCGCCGACGGCAGCGTTTGTTGTTGCTGATACAGAATACGCGACAGCAGCAGACTGCCTTTCAGAACGGCAATCTGCTCTTTAATGTTACGTTCGGATTGCAGCGCGCGGTCAAGCCAGTTTTTGACTTTAATATTTTGCTGCATCAGGCTGTTGCCGTTTTCAGTCGCGGCAATCAGACGCTGGCTGAGCTGATGGTTAACATCAAGCTCCTGCTTCACTAACGGATTGGACTGAATACGCTCGGCTTCATCCGGCGTGACTGCTTCCTGCGCCGTTTTTTCGGTTAACGTCAGTCGCTTGCTGTTCACCGCTTCCTGCAGGAGCTGGAGCTGATGCTCAAGGCGGTTACTGTTCGCCGTCACGTAATCTCGTTGTTTTTGCAAGGTATCCTGCAAAATCGTATTACCTTCGAGGCTCTTTCGCTGTTGGTCGATCTGCGCATTCAGCAGCGCCTGCTGCGCCTGTAACAGTACCTGCTGGCTGGGGCGTAAAGCACCTTCGCCTACATTAGTGCCATCAAGTCGGTTGCGGATTTGCTGCATCTGCTGCGACGCAGTGTACATCGCATTTTGTACGCGCTCTGGCTGGGTCTGGAGCGACACCAGTTGGCTGTTGTAGGCAGCAAGATCGTTTTGCGAGCTTTGCAGGTCATCAAGCACCTGCGCGACGCGTGACTCAAGCTGTCGTAAGGAAAGCGTGCTCAGCGTTTTTCGCGTTTCGTCGTCATTGTCGACATCGCTGAGCGAATTTAGCGCATCCGTCGCCTGACGCATTTTCTCCGGCGCCTGAGCCACTTTCTGGCGAAGCTGTACGGTCTCATCTTTCACGCGATCGATTTTATCCAGCGTGGCGATGGTATCGATGAGATCCTGTTGGACCAGCTTATCCTGCGCGGAGAGATCTTTTTGTTTACTCAGCGTGTCTAACTGGCTCTGGATATCCGCTTTCGTCGGCAGTTCACCACTCTGTTGCGCCCGCGCAAATGCAGATGACTGGCAGGATAGCAATAGAATGAAGAAAAGAATGCTAATAGCAATTACATGCTGTGAACGTTTATAGAGCTGCAACATAGTCATGAGAATGAATGTTTCTGAACCGGGAAAGTGACCGGAAATAGTCAAGCGGCAAGAATATCACGGCTGTGACCAGCAGAATAGCAGGAGGCAAAATGACCAGGAGAATTCCTGGTGCAGAAATGGTAAGTTAGCGTGTCTCCCCTGTCTGCAGGCGCAAGGTTGGACAAAGCAGGCACATCTCCAGCAACACCGCCACGTAGTGGCGAGCCTCATTTTTCAGATCAAATGATTCGGGGGCAAATAACCAGTTCTCCATGATTCCGGAAATATAGCTACGCATTAACACCGCGACACGACGTGTGTTCAGGTTTTCCGGCAGCATGTTGACATCCATACAGTGGTGTAACGTTTTTTCTATACGGTCATAGTTTTCCAGGCACAGGCTACGTTCGACTAACTGAACTGATGCTATTTCCCCGACAAATTCGCATTTGTGGAATATAATCTCCATCAATAAACGTCGGCGTTCTTCTGTTACGGTAGTTTCAAGAACGTAAATTAAAATTTCTCTTAATACTGATAGTGGATCGTCGGGGAATTTTGCCTGATACTCAGTTTCTAACTCATCAATGTTAGGTTTTGCTAGCTCCCAGATTTCACTGAATAAATCCGACTTATTTTTGAAATGCCAATAGATAGCACCGCGCGTTACACCAGCGGCTTTTGCGATCTCCGCAAGCGAGGTGGATGATACCCCTTGCTGCGAAAACAAACGCAGAGCAACATCCAGAATGTGCTGCCGTGTTTCCTGTGCTTGTTGTTTGGTTTTTCGTGCCATATGTCAGTGAATTTACAGGCGTTAGATTTACATACATTTGTGAATGTATGTACCATAGCACGACGATAATATAAACGCAGCAATGGGTTTATGGGCTTTAAGCCATTGATCAATTTGAAATCGGACACTCGAGGTTTACATATGAACAAAAACAGAGGGTTAACGCCTCTGGCAGTCGTTCTGATGCTCTCAGGCAGCTTAGCGCTAACAGGATGTGACGACAAACAGGCCCAACAAGGGGGCCAGCAGATGCCAGAAGTTGGAGTTGTGACGCTCAAAACTGAACCTCTACAGATCACAACTGAACTCCCAGGTCGCACCAGTGCGTTTCGCATTGCGGAAGTTCGCCCTCAGGTCAGCGGTATTATCCTGAAGCGTAACTTTACCGAAGGCGGCGACATTGAAGCAGGTGTGTCTCTCTATCAGATTGATCCTGCTACTTACCAGGCCGCGTACGAAAGTGCGAAAGGCGATCTGGCCAAAGCACAAGCAGCGGCAAATATCGCTCAGCTGACGGTTAAACGTTATCAGAAACTGTTAGGTACGAAGTACATCAGTCAACAGGACTACGATAGCGCGCAGGCAGATGCACAACAGGCGAACGCTGCTGTTGTCGCTGCGAAAGCCGCAGTAGAAACCGCACGTATCAACCTGGCCTATACCAAAGTCACGTCGCCAATCAGCGGCCGCATTGGTAAGTCATCTGTTACTGAAGGCGCACTGGTGCAAAACGGTCAGGCGACCGCACTGGCGACCGTTCAGCAGTTGGATCCCATCTATGTCGATGTGACGCAGTCAAGTAACGATTTCCTGCGCCTGAAACAAGAGTTGGCCAATGGCACGCTGAAGCAAGAGAACGGTAAAGCAAAAGTCGAACTGGTTACCAGCGACGGTATTAAATTCCCGCAGTCCGGTACGCTGGAGTTTTCGGATGTGACGGTTGATCAAACCACTGGGTCAATTACGTTACGCGCAATCTTCCCGAACCCGGATCACACCCTACTGCCGGGCATGTTCGTCCGTGCGCGTCTGGAAGAAGGGACAAACCCAACGGCGTTACTGGTTCCACAGCAAGGCGTTACCCGCACACCGCGTGGCGATGCCAGTGCATTAGTTATCGGTGCTGATGACAAAGTTGAAACGCGTCAAATTGTGGCAGCACAAGCAATTGGCGACAAATGGTTAGTCACTGAAGGACTTAAGCCAGGCGACCGTGTGATTGTAAGTGGGCTGCAGAAAGTTCGTCCTGGCGCTCAGGTTAAAGCGCAGGAAGTCACCGCGGATAATAACCAGCCAGCCGCAAGCGGTAGCCAGCCTGAACAGTCCAAGTCTTAACTTAAACAGGAGCCGTTAAGACATGCCTAATTTCTTTATCGATCGCCCCATATTTGCGTGGGTGATCGCCATTATCATCATGTTGGCAGGGGGGCTCGCGATCCTCAAATTGCCGGTAGCGCAATATCCTACTATTGCACCTCCGGCAGTGACGATCTCCGCGACCTACCCTGGCGCTGATGCCAAAACAGTACAGGATACTGTTACGCAGGTTATCGAACAGAATATGAACGGTATCGATAACCTGATGTACATGTCCTCAAACAGTGACTCAACCGGTACGGTTCAGATCACCCTGACTTTCCAGTCAGGTACTGATGCTGACATTGCGCAGGTTCAGGTGCAGAACAAACTGCAGCTGGCAATGCCGCTGCTGCCGCAGGAAGTACAACAACAGGGCGTGAGCGTCGAGAAATCGTCCAGTAGCTTCCTGATGGTTGTCGGCGTCATCAACACCAACGGCACCATGACGCAGGAGGATATTTCCGACTACGTGGGCGCCAACATGAAGGATGCGATCAGCCGTACTTCAGGTGTGGGCGACGTGCAGCTGTTCGGTTCCCAGTACGCGATGCGTATCTGGATGGATCCGAATAAACTGAACAACTTCCAACTGACGCCGGTTGATGTGATCAGCGCCATTAAAGCGCAGAACGCCCAGGTTGCAGCCGGTCAGTTAGGGGGTACGCCGCCGGTGAAAGGCCAGCAGCTTAACGCGTCGATCATCGCGCAAACCCGTCTGACCTCCGCAGATGAGTTCGGCAAAATTCTGCTGAAAGTGAACCAGGATGGCTCTCAGGTACGTCTGCGTGACGTCGCGAAAGTCGAACTGGGTGGCGAGAACTACGACATCATTGCGAAGTTCAACGGCAAACCTGCGTCTGGTCTGGGTATCAAGCTGGCGACAGGCGCTAACGCCCTCGACACCGCGAACGCTATCCGCGAAGAGCTGAAGAAGATGGAACCCTTCTTCCCGTCAGGCCTGAAGATCGTTTACCCGTATGACACTACGCCATTCGTGAAAATCTCTATTCACGAAGTAGTGAAAACGCTGGCGGAAGCAATCATCCTCGTATTCCTGGTCATGTATCTGTTCCTACAGAACTTCCGCGCGACGTTGATTCCGACTATCGCCGTGCCGGTGGTGCTATTGGGTACGTTTGCCGTCCTTGCGATTTTCGGCTTCTCGATAAACACGTTGACGATGTTCGGGATGGTGCTCGCCATCGGCCTGTTGGTGGATGACGCCATCGTTGTGGTCGAGAACGTTGAACGTGTCATGGCCGAAGAAGGGCTACCCCCGAAAGAAGCAACGCGTAAATCAATGGGCCAGATTCAGGGCGCATTGGTGGGTATCGCGATGGTACTGTCAGCGGTATTTATCCCAATGGCCTTCTTCGGGGGTTCTACCGGTGCGATTTACCGCCAGTTCTCCATCACCATTGTTTCCGCAATGGCGTTGTCTGTACTGGTGGCGTTGATTCTGACCCCTGCCCTGTGTGCAACAATGCTTAAACCGATTGCTAAAGGCGATCACGGTGAAGGCAAAACGGGCTTCTTCGGTTGGTTCAACCGCATGTTCGATAAGAGCACGCACCACTATACCGACAGCGTAGGCGGTATTCTGCGCAGCACCGGTCGTTATCTGGCGCTGTATCTGATCATCGTCGTGGGCATGGCCTATCTGTTCGTTCGTCTGCCAAGTTCGTTCTTGCCGGATGAAGACCAGGGGGTATTCCTGTCAATGGCTCAGCTGCCAGCAGGTGCAACGCAAGAGCGTACCCAGAAGGTGCTGGACGAAATGACGGATTACTATCTGACTAAAGAAAAAGCGAACGTTGAATCGGTGTTTGCCGTTAACGGTTTCGGTTTTGCGGGTCGTGGTCAGAACACCGGTATCGCGTTCGTCTCGTTGAAAGACTGGAGTGAACGTCCGGGCGAAGAGAACAAAGTTGAGGCCATTACTCAACGTGCGATGGGTGCATTCTCGCAGATTAAAGACGCCATGGTATTCGCCTTTAACCTGCCAGCAATCGTAGAACTTGGCACCGCGACGGGTTTCGACTTCCAGTTGATTGACCAGGCTGGTCTGGGCCATGAAAAATTGACTCAGGCGCGTAACCAACTGTTTGGTGAAGTCGCGAAACATCCAGATCTGTTGGTAGGCGTACGTCCTAACGGTCTGGAAGATACTCCGCAATTCAAGATCGATATCGATCAGGAAAAAGCGCAGGCTCTGGGTGTTTCCATTAGTGACATTAATACAACGCTGGGCGCTGCATGGGGCGGAAGCTACGTGAACGACTTCATCGACCGTGGTCGTGTGAAGAAAGTTTACGTCATGTCTGAAGCCAAATACCGTATGTTGCCGGAAGATATTGGAAACTGGTATGTCCGCGGTAGCGATGGACAAATGGTGCCGTTCTCTGCGTTCTCTTCCTCGCGTTGGGAATATGGTTCTCCGCGTCTGGAACGCTATAACGGTCTGCCTTCCATGGAAATCCTGGGCCAGGCCGCACCGGGTAAAAGTACCGGTGAAGCAATGGCAATGATGGAGCAACTGGCCAGCAAACTGCCATCCGGTATCGGCTATGACTGGACGGGCATGTCCTACCAGGAACGGCTGTCCGGTAACCAGGCACCTGCCCTGTATGCGATTTCACTGATCGTCGTCTTCCTGTGTCTGGCGGCATTGTACGAGAGCTGGTCAATTCCGTTCTCCGTTATGCTGGTCGTTCCACTGGGGGTTATCGGTGCGCTGCTGGCGGCAACATTCCGTGGTTTGACCAACGACGTTTACTTCCAGGTGGGCCTGCTCACAACCATTGGGTTGTCGGCGAAGAACGCGATATTGATCGTCGAATTCGCCAAAGACTTGATGGATAAAGAAGGTAAAGGCCTGGTAGAAGCGACGCTGGACGCAGTTCGTATGCGTTTACGTCCGATTCTGATGACATCGTTAGCCTTTATCCTCGGCGTAATGCCACTGGTTATCAGCTCCGGTGCGGGGAGTGGCGCGCAGAACGCCGTCGGTACTGGCGTAATGGGCGGGATGGTCACAGCAACCGTATTGGCTATCTTCTTTGTTCCGGTGTTCTTTGTGGTGGTCCGCCGCCGCTTTAGCCGCAAGAACGAAGATGTTGAACATAGCCACTCAGTTGAGCATCATTGATACACTCCTAAAGATAAGGCCGCGCAAGCGGCCTTTTTTCTGGAAAAAAATCATAAAAAGCGCTTATTGCGATTTCGTTTATTTTCTCTTGTTTAAATAAGCGATATAATCCTTGTGAGTCTAAAGGCTATTCTTAAAAAGCGTCATGAACCCTTATTTACTTAAATAAATATTAAGACTATTCCTAGTTTTCGTTCACAGAGTCGGTTGTCGCCTTTCGTTGCTAAACCTAAACAAGATAACGTGATGATTGGCCGAGAATAAAGAAGTTGTTCCATTTCGAATACCGGCATTTATCTGTTAAAATGTAAAAATGGGACTGCGTCATAATTTTGCATAATTGTAATTTTTCGTGATATGACGATGAAATCTTTTTTAGAGTAGATTATAGTTAAATCATCAGGAGTCACGGGCAAGTTCCAGGTCGTTTGTTGTATCCATCCCGAAAGGTGTTCGGTTAGTCTAAACCACTAAGAAGGGGATGCGTTATGGATGAATACTCACCGAAAAGACATGATATCGCGCAGCTTAAATTTCTCTGCGAAACCCTGTATCATGACTGTCTTGCAAACCTTGAACAAAGCAATCATGGTTGGGTAAATGACCCTACCTCTGCAACCAGCTTGCAGCTCAATGAACTGATAGAGCATATTGCAACCTTCGCACTTAATTATAAAATTAAGTACAATGAGGACAATAAGCTGATCGCGCAGATTGATGAATACCTGGATGACACTTTTATGTTGTTCAGTAGTTATGGTATTAATACGCAGGATCTACAGAAATGGCGGAAGTCAGGTAATCGACTGTTTCGCTGTTTTGTCAATGCCACCAGGGCTAATCCTGTCAGTTTGTCTTGTTAAAAATTATTACAATCATAGGTAAGAGTTATGTCCGATAAACCATTAACTAAAACAGATTATTTGATGCGCCTGCGACGCTGTCAAACAATTGACACGCTTGAACGTGTTATTGAGAAAAATAAATATGAATTGTCTGACAATGAACTGGCTGTATTTTACTCAGCCGCCGATCATCGTCTTGCTGAATTGACAATGAATAAGCTCTACGACAAGATCCCAACATCTGTTTGGAAATTTATTCGTTAATTGCTCATGAGGTTAAGTCAGGTATCGCGAAACATTTGTTTGTCTGGCTGACCATTTCCCGCACCAACTATCATTATTTAATTCAAATCACGTGATTGCGATCACAGTGAGAAAACGGGAACGTTCCCCTTCCCTGCATTGCGTTTTACTGTACTGTGACTGCCTATCAGCAAACGGGAAAGTTCGTAATGAGTGAAGATAAGAAAAAAATGATCGCCGGCGAATTGTATCGCCCGGCAGATGAAACGTTGCGCAACGACCGTCTCCGCGCACGCCTACTCATCCACCGATACAATGCCACCGCACCCGATGCGCAGAGTGAACGTCAGGCTATCCTGCGCGATCTGTTGGGGCAAAGCGAAGGCGCTTACATTGAGCCCTCTTTTCGTTGCGACTACGGGTATAACATTTATCTCGGCAACGCGTTTTACGCCAACTTCGACTGCGTCATGCTTGATGTCTGCCCAATCCACATCGGTGATAACTGTATGTTGGCACCGGGAGTCCATATCTATACGGCAACTCATCCACTGGACGCTAACGAACGCAATAGCGGGGTTGAACTAGGGAAACCTGTAACCATCGGGAATAATGTCTGGATCGGTGGTCGCGCAGTCATAAATCCGGGGGTAACACTGGGCGACAATGTGGTTGTGGCGTCAGGCGCAGTGGTGACGAAAAGCGTTCCGGCAAACACCGTCGTCGGAGGCAATCCGGCACGGATCATCAAAACACTGTGATCTGATATGTAACTGTTATGCTAAATTGTGGTTAATCTGTTACTTTTCTCAGACAGTATCCCCTTTTAAAATGGGCTGATCCCTCCTGACTATTGCAGACTTCACGAAGGCAAGAGATGACAGAAATACAACGCCTGCTTACCGAAACCATCGATGACTTAAATATTCGCGAAAAGCGCGACAACAAACCGCGCTTTAGCATCAGCTTTATTCGTAAACATCCAGGGCTATTTATCGGCATGTATGTTGCATTTTTTGCCACACTGGCGGTTATGCTGCAATCAGAAACGCTGGTCGATTCGGTATGGCTGTTGGTTGTACTGTTCGCCTTACTCAACGCCTTTTTCTTTTTTGACGTTGCGCCACGTTACCGCTTTGAAGACATTGACGTACTGGATTTCAGAGTCTGCTATAACGGTGAATGGTACAACACACGCTTTGTGCCACCCTCGCTGATCGACACTATTCTGCACTCTCCCCAAGTCGACAGTGAGCATAAGGCCCAACTGCAAAAAATGATAACGCGGAAAGGCGAACTGTCATTTTATGATGTCTTCACACTAACCCGCGCGCAGGCCAGTCAGTAATCACGCCCTGTCACAAACAAAAAAAGTGCGTCCCACGAGGGGAACGCACTTCAGTCCCTGTAATGCTGGCGAAGTGACTAACGTCTTTTTTTACGGCCCTGTACCGCTTTAAACCGCGGATTCGTTTTGCAGATGACGTACAAACGCCCTTTGCGTTTGACTATCTGGCAGTCAGGGTGCCGCTGCTTTGCGCTGCGAAGTGAATTGAGTACCTGCATCTTAACCTCGCTTAGCGCCAATGAAGTGGCCGAAACGTTTCTGGAAACGAGCCGCGCTGCCTTCATTATCGAAGGTTTTCTGTTTACCGGTATAGTACGGATGTGACTTAGACGAGATATCAAGCGTTACGTACGGGTACATTTGGCCCTCGAACTCAATCTCTCGTTCGGTTTTAATCGTCGAACCGACCTTAAAGTATTCATTGGCACTGGTATCGTGAAACACCACTGGGCGATAAAAAGGGTGGATATCCGGTTTCATGGCAACCTCAATTTGTTACGTTATAACATACTCAACAAAATACACCACTCTTGTACGAATCACAACCCGATTTACGTTGTGGGTTACTAAACGGGATGATCAGTGGCCGTAAATATATGATGCCAATCGAATAGCTTTTTCGGCTTTCAGATATACTTTCCCTATGCTGTGTAAATAAGGATATCACCGTGACAACACGACATCTGATTGGCCTGGTGACGGGAATACTGGTTCTGTCCATCCTCGTACCGGTGTGTTTAAGCCTGTGGCTGGCACATCGTCAGGTCGAAACGAAATTTATCGATGAACTTGATTCATTTTCTACCCGCGTCGCTTTGCGTACAGAACGCGTCGGCGAGCAGGCCAAAAAAGCGCTACGCAAAATAGAAGCCTTCCAGGGTGTGCCCTGCTCAGAGGAACATTTGCTGGAAATGCGCCGGTTGTCATACAGCTACCGTTATATTCAGGAAGTGATGTACCTCAAAGGCAATGTTCCACAATGTTCCTCCCTTGAGAAAAGGAGCCTGGCTGCTGCGTTTCCGCCACCAATGAAAATGACACCTGATGGCTATCGCGCCTGGTTAACTTCGCAAAACGACCTCGGAATACAACGTTTTATGGCGGCGCTCGGCAGCGAACATTATGTCGTGATGATCGATCCGGGATCGTTCATTGATGTCATTCCATTTGGTTCATGGCCTATCGAAGTCGCCATTGTGGGTACAGTAAGCAACGTCGTGGTGGCCAGTAGTGCCGATCTCCCTTCAGACGTGTTACATCATCTGCAAAAAGACCGTTCTATCAGCCATTTTCAAAAAGAGGGCAGTATTTATAATTCTCGCCCTTTCCCCGAACTGGGCATCACTATCGTAAGCTGGGCGTCGACATTACCTTTGCAAAAATCCTGGCACCGACAGGCGCTGATCTGGCTCCCGGCAGGGCTCATTATTGGCCTGCTCACCGCCCTCTTTATCCTGCGTATTTTGCGCCGCTTGCAGTCCCCCCATCACCAATTGCAAGATGCCATTCAGAACCGGGCTATCAAGGTCCATTACCAGCCCATTATTTCGCTCAAAACAGGAAAGGTCGTGGGTGCGGAAGCACTGGCCCGCTGGCGACAAGCTGACGGTAGCTATCTCTCACCCGATATTTTTATCCCGCTGGCCGAAGAAACCGGCCTGACAGAACCACTCACACGTTTGATTATTGAAAACGTCTTCGAGGATCTAGGTAAATGGCTGCATCAACATCCTCAACAGCATATATCACTCAACCTTGAGTCGGCCGATTTGAAGTCCGAAACGCTTCCGGCGCTGCTAAGCCGCATGGTTAACCACTGGCAACTAAAACCCGCACAAATTGCCCTGGAACTGACTGAACGCGAATTTGCCGACCCGAAAAACAGCGCGCCGTTTATTGCTAAATACCGTCAGGCGGGTCACTCAATCTATATTGATGACTTTGGTACCGGTTATTCCAGTCTGAGCTATTTGCAGGATCTGGATGTAGACATCCTGAAGATAGACAAATCGTTCGTCGATGCGCTGGAATACAATAACGTCACGCCACATATTATCGAGATAGCCAAAACGCTGAAGCTGGAAATGGTGGCAGAAGGCATCGAGACTGAGAACCAGGAAAGCTGGCTACGTCAACATGGCGTGCAGTATGGTCAGGGCTGGTTGTACAGCAAAGCACTGCCAAAGGCGGAATTTATTCTGTGGGCGGAAAAACGACTTTAGCATGGCACTGGCGTGTATTGAGATGGCTGGCGGCACGCCGCACAGCCAGTCATGTCACTCTTCCATAATGGGCGAGAATCCACCGTAGATCATTCGCTTGCCATCAAATGGCATAGATTCACCAAACTCCTTCATACGGGGATCGGACATCATCTTCTGGTTCGCCGCATCGCGGACTTCTTTGGAAGGGTATTCAATCCAGCTGAATACCACTTCTTCATGATCCTGCGCTTTCACCGCCATACGAAAATCGGTCAACTTACCGTCGGGAACATCATCAGCCCAACACTCCACAACGCGCAGTGCACCGAATTCCTTGAAAAGCGGCGCAGCCTTTGCCGCCATCGCGATATATGCCTCCTTGTTTTCGGCAGGAACGGCAACAACAAAACCATCAACATACTTCATCAGATAAACCTCCGAAGTGTACTGCGCGGCAAGCCGGTTCCAGCCGCGTCAGTCGAGGTTAAGTTTAGTCGTCAGCAGGCAATCACGCCGTAGGCTCATTCCGAACACAAATACGTGACTGCGGCAGATGACGAAACCACGGCAGGCAAATCTGAATTAACGGTCCAATAGCTAACGCATACAGTACCGTTCCAACACCCACGGTTCCGCCAAGAAGCCAACCGCTGAGCAAAACCGACACCTCGATTGCGGTCCGGATAGTCCGTACAGACCAACCAGTACGCGCATGAATGCCGGTCATCAAGCCGTCACGTGGGCCCGCACCAAAACCGGCGCCAATGTACAGACTGGTGGCTAACGCGTTCAGGATCACCGCCGCAACCAGCAGTCCACTGCGCGTCAGTAGCGATTCGAATCCTGGGATCACCGCCAGCGCGGCATCTGCCGCCAAACCAATCATAATGACATTGCTGAGAGTGCCAAATCCGGGGCGCTGGCGCAGTGGTATCCATGCCAGCAGGACCAGTACACCCACGGCGATGATCACCAGGCCGATATTCATCGATAATAGATTTGCCACGCCCAGATGAAATACGTTCCACGGATCAGCCCCTAAATCTGCACGGACAAACATCGCCGTCGAAACGCCGTACAGCGCCAGTCCAACATACAGCTGAAGTAAACGACGCAGCATAATTTTCTCCTCGCCTCTCAGATAGCTTTCATCTTCACCGCAATTGGCACTATGATTAATGTCCAGTTTTCAAAAAGTGGACTGCTATGTCATCTCGCCGTTACGGAAGTCAATCTTTGCAGCGCCTGCTAGGGCACTGGCAGGAAAGCCCCTCGCGAACGCCTATCTGGCGACAACTGGCGGAAGCGTTACGTCTGCTGATCCTGGATGGTCGACTGGCACTGGATAGTCGCTTGCCCGGCGAACGCGAGCTCGCTGCCGTTCTGGAAGTGAGCCGAACCACCGTCGCCAGCGCCATGGCGCAACTGCGTGAAGAGGGATATCTGGAAAGCCGTCATGGGAGCGGCTCACGGGTGATCCTGCCGGAACACATTCGTCATGTGCCTACGCGAACCAGTACCGGCACAGCGTTGGATTTGTCCACAGCGGCCCTCAGCGCCGGGCCAGAAATTCATCAGGCTTACCAACAAGCGTTATTTGCGATGCCGCAGCATTTGCTGAGCTCCGGGTATCTGCCGCAGGGACTGGCGGTTTTGCGTGAATCCATCGCCCGGCATTATTGCGAACGTGGATTACCCACACAGTCGGATGAAATAATGGTCGTGAACGGCGCGGTCAGCGGCCTGGCGTTGATCCTGCGTTTACTCACCGGTCCCGGCGATCGCGTAGTGGTCGATCACCCCACGTATCCGCTGGCGATTGCAGCAATACAAGGGGCATCATGTCGCCCCGTCGGCGTTTCGCTGCCTGAGCACGGTTGGGATACAGCAGGTCTGGTTGCCACCCTCGCGCAAACAGCCCCGAGAATGGCCTATCTGATGCCGGACTTTCACAACCCGACCGGACGCTGTATGGACGCCGAAACTCGCCAGGTTGTGGCGGATATTGCGGAAAGAACCTGCACCACGCTGGTGGTCGATGAGACCATGGTGAACCTGTGGTATGACGCCCCGCCTCCGCCTCCACTTGCTGCATTCAATCGCGGTGCGCCGGTGATCCTGCTGGGATCGGCAGGGAAAAGCTTCTGGGGAGGTCTGCGTCTGGGATGGATTCGGGCCTCGTCACGTACTATTGCCGCGCTGGTACAGACTCGCGACACATTTGATTTAGGATCACCAGTGCTTGAACAGCTTGCCACGGGTTGGTTGCTGGACAATGCGGCCGATTTTCTTCCCGACAGACGGCAATTGCTCACCACCCGGCGCGATCTGTGCCATGACCTGATGAAGACACATTTCCCGGAGTGGCAGTTTACTCAACCACAGGGGGGACTCTCTTTCTGGGTTGAATTACCCGATACGCTGGCAACACTCTTTGCCACCCGTGCCGAAAGTGCAGGTATTCAGTTGGGTACCGGGACGCGCTTCGGCCTGGATGGCGCATTCGATCGTTTTTTGCGTATGCCCTTTGCTCTGCCCGATGACACAATGCGCTCGGCTTTCCGGACGTTGCAACCCATTTGGGATAATCTGCGTTTACAGGCAAGTCACGGGAAAATGCGCAAAATAATCTAAGCGACGAGTCAAAAGACTCGTCCTGGATACCGTGATGGACGAGGATGTCTGGGCATTATTACCGCTGAGGAGGAACCGGGAACCCCTTCAGGGAAATCACAAAATTCTCGCCGTCTTTCTTAATTTTCGCCCCGGCATCGCACCAGTCAGAAGCAATACGGAAAAACTCATCGCTACCGACATTCCAGCTCAAACGAACATGTTTCACATAACCGGAACGTAGCAATTCACAGGCTTCGCCATAATTACAGGCGGTTGAGAGCGGTTGTTGTTTCATTTTTTCTTCTTCAGTAATCTGCGCAATGCTTTGATTTCTTTAGGAGTCAGTGCTTCAACCACGGATTCTTCCGTATGCTGGCTATCAATATCATCAGCGGAGACTCCCGCCTCTTCAATGGCGGAAAACGCGATAAGTAGCAATTTTTCCGTCGAGATACTTAGGTTCTCATTATTCACTTCAGCGTAGTGACGCAGCTTTTCTTTTAGCGCCTCATCAATTTTGACATTCAATACAGCGGTCGACATCGTAGAAAATCCTTGTGGTCAGCCAAAACACACCGGATGTAAGACCATGTCGTTACAGCGCGATGGCAGCGGCAAAAGCATCAAATAACATCCCCGAAACACATTGACAGCATTTGATGACAATAAAATGACAATACGATGACAACGAAAAGAAGATGAGAAGAATTGAGATTGCCGGACGGCAGAATTGGGTGGGGGCCCTGCCAGCTACATCCCGGCACACACGTCATCTGCCCTGGCTGCTTCCTTCCGGACCTGACCTGGTGAACAGAGTAGCGTTGCGGGAGAACCAACAGAGCCCCCATTGAGAGCGTTGTCAACCAACGCGCAGGCGCATTATCACTGCTGCACCCGGTAATTGCAACCCATCCAGCACCGGATGCTGTTTTCTTGTGCAATGAAGCTTCACTACCTCGTCATTCGGGATTATGCTGGAGGATTAGCGCAGGAAAAAACGATGGATATACAAGACTCTTTCCCTCAACGCGTCTGGCAAATCGTTGCCTCAATCCCCGAAGGATTCGTCACCACCTATGGCGATGTCGCCAGGCTTGCTGGCTCACCGCGTGCTGCTCGCCAGGTAGGCGGCGTGCTTAAGCGTCTCCCCGAAGGCAGCACTTTGCCCTGGCATCGGGTGGTTAATCGTCATGGTGCCATTTCGCTTACAGGTCCAGACCTACAACGACAGCGTCAGGCGTTGCTGGCGGAAGGTATTGTGGTTTCAGGGAGTGGACAAATCGATTTACAGCGCTATCGCTGGGTGTACTAACCCCCTCCGGATGGAGAGGGTTAGAATGCCCTTAGTACTGTGTCGGGGCAGGAACGGCGGAAGACGGATTCACCTGTGTGGGTGACGTTGACGGTACCGTTGTCGCGGCACCACCACTCGCCTGTACTGGAACAGCCGTCTGCTGGACCGGGACCAGGGTCAGGTCGGCTTTAGTCCCCCCCTGATTGATCACCGTCTGGACGGTATCAGTAATAAAGACCAGTTTATCATTCACCGTAATCGCCGCACTCAGCAGAATACGGGCGTTCGGCTGAATATCTGCCGGGTTAAACGGGAGTACGAAGCTGAATGGTGCTTGTTTACCCTCGGTACGTACAACTTTTTGCGACAGCACTTTTGACGGTGCATCGGCAAGCGATGCATCTGACAGTGTTACGGTCAGCACGGCATCCGGCGGTAAGGCAACTTTCTGGCGGATCCATACCGTACCAGACACATTCGGCTGTTGAATTTTTGACTGTGTGTCAGCAATTGACGTATTAGGGCTTGGCGCAGGTGTCTGAATATCCGCGCTTTTATCAGCACAGGCCGCCAGAGCGACCGCAACCGCTAAACCACTTACCATGTGCACGAGTTTCATTAAATTCTCCTTATCATCTATGCACCAGCGAGAACTTTCCTCGCCAGAAGAGTGGTTAACAAAAACATAACGTGACTAAGTGTGGCACAAGACAGCTGGTTTTGCCTGTAATCGGCCAGTAATTCAGACAATTGCACCCATCGGACCACTTTCAAAATTGCGTTATACTCTGCCTACCTCGCTGCGAGAACGCTATTACCTGGAGAGCACGTATGAGTCTGGCACTGAAAAATTTGCTGACATTGTTAAATCTGGAAAAAATTGAAGAAGGACTCTTTCGGGGCCAAAGTGAAGACTTAGGGTTACGTCAGGTTTTTGGGGGGCAGGTTGTCGGTCAGGCGCTGTATGCCGCAAAAGAAACCGTACCGGAAGAGCGCCTGGTGCACTCCTTTCACAGCTACTTTTTACGTCCGGGCGATAGCCAAAAGCCCATCATCTATGATGTCGAAGTGCTGCGTGATGGTAACAGCTTCAGCGCCCGCCGCGTTGCCGCGATCCAGAATGGGAAACCCATTTTTTATATGACTGCCTCTTTCCAGGCACCAGAAGATGGGTTTGAGCATCAAAAAGAGATGCCGGCAGCGCCTGGCCCTGAAGAGCTTAAATCAGAAACTGAGATCGCCCGTTCGGTCGCTCACCTGCTGCCGCCGCTGTTGAAAGAAAAATTTATCAACGACCGCCCGCTGGAAGTACGTCCGGTTGAATTTCATAACCCGTTAAAAGGTCACGTTGCCAACCCGACTCGCCAGGTGTGGATCCGCGCTAACGGCACGCTGCAGGACGATCTACGCGTCCATCAGTATCTGCTGGGTTATGCTTCAGACCTGAACTTCCTGCCCGTTGCTTTACAACCGTATGGCATTGGTTTTCTGGAAAAAGGGATTCAGATCGCCACCATTGACCACTCCATGTGGTTCCATCGTCCGTTTAATATCAATGAGTGGTTGTTGTATAACGTCGAGAGTACTTCGGCCTCCGGTGCCCGGGGCTTTGTTCGCGGGGAGTTTTATACGCAGGACGGCGTGCTGGTTGCTTCTACCGTGCAGGAAGGGGTAATGCGTAATCGTAATTGAGAATTACCGGATGGTGACGCAAAAGCGTTGCCATCCGGCAGATTGAAACATCAGGCGTTGTAAGCATTCTCGCCGTGGCTGTTCACATCCAGACCTTCGCGCTCCTGCTCTTCCGGTACACGCAGCCCCACCGTCATGTCCGCCAGCTTATAGCCAATGAAAGCCACCACACCGGACCAGACAATGGTGATCGCCACGCTTTCCAGTTGTACCAGCAACTGATGCCCCATGGTAACGCCTTCGGCAAAGCCTACGCCGCCCAGAGAGCTGGCCGCGAAAACGCCGGTCAGGATGCAGCCGACAATGCCGCACACACCGTGAACACCGAAGACATCACACGGGTCATCAACGCGCAGAAAGCGCTTCAGCATGGTTACGCCCCACAGGCCAGCCAGCCCCGCAGCGACACCGATAATCAGCGCGCCGCCGACACCGATATAGCCACAGGCAGGTGTCACGCCTACCAGACCGGCAATGGCGCCAGAACACGCGCCCAGCAGGGACGGTTTGCCACGCAGCGCCCATTCACCGAAGATCCAGCCGAGAATGGCGGCCGCGGTTGCAACAACGGTATTGACGAAGGCCAGCGCAGCAATTTCATTCGCCATACCCGCGGAGCCAGCGTTAAAGCCAAACCAACCGATATAGAGAATAGCCGTGCCGGTAAAGACCATTGGCAGGTTATGTGGCTTAAACGCTTCTTTGCCAAAACCGACGCGTTTACCAATCAGATAAGCCCCAACCAGGCCGGCAATCGCAGCGTTGATATGTACTACCGTACCGCCAGCAAAATCCAGCGCACCGTGAGTAGCCAGCAAACCGCCGCCCCAGACCATGTGTGCAATAGGGATGTAGGACAGCGTCAGCCACACCACCACAAAAATCAGCACCGCAGAGAACCGAATGCGCTCAGCCAGTGCACCGACAATAAGCCCAACGGTAATGCAAGCGAAAGACCCCTGAAAAGCAACATGAATGTACTGGTAGAAGCTCCCCGTGACCGCCGTCAGTGCAATATTCTTCAGCATGACCCAGTTGAAGTTACCGAAGAAATTATTTCCTTCGCCAAAGGCCAGTGAGTAGCCATAAACCACCCATAAAATACAAACCAGAGCGAATGTCACCGTCACCTGGGTCAGCATCGACAACACGTTCTTACCGCGAATCAAACCGCCATAGAACAGCGCAATGCCTGGGATGGTCATAAACAGCACCAGCGCGGTACAGATCATCATAAAAGCGTTATCTGCTTTATCCGCAACCGCCGGTGCCGCCATCGCCAGACCCGGCAGCAGCGCCAGTGAAGCAATACCCGTTTTCATCGTCGCTATCTTCATTTTTTGGTTTCCTATCACTGTGTGCCAGACGTTACAGTGCGGCTTCGTCGGCTTCGCCGGTACGAATACGAATCACGCGTTGCAGCTCGGCGACGAAAATTTTGCCGTCGCCAATTTTTCCGGTGTAGGCGGCCTTACTGATGACATCAATTACGCCATCCAGTTGGTCATCAGCAATTGCCACATCAATCTTCACTTTGGGTAAGAAGTTGACGCTGTATTCAGCTCCCCGGTACAACTCGGCATGACCTTTTTGTCGGCCAAACCCCTTCACTTCGGTGACGGTCAGCCCCTGAATACCAATAGACGACAATGCTTCACGGACGTCTTCCAGTTTGAACGGTTTGATTACCACGGTAACCAGCTTCATAGATCCCCTCCAGTCAGAATTCAGTAGTGGCTGCAGATACACCAAATGAATATTGCAAGGGATGTGCCAGGAATGAAAAACGCGGGATGATTCAGCCGCACGGGGTACGGCCAGGAGAGAAAAAGAAAAAATGCACTATAACGGTGCATAGTGCGTTACATTTTTGCACCAGATTGTTGATTGCCGGATGGCGGCGAAAACGCTTTCTCAGGCCTACAAAACCACACTGGCTGTAGGCCTGAGAAACGCAGCGCCATCAGGCGATTGCCGAATCTTCGTTTACGCTAGCCGCCAGCTCTTCGCCCGCCAACTGCAGTTGATACATTTGCCAGTAGCGGCCCTGTGCGGCAAGCAGTTGCTGGTGCGTGCCGCGTTCAACGGCCTGTCCCCGGTGCAGTACCAGAATGGTATCCGCATCGACAATAGTGGATAACCGATGCGCAATCACCACCAGCGTGGTGTGCTCACGCACCGCTGCCAACGCCTGCTGAATAGCCTGTTCAGTACCGGAGTCAATGCTGGCCGTCGCTTCGTCCAAAATCAGCACCTGCGGCGTTTCGACCAGCACGCGCGCCAGCGCCAGCAGCTGTTTCTGCCCAACTGATAGATTATTGCCCTGCTCGCCCAGTCGGGTATGAATACCCTCGCTCAGACCCCGCGCCAGCTCGGCCAGCTGTACGGTTTCCAGCGCCTGCCACACCCGTTCTTCTGAGATATCACGACCCAGCGTGACGTTTACCAGGAAGGTATCCGCCATCACCACCGGATCCTGTTGCACCATCGCCACGCCCTGGCGTAACACACTGTGGCTCAGTGAAGACAGCGGTCGTCCGTCCAGACGGATTTCCCCCTGCGTCAGCGGGTAGTACCCCATCAGCAGACTGGCGAGCGTGCTCTTGCCGCTACCGGTATGCCCGACCAACGCCACAAAACTGCGCGATGGCACGGACAGGCTGATGTTTTGCAGCACCAGATTATCATCACGATAGGCAAAAGAGACGTTATCAACCTCAATGTCACCGCTTTTCAGGGGGTGGATATCCTCACCATAACGCTGGCGTGGGCCATCCATCAGTTCAAATACCCGTTCACCAGCTACCACCGCCTGTTGCAGCATTGATTGCTGGGTCGTCAGCTCGATCAATGGCTCGTTCAAACGCCCCAGATAGCTGATAAACGCATACAGCACCCCGACCTCAATGGACGTGCCGGACGTAAAGCTAAACAGCATCAGCAAACCGCAGAGGATCAGCGCCGAGAAAAGGCTCAGCAGCGGACGCAACAAAAAGCCATCCAGGCGCAGAGTCTGCATACGCGCCATATAGTGCGAGCGGCTGGCTTCGCCCATTCGCTCACCAAAGCGCGCCTGCTGGCGGAACTGTTGGATAACGCTCATGCCGTTGATGACTTCGTTAAAGCCATCGTTAATATCCGCCAGATAAGCGCGCACCCGACGCACAATGGGGGTGCTGTAGCGCTGATAAATCACCATCACCACCATCACCGCCGGGAAAATGGCCATCGCCACCAGCGCCATACGCCACTCAAGGCTGAACATCGCCACCAGCATGGCACCGATTAAGGCGGCGCTGCGCAGTACCGTCGCGACCACCGTCACATACAGGTCACGGATCACTTCGGTGTCATTGGTCACACGTGAGATAAGCTGCCCGACTGGCTGAGTATCGAAAGCACTGAGCGGCTGACGTAGCGCGGCATCCATCACATCGGTACGTAACTGCTGCACCACACCAACGGCCGCCTGGTTAAAGAGTAATGACTGCGCGTAATGCAGGCCCGCCGCCAACAGTTGCAGACCGACATATGCCGCCACCAGCCCAGCCACCATCGCCAGCGGCAGATTGTTTTTCGCCACCATGTTGTCGATAAAATAGCTGATGAGCAGCGGACCACTCACCTCCGCCGCTGCCGCCACCCATAGCATGACCACCGCAATTGCCAGCTGTTTTCGCCACGGAGAGCCGTACGCCAGCAGTCTTTTCAGGGTCGGCCATAGCTGCCCAAAACTACGCATTAGCCGCCTCCTCGTTTACTTCTGGCGCATCAGACAGCGCCGCTTCCAGTTGCTGATAACGGTACATATCACGATACCAGCCGGGTTGCTGCACCAGCGCATCATGTTCGCCACGCTGAGCAATATGTCCGTGCTGCATCACGATAATTTCATTGGCTTCCGTCAGAGCCGATAAACGGTGGGCGCTGATAATCACGGTTCTGCCTTCGCCCCACTGACGCAGGTTATGCAAGATCTGATGCTCGGTACGACCATCTACCGCCGATAACGCATCATCCAGAATCAGGATTTCAGCATTCAGCAGCAGCGCACGAGCGATAGAAATACGCTGTTTTTGTCCACCGGACAGCATCACCCCGCGTTCACCCACTTCGGTGTCATAGCCTTGCGGAAGACGTAAAATATCCTCATGCACGCTGGCCAGACGTGCAACATGTTCGATCTCTTCCTGTGTGGCCTGTGGGCGTCCAAGCGCTATGTTGTTGGCGACCGTATCCGAGAACAAGAAAGGTGTCTGGCTGACCACTGCCAGACGGCTACGCCAGCTATCAAGTTGCAAGCGAGTTAACGGGATATCATGAAAGCGCACATCGCCCTCAGTGATATCAAAATGACGCTGGATCAGCGACAACACCGTACTTTTACCCGCGCCGGTCGGGCCACAAATACCCAGCATCTGCCCTGGCTTAAGCTGGAAATTCACATTCTCCAGCACCGGATGAGTCGTTTGCGGGTAGCGAAATTCGCGAATTGCCACCGCCAGCTCGCCGCGTCCTTCCGGCACGGGTTCTGTGCCGTCATCCACTACCGGCGCTTCAGCCAGCATGGCGCGAATACGGCTATACGCGGCGCTGCCTCGCTCAACAATGTTAAACATCCATGCCAGTGCCAGCATCGGCCAAATCATCAGCCCGAGATACATCATAAAACTGGTTAACTGACCAAGGGTCAGAGAGTCATGAACCACCATCCAGCTTCCCCCGGCGATAGCCAGCAGGTTAGCCATACCAATGGCGATATAAATCGTGGGGTCAAAACGGGCGTCAATGCGGGCGACCCGTAAGTTTTTCTTGCCGGTATCTTTAGCATCTGCGGCAAATAGCGCCGACTGTCGGTCTTCCAGACCAAAAGCCTTAATCATACGGATACTGGTCAGGCTTTCCTGAGTACGATCGTTAAGGCTGGAGAACGCTGCTTGCGCAACCTTAAAGCGGTTATGGAGTCGATCACCGTAACGTTTGATCATTATCGCCATCACCGGCATTGGGAGTAGCGCGATAAGCGTCAGCTCCCAACTGATTTGCGTAGACATCACGATCAACACCGCGCACCCCATGACCAGCGAGTCCACCAGCGTCAATACACCTTCGCCAGCCGCAAACACCACCCGATCAACATCGTTAGTTGCACGCGCCATCAGATCGCCGGTGCGATGACGCAGATAAAATTCAGGATGCTGGCGGCTCAACTGGCGGTAATAGTCTTCGCGTAGTTCAACTGCCAGTTGGTAGGATGCGCCAAACAGCAGCACGCGCCAGACATAGCGCAGTAAATAAACCACCACGGCGATCAATGCAATGGTTCCCACCCACATCAGCAGCCGCTCGGTAGTGAAGCGTTGTGTCGTTACGCCATCCACAATGATCCCCACCACTTTTGGCGGGATAAGCTGAAGAATAGCGATGATGATAAGCAAGGCCACCGCCCCGAGGTAGCGACGCCACTCCCGGCGGAAGTACCAGCTTAATTGAGCAAATAATCGCACGCGTTATGTCCTGACAAAATTTCCGGCAATAAGCACCGGGAGAATTATTCAATAGGGAGAGCAGTTGTGTATTTAATCTGTTCCATGGCAAAGCTGGAGGTGACGTCAGACAGGCCCGGTACGCTGTTCACCAGGCGCTTATAAAATTCATCGTAGCTTTTCATATCAGCGACCTGCACCCGCATCAGGTAATCATACTCCCCTGCCATACGCCAGAACCCCAGCACCTCCGGCATCCCGGTCACTTCGGTGACAAAGCGGCAGTACCACTCGCTGCTATGATGCTGGGTTTTAATCAGCACAAACGCGGTTAAACCCAGCCCCAGTTTTTCCGGATCCAGCAGAGCAACCTTGCCCAGCAGAATGCCGTCATCCTCAAGCCGCTTGAGCCGTTTCCAGCAGGGGGTGGTCGTCAGATTAACGGCATCGGCTAACGCCTGCAAAGAAAGGGTGCAGTCTTGTTGCAGTAGGCCAAGCAGCTTACGGTCAATTTTGTCTAACATATCCACTCCACAGAGAAGAATTTTCTCCTTACATTCTATTTTAAAGGCTAAATGGCAACAATTTTTTCCGTGCTTTTCGCTATTCTGGGCACAAAATGACAAATGGATATTAATGATGAATAGCTCCTGGGTTAAAAACGCCATCAATGAAATTAATGCGGATTACCAGCGTTCTGCCGATACGCATCTTATTCGCCTGTCGCTTCCGGCGTTTCCGGGTATTCAGCTCTATTTGAAAGATGAGAGCACGCATCCAACCGGTAGCCTGAAACATCGCCTGGCACGTTCACTGTTTCTCTACGGACTGTGTAATGGCTGGATCAAAGAAGGCACCACCATCATTGAATCATCGTCCGGTTCAACGGCGGTATCTGAGGCTTATTTCGCTCGACTGTTAGGGCTGCCGTTTATTGCTGTCATGCCTTCCTGTACGGCAAAACGCAAAATTGAACAAATTGAATTTTATGGCGGCCGCTGCCACTTCGTGGAAAGCGCCTGCGAAATTTATGCGGCTTCTGAGCAGCTGGCACGTGAACTGAACGGGCATTATATGGACCAGTTCACCTATGCTGAACGCGCCACCGACTGGCGTGGTAACAACAATATTGCCGACAGTATCTTCCGCCAGATGCAGTGTGAACCCAACCCCGTGCCTCGCCATATCGTGATGAGCGCAGGAACCGGCGGCACCTCAGCAACCATTGGTCGCTATATTCGCTGTCAGGGCTACGACACTCGTCTGATGGTGGTGGACCCGGAGAATTCGGTTTTTCTGCCCTTCTGGCAGGATCGCGATGCGACATTGCGCAGCCCGGTCGGCAGCAAAATCGAAGGCATCGGCCGCCCGCGTGTCGAACCGTCTTTCATTCCTGACGTCGTTGATGAAATGCTGCGCGTGCCGGATGCCGCCAGCGTGGCTACCGCGCACTGGCTGGAAACACAGTTGGGTCGTAAAGTCGGCGCCTCAACCGGCACCAACATGTGGGGAGCGCTGCAACTTGCCGCGCGCATGCGCAACGCCGGAGAAACCGGTTCACTGGTGACGCTGCTGTGCGACAGCGGCGAACGCTATCTGGAAACCTACTACAACCCGCAATGGGTTGACGCGCACATAGGCGATTTAACGCCGTGGAAAGCGGAACTTGCCCAGTTGCTGAATACACACTGAGCAGACAAAAAAAAAGCCAGACGCGAAGTCTGGCTTGCTGGAAGGGATCTCTCATTCGGGGGAATAAGGTAGATGCGGATTGTCCAGCCAATGCGTCAAAAAGTGTGATACCGCCTGATTACGGCAATGCCCAATCACCGATAAATGAGGTAGTGCAGCCATCAGTTGCGGCATCGCGTTACCCATAATCAGGCCGCGCCCTACGCTGCCTAACATTTCGCGATCGTTCATGGCATCGCCAAACGCCATACACTCGGCCATTGAATACCCTAAGTGGTCACTCAACACCGCCAGCGCAGATCCTTTGTTACAGCCCAGCGGCAACACCTCGAGGCAATCAACCGCGGAGAAACAGAGATTCGCCTGCTCTCCCAACGCTTCATTCAGTTGAATGCGCAATTGGATCAGCGACTCATGATCGCCGCAAAAACAGACCTTCGTTACCTGATGAGCCGGAATACGTTTCACATCGACGATCTGGTAGCGAAATCCGCTATACACATGCGCCTGTAGCAGCGAGGGGATCTCTTGTCCGGTAAACCAACCGTTGTCATTAAAGACATGCATGCTGGCGGTGGTATCCCATTTCTGATGTAACACGATATCCGCAACATGCGGATCCAGATCCTGACGGTGCAACACATCGCCCTCAAGAGAGTGAATGCGCGTGCCGTTACCGGTGATCAAAAAGGCGTCCAGTGAGATAGAACCCAAAATGTGGCGCATTTCCAGCACATGGCGGCCAGTGGCAAATGTCAGAGTGATATCGCGTTCACGCAAGCGCGCCAGCGTTGAAAGCGTTTCGTCACCTAAATGGTGATTCGGCATCAAAAGGGTGCCATCCATATCAAATGCAGCCAGACGAGCCATTTCTTTCTCCACACTGTGACGCGGTTAACTTGTGATTCAGTATCACCTGAGATATACGGAAGTAATAGTGAATAGATAAAATGAATTGTTCCGGGTTTATTACAGAAAATCATTCAAGTTGCATCAAGGCGGCAAGTGAATGAACGCCCAGGAGCATACATTTCAGTATGTGACTGGGGTGAATAAACGCAGCCAACAAAGAGGCAGCTTGAAGGATGAAGTGTATATGAGATTGTTGAATCGCCTGAACCAGTACCAACGCCTGTGGCAGCCTTCGAACGGCGAACCGCAGTCGGTGACCGTCGGGGAACTGGCTGAACGCTGTTTTTGCAGCGAGCGCCACGTGCGAACCCTGCTGAAGCAAGCACAGGATGCTGGCTGGCTGGAGTGGCACGCTCAGTCCGGACGCGGGAAACGCGGAGCATTACGTTTTTTGGTCACCCCAGACTCGCTGCGCAACACGATGATGGAGCAGGCACTGCAAAAGGGTGAACAGCTCAGCGTACTGGAACTGGCTCAACTGGCCCCCGGGGAATTAAGAACCCTGCTGCAGCCGTTTATGGGCGGGCAATGGCAAAATGATACGCCAACCCTGCGTATCCCCTATTATCGCCAGCTCGAACCTTTGCACCCTGGATTTCTCCCCGGTCGTGCGGAGCAGCACCTTGCCGGACAGGTATTCTCTGGCCTGACACGTTTTGACAGCACTACGCAACGTCCCTGTGGAGACTTAGCCCACCACTGGAATATCTCCGCTGACGGCCTGCGCTGGGATTTCTATATTCGTTCCACCCTGCATTGGCATAACGGCGATACGGTAAGCAGCACGCAGCTACATCAACAGTTGCTGAAGCTGTTAGAGTTACCTGCGCTGAATAAGCTGTTTATCAG
Organism: Citrobacter youngae; assembly: GCF_003818115.1. Taxonomy (GTDB): domain Bacteria; phylum Pseudomonadota; class Gammaproteobacteria; order Enterobacterales; family Enterobacteriaceae; genus Citrobacter; species Citrobacter youngae. Next base: position 149,626 of record NZ_RPOI01000015.1, on the reverse strand, counting down.
CGTAAAACGCATTGAGGTAACGCATCCCCAGTGTCTGACCTTTATTCTGCATCGTCCCGACTTCTGGCTGGCGCACCGTCTGGCGAGCTACAGCAGTCACCTGGCGCATCCTGAGCACCCGTTTGTGGGTACTGGCCCGTTCCGGTTGACGCTGTTTACTCCTGAGCTGGTGCGTATCGAGAGTCACGACCACTACCATCTGAGTCATCCGCTATTGAAAGCCATTGAATACTGGATAACCCCACAGCTTTTCTCCCAGGATTTGGGCACCAGCTGTCGCCATCCGGTACAAATTGCGATAGGTAAACCAGAGGAACTTCCCATGCTAAGCCAGGTAAGCAGCGGGATCAGCCTCGGTTTTTGCTATCTTACGCTCAGAAAAAGCGCGCGCCTGAATACGCAACAGGCCCGTCGACTGGTCAATATTATCCACCGCTCTTCGCTGCTACAGACGCTTGAGGTGGATGAAAACCTCATTACTCCCAGCAATGCCCTGCTGCCAGGATGGACGATCCCACAATGGGATGAACTGAACGAAGTAGCGCTACCAGAAAAACTGACGTTGGCTTACCACCTGCCGGTAGAACTGCACGCCATGGCTGAACAGCTTCGCCAGGCCCTGGCAAAACTGGGCTGTGAATTAACGCTTATTTTTCATAATGCTAAAAACTGGGATGGCGACCATCCTTTAGCCCAGGCCGATCTGATGATGGGCGACAGGCTGATTGGCGAAGCCCCCGAGTATACCCTCGAACAGTGGTTACGTTGCGATCAGCTATGGTCACACGTTCTGAATGCACCCGCATATACTCATCTGCAGACCACGCTGGATGCCTTGCAAATTCAGGCCGATGAGGACGATCGTCATGCAGCTTTACAGCAGGTTTTCGCCACGCTGATGCATGACGCAACCCTGACGCCGCTGTTCAATTATCACTATCGCATCAGCGCGCCGCCGGGCGTGAACGGCGTACGTTTGAATCCGCGTGGCTGGTTTGAGTTCACCGAGGCCTGGTTACCGCCCCCTTCATCGTGAAGAAGCTGGTCGGCGACACGCCCAGGCGCTACCATAAGGGCTTCGTTATTTTGTCAGGAAAAGCCATGAAACGTGCCGTTGTTGTATTCAGTGGAGGTCAGGACTCCACGACTTGTCTGGCGCAAGCGCTGCATCAGTATGATGAAGTGCACTGCGTGACCTTTGATTATGGTCAGCGCCATCGCGCTGAGATTGATGTCGCACGTGACCTGGCCTTAAAACTTGGCGCACGCGCGCACAAAGTGCTTGATGTCACGCTGCTCAGTGAACTGGCTGTCAGCAGCCTGACCCGCGATAATATTCCGGTACCCGATTACGAACCGGATGCGAACGGCATTCCCAATACCTTTGTGCCAGGACGCAATATTCTGTTCTTAACGCTGGCAGCAATTTACGCGTACCAGGTGCAGGCAGAGGCGGTCATTACCGGCGTGTGCGAAACGGATTTCTCTGGATACCCGGACTGCCGCGATGAGTTCGTCAAAGCGCTGAACCATGCCGTAAGCCTGGGTATGGCGAAAGATATCCGCTTTGAAACCCCGCTGATGTGGATTGATAAAGCCGAAACCTGGGCGCTGGCCGACTACTGGGGCAAGCTGGATCTGGTACGTGAAGAAACGCTGACCTGCTATAACGGCATCAAAGGTGACGGTTGCGGTCACTGTGCGGCCTGTAATCTGCGCGCCAACGGCCTGAACCATTATCTGGCGGATAAACCGGCGGTGATGGCAGCAATGAAGCAGAAAACTGGCCTGAAATAATAGTGCGAATAGTGCCGGATGGCGACGTAAACGCCTTGTCCGGCCTGGCGATATTCACCATAGTCAATATCGCCCGTAGGCCTGATAAGCGAAGCGCTATCAGGCAACGTTGAGCTACTGCACCATCTGCTCCAGTTTTTCGCGTAACTCCCCTTCCAGCGGCAGCGCTTTTTGCGTTTTCAAATCAATACAGACAAAGGTAATCAATGCGTCTGCCACCACCTGTCCTTCCGGCTCCAGGGTAATTGTCTGGTTTAGCACGCCGCTTTTGCCATTTAGCTGTTGCACCTGACTGGTGATGGTCAGCAGGTCACTTAGCACCGCAGGGCGGCGGTAGTTAATATTGATATTCACGACCACAAACGCGATATTGTGCGCGGTCATCCATTGAAAGCTGTCGCTGTTTTCCAGACCAGCCCAGCGCGCTTCTTCCAGAAACTCGAGGTAGCGGGCGTTGTTGACGTGCTGATAGACATCAAGATGAAAACCACGGACTTTGATTTGTGTTTGCATAGCGCAGAAACCTTACGTTTTTTATAGGAGTGTTTTCAGGGTAGTGAGGCCATAACTGGTATGACCTCTACAGTCTGGCAAATTTTCAGCGCTGTGCAAGTTATTAAAGTGTTAAAACTGCCAGGTTACGCTCCACCAGCGAACTGCCCATACCCGGTACCTGCTTTAAGTCCTCCACCGTTTTAAACGGTCCGTACTCCTCACGATAGCTCACAATCGCCTGCGCTTTCTTCAGACCGACGCCATTCATGACTCGCGCTAAATCCTCCGCGGAAGCGCTGTTGATGCTTACCCTGGTGCCTTCATCGTCGCTTGCTTTAGCGGGCTGTGTGGCTTTGCTTTGTGCCGCCCCTGAGTTTTCCGCTTTGGTTTGAGTCGCCTGGCTTTTGGCGACAGCCTCAGCCGCCAATGCAGTTTGGGCCATACCAGCGCAGGTCAATGAAAGAGTGATAAGCAGGGCTTTGATTCCATGTTTCATACTGTTTTCTCCTTGTTTGTTAACAGTGGAATCACGATAGCGAGGTGCAGAACAGCAGACAAACGGCAAATATCAAAAATGGAAAAGGCCGCGAAAGCGGCCTTTTGTAGATACAAACTTTTGCAATTTTTTGCGAGCGGACTCGGTTATTGCTGCTGTTCCAGCGCATCCCCGATTTTAATTTTGGCCGCTTTACGCAGGTTGCTCATCAGCGCTTCGAAGACAATCTGCGCGTTGTTCTGAGTGATCCCCTGAACCATCGCTTTCTTCTGCGCTTCAGGCATAGAACCGGCTTTCACCTCGTCCAGCGCCAACAGTACAACGTTACCCTGCATATCGTTCGCAACACCGTAGCTCGGCTTGTCTTTTGCCGGCAGGCTCAGACCAAAGGCAGCCTGACTCAACGGATCCTGACCCGTACGGCTCAGCGTTTTCGCCTCGCCAAAGCTCAGACCCGCCGCTTTCAGCGCTTCATCGCCTTTACCGGCTTTCAGATCCGCCAGCAGTTTATCGGCATCAAGCTTCGCCTGCTGCTCTGCTTTATTGTGCTTAACGAGCGCAGTTACCTGCTCTTTCACTTCAGCCAGTGGCTTCACGGCTTCTGCTTTGTGTTCGCTAATACGCAGCACGAACGCGCGATCGCCATCCACGGTGATGATATCGGAGTTACTGCCAGGCGTTCCGTTCTCGCCAACCAGACCACCATTGAAAATGATGTCAGCGACTGGTTTGAAATTCAGTTCTTCCGGCAGGCTGTCACGGCTAAACCAGCCCGTTTCAACCGCTTTCATACCTGCTGCCTGCTCTGCACCCGCCAGAGATTCGTTATCGTTGCTGGCCGCATCGCTGACTTTCTGCTGCAGCGCATAGTAGGCATCCAGCGCTTTTTCCTGCTTCACTTTCGCCGCAATGTCGTCGCGAGCTTCGCTCAGCGGTTTAACCTGTGCAGGCTGTACGTCATCAAGACGCGCCACGAGGAAACCAACGGAAGACTTAATTACGCCAGACAGTTGGCCTTTTTCTTTCAGACCGGCATTTTTCAGCTCATCCGGGGTGGTGGAATCTTCCAGCCAACCCATATCACCGCCGTTACGGGCAGAGATGATATCAGCAGATTTTTCTTTCGCCAGCGCAGCAAAGTCACCGCCTTTATTCAGCTCGTCCAGTACCGCTTTTGCTTCATCTTCCGTTTTGGTCTGGATGATGCTATAGCGGTTACGCTGCGGCTGAGTGAACTGATCCTGATGCTGGTCATAATAAGACTGAATATCAGCATCGCTGGCGGTTTCCTGCATTGCTGCAGCGTCCAGCTTGATATAGCTCACACGGAACTGTTCCGGCGTCATAAAGTTGTTTTTATTCTGCTCGTAGTAGCTGGCAACTTCCTGCTCGGTAACAGATTGCTTCGCGGCCAGTGCGTTAACGTCAATCGTCGCCTCGCGCACGATCCGCTGCTGTGCAACCAGTGCAGCCAGTTCGTCCGTTTCACCCTTCAGCATAAAGTCGGTCCCGGCAACGCCGTTGATCAACTGTTGCGTGGTGAGCTGGTTACGCAATGCCTGAGCGTACTGATCTGCGGTCATTCCCATCTGATTCACAATCGCGTTGTAGCGGTTGTTATCAAATTTGCCGTCAACCTGGAAAGCCGGTGTGGCGAAAATAGCCTGCTTAATCTGATCGTCGCTAATGTTGAGCTTAAGCTCACGGGAGTACTGATCCAGCAGCGCTTCGTCCACAAGACGATTCAGCACCTGCTGACGCAGCGTTTTCATATAACCTTCGTTCGCCGCCAGCTCAGAATATTGATCGCCCAGCTGTTGCTGCATGCGGTTACGTTCGCTGTTGAACGCATTCTCGAACTGCCCGCGGCTGATCTCCTGGCCATTCACTTTAGCGGCGTAGTTATTGCCCCCGCCAATCAGGTAACCACTCACGCCGGTCAAAATGAACGACACGATAATGATACCGAAAATAATCTTGAGCACGAGACTGTTAGCAGCCGTGCGTAAGCTGTCCATCATGGTGTAACCACACTCCGCTGTAGATGACTATACGCGTTATCCTTCAGGCCGTCTGCGCGTTGACACAACAACGGCGGCAAGGATTTTGAGTATATATGCTTCACGCAGCATAGCGTTTCCTGAACGCTGCGCACAAAGGCCTATTGTGACAAGAAACAGGGGCAATTGTCAGCCCACAACGCATAGAAAGTACCGGAATCAGAAATAAAAAAGGCACATCGGTTGATGCGCCCTTGTACTTAGTCACATCCCCAAAGGGGAAATCACTTAGTTTACCGCGTCTTTCAGTGCTTTACCTGCACGGAAGCCCGGTACTTTAGCCGCGGCGATGGTGATCTCTTTACCTGTTTGCGGGTTGCGACCAGTACGGGCAGCACGCTCTTTAACGGCAAAAGTACCAAAACCTACCAGTGCTACGTCATCACCTTCTTTCAGGGATTCGGTAACAGAAGCAATAATTGCATCTAACGCACGTCCAGCCGCAGCTTTAGAGATATCAGCCCCTGCAGCAATTTTGTCGATCAGTTGAGATTTATTCACTCTTCTCTTCCTCTTTATAATATATATCGCACCAGAATCCTTCAAAGTGCGACCGCGCAGCAGTTATATCAGGCCTGCCATGCCCTTACAACACCCGATAATGATGGCAAGCCCAATCCGTTATCTAAATTAGCTATACAAAAAAAGGCTGGCAAGCCCGAAATGGCCTGCCAGCCCTGTTTTTATTAATGCTCTTTGCGCGAGGTCACTATTTTGCCGTCACAACCTGCATTCCAGAGGGTTCATTTTGCAACGCAAGAGTCAGAACTTCCTCAATACGTTTCACCGGGTGAATATTAAGATCGGCAATGACGTTGTCCGGAATCTCTTCCAGGTCACGTTTGTTTTCGTCTGGAATTAAGACCGTTTTAATGCCGCCGCGGTGCGCCGCCAGCAGTTTCTCTTTCAAACCACCAATAGGCAGAACCTGACCACGCAGGGTGATCTCGCCAGTCATCGCCACATCGGCACGAACCGGGTTACCGGTCAGACATGAGACCAGCGCGGTGCACATGGCAATACCCGCACTTGGACCATCTTTTGGCGTCGCGCCTTCAGGTACGTGAACGTGGATGTCGCGTTTTTCGTAAAAATCCGGATTAATACCCAGTTTTTCCGCACGCGCACGTACCACGGTCAGTGCAGCCTGAATGGATTCCTGCATGACTTCACCCAGAGAACCGGTGTAGGTCAGCTTACCTTTACCCGGTACGCAGGCGGTTTCGATGGTCAGCAGATCGCCGCCCACTTCCGTCCACGCCAGACCGGTCACCTGACCCACGCGGTTTTCGTTATCCGCACGGCCATAGTCAAAGCGCTGTACGCCCAGGTAGTCGTGCAGGTTATCGCCATTGATCTCGATGTGTTTCAGTGATTTATCGAGCAACAACTGCTTAACTGCTTTGCGGCACAGTTTGGAGATTTCGCGCTCCAGACTACGCACGCCCGCTTCACGGGTGTAGTAACGAATAATGCCTACAATGGCGCTATCGTCGACCGTCAGCTCACCTTTTTTCAGCGCGTTACGCTCAATCTGTTTTGGCAACAGGTGACGTTTCGCAATGTTCAGCTTCTCGTCTTCGGTATAACCAGACAGACGAATCACTTCCATACGATCCAGCAACGGTGCCGGAATGTTCATGGAGTTCGACGTCGCAACGAACATCACGTCGCTGAGATCGTAGTCCACCTCCAGGTAGTGATCGCTGAACGCCACGTTCTGCTCTGGATCCAGCACCTCAAGCAGTGCGGAAGCCGGATCGCCACGCATGTCAGAAGACATTTTGTCGATCTCATCAAGCAGGAACAGCGGGTTTTTAACGCCCACTTTGGCCATTTTCTGGATCAGTTTGCCCGGCATCGAACCGATATAGGTCCGGCGGTGACCACGAATTTCAGCCTCATCACGCACGCCGCCAAGCGCCATACGGATGTATTTACGCCCTGTCGCCTTGGCGATGGACTGACCCAGAGAGGTTTTACCTACCCCCGGCGGCCCAACCAGACACAGGATCGGCCCCTTGATTTTGTTCACACGGCTTTGGACCGCGAGATACTCAAGGATACGGTCTTTGACGCGTTCCAGACCGTAATGGTCGGTATCGAGGATTTCCTGCGCCTGACGCAGGTCTTTTTTGACCTTGCTACGCGCATTCCACGGCACCTGTACCATCCAGTCGATGTAGCCACGCACGACCGTCGCTTCTGCCGACATCGGAGACATCATTTTCAGCTTCTGCAGCTCTGCTTCCGCTTTCTCTTTTGCCTCTTTCGGCATTTTCGCCGCGTCGATCTTACGTTTCAGCGCTTCGTTTTCATCCGGCGCATCGTCCATCTCGCCGAGCTCTTTCTGAATAGCTTTCATCTGCTCGTTCAGATAGTACTCACGCTGGGACTTCTCCATCTGCTTTTTCACGCGGTTGCGAATGCGTTTCTCAACCTGCAGCAGATCGATTTCTGACTCCATCATCGCCATCAGATATTCCAGACGTTCATTCACGTCGGACATCTCCAGCACGGACTGTTTGTCAGCCAGCTTCAGCGGCATGTGCGCTGCGATGGTGTCCGCCAGACGTGCAGGATCGTCAATGCTGTTAAGCGACGTCAGCACTTCTGGTGGGATTTTTTTGTTTAGCTTGATATAGCCTTCGAACTGGCTGATAGCTGTACGTACCAGCACTTCCTGTTCACGCTCATCAATAGCAGGCGAATCAAGGTACTCCGCTTTCGCAGAGAAATGCTCGCCGTTGTCTGACAACGCAGAAATACGCGCGCGCTGTAACCCCTCGACCAGCACTTTTACGGTGCCGTCAGGCAGTTTCAGCATCTGCAAAATAGAGGCCACGGTCCCGACGGTGAAAAGATCGTTTACACCCGGCTCATCCGTTGACGCTTCTTTCTGCGCGACCAGCATGATTTTTTTATCATGGTCCATAGCCGCTTCAAGACAACGGATAGATTTTTCCCGCCCTACAAATAAGGGTATGACCATGTGCGGATAAACCACCACATCGCGCAACGGCAATACGGGGATTTCAATGCGTTCAGAACGCTCAGGATTCATAGAGCTCTCTCTTAGTTTAGTTTCCGCCAGGTAATCAGGTGGTACGACTGTGCTTCACACCACCTTTAACATGTATGTCAGTATATGGGGATGATTCCCACACATTCAACGCCATGTTTACGGAAAAATAAAAGGGGAGATAAAATCCCCCCTTTTTGGTTAAACGTCTGTATGAATTGATGAATTATTCGCCAGATGCCTGCTGTGCTTCCGGCTTACCGTAAATCAGCAACGGCTTGCTCTGTCCGCCAATCACCGACTCGTCGATCACCACTTTTTCAACGTCTTCCATAGAAGGAAGATCGTACATGGTGTCGAGTAACGCCGCTTCGACGATAGAACGCAGACCACGCGCACCAGTTTTACGAATCATCGCTTTCCTGGCGATAGCATCCAGCGCTTCCTCGCGGAATTCCAGATCAACACCTTCAAGATTGAACAACGCCTGGTACTGCTTGGTCAGGGCATTTTTCGGCTCTTTCAGGATCTGAATCAGCGCTTCTTCGCTCAGTTCGCTCAGGGTTGCCACAACCGGCAGACGACCGATGAACTCAGGGATCAGACCAAATTTAATCAGATCTTCCGGTTCTACCTGCGACAGCAGTTCACCTTCGCTGGCTTTATCAGACTGTGCTTTTACCGTTGCGCCAAAACCAATGCCGGAGCCAGTTTCAACACGGTTAGCAATCACTTTATCCAGACCGGCAAATGCACCACCGCAGATAAACAGGATCTTGGAGGTATCAACCTGCAGGAATTCCTGCTGCGGATGTTTACGACCACCCTGCGGCGGAACGGCGGCAACCGTACCTTCGATCAGTTTCAACAGCGCCTGCTGTACACCTTCGCCGGAAACGTCACGGGTAATGGACGGGTTGTCAGACTTACGAGAAATCTTGTCGATTTCATCGATATAGACGATCCCACGCTGTGCTTTCTGCACGTCGTAATCGCACTTCTGCAACAGTTTCTGAATAATATTTTCAACATCTTCACCCACATAACCGGCTTCGGTCAGCGTGGTGGCATCGGCCATTGTGAACGGAACGTCCAGCAGACGCGCCAGCGTTTCAGCCAACAGCGTTTTACCAGAACCCGTCGGGCCAATCAGCAGGATGTTACTTTTGCCCAACTCGACGCCATTGCTGGTGTCGCCGTTGCGCAGACGTTTGTAATGGTTGTATACCGCGACCGCCAGCACTTTCTTCGCCTGCTCCTGACCGATAACGTAATCGTCCAGGTGGTTGCGAATTTCATGTGGCGTCGGCAGCGCACTGCGTTCACGGTGCGGTGCTACTTCCTTAATCTCTTCGCGAATGATGTCGTTACATAAATCAACACATTCGTCGCAGATATACACGGATGGTCCGGCAATCAGCTTACGCACTTCATGCTGGCTTTTGCCGCAAAAAGAGCAGTACAACAATTTGCCCGAGCCATCTTTGCGTTTATCTGTCATGGGTCAAAACCTCTTCTTTGTTCTTTGTGCCGCACACGACGACGCAAATGCCATTCTCAGGCGCAAGACGCTAGTCAGCGTTGTGCCGCTCCAGGTAATTATAGCGGCACACCTGCGCGCTGGGCATTAATTACGATGGGTCAAAATCGAGTCGACCAGACCGTACTCCACCGCTTCAGAAGCGGAGAGGAAGCGATCGCGCTCGGTATCACGTTCAATCTGCTCAAGAGATTGACCCGTATGATGCGCCATAAGTTCGTTCATGCGCCCTTTTACCTTCAGGATTTCACGGGCATGAATTTCAATATCCGTTGCCTGACCCTGGTAACCGCCCAGAGGCTGGTGGATCATGACGCGAGAGTTAGGCAGGCAAAAACGTTTACCTTTCGCCCCGGCGGTCAGCAAGAACGCGCCCATTGAGGCCGCCTGGCCCATACAAATGGTGCTGACGTCTGGCTTAATAAACTGCATGGTGTCATAGATAGACATCCCGGCAGTGATCACCCCACCAGGGGAGTTAATATACAGGTAGATATCTTTTTCCGGGTTTTCTGCTTCCAGGAACAGCATCTGCGCCACGATCAGGTTAGCCATATGGTCTTCGACCTGGCCGGTCAGAAAAATGACGCGTTCCTTAAGTAGACGAGAATAGATATCAAATGAGCGCTCACCACGTGAGGTCTGTTCAATGACCATCGGCACCAGCGCCATATGGGGTGCAAAGTTATCTCGTTCGCCGCTGTATGACATTTCCGTCTCCTGGATAAAATTTGAAAAAACCTGCTGTGCTGATTGTAACCTTATGGACGGATTATCAGCTAGTCCCTCAGTAATGGGTACGACATCGCCATAATTCAAGCATAACAATCTTTTGTTGTAACGCTAACACTGAAACGCTGTTTTCGCACTCTTCCCATGCAAAATGCGTGACAAAAAAAAACCCGCCACCAAAAGGTGACGGGCTTGCGTACGAAATTCGAGCTAAAAAAGCGACGAATTACGCCTGCTGGTTCATCAGCTCGTTGAAGGAAGTGGCTTTTTCAGTCACTTTCGCTTTCGCCAGAACGGCTTCAACAGCCTGCTCTTCCAGAGCGACGTTACGCATGTTGTCCATCAGCTCTTTATTTTTGCTGTAGAACTCAACCACTTCTTTCGGATCTTCGTAAGCAGAAGCCATCTCTTCGATCAGGCCTTTAACGCGATCTTCGTCAGCTTTCAGTTCATTGGTGCGAATCACTTCGCCCAGCAGCAGACCAACAACTACGCGACGCTTAGCCTGTTCTTCGAACAGTTCACGCGGCAGTTCCAGAGCTTGTTTCTCGTTGCCGCCGAAACGCTGTGCAGCCTGACGACGCAGAACGTCGATTTCGCTGTCGATCAGCGCAGCCGGAACGTCGATGTCGTTAGCTTTTACCAGACCTTCGATCGCCTGAGACTTAACGCGGTTACGCACTGCGCCTTTCAGCTCGCGTTCCATGTTTTTGCGTACTTCAGCGCGCAGACCTGCTACGGAACCATCTTCAACGCCGAAACGTTTGATGAATTCTTCAGTCAGTTCCGGCAGTTCGCGTTCTTCAACTTTCTTCAGGTTGATAACGAACTTAGCGGCTTTACCTTTCAGGTTTTCAGCGTGGTACTCTTCCGGGAAAGTCACGTCGATAGTGAACTCTTCGCCAGCTTTGTGGCCTTTAACGCCTTCTTCAAAGCCTGGGATCATACGACCCTGGCCCATCGCCAGTACGAAGTCAGACGCTTTGCCGCCTTCGAACTCTTCGCCGTCTACAGAGCCGGTGAAGTCGATGGTTACACGGTCTTCTGCGTCAGCAGCGCCGTCTTTGTCTTTCCAGGTTGCCTGCTGCTTACGCAGGGTGTCCAGCATCACGTCAACGTCAGCGTCAGTAACTTCAACAACCGGTTTTTCAACTTCGATTGCTTCCAGGCCAGTCAGCTCAACTTCCGGGTAAACTTCGAACTCTACCGCGTAAGTAAAATCTTCACCCAGTTTGTATTCGCCCGGAACGTAGTTCGGTGCGCCAGCCGGATTGATTTTTTCTTTGATGATCGCGTCAACGAAGTTGCGGCTCATCAGGTCACCCAGAACGTCCTGGCGAACAGACGCGCCATAACGCTGAGCAACAACATTCATCGGTACTTTTCCTTTGCGGAAACCGTCAATACGCACTTTCTTCGCTACGTTGACCAGCTCGCTTTTCACAGCGGTCTCGATGCTGTCAGCAGCGATAGTAATCGTTACACGGCGGCCAAGGCCTTGAGTGGTTTCAACTGAAACTTGCATCTTGTTACCTCAAAAAATCACAGTGCTCGGTCAACTCTTCTCCGCAAGCACAGGTTGTTGGCTTCGCGGAACTGGGATGTTCTCATAATCAATCACATTCCCTGTCGTCAGAATCATCCCGAAGACATTCCGAAAAATAAGACGCGCATTATAGCGGCATCACTTTTATGAGTCGAGAACGGTTATTGCGCGTTGCTGCGGCTTTTTTCACAATTCCCGGCTAATTTTTGTCTGAATACTGGACGACCTACTCAGAATTCAGACAAAACAAAACGGCCCGCAGGCCGTTTTCACATAATCTGTAGCAACATACTGGAAAAGCGTCGGTTGTTGCAAATCCGTTTTTACGCGATGCTTCCCGCCCCACGACACGGAGGCGATGCAAAAATCGTATCCTGCAACGCTTCCCACTCCTTAATGGTGTAGGTATGCAGGGCAAGGGCATGAACGGTTGTGGAAAGCTCTGCCGTTAACGTGCTGTAAATCATCCGATGACGATTAAGAAAACGTTCACCTGTAAAGCGATCGCTGACCAGCACAACCTTAAAGTGGCTTTCAGAACCAGCCGGGACATTGTGACGATAGCTTTCATCCACAACTTCGAGGAACACGGGTTGGAACGCTGCCCTTAATTTTTCTTCTATTTGCTCACGAATCATCATGAAATTTTCCTCCGACAACGCTGAGATGTCACCCATCCCTTTAAATACTAGCCGCTTTTACCGTTTTCATTACACCTTAGCAACAAAAAATTAGCGCTTGTCTGATTTTCTCAGCCAAACGGATGAAGTTCACTGAATCCTCACTTCGATTTATTGCAAAAAGTCCGTTTATGGTCTCCACAAAATCATAAAACGAACAACACAATGAATTTACATGCGTTACCTACTTCCCCTCATCGTTGGCGATGTTATGATGGCGGGAAATTTCTCCAACCATACAATTTAGATTCGCTGAGAGCCCTGGCATGTTTAAAAAAATCCTCGTCCCGTTTGTCGCGCTGTTCATGTTAGCTGGATGCGCAACGCCGCCGACCACTATTGAAGTCTCCCCGAAAATTACTCTGCCGCAGCAGGATCCAAGCCTGATGGGCGTGACCGTTAGCATCAACGGTGCCGACCAGCGTCAGGATCAAGCGCTGGCAAAAGTCACCCGCGACAACCAACTGGTTACGCTGACTGCGTCACGCGATCTGCGCTTCCTGCTACAAGAAGTGCTGGAAAAACAGATGACCGCACGCGGTTATATGATTGGACCAAACGGTGCTGTAAACCTGCAAATCATTGTTAGCCAGCTGTACGCTGACGTGTCTCAGGGTAGCGTGCGCTATAACATCGCCACCAAAGCAGACATCGCCATCATTGCGACCGCTGCTAACGGCAACAAGATGACCAAAAACTACCGCGCAAGCTATTCTGTTGAAGGCGCACTGCAGGCCTCTAACAAAAATATCGCTGACGCCGTTAACAGCGTGCTGACCGACACCATCGCTGATATGTCTCAGGACACCAGCGTTCACGATTTCATCAAGCAGAACGCGCGTTAATTTCTGCCCATATGGCCCGGCGTTCGTCGGGCCTATAGAAGCCCATGTCCAGTCATTACTTACGTATTTTTCAGCAACCACGTTCGGCTATCCTGCTCATGCTGGGGTTCGCTTCCGGTTTACCGCTCGCACTCACCTCCGGTACGCTTCAGGCGTGGATGACGGTCGAGAATATCGATCTTAAAACCATCGGTTTCTTTTCCCTGGTAGGTCAGGCCTACGTATTTAAGTTTCTCTGGTCCCCGCTTATGGATCGCTACACGCCGCCATTTTTAGGTCGACGTCGTGGTTGGTTGTTGGCAACTCAGGTGCTGTTACTCATTTCTATCGCCGCGATGGGTTTTCTGGAGCCTGGCACACAGCTGCGCTGGATGGCCGCGCTTGCGGTGGTGATCGCGTTTTGTTCAGCATCGCAGGATATCGTCTTTGATGCCTGGAAAACCGACGTGTTACCCGCCGAAGAACGTGGTACCGGCGCGGCTATCAGCGTGCTGGGATATCGATTAGGGATGCTGGTTTCCGGTGGGCTGGCACTGTGGATGGCCGACCGCTGGCTCGGCTGGCAAGGCATGTACTGGCTGATGGCCGCGCTACTGATTCCCTGCATTATCGCCACCCTGTTAGCACCCGAACCGACTGATGCCATTCCGGTGCCCAAAACGCTGGAGCAGGCGGTTGCAGCCCCGCTGCGCGACTTCTTTGGTCGTAACAACGCCTGGCTTATCCTGCTGCTTATTATGCTGTATAAGCTCGGTGATGCCTTCGCCATGAGCCTGACCACCACCTTTTTGATCCGCGGTGTCGGATTTGATGCCGGTGAAGTCGGCGTCGTCAATAAAACGCTGGGGCTGCTGGCGACAATAGTCGGTGCGCTATACGGTGGGATCCTGATGCAGCGTCTTTCGCTGTTTCGCGCATTGCTGATATTTGGCATCCTGCAAGGGGCGTCAAATGCAGGCTACTGGCTATTGTCCATCACTGACAAACACATGTTCAGTATGGCGGCCGCCGTCTTCTTTGAAAACCTGTGTGGCGGAATGGGCACGGCGGCGTTTGTCGCTTTACTAATGACGCTGTGCAATAAGTCCTTCTCAGCGACCCAGTTCGCCCTGCTCTCCGCGCTTTCAGCTGTTGGTCGCGTTTACGTTGGCCCGGTAGCGGGTTGGTTTGTCGAAGCACACGGCTGGCCGACGTTTTATCTGTTCTCCGTGTTTGCCGCGATCCCCGGCCTCATACTGCTGCTGGTATGTCGCCAGACCCTGGAACATAGCTGGCAAAATGAAAGCTTTATTCCGCGTACGGAATTTCGTGGAGCGTACAGTCTGGCATTAATGACGTTGGTAGTGGGCTGCTGCCTGCTGCTGGTTTGGCTGCTGCTGTTAACCATGAACGCGCTGGATTACACCAACTTCTCCTTCCTGCCGGAACTGCTTGAAGTCTCGGTGGCGGTCGCGGTCTGCGGGGTGATTTTTGGCGGATTGCTGGATTATCTGGCTCTGCGCAAAAACCGTCTGGCGTAAAAAACCGTATTAATAAGCCGTTGTAATCACCCTGCGTAATTATAACGGCTAAATAAACAACAATTGATAAAAATAATATTTGTTATTTTGTGCGCCAAAGAATTTGGAAATTATTGACGCCTTTTATATATTTTATTTTCCTTACTCGATTCAGCCACTACAGATTTATTTTTTGTTCCCGAACTGTCTTTTTATTGATAATCAATTGTTAAACAATTGTTTTATTTTCGTATTGGTTATACCAATTGCCCTCAGCCTGTCCCCCGCCTGCCTGCTTTCGTTATAACGTGATGTTGCAACAGGTTCTTAAAGCCGAGGCGACATATATTGCAACATATGTGACATGCACGGCAGAACCCGGTAACACAGATCCAAGGATGTTTACAGTAATGTAACCTTCCCGTAAAATGCCCTCACACTTTAAACGCCACCCGGTCCCGTGGAATTGAGGTCGTTAAATGAGACTCAGGAAATACAATAAAAGTTTGGGATGGTTGTCATTAATTGCAGGCACTGCGTTACTCAGTGGCTGTAATTCTGCGCTGCTTGACCCTAAAGGACAGATTGGACTGGAACAACGTTCACTGATACTGACGGCATTTGGCCTGATGTTGATTGTCGTTATTCCTGCCATCTTGATGGCTGTTGGTTTTGCCTGGAAGTACCGTGCAAGCAATAAAGATGCGAAGTACAGCCCGAACTGGTCACACTCCAATAAAGTGGAAGCTGTGGTCTGGACGGTGCCTATCTTAATCATCATTTTCCTTGCCGTACTGACCTGGAAAACCACTCACGCTCTTGAGCCAAGCAAACCGCTGGCGCATGACGAGAAGCCCATTACCATCGAAGTGGTTTCCATGGACTGGAAATGGTTCTTCATCTATCCGGAACAGGGTATCGCTACCGTGAATGAAATCGCCTTCCCGGCGAATACTCCGGTTGAGTTCAAAGTGACATCCAACTCCGTGATGAATTCCTTCTTTATCCCGCGTCTGGGTAGCCAGATTTATGCCATGGCCGGTATGCAGACTCGACTGCATCTGATCGCCAACGAAGTCGGTACTTATGATGGTATCTCCGCAAGCTATAGCGGACCAGGCTTCTCTGGTATGAAGTTCAAGGCTATCGCAACAAAGGACCGCGCCGAATTCGACCAATGGGTTGCTAAAGCTAAACAGTCCACGAACACCATGAGCGACATGGCTGCGTTCGAGAAAGTGGCTGTGCCAAGCGAATACAACCAGGTGGAATACTTCTCCAACGTGAAACCCGATTTGTTTAAAGACGTTATTAACAAATTTATGGCTCACGGTAAGAGCATGGACATGACCCAACCCGAAGGTGAGCACAGCGCACACGAAGGCATGGAAGGCATGGACATGAGCCACGCGGAATCCGCCAACTCAAGGGGTTGAGGAAGAATACGATGTTCGGAAAATTGACGCTGGATGCAGTGCCGTTCCATGAACCCATTGTCATGGTTACGATCGCTGCCATTATCATCGGTGGTGCGGCCTTACTGGGCCTAATCACTTACTTCGGTAAGTGGACCTACCTGTGGAAAGAGTGGCTGACTTCGGTTGACCACAAACGCCTTGGCATCATGTATGTCATTGTCGCAATCGTCATGTTGATTCGTGGCTTTGCCGACGCCATCATGATGCGTAGTCAGCAAGCGCTGGCTTCTGCAGGTGAAGCGGGCTTCTTGCCACCTCACCACTACGATCAGATCTTCACGGCTCACGGCGTGATTATGATCTTCTTCGTGGCAATGCCATTTGTTATCGGTCTGATGAACCTGGTGGTTCCGCTGCAGATCGGCGCACGTGACGTTGCGTTCCCATTCCTGAACAACCTGAGCTTCTGGTTCACCGTTGTCGGCGTAATCCTGGTTAACCTGTCTCTGGGCGTGGGTGAATTCGCGCAGACCGGTTGGCTGGCGTATCCGCCGCTCTCGGGAATAGAGTACAGTCCAAGCGTCGGGGTCGATTATTGGATATGGGCAGTCCAGTTGTCCGGTATTGGTACAACCCTGACCGGTATCAACTTCTTTGTGACCATCATTAAGATGCGTGCGCCAGGAATGACCATGTTCAAGATGCCGGTATTCAGCTGGGCGTCTCTGTGCGCGAACATCCTGATTATCGCTTCTTTCCCAATCCTGACGGTTACCGTCGCGTTGCTGACCCTGGATCGCTATCTGGGCACCCATTTCTTTACCAACGATATGGGCGGCAACATGATGATGTACATCAACCTGATTTGGGCCTGGGGCCATCCGGAAGTGTATATCCTGGTTCTGCCGGTCTTCGGGGTGTTCTCCGAAATCGCGGCAACCTTCTCACGTAAACGTCTGTTTGGTTACACCTCGCTGGTGTGGGCAACCGTGTGTATCACCGTTCTGTCGTTCGTTGTTTGGCTGCACCACTTCTTCACCATGGGTGCAGGCGCTAACGTAAACGCCTTCTTCGGTATCACCACTATGATTATCGCCATCCCGACCGGGGTGAAGATCTTCAACTGGCTGTTCACCATGTATCAGGGCCGTATCGTATTCCACTCAGCGATGCTGTGGACGATTGGCTTTATCGTGACCTTCTCAGTCGGCGGCATGACCGGCGTACTGCTGGCGGTGCCGGGTGCGGACTTCGTACTGCACAACAGCCTGTTCCTGATTGCGCACTTCCATAACGTTATCATCGGCGGCGTTGTATTTGGCTGCTTCGCTGGTATGACCTACTGGTGGCCAAAAGCATTTGGCTTCACGCTGAACGAAACCTGGGGTAAACGCGCATTCTGGTTCTGGATCATCGGCTTCTTCGTGGCATTTATGCCGCTGTACGTGCTGGGCTTCATGGGTATGACTCGTCGTCTCAGCCAGCAGATTGACCCACAGTTCCATCCGATGCTGGTCGTTGCCGCCTGCGGTGCCGCGCTGATTGCACTGGGTATCCTGTGCCAGCTGATTCAGATCTTCGTTTCTATTCGCGACCGCGAGCAGAACCGTGACCTGACCGGTGACCCATGGGGTGGTCGTACGCTGGAGTGGGCAACCTCTTCCCCGCCTCCGTTCTATAACTTTGCCGTTGTGCCGCACGTTCACGAGCGTGATGCCTTCTGGGAAATGAAAGAAAAAGGTGAAGCGTACAAGCAGCCTGCGCACTATGAAGAAATTCATATGCCGAAGAACAGCGGTGCCGGTATCGTCATTACCGCCTTCGCAACATTGTTTGGTTTCGCCATGATCTGGCATATCTGGTGGCTGGCGATTGCAAGCTTCGCAGGCATGATCATCAGCTGGATTGTGAAAAGCTTTGATGAAGACGTGGATTACTACGTGCCGGTCCCGGAAGTCGAAAAACTGGAAAACCAGCATTTCGATGAGATTACTAAGGCAGGGCTGAAAAATGGCAACTGATACTTTAACGCACGCGACTGCCCACGCGCACGAACACGGGCACCACGATGCAGGCCAGACCAAGATCTTCGGATTTTGGATCTACCTGATGAGCGACTGCATTCTGTTCTCTATTCTGTTTGCAACCTATGCCGTTCTGGTGAACGGCACCGCAGGTGGCCCGACAGGTAAGGACATTTTTGAACTGCCGTTCGTTCTGGTTGAAACATTCCTGCTGTTATTCAGCTCCATTACTTACGGCATGGCAGCGATTGCCATGTACAAGAACAACAAGAGCCAGGTTATCTCCTGGCTGGCGTTGACCTTCTTGTTCGGTGCCGGATTCATCGGGATGGAACTCTATGAATTCCATCACCTGATTGTTAACGGCATGGGCCCGGATCGTAGCGGTTTCCTGTCTGCGTTCTTCGCGCTGGTCGGCACGCACGGTCTGCACGTCACCTCCGGTCTTATCTGGATGGCAGTGCTGATGGTGCAAGTCGCTCGTCGCGGCCTGACCAGTACTAACCGTACCCGCATCATGTGCCTGAGCCTGTTCTGGCACTTCCTGGATGTGGTATGGATCTGTGTGTTCACTGTTGTTTATCTGATGGGGGCGATGTAATGAGTCATGCTAACGAGAGCGGCGGCGCATCCCATGGCAGCGTAAAAACCTACATGACAGGTTTTATCCTGTCGATCAT
This sequence comes from Citrobacter youngae, assembly GCF_003818115.1. Taxonomy (GTDB): domain Bacteria; phylum Pseudomonadota; class Gammaproteobacteria; order Enterobacterales; family Enterobacteriaceae; genus Citrobacter; species Citrobacter youngae. Next base: position 130,792 of record NZ_RPOI01000015.1, on the reverse strand, counting down.
CCTGACGGTCATTCCGTTCTGGATGGTGATGACAGGTTCTGCCTCTCCGGCCGTCATTCTGGGAACTATTCTGGCAATGGCAGTGGTACAGATTCTGGTGCACCTGGTGTGCTTCCTGCACATGAATAGCAAATCTGATGAAGGTTGGAACATGACGGCCTTTGTCTTTACTGTGCTAATCATCGCCATCCTGGTTGTGGGCTCCATCTGGATTATGTGGAACCTTAACTACAACATGATGATGCACTAAGAGCGGCGATTATGATGTTTAAGCAATACCTGCAAGTAACGAAACCAGGCATCATCTTTGGCAACCTGATCTCGGTGATTGGGGGGTTTCTGCTGGCCTCGAAAGGCAGCATTGATTATCCCCTGTTTATCTACACGCTGGTTGGGGTGTCACTGGTTGTGGCGTCGGGTTGTGTATTTAACAACTACATCGACAGGGATATCGACAGGAAGATGGAGAGGACCAAAAACCGCGTGCTGGTTAAAGGTCTGATTTCCCCTGCGGTCTCACTGGTGTACGCCACCCTGCTGGGTATTGCTGGCTTTATGCTGCTGTGGTTTGGCGCGAACCCTCTGGCCTGCTGGCTGGGGGTAATGGGCTTCGTGGTCTATGTGGGCGTCTATAGCCTGTACATGAAGCGCCATTCCGTTTATGGCACGCTGATTGGCTCACTCTCCGGCGCTGCGCCGCCGGTGATTGGCTACTGCGCCGTAACCGGTGAGTTCGATAGCGGTGCGCTGATTCTGCTGGCTATTTTCAGCCTGTGGCAGATGCCGCACTCTTACGCGATTGCGATTTTCCGCTTTAAGGATTATCAGGCTGCCAACATCCCGGTACTGCCGGTGGTGAAAGGTATTTCAGTCGCGAAAAACCATATCACGCTGTATATCATCGCATTTGCTATCGCCACGCTGATGCTAACCCTGGGCGGCTATGCAGGTTATAAATACCTGATTGTTGCTGCGGCGGTGAGCGTCTGGTGGTTGGGCATGGCGCTGCGCGGTTATAAAGTGGAAGATGACAAAGTCTGGGCGCGCAAGCTGTTCGGCTTCTCCATCATCGCCATTACCGCGCTTTCCGTGATGATGTCCGTCGACTTTATGGTGCCAAACTCGCAGAACCTGCTGACTTACGTCTGGTAAAATCTGCTAATACAAAAAGGGTGCTTCGGCACCCTTTTTATTGGCAAGAAAGCTATTCAATCATATAGCCATTTCCCGGCCTTTGCTGACTCAATAATCATCCCAACTGTCAGAGGTTTTAACTCAATTTCGGGAGGCTCTTTTTTCCAGAAAGGGTATTCTTGTTCAATATAATTCCTCCCATCAAAATTCGAATATTCAATATCAAAATGTTCAAATAAATCAGCTAAAAAATCATATGCATCTTCCGGAACAAACTGAAAATCATCCTCCAGAGTCCATTCTTTAGTAACCTGCCTAAGACCAGGTCTAAACCAGCGTTCCCTGATTGGGTAATTCTTCATGATGTACTCAATAACTTCAGCTTCATAATTTCTCATCAGAAAGATGTCCACTGTATGCGATCTTTGGGTCGCGCGATGAGGTTGTATTTATCGCGGGTATGTTTTGTCACCGCGAACAAAAGCACGATTAACTGAGCATGCCCGATAAAAGGAACCCAACGACCTAAGTAAGTTGCTATTTGGTTTGTTGGAACCATCTTTAATTTGGAAAACTTCCCCATAGGAGCGTGTAGTCTTAAACCAAACGGGAACCGAGCCCCTTTCAGAAGTTTTCTACATAGAATTGATGCAATACTAGTGCCTGGGGTGTTTGTGGCTGCTGATAGTTTTCCTTTGACTGGAATAAATGGTTGGCCGATCAAAACCAGCGTAACAGCTTCCGTGGTGATACCTAATGAATCGGCCAACTGCTCGATGAATATCAAATCAAACAGTTCACCCGACGTTACGTTAGCGTGACCATGATACCAATAGGTTCCATTCGCTTCTTCAGTTGTGTCCATTCAATCACCCATTATGCCGTCTGCCGATCATTCCATGCGTCGGTATAGATAATGTTCCCGTCGCAATGCTTCCATGTAATTTTTTCGTAGCGTAACTCTATGGTTTCAAGGTGATTGTTGTTTTTGTCTTCTGGCCCAGCCATCGTCGGAGAGACCGAGACAATCCGCACGCCCTCGAGCAACATATTGAAATACTCCACTTCCTGACCGGCATCATTGATTTTGTACCAACGAATCTCTGCAGACTTAAGATTCTGACCAGAAGCAACAGCTTTGTATAAATAGGGACTCGAGTAGTCAAACTCTTTGACGATCATCATCGGTGAATGTTGGCGTGTGCCTGTTGGTTTACCCGTTGCATTATCAGTTGGAATAGAGAGATTGTGATGAAAACCTTTAAATTCAATACTGTATTCTCTTCCCTTTACGTCACACCCGCCCTTAATCAGCGCGCCACCATCGTCATAAATCCACATATTGCCTGGAATCGCCATTTTCCTTTTCCCTCTTTCCATTAGAAATAACCACAAAAAGACTACACCTGTAATTATCGCAAGTAAATTAGTTGCAACTGTAACTATTTAAGTTTCCGCGCTACACAATTCCACATATCGTAGAGGTTTACCGCACTCCTTCCCCGCTTTACACTAGGCGCGAAATTAATACAGAGGTGGGAATGAACGATTACAAAATGACGCCCGGTGAGTTGCGCGCCACCTGGGGTTTAGGGACCGTATTCTCGTTGCGCATGCTTGGCATGTTTATGGTTCTGCCGGTTCTGACCACATACGGTATGGCGCTACAGGGTGCCAGCGAAGCGCTGATAGGCCTTGCCATCGGCATTTATGGCCTGGCACAGGCCGTCTTCCAGATCCCCTTTGGTCTGCTCTCTGACCGCATTGGTCGTAAGCCACTTATTGTCGGCGGGCTGGCGGTATTCGTTCTCGGCAGCGTGATTGCCGCCCTTTCCGATTCAATCTGGGGAATTATTCTAGGCCGGGCTTTGCAAGGTTCCGGGGCGATTGCCGCCGCCGTGATGGCGCTGCTTTCCGACTTAACCCGCGAGCAAAACCGCACCAAAGCGATGGCGTTTATCGGCGTCAGCTTTGGTATCACCTTCGCCATTGCGATGGTGCTGGGGCCAATCGTTACCCATGCGCTGGGGCTCCACGCGTTGTTCTGGATGATCGCCGCCCTTGCCACCACGGGTATCGTGCTAACCATTTGGGTCGTTCCCAATAGCACCAGTCACGTACTAAACCGTGAATCGGGCATGGTAAAAGATAGCTTCAGCAAAGTGCTGGCGGAGCCCAAACTGCTGAAGCTTAACTTTGGCATCATGTGCCTGCACATTTTGCTGATGTCCACTTTCGTCGCGTTACCAGGACAACTGGCGAAAGCCGGTTTCCCCGCCGCAGAACACTGGAAAATTTATCTGGTGACGATGCTGCTGTCCTTTGTTTCCGTGGTGCCGTTCATCATTTACGCCGAAGTGAAGCGCAAGATGAAACGCGTGTTCCTCGCCTGCGTGTTACTGATCCTTATTGCAGAGATTGTATTGTGGAGCGCTAACATTCGTTTCTGGGGTCTGATTGCGGGCGTGCAGATTTTCTTCCTCGCCTTTAACCTGATGGAAGCCCTCCTCCCCTCGCTTATCAGCAAAGAGTCTCCGGCTGGCTATAAAGGCACGGCGATGGGCGTTTACTCCACCAGCCAGTTTCTTGGCGTGGCGATTGGCGGTTCGCTCGGCGGTTGGGTGGTCGAAATGTTTGATGGTCAGGCGGTATTCCTGGCTGGCGCGCTGCTGGCAGCAGTGTGGCTGTTGGTGGCAAGCACAATGAAAGAACCGCCGTACGTCAGCAGCCTGCGCGTGGAAATCCCACCTGAAATTGCTGCGGATGACACCCTGAAGCAGCGTCTGCTGGCAAAAGAAGGGATAAGCGAAGTGTTAATTGTGGCGAAAGAGCATTCGGCCTACGTGAAAATCGACAGCAAAGTGACCAATCGATTTGAAGTTGAGCAGGCCATCAGCCAGGCGTGATGATTGCCGGATGGCGACTATCGTCTCGTCCGGCCTACCAATAGCGTGTGCTACCTGTAGGCCGGATCAGGCATTACGACTTAATCGCGGAAGTTTTTAAACTGGAACGGCTGGCCGAGATCGCCACCGCGAACCAGCGCCATGACGGATTGCAGATCGTCGCGCGCCTTACCGGTCACACGAATTTCTTCGCCCTGAATCTGCGCCTGCACCTTCAGCTTGCTGTCTTTGATCAGCTTAACGATTTTCTTTTGCACTGCGCTTTCAATGCCTTGTTTAAGCTTAGCTTCAACAAACCAGGTTTTACCACTGTGCACGAAGGTCTCTGGTACGTCCAGCGACGTGCCTTCAATACCGCGTTTGAGCAGCTTGGCACGCAAAATATCCAGCAGTTGATTAACCTGAAAATCAGACTCGCTCAGCACCTTAATCGTCTTATTTGACTCATTCAGCTCAAAAGTGGCTTCAACGCCACGAAAATCAAAGCGTGACTCGACTTCACGGCTGGCGTTATCCACCGCGTTACGGGCTTCCTGAAGATCAACTTCAGAGACAATATCGAAAGATGGCATCTTTTCCTCTCCCTTCATTTTTGATGCGAAGCATAATACCTGCAAAGTTACTCAACAGACAGCGCTATACTAGGCTGTATCCTTTCATTGTACGTGGTAGTGACATCTGCGAACAATAATGGGGTGCGGTCGATATGGATTAACACCTGGTGCTGTTGCAGGTGAGGAGGAAGAATGAAAATTACCGTACTGGGATGTGGAGCGTTAGGGCAGCTATGGCTTACAGCGCTGTGCAAACATGGACATGAGGTGCAAGGGTGGCTGCGCGTACCGCAACCCTACTGCAGCGTAAACCTGATCGACACGGATGGGTCAGTTTTTAATGAATCCCTGACGGCAAACGACCCCGACTTTTTGGCAAAAAGCGACCTGCTGCTGGTCACCCTGAAAGCCTGGCAGGTTTCTGATGCGGTAAAAGGCCTGGCCGCAATTCTGCCCGAAACCACGCCCATTCTGTTAATTCACAACGGCATGGGGACGATTGAAGAGTTACATAACATTAAACAACCCCTGCTGATGGGCACCACCACTCACGCGGCACGCCGTGACGGGAACGTCATCATTCATGTCGCTCAGGGAACAACGCGTATTGGGCCGGCGCGTGAACAAGATGGTGATTTCAGCTATCTGGCTGAAACCCTGCAAGAGGTGCTGCCGGACGTCGCCTGGCACAACACCATTCGCGCCGAGCTGTGGCGCAAGCTGGCCGTCAACTGCGTCATTAACCCGCTGACCGCATTATGGGATTGCCCAAACGGCGAGCTGCGTCACCATCCGGAAAAAATAGCGCTCATCTGCGAGGAAGTGGCAGCGGTCATCGAACGCGAAGGCCACCACACATCAGCGGATGATTTACGCTATTATGTCGAGCAAGTGATTGACAGTACGGCGGAAAATATCTCATCTATGCTGCAGGACATTCGCGCCATGCGTCATACCGAGATCGACTACATTACCGGTTATTTGTTAAAACGCGCACGCGCGCACGGCATCGCCGTTCCGGAAAATGCCCGCCTGTTTGAAATGGTTAAAAGAAAGGAAAGTGAGTATGAGCGCTCAAGCACTGGTATGTCTCGCCCCTGGTAGTGAAGAAACCGAAGCGGTTACTACTATCGATCTACTGGTTCGCGGCGGAATTAAGGTCACAACCGCCAGCGTCGCCAGCGATGGCAACCTGACGATCGTGTGCTCGCGCGGTGTGAAACTGTTGGCGGATGCGCCATTAGTCGAAGTTGCTGACGGCGATTTCGACATTATCGTACTGCCCGGTGGTGTCAAAGGCGCTGAGTGCTTTCGCGACAGCCCTCTGCTGGTCGAAACCGTGAAGCAGTTTCATCGCTCCGGGCGCATTGTCGCGGTAATCTGCGCCGCTGCCGCGACCGTCCTCGTCCCGCACGACATTTTTCCCATCGGCAACATGACCGGTTTCCCGGCGCTGAAAGACCAAATCCCCGCTGATCAATGGCAGGACAAGCGCGTCGTGTGGGATCCGCGCGTTAACCTGTTAACCAGCCAGGGACCGGGAACCTCAATCGATTTCGGTTTGAAAATCATTGATCTTCTGGTCAGTCGTGAAAAGGCTTACGAAGTTGCATCACAACTGGTGATGGCAGCGGGAATTTATAACTACTACGAGTAAATCTTCAGGCCACTCCCTTATAAGGAATCATAATGAAAGGATATCTGAGTGGAGTGGCTTTATTGCTCCTTTCCGGTTATGCCACAGCGACGCAACTCGACATAAAGAGTATTGAGTATCGCTATCCCGGAAGCACTGAAATGCAATATCGCGTACCATGGCTTTCCTCGACGGATAACCCCAAGGTTGCGAAACGTATTAACGATTATATTTTCGCAACCTTTATCAATCAGCTACCGGGTAATACTCCGCAGGCCACAGTAAACCAGTTTGCGAAATCAGCCATGAATCCCACCGCAAACCTTAACTACACGGTTGAATTTCGCGACGAAAAAATCCTGACCATGAATATGTTTGTCGAAAGCTGCGGGGCATATTGCGAGTCGTTCAATGTGCCGATCAGCTTTGATTTAGCCAGCGGCGCAGCCATTACCCTTAACGATCTTTTCTCCCGCTCCACGATGGGTGAATTAAACACCCGTATCAGAAAAGATATCCGTGGCCAAATCGACACCTTTGTTGATGCGCATAAATCGCAAACACCAGAACAAATAAAAGAAGAGAAAGGCGAAGACTTTGACTATGCCGAATTCTACGCATCATGCGCAACCTACACCGACGGGTTGTATTACATCGACAAATTCTCCCTGCAAAAAGACCATCTGGTCTTCCTGAACGGGCGCTGTAGCAACCACGCCAGCCGCGCACTCGACGAGTTGGGTGATTTCACCACGAAAATCCCAACCGCGGAACTGCAAAATCGGCTCACGCCGTACGGCCAGTATCTGACTGGAGCAAAGAGTACAACACCGGTTTCGCCAGCGCCCGGCATTGACGGCAAAGTCATGTACGGCACGCTGGGAAAAAGCATGCGTATTGTGTTGAAGGTGGACTGCAAATACAGTGATTTTTTTGAAGGGGCTTACTTTTACCAGAAATTTGGCGCACCGATTGAATTAACCGGCAAGTGCGACACCGCCAACAATCAGCATTATGAACTGAAGACGTCTGCTGCTGAACAAGCGCAAGAGAAGATAACGCTGGAGTTAAAAGACGGAGTTTATCAGGGCGTCTGGGAGTCGAACGGGAAGACGCTTCCTGTGCGTTTTGAATAATATCGTTGCATTGCCGGATGGCGGCGCAACCGCCTTATCCGGCCTACAACACGGTGTTTACTCAATTACGGGCGATACACCTTCACGTTTTCAAAGCCCTGCTCGCGCAGATAAAGCGCCTGCAGGCGGCTCATCACCCCGCGTTCACACCACAGCAGCCAGGTTTTACTCTGGTCCAAATCGCCGAATTTAGTGCTCAGCTTGTAGAATGGCAGAGAAACGACGTCCACGCCGTCAACCTTCAGCGGTTTATCATCCTGTTCATCCACAGAACGGATATCCAGAATCACATCGTTCGGGCCGAAGTCGCTCACGGTTTCCACTTCTACCACGGTTTGCTGCGTCTGCTGGGCGATATCGCGAATATCAATATTGTTCGCTTCTTCAACCACTTTATCGAGGATAGAGAAATCGAAGTTTTCTTCTTCGGCCTCAATCTTCGATTTGATCGCTTTCACCGTCGGGCTTTTTGAAATTACACCGCAGTATTCCGGCATGGTACGAGCAAAATCCTCGGTGCCAATTTCACGCGCCAGATTGATGATGTGCTCTTTATCATGAGAGATAAGTGGGCGCAGGATCAGGGTGTCTGATACGTTATCGATCAAACGCAGGTTGGTCAGCGTCTGACTGGACACCTGGCCCAGTGCTTCACCGGTTACCAGCGCCTGTACGCCGTAGCGCTCAGCGACTTTCGACGCCGCGCGAACCATCATACGCTTGAGAACCACGCCCATCTGGCCGTCATCAACTTTCTCCAGGATCTCACCGACCACAGGTTCAAAGTTGATAGCAACAAAACGCACGCGATGCGAACTACCGAAGCGATTCCACAGGTAATGCGCCACCTGGCGAACACCGATTTCATGCGCAGCCCCGCCAAGGTTGAAGAAGCAGTAGTGCACGCGGCAGCCGCGACGCATCAGCATGTAGCTGGACACGCCGGAGTCGAAACCACCGGAGATCAGCGACAGTACGTCTTCCTGCGTACCAATAGGGAAACCGCCAATACCTTCATAGCGGCCTTTAACCAGCAACAGACGGTCGTTTTCGATTTCAAGATTAACCGTCACGTCCGGCTTCGTCAGCTTCACGCGCGCGGATTCAATATGCTGGTTCAGTCCACCGCCAACATAACGTTCCACCTCAATGGAGCTAAACTCATGCTTACCACGACGCTTAACGCGTACGCAGAAGGTTTTACCTTCCAGTTGGTCACGATACTGTACCAGCGCTTTCTCGAAAATATCGTGCATATCGGTAAACGGCACGTCTTCTACTTCGAGAATGTGGTGGATCCCCGGAATACGGGTCAGCGCGTCACGAATATCCAGACGTTGGGTTTCATCTTTAGCGCGAACCTCAACGTGATCCCAGTGGCGGACAACGGCAAGGTCTTCATCATAGTGCTTTAAAACGTTACGAATGTTCCCTGTCAGAATTTTTATAAAGCGCAAACGCACAGATTGGCTTTTGATGGTGATTTCTGGGAACAATTTAATGATAAACTTCATGGCGGCAATGGTTCTTAGGCAAGTCTGAATGACTTGTAATGGGAAAAAATACAGCAGCCCATACCCTGCGGCTGCATCCAGGCGCGCAAGTATACCACCATCATGGTCATCCTGTGCACATCGCCTTACCATTGCGCGTTATTTGCTTATCAGTGCGAGTCCGTTACCATAGTCTTGTGCTGCCAATACAGAGAGTCAGACATTCATTATGCCGAAGAAAAATGAAGCGCCAGCCAGTTTTGAAACAGCGCTGAGCGAGCTGGAACAGATTGTTACCCGCCTGGAAAGCGGCGACCTGCCGCTGGAAGAAGCGCTGAACGAATTCGAACGCGGCGTACAGTTGGCGCGTCAGGGACAGGTTAAATTGCAACAGGCTGAACAGCGCGTGCAAATCCTGCTGTCAGATACTGAAGACGCCGCCCTTACGCCTTTTACACCGGATAATGAGTAAATGGATTTTACGCAGCAGCTACAGGCTTGCGTTGAGCAGGCCAACCAGGCACTGAGCCGTTTTATCGCGCCACTGCCCTTTCAGAACACTCCCGTGGTCGAAACCATGCAATATGGCGCATTATTAGGCGGTAAACGTCTGCGCCCGTTCCTGGTGTACGCGACCGGCCAGATGTTTGGCGTCAGCCTGAGTACGCTTGATGCTCCCGCTGCAGCCGTCGAGTGCATCCATGCTTATTCACTGATGCACGATGATTTACCCGCGATGGACGATGATGACCTGCGCCGCGGTCTGCCGACCTGTCACGTAAAATTTGGTGAGGCAAACGCGATCCTCGCCGGAGATGCGCTGCAAACGCTGGCGTTCTCCATTATCAGCGACGCCCCGATGCCGGAAGTGTCTGACCGTGACCGCATCGCGATGATCTCTGAACTGGCTCAGGCCAGCGGTATCGCCGGTATGTGCGGCGGCCAGGCGCTGGATCTGGCAGCCGAAGGCCATCAGGTTGAGCTGGATGCTCTGGAGCGTATTCACCGCCACAAAACCGGGGCATTGATTCGCGCCGCCGTACGTCTGGGTGCATTGAGCGCAGGCGATAAAGGGCGAGAATGCCTGGCAATACTCGACAAATACGCAGAAAGCATCGGTCTGGCCTTCCAGGTTCAGGATGACATACTGGATGTGGTAGGCGATACTGCAACATTGGGTAAACGTCAGGGTGCTGACCAGCAGCTTGGCAAAAGTACCTATCCTGCACTTCTGGGTCTTGAGCAAGCCCGGAATAAAGCCCGGGATTTAATCGAAGATGCCCGCCAGTCGCTGAATCTGCTGGCCGCACAGTCACTCGATACCTCGGCACTGGAAGCGCTAGCGGACTACATAATCCAGCGTGATAAATAAACCAACATATCCCATGAGCTTGCGATGAGTTTTGATATAGCCAAATACCCGACCCTGGCGCTGGTCGACTCCACCCAGGAGTTACGCCTGCTGCCGAAAGAGAGCCTGCCAAAGCTTTGCGACGAACTGCGCCGCTATTTGCTCGACAGCGTGAGCCGTTCCAGCGGGCACTTCGCCTCTGGCCTGGGCACGGTGGAACTCACCGTCGCGCTGCACTATGTCTACAACACCCCGTTTGACCAGTTAATCTGGGATGTCGGGCATCAGGCTTATCCGCACAAAATCCTGACCGGCCGCCGCGATAAAATCGGCACGATTCGCCAGAAAGGCGGTTTGCATCCGTTCCCGTGGCGCGGTGAGAGCGAGTATGACGTACTGAGCGTTGGGCACTCCTCAACCTCCATCAGCGCTGGCATCGGTATTGCGGTTGCCGCTGAGAAAGAAGGCAAAGAACGTCGTACCGTATGTGTGATTGGCGACGGCGCCATCACCGCTGGCATGGCGTTTGAAGCGATGAACCACGCGGGTGATATTAAACCCGACATGTTGGTTATCCTCAACGACAACGAAATGTCGATCTCAGAAAATGTCGGTGCGCTGAACAACCACCTGGCGCAATTGCTCTCCGGCAAACTTTACTCCTCGCTGCGCGAAGGCGGGAAGAAAGTGTTCTCCGGCGTACCGCCGATTAAAGAGCTGCTCAAACGTACCGAAGAACACATCAAAGGCATGGTTGTTCCGGGTACGCTGTTTGAAGAACTGGGCTTTAACTATATCGGTCCGGTGGACGGTCACGACGTGCTGGGGCTTATCACCACACTGAAGAACATGCGCGATCTGAAAGGCCCGCAGTTCCTGCACATCATGACCAAAAAAGGTCGTGGCTACGAGCCGGCGGAAAAAGATCCGATTACCTTCCACGCAGTACCAAAATTCGATCCGTCCAGCGGATGCCTGCCGAAAAGCAGCGGCGGCCTGCCGAGCTATTCAAAAATCTTCGGTGACTGGCTGTGCGAAACCGCGGCGAAAGACAATAAGCTGATGGCGATCACCCCGGCAATGCGCGAAGGCTCCGGCATGGTGGAGTTTTCCCGTAAGTTCCCGGACCGCTACTTCGATGTGGCGATTGCCGAGCAGCACGCGGTGACGTTTGCTGCCGGTCTGGCGATTGGCGGCTATAAGCCGGTCGTGGCGATTTACTCTACTTTTCTGCAACGCGCGTACGATCAGGTGCTGCATGATGTCGCCATTCAGAAACTGCCGGTCCTGTTCGCTGTCGACCGGGCGGGTATTGTGGGCGCAGATGGGCAAACCCACCAGGGAGCGTTCGATCTCTCCTTCCTGCGCTGCATCCCGGAAATGGTCATTATGACCCCGAGCGATGAGAACGAATGTCGCCAGATGCTGTTTACCGGCTATCACTATAACGATGGTCCAACGGTAGTACGTTATCCGCGCGGTAACGCGGTGGGCGTTGAGTTGGCGCCGCTGGAACAGCTGCCTATCGGTAAAGGTATCGTCAAGCGTCACGGTGAGAAACTGGCAATTCTCAACTTCGGTACCCTGATGCCGGAAGCCGCTCAGGTCGCAGAGTCGATGAACGCCACGCTGGTGGATATGCGCTTTGTGAAACCGCTGGATGAAACGCTGATCCTGGAAATGGCTGCCCAACACGAAGTGCTGGTCACCATTGAAGAGAACGCCATTATGGGCGGTGCTGGCAGCGGCGTAAACGAAGTACTGATGGCACATCGTAAGCCCGTTCCGGTACTGAATATTGGCCTGCCTGATTTCTTCATTCCCCAGGGAACTCAGGACGAGGCTCGCGCCGAACTGGGCCTGAATGCCACCGGAATTGAGGCCAAAATCAAGGCCTGGCTGGCATAATCCCCTCCCCGCTCCTGCTATGCTTAATTCATCACGAGCTAAGCAGGAGTGGATTGATGAAATACAACATCTTAGGAAAAACCGACCTTCGGGTCTCCCGCCTTTGCCTGGGCTGCATGACGTTTGGCGAACCCAATCGCGGCAATCATGCCTGGACGCTACCTGAAGAAAGCAGCCGCCCGATAATCAAACACGCCCTTGAAGGCGGCATTAACTTTTTCGATACCGCCAACAGCTACTCCGCTGGCAGCAGCGAAGAGATTGTCGGTCGCGCGCTGCGTGATTTTGCCCGCCGCGAAGATGTCGTGGTCGCCACCAAGGTTTTTCATCAGGTTGACGACCTGCCGGAAGGATTATCCCGCGCACAAATCCTGCGCTCAATCGACGATAGCCTCAGACGTCTGGGTATGGACTATGTCGACATCCTGCAAATTCACCGCTGGGATTACAACACGCCAATCGAAGAAACGCTGGAAGCGCTGAACGACGTCGTTAAAGCCGGTAAAGCGCGCTATATCGGCGCCTCATCCATGCACGCTTCGCAGTTTGCTCAGGCACTGGCCCTGCAGAAACAACACGGCTGGGCACAGTTCGTTAGCATGCAGGATCACTACAACCTGATTTATCGCGAAGAAGAACGTGAAATGCTGCCGCTTTGCTATCAGGAAGGTGTGGCGGTGATCCCATGGAGTCCGCTGGCGCGTGGTCGCCTGACGCGCCCGTGGGGAGAAACGACGGCACGTCTGGTTTCTGATGAAGTCGGTAAAAATTTGTACAACGAGAGCGATGAAAACGATGCGCAAATTGCAGCACGGCTGGCCGGTATCAGTGAAGAATTAGGCGTCACGCGTGCACAGGTTGCGCTGGCCTGGCTACTGAGTAAACCCGGTGTGGCAGCGCCGATTATCGGTACGTCGCGTGAGGAACAGCTGGATGAGTTGCTTAATGCGGTGGATTTAACGCTGAAACCAGAGCAGGTAGCCGAGCTGGAAACGCCGTACAAACAGCATCCGGTGGTGGGATTTAAATAAGCATTGGCGATTGCTAATTGTAGGCCGGATAAGCATAACGCATCCAGCACTGATTGCCCGATGGCGCGGCGCTTATCGGGCCTACAATAGCCCCCAAAAGGGTTAAATAATCCCTACCGGCCAGTGATGGCCGATAAAATAGAGGATCCCGGCAGAAAGTATCCCGGCGACAATATCATCGATCATGATCCCCGTACCGCCATGCACGTTGCGATCAAACCAGCGGATCGGCCACGGCTTCCACATATCCAGGATACGGAAAATCACAAAACCCGCGGCAACCCACTGCCAGTCGTTGGTTGGTAGCGCCATCAGGGTTATCCACATCCCGACAAACTCGTCCCAGACAATGCTGCCGTGATCGTGCACGCCCATATCTTTCGCCGTTTGATGGCACAGATAAACGCCAATACAGATAGACAACATGACCACCAGCGAATACAGCTGCCACGGCAGAAACGTCATTAAATACCAAAATGGGATCGCCGCCAGCGATCCCATGGTGCCAGGAACAATTGGACTCAGTCCGCTGCCAAAACCGGTGGCCAACAAGTGCCACGGGTTGCGCATACTCAGGCGACTTTTGGCGACATCTTTTTTAAGGCGCGGCAAAATGGTCATATCCTTTCCAGTCGAACGTGACGGGTTTTCCGTCGCGCGTAAAGTGAATGCCTTCCACATCCGTGCTCATCTGCCCGATACAGGTAAACGCTGCGCCGAGATTCCCCAGCGCCACGTCCAGCGCGCCACGGTTAATTTCCGGTACGGTAAAGCATAACTCATAATCTTCCCCCCCCGAGAGCGCCCAGCGCAGCGCCTGTTCCGATTCCACGTGTTGGGCAAATGCCGGAGAGTAAGGCAGCGCATCAACGTTAACCCGCGCGCCGCAGCCGCTGGCATTAACGATATGCCCCAGATCGGAGATCAGGCCGTCGGAAATATCGATAGCGGCGCTCGCCAGATCGCGCAGGGCTTGTCCCTGCAGGATGCGCGGCGTTGGCCGCAGATGACGTTTAAGCAGATAGTCCGCGTCTTTTGCATCTCCAACCTGCAACCGATTCTGTAAAATCGCCAGCCCCGCCGCGCTGTCGCCCGGCGTACCGGTCACATAAATCCAGTCTCCCGGTTTCGCTCCGGAGCGTTTTAAAACCCGTCCTACAGGGACGTAGCCATGGATACCCAGCGTCATCGACAGTGGTCCACGCGTGGTGTCACCGCCAATCAGCTGCATATCATAGTAATTCAGCAGTTCAAACAGGCCATCGCTGAAGGCTTCAAGCCAGGCTTCATCGACGTCAGGTAACGTGAGCGCCAGCGTCAGCCATGCAGGGTCCGCCCCCATCGCCGCCAGATCGCTCAAATTCACCGCCAGCGCTTTCCAGGCGAGATCGGTCGGATCAATGTCAGGGAGGAAGTGGTTACCAGCTACCAGCGTATCGGTACTGATCGCCAGCGTCTGTTTTTCAGGGATGTTCAGAAGTGCGCAATCGTCACCAATACCGGTTTCGACATCAAGACGAGAGGTTCTTACGCGGTCAAAATAACGGGCAATCAGGGAAAATTCGCCGCATGCCATACGTTATGCCTCAGCAGAAAAAAAAGAAAAAGCCGGGGATAGCGGAAACATGTTCCACCATCCGACCGGCCTCGGAATTACTTTTTGTTGGGGCGAATCACAGGTGCTGCTTTATCCAGTACGCCGTTGACGAATTTGTGGCTGTCTTCAGCGCCGAAGGTTTTCGCCAGTTCAATCGCTTCGTTGATGGCCACTTTGTATGGCACATCGCTACGTTTAGACAGTTCAAACAGCGCAATACGCAGCACGGCTTTTTCTACCTGACCCAGCTCTTCCAGCAGGCGAGACAGGTAAGGCTTCATTAAGCCATCCAGGTACGCGCTGTTAGTCGCCACCCCGGACAGCAGTTCACGGAAATACAGAACGTCGACATCTTTTACGTCCTGTTCCGCCAGGAACTGGTATTCAACATCAGCGATGTCGTTCTGGGACAACTGCCAGGAGTAGAGCGCCTGGACGGCACACTCACGGGCGCGGCGACGAGCAGCAGGTTTCACGGATTTCCCCTTACAAAAATCAGGCCTTGATGGCTTTCAATACATTAATCATTTCAAGCGCAGTCAGTGCAGCTTCTGCGCCTTTGTTACCGGCTTTAGTGCCAGCACGTTCGATGGCTTGTTCAATACTTTCGGTGGTCAGAACACCGAAGGCTACCGGAATGCCGCTGTCCTGAGCGACATGCGCCAGGCCATTGCTTGCACCGCCAGCCACATATTCGAAGTGCGCGGTACCGCCACGGATCACCGTACCGAGCGCAATCACCGCGTCGTATTTACCGGTTTTCGCCAGAGCGTCAGCCGCCAGCGGCAGCTCATAGGCACCTGGAACCCAAACGACGGTAATGTTTTCATCTTTAACCTGACCAATACGTTTCAGGGCGTCGATCGCACCTTCCAGCAGGCTGTCATTGATAAAGTTGTTGAAACGCGCAATGGTGATGGCGACGCGAGCGTCCGGGGTAGCAACGTTAGCTTCAATAATGTTCATATTCTTCCTTCGGGTTCGATTTATAGCCCCGTAAGGGGGGCGGATTTTATCATAATATTCTGTGCGCTGCTTCCTCTAAATCAGAAAGCCTCACGCAGTCGTTAAATGCAGGCAAACGTCCGGGCCCACCTGGCGTATCTCATTGAATTTGAAATGGGGGGCGTCAACCAGTTTCTCAAGGCCTGGAAGCACACATAATCCTCGCGCATCGCTGCCTAACAGTTTAGGCGCAACATACACGATTAGCTCATCGACCAAACCGGCCTGTAATAATGCCCCCGCGAGCGTTGGGCCTGCTTCTACCCAAATGCTGTTAATTTGCTGTTTGCCCAGTTGCATCATCAGCACCACCAGATCCAGATGCCCGTTATGTTCCGGCACCTTCAGGCTACGAACCGTCTCCGGCCAGCTACGAGGGTCGTCTTTAGTCCGGGCAATCCAGGTTTCTCCTGGCTGTTGCACAATACGATGCTCCGGAGTGACCTGATTCTGGCTATCAAGAACAATGCGGATTGGCTGGCGCAGCTCTTCCTGCGGGTAACTCGCCTGAGTTGATTCCCCAAGCTCCGACCAACGCACGGTAAGCTGAGGGTCGTCGGCTAACACCGTAGCGCTACTGGTTAAAATGGCATGGCTTTGCGCGCGTAAACGTTGCACATCGCGGCGCGCCTGTGGTGAGGTAATCCACTGGCTTTCACCGCTGGCCATCGCCGTACGGCCATCAAGCGAGGCGCCAAGCTTAAGCTGCAGATACGGGAATCCCGTACGCATGCGCTTGAGAAAGCCTTTATTCAGTTGCTCAACTTCGCTCATCATCAGCCCGTGGCTGACGTCGATGCCCGCCTGCTGCAAACGGTAGAGCCCACGTCCTGCGACCTGCGGATTGGGATCCTGCATCGCCGCAACCACACGCGATACACCCGCCGCAATCAACGCATCGCAGCACGGCGGCGTGCGACCATGATGACTACAGGGTTCAAGCGTCACATAGGCCGTTGCCCCTTGCGCTTTTTCTCCAGCCATCCGCAGAGCATGAACTTCGGCATGCGGTTCGCCCGCACGGTGATGATATCCTTCACCGACGATCTCCCCATCTTTCACAATCACGCAGCCCACGTTGGGGTTGGGGTGAGTGGTAAAACGTCCGCGCGCAGCAAGCTTCAGCGCGCGCGCCATGTATAATTCATCCTGCATGGCTTAGTCCTGTAGGCGAGCAATCTCCTCGCCAAATTCTTTGATATCTTCGAAACTCCGGTAAACCGAAGCAAAGCGGATGTAGGCGACTTTATCGAGTTTTTTCAACTGCTCCATCACCAGGTTGCCAATCATCTTGCTCGGCACCTCACGCTCGCCAGTCGCACGCAGTTGTGATTTGATATGGTTCAACGCCATTTCGACGTCATCAGAGCTGACCGGACGTTTCTCAAGCGCTCTGAGCATGCCGCTGCGCAGCTTATCTTCATTAAAGGGTTCACGCACATCGTTGCTTTTCACAACGCGCGGCATAACTAGTTCAGCCACTTCAAAAGTGGTGAAACGTTCGTTACAGACCAGACACTGCCGACGGCGGCGTACTGAGGAGCCCTCGCCGACAAGACGAGAGTCAATTACCTTAGTGTCTACGGCGAAACAGAATGGGCAATGCATACGGCGTCCTGTACCTCAGTGGTTGACCGGAATCTATTTTACCCTGAACTGGCGTGACAACAAAGGCGCAACGCTTTTGAGACAAAGGATCGATGCCTTCGCGCTCAGTGCGCACTACCATTATGCTATCGCGACAATAAAGGAAGTGATCACAATGACAAGACGTTACCTAAGAATTCTCCTGGTGGGAAGTCTCTTTAGCCTAAGCGCCTGCGCACAGCAAAGCGAAGTACGCCAGATGCATCAAAGTGTTAGCACGTTGAATAAAGAGATGACGCAGCTAAATCAGGAAACGGTAAAAATTACTCAACAAAATATGTTGAACGCAAAATCAACCAGCGGCGTCTATCTGCTGCCAGGTTCCAAAACCCCTGCCCGACTGGACAGCCAGATAGGCACGTTACGTATGTCGCTGATAAATATTGCGCCGAACGCCGACGGTACGCGCCTGACGCTGCGGATTCAGGGTGAATCCAACACGCCTTTACCCGCCTTTAGCGCCACCGTCGAATACGGGCAAATTCAGGGCACCACGGACAACTATCAGGAAGTGAACGTTCACAACCAGTTGGTCAACGCCCCGGCAAGTATTCTTGCCCCCAGTGATGTAGACATTCCGTTGCAGTTAAACGGACTGTCTCCAGATCAGTTAGGTTTTGTTCGCATCCACGACATCCAACCTGTTAGTCAATAAACTTTTTGCGGAACGTTTTTGTGCGTTCCGCAACATCACTCCCGCCCATTTTGTTACTCCTCTGACATAAGCGATATTTCCGGTAAAACTTGGCAACATTCACCGGAGCCAGTACAATTCGCCGCCTAAAGTACGCAAACGTGAACGCAATCGATTACGCAAATGATAGAACTGTGAAACAAAACATATTTTTGTGAACAATGATTTTTATAATAGGCACCGAAGAAACACGAAATATTTCTACACAAAATCATGCAAGACGTATCAAGGCGGCAACTGCGTGAATCCCTGGAGCTTACATCAGTAAGTGACAGGGGTGAGCAAAGGCAGCCAACAAAGAGGCGGCTTGAAGGATGAAGTGTATAGAAACGCAAATTGCGCATTTTTCTATCCCGAAAGGGATTTCAAACAGTGGCATACATATGAAAAAAACATTACTTGCAGCCGGTGCAGTGCTGGCGCTCTCCTCGTCTTTTACTGCCAACGCGGCAGAAAATGACAAACCGCAATATCTGTCCGACTGGTGGCACCAGAGCGTCAACGTGGTGGGTAGCTACCACACCCGTTTCTCCCCGAAACTGAACAACGACGTGTATCTGGAATATGAAGCGTTTGCCAAAAAAGACTGGTTTGACTTCTATGGCTACATCGATATTCCTAAAACCTTCGACTGGGGTAACGGCAACGATAAAGGTATCTGGTCTGACGGTTCCCCGCTGTTTATGGAAATCGAACCGCGTTTCTCCATCGACAAGCTGACCGGCGCTGACCTGAGCTTCGGTCCGTTCAAAGAATGGTATTTCGCCAACAACTACATCTACGATATGGGTGATAACAAAGCCAGCCGCCAGAGCACCTGGTATATGGGTCTGGGTACCGATATCGATACCGGTCTGCCGATGGGTCTGTCTCTGAACGTGTATGCTAAATACCAGTGGCAGAACTATGGCGCATCCAACGAAAACGAGTGGGATGGCTACCGTTTCAAAGTGAAATACTTTGTGCCGATCACCCAGGTATGGGGAGGCCAGTTGACCTACATCGGCTTCACCAACTTCGACTGGGGCTCAGATTTGGGTGACGATCCGAACCGCACCAGCAACTCTATCGCTTCCAGCCACGTTCTGGCGCTGAACTACGATCACTGGCACTACTCCGTAGTGGCGCGTTACTTCCACAACGGCGGCCAGTGGAAAGGTGGCGACACTCTGAACTGGGGCGAAGGCGATTTCAGCGCGAAATCTACCGGTTGGGGTGGTTACCTGGTTGTTGGTTACAACTTCTAATCCAGCCAATCTATCGCAGACAAGCCAGCTTAACCGCTGGCTTTTTTATGGCCGGTCTTCACAGCGTACTTTACGTAAAAAGTCACTTAGCGATCGATCCGCTGATTCGCGAAAATACCTGTTAAGCGGCGTGATCTTCAGACAACGATCAACGCGAAAACAGCGATAATCGTCACGTTTTTCACACCAGGCAACGAGCAGCCAGTGCTCGCCCCAGAAAAATAATCCCAGCGGCTGAACGTCGCGCCAGGAGAGATTCCCGGACTCATCGCGATAATGCAGCGCCAGCGCCTGCTGCGCCGAAACCGCGCGATGTATGAGATCGAACGCACTGCGTGAATGCGGCTGATTACCAAAATCTGGCGCGAAAATCCGCGTTTGCTCGGCTCTGCGCCGACTCTCTGGCGGTAATATCGCCAACACTTTTTCCTGTGCTGATTCCAGCGCCTGTGAGAGTGAATCCCCGCCCCATGTTTTCAGCAACCGAATCGCTACCATCAACGCTTCTGATTCGTGCTGGGTTAGCATCAACGGCGGCAGATCAAACCCCGCCATTAAGCGGTATCCACTACCCACTTCGCCTTCAATGGGCACGCCGGATAAAGAGAGATCGCGGATATCGCGATAAATCGTCCGTTCAGACACCTCCAGACGTTCTGCCAGCAGCGCCGCCGTTGTCACTCGCCTGCCACGCAGGATTTGTACAATCTGAAACAAGCGGTCGGCGCGTCTGGTCATATTAATCGTCAGTCCTGAAAAAATTACGCGGGTTGATGTAAACCAACGCGATTGCCTTCGCTGTCAGTAAACAGCGCAATCGTGCCAATGTCTTGCCCCAGTTCAAGCGGGCCAAACACGCACTGGCCGCCAGCGGTGGCGACGCGTTCAAGCGTTGCAGCCAAATCGTCCGTATGCAGGTAAATAATAGCGCCCTGCGCTGAAGGCGTAATACCGTCAAATTTAGCCAGTGCACCGCCAGGAGCGGGATCCTGATGCGGAAATACGGCGAGCTCAGCGCAGTCCATATTCTCCCGACGCAAAGAAACCTGCATCACCGGCTCATAAAATGCAATGGCGCGATCCATTTGTGCCACGGGGATTTCAAACCAGTTAATGACGTTGTTCATACTTCCTCCTGCCTGTGTGGGTGGTGTCAGAAGGACTATAAGACAGTGCTACTGGCAGCATACTGTCAGTAGTGTGGCGACAGGAAAAGATAATTGCCTGTCGCTAATTCACAGGCAAAAAAAATCCCGACCTTGCGATCGGGATTCCAGTATTTCCACTCTTGATGGGTTAAGGCAAAATTGACGGCTGATCCGCCCCTTCTTTCTCGACCTTCTGCTGCAGCATGTGCTCACGCTTCATACCCAGCTTCAGCGCCAGCGCCGATGCCACGTAGATAGAGGATGCGGTACCGATGGACACACCGATCAGCATCGTCAGCGAGAAGCCTTCCAGTACCGGACCACCGAACAGGAACAGCATCAGAATAACCATCAACGTCGTACCGGACGTAATCAACGTACGGTGCAGCGTTTGAGTCAGGGACACGTTAAAGATTTCGTAAGGCGTACCGCGACGAATCTTGCGGAAGTTTTCACGAATACGGTCAGATACAACGATACTGTCGTTCAGCGAGTAACCGATTACCGACATCAGTGATGCGACGATAGTCAGGTCAATCTCAATATGGAACAACGACAGGATCCCAAGTGTGATAATC
Source organism: Citrobacter youngae (assembly GCF_003818115.1). Taxonomy (GTDB): domain Bacteria; phylum Pseudomonadota; class Gammaproteobacteria; order Enterobacterales; family Enterobacteriaceae; genus Citrobacter; species Citrobacter youngae. Next base: position 109,727 of record NZ_RPOI01000015.1, on the reverse strand, counting down.
ACGTCGTGCGCCAGAGCGATAACCACCCCCGCCGCCAGTCGCCACTCAAAGCGGAAACCGACGTACACCAGGATGGAGATCAGTGCCGCCATCAGCGCCATCGCACCGGTTTGCGCCAGATCAGCACCCACGCTCGGACCCACGAATTCAATTCGCTTCACCGCGGCGTTTTGGTTGGTGGATTCGTTAATCACACTCAACACTTTGCTGCCCAGCACCTGACCGCCGTCTGCACCTTCAGTTGGCGGCATACGTACCATAATGTCGTGGCTGCTGCCGAAGTTCTGCAGAAGCGGATCAACAAAGCCCGCTTTCTCCAGCGCATCGCGCATCACGTCCATATCGGCCGGTTTTTCCAGCGTGATTTCAATAACCGTACCACCGGTGAAATCGAGACCCCAGTTAAACCCGCGTACGCCCATCACCACGATGGCCGCAATCAGCAGGAAACCTGAAATGCCGAAAGCCCAGTAGTCCCAGCGCATAAAGTCCCAGACTTTACGGCCGTGGTTTAATTGTTCAACAGTATATTCCTGTGCCACTTCGCACTCCTCAGATTGACAGCTTTTTGACGCGCTTGCCGCCATACAACAGGTTTACGATGGCACGTGTACCGACAATCGCGGTAAACATCGACGTCGCCACACCAATACCGGTAGTAATCGCGAACCCTTTAATTGCCCCGGTGCCAACTGCGTACAGGATGATGACCTTGATCAGCGTCGTAATGTTCGCATCAAAGATGGAGCTAAATGCGCCCGCATAACCTTCGTTGATGGCCTGCTGCACCGAACGCCCGTTACTCAACTCTTCTTTGATACGTTCGTTGATCAGTACGTTCGCATCGACCGCGACGGCAAGGGTTAAGACGATCCCCGCAATCCCCGGCATACTCAGCGTAGCGCCCGGCAGCAGCGACATAATACCGACAATCAGCACCAGGTTAGCAATCAGCGCACTGGTCGCAATCAGACCGAACTTCTTATAGAAGAAGATCATGAACAGGATAGACACCACCAGACCGGCCAGACACGCTTCCAGACCCTGTTTAATGTTCTGCATACCCAGGGTTGGGCCGATGGTACGTTCTTCCACAATCTGAATCGGCGCAATCAACGCACCGGCACGTAACAGCAGAGAAAGCTGACGCGCTTCGTTCGGGTTGTTGATACCTGTGATACGGAAGCTGTTACCCAGGCGAGACTGGATGTTGGCAATGTTAATCACCTCTTCCTGTTTCACCAATACTGCACGACCGTTAGCATCTTTCTTACCGCTGTCTTTGTACTCCACGAACAGGGTCGCCATCGGCTTACCGATGTTGTCCTTGGTGAAGTTGGACATAATGTTACCACCCGCGCTATCCAGCGAGATGTTAACCTGCGGCTGATTGTATTCGTCCTGGCTGGAAGTAGAATCGGTGATATGGTCACCGGTCAGGATCACGCGCTTGTACAGCACAACAGGCTGGCCTTCACGAGACTGTTTCACTTCCGAATCACCCGGTACACGCCCGGATGCCGCAGCGGACTGGTCAACGTTGGTGTTTACCAGACGGAACTCCAGCGTCGCGGTTGCGCCCAGAATTTCTTTCGCCCGCGCGGTATCCTGAATACCCGGCAGTTCGACCACGATGCGGTCAGCACCCTGACGTTGTACCACCGGCTCAGCAACACCCAGTTGGTTAACACGGTTACGCAGAATGTTGATGTTCTGCTGTACCGCGTATTCACGGGCTTCGCTCAGACGCGCATCGGTCATTACCGCACGCAGTGCATTGCTGCCCAGGCTGGAAATAACCAGATCCTGGTGACGCTTGCTCAGGTAAGAGATAGCTTCATCACGGGCGCTGCTATCACGGAAGGTGATGCTCAGACCGTAGTTATCTTCTTTGCGAACGGTAGTATAAGGAATGCCTTTTTCACGCAGATCGCTGCGCAGGCTATCAATATTTTGTTCCTGCAACTTACTCAACGCGGTGTCCATATCCACTTCCATCAGGAAGTGAACGCCACCACGCAGGTCAAGACCGAGTTTCATCGGTTCTGCGTGAATGGCTGCCAGCCAACGCGGGGTTGCCGGAGCAAGGTTAAGCGCCACGACGTACTGATCGCCCAGTACGCCCATTAATACTTCACGTGCGCGCAGTTGGGTATCAGTGGAGTCGAAGCGCGCGAGAATAGCACCCTCTTCCAGAGCCACAGACTTAGGTGTGATTTTATCTTCTTGTAACGTTTTCTGGACCTGGATCAGCGTTTGCTCACTGGCGGCGGCACCGCGCACGCCAGTGATTTGAACAGCCGGATCCTCACCATACAGGTTGGGAAGCGCATAGAGCAGACCGACGACAATAACGACGATCAGCATGACATACTTCCACAAAGGATAACGGTTTAACACGGCAGTTCCCTTTGGGAAAACAATAAATTACAGCGCCTTCATGGTGCCTTTCGGCAGAACGGCAGCTACGAAATCACGTTTAATAACCACTTCAGTGGTGTCGTTCAGCGCGATAGCGATGTAGCCAGATTCTGCTACTTTGGTCACGCGACCCACCAGACCACCGTTGGTCAGCACTTCATCGCCTTTCGCAATGGAGTTCATCAGGTTTTTGTGTTCTTTGGTACGCTTTTGCTGTGGGCGCAGGATCATGAAGTAGAAAATCAGACCAAACACCACCAGCATCAGAATCAGAGACATCGGGCTGCCCTGCGCCGGAGCACCTGTTGCCGCTACCGCATCAGAAATAAAAAAACTCATTCAAATTCCCTCATTATTAAAATTAATCAACGTTCACAGGTGGAACTGGTCTACCCTGACGTTGGTAAAAATCGGTCACGAAGCTCTCTAATTTACCCTCTTCAATAGCCTTGCGTAAACCCGCCATCAAACGCTGGTAGTAGCGAAGGTTATGAATCGTGTTGAGTCGCGCGCCCAATATTTCGTTGCAACGGTCAAGATGATGCAAGTATGCGCGCGAATAATTGCGACAGGTGTAGCAATCACACTCAGCATCGAGCGGACTGGTGTCGCTTTTATGTTTCGCGTTACGAATTTTTACCACGCCGTCAGTCACAAACAAATGACCATTACGGGCATTTCGCGTTGGCATCACACAGTCAAACATATCGATACCGCGACGCACACCTTCAACCAGATCTTCTGGTTTACCGACGCCCATCAGGTAACGCGGTTTATCAGCCGGAATCTGCGGGCAAACATGCTCCAGAATGCGGTGCATATCTTCCTTCGGTTCACCAACAGCCAAACCGCCGACAGCGTAGCCATCAAAGCCGATATCTACCAGACCTTTGACGGAGATATCACGTAAATCTTCGTAAACACTGCCCTGAATGATGCCAAAAAGCGCATTTTTGTTGCCGAGGCTATCAAAACGGTCGCGACTACGCTTCGCCCAACGCAAAGACATCTCCATCGAGCGTTTAGCATAGTCCCAGTCGGCAGGATACGGCGTACATTCGTCGAAGATCATCACGATATCGGAACCGAGATCGTATTGAATCTCCATCGACTTCTCAGGATCGAGGAAAATTGGATCGCCGTTGATCGGGTTACGGAAATGCACGCCTTGCTCAGTTATCTTACGGATGTCGCCCAGACTGAATACCTGGAAGCCACCAGAATCGGTGAGGATTGGGCCTTTCCACTGCATAAAATCGTGCAGATCGCCGTGCAGCTTCATGATTTCCTGACCCGGGCGCAGCCACAGGTGGAAAGTGTTGCCGAGGATGATCTGTGCGCCGGTCGCTTCAACTTCTTCCGGCGTCATACCTTTTACTGTGCCGTAAGTACCGACCGGCATAAAAGCAGGCGTTTCCACTACGCCACGATCAAAAACCAGGCGGCCGCGGCGAGCGCGACCGTCTGTGGTGTCCAGTTCAAATTTCATCTTCACTCCTGCGTCAGAAAAACAGTCCGACGTTTTAAACACTCATGCCGGAAACTTATTCCCCGACACGCTCAGAAATAGCCTGCGGATTGTACGTGATAAACATTGCATCACCGTAACTAAAAAAGCGATATTCCGCTTTTACCGCTTCATGATAGGCGTGCATGGTGTTTTTATAACCAGCAAATGCGGAAACCAGCATAATCAGTGTCGATTCCGGCAGGTGGAAGTTGGTGACCAGAGCATCAATCACCTGATATTTATAGCCTGGATAAATAAAGATTTGTGTATCGCCGAAGAACGGCTCGATTAGATCGTTTTTGGCCGCCTGCGCCGCACTTTCCAGTGAACGTACGGAGGTGGTGCCCACCGCAATCACGCGGTTACCGCGCGCTTTCGCCGTCAGCACCGCGTCCACCACATCCTGCGGCACTTCCGCATATTCGGAGTGCATAATGTGATCTTCGATGGTGTCTACGCGCACCGGCTGGAAAGTACCCGCTCCAACGTGCAGGGTAACGAACGCCATCTCAATGCCTTTATCACGCAGTTTTGCCAACAGTGGTTCGTCAAAGTGCAGACCGGCGGTCGGCGCGGCGACCGCGCCCGGTTTTTCGCTGTACACGGTCTGGTACAGCTCGCGGTCGGCGTCTTCATCCGGACGATCGATATATGGCGGCAGCGGCATGTGGCCGATGGCGTTCAGAATATCCAGCACACTGCGTTCGTCGTTAAACTCAACTTCAAACAGCGCGTCATGGCGCGCCACCATCGTTGCTTTAATGCTTTCGTCATCGCCCAGCAGCAGCTCTGCGCCCGGCTTCGGCGCTTTTGAAGCACGAATATGCGCCAGAATACGTTTGTCATCCAGCATACGCTCGGCCAGCACTTCAATCTTGCCGCCACTGGCTTTACGGCCAAACAGACGAGCCGGGATCACGCGGGTATTATTAAAGACCAGCAGATCTCCAGGGTTGAGCTTATCGAGCAAATCAGTGAAAGTACCGTGCGTCAGCGCGCCCGTCGGCCCATCCAGTGACAGCAAGCGGCAACTGCTGCGCTCAGCTTGCGGATAGTGGGCAATCAGGGATTCGGGTAATTCAAAGGTGAAATCGGTAACGCGCATGACACTGACTCAGACTAAAATAAGAGGCGGGTAGTCTAGTGCCGGGGCGTTCTCCCTGCAACCTTTACCCCTCAAGTTAAGAGACATAATCTATACACAAAATCATTCAAGATGCATCGAGGCGGCAACTGAATGAGTCCCCGGAGCTTACTCAAGTAAGTGACTGGGGTGAGTGAAGGCAGCTAACAAAGAGGCAGTTTGAAGGATGAAGTGGATATGAATTTTCTTGCACATTTGCATCTGGCCCACCTTGCCGATAGCTCGCTTTCCGGCAATCTGCTGGCCGATTTTGTCCGGGGTAATCCCCAAACGCACTATTCGCCCGACGTGGTGGAAGGCATCTTCATGCACCGTCGCATCGACGTAATGACCGATAACCTGCCACAGGTGCGTGAAGCCAAGGAGTGGTTTCGTAGCGAAACGCGTCGCGTCGCACCGATTACACTGGACGTCATGTGGGATCATTTTCTGTCGCGCCACTGGTCGGAAATTTCTCCTGACTTCCCGCTGACGGATTTTGTGCGCTACGCGCACACCCAGGTTGCCACTATTCTGCCAGAATCACCGCCGCGCTTTATTAATCTGAACAATTATATGTGGTCAGAGAAATGGCTTGAGCGCTATCGCGACATGGATTTTATCCAGAACGTACTCAACGGCATGGCCAGTCGCCGTCCACGTCTCGATGCCCTGCGCGACTCATGGTATGACCTCAATACGCATTACGATGCGTTAGAAGAACGATTCTGGCAGTTTTATCCGCAAATGATGGACCAGGCGCGGCGTAAAACCCTTTGATTGTAGCCCGCATGACGCGCCGGATAAGCAGTAGCCGTCATCCGGCAAAAGATTGATAGACAAAACCTGTCTCATTGATTGCCAGCGCCTCTTTGTCTTATTACCGAACACTCTCTATACTGGCCCGCGTTGCGTTCCAAAAACCCCTTAACTTTGCAGGAGAATTATATGGTACTGGTAACTCGTCAGGCTCCGGATTTCACAGCAGCTGCGGTACTGGGTAGCGGTGAGATTGTTGATAACTTCAACTTCAAACAGCATACCAACGGTAAAACCACCGTTCTGTTCTTCTGGCCGATGGACTTCACCTTCGTTTGCCCGTCTGAACTGATCGCATTCGACAAGCGTTACGAAGAATTCCAGAAACGTGGCGTTGAAGTGGTTGGCGTTTCTTTTGACTCTGAATTTGTCCACAACGCATGGCGTAACACCCCTGTCGACAAAGGCGGCATCGGTGCAGTGAAATACGCAATGGTTGCTGACATCAAACGCGAAATCCAGAAAGCCTACGGCATCGAGCACCCGGAAGCGGGCGTTGCTCTGCGTGGTTCTTTCCTGATCGACGCTAACGGCGTTGTTCGTCACCAGGTGGTTAACGACCTGCCGCTGGGTCGTAACATCGACGAAATGCTGCGTATGGTTGACGCGCTGCAGTTCCACGAAGAACACGGCGACGTTTGCCCGGCACAGTGGGAAAAAGGTAAAGAAGGTATGAACGCCTCTCCGGACGGCGTAGCAAAATACCTGACTGAAAACGTTTCCAGCCTGTAATTGGCATGAATCGAAAAAAGGCCGCAAAAGCGGCCTTTTTTATTGGCACTGACCCGTCCGTTAAAACGAGAAGCAGGAACAGCCAAGCGCACCCCAGAAGGCCCGATCATCTGATACCGCTATCCCTGATTTACGCGCAATATCATGCTGATGGCCATGTACACCACAGCTTCCGCAGCACTGATGCATCTGCACCATTGCCCCAACCTTCGCGGCAACCGGCGGCGCTGAGCGATAGTGCCCCGGCACCTTCACTACCGGCGACCAGTCAGGTACAACCGGGATGGCCGGCGGTGCCAGCGGGGTGAAATGCCCTGCCGCATACACGACTTTGCCATCGACAATGGTCATCACCGACTCAATGCCTTTGATCTCTTCTTCCGCCACGTTGAAGTAATCTTTAGACAGCACCACCAGGTCGGCCAGTTGATCTTTCTCAATGCGCCCTTTCTTACCCTGCTCGCTGGAGAACCAGGCGCTGCCAGCGGTCCACAGTTCCAGCGCCACGTCGCGCGGCAAGCGGTTGTTATCATCGTACATCGCCATACCGCCAACGGTGCGGCCCGAAACCAGCCAGTAGAGCGCGGTCCACGGGTTGTAGCTAGCCACACGGGTGGCGTCAGTCCCCAGCCCTACCGGAACTTCAGCCGCCAGCATTTTCGCCACCGGCGGCGTGTGTTTGACCGCATCTTTGCCATAACGATCGACAAAATATTCGCCCTGGAACGCCATACGGTGCTGAACTGCAATGCCACCGCCCAGCGCTTTTACCCGCTCGATGTTGCGTTCAGTAATCGTTTCGGCGTGATCGAAGAACCAGTGCAGGCCATTGAACGGGATGTCACGGTTCACCTTCTCAAACACGTCGAGCATGCGGCTGATGGATTCATCGTAGGTGGCATGCAGGCGGAACGGCCAACGATGTTCCACCAGGTGGCGCACCACGCGCTCCAGTTCCTCTTCCATCCCTTCCGGTAAATCCGGGCGTGGCTGCAGGAAATCTTCGAAGTCAGCCGCCGAGAAGACCAACATTTCCCCTGCCCCGTTAGCACGATAGAAATCGGTTCCCTGCCCGGGTTTGAGCATATCCGTCCAGCGCTCAAAGTCTTCCACTTCCTGTTTCGGACGCTGGGTAAACAGGTTGTAGGCAATACGCACCGTCATCTGCTGGTTCGCGTGCAGTTGCTCGATGATCTCGTAATCTTCCGGGTAGTTCTGGAAGCCGCCGCCGGCATCGATGGCGCTGGTCAGCCCCAGTCGGTTCAGCTCACGCATAAACTGGCGGGTCGAGTTAACCTGCATCTCTAACGGCAGTTTTGGCCCTTTCGCCAGCGTCGAATAGAGGATCATGGCGTTCGGTTTGGCTATCAACATTCCGGTTGGATTGCCGTTGCTGTCACGCACAATCTCACCGCCCGCCGGATCCGGCGTCGCTTTGGTGTAGCCGACGGCTTTTAACGCAGCGCGGTTCAGCAAAGCCCGGTCGTAGAGATGCAGAACAAAAACTGGGGTATCCGGAGCAGCTTCATTCAGTTCTTCCAGGGTTGGCATGCGCCGTTCGGCAAACTGAAACTCGCTCCAGCCGCCGACCACCCGCACCCATTGCGGAGACGGCGTCCGATCGGCTTGCTCTTTGAGCATGCGCAGCGCATCTGCGAGCGATGGGACACCTTCCCAGCGCAGCTCCAGGTTGTAGTTCAACCCACCGCGAATGAGGTGCAGGTGCGAATCATTTAAACCCGGGATCACGGTGTGTCCCTGCAGATCGACAATCTGCGTACCGTCGGTCGCAAAGCTCATTACCCGATCGTGACTACCCGTCGCGAGGATCTTCCCGTTAGCGATCGCCACCGCCTCTACCTGCGGGCTTTGCTTTTCGAGAGTATGAATTTTTCCGTGAGTCAGAATCAGTGTGGCAGTTTGAGACATAACAATCTCCTGAGAAACCGGTCAGGCTTTTTTCAGCCATCCGGCAAACAGACGGGTTACGATGGGCATCCACAACCAGACCACCAGCGCAACCACACAGGCATCATTAATCAGATGCAGGAGTAACGAGCCTTTCATTGAAGGCAGCAGAATACCGGTCAGCCACGGCACCAGGTTGGTACTGGGGAAAATCACCAGCAGCGTTATCAAAAACTGCTTCCAACGTTTGGGCTGACGTATATGGGGGGCTGGTGGCGTAAACCAGAAGGCCGCTTCGGTGCGCACTTCTGTTTTATCGCCTTCGGCCAGCAGCGGCGCAATTTCTTCAACCAGCTCCCGGCGCGTATCAGATTGAGTCCAGTTATACAGATGCTCAAGGGTGTCGAAGCGAATGATGATGTTCCACAGGTTTTGTCCATCTGTGGGTCGAATGACATTCGCCCCAAGATGTCCGGGAAACTCGGCGGCCAGCGGCATGATTTTCCCCAACCACTGCTCATAACGCTGCGCCTGGTCAGGCCGCAGGGTGTGAGTAATTACCAACGTCACATGTTTGTTCTGCGCCATGAAAGGTTCCTTGCTAAAGGGAAATTGACCTGCTTAAGCCATGAAAGCAATACACAATTATTCGTGAAACATCGAGGCGGCAAGATTGTGTAGCCCTGGTCACTTACATAAGTCAGTGACCAGGGTACGCAAACTAAGCCAACAAAGAGGCAACATGAAAGATGGCGTGTATTCAGGCTTTACGTTCCGGCGCGCCATGCACCATGGTATACGCGTAATCCACACCCATACCGTAGGCGCCGCTGTGTTCACGCACCAAATCCATAACGGCGTCGTAGGTTTCTTTGCGGGACCAGTCGCGCTGGTACTCAAGAAGAACCTGTTGCCAGGTCACAGGTACAGCACCCGCCTGCACCATGCGATCGATGGAACGTTCATGGGCATCCACCGACGTGCCGCCTGAAGTGTCTGTTACCACATACACTTCGTAGCCCGCTTCCAGCGCCATCAGCGCCGGGAAGGTCAGGCACACTTCGGTCCACAACGCGGAAATAATCAGTTTTTTACGCCCGGTCGCTTCTACCGCCTTAACAAAGGCTGCATCTTCCCAGGAGTTCATCGAGGTGCGTTCAATCGGTTTCACATCAGGATGAACAGCTAACAATTCCGGCCAGATATATCCGCTAAAACTTTTCGTTTCTACTGAAGTATAAATTACTGGAACATTGAATATTTTCCCGGTTTTGGCTAATGCAACGGTATTATTTTTCAATGTCTGGCGATCAATATTCGCCACACCAAATGACATTTGCGGCTGATGGTCAATAAAAATTAGCGTAGAGTTTTGAGGGTCAATCAGTTCCCGAATAGACATAGCACACCTTCTTAATCAATAAGTTAAAAGGTAACGGTCTGTATCTGCCGTCAGCAGCAGGATCCTGAATCAGAAAGCTTGTTGAGTATAGCGGGAAATTTCTAACGAGTTATTAAAGAAAACTTACCGTCCTGTGAAACTATTCGTTCTGTGTTGCGATATATCCTAAACAACATCAAAAAAATGCGCATGACTCATCTAATTTATTCACTGGCATTGTTTTTCTCCATTCGGTAAAACAGAGAGGTTTAATTTTCAGGATATTTTCTGCTTATGCGCCTCAATCTGGATGTTCTGCTGATCCTCGACGCACTCGACAAACAGGGGTCATTTGCTGCGGCGGCCGAATCGCTGTTTAAAACCCCTGCGGCACTCAGCTATATGATTCAAAAGCTGGAAAGCGATCTGAACATCGAATTGCTTGACCGTTCCGGACACCGGGCAAAATTCACCGACACCGGACGGATGATGCTGGAAAAAGGGCGTCTACTGCTGAGTGCGGCAAAAGATCTCGAAAAGCAGGCAATACAGCTAAGTTCCGGCTGGGAAAAGGAGCTGGCAATAGCGCTCGATGATTCTTTTCCCTTTGCCGCGCTGCTACCTATTATTGATGAATTTCATGCACTTAATAAACAGACCCGTCTCAACTTCACCCACCACACGCTGGCGGGTTCATGGGAGGAGCTGACCCATAATGGAGCAGATATCATTCTGGGGGCGATTAATGAACCACCAACGTCAGCGGCCTGGTCCTACAAAATGCTCGGCACGCTGGACAATGTCTTTGTCGTCGCCCCAGGACACCCGCTGGCGAGCGCGCCTGATGACCTGACGAATGAGCAATTGTGTCTGCACCGGGCGATTGTTATCAGCGACAGCGCTCGCTTTTGCCACCCATTACAGACCAACCTGATGGATGAACAGGCGCAAATTCGCGTCGATGATTTCCACAGTAAGGTGATGCTGCTGCGGGCGGGAATGGGCTGCGGATTTCTCCCCCGCCACATTGCCAGCCCATGGATTGCCAGCGGTGAACTGGTGGAAAAGAAGGTTATCTCATTTCGTCAAAAAGACGTCGCCTATATGGCATGGCGCAATAGTAGCGAAGGACTGGCGCAGCGCTGGTGGCGAGACGCGCTGCTGGCCAGTGAGGAAATTGCGCGCTTGTATCAATGACTCATCCAGACTGAAGCCGATATTGCGGGCAGCGTCAGGATATCATCGACGAGTTGGCCTTTGCCCTCTTTGTGCTGCCATTGACTGACATTGAGCAACGGTGAGGCTGGCAGCACGACTTCACAAGCGTGGCCGCGGTTTATCGCCACCAACACGCGCTGGCGGTTTAGCACGCGTGCAAACACCACCACGTTATCCTCGGCGTAAATCACCTGGCACCCGCCGTGGCGTAGCGCCTGGATCTGGTGACGTAATTTGGCCAGACGTTGATACAACGCCAGCAGGTCAGCGTCCTGTTTTTCAGGCTGCCACGGGAACGGTTTGCGACAAAAAGGATCGTTATTTCCATCCAGCCCCACTTCGTCGCCGTAGTAAATACAGGGCACGCCAGGCCAGGTAAACAGCCACACCACCGCCAGCGGTAACCGTGCAACGTCTTTACCAAGCAGAGATTTAAAACGGGCGGTATCGTGGCTGTCGAGCTGATTAAACATCCGCAACTGCTGCTGATGCGACAACCCCGCGCGGTAGTTATCCATCCACGCCATACAGGTCTGAGCGTCAATAGATTGTGGGTCGTATGAAATATCGGTATTGGCGAGGAATCCCCAGAGAGGGAAAGTAAAGCCGCGATAGTTCATGGCGGCATCTTCCGCGTCGGCCTGCAACCACTGGCGCGCATCGCCAAAATGTTCACCCACCACATACGCCTCTGGCTGGGTTTCTTTCGCCGCCTGCGTAATGCCGGCCACGTGTTGTAGGTTGTTACGTGCGCCTCCTGCCTCTCCCAGCATGTGCACCACATCAAGACGCCAGCCGTCCATACTCCACGGCGCTTTCAGCCAGTGACGGACGATACTGTCTTCGCCGCGATAAATTTCATTTACCAGGCTTTCCGAAGAAAAGTCCAGCTTGGGCAGGCTGGAATATCCCAGCCAGTCGAGCGCAACGCCGTCGGCTGAGAAATGATACCAGTCGCGCCAGGGGGATTCTGGGTTATGGCACGCCCCGTCCGTTCCCCTACTATGCCGGTCAAACCAGGCGTGCGAATCGCCACTATGGTTAAAAACACCGTCCAGAATCAAGCGCATGCCCTGCTGTTGGGTGTTGTGCCGCAGGCGCAGCAGCGCCGTGTCGCCGCCAAATTGCGGATCAACATGACGGTAATCTTCGGTATCGTATTTATGCACACTCGGCGCGGTAAACACAGGATTCAGGTACAGCGCCGTGACCCCTAACGTTTTCAGGTATGGTAGCTTTTCGCTGATGCCGTCCAAATCACCGCCATAGAACGTGGAGCCACCGGCCTGAGCCGTAAGCGGTTCGTCCCATTCGCGCCGCACGATGTCGTGCCCGGCCGCGTGGTGGTAATAGACGTTATCCTGGCCCGCCTCACGCGACTGGCTGCGGGCAAAACGGTCCGGGAAAATTTGGTAAAAGACCTGGTCAGCGACCCACTGCGGACCGTTATCCGGCACATCGACGGCAAACTGCTCCAGACGCGCAGGCGGAAAACGGCTGAATCCCTGTGGGGTGAACCACAACTGACGATCGAGCCAAAGTAATTTAAAGCTATAGCGTCGACGAGGCTGCCCGCTGGAGAGATCGATCGCCGCTCGCCACGCGGTCACACCCGGCTGCGGCTGGCTGCGCTGCTTGTGCATAGCCAGCGAAATCTCTTCGTTATCGTTTTCTGCGCGTAGCGTCACCCGCTGGGGTGGATTTTCCCCCGCCAGCCATAATGTAATCGTCAGTTGATCTTTGTTTTGCTTAACAAATGGGGCAACCGGAAGGTGCCAGGCGTTCAACATCACGTATCCCCTTTGATGATAATGACGTCACCTTGCCATAGCGAAGTGCAGGATCACTCATCATCTTAACGTTTATTGGGGGAGGAGTTCAGGGGAGGAGAAAATTGCCGGGTAACGCAAAGCTACCCGGCAAAAATATTACTGTGCTTCAGCCAGTTGGCGCTCGCGACGGCGCTTGAATCCCCAGCCGACCAGCAGCAGGACAATCCACGCAAAGCCGACGTACAGCGAAATGCGGGTATCCGGATGATAGCCGATAAGCGCGATGATAAAGACCAGGAAAATCAGGCCAACAACGGTCGTCGTTACCCCACCCGGTACTTTAAATTTCAGCGCTTTGACCTCTTCTGGCGGCAGACGACGACGGAAAGCAATCTGCGACAGCAGGATCATAATCCACACCCAAACCGTGGCGAACGTTGCCAAAGAGGCGATCACCAGGAAGACGTTTTCCGGCATGATGTAGTTAAGATAAACCGCAAACAGCAGCGCGATGGTCATCACCATCACCGTAACCCACGGCACGCCACGACGCGACGTCTTGGCGAACATTTTTGGGGCACTGCCCTGCTCCGCCATGCCGTGTAGCATACGTCCCACACCGAAGACGTCAGAGTTAATTGCCGACAGCGACGCAGTCAGCACCACAAAGTTGAGGATCCCGGCAGCAAAGGTAATGCCCATATGCTGGAACGTCATAACGAACGGGCTACCGTCGGTACCCACCTGGTTCCACGGGTAGATAGACATAATGACGAACAACGTCCCCACATAAAACACCAGGATACGCATTGGTACGGAATTGATAGCGCGCGGAATAGATTTTTCCGGGTCTTTGGCTTCGCCTGCGGTAATCCCGATAATCTCAATCCCGCCGTAAGCGAACATCACCATTTGCAGCGACATCACCATGCCGAGCCAGCCGTTGCTGAAGAAACCGCCGTTGCTCCACAGGTTATGGATACCGGTCGGTTGCCCGCCGTTGCCAATCCCCCAAATGATGATACCGAAACCGGCGACAATCATGATGATAATGGTGGCGACTTTGAAAAACGAGAACCAGAACTCCAGCTCGCCAAACACCTTCACGCTCATCAGGTTGATGGCGCAGATAATCAGCACTACGCTGAGTACCCAAATCCAGTGCGGTACGGCCGGGAACCAGACGCCCATGTATATGCCGAAGGCAGTCACGTCGGCAATGGCGACAATCAGGATTTCAAAACAGTAGGTCCAGCCGGTGATATAGCCTGCCAGCGGTCCGAGGTTTTCCTGCGCATAGCGCGAGAAGGAGCTGGCTGCCGGGTTATGAACAGACATTTCGCCCAGCGCGCGCATAATAATATACGCCGCTACGCCGCCGATAATATAGGCCAGCAACACGCTTGGCCCCGCCATTTTGATGGCGTCGGCCGAGCCGTAAAACAGCCCGGTCCCAATTGCTGAACCTAATGCCATAAAGCGGATGTGCCGGGTGCTCAGCCCACGCTTTAGCTTGTTATTACTTTCCATCGATTCCTAACCTGTTAACACAATAAAAAAACCACGGGGCCATGTTAATAGCCCCGTGGTTAAAACTTATTGTCAGTGATATTAGTGCGCGCTGGAGGTCACTTGTCGACCCGCGGCGCGATCCCAGATAACTGCCAGGACCACCATCACGACTGTTGGCATCAACCACGCCAGCCCCTGCTCCGCCAGCGGTAAACGCTGGGTCCAGGCTGGTAAGACATCGCCAATTGCAGAAGCTTTAATGCCATCAAGGATACCAAAAATCAGGCTGATAAACATCGCAGGTGCAATGACGCGGGAAGAATTATGCCACCATGAGCGGGTAAAGCTTAATACAACCAGTGCGATACATGGCGGATAGATAGCCGTCAGCACCGGAATAGAGATCTGAATCAGATGGCTCAGGCCCAGGTTAGAGACCACCATCGAGAAGCCGCCAAGGATAAACACTAGCGTACGATAAGACAGCGGAACATACTGCGCGAAGAATTCAGCGCACGCACAGGTCAGGCCAACCGCGGTGACCAGGCAAGCGATGAAAATCAACGCCGCCAGCAGGAAGCTGCCTGCACCACCGAAGGTGTGCTGAACATACGCATGCAGAATTGCCGCACCGTTAGCAGATTGATCGACCAACGTCGCACTGTCTGAACCCAGACGGAACAACGCGAGGTACAGCAGCGTTAAACCCACGCCCGCCATCAGGCCAGCCCAGACGGTGTAACGGGTCAACAAACGCGCTTCGGTAACGCCACGCGAGCGGGCGGCGTTAACAATAACAATACCAAATACCATCGCGCCCAGCGTATCCATCGTCAGATAGCCGTTCACAAAGCCATTCGAGAATGCCGCGTTTTGATAGGCTTCCATCGCATTGCTGATCGGGCCCGCTGGCCAGACAATCGCCGCCACGGAAAGCACAACCAGTGCCAGAATTTTCAATGGAGCAAGGAAGTTGCCCACGGTATCCAGCAGTTTGCCGGGATACAGTGACACCAGAATCACAATCGCGAAGTACACCACGCTGTAGATGAACAGCGGCAGCGCAGAATCACCGGTCAGCGGTGCAATCCCAACTTCGAACGAAACCGTTGCGGTACGCGGCGTGGCGAATAATGGCCCCACGGCCAGATAGCAGACGGTAGCCAGCAGCAGACCGGCAACTTTACCGATAGGCGTGCTCAGGCTGTCCACACCGCCGCCCACTTTCGCCAATGCGACCACAGTAAGTACCGGAAGGCCTACGGCGGTAATCAGGAAGCCAAAGGCCGCGGTCCAGACGTGCTCGCCTGCCTGCAAACCAACCATTGGGGGGAAAATAATGTTACCTGCACCTACGAACAGTGCAAATGTCATAAATCCCAGTGCGATAATATCGCGCGATTTTAACTGATGGGTCATAAAGTCTTACTGCCTGTGGATGTGGTGTTGAAAACGTTTAATTTTCTGCCTTTCCCTGCGGGATGATACAGCGGCATTTTTAAGCAATTCCAGCGGGAAATTCTCCCGGCCTGGCGCGGCGAAGAATAGTTTTTCGATTTACCGCGTAAATGCAGTCGGTATGACAGCATTTGATGCGCAATTTAAACGCTTATAACGTTTTAAAGCAAGGTGGGATCTAAAAACCAGAACAATATAGCGATATGAAATATTGAACCAGCACAAAACACCATTCCCTGGAAAAAGACATGGGTAATCATGCGAACAAAAAACAATCAAACGTCGTAAAATTCAGGAGCTACTTATTGACTACAACAAAAAAAGCCAGCTCGCGCTGGCTTTTGGAAAGATAAACTTACGAATACGTTTTAACCGCTATTTTTGGCAATTAAACGTTCCGGGATCACGAAACTAAATCGCGTTCCCTGGCCTGGTTCGCTGTCGATATTCAAACGGCTGTCGTGATGATGCAGGGCATGCTTAACGATGGCCAGCCCGAGTCCGCTACCGCCCGTTTGCCGCGATCGCGCTTTATCTACGCGATAAAAACGCTCGGTCAGGCGTGGAATATGCTCGGCGGCAATACCTGGACCGTTGTCTTCCACACAAAATTCCGCCCCCGAGGCCACATGCTGCCAGCGTACGGTAATGTGCGTTCCCGCAGGGGTGTGGTTCACCGCGTTATAGACGAGATTCGAGATAGCGCTACGCAACTGCTCCTCGTTACCCCGCACGTTCAGGCTGTTATCAACATCAAAAGTAAACGTATGTTTATGCTGGCTCAGCGTTTGCGCTTCGTGCTCAACCACGCGCAGCATCATGGGCACGTCGACCTTCTCATTCAGTTGCAGCGTCGGCGCAGCCTCAATTTTTGACAGCGTTAGCAGTTGCTTCACTAACCCTTCCATACGGTACGTTTGTTCACGCATGGTATGCAGCGCTTTTTCGCGCGTCGTCCCTTCCAGCGGATGTTCCTGCATCATTTCCAGGTAGCCCTGCAACACCGTCAGCGGGGTACGTAGCTCATGGCTGGCGTTGGCGAAAAAGTTACGTCGTGAACCTTCCAGTTGGTGCATCTGGGTAACGTCGCGCGCCACCATTAGCAGTTGCTTATCCGTGTAGGGCATCACGCGAATTTCCAGATGCCGTCCGGTATTGAGCACCAGATTGATAGGCCGGCTAAAGTCGCGCGTTTTCAGATATTGTGTGAATTCCGGGTAGCGCAGCAGATTAAGGATATTTTGCCCGCTATCGTCCGGCCAGCGCAGTCCCAGAACCTGCTGAGCCAGTCCGTTACACCAGAAGATACCGCCTTCTTCGGTGGTCAACACCACCGCGTCGGGCAGTGATTCCGCCCCGCTGCGAAAACGTTTGATCAGGTTACCCAGTTCTCGACGGCGCTTTTTGTTGCGCAGCTGCATTTGATGCAGCCCATATAACAACGGCTCCCAACTGCCGCGCCCCGGCGGGGGCGTCATACTTCTGTCGACCCATAGCCACCAGGACAAACGTAATAAATTCCAGAAATGCCAGATAAGCAGACCCGTTACCGACGCCAGTAAAAACCAGGGCAGGTAACCGAAAAAAGCGCTAAGGATAAATGCCGGTATGCAGCACAGGATCAGCTCCAGCACCAGCCTTTTCCATGACAATCGTTCAAGCAAACGTCTTACTCCATTTACAGCCTAATCCCTCAGGCTCTTATTACTTGCAGTCAGAAGCGGGTCGAAAAGCGATATCCCGTCCCGCGTACCGTCTGCACCATACGATCGTGTCCGCTATGCTCCAGCGCTTTACGCAACCGGCGAATATGCACATCGACCGTCCGGTCCTCTACATATACGTTGGTCCCCCACACATGATTGAGTAATTGCTCGCGGCTGTAGACACGCTCAGGATGGGTCATAAAGAAATGGAGCAATTTGAATTCGGTGGGTCCCATATCCAGTGGATCCTCGCCGGTCATCACACGGTGCGAGGTAGGGTCAAGACTCAGCCCTTGCATCTCGATAACTTCTTCCACCGCCATGGGGGAAATACGTCGTAAAACGGCTTTAATACGCGCCACCAGCTCCTTCGGAGAGAACGGCTTAGTAATATAGTCATCCGCACCGGTTTCCAGACCCCGCACACGGTCTTCTTCTTCACCGCGCGCCGTCAGCATCATCACGGGGATATCCCGCGTCATCGCTTCCCGCTTGAGGTGTTTAATAAACTGTAGACCCGAGCCGCCGGGAAGCATCCAGTCAAGCAGGACGAGATCCGGCCAGGGTTCATTAAGTTGGTTCACAGCACTGTCATAGTCTTCGGCTTCTACGGGTTGAAAACCGTTTTGCTCGAGCACGAAGCAGACCATTTCACGAATTGGAGCTTCATCTTCTACGACCAGAATACGTCTCGCCATGATTTGCCCTGTTTATAATTAAATCGTTTGCCATCAATACCGTGGCATTATGCGTCACTTTTATGACAGATTTATGAAAAGATAGTCCAGGTTTAACGCAGCCAGGCGAATTATGACAGCCCGGAAACAAGATATTACCGTCCTTGCAAGGTTATAATCTCCGCCATCGTTTTTTTGTCATGGAACTCTTATGCGCATCCTCCACACGTCTGACTGGCATCTGGGCCAAAATTTCTACAGCAAGAGCCGCGCCGCTGAACACCAGGCCTTTCTCGACTGGCTGCTGGAAACGGCACAATCCCATCAGGTGGATGCCATTATTGTGGCAGGTGATATTTTTGATACCGGTTCACCGCCAAGCTACGCCCGCGAGTTGTATAACCGTTTTGTTGTCAATCTACAGCAAACAGGCTGTCATTTGGTCGTGCTGGCAGGAAACCATGACTCCGTTGCCACACTCAATGAATCCCGCGATATTCTGGCGTTCCTCAACACCACGGTCGTTGCCAGCGCCGGCCACGCGCCGCAAGTGCTACCTCAACGCGACGGCACGCCGGGTGCGATCCTCTGTCCGGTTCCTTTCTTACGTCCGCGTGACATCATTACCAGTCAGGCGGGGCTAACCGGTCACGAAAAACAGCAGCATTTATTAGGTGCAATCACCGACTATTACCAACAGCAATATCAGGACGCCTGCGCGCTGCGTGGCGACCAGAATCTGCCAATTATTGCGACAGGGCATCTGACCACCGTCGGCGCCAGTAAAAGTGACGCCGTACGCGATATTTATATTGGGACGCTGGATGCTTTTCCGGCACAAAATTTCCCACCGGCGGATTACATCGCGCTGGGACATATTCACCGGGCACAGGTCATCGGCGGTACGGAACATATTCGCTATTGCGGCTCCCCGATTGCACTGAGTTTTGACGAGTGCGGCAAAAGCAAATGCGTCCACCTGGTGAGCTTTGAAAACGGTAAGCTGAGCGCCGTTGAAAACCTCATCGTACCCGTAACCCAACAACTTGCCGTATTGAAAGGCGATTTAGCGACGATTAGCGCACAGCTGGAACAATGGCGTGGCACGCAACAGGAACCGCCGGTGTGGTTAGATATAGAAATCGCGACCGATGACTATCTGCATGATATGCAGCGCAAAATCCAGACTCTGACCGAAGATTTACCGGTAGAGGTTTTATTGGTGCGTCGTAGTCGTGAACAACGCGAGCGCATCATGGCCAATGAACGACGTGAAACGTTGAGTGAATTAAGCGTGACGGAGGTGTTTGACCGCCGTCTGGCACTGGAAGAACTCGACGATCCACAGCGTGAGCGCCTGAATCAGCTGTTTAGCACAACCTTACACACGCTCGCCGGGGAGACCGAAGCATGAAAATTCTCAGCCTGCGTCTGAAAAACCTCAACTCTCTGAAAGGGGAATGGAAAGTTGATTTCACGGCAGAGCCTTTTGCCAGCAACGGGCTGTTCGCCATCACCGGTCCAACCGGTGCCGGGAAGACCACCCTGCTGGACGCCATTTGCCTCGCGCTGTACCACGAAACACCACGACTCAATACCGTATCGCAGTCGCAAAACGACCTGATGACTCGCGATACGGCGGAATGTCTGGCCGAAGTTGAATTCGAAGTCAGAGGCGAAGCCTATCGCGCATTCTGGAGCCAGAACCGCGCGCGCAATCAACCAGAAGGTAACCTGCAGGTTCCGCGTGTCGAACTGGCTCGTTGCGCCGATGGCAAAATTCTCGCCGATAAAGTTAAAGACAAGCTGGAAATGACCGCCGAGCTTACCGGGCTGGATTACGGCCGTTTTACCCGCTCGATGCTGCTGTCTCAGGGCCAGTTTGCCGCATTTCTCAATGCCAAACCGAAAGAGCGCGCCGAACTGCTGGAAGAGCTGACCGGCACAGAGATTTACGGCCAAATCTCCGCCATGGTGTTTGAAAAGCACAAAGCAGCGCGTACGGAGCTGGAAAAACTGCAGGCCCAGGCCAGCGGCGTGGCGCTGTTAGCACCAGAGCAGGTACAGTCTCTGACAGAAAGTTTGCAGGTACTTACTGACGAAGAAAAACAGCATCTTACCCGTCAGCAAATCCAGCAACAGCATCTTAATTGGCTCATCCGACAAAATGAGCTGCAGGCAGAAGTAAGCCGCCACCAGCAAGCATTACAGACCGCAAAAGAGGCGCAAGATAAAGTACAACCGCAGTTGGCGACACTCAGCCTGGCACATCCCGCCAGAGCATTGCGTCCGTACTGGGAGCGAATTCAGGAACAATCCGCCACGCTCCGCCGAACGCGACAGAATATTCAGGAAGTGAATGCTCGCTTACAAAGCAGCTTAGCGCTGCGCGGGCGCATCCGTCAGCAGGCACAAAAACAGTCGGCGACCCTGCTCACCGAACAGCAGGCGCTAACCGACTGGCTGAACGAACATGACCGTTTCCGCTTATGGAGCAGCGAACTGGCAGGATGGAAAGCGCTATTGGCACAGCAATCTGACGCTAACGAGCAGCTACGTCAGTGGCAAAAACTACGCGACAGCGACGTGCGCAAGCTGGATGCACTGCCGCTTCCCTCGTTGGCCCTTAGCGCGCAAGAGGTCACGGTAGCGCTGGCGCAGCACTCACAGTTGCGTCCATTACGCCAGCAACTGAGCAATCTGCATGGACAAATTGCGCCGAAACAAAAACAACTGGTACAGCTACGCACCACAATTCAGCAGCGCCAGCAGGAGCAAGCACAACGCAACGCGGCCCTGGCAGAAAAACGTCAGCGCTATAAAGATAAAAATCAGCATCTGACCGATGTGAAAACGCTCTGCGAACAGGAAGCACGGATTAAAGATCTGGAAAGCCAGCGTGCTTTACTGCAGTCCGGACAGCCTTGTCCGCTTTGTGGCTCCACGACACATCCGGCCATTGAGCACTATCAGACCCTCGAACTCAGCGTCAATCAGGCGCGGCGTGAGGCATTAGAAAAAGAGGTCAAAACGCTGGCCGATGAGGGGTCAACGCTACGCGGGCAGCTCGACGCGATAACCCAACAGCTACAGCGCGATGAACGCGAGGTACAGACGCTTTCTCAGGAGGAGCAAGCACTTACTAAAGAGTGGCAGACGCTGACTACCAGTCTGAACATAACGTTGCAACCGCAGGATGATATCGCCCCCTGGCTTGCAGCCCAGGAAGAACACGAACAACAGCTTCACCAGTTGAGCCTGCGTCATGCCCTGCAGGCACAAATTACTGCACATTCCGAACAGATAACCCAGCTTCAACTGCATATTGAACAGCGGCAGACTACGCTTCTCGCTGAATTAGCCCGCTACGGTCTGTCGCTTCCTGCCGATGACGATATCACCGCCTGGCTTAACGCACGTGTGGGCGAAGCGCAGATGTGGCAGCGTCGCCAAAATGAACTGACCGAGCTCCAGGCGAAAATGGCACAGCTTGCGCCATTGCTGGAAACATTGCCCGAAACCGGCGCGAAGGAAGAAACGACAGAAAGCCTGGCGCTGGAAAACTGGCGGCAGGTGCACGATGACTGCCTCTCATTACAGGGCCAGTGGCAATCGTTGCAACAGCAGGAAGCCCAGGAGGCACAACGCGCAGCAGAGATTCAGGCACAGTTTGATAGCGCATTGCAGGCCAGTGTTTTTGACGATCGCGACACCTTCCTTGCCGCCCTGCTTGATGAAGAGGCGTTTAACCATCTTGAGCAGCTTAAGCAATCGCTGGAAGGCCAGCTACAACAGGCGCAAACGCTGCTTAACCAGGCTCAGCAGGCGCTGGCAACGCATCAGCAGCAACCGCCTGCCGGCGCGGATCTCACACTCACCGTGGACTATCTTCGCGATGCACTGGCGCAGCTCACGCAACAACTGCGGGATAACACCACGCGCCAGGGCGAAATTCGCCAGCAGCTCAGGCAGGATGCCGAAAACCGCCAGCAGCAGCAGACCCTGATGCAAGAGATTGAAAAGGCCTCACTGCTGGTCGAAGACTGGGGTTACCTGAATGCGCTGATCGGCTCGAAAGAAGGTGATAAATTCCGCAAATTTGCCCAGGGACTGACGCTGGATAACCTGGTCTGGTTGGCCAACAACCAGTTAACCCGTCTGCACGGTCGCTATCTGCTGCAGCGCAAGGCCAGCGAAGCGCTGGAGCTGGAAGTGGTAGATACCTGGCAAGCCGATGCCGTGCGTGATACCCGCACGCTCTCCGGCGGCGAGAGCTTCCTCGTGAGCCTGGCGCTGGCGCTGGCGTTGTCCGACCTGGTCAGTCACAAAACACGTATTGACTCCCTGTTCCTCGACGAAGGTTTCGGCACGCTGGACAGTGAAACGCTGGATACCGCCCTCGACGCGCTTGATGCGCTCAACGCTACCGGTAAAACCATTGGCGTGATCAGCCACGTTGAAGCGATGAAAGAACGTATTCCCGTGCAAATCAAGGTTAAAAAAATCAATGGATTAGGTTACAGCAAACTCGACAAGATGTTTGCGGTAGAGTAATCACCCTGTGGGTGTGGTTTCACAGGCCGGATAAGCGTAAGCACCATCCGGCATAATACATAGCACGATCGTGAATACACAAAGACGGATATGAAATGGCAATCTCTTTTTCTTATCCGCAAGCTATCCCTTTATTGGCGGCGAGCATTCAGCGCTGTGGCGCACATCCTGCGTCTTTATTGTTGGCAGGTAGTATGAAAAAAGTCATTTTCTCTTTGGCCCTCGGGACGTTTGGGCTGGGCATGGCCGAGTTTGGCATTATGGGCGTCTTAACCGAACTGGCGCGTGACGTGGGCATATCCATCCCCGATGCTGGCCATATGATTTCGTTTTACGCCTTTGGCGTTGTCATCGGCGCACCCATTATTGCCGTGTTTTCCAATCGTTTTTCGCTTAAGCATATTCTGCTGTTTCTGGTCACACTCTGTGTCGTCGGTAATGCCATCTTCACCCTCTCTTCCAGCTATTTTATGCTGGCGGTAGGCCGGCTGGTCTCCGGGTTTCCACACGGGGCATTTTTTGGCGTCGGCGCGATTATCCTGTCAAAGCTGGCGCGCCCTGGTAAAGTTACCGCCGCCGTTGCGGGTATGATTTCCGGCATGACCGTCGCCAATCTGATTGGCATTCCCATTGGCACCTGGCTGAGTCAGACGTTTAGCTGGCGCTACACGTTTCTGCTGATTGCCGTGTTTAACATCGCCGTTATTCTGTCGGTTATGTTTTGGGTACCCAACCTCCGCGACGAAGCAAAAGGCAGGCTACGCGAGCAATTTCACTTTCTGAAAAGTCCCGCACCGTGGCTCATTTTCTCCGCCACCATGTTTGGCAACGCCGGTGTTTTTGCCTGGTTCAGCTACGTAAAACCCTACATGATGTACATCTCTGGTTTCTCCGAAACGCTGATGACTTTCATCATGATGCTGGTTGGGCTGGGGATGGTGTTGGGCAACCTGCTGAGCGGTCGACTGTCTGGTCGCTACACGCCGCTACGCATTGCGGTAGTAACTGATTTTGTGATTGTACTGGCCCTGCTGCTGCTGTTTGCATTCGGCGGCATCAAAACCGCCTCGCTGACGTTCGCCTTTATTTGCTGCGCGGGTCTGTTTGCGCTATCAGCACCGCTACAAATATTACTGCTACAAAACGCGAAGGGCGGTGAACTGCTGGGGGCGGCCGGTGGGCAAATGGCCTTTAATCTGGGTAGCGCAATTGGCGCTTACTTCGGCGGCTTAATGTTGACGTTGGGTTTTGCCTACAACTACGTCACGATCCCTGCGGCTCTACTGTCTTTTACCGCGATGTCATCACTGCTGATCTATGGTCGCCTGAAGCGCGGCGTGCAACAACAGGTTGCACCCGCGACATAAACGTTTATGCCTGCGGCCACAGCCAGGCCGCGCCGCGCACGCCACTGGAGTCACCGTGAAACGCCTTGCGCAGAGGCGTTTCACACTCACCGCCAAAAACAAACTGCTTCATCAACGTCGGGACGTGTTGATACAGCCTGTCGACATTGCTCATTCCCCCGCCCAGTACAATGACATCCGGATCGAGAATATTCACCACATGCGCTAATGATTTCGCCAGGCGTAATTCATATCGGCTCAGCGCCTGTTCCGCCAGCGCATCCTGTTCGTTAACCAGACGGATAATTTCACTGCCTTTTAGCGGATTTCCGCTCAGGCGATGATAATCAGTGGCAAAACCGGTCCCTGAGATAAAGGTTTCAATGCAGCCTTGCTTGCCGCAATAACAGGGTACTTCCTGCCGATAGCGCAGCTCATCTTCGTCCATCCACGGCAGCGGATTATGCCCCCACTCGCCCGCCGTGCCATTCCCACCGGTATGCACCCGGCCATTTAGCGCCACGCCGGAACCACAGCCGGTACCAATTATCACCGCAAACACGGTTTGCGCCCCCGCCGCCGCGCCATCCACCGCTTCAGACACCGCCAGGCAGTTAGCATCGTTTGCCAGGCGGACTTCGCGGTTCAGTCGGGTACTCAGGTCTTTGTCAAAGGGTTGTCCATTGAGCCAGGTCGAGTTGGCATTTTTCACCACCCCGGTATAGGGCGATATTGAACCTGGAATGCCCATCCCCACGGTTCCCGTCTGCCCGGTGGCGTTTTCCGCCATCTCCACCAGCGCGGCAATGGTTTCTATCGTTTGCCGATAATCATCACGCGGCGTAGGCAGGCGATGGCGAAAAAGCTGTTCGCCTGCATCGCCAAGCGCGATAACTTCCGTTTTTGTACCGCCCAAATCGATACCTATACGCACTGTTTGCTCCTCTTCCCGATTAACAATGCAAGCATAGCGACAATTCGCTATCATGCCCGCTGGATTTAACGACAAGGCCGTGGAAATTATCATGCTGTGGTTCAAAAATTTAATGGTTTACCGTCTTAGCCGCGATGTTTCTTTGCGTGCCGAAGAGATGGAAAAACAGCTGGCATCAATGACGTTCACCCCTTGCGGTAGCCAGGATATGGCAAAAATGGGCTGGGTTCCGCCGATGGGATCGCACAGCGATGCATTAACGCATACCGCCAATGGCCAAATTATTATCTGCGCCCGCAAAGAAGAAAAAATTCTGCCGTCGCCGGTTATCAAACAGGCGCTGGAAGCCAAAATATTCAAACTGGAAGCTGAGCAAGGTCGTAAACTCAAGAAGACCGAAAAAGACTCGCTGAAAGATGAAGTTCTGCACTCATTGCTGCCGCGCGCCTTTAGCCGCTTCAGCCAGACAATGATGTGGATCGACACCGTCAACGATCTGATCATTGTCGACTGTGCAAGCGCGAAGAAAGCGGAAGATACGCTGGCGCTGCTGCGTAAAAGCCTCGGTTCACTGCCGGTTGTCCCGTTGACGATGGAAAACCCTATTGAGCTAACGCTGACCGAATGGGTTCGCTCCGGCACAACGGCACAGGGATTCCAGTTGCTGGACGAAGCCGAACTGAAAGCGATGCTGGAAGACGGCGGCGTGATCCGCGCGAAGAAACAGGATCTGGTTTGCGATGAAATTGCCGTACACATCGAAGCAGGCAAACTGGTCACCAAACTGGCCCTCGACTGGCAGCAGCGCATTCAGTTCGTTATGTGTGACGACGGCTCCATTAAACGTCTGAAGTTTAGCGACGAGCTGCGCGATCAGAACGAAGATATCGACCGCGAAGATTATGCTCAACGTTTTGATGCCGATTTTATCCTGATGACAGGTGAACTGGCGGCGCTGATTAAAAGCCTGGTGGAAGGACTAGGCGGCGAAGCGCAGCGCTAAGCCGTGTTTACCGAATGGCGGCTCAGTGTCGCCATTCGCTATTTTTACGCTTACAGATAGCGGCAAAGATAGGATGTTGGCTCTGCCACCTGCAGATGAAACTCACTGTTGCCCGGTACGTTAAACACGTCCCCTGCGGCATACACTTTCCACTCTGTTTCCCCCGGCAGCAGCACGTTCAGTGCGCCGCTGACGACCGTCATCTCTTCAGGCGCCGCAGTACCAAAGGTATATTCACCTTCAGCCATAACGCCTACACTGGCGCGGCCAGTACTGCTGCTGGTAAAACCGATCGATTTTACTTTGCCGGAAAAGTATTCATTACTTTGAAGCATACAACTGGCCCTATCTCGTGATTAAGTTGATAACCAATATAGGAGCCTGGCGTTGTACCTGTCACGCAAAATTAAGCGAGCAACTCGGATGCCAGTCGGGCAATCAGTACGTTAGACAGAAGAACCGGGACATCCAGAGACTTTTGCAGTAAATCACGATGGCGTTGGTTAAAACCCAAACAATCCAGCATGATCACATCCGCGCCCTGCTCAAGCAGATCTTTTCCGGCATCAATCAGCTGTTGTTCAGAACCGTGAATCGGGTTTGCCACGGCATAGACGGGGGACGTCTGTAGCACCTGCCATTTTTGTTCCTGGGCCTGGAGCAACTCGGCGACCGGCACAATCACCCCAACCTGGTGCCCTTCCACAATTGAGGCCACCAGGGGAGGAATAATTCGTAAAGGCTCCAGCAGGATACTATTGCGGGCCGTCAGGCGGGTAATTAAGGCCGTGCTCATCAGCAAAATAACGTCAAAACCCTGGTTATCCAGCACTTCAACAATACTTTGCAAATCGCGCTCGACTTTCTGGCGCGAGACATGAGCCAGTTGATGGTCGCTCAGCAGCGTCAATAACGACTCGTCGCCGGGCGAGACCGCATACTCGGCCATCACATCTTCTCGCCGCATCTGTCCCAGCAGGCTGTGGTGAGTAATGTGTTGTTCATCGATATATTCCGTCAGGAGCGGTAACACCTCACACATCGGCACAACACCAATCGTGAGGATAGCCAACGACGTACTCATTTGTTGCTCCACCGTCTTCTTACTTTGCCGTGAATTCCCGGACAAATGCCGGGTACTGACCTGCGCTACAAATGCTCAAAAGCGTAGCAGCAGATCGGCGATGCATAGTGTAAAGATTCCTAATCATTCCAGTACTATATTGTTATCGCTTAATTTTCACTTTCCGCGGTATAGCAGGAGGTTCGAAAATTGTGATACAGGCACGCTCCGGCAGAGGACAGATAATATGTCTGCACGCCCGGGATGGAGTGGAAAGGTCGGTCTATATCGGGAAGCCCTTAACAATAAGCTCCGCCCTGTAGCCGTGACCGGGCTTGCGACAGTATCACAAGAATATCAGCCACAACCTGCGAAGGTTCATTCGTCGCATCAACAATATAATGCGCCGCTTCACGATACAGCGCATCGCGCTGCTCAAGCACTTCCTGCACTTCTTCGGTTAATGGCTTGCCAGTTAACGTCGGGCGCAATCCTTCCTCAGGCGCCTCTTCCAGGCGGTTTACCAGTACCGATACTGGTGCGTTTAAATAGATGACCATGCCGTGACTACGCATGTAGTGACGATTATATTCAGTAAGAATAATACCGCCGCCGGTCGCTACGACTGTTGAGGGGGCCGTAACGGCCTGCAGGGCGGTCGTTTCCTGGGCGCGAAAACCTTCCCATCCTTCTCTTTCAACAATTTCAGCCACCGTCATCTGCAGATGTGATTGCAACCAGCGATCGGTATCAACAAACTGAAAGTCGATGGCTTTCGCCAGCGCCATACCGGTTGTCGTCTTACCACACCCCCGGGGGCCAACAAGATAAAGCGGTTGTGTCATCACAGAAGTTCCCCAGAGAACCGCAGGTAAGCGGGATCTGATGCTGTTAAAGTTATAATCATACCATCAAACTAGTACGTCGCCAAAGTGTAAAGAATATATTCCAATAAGACGATAAAATTGATTAAACCCTACTATAACAAGAATTCACAACGAAGAAAGTGTAAAAAATAAATTACAATTATTATTTTCTACGCTGAACTTCCAGCCACCACTTGTCCAGCTCAGCCGCAAAATGTTGCCTGTCACGCGGCGAAAGGCTGTCAGGTCCCCCGGTCTGGATCCCGCTGGCACGCAGCGTATCCATAAAATCACGCATCGTCAGACGTTCACGGATCGTTGCCTCGGTATAGAGCTCACCGCGCGGGTTGAGCGCCGCAGCGCCTTTTTCAATGACTTCAGAGGCCAGCGGGATATCCGCCGTGACAACCAGGTCTCCAGCGCTGCACTGGCGCACAATTTCGTTATCGGCGACATCAAACCCGGCCGGAACACGTAAGGTGCGGATAAAACGCGAAGGCGGAACGCGCAAACTCTGATTGGCGACCAAAATGAGCGGCATCTGCATCCGCTCGGAGGCCCGATATAAAATGTCTTTAATCACATTCGGACACGCATCCGCATCCACCCAAATCGTCATAACACCTCCAGACACATGTGCAATTGCACATTGTCTCGTGCTTTTACTTTCAGGCAAAGCGCTGTTTCTTCTTCTGAACGCCTTCATTCCGCGCTAAGCTTAGCTTTCCCAGATTTACCCTAAATAATTCAAGTTACTTGAAGGATTATGGGTATAAACAATGAATATCACGCATAGGGAGTGACAAGATGGACAAGAAAATTGGTTTTATCGGCTGCGGAAATATGGGTAAAGCGATTCTTGGCGGCCTGATCGCCAGCGGCCAGGTACTCCCCGGACAAATCTGGGTCTATACCCCCTCTCCCGATAAAGTCGCAGCACTGCACGATCAGTACGGCATAAATGCGGCGCAATCTGCGCAAGAAGTCGCGCAGATTGCAGATATTGTCTTTGGTGCCGTGAAGCCAGGCATCATGATTAAGGTGCTGAGTGAAATCACCTCCAGCCTGAACAAAGATTCCCTGGTGGTATCCATTGCGGCGGGCGTCACCCTCGATCAACTCGCCCGCGCACTGGGTCATGACCGTAAAATTATCCGCGCAATGCCTAACACGCCGTCATTGGTCAATGCAGGAATGACGTCCGTCACCCCAAATGCGCTGGTAACTCCGGAAGATACTGCTGACGTGTTGAATATTTTCCGCTGCTTTGGCGAAGCCGAAGTCATCGCAGAATCGATGATTCACCCGGTCGTTGGCGTCAGTGGTTCAGCCCCGGCCTATGTGTTTATGTTTATCGAAGCCATGGCGGATGCCGCCGTTCAGGGCGGCATGCCACGCGCGCAAGCATATAAATTCGCGGCACAGGCGGTCATGGGATCGGCGAAGATGGTACTGGAAACGGGTAAACATCCTGGAGAACTAAAAGATATGGTGTGCTCGCCTGGCGGAACCACCATTGAGGCAGTGCGCGTCCTCGAAGAACGCGGCTTCCGTTCATCAGTCATCGAAGCGATGGTTAAGTGCATGGAACAATCAGAGAAACTCAGCAAATACTGAGTGCAAGTCGGACGTCAGGCCGCCGCTTCAGTACGGTTACGTCCGGCATTCTTTGCTTTGTAAAGCGCCATATCCGCTGACTTCAACCACTCCCGGTAGTGCTCTGTTTCAGAAGTCAGCGGAGCAACACCGACGCTAATCCGCAGGGCTACTTGCGGAGCACAGGACAAGCGTAACTGGCTAAGTCGTTCATGGACGCGCGACATCGCTGCGATGGCGCTGGCTGCAGGTGTTCCGCACATAATTACCGCAAACTCATCACCACCAAAACGCCCAATCACATCACTGCCGCGCAGCGTCATTTGCAACTGACGCGTCAGCGCAACAATCGCCTGATCCCCAACATCATGACCCCAGGTATCATTGATGCTCTTAAAATGGTCGATATCGATAATAAGCAGCGTGGCATCACGTTGCTGACGACGGCAATTATCAAATTCATTGCGCAGCAGTAGCTCCCAATGGCGCCGATTATAAACGCCGGTCATTCCATCCCGCGTACTCATTACCTGCAGACGGCGTTTATGCTCCGCCAATTTGATCACCGTCTGGTAGCTAACCCAGGCAAACAGCAGCGGGTAAATCACCAGTACCGGCAGCGACAACAGCACGCTCAGTTGCGTACTGCTAAACACGACCGGAATATCCGTTAACTGTAGCGTCACCAGACATGAAACCACCATCAACACGACGCCAGCGATGAATAATCGCACCCCACCTGCGCCCATCAGGTTAATGCAGATAATCATCAGTAGCGCCGTGGATGGCAGCAGGTTTGCCCCCATGATCCCCACCCACATGCCAGCGAGGATCGCATCGGTTTTAATATTCGTAAATTCACTGTACAGCGGATCTTCCGCTTTGCTCGCCAACTGCCACGCCAGGTGCGGCCAGACAAACGCCCATCCCACCAGTAACAGCCACCAACCTCCGGTTATGGGTTGCGAGACTAATACCGACGCAATGGGGAAAAACATTCCCCCCAGCCCGACTGCGCGAGGCAGTCTTATCCGTCGGGCAAATCGCAGACCGGAACGTTGGTGGTCGTTTTGATGAAGCGATATAAATGCTTCATTCGGTACGGCCTTCTTTTGATAAAAGTTTTCATCATTCATCGTATTTGGGAATATTCTGAAACAAATTTCCCAAATTATAGAAAGGGGTCTGGCGGCGGAAGTATGATATTTCGGGTGAGCGATTTTATCCGCTCACCCGTATGTATTACGCAGCTTTTTTCAGGCAAGCGCTCATAAATTTTTTACGATCGTCGCCTTTCAGCGACTGCTCTGTTGCCTGAACGTTGCATTCACGCATTTTCTGCTGCTGCGGCGTCAGACTCTTTTCATCAGGCGCAGACTTACTGTTTTTCAGGCAATCACTCATATATGTCTTCCGGGCATCCCCTTTTAAGGTCTGCGCCGTCGCCTGCTGGTTGCAGGTGGTCATACGCTGTTGTTGCGGGGTTAACGTCTTCTCGGCAGCGCCGACGGTAGTTAAGAAAACCAGGCCAAATAATAGGGTAACGAGCAATGTTATTTTCATAGCACCATCCTGTTGTGAGTATTCACTCTACACGTCACCTTTCAAGCAACCTCGATGTTGACTGCCTGAAGGATGACGTGTAGTAAGTCTGGTTGCTGACGCAGAAATAGCCACCTCATTAGTAAAATTAAGTGACCAAATAGCAGGTTACTTCAGACCTAACGCCGCTTTCATGGTGTAAAACAGGTCAGTCTGATCGGTCAGGCCTACCACATTCGCCGCATGCGGGCCATAGGCAGCAATGCGCAGCTGGCTGCCGGTATGCTCCTGAGATTCCTCTTCCGAGTTGCCATAGCTGATAACCATCACCGCACCATCTTTGGTATTCAGCGCCTGAGTCAGGCCAGGGGCTTTGGTGTCTGGCGCAACAATCTGGCTGGCATGCGCGTGGTCAGCGGTCACGACAACCAGCGTGTTGCCGTCTTTCTTCGCGAAGGCCAGCGCGCGCTGTACAGCTTCATCCAGATCGACCGTTTCACCAATCTGACCGCACGGGTTTGCGGCGTGATCCTGCTTATCTATGGACGCGCCTTCTACCTGCAGGAAAAAGCCTTTTTCATTCTTACTTAATAGCTCAATCGCTTTATCCGTCATCTGGGCAAGCGTTGGCACCGTGTCGTTACGTTTTGGATTTGGCGTACAGGTCACGACTGGCTTATCAAGGTTACCGTGGTAAGACGCTTTTGGCCCTTCCCAGCGTACCGGCATGTTGCCGTCAGAGAACAAACCTAACAGCGGTTTATCCTGATTCGCTTCGGTAATGGCTGCCAGCGTCGCGGTATCACTAACCATCTGATAACCACGTGCCTGAGCCTGTTCACGCAGCGTTTTCCCCTGCCACTCGCCCGCAGCTGCGGTCTCAGCAAAGGTTTTTGCCCCACCGCCCAGCGTAACGTCAGCGCGGGCATTCAATAATTGTTCGGTGATTGACCCTTTACCGCCTTTTTCCAGCGCATTCGTCGGGCATTTCTCAGCGGTGATGCTCGGTCCGTAACATTTACGCGACGTCACATGCGCAACCAGCGCGGCGGGGGTGGCATCCTGCAATTCAGCAGTGGATACGTTGCCTGTCGCCAGACCGGCAGCTTTAGCCATTTCCAGAATAGTGGCGTGATCTTTTTCGTGAATATCAACGCCCAGCGCACCGTTATATGTTTTAACACCGGTCGTCCATGCCGTCGCAGAGGCTGCGGAATCGGTCACATAGTCAGGTTTACCCGTTTTTTTATCCAACGCGTAGTGCGTGTATTGTCCGGTCAGGGGTAACGCATCAATACCTTTAAAAAAACCACCCGCGCCTTCTGCATAATTTCGCGCAGCGGTAATTTCCGAGTCCCCCATACCATCACCGATCAATAAAATAATATTTTTGGCCGGTTTATCGTTCAAAGAATCTCGTAGTGCTGCCGTTTGATCAGTCGTTAATCGACGCGCGCCACCCGGTGTGGTGATATCTCCCTGTGCGGCACGATTATCCATAGCCGCTACGGTAGATGTTTCTGCATGAATAACCGGGGTAAACAGCAAGGGTAACAGGGCAATAGCGAGTGCGCTTTGTTTCACTTTATTTTCTCCATGTACAAATACGGTAAAATTAAAACAAAGCGACTATAAGTATTTGATGTGACACTTTTATGATAATTCGTGGATAAGTATCTGCAGATATCTCAACACGTTTTAGGTACGTTCTCGCCAGCACTGTGCATGGTCGTCAGAAATGCAGGCATTTGACTTACCCCTGCCAGCGCGTCTTCTATTTGACGAATCAGTGTTTGCTGCTCATTTGTTGCCATGTTGCGCAGCATTTCCATGATGACCCGCTCTAACGTTGCGACTTGCACGGCCAGGTCTTGCGACTCTTCTTCTTTTTGGGCGAGCTTAAGTAACAACTCAGTGATGAGATTTTTCATTTTCGTATTCCCTTAACTAAATAAAGGCCACGTTATCACTAAGACTCACAACTTCCTAGAGGATGAAAGTTGTATTTATTGCAGAAATAAAACATTTTGCGAAAACAATCACAACACAAAATAAGGGGGAATAACGCTTTCTGCAGAATAATTCAATATAAAAGGGTAAGGAGATTAATAGTCACCCAGATATATAATCTTCAATTATGGATTAACAACGCTGGCAACCCGCGTTGTTAATCCGCCATTCAGCGAGCGAGACGCCGGCGTCGCAACGCGATAGCCAGTTGCCAGATATTAATAAGCACAATGCTCGCGGTAGCGATAAAGACCCAGCGGAAACCCGCCATGGCCGATACGGTTGCCCCCATCAAGGGTCCAGCGACGTTGCCAAGATACATAAACGACTGGTTATACCCAAAGATGCGCCCGGTAATCTGCTCGCTGGAGTATTTCACTAATAGCGTTTGCACCGCAGGCAGCATTGCACCGTCGGCAAAGCCAAGCAGAAAACGTAGAACTCCCAACTGCAACGGCGTGGTAACCCACGACATAGCGAAAAACAGCACTACCGCGAATATTAACGTCGCCATTAAAATCCGCTCAGTACCAATACGGTCGCCTAATTTACCAAGTCGAGGCGCGGAAATCAGAGCAGAAATGCCCGGTACCGAGGCAATCAGGCCGCTGAGAAAGGCAATATTTGAGCTATCTGGCACCATCGATTTGATAAACAGCGCCAGAATGGGGCCAATTGAGCCGTTACACAGTTGAATCACCATGGTGGTAAAAAACAGGCTAATGACCAGCGCGGGATACGGTAACGAAGCAAAAACAGCTTTCCCGCTTAAACGCTCGCTTTTTTTAATCACTGGTCGGACACCCTCTTTAATTAAGAACAGTGTGACCAAAAAACTCACCACCAACAGCGCGGCGGTAATACAAAATACCGCACGTAAACCAACATGGTCGGCAATAAAACCGCCCATCAGCGGCCCGCCAATCACTCCACTAATTTGCGCCGTTGAGAGCGTGCTCAACGCCCAACCACTGCGTTCGCGCGGGACTTGCGACGCCACCAATGCCATCGCATTAGGAATGTATCCCGACGTTAACCCCATCACCCCGCGCAGCAGAAAAAGCTGCCAGACGTTAGTGGCAAATGCCTGCAGCAAAATGGCAATTGCCATACCCAGTGAGGCCCGTAACAGCATCAGCTTACGCCCTTTACGGTCAGCTAAACTGCCCCACATCGGTGAAACAATGGCAGAAATAAGAAACGTGACGCTAAACGTTAACCCGGACCACATTGAGAGCGCTTCGTGCGAGGTTACTCCCAGTTGGGAGATATAGAGCGGTAGAAAAGGCAGGATTTGGCTGATCGCCAGTCCGGTGAAAAAGCAACCGAACCACACGGAAATAAGGTTAACTCTCCAGGATTCCATAAGGACTCATAACGGTAAGTAGCTGAAAACTGCGAGCAGCTTAACAAATTACGCCTTCAAACGAGGGTCCAGAGGTGCGATGTTTCACAGTTTAGTATTTTATCTCCCCACTCATCATATTTGTGATATTCATCACATCAAATCCACATTAGATGCAGGGGATTATGCTTCTAACATGTCCTGTGGGTTTGTGCGTATTCATTCCCGGGGAATCCACCAAAACAATCTGCCAGAAGCCGAGGAATCCTGCGTTTTGTCGTGGTAATGTATGTGCTTTGCATTCAAGGAATGGGTTTTTAAGATGGCAAAGTTGCGGGTAGGAATCGTATTTGGTGGTAAATCAGCGGAACATGAAGTGTCATTGCAATCGGCAAAAAATATTGTCGATGCCATCGACAAGACTCGCTTTGACGTTGTGCTGTTAGGTATTGATAAACAAGGGCAGTGGCACGTGAGCGATGCCAGTAACTATCTGCTCAATTCAAACGATCCGGCACATATTGCACTGCGTCCCTCCGCGACCAGTCTGGCGCAGGTGCCGGGTAAACAAGAACATCAGTTGATCGATGCGCAAAATGGTCAGCCGCTGCCAACGGTCGATGTTATTTTCCCAATTGTGCACGGCACGCTGGGTGAAGATGGTTCACTGCAAGGCATGCTGCGCGTGGCGAATTTACCGTTCGTCGGTTCAGATGTGCTGGGCTCTGCAGCCTGCATGGATAAAGACGTCACCAAACGTCTGCTGCGCGATGCCGGATTAAACATCGCGCCATTTATTACGCTAACTCGCGCCAATCGCAACAGCATCAGCTTTGCCGAGGTCGAGTCCCGCCTGGGCCTGCCGCTGTTTGTGAAACCGGCCAACCAGGGGTCGTCCGTTGGCGTCAGTAAAGTGACCAGTGAAGCACAGTACAACCAGGCCATCGCGCTGGCATTTGAATTCGATCATAAAGTTGTGGTCGAGCAAGGGATCAAAGGTCGCGAAATAGAATGCGCGGTGCTGGGCAACGATCATCCGCAGGCCAGTACCTGTGGCGAGATCGTGCTGAACAGTGATTTTTACGCGTACGATACCAAATATATTGACGATAACGGGGCCAAAGTCGTGGTTCCGGCGGCGATTGCCCCAGAAATTAACGACAAGATCCGTGAGATCGCTATTCAGGCTTACCAGACGCTGGGTTGCGCCGGGATGGCGCGGGTGGATGTGTTCCTGACCGCAGAGAATGACGTGGTGATCAACGAGATCAACACGCTGCCGGGCTTTACCAACATCAGTATGTATCCCAAACTGTGGCAGGCCAGCGGCTTAAGCTATACCGATCTGATCACACGTCTGATCGAGCTGGCGCTGGAGCGCCACGCTGCCGATAGCGCGCTGAAAACCAGCATGTAAAAGCAGACAGGATGCCCGATAACTATTGGGCATCCTTGACATCTTCATCCTCATCGGCGCGGCGGCGAATAATAAGTCCCGCTAGCCAAAAGCTAATCACCCACGTAACCAGCCCCACCGCATAGGTTTGCCATCCTTTCGCTTCAAAACCCAATAATCCCACCACGCCATTCAGAATAAAGATCAGCCCAATGGCAAACGCGTAATAATGCCAGTCGCGGCGAATTTTTACAGGCAGGTTCATAACAGCTCCGGTGGAAGTTCAGCGTTGAACAGCATCCTCGCACATTTCCCTGCGGGCGTCTGTGTCCTGTGCGGAAATTCTTAAATGTGAATCAATTTAACTTAAGGTTACATATTTGTGACGTTCAACAAAAAACCAAAATCCAGGAATAATCTCTACCTGAAATTACCATCATTCTGATATTGACAATCCCGATCACCTGTCAGACTCACTGTCAGTTACTGGTATGGCATCGACAACGCAGGATATCTCTGGAGGTCCCTATGGCTGATTTTACGCTCTCAAAATCCCTGTTTAAGGGCAAGCATCGAGATACCTCCTCTCTGCCCGGAAACATTGCGTATGCCGTTTTTGTGCTGTTTTGCTTCTGGGCCGGGGCTCAGGTTTTAAATCTGTTAGCCCATGCGCCCGGTATCTATGAAGAACTGATGCAGCTACAGATGCAAGAGACCGGACGCCCACGCGTTGAAATTGGCTTAGGCGTCGGCACCCTGTTTGGACTGATTCCCTTCCTCACAGGCAGCCTTATCCTTGGCGTCATCGCGGCGGCGGTGCGCTGGCGCCATCGTCATCACAACGATGACTGACCCATACACTTCGCCCGACGATCGTCCACGCGTTTAGCAAACCATGCCGTGGTCAAATTACGCGTAATCTTCGGGCTTTCCAGTTGAATACCTGGCAGCATTTCCCGTGGTAACGTTTTTCCTGCCTTCGCTTCCGCCAGCTTATACATCTTCTCGTACAGCGCAGTCTCCTCGAAGGCCAGGCTGTCGCCTTTTTGCAACTGACGATGGATATCGCTCTCACTCATCCCCAGCTTCCCGGCAAGCTTGCGTACCGCCAACTCCGTTTTACCCGGTTCTTTGCTGTTGTAGAGAATCAAATCCCCATCCAGCGCCAGCTTCACACCACTGGCTTTGCTGACGGCATTCTGAAACGCCGCATTACGGCTGGCATACCATCCCGCATTAAAATCCGCGAAACGGAAGACAGGCGCGCTATAGTTCGCCGGGTAATTCAGCAAGTGATACGTGCCGAACCAGAGTCCGCCGCGCAGGGTAAAGACTTCCTGACGTACCGTTCCTTCCATTTTCCACGGATACCCGGAAGTATGCTGTTCGGCAAACGCAATGCTAACCTGCATCGGCCCCCCGGTATGCACCGGGTTGAGCGAACCAAACAACGTCTGTCCCATCGGCACCATATTGATGAAATCATCAAAAATGGCGCTAAGCTGCTTTTCCGTCTTCACTGAATCCAGACGCTCGCTGTAGCTTTTCCCATTTGGCGAGTTAATCTTCAGTGCGGTATGAACCAAAAACACCGGGATATGCATACGCTCGGCGCGACGGTCAATCTCTTTCCAGGCTATTTTGCTTAAATTCGGGACAACCGGATCGGCCTGATAGTTGGACTCCTGCTGTGCCACGGCCAGCACCGAACAGATATTTTCAACCGTCGGCGCCAGCTTCTGGCTTTCAAACGTTTTCGCCAGGTCCTGCGCCCACGCGTCCCGGTCTTTCACACTGGCAGGCATT
Source organism: Citrobacter youngae (assembly GCF_003818115.1). Lineage (GTDB taxonomy): Bacteria > Pseudomonadota > Gammaproteobacteria > Enterobacterales > Enterobacteriaceae > Citrobacter > Citrobacter youngae. The sequence continues at coordinate 72,029 of NZ_RPOI01000015.1, read as the reverse complement.
TTTTGCCGCACCACGCTCGCCACATCGACAGCTTTCTCCCCTTTCTTTAATGGCTGCGCGGGTTGGCTACTACACCCCACCAGCACCAACGCCGCCAGACCAGACCAGGGGTAAAGACGGGAAACCGTCGGCATAACATCTCCTTTTGTTAGCTAAGCGTATGGGTAACAGCCTGAATTTCCTGACCATCCAGTTCACGTTCGAAGCTGCGCAGACGCTTATAGATAGACATCAGCTCAACCAGCGTTGTCCACGAATTAATCAAATACTGGAACGAGCCGCGTACCTGACCAAACACGTTGGTGATTTGCGTCATCAGACCGAGCGTAATCGTACCGGCAACAATCGATGGAAACAGCAGGAACAAGCCGAAAACGTTATCAACCTGCAGGTAAAGGATACGGGCGATATTGAAGTACATATAGTGAAAATAGAGGCGAAAGTAGTTTTGACGCACCGCGTGGAACAGCTCGCGAACCGTCGGCGGCGTCGCGCGATTACCATCATCTTCACCGTACACCAGCTCTTTACGGTACGCCGCTTCCACCCGCTGATTTTTGAACTCCAGCCCAGGCAGTTTGATCCCCACCACGGCCAGCAGCCCGGTCCCCATCAACGACCAGACAATCGCAGCAATCACCAGACCGTAAGGAATATGTCCAACAATCGGCAGATCCGGGACATGCGCAGAAAGCGTAACCAGTACCGGCAAAAAGGCAATCAGCGTCATAATCGCGTTAATAAAACTCACGCCCATGTCTTCCAGCGTGGAAGCGAAACGCATGGTGTCTTCCTGCACACGCTGCGCCGCACCTTCGATATGACGCAGATGCTGCCAGTGCGCCATATAATGTTCGTTCATCGCGGTACGCCAGCGGAAGACGTAATGACTGACGAAGAAGTTGTTCATCACGCCAATGACGACGGCTATCAGCGCAATCCCGAGAAAGATCCCCACTTCCTGATAGAACTGCTCAATTTTCACCTTATGCGGTGTGCTGAGTGCGGTTTGAATCAGGTCGTAGAACGGGGCATACCACGCATTGACGGCGACGCCGACTTCAACCAGAAACCAGGTGACGAAGATAATCAACGAGGTACCGAGTATCGACCAGTACTGCCAGCGGTGCGGACTGTAGATAAACCAGAACAGCGCAAACACGCCAACGCACAGAATGTAGTACGCATAAAAAATCAGATAATCCAGTGACCAGAATCGCGCCGCGCTAATCGGTACATCCCCCGATGCGCCGGTAATCTGTGCAACCCAGGCTCCCCCACCAGCCTGCCAAAATACAACAGCGACCAGTGCCCAAATAAATGCCGAAATAAAGAACGGCCCCGGCTTTGGGAAAAAAGACTTAAACATAGTGCTCTCCTGCTAACTTCTTATCGTTATGACGACTGCTGTGCATTTGCCACGGTGGTTTACCGCGGCAAGACGGCTTACGCCCAATAAACACAAGCTGAAACCGACAATTGTGACCAGAACCGGCGCACTTAGTTCGCTATCTGGTTTTGTAGAATTGTTTCTGCGGTTTTCACACCGACAGCGCTCCGGCATGTTCAGATTATTGCAGCGTGAGATCACAAAAGCGAACATCCACTCTCCGGGAAAAGCCCACGTTTACTCATCGTTACGTTTTTCCCACTATCATTGGCTGATAAGCGCTTTGCAATATGCCAACGAGTAGTATAAATACGCATACGCACGTCATCTTTTATTTCCTCTAACTCATGGACACCACCGTTGAAACGTAGTCTGCTTTTTTCTGCCGCGCTGTGTGCGGCGTCATTGACATCTGTCCAGGCGGCACAGCCTATAACCGATCCCGTCTTTGCCTCTGACATCGTCGACCGGTATGCCGATCATATTTTCTACGGCAGCGGCGCTACGGGGATGGCGCTTGTGGTGATTGATGGTAATCAGCGCGTGTTTCGTAGCTTTGGTGAAACGCGCCCCGGCAATAATGTTCACCCGCAGTTGGATTCCGTTATTCGCATCGCGTCGTTGACCAAATTAATGACCAGCGAAATGTTAGTAAAATTACTCGATCAGGGCACAGTAAAACTCAACGATCCATTGAGTAAATATGCACCACCAGGCGCACGCGTTCCGACATATCAGGGAACGCCTATCACGCTGGTGAATCTGGCGACGCACACCAGCGCACTGCCACGCGAGCAGCCTGGCGGCGCGGCAAAACGCCCGGTCTTTGTCTGGCCGACTCGCGAACAGCGCTGGAGCTATCTCTCTACCGCAACGCTAAAAGCCGCACCTGGCTCGCAGGCTTCCTATTCGAACCTGGCGTTTGACCTGCTGGCCGATGCGCTGGGAACCGCGTCCGGCAAACCTTATCCGCAGTTGTTTGAAGAGAAAATCACCCGACCGCTCGGGATGAAAGACACCACCTTTACCCCGTCCCCCGATCAGTGCGCACGCCTGATGGTCGCGGAAAAAGGCGCCAGCCCGTGTAACAATACGCTGGCGGCCATGGGCAGCGGCGGCGTCTATTCTACGCCCGGCGATATGATGCGCTGGATGCAACAGTATCTCTCCTCTGATTTTTATCATCGTAGCCAGCAGGCCGACCGGATGCAGACGCTGATTTATCAGCGTACGCAGTTAACCAAAGTGATAGGGATGGATGTTCCGGGCAGAGCCGATGCGCTAGGTTTGGGCTGGGTCTATATGGCGCCGAAGAATGGGCGTCCAGGAATTATTCAAAAAACCGGTGGCGGCGGTGGCTTCATTACTTATATGGCGATGATCCCACAGCAAAACATCGGGGCCTTTGTCGTGGTAACCCGCTCCCCGCTGACCCGCTTTACCAATATGAGCGACGGGATCAACAATCTGGTGAGCGAACTGAGCGGCAACAAACCGCAAGTGATCCCCGCCTCCTGATTCAATACTCAAAAGGCAAACGGTTAATACTCACCAGTTTGCCTTTATTCATTTCAATATATCCACCTTTACGCAATGCTGCGAGAACCTCAGCGACAACTGAGCGTGAAATTCGTGTACGTTGGTGAATATAGTTCATGACGCCGATACGCGAACGCAGAACCTCGTCCCATTTCGTCATGGAGATCAACGTCGCGCGAATCTGATCGTAGGAGTTGTTACCGATCAACTGCAGATCGCGCAATTCGAGCATGGCGTTTTGCCATGCCAGCCAGCAAAAAGCTTCCCGCCAAAGCTGGTATTGTTCAATGATATTAATTGTTTGTGAGGCAGGAAGATGATATCCCGTACAATTACTTTCGGTCATTAATCTGTATTGTACATCTGTTTTCATCACGCCATCAGAAAGGCCCATAATAAAAGGCGCCTGTGCAATCCCGACCAGCACGTTTTCCCCTCTACGCAGGGAAACAACACCACTTAAAATAATAAAAGTGTCATCACCATCTATATCATGGGAATATATAATTTGTTTTTTACTATCACATTCGAAATGTTCGCCATACTTAGACAAACATTTATCCAACATCCCAAATTCCACCAGCGGTTTATTTGTAGATAGCATGTGCGCACTCCTTGCAGTAAATGCCCGTCAAATCCGTGACGGGCATTATTACGAGTAAGTTACCTTATTTTCTCTGCAAAAAGGCTCTTACCAGGTATATTTAACACCTACATTTGCAGACCAGTCTTGATCGACATCACCTCCGCCGAGGTAGTTAGCATCGGTGTACGCACTGAAATTTTTGGTAAAGCTGAACTGAGTACCCAGTCCAACACGTACCGCAGAACCTTCTACGCCGTTGTCGATAGAGTCACCGTTTACGTCAGCATCGTTATTAGAATCGTCGTAAACGTAGGCCAGTTTGAAGTACGGGGTCAGCGCCTGGTCGTCGCTGTAGGCGAAGGTATAACCTGCATCTACACCCAGTTCATAACGCATGCTGTCATAAGACTGACCATCAACTTTCATGTCGTTACTCAGCTTATAGTCATCACCAGACTGGAACAGACCGGATACGCTACCGTAAGGCGTTACGTAGCCAGCATCACCCAGTTTCAGGTCATAACCCAGTTTCAAGCCAAAGCCCCAGGCATCAGCAGAGGTGCTGCCATCGACATACTGACCGTTGCTCATGTTAGCAGACAGATCGTTATTGAAGTGGGAGTAGCTTAAGTTACCGTCAACAAAGATGTTGTTGGCAAAGTGAGCAGAAGAGTAGATGTAGGCAGTCTGGCTGTCCTGATCCACCTGACCGGTACGGTCGCTCATATCACCTTTCGCGAAGCCTGCTGCTGCACCGACAATCCACTTGGCGTTGTTACCATCAATTTTTGAATCAACACCGACCATGATGCCGTTAACATCCTGATCGTAGTTGATGGTGCCGTTATCCGCATCGAAGCTACCACCGAAGTAGCTTACCCATGCGCCACCGTTATCAACCAGACCATGACGTGCGTTAGTCAGACGAGTACCAACGGTGTCTTGTTCCAGGTTCCAGATATTGGTGTTAGCAGACGGGATGCTCAGCGCCATGTTCGCGTAGTCGGTCAGCTCCATCTGCTGCAGAACAACGGTGTTACCCTGCTGCTGTGCCTGATAGGTGTAAGCACCCAAGTCAGCTTTGTTAGCTGCAGAGAAGGTTGCAGTGGTATTCACATCGTTAACGTAGATCAGCTCTTTGCCTTTGTAATCAGCAACAGAGCCAGCGCCGGTCGCGTTGTCGATACGCACTTTATAGTTACCGGTTGCAGCCGCAACGTTGTCAACAGAGCTGTTATCCGCTTCACCGCTCTGGTTAGTGGTCGTGGTATCAACGTTGTTAATATCGCCGTTACCGTTAACGGTCAGGTGACCGTCAGAGTTCATTGCGATAGTACCGTAACCATAGTTAGCCTGAGTGGTATCCCAGGTACGATCGTTCACCAGGTCGGCATTCAGGATATAGTCATTACTATTAATATCGAAGACACCAGAAACAACACGGTTGCCATTATCAACATAGTTGCCGCTGGTCAGCTCCAGAGTATCAGTAGTAAATACGCTCGCAGCATCAGTATTGCTGGTCTGCACATCCAGCACACCACCGTTAGTCACGGTAATAGTATTGGCATTCAGTGCATTATTGCTCCAATCACTGGCGACATCATCAGCTAAAGTTACGGTACTGAAGCTATTGATAGTTAAATGATCGGTACTAACTTGACCATCTTCGCCAATGTTCAGTGCAGAAGCATTGTTCAGCGCGATAGTGTCAGAGGTCAGTGCAACACCATTAGCAACATCAACCTTGGAGTTATCTGCCGTTAGGGTATCGATACGAGACTCTTTCGCAACATCCCACTCTGAACCGTTGTTCAGAACGACATCAAACACACCACTCTGGAACGATGCAGCACTGTCTACACGGCCCCAATTATCATAATGTGTTGCATCTGGATCCAAGCTATTCGCTGCTACGTCATAGAAGGAATATGGGCTAATTTGCTCGTAGTCGATCCATGCACCACCCACCCATTTGGAATTATTCAGCGTCAGCGTCAGGTGATCGACGTTCTGATCATCATCTGCCCAACCACCATGGGTATAGATATTGGAGTCAGTAGTGGTCGGATGGCCATCAGGATCAAAATCGACATTCCATGTACTGCTGAAATAAACATCACCCATCAACTGCGAGTTGTTGAAAGTAACGTTGTTTACCATACGGTAATCGGAAACACCATCATCAAACTCTAAGGCGTTGTCATTGCTGTGAGTATAAATGCCAGTTGTGCTGCCGTAATCACTTGGTTCAACGGAGTTACCGAAATGACCGCCCTGCTGTTCTTCTTCATTCCAGGAACCAGAAGTTACAGTAGAGTCATTAACGGTGATATTGTTATCCCACTGAGTCGCGCCAGTTGTATACGCAATATTCGTGGTGTCGTTCTGCTCCAGGGTAATACCCGCAACGCGAGAGTTGTTGCTGATATTAATGTTGCTTTCAACGTCCAACGTTACTGCAGTACCCAAGTTAGCAACGGAGTATTCGTAGTTGTCTGACTTGACGGTTTTGCCGTCAGCATCCAGATAGGTGTCAGTGAAATAAAAACCTTCATAGTCATCATCAATATTTGAGTGATTAATATTCAGAGTAAAGATATCACCATCAATCCAGTCGTGCGCTGTGGCAGCATCGCCGAAACCAGGAACCTGCTTTGACGTAATCATACCATGCACTGTGGAGTTATTAAGACTCACAGTATTTGCGGTACCTGCTACATAATCATCATAGTTCAGGTAATAGGTAGAAATTACGCCATTCACGGTGTCACCGGAGAAAACGGTGTCATAATAGCCGCTGTCAGTGGCAGACGTGTTATAAACATAACCGCCATATGTCAGATAATCAGAATCACTGTAAATTGATTCGGTGGTATCTACATAGCCAAAGGTATCATAAGTAGAAGCATTTGCCTGAGAAGTGATTGCCAGAGTGCAGGCTAATGCTAATTGTGAGACTACGAGTTTCTTTTTCCAAGTGTGCATTTGTCATCCCTCCTCAGGGACGTAATATAGTTGATCCATCAATTATCAATGCAAAGAAAACATTTTATGTTTCGCAGGGCCGATTATGCTGTTTCACAACGGAAAGGTTCAATTATTCTTTGCTCACTGTCCGAAATCGGACAACATCATGAATTAACCAGGTCTTAACAATAAAACAAAAACACAAATATTTTCAACAAGATATAAAACACACAACATCTAACGCATATAATTATCAAATAATCCACCCAATACTCAAACAAATAAAAAATAAATAGGCGAGAGTTATGTTACGTGATAAACAAATAAATCCATCAACATTTAAAATAATAAAAACAAAAACAAACAAAATAATGAATATAAATAAATTGCTCTAATGATTCAGCCTTTCGCCACGGGAAATCCAAATATAAAGCCAACTTTCGTAAACCACCCGCCCTCAGGTTCGGGTATACTACGGCCTTCGATTTCACAAACATCAGGCATACCATGACAGACCTAATCCAACGCCCTCGCCGCCTGCGCAAATCACCTGCGCTGCGCGCTATGTTTGAAGAGACAACACTGAGCTTAAATGACCTGGTGTTGCCGATCTTTGTTGAAGAAGAACTCGACGATTACAAAGCCATCGAGGCCATGCCTGGCGTGATGCGCATTCCAGAGAAGCATCTGGCACGCGAAATTGAACGCATTGCTAATGCAGGCATCCGCTCAGTCATGACCTTCGGTATTTCCCACCACACCGATGACACCGGCAGCGATGCATGGAAAGAAGACGGTCTGGTGGCGCGCATGTCGCGTATCTGTAAGCAGACCGTGCCGGAAATGATTGTCATGTCCGATACCTGCTTCTGTGAATACACCTCGCACGGTCACTGCGGCGTATTATGCGAGCACGGCGTGGATAACGATTTAACCCTGGCCAATCTTGGCAAGCAGGCGGTGGTTGCTGCCGCAGCGGGTGCTGACTTCATCGCGCCTTCCGCCGCGATGGACGGCCAGGTGCAGGCGATTCGCCAGGCGCTGGACGCCGCGGGCTTCACCGATACGGCGATCATGTCCTACTCCACCAAATTTGCTTCTTCTTTCTACGGCCCGTTCCGTGAAGCCGCAGGCACCGCGCTGAAAGGCGATCGTAAAACCTATCAGATGAACCCGATGAACCGTCGGGAAGCGATTCGCGAATCGCTGCTGGATGAAGCCCAGGGCGCAGACTGCCTGATGGTCAAACCGGCTGGCGCATACCTCGATATTCTGCGTGATATCCGCGAGCGCACCGATCTGCCGATTGGCGCTTATCAGGTCAGCGGTGAATACGCGATGATCAAATTCGCGGCGATGGCGGGTGCTGTAGATGAAGATAAAGTGGTGCTGGAAAGCTTAGGCTCGATCAAGCGCGCTGGCGCGGATCTGATTTTCAGCTACTTCGCACTCGATCTGGCTGAGAAAAAAATCCTGCGTTAATTCCTTTCAACGCCCCGCACTGCGGGGCGTTTTATCATAAAACGTCACAAAACCGCCATCTAACCGACACATCGCCCTTCTACTGTCACAAAAGGACAGAGGAGGAGCCGCTATGTTTAGTCTCGACAATGTCATCGACGACCTGTGGCCAGAGGCGAGGCCCGCCCCGTGGCAAAAAAAAGTGCTGAGAAAACTGTTACATGAAGAGGAATTCCAACAGTTTGCCGCTCGTCACCGCCATCTGAAAGGGTTAGATACCGTCGAACAGGTGCTGGAGCATCTCAACATTCACTGTCAAATTCCGGTCCGTAGTCTGGAACAAATTCCCGAACAAGGGCCGCTGGTTATCATCGCCAACCACCCTACCGGCACACTCGACGGCCTGGCCCTGCTGTACGCCGTTTCTCGCGTTCGCCGCGATGTTAAAGTCGTCACCAACCGCATGCTCACTCATCTCGAACCGCTCAGTTCGCTGTTTATTCCGGTGGATAATATCAATGGCCGCACCGCTAAAGCAGCGCTACAGCTGATGGATCGACAGTTGCAAAACGGCGGTGTGCTGATCTTCTTCCCGGCCGGTGAAGTTTCGCGCATAACCCGGCGCGGCATTCACGATAAAAAATGGCACTCCGGCTTTATTAAGCTCGCCGCCAAATACCGTGCACCGCTCTTACCTGCGTGGATTGAGGCACGCAACAGTACGCTGTTTTATGCCAGCGCACTGGTATCGCAAAACCTGCCGATGCTGTTGTTAATGCAGCAGATGTTTCGCCGCCGGAACAGCAACCTGCCGGTGACCTTTGGCGAGCAAATTGCGTGGACGACATGGTGCAACCCGCAAACTACGCCGCGAGAAATGACAGACAAGTGCTACCGACACGTTCAGCTACTGGGAAAAGGACGGCCGGGCGTCTTTAAAACCGAAAGCGCGATCGCTCGCCCGGAACCCCGTGCCCTGCTCAAGCGCGAGCTACACCAGGCCGAGTGCCTGGGGCGTACAGCAGACGGTAAGGTTATCTATCTATGGCAGCGTAATAGTCAGGAAGAGGTTCCGTTGCTACGTGAGCTGGGCCGTCTGCGGGAAATCGCCTTCCGCGCGGTAGGCGAAGGTAGCGGCAAACGCCGCGACATCGACAGTTACGACGATGACTACCTGCATCTGATCCTGTGGGATGAAGACGATTTGGAGATCGTCGGTGCCTACCGCTTTATGCCGACCGCCCTACAGATGGAAAAGCGCGGGCTGGACGGCATTTACAGCTATAGCCTGTTTCATTACGACGAACGGATGGACGATATCCTCCAGCACGGCATTGAGCTGGGGCGCAGCTTTATTCAGCCACGCTACTGGGGACGCCGCGGCCTGGACTATCTGTGGTCCGGTATCGGCGCGTATCTGGCGCGCCATCCACACTATCGCTACCTGTTTGGCCCGGTTTCTATTTCTGGTGGGCTACCGCCTTCGGCCCGCGATTTGCTGGTTGCCTTTTATCGCCTGTGGTTTCCGGCAACACATCCGCTGGCGGAGTCACGCCGACCGTACCCGGCCTCGTTACCCGACGCACTGGCGCAGTTTGGCGGGGAAAATTACAGTGAAGACCTGACGCGGCTGAAGTCGCTGCTCGGCAACCTTGGTTGTGGTATTCCACCACTCTACAAGCAATATTCCGAAGTGTGCGAGCCAGGTGGCGTACAGTTTATCGACTTTGGCAGCGACCCGGACTTTAACAACTGCGTGGATGGTCTGGTACTGGTGGATTTAACGTATCTGAAGGCAAATCGCTACCAGCGGTATATCGGACCGCATTTAGGTTTGTAGACCGGATAAGGTGTTTACGCCGCCATCCGGCACGGTGTCGGATGGCGCTACGCTTATCCGGCCCACAATCGGCACCGGTCAGGAACTCACGACGCACGATAGAACGGCTTATCCCCTAAAATCGTGGCCCGATGCATAATGCGCCGCTGCGGCAGATAATCCGCATTGGCGTAATGTTGCGTCACGCGGTTATCCCAAATCGCCACATCATCAGGCTGCCAGCGCCAGCGCACCTGAAACTCTGGTTTAGTGACATGCGCAAACAGGAACCCGAGTAGCGCTTCGCTCTCTTTCTCCGTGACATCCACAATCCGCGTGGTAAATCCCTCGTTCACAAACAGCGCCTGTTTACCGCTTACCGGATGCGTGCGCACCACCGGATGCAGTAACGGGGGATGTTTGGCCACCGCGTCCAGCCAGCGCTGGTGCTCTTCTTCCGTCTTACGGTATTTGTACTCCTGAAATGATTTACGGAAATCATGCTCTGCCCGCAGGCCGCTCAGCAACTGACGAAACGGCTCAGAGAGCGCTTCATAAGCGGCAATCCCGCTGGTCCACAGGGTGTCGCCCCCGGTTGATGGCAGCTCTTTCGCCGCTAAAATCGCCCCGGCAGGCGGCGTGTCGATAAAGGTGACATCGGTGTGCCAGTTGTCGTTATCCGGCGGATTATCGTTATGGGTATCCAGCACGATAATTTCTTCTACTCCTTCGGCATGCGGATAGACCGGGTGAATATGCAGATCGCCAAAACGCAGCGCCAGCGCACGCTGCTGTTGCGGCGTAATCACCTGCTCACGCAGAAACACCACCTGGTGACGCAGTACGGCGTGATAAAGCTGCTCAAACTGGTTATCGCTCAGCGGGCGCGCCAAATCCGCACCGGTGATTTGTGCGCCAATATACGGCCCCAGCGGGGTAATGCTCAGACGTTCACTCATTGTACTTCTCCATGCCAGGGCGTCAGACGACGTTGAAGCGCGCGCAGACCCAGTTCTAAAATAAAGGCGATAACGGCAATTACCGCGATCCCCGCCAGCACCACATCCGTTGCCAGAAATTCACCGGCGGACTGGACCATAAAACCCAAACCTCGCGTGGCGGCAATCAGCTCTGCGGCCACCAGCGTTGACCAGCCGACACCCAGCCCGATGCGCAGCCCGGTGAGTATTTCCGGCAATGCACCGGGTAAAATAACAAACCACAACACCTGCGCACGGCTGGCCCCTAGTGATTGTGCGGCGCGTACTCTTACCTGCTGCGCGCTGCGGACACCGGCCAGCGCCGACATCGCAACAGGCGCGAAAATCGCCAGGTAGATCAGCAAGATCTTGGAGGTTTCACCAATACCAAACCAGATCACCATCAGCGGTAAATAGGCCAGTGGCGGAACCGGACGGTATAATTCAATGATCGGATCGAGAATGCCGCGCATCGTCGGGCTCAGACCCATCGCGATCCCAACCGGGACGCCCAGCAGCACGGCGGCCAGCAGGGCGATAACAATTCGCGCCAGGCTCGCTGCCAAATGTTGCCACAGCGTGGCATCCATAAATCCCTGTGGCCCGGCAATAACGAGCAGTTTTTGCAAAACCTGCCCTGGCGGCGGCAAAAACAGCGGGCTGATTAGTTGCAACGCTGCCACCGTCCACCACACCGCCAGAATGACGGCCAGCGTACCAAGGCTTAAGGTAATCTGCCGCGAGAACGGCCAGCGCCAGTTGAGCGCGCGCTGGCGACGGGGTTTATCATTAATCACCACGCTCATGAAAATACCTCCCGTTGCGCAAAGACGCGACTTAGCACGTATTCGCGCATGGCGATAAACTTCGGATCGGACTTAATGCTGCGACTCGACTCTCCAGCCACAAAGCGCCGGGCGAAATTCAGCGGCAGACGCTCCAGTACCCGGCCCGGGCCTGGCGACAGCAATACCAGCTCTGTCGCCATAAACACCGCTTCTTCAATATCGTGCGTAATCAACAGCACCTGTTTACCCGTCTCATGCCACAACTTCAGCAGCAGAGTTTGCATCTGCTCGCGGGTAAACGCGTCGAGCGCACCAAACGGTTCATCGAGCAGCAGGAGCTGTGGATTGGCCGCCAGCGCCCGGGCAATACCAACACGCTGGCGCTGGCCGCCAGAAAGCTGCCAGATAAAACGTTTTCCTGCACCGTCCAACCCTACTTTCTGCAACATCTCCTGGGCGATACGCTGACGCTGCACTTTCTCTACCCCTGCCAGTTGCAGACCAAAGGCCACATTATCCTGCACGTTACGCCAGGGCAGCAGACCTTCGTTCTGGAATACCACCCCGCGTTCCGCGCCCGGACCTTCCACCTTCTTACCTGACAGCGTAATGCTGCCGTGCTGATACGGCACAAACCCGGCAATCAGATTTAGCAGCGTGGTTTTGCCGCAGCCGGAAGGCCCGAGTACCACCAGCAGTTCGCCGCTATCAAGCGTCAGGTTGATATCATCCAGCACCGGTTTTCCACCGTAGCTGGCTGCGAGGTGAGAGATTTGCAGCATCAGCGCCTCCTTTTATTGCACGAAGCGATCGGTAACGTACTGGCTGTAATCTGTCGCGACGGCGGGGACTTTGCCCTGCTCTTTGAGGAACTGCGCGGTGTCGATAATCGCTTTGTTCACCGGTCCGGTCAGTTCGGCAGTCTGCTGTTGCGGCGTCAGGTAAGTGTTACCTTTCACCAGTCCCGGCACATCCGCTTCCGGCACGCCGCTTAAACGCGACAATTTGCTGATATTCTCCGGCTGCTTCAGCCACTCATCGGGATTAGCGATATAAGGTTGCTGCGCATCAATCGCGCTTTTGGCAAAGGCTTTCACCACCTCAGGATGCTTCTCGGCAAAATCTTTGCGCACCACCCACACGTCCAGCGTCGGTGCGCCCCACTCGCCAACCTGCGATGAGTCGGTTAACACCTTGCCGTCTTTTTCCAGTGCATTGACCGCAGGAGCCCAGACGTACGCGCCGTCAATATCCCCGCGCTGCCATGCGGCAATAATCGCCGGCGGCTGCAGGTTCACAATCTCCACCTGACCGGGCTTGATGCCCCAGTGTTTTAGCGCCGCCAACAGGCTGTAATGGGTAGTGGAGATAAACGGCACCGCAACGCGTTTACCCACTAAATCTTGCGGTTTACTGATATTTTTCTTCACCACCAGCGCTTCAGAATTGCCAAGTTTTGATGCCAGCAGGAAAACCTCAATCGGCACCTGCTGACTGACAGCGACCGCCAGCGGGCTGGAGCCGAGATTGCCAATCTGCACATCGCCGGAAGCCAGCGCACGCACGATGCTCGCGCCGCTGTCGAATTTGCGCCAGTCAACGGTGGCCCCGCTCTCTTTAGCAAAGGTGTTATCCGCCTGCGCCACTTTGGCCGGTTCAGCGGAGGTCTGATAGGCGACGGTGACGTTCACCGCCTGGGCCTGAAATGCGATGAATGCCAGTGCACCGAGAAGTGCGTTACGCGATGAAATAGCCATGATTGTCTGCTCTCCTGTCTTGTTATGGAGGCAGTATTTCGTTGCGGCACAATTTGATAAAGGAATTAAAAATTCTGGCTAAGAACAAAGCGTTTTTAGAAAAAAAGCGGCAATGGTTAGCAATTTCGCTCATTACAGAACGTAGGCCTGATAAGCGCAGCGCCATCAGGCACTGTTGCCGGATGGCGGCGCAAGCGCCTTATCCGGCCTACAACACCCGGCAAATTATTGCAATTTTGTTACATTCGTTACATAACTGCGTCTGGATGATTGCCAGCGTGGCGCTGGCAGGCATCATAGATATTCTTGTCAGGCAAAAGAGCAATATCATGATTCATGTTGTGCTGGTGGACGACCATGTGGTGGTGCGTTCCGGTTTTGCGCAATTACTCGGTCTCGAAGAGGATCTCGCCGTTATCGGCCAGTACAGCAGCGCGGCAGAGGCCTGGCCGGCATTACTGCGCGAGGACGTCAATGTTGCAGTCATGGATATCGCCATGCCGGATGAAAATGGTCTGAGTCTGCTAAAACGTCTGCGGGCGCAAAAACCCGGCTTTCGCGCCATTATTCTCAGTATTTATGACGCGCCGACGTTTGTACAAAGCGCGCTGGATGCCGGGGCCAGTGGCTACCTGACCAAACGCTGCGGACCAGAGGAACTGGTGCAGGCAGTACGATCGGTCGGTATGGGCGGGCATTACCTGTGCGCCGATGCGCTGCGGGCGCTACGCGGCGGCGAACAGCCCGCACAGGTACTGGAAGTACTGACCCCACGCGAGCGCGAAGTGTTTGAGCTGTTGGTCAAAGGCGACAGCGTAAAAGAGATCGCCTTCAAGCTCGACCTCAGCCATAAAACGGTCCACGTCCACCGCGCGAATGTACTGGGCAAGCTGCAATGCCACAGCACCATCGATCTGGTGCATTTTGCCCTCGACCACCAGTTGCTGACGGGGCATTAATGTCGCGTAACCTTCGTCATTGGGTTATTTCTCTGTTTATTCTGCTGGCCTGGGGTTCGGGCTGGCTAATGCTGTGGACGTTAGGTTTTTACCTGACCCACAATGGTCAGCAGGCGGCATTATTTCTGCCGCATGGCGTGTATCTCGCGCTATTGATCCTGCTGTCTCGCCGCTACTGGCCCGCGCTGGTATTGCCGCCGGTATTGATCCTGTTCTGGCTGCACAACGAACAGTTACTCAACGGTTATCTTCTGCTGGCCGCACCGCTGATAAGCCTGATACCGGCCAGTATCGGTCAGTCATACTGGCACCGCTTCCCGCTTTACTGGCAGCGCTTAACGCTGCTGCTGGCCGCGGTGACGATCACTTCATTGCTCAATACCGCCCTGCTTTCACCGTTTATCCAAAGCCCGGCGATGTTGATTGGGCTGGCATCGTTTACCGGCGGCGTGCTGCTCACCCCGTTTGTCTATCTGATCTATGAATTTCTGCGCCAGCAGCACCGCTATCATTTGCTCGGATTGGATACCACCAATCCCCCGCTGCGCACCTCACTTATCATCTGGTGCAGCCTGTTTTTTATTATTGGCATCGGCACCCAGATGGTGCTGTCGCCGGAGATCGAGCGCCTGCTGCTGATCGTGGTGTTCTTACCGAACGTGGTGATGGCGTGGAAATTTGGCTGGCAGGGCGGCGTGTTGTCCGGATTGCTCGGCAGTATGATGATCACCATCGCCCGGCAAATCGGCGTCGGGTTCAGTAATTTACTGGAGCTGGAGATTTTCCTCGCCACCCAGGCGCTGCTCGGCATAGGGCTGGGGATCGCCATCAGCCGCCAGCAGCATCTGGCGCAAAACCTGCACCATTATCGCCAGCGTCTGGAAAGCGAACTGGCGGCGCGACGCGCGCTGACCGAACAACTGATCCGCACGGAAGAAAACACGCGCAAAAACCTGGCTAGGGAACTGCATGATGAAATTGGTCAGAACATCACCGCCATTCAAATTCAGTCTCAACTGGTTAAACGTTCGCAGGGTCCTGAGCAAACGCTCGACGCGGCAAATCAGATCAACGATCTTGCCCGGCGTATCCACCACTCGACCCGCCAGCTACTGCGCCAGCTACGCCCACCCGCGCTTGACGAGCTGTCTTTTAAAGATGCGCTGCACCATCTGGTGAATGAATTTGCCTTTGCCGAACGTGGTATTCACTGCCGGTTTGATTACCGACTGGCAAATACGCCTGAAAATGAAACGGTGCGCTTTACGCTGTACCGTCTGTTGCAGGAGTTACTCAATAACGTCTGTAAACATGCCGACGCCAGCGAAGTGTCGATTGCGCTGCGCCAACGGGATCACTGCCTGTTGCTGGAAGTCACGGACAACGGCGTGGGCATTCTACCGGAAAAAATTCCCGGTTTCGGTATCCAGGGAATGCGTGAGCGGGTCAGCGCGCTCGGCGGCGAGCTGACGCTCGAATCGAACAGCGGCACGCGGGTAATTGTTAACCTGCCCACAAATTTGCAACAAATCAGCCGCTAACCAGGAAAAAGTCTTAGCCACTCTGGACTTTCTCTCATCCCCTTTCGATTTCACTTTCTTATAGTCAGCAAAACGGAGACGGCTATGCGTACCGACATCAACCAACAATACCGGACGCTGCGTCCACAGCTGCTGATGTGCATGGTCATCGGGTACGCGGCGTTTTACCTAACGCGCAAAAGCGTTAACTACGTGCTCCCGGCACTGCAAATGGATCTGGGACTGGATAAAAGTGATATCGGTCTGTTGGGATCGCTGTTTTACCTGACCTATGGTCTGTCGAAATTTACCGCCGGACTGTGGCACGACAGCCACGGACAACGCGCATTTATGGGCATTGGCCTTTTCGCCACCGGTGTTTTGAATGTGCTGTTCGCCTTTGGTGAATCGCTGACGCTACTGCTGGTGGTCTGGACGCTGAACGGATTTTTTCAGGGCTGGGGCTGGCCGCCCTGCGCTCGCCTGCTGACCCACTGGTACTCGCGCAACGAACGTGGATTCTGGTGGGGCTGCTGGAATATGTCGATCAATATCGGTGGCGCCGTTATCCCACTGATTAGCGCCTTTGCCGCCCACTGGTGGGGCTGGCAGGCAGCGATGCTGGCACCGGGGATTATCAGCATGGCGTTAGGTATCTGGCTCACCCTGCAACTGAAAGGCACGCCCCGGGAAGAGGGATTACCGACGGTTGGGGAATGGCGGCATGATCCGCTGGAGCTGCGTCAGGAGCAGCAAAGCCCGCCGATGGGACTGTGGCAAATGTTGCGCACCACCATGCTGAAAAACCCGATGATCTGGCTGCTTGGCGTGTCGTATGTACTGGTTTATTTAATCCGCATTGCGCTCAACGACTGGGGCAATATCTGGCTGACAGAAAGCCACGGCGTGAATTTGCTCAGCGCCAATGCCACGGTGATGCTGTTTGAGGTCGGCGGCTTGCTCGGTGCGCTGTTTGCCGGATGGGGATCGGATCTGCTGTTCAGCGGTCAGCGTGCGCCGATGATTTTGCTGTTCACGCTGGGACTGATGGTCTCCGTCGCCGCGCTATGGCTGGCGCCGGTGCACCACTACGCGCTACTGGCTGTCTGTTTCTTTACCGTGGGCTTTTTTGTGTTTGGCCCGCAGATGCTGATTGGCCTCGCAGCGGTGGAGTGCGGACACAAAGCGGCGGCAGGTTCAATTACCGGTTTTCTCGGGCTGTTCGCCTATCTGGGGGCCGCGCTGGCGGGTTGGCCGCTGTCGCTGGTCATAGAACACTACGGCTGGTCGGGAATGTTCAGTTTGCTCTCGGTCGCCGCTGTCTTTATGGGTTTATTGCTGATGCCACTGCTCATTGCAGGCATTACCCCTTCTCTCAGTCAAAGGATAAAACAATGAAACTGACGCTTACCTCTACCCTGATTGCCTCCGCTCTGACGCTGGCGGCCTTCAGCAATGCAGCTCAGGCGCAGGGCCGCCTGGTGGTGTATTGCAGCGCCACTAACGAGATGTGCGAAACCGAAACCAAAGCCTTCGGTGAAAAATATGATGTGAAAACCTCATTCATTCGCAACGGCTCGGGCAGTACGCTGGCGAAAGTGGATGCCGAGAAGAAAAATCCGCAGGCGGATGTCTGGTACGGCGGTACGTTGGATCCGCAGTCCCAGGCCGGTGAAATGGGCCTGCTGCAGCCGTATAAATCATCCAATCTCGAACAGATCATGGAGAAATTCCGCGATCCCGCGAAGGTGAAAGGCAATCTCTCCTCGGCGGTTTACGTCGGTATTCTGGGCTTTGGCGTCAATACCCAGCGCCTGAAAGAGAAAAACCTGCCGGTGCCAAAATGCTGGAAGGATCTGACCAAACCGGAATACAAAGGTGAAATCCAGATTGCTGACCCGCAAAGCTCCGGTACCGCCTATACCGCGCTGGCGACTTTTGCCCAGTTGTGGGGTGAAGATCAGGCCTTTGACTACCTGAAACAGCTCAACGCCAACGTCTCTCAATACACTAAATCAGGCATTGCCCCAGCGCGTAACGCCGCTCGTGGCGAAACGGCGATTGGCATTGGCTTCCTGCACGACTACTCGCTGGAAAAAGAACAGGGCGCACCGCTGGAGCTGATTTCACCGTGCGAAGGTACCGGCTATGAGATCGGCGGCGTCAGCATTCTGAAAGGCGCGCGCAACCTCGATAACGCCAAACTGTTCGTTGACTGGGTACTGTCAAAAGATGCGCAGGAACTGGCGTGGAAGAAAGGGAAGTCCTATCAGATCCTGACCAACACCACCGCCGAGACGTCTCCTAACTCGCTGAAGCTCGACGATCTGAAGCTTATCAATTACGACATGGATAAGTACGGCTCGACCGACGTGCGTAAAGCGTTGATCAATAAGTGGGTCAGCGAAGTGAAGATGGGTAAATAAACCTACATCGGCGATCATTTTCCGGGTGCGGCGTAAATACCGCATCCGGCCTGGAATACCGGAACCGCTATGTCACACACACTTACACTCCATCCCGTGAAAAAACGGGATGCGATATTTCTTTGGGTTTTGCTTGGCTGGCTGGCGTTTGCCCTGTTACCAAGCTGGAGCCTGGATTACGGTCTGCTGGAGTCGACTGGCGAGGAAATACTCGCCGCCTACGGCTGGTCACAGTTCAATATCAGTTGGTTATGGTATCTGCTGCCGAGCCTGCTGCTGGTGCGTCCATTCCATGAAGCCAGGCGCGAACAGCGCGGCCGCCATTATCTTGATGCGGGCTGGGCTTTTTTCTGTATGGCGTTTATCGTCGCCAGCGCGACTCTTGAGGGGCGCGGCTTAGGCTATGCCACCATTGTGCTGTTTGTGGCACTTGGCGCGATCATGACCCTGGCGCTCACCCGTCTGGAATGGCTGGGCGGCGACCGCTTCGTCATCGGCTCGCTCACCGCGATTGTCGCCTTGATCGGTATTTTTATCGTCTGGCCGAGCATCGCCATTTTCATTCCGATGTTCACCAACGACGCCGGGGAATTTGCCCCGCTGGCGTTTATGAATGTGCTGTCGCAGGCACATATCATTCAGGTGATCCTCAACTCGATTATGCTGTCGATTGCCGTCGGCGTCGGCTGTACCTTCTTTGGTCTGGTACTGGCTATCTATACCACCCGTATCGCCAGACGCAGCGCTATTATCGGACGAATTTTCTCGATTCTGCCAATCGTCACCCCGCCGTTTGTCGTGGGTTTAGGCGTCACGCTAATGATGGGGCGCTCCGGCTACATCACCGAATTTATGGTCGAATGGTTTGGCTTAACCAACACCAACTGGCTGTACGGTTTTACCGGCATCTGGCTGGCGCAGGTGTTGGCCTTCACTCCGATGGCGTTTATGATCCTCGACGGAGCAATCAAAACCATTCATCCGTCGCTGGAAGAAGCGTCATACACCCTGCGTGCCAGCCGCTGGCAGACCTTTAACGGCGTGTTTGTCCCGCTGCTGAAACCCGCGCTGGCGAACGCCTTTTTGATTGTGGTTGTGCAGTCGCTGGCTGACTTTAGTAACCCACTGGTGCTCGGCGGTAACTTCGACGTGCTGGCAACGCAAATCTACTTCTACATCACCGGTTCGCAGCTCGACTATCAGGCCGCCAGTACGCTGGGTGCGTTCCTGCTGCTGTTCTCGCTGCTGGTGTTCTGCGTGCAATATATGTGGATTGGTAAACGCTCATACGTCACCGTTTCCGGTAAATCCTACCGGGGCGACGTGCAGCCACTGCCGGTGACGCTGGTGTGGAGCGTGGTCGCGCTGCTGGCGGTGTGGATTGCCTTTAACGCCCTGTTGTACGGCAGCATTTTCTACGGCAGTTTCACCGTTAACTGGGGCGTGGACTACACCCTGACGTTAGCGAACTTTACCAAACTGTTCGGTCAGGGGATGAGCGACGGCGCATGGCCTTCACTGCTCGACACCCTGCTCTACGCCGGGATTGCCGCGCCGATCACCGCCATCTTCGGCCTGCTGATCGCCTGGGTAGTGGTGCGCCAACAGTTTAAGGGCAAGAAGACCATCGAGTTCACCACCATGCTGTGCTTTGCCGTTCCAGGCACCGTCGCGGGCGTATCGTACATTCTGGCCTTTAACAGCGCCCCGGTGTACCTCACTGGTACGGCGGCGATTGTCATTATCTCGATGGTAATGCGTAACGTCCCGGTCGGTATTCGGGCGGGTATTGCGGGCTTAGGCCAGATCGATAAATCACTGGATGAAGCCTCGCTCAGCCTGCGCGCCGGTTCGCTGCGTACCATTACGCATATCCTGCTGCCGCTGCTGCGCCCGGCGATCCTTTCGGCGCTGATTTACAGCTTTGTGCGCGCCATTACCACCGTCAGCGCCATTGTGTTCCTCGTCACGCCGGATACCCGTGTAGCGACGGCCTACATCCTGAACCGCGTGGAAGATGGCGAATACGGTGTGGCGATTGCCTACGGTTCCATTCTGATCGTGGTGATGCTGGCGATTATTTTCATCTTTGACTGGCTGATCGGTGAATCACGTACCTCCCGTTCAAAAGCCAAAAACCAGGCGTAATGGAGCGCACTATGACTCAGAAAAATTTCGTTGAACTGCGCAACGTCACCAAACGATTTGGCAGTAATACGGTAATCGACAATATCAACCTCACCATCCCGCAGGGGCAAATGGTAACCCTGCTCGGCCCGTCCGGTTGTGGCAAAACCACCATTTTGCGCCTGGTCGCCGGGCTGGAAAAACCGAGCGAAGGGCAGATTTTCATTGATGACGAAGACGTCACTCATCGCTCTATTCAGCAACGTGATATCTGTATGGTGTTTCAGTCTTATGCCCTGTTCCCGCATATGTCGCTGGGAGAGAACGTTGGTTATGGCCTGAAGATGCTCGGCGTGTCGCGCGCAGAGGTGAAAGCTCGCGTCAAAGAGGCGCTGGCGATGGTGGATCTGGAAGGATTCGAAGACCGCTTTGTCGATCAGATATCCGGCGGTCAGCAACAGCGCGTGGCGCTGGCCCGCGCGTTGATCCTCAAACCGAAAGTGCTGCTGTTTGATGAGCCATTAAGTAACCTCGACGCCAACCTGCGTCGCAGCATGCGCGACAAGATCCGCGAACTGCAAAAGCAGTTTGATATCACCTCACTGTACGTCACCCACGATCAGAGCGAAGCCTTTGCGGTTTCTGATACCGTGCTGGTGATGAACAAGGGGCACATCATGCAGATCGGTTCACCGCAGGATCTCTATCGCCAGCCCGCCTCGCGCTTTATGGCAAGCTTTATGGGTGATGCCAACCTGTTCCCGGCCACCTTCAGTGACCAATACGTTGATATCTATGGCTATCACCTGCCGCGCCCGCTGCACTTTGGTACGCAAGGCGAAGGTATGGTCGGCGTGCGCCCGGAAGCGATCACGCTCAGCGATCGCGGCGAAGAGAGTCAGCGCTGCGTGATCCGCCACGTGGCCTATATGGGCCCCCAGTATGAAGTCACGGTGGAATGGCACGGGCAGGAGATCTTATTGCAGGTCAACGCTACGCGTTTACAGCCGGACGTCGGCGAGCAGTATTATCTCGAAATCCATCCGTACGGCATGTTTGTTCTGGCGGATGCGGCATAACGTTTTGTGGCATTGTAGGCCGGATAAGGCGCTTGCGCCGCCATCCGGCAATGCCTGATGCGCTGCGCTTATCAGGCCTACAGTGAACGATGTAGGCCCGATAAACTCTCAGCTTCGCGCTTTTAGCACGGCAATATCCGCAGGCGTGGTGCGACAGCACCCGCCAATCAACCGGGCGCCAGCGGCCTGCCACTGCGGCAGATAATCCGCCAGATGCGCACAATGCTCACCGTGATGATGCCAGGTTTTGCTCACGGCATCATACTGCTCGCCCGAGTTCGGATACACCACCAGCGGCAGCGCCGTTAAACCGTGTAAATGCTGCAACGCAGCGGTGGTGTTTTCCAGCGCAACGCAGTTAATACCTAGCGCCACCACCTGCGGATAACCCGCCAGCAACGCAACCACGTCACGCAGCGGCGTACCGTCGCTCAGGTGCTCGCTGTCGCGCAGGGTAAATGAGAACCACGCGCGCGCGCGCGGATATGCGGTCAATAGCTCAGCCAGCGCGCTAATTTCGGCAAAATTTGGCAGGGTTTCACAGGCCAGCAGATCGGCCCCGGCATCCAGTAACGCTTCCACGCGCGGGCGGTGAAACGCCTGAAACTCTTCAGCGCTACGTTGGTAATCTCCACGGTATTCAGAACCATCCGCCAGATACGCGCCGTAAGGCCCGACTGATCCAGCTACCAGCAGCGTGCCCGCCTGCGGGTTCTCGGCCAGATACGCTTCACGGGCTTTACGCGCCAGCTCCACGCTTTTACCAATTAGCGCTTTCGACTGCGCTTCATCCAGGCCACGGGCGGCAAACCCCGCCGGTGTCGCCTGGTAGCTGGCGGTAATCGCACACTGCGCCCCCGCCCGGTAGTAATCGAGATGGACTTCGCGGATAAGCTCCGGATTTTCGACCAGCACTTTGGCTGACCACAGGCTATCGGCTAAGTTACAGCCACGCGCTTCCAGCTCCGTCGCCATCGCACCATCGAGCAGCAGGAAATCCTGTTTTTCGAGGATGGCGCTTAACGGATTATTCTGCGACATGTTCGGGCTCCTGTTTGGCTTTACGCGATTGAGTAAGGAAATAAGCACCATAACACACTGCCACAAACGGTACCCCGCACCACAGCGCAATTCTCTGCGCTGAATCGAATGCCAGCCCGACGCAAGCCACCAGGCACAGCACAAATCCCAGTACCGGCACCAACGGATACCACGGCGCGCGATAATGCAATTCACTCAATGCCTTACCCTGCTGCAGATGACGGCGGCGAAAGACGAAGTGCGAAGCGCAAATGCTCAGCCACACCGCCACCACCGCGAACCCGGAGATTGCCGACAGCGCGACAAATACCGTGTCCGGGGCCACCACGCTGGAAAACAGTGCCAGCACACCGCCGAGCATACTGACCGACAGCGCCGTCAGCGGCACGCCGTTTTTCGTCACTCGGGAAAAACAGGCTGGCAGCGTGCGTTCATTCGCCAGCGACCACAGCATGCGCCCGGAGGCATACAGTCCGGAGTTCGCCGCGGAAAGAATGGCCGTCAGGATCACGAAGTTAAAAATATCGGCGGCGTACGGAATCCCCACCTTCTCAAACACCAGCACAAACGGGCTTTTCTCCACGCCCGCCTGCTGCATTGGGATCAGCGCCGCCAGCACAAACACGGTGCCGATAAAGAAAATAATCAGTCGCGCGATGGTGGTACGAATCGCCACCGGAATGACCTTGCGCGGGTTTTCTGTTTCTCCGGCGGCAATACCGATAAGCTCGGTTCCCGAAAAAGCAAAATTCACCGCCACCATCGTCATCAGGATCGGTAAGCCACCGTGTGGGAACCAGCCTTCCGCCGTGATATTACTCAGCCCCGGCGCGGGCGAGCCATCCTGCATCGGGATAAAACCAAAAATCGCCGCCCCGCCGAGGATGATAAAGGCGATGATGGTGACCACTTTCACCAGCGAGAACCAGAACTCCCCTTCGGCAAAAAAGCGCGTGGAGATGACGTTGAGGGCAAAAATAATCGCGCAAAACACCACGCACCAGACCCATACCGGTACCTGCGGAAACCAGTACTGCATACAGAATCCGGCGGCGGTAAAACTCGAACCCAGCGCCACAGTCCAGGTCAGCCAGTAGAGCCAGGCCACGGTATATCCCGTTGCAGGGCCAAGATAACGCGCAGCATAGACGTGAAACGCCCCGGTCTCCGGCATCGCGACCGACAGCTCGCCCAGACACTGCATAACCAACCAGACTACCAGCGCGCCAATCAGATAGGCCAGCAGCGTTCCCGCCGCCCCGGTGGTGGAGATGATGTACCCGGTATTGAAGAATAACCCTGTGCCAATCACGCCACCTAAGGAGAGCATAATCAGGTGACGCGTTTTCATTGTGCGCTTCAGTGGCGCATTTTGTTGTGTTGTTTGCATATAACCTTCTGAACGTATGGACATCTAAACATCCAAAGAAGGTTTGTTATACCGCGTTTGTTAACAGAATGCAAAGTCAACCCTGCACCAGGCGCAGATGCCCGCGCCGGGCGCTTAATGTCGGGTGGGGATTAATAATCAGATACAAAAAGGGTCGCCAGCTCATAACGCCTCCGTTGCCAGGCTTTATGTAAACTCTGGCAACGTCCTCACCGACTGGCGTTCACCCGGAAGTGGGAACCGTATCTCCCCCACTCATACCACCGAATGAGCGCTTAAGCACCGCTGGCCGGGACCGGCATCTGAGATTTGCGGTTCATCAGAATAAATACCGCCAGGCCCGCCACTAAAATACCCGGCGCAGAAGCTGCCATCACGCCTACCGTTCCGGTGCCGAGCGCTAACATTTTTCCTGCCAGCAACGGACCGCTCATCGCACCCAGACGCCCGACGGCGACAGCGGTACCCACGCCGGTGGCACGGATCTGCGTGCTGTAAAACAGCGGTGCCAGCGCATACAACACGCTTTGCCCCCCGGTGGCAAACATCCCCGCCACAAATCCCGCCATCAGCATGCCGCTCAATGACGATACTGTGCCCAGCGCCAGCAATGATGCCAGCATCCCGGTGTAGATCAAAAGTGACATGACCACCGGACGTAGTTTGTCCATCAACGCCCCGAGGATTAAGGTGCCGCTGGCCGCGCCAATTTGCAGGGCAAACATCACGCCCGCCGCCTGCGAGGGCTGAAAGCCCTGCTCCACCAGCAGCATCGGCAGCCAGTTGATCAGCATATACACCACCAGCAGGGTGAAGAAATAGCACAGCCACAGCAGCAGCGTGGCTGTCGCGGTGGTTGGTGCAAACAGAGCGCGCAGCGGCGCGGCGGCGACCTGCGTTTGTTGGGCATACACCTGCGACTCCGGCAGCCAGCGCATCAATAGCGGCACCAGCAGCAGCGGGATCACCCCACCAACCCAGAACACGGTTTGCCAGGCGGATGCCAGACCGCTAAACCCGAGCGCTGCCGCGAGCGCCGCGCCAATCGGCACACCGCAATACATCAGGCTCACCGCCGTACCGCGAAAACGCGGACCCGCCGCCTCAGAGGTCAGCGCGATCAGGTTCGGCAACGCCGCGCCCAGCCCGACGCCGGTCATCAGACGGGCAAACACCAGCGATGAGAAATCCCAGGATATCGCTGTTGCCAGCGAGAACAGACCGAACAGCGCCACGGAGGCAATAAGAATGCGTTTGCGGCCATAGCGATCGGCCAGCATGCCGCCCACCAGCGCGCCGGGCAGCAGCCCAAGAATGCCCGCGCTGAAGATCCAGCCCATCTGCATTTTATCTAATGCAAACGCATGGGCGATACCGACGGCAGCGATCCCGGCGGCCTGTAAATCCAGCCCTTCCATCAGGGCGACTAAAAAACACAGCCCGACGGTCAACGTCAGACGGGATGAGGATGTGGGGGTACGGGTAGTCATAAGATGTACCTCTGAGGTCACGATGCAGGTGAATCGCGGCTGATACGTTGCCAGCCGCGTAATCATTTTTATTTTCTGTTGCGCAGATCCAGCGCCACGTCGACGATCATATCTTCCTGGCCGCCCA
Source organism: Citrobacter youngae (assembly GCF_003818115.1). Lineage (GTDB taxonomy): Bacteria > Pseudomonadota > Gammaproteobacteria > Enterobacterales > Enterobacteriaceae > Citrobacter > Citrobacter youngae. The sequence goes on along the minus strand of NZ_RPOI01000015.1, from coordinate 46,580 downwards.
CCATCCGGCGTTTGCCCAGTTCAACCAGAATATCTACCGCGCTCAGGCCATAACGCGCCGCAGCCACTTCGCAGTGGCGCAGGAAGCTGGAGTACACTCCGGCATAGCCCAGCGCCAGCGTTTCGCGATCCACCCGCACCGGGCGGTCCTGTAACGGACGGACCAGATCGTCGGCGGCGTCCATCAGCGCATACAGATCGGTGCCGTGCTGCCAGCCAAGCTTATCCGCCGCGGCGATAAACACCTCCAGCGGCGCGTTGCCTGCGCCTGCGCCCATACCGGCCAGGCTGGCATCGATACGATCACAGCCCTCTTCTACCGCAGCAATCGAGTTCGCCACGCCAAGGCTCAGGTTGTGGTGGGCGTGCATCCCGGTTTCTGTTTCCGGCTTCAGCACCGCTTTCAGGGCGCGGAAGCGGTCACGGATATCAGACATGTTCATCGCCCCGCCGGAATCGACCACATAGATACAGGTCGCGCCGTAGTTTTCCATCTGCTTCGCCTGCTGTGCGAGGTTTTCCGGCGTGGTCATATGGCTCATCATCAGAAAGCCGACGGTGTCCATACCTAACTCGCGCGCATACTGAATATGCTGGGCCGACACGTCCGCTTCGGTGCAGTGGGTCGCCACGCGTACGACGCGCGCCCCAGCCTGATATGCATTTTTCAGGTCATGAATCGTGCCGATGCCCGGCAACAGCAGCGTGGCGATCTTAGCGTGCTTGACCACGTCCGCCGCCGCTTCAATCCACTCCAGGTCGCTGTGCGCGCCAAAGCCGTAGTTAAAACTGGAACCCTGCAGACCGTCGCCGTGCGCCACCTCAATGGAATCGACCCGTGCGTCGTCCAACGCTTTGGCAATCTGGCGCACGTTTTCCAGCGAATATTGATGACGAATGGCGTGCATACCGTCGCGCAGGGTCACGTCAGAGATATAGAGTTTTTTACCGTTCATGCTGCTTCTCCTGCCTGACGAGTGAGTGACTGCGCCATCTTCTCAGCGGTCGCCAGCGCACTGGAGGTCATAATATCGAGATTGCCCGCGTAGGCTGGCAGATAGTGCGCCGCGCCTTCCACTTCCAGATAGACGGCGGTTTTCAGCCCGGAGAACTGACCGATACCCGGCAGATTGACCGGTTTATCCTGCGGGATGACTTCAAACTGCACGCGCTGCTTCAGGCGATAGCCCGGTACGTACGCCTGTACCGCCGCCGCCATCTCATTAATCGATGCTTCAACTTCAACCTCAGAGGCCGCTTCGCTCAGCACATACACTGTGTCGCGCATCATCAGCGGCGGCTCGGCCGGGTTAAGGACGATAATCGCTTTACCTTTTGCCGCGCCGCCAACCACTTCAATCGCCTTCGAGGTGGTTTCGGTAAACTCATCGATATTAGCGCGCGTGCCTGGACCCGCAGATTTACTGGCGATCGAGGCGATAATTTCGGCGTAATGGACTTTTGCCACGCGAGAAACTGCCGCCACCATCGGGATAGTCGCCTGCCCGCCGCAGGTCACCATATTAACGTTCTGCTGATCAACGTTGGCCTCCAGATTCACCACCGGCACGCAGTACGGACCGATCGCCGCGGGCGTCAGGTCGATCAGGCGGATGGCTGGTTTAACGGCGCGCAGCGCGGCGTCGTTCTTCACATGCGCGCCTGCGCTGGTGGCATCAAAAACAATGTCGATATCGGCGAATTCCGGCATGGCGATAAGCCCTGTCACCCCTTCATGGGTGGTGGCAACGCCCATGCGTCGGGCACGCGCCAGACCATCAGAATCTGGATCGATACCGACCATCACCGCCATTTCCAGATGCTTCCCGTGACGCAGAATTTTTATCATCAAATCGGTACCGATGTTGCCGGAGCCGATAATGGCGACTTTACGCTTACTCATGACTGACTTCCTCTTGTAACCGCCGCTGAAAAAGTGGCGGCAACTGAACCAATACCGTCGATATGGGCCTCGAAACGATCGCCCGCATTCACCGCCACCATCGGGCCTAACGCTCCGGTGAGAATGATATCTCCGGCACGTAGCGGCTCGCCGAGGCTGGCCATTTTGCGCGCCAGCCAGACGGCGGCGTTGATCGGATGTCCCAGGCATTCGCTGCCGCGCCCGCTGGAAACCTCTTCGTTGTTGCGCGTCATTTTCATCGCGCAGTTTTTCAGATCTAATCCTGCCGGACGCTGTGCCGGGCCGCCGACCACATACACCCCGCAGGAGGCGTTATCCGCCACGGTATCAACAAACTTGATTGACCAGTCACGGATACGGCTGCCGACCACTTCCAGCGCGGGCAGCACCCACTCGATGGCGTTATACAGCTCGTCAAAAGTAGTGTCGGCATTGGGCAGATCGCGGTTCAGCACCAGCGCGATTTCCGCTTCAATACGCGGTTGCAGTACGCGCTCAAACGCAATGGTGTCGTTATCGCCGTAGCACATGTCGGCAAACAGCGTGCCGAAGTCCGGCTGATCGACGCCCAGTTGCTGCTGCACTTTCGGGTGCGTCAGCCCTACTTTGCGCCCGACCACGCGCCGCCCACGCGTCACCTCGTACTGCACGTTGATGCGTTGAATGGCGTAAGCCGCTTCGCCGTTGTCCACGCCGATCAGTTCACGCAGCGGGGCAATGGCTTCCCCTTTTTCCTCCGCCAGACGTAAATCGGCGGCTAACTGCTCAAGATTAAGATTGGTCATGTCCGTTCCTTAAGGGCGTGCGAGGAAATTCAACACCAGCTGATTAAAGGCATCCGCATGTTCCCACTGCGCCCAGTGTCCGCAGTCGCGGTAGATGTGCAGCTCAGAACCGGCAATCCCGGAGAGCAGGCGCAGACCAGCATCCATCGGCACGAAGCGGTCATTGCGTCCCCAGACAATCAGGGTCTGGGCTTTAATTTCCCCCAGGCGCGGGCCGAAGTCCGGGAACTGTTTCGGGTTGGCTTCGAGGCTTTTCACAAAGTTATCCAGGTGATCGCGGCGCGACAGCATATTGTTCAGACGCGCTTCAAACAGCGCCTCAGTGAGATCGCTGGTATCGAAGACAAAGATATCCATCATCAGCTTCAGGTTCTCGATAGTTGGCGCGCGGTACAGCTGATTCAGCCGCTTAATACCTTCGGTCGGCATCGGCGTAAACAGACTCATGCCGCCCGTCCCGCCGCCCATCAGCACCAGCTTGCCCACGCGCTCCGGCCAGCTCAGGGTGAACGCCACGGAACTGTGGCCGCCCATCGAGTTGCCCAGCAGGTGGATTTTCTGAATATCCAGTTGATCGACTACGCTTTTCAGGATGCGGGCGTTGAGATCGGATCGCGAACCGCGGTTAACGATCCCATCGCTTTTACCCCAGCCAGGACAATCCAGCAGGATCACCCGGTATCCGGCCTGTACCAGCGGATCAATATTGCGGCTGAAGTTTGCCCAGCCCGTCGCGCCAGGACCGGAGCCGTGCAGCAGCACGACGGTCTCTTCGCCCTGTCCACAGTCATTGAAATGCACGCGTAGTGTTTCGCCTGCTTCCTGCACCTCCAGAAAACGGCTGGTCGCGGCTTCGGTTTGCGGTTGGTAAGTCATGGTTTTCTCCTGCATATTCAGTTCTGTTTCAGTTCTGTGTGGTGGCGCTGAGGGAGCCGAATCCGGCGATCCACTCCGGGATCGGGCGGTAATAACGGCCTTCGCTGCGCCAGTTGCCAAAGGCAGAAATGGCAGCGAAGGCGGCAACCCAGGTTTTTACTTCGTGCGTTGATTTGCCCGCCATCGCGGACAACTCTTCGTTACTGACCGCGTCCAGCTCCTGCAAACGCCCCTGCTCAAGCAGGCTCATAAAGCGGTTATCCCAGACAGGGTTCAGCGGATGCAGCGTGTTTTGATCGGCCACGAACTTCTCGGCGGCGCTGATCACCCGCTGCTGGCGCAGCTCGCGCTCGTTTTCGGGCAGTTGTTTACCGCTGCCAAGCAGGCGGTCGCGCATATGAGCATCGGCCTTCGCCAGTTCCGGTACCGGCGGCTGATGCGACAGCCCGCCGGAGCCTAAAAACAGTACGCGTTTATTCAATGAGCTGGTGAAACGGCCAATCGCTTCACCGAGCATGCGGGTACGCTGAAAGCCTGGCAGCGGCGTGGCGACGCCGTTAATAAACACCGGCAGCACAGGCACCTTATCCAGACCGCCGAGCAAGAACTCCAGCGGCTGGGCGAAACCATGATCGACCTGCATGTTGTAGGACACGGCGAGATCGATGCCGCTTTTCATCACCGCGTGGGCGCAGGCTTCAGCGAGATCTGTCGGCACCGGCAGTTCCCCCGCCGCGCTGCCGAAATCGCCGATCGCCGTGGCTCCCACGCCTAAACAGAACGGCGGCATCACATCGTAAAAAAAACCGTTGTAGTGATCGGGGGCAAACAGCACCACCAGTTCAGGGTCAAACGCCGCAATGCGCACCCGGGCGCTGGCGATCACGCCGTTGACCTCGTCGAGCACAGCCTGTGCTGGGTCGACATAGCCCACCAGCGGCGAGTGGGAAAGACAGTGAAGATAAGCGTGCATATCAGGCCACCTTTTCAACAGGAATATCGGCAGTAGCGCGGGTAAGCGTCATCACCGACGCCAGTTTATTCAGGGTGCTGCCCAGAGTTTGCCCAATAGCGATGGCGGCCACAAAGCGGTCCGGGCGCATCACCACCAGCGAAGCGTTGTGCTGGGCAAACCACGTGCGCAGGCGGTTTTGCGTATCGCCAATGCGGATAACGCCGTCATAGTTATCCTGCTCGGTATGAATCTGCGTATCCGGCACCACCTGGATAAACCGCGTGCCCAACGCCTGCCACTGTTGGATCTGCGCCTCGCTCATGCCCCACAGCGGGTTACAACCCCAGCCAATCACCGCAAAATTCGGCCCGATGACATTGTCGAGCAGCGTCACTTCACCCGATTCCAGCGTCACCTTCGGCTGGATAAACATCTTGCCGACCGGAGACGTTTTCGCATCGCCTTCACGCACCAGCGCCCCGGAGTGGTACTGCGGCATCGGCTTAAAGCGCATTTCAAGGAAGTAGCGTTTGACCGGCGGAATGTAGTTCAGCAGCCAGGAAACCCCGTCGCGAACCGCACCGTGCCAGCGTTTTGGCGGTGCCAGTACGTTGCCTGCGGTCACCGAGAGATCGATCATTGCTTTGGCGTGGTCGCGGCGTTCCTGCTGGTAGGTATCCAGCAGCGCATCACCAGCTTTGCCCTTAATGACCAGCGCCAGTTTCCACGCCAGGTTGAAGGCATCGCGCATGCCGCTGTTGTACCCCTGCCCCTGCCAGACCGGCATAATGTGCGCCGCGTCGCCGGCCAGCAGCACGCGGTCAATGCGAAAACGTTCGGCCAGACGGGCGTTATGGGTATACACACGCTGGCGGATCAGTTCGACGTTATCCGGGTTCGGCAGCACTTTGCTCAGCAACTGGCGCATATTTTGCGGCTCACTGAGCTGCGCTTCGGTTTCCCCCGGCATCACCATAAATTCGAAACGGCGCACTGCATGCGGCAGCGCGGCGGAGACGTATGGGCGCACCGGATCGCAGCACAGATACACATGCGGTGTGCTGAGCGGATCGTTGGCGATATCCACCACAATCCACTGATTCGGCGCGGTTTTGCCTTCAAATGGCACATTCAGCGACCGTCTGACGTTACTGGCCCCGCCGTCGCAGGCCACCAGCCACTGGGCCTTCACCGTTTCACGTTGACCGTCCGGCGTTTTCAGATTCAGCGTCACTTCGCCGTTTTGCTGGCTGAAGGCCTCCAGTTCGCGGGAGAACAGGCAGCACACGTTGGGAAAACGCGACAGCCCTTCCAGCATCACCGCATCCACCTGTGGTTGAATAAACGCGTTACGGCGCGACCAGCCAAATTCGTCGGTCATCGGCTGGATATCAGCAAAGCAGCGGCCTTTCGGGGTGAGAAAGCGCATCGCGTGCCACGGCGTAGTATGCGGCAGCACGTTTTCGACCAGACCAACGGACTGCATGGTGCGCAGCGCTTCATCGTCAATCCCGATAGCGCGGGGATAGTCGATCAGCGTGTCGAGCTTCTCCACCACCAGCACTTCAATGCCCATCTGGCCCAGATAGTTGGCCATCATCAGCCCAACCGGACCGGCTCCGGCAATCGCGACCTGTACGGTGTGCTGCACAGCGGGTTGGATATCAGGGTTTATTGTTGTCATTTCAAAACCTCACGACTCGGACAAAACGCAATTGCAGACCCTGGCGAGGCGCAATTCATTTTGTTAAAAAGATGTAAACGATTTTTTTATTGTGCGGTCAGTATAGGAGTGAGTTTTTGCGCTACAATCAAAACATGCCTGGATGTGCACTAAGTGCACAACGTTGTTTTACCTGTAGATTTGTCAATAAATATGAAAAATGATGACGGTACTGAATACAAAACCGTACGCGGATTAACGCGCGGATTAATGTTATTAAATATGTTAAACCGGCTCGATGGTGGAGCCAGCGTTGGCCTGCTGGCTGAGCTGAGCGGCCTGCACCGCACTACGGTCAGGCGGCTGCTGGAAACGTTGCAGGATGAGGGTTACGTCCGACGCAGCCTGTCCGATGACAGCTTTCGCTTAACCATCAAGGTCCGTCAGCTTAGCGAGGGATTTCGTGACGAGCAGTGGATTTCTGCGCTGGCCGCCCCGCTGCTGGGGGATTTGCTGCGCGAGGTGATCTGGCCGACCGACGTTTCCACGCTGGATGTGGACGCGATGGTGGTACGTGAAACAACCCACCGCTTCAGCCGCCTGTCGTTTCACCGGGCGATGGTCGGGCGTCGTTTGCCATTGCTGAAAACCGCTTCCGGCCTGACCTGGCTGGCATTTAGCCCGGAGAATGAACGTCAGGAACTGATTGAAATGCTGGCCTCCCGACCAGGAGAAGAGTTCCAACTGGCGCGCGAACCCTTAAAGCTCGACACCATTTTGACCCGGGCGCGTAAAGACGGTTTTGGTCAGAACTATCGCGGCTGGGATCAGGAGGAGAAAATCGCTTCTATCGCCGTCCCCATCCGTAGCGGACAGCGGGTGATCGGCTGCCTGAATCTGGTGTATATGGCCAGCGCCATGACCATCGAACAGGCCGCAGAAAAGCATCTTCCGGCCTTACAAAGGGTGGCGAAACAGATTGAGGACGGCGTCGAGTCGCAGGAGATTTTGGTTGCCGGGAGGTGAAGTGGATCACAGTTATACGCATCATCTGATTAATAGCTGGAATGATTCACTCATCAGCCGATATCACGCGGTGTCATCTTGCTTTAATGATATCTTCATTGCAGAGTGTGCATTCATTTTTTGCCAGGAGGCTGCATGTTAAAGGTCATTGCCGAGGATTTCATCAAACCTGAGTATATTGAAACCGTTCTCCCGTTGTATCGTGAGCTAATATCGGCCACCAGGAAAGAACCGCGCTGCATTGCTTATGACCTCTATATTGATGAAAAAGATCCGGGCCATTTTATTTTCATCGAAGAATGGCCAGACCACGCGGCTCTCGATGAACATTGTGCCAGTGAGCATTTCCGGCGACTTGTGCCGTTAATCGATCAATACACGCGCAAAGAAGCACGTTACACACTGATGAATGACATCATAAATCCAGGGACGCAAAGTCTCTTATGAAGAGGCTTTAATCTTTCTTCCTGTATAAGGATACGCTACTCTCGCAAATGCGTTCGCTGGTAACATGCTTCGGGACATGCAGCCTGATTACGTCATGGAAAGACTTAGGCTAAAATATGATATTTGATTGCAAATCAAAGGATAAAAAGTGAAAAAAACAACTCCAGAATATACGGCTGTTGACTTGTCTCGTTGGCCAAGGAAAGAGCATTTTGAGGTATTTCAGTCTTTTGCTCAAAGTACAATTAACCAAACTGTTCTGTTAGACATTACCGCAGTACTAAAACATATAAAAGAGATTGGCTGGAAATTTTACCCTACTATGATTTCCCTCCTTGCTAAAGTTGTCAACAAGCATACTGAATTCCGTATGGCTATAAAGAACAATGAGCTTGTCATATGGAATGAAATTCATCCAAGCTATACCATTTTCCATAATGAAACTGAGACTTTTTCATCATTATGGAGCCGCTACGATGGCAATATTCATCACTTCCAAAACACTTATTCAGAAGACGTTGCACGCTATTGTAATAATCTTTCTTATTGGCCGAAGGGAGAGTCTCCGGAAAATGTATTTTTTGTATCGGCTATCCCTTGGGTAAGTTTTACCAGTTTTAATATCAACATTGCGAACATGCAGAACTTTTTTGCCCCCATGTTCACACTTGGGAAATACTATGAACAAGATGGGAAAGTAGTGTTACCTCTCGCCGTTCAGGTACATCACTCCGTGTGCGATGGCTTCCATTTAGCACGATTAATCAATGAACTACAGGAAATGAGTCATGACCTACGGCACCATTCAGAGGAACGCAACGTCTGATGCAGCAGACGTTTCTTTATATGGCGTGAGCAGCAAGAATAGTCGCCATGTCCGCAAACAAGAGGAGTCGACATGAACGGTCTGGGAAGAACATAAATTTGGGTTCGCAATGGCAAGGGTAATACTTAAAGCTTTCGCAAAAGTCTGGCCGGATTGCCAGCATACACGCCTTTTACCAGCACGGGCTTTATCACCACACTACCGGCACCAATCACCGCACCACTGCAAATTTCCGTTGTTAAAATTGTGGCTCCACTGCCCACCGTTACTGCGTTACCTAATACAATATTAATCCAGCTTTTTGCAGAAGCGTCAGGACTTCCGCTCTTGAAAAGATCGTTAGCAAAGGTCACACCATGCCCTATAAAGCAGTCCTCGCCTAAGGTAACGTTTTCACAGATGAAAGTATGGGACTGCACTTTAGTTCTGTCGCCTATGACGCATCCCTTTTGTATCTCAACAAATGGCCCGACAAACACATCATGGCCCAACTCGCATTCATAAAGATTCACTGGCATGACTATTGTGACATTTTCACCTTGTTTTACGTCACGAATACCACTTTCAATAATATTCATATCAGCACTGTCCTTACTCAAGATAATACGCTTCAGTATTGAAGACCTGAACTTGCAGGAGCGCCTTTGCCATTTATTATCAGATAGTTTAGGCCAGGAATTTCAATTGATGCGTTTCTTTTGGCGATAGTATTTTTATCTATTCGTTATAATCAACACATCTTATCAGACATGTTGATCATAACAAACTTACAATTTATAAAATCTGCCATAATGACAGATTTCTTTAATTTATAATCAGAGATTTGCAACGTTATGATATACTTTTTGAACATCATCATCATCTTCAAGGGCATCAACAAGTCCTTCAAAGATTTCTAAATCTTCTGGTGAAAGTTCAACTTCTGATTGAGCAATCATTTCTAATTCTGTGGTTGAGAATTCAGTAATCCCAGCTGCTTTGAGGGCTGCAATTCCTTTATGAAGATCTGTAGATTCAGTATAAATAATGATGTTGCCTTCTTCTTCGGTAACATCACGTACATCCACTTCAGCATCAAGTAAAATTTCAAAAATACGGTCAGGGTCTGTTCCCGCAAATACAATCACGCCAGTATTGTCAAACATATAGCTGACAGCACCCGCCGCGCCAATATTCCCGCCTTTTTTATTGAAGATTGAGCGAATATTAGCAATCGTGCGGTTAACGTTTGAAGTCAGGGTTTCAGCGATAATCATGGAACCACTTGGACCAAAGCCTTCATAACGCCCTTGCATGAACGTTTCGTCGCTGCCACCTTTGGCTTTATCAATAGCTTTATCAATAACGTGCTTTGGAACCTGGGCTTGTTTCGCACGTTCAATAACGAATTTTAAAGCTGTGTTTAATTCTGGGTCTGGTTCACCTTGTTTAGCCGCAGCATAGATTTCCACACCGAATTTGGAATATACTTTAGACGTTGCACCGTCTTTAGCCGTTTTTTTACCAACAATATTGGCCCATTTACGTCCCACTGGAATAGTCTCCTCGAAAATTTATTTACATGACAGGCAGCTTAATAAGCTGCCTGTTTTTCCCGCCATATTATATCACTATATGTAAATTCTCGTCTATGAGAAATAAAAACATCCAAACCTTACGGAGTGTTACTTTAATTTCATCAATAATTAACATTATGGATAAGTTACTACATTACTTTCTGCTGATTTTTCTATTTTTATTTTTAACACTGGCGCAGCAGCAATAATAGATAAGACAAGAGAATCAAAAGTAATAACCCCGGCAAAGTACCACTTTCACTTCTTATATAAAACGTTCACATCTGCTTCTGACACAAAGCAGCTTTTGCGCCCATATACCTACCCGATCTGACTGAATGCAAAAAAAACCGAAACCCTGCTTTTGAAAAGAGCAGCGTTTCGGCATTCATTCACTCTGAAGGACGTCAGACTTTCAGCAGCTTCACCGTCTCGTCGATGTCGATTTCATCTTCCGAGAAGATCAGCGTCGTGCCCTGGAAGGTAGTGATCGCCAGCTTTTTCAGTGTGCGCATTTCGCCAGGCTTCACGTCTGATTTCGGTCGTATGCTGTTCATCAGCACGCCGACAGACAGCACCGCGTTTTCTTTGTCGATACGGGTTTCAACCGGCACTTCTTCGCTGTACACCAGGTATGACTTGATCGCCGTGAGCTTCAGGCGCTCGCCCGCGATATAGATGTACTTGCTGTCGGGTATGACTTTCACCGCATAGGCAGACAGGCCTTTGTTGTTGGTGGTGGGTTCAAAAGTCACCGCCGCGTCTTTCTTGATCAGCTCAGGATTAGCAACCTTAATCACATGAAAATAGCGGTTGTCGCCGTTTTCATCTTTGATAAATCCAAAGCCTTTATCTTTAAACCACGTTGTGATTGTTCCGTTCATTGCTGTTTCCGCCTGATTAAACCGAATACTCGTAGAGTATACCTACTCAATTTGCGCGCAGTGTAAAACACAGGCCCCGTCTTTGGCTACTCGTTACCCCAGCGATTGAGGAACTCCGCAATGTCATCAATACGCTGTGCGTCGACGCCGGCGACAGTTGCCATCTCCTGCTGCGCGTCTTCGCTGATTTCTTCGTTGTTCATCAAACGGGTGATCAGCTGCTGGAAGTAGTGCGCCAGCGCATCGCGTTCGGCATCGTTCACCGGCTTTGCAGCCTCAGTCGCGTACTCATCAGCGATATCATAATATTTTAGCGGAATGTCGTTGTTCATCAGGTGCTCCGGGGTAAATGCGTGTGCCAGCAGTTGCCTGCCGCGTCTGGAGCGAATGATAGCATTGTTATTTCATGGTTCGCGATCTGTTTCCTGGCTGTAATGTGTTGCATAAATCAACAATATTGTCTGGAGCTACTTCGCATTTAATTAATTCTCCTGAATTAAAATGACTGTTTCTTTATTTAGCTCGGTATAATAGCCGCAGAGTAAATAATGCAGAAAAAAGGAAAGTATACGTTTATTAATTTAGATAATGAGACGGCGATTAAACGCCATAAATAACGTTCTCTGCAGGCTGGATGCGATTGGCCCAATCCCATCGTTAGTCGCCCATTTGCCCACATTCATCTTCTGGACAACACTCTACGATGATACCACTGACCCAACACGCAGAGCGCACACCATGAACATCACGCAAATCCGTAATGCCACACAGCACATCACCTTTGGTGGAATGACTTTTCTGGTCGATCCTATGCTGGCTGCGAAAGGCGCATATCCGGGTTTTGCCGGAACCGCACGAGCCGACATTCGCAACCCAACCGTCGATCTGCCCATCGACATCGATACCCTGCTTAATGTCGATGCGCTGATCGTGACCCATCTGCATGAAGATCACTGGGACGAGGTTGCCGCTCGTGTCGTGCCGAAAGACAAACCAATCTATGTGCAAAATGACCATGATGCACACGTACTGCGGGGGCAGGGTTTCACACAACTCACCGTGCTGACGCAAAATACCGTGGTCGGCGCTATCACTCTGCGTAAAACCGGTGGCCAGCACGGCTCAGATCGCGCCTATGCCATTCCACAAATGGCAGAACGCCTGGGTGATGCCTGTGGCGTTATCTTTATGCATCCGGCGGAAAAAACGCTGTATCTGATCGGGGACACCCTCTGGCGCGACGAGGTGGAAGCCAACATGCATACCTTCCAGCCAGGCGTGGTGGTTCTGAATGCGGGTTTTGCCCACGTCATCGGTTTTGGCCCAATTATCATGGGTGCGGAAGATGTGCTGAAAACCCACTTCACCTTACCCGAAGCACACATTGTGGCGACCCATATGGAGGCGATTAACCATTGTCTGTTGACCCGCGCGGCCCTGAAAGAGTACGCCCGCGACAACCAGATTGCGCAATATGTCAACGTGCCGGAAGATGGTGAAACCCTGGCATTTTAATCTCTACAAAGGAATCGTATGCAGCCGCTTAACGTCGCCATTGTTGCCGTGGAAGATTTCAGCCCGTTTCACTTCTCGGTGCCGTGTATCATTTTCAGTGACAAAATGGCGGTGAAAAAGCGCTTTGAGGTGCAGATGTGCGGCGAAAAACCGGGCATCATCTCCTCGCAGGATGGTTTCTCCATTACCGCAACCCACGGCTATGAAGCGGTGGAGGCTGCCGACATCGTGGTGATCCCCTGGTGGGGCACCACCGCGCATCGTCCACCACAAAGCCTGCTTGATGCGCTCAACCGCGCGCGACAAAACGGCGCGCAGATTGTCGGGCTGTGTCTGGGCGCGTTTGTCCTCGGCTATGCGGGGTTACTGGACGGTAAACGAGCGGCTACGCACTGGGAGTTCGAGCAGGATTTTCAGGCGCGCTTCCCGGCGGCCCAGTTGGATATCAACGCACTGTACGTGGATGACGACGGTATTATTACCTCAGCAGGTACCGCCGCCGCGCTGGATTGCTGTTTGTACGTAATTCGCCAGCGTTTTGGCAGCACGGTGGCGAATCAGATTGCCCGACGGATGATTGTGCCACCGCATCGTGAGGGCGGCCAGGCGCAGTTTATCGAACAACCGGTAGCGAAAAATACCCAGGATCAGCGCATTAACGCCCTGCTCGACTATTTGCGCCAGCATCTCCACGAACCGCATAATCTCGACGAGCTGGCACAGCGGGTGATGATGAGTCGTCGCACTCTAACCCGTCATTTTATGAAGGCCACCGGGTCAAGCGTGGCTGAATGGCTGATTACCGAGCGCCTACACCGCAGCCAGATCCTGCTGGAGTCCAGTCAGTTACCCGTTGAACGCATCGCCGAACAGGTAGGTTTTCTCTCCCCCGTCACCTGGCGGCAGCATTTTAAATCCCGCTTCGGCGTCAGCCCGGCTGAATGGCGTAAAACCTTTCGCGGCGATTAACCTCTTTTTTGCGCCAGCCAGATGGTGTGCCCGGTACAGTGCGGATCTTCCATCACCCTCTCAATCACTGTAAAACCGTGCATCGACAGCAATGCGTGATACTCATCAGGCGCGAGGCTGGCGTGAAACAGCGGCTCACCCTCAAATTCCCCCATCGCAATGCCGTTGTCCGTGCCGCTGGTAAACATCAGCGCGCTGCCGGGATGACTGAGCCGGTCAAAAATGGGGAACATCTTTTGCTGGTCCAACTGGGTTAAATGGAAAAAGCTGTCCCAGGCGATCAAACCGTCGAATGTCTCGTTAAGCGCCAGCTCACGCATATCCTGCTCCAGCCAGCGCTGTGCGGGAAAAGAGTGCCGCGCCCGCGCCAGCATTTCCGGGGAACCATCAACCCCCGTCAGCTGAAAACCTTGCTGGATAAAATAACCCGCAATCGGCTGACCGTTTCCGCAGCCAATATCCACAATATGGCCCTGCCCGCCCATCACCGCGATGAACTTATCCAGCCAGTTTTTTTCAAACAGCGCGCGCGAACGCTGGCGGGCAAAAGCCTCAGCATGGCGTCGGTAGATGGACAGAATATTATTTGCCGCAGAGTCGCTCACGATGTCCTCACTTTTTAATCTGATAAGTTTAACGACGATAAATCCTCCCGCACACGATCCGCAACCCTGGAATGCGCCTCGCAGAACCTATGCGTAAATCCCCCAAAATCGTCCCGCTGTGGCATCATAGCGCGCAGATAACATCATGACAGGGGTGATAAACGTGAAACCGGTAACGCTATACGATGTCGCAGACCATGCAGGCGTCTCTTACCAGACCGTCTCCCGCGTCGTGAATCAGGCCAGCCACGTTTCCGCAAAAACCCGACAGAAAGTTGAAGCCGCGATGGCGGAACTCAATTACATCCCCAACCGCGTCGCACAGCAACTGGCAGGCAAACAGACGCCGCTGATTGGCGTTGTAACGGCGAACCTTGCCCTGCATGCCCCCTCACAAATCGTTGCCGCCATAAAATCCCGCGCCGACCAGTCCGGTGCCAGCGTGGTGATCGCCATGGTCGAGCGCAGCGGCGTTGAGGCGTGTAAAACCGCGGTCCACAACCTGCTTTCTCAGCGCGTAACCGGGCTTATCATCAACTATCCGCTGGATGAAGAAGACGCCATTGCCATGGCCGCCGCCTGCGGTACAGTGCCGGTACTGTTTCTCGATGTCTCTGACCAGACGTCGATTAACAGCGTGATTTTCTCCCATGATGACGGTGCGCGACTCGGCGTTGAACATCTTGTACAGCATGGTCATCAGCGAATCGCCCTGCTGAGCGGGCCGCACACTTCAGTTTCGGCAAGGCTTCGCCGTGTGGGCTGGCATAAATATCTGGCGCACTACCAACTACGTCCCATTGTAGAACGTGAAGGTGACTGGAGCGCCATGTCCGGCTTTCATCAAACCATGCACATGCTTAACGACGGTATCATTCCAACCGCTATGCTGGTCGCTAACGATCAAATGGCGCTGGGCGCGATGCGCGCAATCAGCGAGTTCGGTCTGCGAGTTGCAGCGGACATCTCCGTGATCGGCTACGACGACACCGAAGACAGCGCCTGCTACATCCCGCCGCTGACCACCATCAGGCAGGATTTCCCCACTTTCGGACAGACCAGCGTTGACAGGCTGTTGCAGCTTACGCAGGGTATGTCCGCCCCCGGCAATCTGCTGCTGCCGGTCACGCTGGTCGAACGGAAAACCGTACTGCCGCCTGACGCACAAACCGCCACGCCTCAGGTGCTGGCGGAGTCGTTGATGCAACTGGCGCGTCAGGTCTCTCTGCTACCATCCGGCGAGCGCTAATTACTGTGAGTCAGTTCACCCATTAAACCCGCCCGGCTTTACAGCGTCTCACCGCAGGCCTTATGTTTATTAAATTGTGAGCGAATAACAAACATGAGATACCGCTATGACTCTGAGCTCGGACTCACTCGCCGCCGTACTGGCGCGCCGTGACTGGGAAAACCCCGGCGTCACACAGATAAACCGTCTGGAGGCACATCCGCCGTTTTTTAGCTGGCGCTGCGTGGATGATGCCCGTAACCACCGGCCTTCATCCCAACGAATTTCGTTAAACGGCGAGTGGCAGTTCGCCTGGTTTGCCACACCAAAGGCAGTGCCAGAAAGTTGGCTTGAGCATGATTTACCGCAGGCCGTTGCCCTCTGCGTGCCGTCTAACTGGCAGATGAGCGGTTATGATGCGCCAATCTACTCCAATATCACCTATCCATTCCCGGTCAATCCGCCCTCTGTTCCGACGCAGAACCCTACCGGATGTTACTCGCTCACATTTAGTGTCGAAGATGCATGGTTAGATGAGGGTCAGACGCGGATTATTTTTGACGGCGTGAACTCCGCGTTTCATCTGTGGTGCAACGGTCGTTGGGTCGGCTACGGTCAGGACAGCCGTCTGCCGTCTGAATTTGATCTTCGCGATTATCTGCTGCGCGGCGAAAACCGCCTGGCCGTCATGGTGCTGCGCTGGAGCGACGGCAGCTATCTGGAAGACCAGGATATGTGGCGCATGAGCGGTATTTTTCGCGACGTATCTTTGCTGCATAAGCCCACAACACAGATCCGTGACCTACGCATCAACACGCGCTTTAATGATGATTTCAGCCGCGCGTTGCTGGAAGCGGAAGTCCGGATAGCAGGCGACGAGCGTGAAGATGTACGCGTGACCCTGCAATTGTGGAACGGCGAAACGTTGGTTGGCGAGCTCACCTCACCGCCCGGCAGCGAGATTGTTGATGAACGCGGCGCTTATCACGACCGTACTACGCTGCGCCTCAACGTTGAACACCCGGCGCTGTGGAGTGCCGAAGCACCCAATCTGTACCGTGCCGTTGTGCAGCTACATACCGCTGACGGTACGCTGATTGAAGCCGAGGCCTGTGACGTCGGCTTTCGTCAGGTTTGCATTGAAAACGGACTGCTGTTACTCAATGGTAAGCCGCTGTTGATTCGCGGTACCAACCGTCATGAGCACCATCCGGTCAACGGTCAGGTGATGGACGAGGCAACGATGGTGCAGGATATTCTGCTGATGAAGCAGAACAACTTTAACGCCGTGCGTTGTTCGCATTACCCAAATCACCCGCTATGGTACACCCTGTGCGACCGCTACGGCCTGTATGTGGTGGATGAGGCCAATATCGAAACCCACGGTATGGTGCCCATGAATCGCCTGAGCGATGACCCAACATGGCTTCCCGCCATGAGCCAGCGCGTCACGCGCATGGTACAGCGTGACCGCAATCACCCAAGTATCATCATCTGGTCGTTGGGCAATGAATCCGGTCACGGCGCGAACCACGACGCGCTGTATCGTTGGCTGAAATCGGAAGATCCCTCTCGCCCGGTGCAGTACGAAGGTGGCGGCGCAGATACCGTAGCCACCGATATTATTTGCCCGATGTACGCCCGCGTCGATCAGGATCAGCCCTTCCCCGCCGTACCCAAATGGTCGATTAAAAAGTGGCTGTCGATGCCCGGCGAGCAGCGCCCGTTGATCCTCTGCGAATATGCTCACGCGATGGGTAACAGCCTCGGCGGCTATGCCAAATATTGGCAGGCATTCCGCCAGTATCCGCGTCTGCAAGGAGGATTCGTCTGGGACTGGGTCGATCAGTCGCTGATTAAATATGACGACAACGGTAATCCGTGGTCAGCCTACGGCGGGGATTTTGGTGACACACCAAACGACCGTCAGTTTTGCATGAACGGACTGGTGTTCGCCGATCGTACCCCGCACCCGGCGTTATATGAGGCCAAACACGCGCAGCAGTTTTTTCAGTTTACGCTGTTACCGGGTAACGAGCGCCAGATTGAAGTGACCAGTGAATATCTGTTCCGCCGCAGCGATAACGAAGTTCTGCACTGGTCTATTGCCCAGGACGGCAACCCGCTAGCCGCCGGAGAAATTGCTCTGAATATCGCCCCACAAGGCCGCCAGCGGATCACCCTGCCAGATGTCCCGATGCCGGAAACCGCAGGCCAGCTATGGCTGACGGTTCGCGTGGAACAACCCCAGGCTACTGCGTGGTCAGACGCCGGACATATCAGCGCCTGGCAGCAATGGAAGCTGGAAGATAAACTCAGTCTGGCGCTTAAACCTCGCGCCAGCACAGCGCCACAGCTGACGATCCGCGATGACACGTTTACGGTAATCGTCAGTGATAAACGCTGGGAATTCTGCCGCCGTACAGGCTTACTGACGCAATACTGGCTGGTCGAAAAAGCGCAGCTGTTAGCACCGTTAATCGATCAGTTTACCCGTGCGCCGCTGGATAACGACATCGGCATCAGCGAAGTAACGCGCATCGATCCTAATGCCTGGGTCGAACGCTGGAAGGCTGCGGGCCATTACCATGCTGAGCCATGGCTATTGCAATGCGAGGCCGAAGCGCTGTCGAACAGCATCCTTATCACCACCGCGCATGCCTGGCAGTATCGGGGCGAAACGCTGTTCATCAGCCGAAAAAGCTACCGTATTGACGGCAAGGGTGAAATGCAGATAACGGTGGATGTCGACATCGCCAGCGGTACGCCGCATCCGGCCCGTATCGGCCTGAGCTGCCAGCTGGCGCTGGTGGCTGAACGGGTAAACTGGTTAGGCCTTGGGCCGCATGAGAACTACCCGGACAGGCTGAACGCCGCTTGTTTCGACCGTTGGGATTTATCGCTCGATGAAATGTACACCCCGTATGTTTTCCCAAGTGAAAACGGCCTGCGCTGCGGGACACGCGAATTACGCTACGGGGATCATCTGTGGCGTGGTGACTTCCAGTTCAACATCAGCCGTTACAGCCAGAAGCAACTGATGGCAACCAGCCATCGCCATCTGCTGCAGCCTGAAGCCGGAACATGGCTCAACATTGACGGTTTCCATATGGGCGTCGGCGGGGATGATTCGTGGAGCCCTTCAGTGTCACCAGAATTTCAGTTGAGTGCAGGGCGTTATCATTATCAGCTGAGCTGGCGCTAATCACGTTGCTTTTGCCGGATGGCGCCGCTTCGCGGCTTATCTGGCCTACGGTGCGCGGTTTCGTAGGCCGGATAAGGCGAAGCCGCCACCCGGAAACGCCCTACTCCTCGATCGCCTGACGGATTTGCTGCAGCGACGCGGGATCGTCAATGGTGGTCAGATCGCCGGGATCGCGGCCTTCGCAGATCGCCTGGATCGTCCGTCTGAGCATTTTACCGGAACGTGTTTTCGGCAACTGCGACACAAACCAGACATGTGCCGGACGGCCAAAGTTGCCAATCTGGCTGTCCACCAGCGCCATAATCGCCTTTTCTTCCGAATGGGCGATGTCGCGGTCTTCCAGACTGTCGCTCTGCTTTGGAATGACAAACGCGACGGCCACCTGCCCTTTCAGCGCATCCTTCACGCCGACCACCGCCACTTCCGCAACGTTCGGATAGCTGGAAATACTCTCCTCGATCTCTCGCGTACCGAGTCGGTGTCCGGCGACGTTGATCACGTCATCCGTACGCCCCAGGATGAAGTAATAGCCATCGGCGTCGCGAATGCCCCAGTCAAAGGTGGCGTACACCTGGCGGGAGAACAGCGACCAGTAGGTATTCACAAAGCGTTCGTCATCGCCCCAGATGGTCTGAATACAGCCCGGCGGCAGCGGCCCTTCAATCACCAGCATGCCCTTCTCATTCGCCGCACAAGGTTCACCGGTCACCTCATTGAGCAGCTGTACGTTGTAGCCGTACATCGGCACGCCGGGACTGCCCAGACGCGATGGCCTGTCGTCCAGCCCGCGGGCAATTGCCATAATCGGCCAGCCGGATTCAGTCTGCCAGTAGTTGTCGATAACCGGGACGCCCAGCGTTTGGGTTACCCAACTGGCGGTTGGTTCGTCCAGCGGTTCCCCCGCCAGATACAGCACCTCCAGCGAGGAGAGATCGTGATTACGGATTTGCGCGGTCGGGAATTTCTTCAGCACACGGATAGCTGTCGGGGCCGAGAACATCCGGCTGACCTGATACTTCTCAACAATTTTCCACCACACGCCGCAGTCCGGATACGTTGGCAGACCTTCGTAAACTACCGTCGCCATCCCCGCCAGCAGCGGGGCATACACGATATACGAATGCCCAACTACCCAGCCGATATCCGACGCGCAGAAAAACACGCCGCCCGCTTTACCGCCGAAAATGGTGTCCATCGAGGTCGCCAGAGCCACCGCGTAACCGCCAACATCGCGTTGCACGCCTTTCGGTTTCCCGGTTGTCCCGGAGGTGTAGAGAATGCAGGAGGTTTCGTTTGATTCCAGCCAGACAACTGGTACCCGCGCGCCGAGATGCTGTTGGCGCAGCGCGGCAAAGTCGAGGTCACGTCCCTCGACCCGCGCCATTTTCGCCAAACCGCGGTCGACCAGCACCACATGACGCGGTCGGTGCTGCGCCTGTTCGATCGCATCATCGAGCAGCTTTTTATACGGCAAGATCTTGCCCCCGCGCGCCCCGGCATCCGCCGAGACGATAACCACCGGCCGGGCGTCGTCGATGCGCGCCGCCACGCTGTGTGAAGCAAACCCACCGAACACCACCGAATGAATTGCCCCAATGCGCGCGCAGGCCAGTAGCGTAATGTGCGCCTCGGCGATCATTGGCATATACACCAGCACCCGATCGCCACGCTGTACGCCCAGCGACAATAGCATCGCCGCCGCGACGTTCACTTCGTCATACAGCTGACGAAAGGTAAACGTGCGTTCTTCTTCGGTTTCGGATGACACCGCAATTAGCGCCAGCGCGTCAGGCTGTTTCTCCAGCCAGCGGTCGATGGCGTTATGGCACAGATTGGTCGTGCCGCCGCAAAACCAGCGGGCAAACGGCGGGTTGCTGTGGTCCAGTACCTGCGTATACGGCTGCTGCCAGTCAATACGCTGGGCCTGCTCGGCCCAGAACGACTCCGGTTGCGTTATAGAACGTTGATAAAACTCGCTATAAGACATAATGCTCTCCTGTTGAACTTACGCCTTGCTGCACGCTGGTTTAAATAATGAAGAGATCCATATACTCATTGACCGGCATCTGCTCCAGGCGAGTTCTGTCCAGGGAGACATCCAGGATGCGCTGCTGCTGACGGGTCGGGAACTGACGCGCCAGGTTGATTTTGAACTTCTCGACCAGCTTCGGCATGCCGTCAGCACGACGACGCGCATGGCCGATTGGGTATTCCACTACCACTTCTTCAAAGCGGGAGCCGTCGGTGAATTCCAGAGTGATGGCGTTGGCGATGGCGCGTTTTTCAGGGTCGTGGTAATCGGCGGTAAAGGCCGGATCTTCGAAGCAGTTGATCTTCTCACGCAGTGCATCAATGCGTTTGTCCTGCGCCACGCCGTCTTCGTAATCTGCCGCCGTTAAGCGTCCGAACAGCAGCGGGATCGCCACCATATACTGGATGCAGTGGTCCCTGTCCGCCGGGTTATTCAGCGGGCCTTTTTTATCGATGATGCGGATACAGGCTTCGTGCGTACGAATGGTGACTTTTTCAATATCCGCCGCCGTTTTACCCGCGGCCTGCAGTTGCTCGTACAGCGTCATGGCCGCTTCTACCGCGGTCTGCGAGTGGAACTCGGCCGGGAAGGAGATTTTAAACAGCACGTTTTCCATCACATAAGAGCCGTACGGGCGCTGGAAGCGGAACGATTCGCCTTTGAAGGAGACATCATAGAAGCCCCAGGTTTTCGCCGTCAGCGCAGACGGATACCCCATCTCACCGGTTTTCGCCATCAACGCCAGACGTACCGCGCGTGAGGTCGCATCGCCTGCGGCCCAGGATTTACGCGTGCCGGTATTTGGCGCATGGCGATAAGTACGCAGCGACTGGCCGTCGACCCACGCCAGCGACACGGCGTTGAGAATTTCATCCCGGTTCAGGCCAAGCATCTCAGCGACCACCGCCGTGGAGGCCACTTTTACCAGCAGGACGTGATCGAGACCAACGCGGTTAAACGAGTTTTCCAGCGCGATACAGCCCTGAATCTCATGAGCTTTAATCATACCGGTCAGCACCGTTTTCATGGTCAACGGCGCTTTCCCCACCGCCACCGCATTGCGTGACAGCCAGTCAGCCGTGGCCAGAATACCGCCGAGGTTATCAGAAGGATGACCCCACTCAGCGGCAAGCCAGGTATCATTGAAGTCCAGCCAGCGGATCATCGCACCGATGTTAAACGCCGCCTGCACCGGGTCGAGCTGGAACTGGGTGCCAGGTACGCGCACGCCGTTCGGTACCACTGTACCTGGGACGACCGGCCCCAGCAGTTTTTTACAGGCCGGATATTCCAGCGCTTCCAGGCCGCAGCCTAAGGTATCAAGCAGGCAATAATGCGCAGTGTCATACGCCACCTTCGAGGCGACCTCGTAGTTCATGACGTAATCAACGATATCAACGATTTCACGGTCAAATTCCGGGCGGACGTTCGAAATATGTGCGGACATAGGGTACATTTCCTGTTTTTTATCTTTAGAGGTTTTTGAATTAGCAACGTTTTTCAATCGGGACAAATTCGCGATCTTCCGGGCCGGTGTAATTGGCGGAAGGACGGATAATTTTATTGTCCTGGCGCTGTTCGATGATGTGCGCCGCCCAGCCGGTGACGCGGGCGATAACAAACAGCGGGGTGAACATTTCGGTGGGAACGCCCATCATGTTGTAAGAAACCGCCGAGAACCAGTCGAGGTTGGGGAACATCTTTTTCGTTTCCCACATTACGTCCTCCAGACGGTCGGCGATGTTGTACATTTTCAGCGAACCACCTTCCTGAGAAAGCTGTTTCGCCACGCGCTTGATCACCTGATGGCGCGGGTCGGCGATGGTGTAAACCGGATGACCAAAACCAATCACCACTTCTTTGTTTTCCACGCGTTTACGGATATCCGCTTCAGCTTCGTCCGGCGTTTCGTAGCGCTGTTGGATCTCCAGCGACACTTCATTCGCCCCGCCGTGTTTCGGTCCACGCAGTGCGCCAATCGCGCCGATAATCGCGGAATACATATCGGAGCCGGTTCCGGCAATCACGCGGCTGGTAAAGGTGGAGGCGTTAAATTCGTGTTCGGCGTACAGCACCAGCGAAATATGCATCGCTTTTTCCCAGCTTCGCGACGGTTTTTCGCCATGCAGCAGGTGCAGGAAGTGACCGCCAATGGAATCATCGTCAGTTTCCGGCTGAATACGCTCGCCGTTATGGCTGTAGTGATACCAGTACAAAAGGATTGAACTGAGCGACGCCAGTAGCTTGTCGGCAATATCGCGCGCGCCGGAGACGGTATGACCTTCTTTTTCCGGCAGCGTACAGCCCAGCGCGGAGACGCCGGTGCGCATCACGTCCATCGGATGCGAGGCGGCAGGCAGCGCTTCCAGCACGGTGCGCACATTAGCGGGCAGTCCGCGCAGCGCTTTTAGTTTGCTTTTATAGGCGGTGAGTTCATCGCGGGTGGGTAATTTCCCGTGGATCAGCAGATGCGCGACTTCTTCAAATTCGCACTGCTGCGCCAGGTCGAGAATATCGTAGCCACGATAGTGTAAATCGTTACCGCTTTTACCGACGGTACACAGCGCGGTATTTCCGGCGGTAACGCCTGACAGCGCAACCGATTTTTTAGGTTTAATGACATGGGTACTATTTTGCAGGATCGTTGTGTCGCTCATGTTGTCCTCGTCATTTTTATAATATGTAGGGTACAAATTTATTGCCGGATGGCGGCTGTGCCTTATCCGGCCTACGACGGTTACTTTTTGCTATACAACGCGTCGAGTTTCTCTTCGAACTGGTAGTAATTGATGCTTTCGTACAGTTCGTTACGCGTCTGCATAATGTCGATCACGCTCTTTTGCGTTCCTTCCTGACGCAGCACGTTGTAAACCTTTTCCGCTGCGCGGTTCATGGCGCGGAAAGCCGACAGCGGATACAGCGCCATCGCGACGTTTGCGCTGCGCAGTTCATCGATGGTGAACAGCGGCGTAGCGCCAAATTCAGTAATGTTGGCGAGGATCGGCACCTGCACCGCGTCGGCAAACTGGCGGTACATCGCAAGCTCGGTAATGGCTTCCGGGAACAGCATGTCAGCGCCCGCTTCGACGTACGCCTGGGCGCGATCGATGGCAGCCTCTAACCCTTCCACCGCCAACGCATCGGTTCGCGCCATAATGACAAAATTGGGATCGGTACGCGCATCCACCGCGGCGCGGATCCTGTCGACCATCTCTTCTTTAGAGACGATCGCTTTGTTCGGACGATGACCGCAGCGCTTGGCGCCGATCTGATCTTCAATATGCAGCGCGGCAGCCCCAGCTTTGGAAATCGACTTCACGGTACGCGCCACGTTGAACGCTGACGATCCAAACCCGATATCCGCATCCACCAGCAGCGGCAGCGGGCAAACGTCGGTGATACGGCGAATATCGGTCAGCACATCATCAAGGGTAGAAATACCAAGATCCGGCAGACCCAGAGACCCTGCCGCGACGCCGCCGCCGGAGAGATAAATCGCCTGATACCCGGCGCGTTGGGCCAGCAGAGCGTGATTGGCGTTGATGGTGCCCACGATTTGTAATGGATTTTCTTTGCTGAGCGCGGCGCGAAACGCCAGCCCTGGGGAGTGTAGAGACATATCCCGTCCTCTTGTTATCAACTTGTTAGCATTAGTTGATTTACCTAAAGCAAGGGGTATGCCAAAGACCTTAATTTTTCATCAATTTATATATTCACCTTTAAAAACAATGCATTAAAATCAATTTCTGTATCTTTGTTGTACAAAAGCGTGTCAGCTATCGTTTCATGAAACTGGCCTTAACGTTTCATTGCAACATTTATGAAACACAACTAAACCCTAATACTCGGTTCCTTACTTTTTGGGTTGGTTATGGCTGATACGTATCTTCCGCCGCGGGTGAACGACGACAAACCGGTTATCTGGACCGTTTCGGTCACCCGCCTGTTCGAACTGTTTCGCGACATCAGCCTGGAGTTCGACCACCTGGCGACCATCACCCCTATTCAGTTGGGTTTTGAAAAAGCGGTGACGTATATCCGCAAGAAGCTGGCGAGCGAGCGTTGTGATGCGATCATTGCGGCGGGCTCCAACGGTGCCTATCTGAAAAGCCGCTTATCAATTCCGGTTATTCTGATTAAACCCAGCGGCTTCGATGTGCTACAGGCATTGGCGAAAGCGGGAAAACTCACATCATCGATTGGCGTCATTACCTATCAGGAAACCATTCCTGCGCTTCTCGCCTTTCAAAAAACCTTTAATTTGCAGCTTGAACAGCGCAGCTATATCACTGAAGAAGATGCTCGTGGGCAAATCAACGAACTGAAGGCCAGCGGTACGCAAGCGGTAGTCGGCGCGGGGCTGATTACCGACCTGGCGGAAGAAGCGGGTATGACCGGCATCTTTATCTATTCAGCGGCTACCGTGCGCCAGGCCTTTGTCGATGCGCTGGATATGACGCGCCTGACGCTACGGCGAAACGGTCAATACGCTTCTGGCGATACGATGCGCACCCGCTACGCGCTCGGTGATATGCGCGGTCACTCTGCGCAGATGGAACAGGTACGGCACACCATAATGCTCTACGCCCGTTCTCGCGCACCGGTGTTGATTCAGGGCGAAACGGGCACGGGTAAAGAGCTGGCGGCGCAGGCCATTCATCGTGAATATTTCACCCGTCAGGAGAATCGACGCGGTAAACCCTCACCACCGTTTGTCGCCGTCAACTGCGGGGCAATCACCGAATCCTTACTGGAAGCGGAGTTGTTTGGCTATGAAGATGGCGCTTTTACCGGCTCACGGCGCGGCGGACGCGCGGGTCTGTTTGAAATCGCCCACGGCGGAACACTGTTTCTTGATGAGATAGGCGAAATGCCGCTGCCGTTACAAACCCGACTGCTACGCGTGCTGGAGGAAAAAGAGGTTACCCGGGTCGGTGGGCACCAGCCGATTCCGGTCGATGTGCGGGTGATTAGCGCCACCCACTGCAATCTGGAGCAGGAGATGAAACAAGGCGAGTTTCGTACCGATTTGTTTTATCGCCTGAGCATTCTGCGCCTCAAGCTGCCGCCGCTACGCGAGCGGTTGCCCGATATCCTGCCGCTGGCGGAAGGCTTTTTAAAACAGTCACTGGCGGAATTAGATGTGCCGTTTTCTGAGCCTGTGCGCAAAGGACTAGGGCTCAGCCAACATATGCTGCTGAATTACGGCTGGCCGGGGAATATTCGTGAGCTGCGCAATATGATGGAGCGTCTGGCATTATTTTTAAGCGTCGAGCCACAACCAGAACTTAACGTCCATTTCTTGCAGCAATTATTGCCAGAACTGGCGATTGTCGCCGAAATACCCCAGATATCATCATCACTGACGCCACAACAGGTGCTGGCACAATTCAATGGTGATAAAACAGCGGCGGCACGATATCTCGGTATCAGCCGAACCACGTTTTGGCGCAGGTTAAAAGAATAACCCGCCAGTACAGAGGCTGGCGGGTATTTTATCTTTCAATGCAGCGTATTATTTTTTCTTGTAGATATTGGCTGTGCCATGGATTTTATTATCCGTTTGACCGGAAGTTAATACCACAACATCGGCGCCTTTCTCTTCGGCTTTCTTCAGCAGCTCTTCTTTAGCATCTGCGACAGAAACTTCATTACTCGTTGAGATATCACCGATTTTTGTGTACTGCGACTCAACCTTTTCAAACTCAAGTTTTGTCATAAATTCCGCAGCATATGCGTTGGTCACGACAAAAGCTAATGCACCAATAAGTACTTTAATTCCAGTTTTCATAGACCAGCTCCAGGTTTTGTTATGACGCCATCATCGATCCCTGAACATGAGATAACGCGATTCAAGGATGATTAATAACTAGTCCAGCCTGGATAAAAAATCCACACTCAGCAGAAATATATAGAAATTTTGCGGCACAGAAAAAACCAGCCATCGCGTATCCGCATTTCAACCGGTTCAAAGTTTCAATAGCCAGTGTGAGTTAATCCTCAGAACAGCCAGCTCGTTGAAATTATAGTGTTAACTTTATGAATATTTGAGGAATGGTTGTCTATGGAACCGCTACACGCCGTCGTACTCACCGTCAGCCTGTTTGTTTTAACCTTTTTCAACCCCGGGGCGAACCTGTTTGTGGTGGTGCAAACTAGCCTGGCATCCGGACGGCGCGCGGGGGTGATGACCGGTCTGGGGGTCGCCTTAGGTGATGCGTTTTACTCCGGCCTTGGGCTTTTTGGTATGGCAACGCTAATCACCCAGTGTGAAGAGATATTTTCATTGATTAAGATTGTCGGCGGAGCCTATTTGCTGTGGTTTGCCTGGAACAGCATCCGCCATCAGGCCACGCCGCACATGCCCACGCTACAGCAGCCGATTTCCGCCCCCTGGTATGTATTCTTTCGTCGCGGGCTGTTAACAGATTTATCGAATCCGCAAACCGTATTGTTTTTTATTAGTATTTTCTCGGTCACCTTAAGCGCAGAAACCCCGACCTGGGCCAGGCTGATGGCATGGGCAGGCATTGTGCTTTCTTCTGTTATCTGGCGTATTTTTCTCAGCCAGGCGTTTTCTCTTCCTGCAGTACGCCGTGCATATGGTCGCATTCAGCGCGTTGCCAGCCGGGTAATTGGCGCCATTATCGGCGTCTTCGCCTTAAGGCTGATTTATGAAGGTATTCGCCATCGTTAATGCGTAAAGAGAGTTTCACTTGACCATCGTGACGTAATTGTCCGTAATACCGCCTGAATTTTTCAATCACATTTTGAGTGGCTGTGAGATGGAACAGGTTGATCCCGTAAACGACACATTACTCCTTACAGAATGGCGGGCGCTAATACGCCAGACATCCCCTGACGTTCATACGATCCTCACAGGGTTAAGCGACGATGAGATCCGCCATTTAGTGACCGTTTTTTATGACTACATGCTCTCTCATGCGGAGAGCGCGTTGTTTCTGAATACGGAGCAGGTCAGTACGCGACTGAGCGGCAGTATGTTTGACTGGTTGCGCAGCGTGCTCGGCAGCGCATATGAAGACCTCCCGCTCTTGCTGGCAAAACAGCGTGAAATTGGTGTGGTACACGCCCGTATCGGCCTGCCTATCGATCTGGTTAACCGCGGTGCACGTAAGCTAAAAGAAGAGCTGTATCAGTTGCTGAAAAGTAAGGCCGACTACTCTGTCAGCCTGTTGAGCGATGCTATCTGTTTCAGCAGTCTGGCGATGGACACCGCGCTGGAGGCCATGACCGTTTCCTACTCTCCAAGCTATCAAAACTCGCTGCACACGCAGGAGCAGTATCGGCTGCAGACCATTTACGACGACGTCAACGTCGAGCGCGAACGGCAAATCCGTTCGTTTACCGATTGGGAAAATCAGTTTATCTACAACATTGCGACCGGCTTACCGTCCGGTGATCTGGTGTTCCTGGCGGACTCAGATTTTGGTATGTGGTTCTCCCATAAAGGAAAACACATTCTTGGCAGCGGTAATCTGCTGGCAGAAATGGAATCCGTGATCGCTGAAATCGATAACCGTCTGACACAGGCACTCTCGAATCAGCAACAACCTGGCGAAACCGAGCGGATGAGCTTATTGCAGGATATCCGACAGCTCTCGGCCAAAATCCATTTTCTCCTCGCCTCAATGTTTGAAGCGCTGGTCAAACAGGAAAATGGCAAAGACTCGCTGACCCAGCTCCTTAATCGCCGCTTTATTCCGACGATTATGCGCCGTGAAATCTCGCTGGCGTTACATTCACGAAGGCCCTTTACCCTGGCAATGCTGGACATTGATTATTTTAAGCAGATCAACGACAGCTACGGACATAACACTGGCGATATGACGCTGAAAAACGTCGCGGCCGTTATTTATGAGCACATCCGCAGTAGCGATTACGTATTCCGTTATGGTGGTGAAGAGTTTATGATCCTGCTCGTCGAATCAGACGAATCGCAAGCCTCTATTATTCTGGAAACACTGCGCAAGAAAATTGCCGAGCTGCGTATCGCCGCTTCCATGACTGAATCCTTCTCTATTACCGTCAGTATCGGCGTTGCCGAATATGACTATCACCCCGACTACAAACAACTGGTTGATAAAGCCGATCGCGCGCTCTATCTGGCGAAAAGCCATGGCCGTAACCGCGTAGAAACGTACCGGGAATGACTGTCGTCCCTCACAGATAAATAAATACCCCGTTCAGGGTATTTATCTGACCTGTGATAAATATCGTGCTGTTATTTTTATACATGCCCATTAGCGTGATAAAAATGGCAGCCAATTAATAAGATGCAAATCAAATACACTATATCTTTATAGCGGTAGCATATCCCGGTGATGAGTCTTCCTGAATGCAGGGGGAAATATGAGGGATAATAAAAGATCATGAACGGGAAGAAGAAAACGCGCTGGCAGCGCCGCCCTGGTACCGTCGGAGGAAAACTGCCGTGGAATGACTGGCGCAATGCCAGTAGCTGGAGAAAAGCCACCCAGTTTCTCCTGTTGGCTATCAATATCTATATTGGCGTGACGTTCTGGTATTGGGTTCGCTATTTCGAAACAGCCGGTGCCAGCGTTTATATATCAAGACCAGGCGGTATTGAGGGATGGCTTCCCATTGCCGGTCTGATGAATATCAGATACACACTGGAAACCGGCTTTCTTCCCCCTATTCACGCCGCTTCCATGCTGCTGCTTGTTGCCTTTATCCTGATGAGTCTGCTGTTAAAAAAAGCGTTCTGCTCGTGGTTGTGCCCGGTGGGTACGCTGTCTGAGCTGATAGGGAATCTGGGCAAAAAAATAACGGGTCGCAACTTCACCCTGCCGCGCTGGCTGGACCTCCCTTTGCTGAGCCTGAAATATCTGCTGCTGAGTTTCTTTCTGTATATCGCCCTGTCGATGCCAGCACAGAGGATTCAGTATTTTCTGATGTCAGCCTACGGCATGATTATCGACGTTAAGATGCTCGATTTCTTTCGTAATATCGGCACGACGACGCTCATCGTAGTGGCGGTTATCAGCATCATGAGCCTGTTTATTCGCAATGCGTGGTGTCGTTATCTGTGCCCTTATGGCGCACTGCTTGGCCTGTTCTCTTTGCTGTCGCCGTTTAAGATCCGCCGTAATGCCGACAGTTGCATCGATTGCGGCAAATGCGCAAAGAACTGCCCGTCGAATATTCCGGTCGATCGCTTAATTCAGGTACGCACCGTTGAGTGCACAGGATGTATGACCTGTGTGGAATCCTGTCCGGTAGCCTCGACGCTGACTATGTCACTGAAGACACCGCCTGGCGCACAATCAGGGCATAGCGCAGCGCCGACACCATGGTGGCGACAAGGTAGGTTATCAGGGTGGACAATGACGCTACTGCTGCTCGGTATTCTGTTTGCCGCCGTAGGTTATGCGGTGTACGCCAACGTCTGGCAGACGCCGGTGCCGGATCATATGTATTTCCAGCTGATCCCGAAGGCCAGAATGATCGGCCATTAATGGTTTGATCTGTCTGCCTTTATGCCGGGTGGCGACGTCCCACTACCCGGCCTACACATCGGGTATAACCGGTTTATTTCTTCGCCCCGGATTTACCAATGCCCCGATACAGTTCGTTAATCCGTTTCACGGACTTAATTGAACGTTGCGGCGCAGTCGAAGCAACGGACAGGACGATCATTTCCAGACACACCAGCACCGTACCGTGAAGCGGCATTTTCCCATTCTCGCCGCCGCGTGGCACGTTAATCACCACATCCGCTTCTTTACTAAAACGGGAATCCAGCGCGTTCGTCAGTAAAATAACCGGGACACCCAACCGCCTGGCCTCGCGAATGGTCGTCAGCCCTTCCCGATGCGGTGATTTCTGCGCCATCATGATCAGCACATCTCCCCGCTGCAATGCGATCAGTTGCTCTGCGAGGTTAATCCCGGTGCGATTAAATGCTACCGCAGGCAGGCCAATACGGCTGAGCAGACGAGCGGTATAATCCGCCAATACGCCGGATGCGCCAATACCAAAAATCCCCACCTGACGGGCTTCTACCAATAACGCCACCGCCTGGGCAATCGCATAGCGGTTTTGCGGTGTAGAAAGAGCTTCACAGGTACGCTGATGCCCCTGCAGGACGAAATCAATGCTTGAGTTCACATCGCAAGAGAGCGTATTCACCGTGGTGGTCATCTTCTCTTCTGAGGTCACGCCAGGACCAAACCAGTGCTCAATGGTCTGCTTTAAATCGCGCAACCCGGCAAACCCCAGCGCCTGAATTGCCCTGACCACCGTCGCGTCAGAGGTTTGCGTGGCGGCAGCGATTTCTATCGCCGTAAACTCCAGCACCACTTCGCGGTTTTCGTTGATATAACGCGCCACGGCCTGCATACGTGGCGAGAGTAAATGCGCCCGGGCGCGAAAACGGTCACCATAGACATCAATACGGTTTTTGGCTTTTTTCGCCGTCAGCATGGTTATTTAGCCTCCGGTAGCCATCGTCCGGCGATGTGCGTTTGCACCTGCGCCACCATCAGACTGAGCGAGGCATAGGAATTGGATATCGCCTCTTCACGGGAGAGTAAAACGTAATGTCCGCGCTGGCAGGCGGTCAGGAACTCACACCAGCCAGGCATCACCGCATCCATCGCCGCGATTTCATCCTGCGGTTTACCGCCGGTATCGCCACGCCAGGTCGCGAAGACAAAATCGGCATCCAGTTCAGGCAGACGTTCCGCACTGACATCAATGCGCCCACCCGGCGGAATGCTGTCGATAAGCTTCGGGAAGGTGAAGCCAGCATCGCGTAAAACTCGCCCCAGGGAGTGATAGGTGTGTAACGCGTTGATTTTTCCCTGATTGGCCTGTATTACCGCCACAGAGATGTGCTGCGTATCTACTGTCCGCTTGAGCTGGGCAATTTCTTCACGGTAGCGCCGTTCCAGCAATGCCAGCCGGTTCTGCGTACCTGTAAGCTGCGCCAGCTTGCGGTAGATTTCCGGCGCACCGCCATCAAGATGATCGATGCTGACCGTCGGCGCTATTTTTTCCAGTTGCTCAATCGGCGTGTTACGGCTGGGTTCGGTGATGATTAAATCCGGTTTCGCGGCGACAATGGCTTCAATATCAATATCCGCCGTGCCGATATACGCAATCGACGAGTTATCAAAATCAACCCCTGTCAACAGCGCACCTGAGCGCAGAAAATGGCTGCCATCCGGGCGTGTTCGGCCGTGACTGGCCACCGGAGGCACGCCCAGCTCGATCAGCGGAATAGTGATGTCGAGATCGTGCAATGACACAATGCGCTGCGGATGTAGCGGCACGTTCACCACTCGCCCGAGATCGTCAGTAAATGACTGAACAGGCACCGCCGCCTGGGCGGTGCAGCCGACCAGCAGCAGCAATGAAAAGATTAAACGCATATACCCTCTTAACAATTACAAACGATCCCGGCGACGCCAGAGCAACAGTAAAAAGAACGGTCCACCGACCAGGGCAATGACGATCCCGGCGGGGATTTGCAGTGGGGCAAACGCCAGACGCCCCACGGTATCGGTGACCAGCACCAGCAATGCACCGATCAACGTACTTCCCCACAGCAGCGCTGTTTGTCCGCCACGCAGCCAGAATCGTGCCATGTGTGGCGCCATTAACCCGACAAAACCGAGGCTGCCCACGCAGGCAACACTGGCGGCGGTGAGTACAACCGGCGCGAGAAAACGCAACAACGCCAGTCGGGGTAAACGTACACCCAGCCCCGTTGCCGTCGCATTGCCAAGTAGCGCCACATCTGAAGCTCTCGCCGTGGCAAATAAGATGATGGCCGCAGGCAACGTCCAGGCCAGTGCCACCAGCAGTAGCGGCCAGGTGGCGGCATGAAGGCTGCCCGCCAGCCAGACCAGTGCAGTCTGAACGTCACGGACATCCGCGGTGGTCATAAATACGCCCATTCCCGCGGCAAAGAACCACGACACGCCAATGCCTATCAACACGAAGCGAGGCCGGGAGAAATCACGGGCCAGCAGCATCACCAGTGCAGCGACCAGTGCGCCACCGGCCATTCCCGCCAGGGGCCGCCAGACCAGACTTGCGGACGGGAAAAATAGCACCAGGGCCAGCACCACCACGCAACTCCCTTCTTTGACACCGATAAGCCCGGGATCGGCCAACCCGTTGCGGGTGATAGATTGCATCGCCGCCCCAGCCAATCCGAGCATCGCACCGCACAGAAGCGCCATCAGCAGTCGCGGCAGTCGTACATCCCAAACGACATACTGTTGCTGAGCCGTCAACGCCTGAGGGTCAAACACCGCCCTTCCGATAGCGGAAGCCGGAACCGGGAGCGAACCCTGCATCACGCCGAACAGCAGTAATGCGATTGCCAGCACCGTCAGGCTGAGGCTGTACAGCACGGTTTTGGGACGAATGACACGAGAAAATCCCCCCACCCGCCATGCACGAAGCCCTGCACGCTGCAGCATATCGTTCATTTCAAAAACCTCGACGCAATGAAAATAAACGCCGGCGCGCCCACCAGGGCGGTCATGATCCCTGTAGCCAGCTCCTGCGGAGCCAGCACCGTGCGGGCGGCAATATCCGCCAGCAGCAGCAGCGCCGCACCCAGCAATGCCGACGTCGGTAGCATCTGACGAATATCTTCTGTTACCAGACGGCGGGTAACGTTAGGCACTAACAGACCGATAAACCCCAGCGGCCCCACGACAGAGACTGCCGCACCGCACAACAGCGCAATGGCTACCATCGCCAGCAAGCGTATGCGCAGAATGTTCACCCCTAACCCACAGGCCATACGGTCGCCGAGAGCCAGAATATTCAGGCCCGGCGCGATAGCGAGCGCCAAAACCATACCAGCTAGCGACGGAGGAACGGCGCTTTTGACTGCTTCCCAGTGCAGACCAGAAAGATCGCCCACCAGCCAGGTGCGCATTGCCAACAGGGTTTGTTCATCCAGAATCAGGATGGCCGCAGTAAGCGATGACACCATGGCCGACAGCGCCACGCCGCACAGCGTAACCTTCAGCGGCGTTAACCCCCCCCGTCCGGCGGAAGAAAGCGCGATGACCAACGAGAACAACGCCGCTGCGCCTCCAGCCGCCAGCAATGGCTGGCTTACCCCCGTCACGCCAAGCGCGGTGCACAACACAACGACAAAAGCAGCCCCGGCGTTCAGTCCCAGAATATGCGGCTCTCCCAGCGGATTACGAATCAACGCCTGCAACAGCACACCCGCCACACCTAACGCTGCGCCGACCAGCATCGCCGCCGTCATGCGCAGCAGACGTAAGGAGACAATAATCCGGTGGTCGAAATCTTTCGCGTCAAAGTGGAACAGCGCCTGCACGACGGTCTGCGGGCTGATAGCGCGTGCGCCAACACCCAGATGCACCACCGCCAGAACACACAACAGCAGCGTTAACACGGGGAGTGCCAGCATAAACCGGCCACGGCGACGAGCCAGTGTGCTTGTCATGACCGTCATTGCTCTTGCCCGCCCGGCGCGCGGAACGGCATAAAGAACGGTTTGCCGGTGAGAGGATTCACCGACATCTGCACGTCGACGTCAAACACGTGCTTAATCAACTCGGGCGTGCAGTTTTCGCCATCATGCACGACGCCCTGCAACGTCCCCTGTTTGAGGAACACCAGCATGTCCCCGTAATTCACGGCAAAATTCAGGTCATGCAGGACCACGATCACTGTACGACCATGATGGCGAGTCAGTGAATGCAACAGTTCAAGGATCTCTACCTGATAGCGCAGATCGAGAAACGTAGTCGGCTCATCTAACAAGATGACCGGCGTTTGCTGTGCCAGCGCCATCGCAATCCAGCAGCGCTGACGTTGCCCACCGGAAAGGCTCTCCACCGGCAAATGCGCAAAATCAGCAGTTCCGGTTAACTGGAGCGCCTGCTCCACGGCACGTTCGTCATCGTCCGTCCATTGCGAAAGCATGTTCTGCCAGGGAAAACGCCCACGCGATACCAGTTCGAAAACGGTAAGTCCTTCTGGCACCAATGGGGATTGCGGCAGGATGCCGAGCTGGCGTGAAACCGCTTTGGTGGGCTGTTGATGAATGGCTTTGCCATCCAGCAATACGCTGCCGCCGTGCGGTTTCAACATCCGAGCCATGGTGCTTAACAACGTTGATTTACCCGAGCCGTTCGCCCCCACCAGCACCGTCATTTTGCCTTGCGGAATAGTGAGACAGATATCGTGGACAATGGTGTTATGGCGATAACCCGCAGAAAGCTGTTGTAGTTCAATGCCCGTTCTGTGGGCGGTATTTTCCACATGCTGTGGCATGTTCACTCCTGCGCCGCCGCATGGCAAAGCCTGCATGCGTAATTCTCTAAATAAAAATAAAACTCATTCTCTTTGTGATCTTGCTGGCTTGCACTGTAGTAGTCAAGCAATTACACCCTGTAGTTACATCACCTGTCGCCAACAACTAAAGCACAAATAAAAAACACTGAAAAATCAATAAAAATCATTCTTTTTCAATATATTAAAAATTAAATACCCGTAAATAAATGACGGTTAAATTGCGGCGAATCGTCTGTAGTTTCTTTTTCATTTTTACGTTTACTACTACAAACGCCCATGATTGAATGATTCTCAATTACACATCTGACGCCAGTAACGCCGGCTTACAGATGGATAAATGCAGGGCTGGCAAGCCGGGCAATGAATTGAATCAACCTGTTTCCCTGCCCATTTTTGGCAGGGTCTTTTGCGGAATAAATAAAATAATGGCTGAGTTAACGACTTACTTTTCGGGGATGAAAGGGCGGGCATTGTGCTCTGCTCTCTTTCTGGGCATGACAACAACACCTACGGTATTCGCAGCGGAGAAAGAGACGACTCCGCCTAAAGGGGAAGATACCATCACCGTTCGGGCAGATGCGTCGTCTGCCGATCAGGCCGTAACATCGGGTTATCAACCGCTGAGCTCGTCCACCGCGACGCTGACATCCATGCCATTGTTGGATATCCCACAAGTGGTGAACACTGTCAGCGATAAAGTGCTGGAAGATCAGCATGTCACGACGCTGGACGAAGCGCTGTATAACGTCAGTAACGTTGTGCAAACCAACACATTAGGTGGCACACAGGATGCGTTTGTCCGCCGTGGCTTCGGCGCAAACCGTGACGGCTCGGTGATGACCAACGGTCTGAAAACCGTGTTGCCGCGCAGCTTTAACGCCGCAACCTCACGCGTGGAAGTGCTGAAAGGCCCGGCCTCAACCCTGTACGGGATTCTCGATCCCGGCGGCCTGATTAACGTCGTCACCAAACGTCCGGAAACGCAGTTTGGCGGGTCGATTTCAGCAACCTCCAGCAGTTTTGGCGGCGGTACGGGGCAGTTTGACGTGACCGGGCCGATTGAAGGTACGCCGTTGGCGTATCGTCTGATTGGCGAGTACCAACACGAGGACTACTGGCGCAACTTTGGCACCAATCAGAGCAGCTTTATCTCCCCTTCTCTGACCTGGTTTGGCGACAACGCCACCGTCAGCGTGCTCTATTCACACCGCGACTACAAAGCGCCGTTCGATCGCGGCACCATTTTCGATCTCAACACCAAACACGCGGTGAATGTGGATCGCAAAACCCGCTTTGATGAGCCGTTTAATATCACCGACGGCAAATCGGATCTGGCACAGTTGAATGCCGAATACCGCTTCAACAGCGAATGGACAGCGAAATTCGACTACAGCTTTAGCCAGGATAAATACAGCGATAATCAGGCTCGCGTAATGGCGTATGATTCTGCAACCGGAAATCTGACCCGCCGTGTCGATGCCACTCAAGGCTCCACCCAGCGCATGCATGCCACACGTGCCGATTTACAGGGCAACGTCGATATCGCTGGCTTTTATAACGAGATCCTCACCGGCCTCTCTTATGAGAACTACGATCTGCTACGCACCGACATGATCCGCTGCAAGAACGTAAAAGGGTTCAATATTTATAATCCTGTCTACGGTACGTTGGATAAATGTACTAACGTTTCTGCCGCTGATAGCGATCAGACTATTCAACAAGAGAGCTATTCTGCGTATGTGCAGGACGCGCTGTACCTGACCGATAAATGGATCGCCGTCGCCGGGATGCGTTATCAGTACTACACCGAATACGCTGGCAAAGGGCGTCCGTTCAACGTCAACACCGACAGTACCGACCAACAGTGGGTGCCCAAATTCGGTATGGTTTACAAACTGACGCCGTCGGTATCGCTGTTCGGTAACGTGTCGCGATCCTTCATGCCGCAATATTCTATCGCCAGTTATATTGGCGAACTGCCACCTGAAACCTCAACGGCTTATGAAGTGGGGGCAAAATTCGATATCTTTGACGGTATCACCGCCAATATTGCCCTGTTTGATATTGATAAACGCAATGTGCTGTACAACGAAATGATCAATGGCGAAACCGTGGCGAAAACGGCGGGTCGCGTGCGTTCACAAGGCGTGGAAGTGGATGTCGCCGGTTCGTTGACCACCAACACCAATATTATCGCCAGCTACGGTTATACCGCCGCGAAAGTGACGGAAGATCCTGATTACAAAGGTAAGCCGCTGCCTAATGTACCGAAGCATACCGGCTCATTATTCCTCACCTACGATATTCAGAATGCCTTTATGGGCAATACCCTGACGATTGGCGGTGGGGGTCATGGGGTGAGTCGCCGTTCCGCAACCAATGGCGCAGACTATTATCTGCCAGGCTATTTTGTCGCCGATGCCTTTGCCGCTTATAAGATGAAGCTGCAATATCCGGTCACATTGCAGCTCAATGTGAAAAACCTGTTTGATAAGACCTATTACACCTCATCCATTGCCACCAATAATCTGGGTAATCAGATCGGCGACCCACGAGAAGTGCAGTTCACGGTGAAAATGGAATTCTGATCCTCTTCATCCATTAACCCTGCCAATTCTGGCAGGGTTTCCCGCTTATTCCGCCATTTTAAGATAATTGCACTTGTGCTGTCGTCGCCCCGTTTATACAACCCTAAAGATCACCTGTAATTTGATGACTTTTATTTTGTTATGGGCGACTGGGGACCACAATAATGAATGGGATAACATCATGACTAAAACAAAACTGACGCTGCTATTACCTTTATTTTTAGCTGGCTGTTCAATGAGTGACGGAGAATTAAGAAATGCTTATGCTCAGCATTATCAGCAACCCGCCGCCTATGTCGATATCTATAAGCAGAAAATAGCCGGGATGGATATTAATGCACTGGCACAATATGCCGCCGCAGAAGATAAGAAAAAAATGCGTGGTCAGCCAAGACTGAAGATCGACGAATTCATTACCATTGAGAACGTGCAGGCGAAAGGGAATCGGGTGGTCTACGATTATACGCTGTCCGAGAGCTGGCTGGCGCTTTCCGCAGATAAACAGCGCGAGAAGCAGAGCAATATGAATAAAGATTTGATCTACCGAACCTGTTCGCTGGAAACGGTACGTCTGGCGCAGGCAAAAGGGCTGGAAGAAGAACATAACTATTACCGCCAGTATCCTGACAAGTTAGCCTTCACCCTGAGAACCAGCGCACAGATTTGTATGCAAAACGGTTTTACCAAATAGCCGCAATCCACTATGCCTGATGCGCTGCGCTTATCAGGCCTACAATTTGCACGCTGCCGTATGCCGGATAAGGCGCCAGCGCCGCATCCGGCTTAAGCATCAGAACTTCCACGAAACGCTGCCAACAATGCTGCGCTCGGCACCGAAATAACAGTATGAGAGCGAATTACAGGCTGCAACGTAACGCTTGTCGGTCAGATTGTTGACGTTCAACTGCGTGCTCAAACCTTTAATACCAATATTCGTTAAGTCGTAGCCAATCGCCAGATCCACCAGCGTATACGATGGCAGGGTGTGAGTATTCTGGCGATCGCTGGTAATACCGTTGACGTAACGCACGCCTGAGCCCAACGTTAGCCCCGCCAGTGGGCCATTTTTCACATCGTAGCTTAACCAGGTGCTGGCCTGATTGCGCGGCGCATAAACGGCACGCTTGCCCTGCTCTTCCGGGCTGCTTTTCTTATAGCGAATGTCGGTATAGGTATACGCCGCCTGCAAACGGAAACTGTCCGTCAGTTGGCTAATAGCTTCCAGCTCTACCCCTTCAGATTCAATTTCGCCAATCGAACGGTACGGATCGGTCGGCTCTTCTTTGGTGGCAATATTGGTCTGATTAATGCGGAACACCGACGCGCTAAACTGGCTATTCAACCCTTCCGGTTCATATTTCAGCCCGGCTTCCCACTGCTTGCCTTTCATCGGTTCCAACAGGTTACCGTTCTCATCAGCAAAACTGGTTGGCGTAAAGGCGGTGGAATAGCTGATGTACGGCGCAACGCCGTTATCGAACAAATAAAGCAGAGCCGCGCGACTGCTGAAGTTATTTTTGTCCAGATCGCTGCGAGTGCCGTTTTGCTTATCAATATTAGATATGCTCACCTGATCGTAGCGGCCACCGAGCGTTATACGGAAGCGATCCCATGACATCTGATCCTGCAAATAGTAGCCCGTCTGGCGCAACTTGTGTTTCTCGCGCGCATACATATTGATGTAATCAGGCTTCGCGCCGTACACCGGGTTAAAGGCGTCAATCGGCGGGAACGCCCCGTAGTAGCCGGTGGTATTGTTGCTGCGATCCTGATAGTCGATCCCCACCAGCAGACGATGGTTTACCTGCCAGGTATCAAAGCTGCCGTCGAGCTGGTTATCCAGCGTAATCGCCGACATTTTTTCATCGGAGCCGGAGTAGCCGCGATTAAGCTCGGTTTCATTCAACCAGCCCGCCGCATACACCTGGTTCAGCTCAACGTCGGTATGCAGATAGCGTAGCTTTTGCCGTACCGACCAACCGCTATCAAACATATGCTCAATGTTGTAGCCCACCATGTTTTCACGGCGATCGTATTTGTCATAATCATCCTCGCCTTTGTAAAAGGTATTGGAGATCTTTTGCCCGTAATGCGGAACCACGGTGCCGTCATACGGCAGACCGGAGTGGCTTCCGCCTTCCGGGTCACGGTGCAGATAGGCCATCAGATCCAGACGCGTCTGGTCGGTGATACGCCAGGTCAGGCTCGGCATCAGCGCGTAACGTTCTTCCTTCAAGGGACCAAACTGCGAGTCCGCATAACGCGTCATTCCACTCAGTCGTGCGGCGACGCGATCGTTATCATCCAGCGCCCCGGTGACGTCAAACGCTGCGCCGCGCTGGTTATTGTTGCCAGCAAACAGCTCCACTTCTCCGCCCGCATCAAACGACGGTTTACGCGATGTCAGCGCCACGATCCCGCCCGGAGAGGAACGGCCGTACAGCACGGAAGCCGGGCCGCGCACCACTTCAATATTGTCGAGAAACCACGGATCGACCACCAGCGAACTGTGCGAGTTAGTGTCGCCCATCATTTTCAGACCGTCGAGATAGACGTTGTCCAGACTACCATCGGAGAAACCGCGCAGCACAATGTAGTCAAAGCGGTTGGAGGCACCAATCTGATTGCTGTACACCCCAGGTGTGTAGCTAACAGCCTGCCGCACGCTGGTTGCGCCCTGCTCTTCAAACTGTTCACGGGTAACGATCGATACCGACTGCGGTGTTTCGATATCCGGTGTGGCAAGCTTGGTCGCCCCACTCTGCATTTGCGAAGTGACAACCACCGTATCGTTTTTTGTTGTTTCCTGCGCCAGCAGAGGAAAAGCCACACTGCCGGTCACCCATCCTATCAGCAGCGCCAACCGAGTCTTCGCGAACATGAACATCTCCCAAGGCATATCTATCTGTAAATGAGAATTATTGCCATTTTTGTATCAGGAGTCGCTATGCCGAATGCCAGGTTGCGTATGCGCAGCGCCAAATTATGAATCAGCTTCGCGCATAAAACGGGAAAATGGATTAGCAAAGTTTGAGAACATCACCAGGCGGGAAGCCATAGCGACGACGAAAAGCGGTAGAGAAGTTAGTTGCGTGCTGATAACCCGACATCCAGGCCGCCTGCTGTACGCTGTATCCTTCCAGTAAATAGCCGCGCGCACGTTCCAGACGGCAGTCGCGCAGGTAGTCAAAGACGGAACAGCCATATGCCGCACGGAACTTGCTGCGCAAACTGCTGGGGCTCATCGCTGCGCGCTGCGCCAGCTCGTTAAGCGTGTAGTCATTTTCAGGGGATTGCTCCAACAGACGGCGCACCCTTTCCAGCCGCTGCTGTTCGCCACTGGCGGCGAGGCATTTGCCGCTTTCCACCTGACAAACGCTGAGACCGTGACCAAATAATTGTAATATCAGCCCTTCCAGCATCAGCTGACGAGAAACATGGCTAATCGTACTCTGCTGCGCGTACTGCAGTCCGCTGAGTAAAAACCCTGGCACCTGCCAGATAAGCGTCGGCGTCTGGCACCTTTCCCACTCGCGCATCAACGATTCAAGCAACCCCGTGCGATACGCGCCGTCGGGATACAAACCGAGCGATAATGTCCGGAGTTTACAATCAGCATGATGACGGGCACGCATCGTCTGGTGCTCACTCAGGCGTGAGCTAAACGCCATGCCGGAGCGCACCACATGTTCCTGCCCGTTGAGCGTCAGTATCACGCAACCTTCCAGCACCACCAGCATATACAAGGGGCTACTGTGCCGGGAGGTAGTTTCATACGGTTGCAGCACCTGTACATCAGAGTGTGTGACGCACATCCCGCAAGGGAGCATCATCTCCTCTACTTCCCCTTGCAATACAGCACTGGAACACGGAAGACCCGTTTTTTGCGCCAGCAACGGAAAACGGTAATCGATCCCGTAACGCTCACCAAAGTCCCTAAACTCACTGACGGAGAAGGTGCGGGTAAAACGTCCGGATGTATTCTGGATGGTGGTGTTGTTCATGCTGTCTTCTGCACAAGAAATGGAATTTGCAACGTACGATGGGTGGCAACATTACCATTACCCGCACAACACAACAATAATAATGAGAA
Organism: Citrobacter youngae; assembly: GCF_003818115.1. Classification (GTDB taxonomy): domain Bacteria; phylum Pseudomonadota; class Gammaproteobacteria; order Enterobacterales; family Enterobacteriaceae; genus Citrobacter; species Citrobacter youngae. The sequence goes on along the minus strand of NZ_RPOI01000015.1, from coordinate 5,064 downwards.
TTGTTATCAATATGGTGTTCTGCGGGTTACTCCAGCCAGAGCAGTTCTGCTATGTCAGCCTCAGGCGCAGATTCTTTTAACCAGCGATACAGCAACTCAATATTTCGAAGCCGGGTTGACGCTTTTGGCCAGACGAGATAATAACCGTCCCCTGTCGCGACCACCTGTTTAAACGGTAACGCCAGCATCCCACTCTCAATAGCCGTCAGGCTTAATAGCAGATCGGCGACCGCTACCCCATGCCCGCTCATTGCCGCAAGACTCCCCTGCTCCAGGGTGTCGAACACGTTGCCACGTGCCAGGTTCAACGCAGGAAACGCCCCGGTACGCTGCAGCCAGCGACGCCAGTCGCGGCGATCGGCGGAAGGATGAATCAATTCACAGGCGGCGATATCACTTTGCGCCTGAGCCTGCAACGCAGGCGCACAGACCGGGATTAGCCACTCCTGAAACAGCAAACGACTGTCCGTGTCCTCGCCAAAATAACCATTCCCCAACAGGATTGCACAGTCATACGGTTCGCGACTGAATGCGACGGAATCGGTGTCCATCCACACGCTGGAGATTTCAATCACCGGCGTTGGATGGGCTTCCCGGAAATGCCGCAGCACATCCAGCAGCCAGCGCATGGTCAACGTTGAGGGTGCTTTCAACCGCAGCTCATGACTGCTGCTACGAAAAGCATGGCAGGCATGTTCTAAACTCTGAAACCCGGCCGTCAGCTGTTGCGCTAACCCCTGCCCTGAAGGCGTTATCTCAATACGGGGGCCGCTACGAACAAACAGTTCGCAGCCAAACCAGGCTTCCAGTGTGCGAATATGACGGCTTACCGCACCAGGCGTGACGTTCAGTTGAATAGCCGCTTTACTAAAGGACCCCAGGCGGGCAGCAGCTTCGAAAGCTCTCAGGGCATACAGCGGGGGTAGCGTCATCATCGGCTTCTATGTTGAGTTTTACTCACAGTAGAGCGCAGTTTTATTCGTTTTTCAATGTGACACGCAAGCGGAATACTGATGAAAAATAACGTCAGGATCATCAGATATGAATCTCGCTTTACTGGCTGTATACAGCCTCTCGGTGCTAACACTGTTGCTAACGCCTGGTCCTGTTGTGGCACTGATTACCGCGACGGCGGTACAGTACGGCTATCGCCAGGCCTTTATGACGCTATGCGGAACTAACGGTGCTTCATTGCTCTTGCTTGCGCTCGCTGCGCTGATGCTGGCGGGGGTGGTATCACTCTCTCCTCTGCTGCTGTGTGTGTTGGGTCTCGCCGGATCGCTGTATATCGGCTATAGCGCGTTTTGCAGTCTGTGGGCAAGAAATCAAGCCGCCTGCGAAGACTCTCGCCAGCCGTCTCATGGGGGATTTATCAACGGTTTTCTGATTGGCGTATCAAACCCGAAAGATATTCTGTTTTTCGTTTCATTCTTTCCACAGTTCATCACCATTACACATAATTTCGCCACCAGCATGCTGATACTCACGCTGGTATGGATCATTTTTGACGTTGCCGTTCTGTCATTTTATATCGTGATTTTCAAACGCTGGATGCCCACGCGGTTTGTCAGATACAGCGTTTTTATCTCATCCCTGTTCCTGCTGGCGGTAGCGGTGTTTGGCATTATCTATAACACCAATGCAATACGAATGTTGTAGCCCGCATAATCAGGTCATGATGATTTTACCGATGTCTGATGTAATTTATCGGTGTTAATATTCAGCACATCAGAGAATATATACCGTAATATTTCCCCGACTTTCTGCCGGAACTCTGACCCAGGATAATGCGTCAACCGTGATAATCGCCATTTCATTTTCCAACCTTAGCAGGGGAGTCTTGTCGTCAGGAACAGATGAACTTTCGCATATTTCGATTACCCCTCGAAAAGCGATGAACACACGGTCAGGAACATCAGATAACTTTATCCATTCAGTCGTGATCGTTAACTTTCGCGTAAACATCCCCGCTCCCTCTATCGCGATTTATATCTCAGAATGTAAAATCTGGCTACAACAACGTATTATGACTGGCAAATTTTATTTATGTATCGCCAGTGTTCATCACCCATCCAGATTAAAATAAAAGTAGTAAAACTCATTTGAAGTATGCTTTACAAACTCAACCGGAAGATTATTTTTGATGAACAGCGACTTTGCAAATTCGACATCACCATAAACCCGAAGACAGAAAGGTTTTAATATCTCGCCCTGAGTACCAAAGCACTCCTGAAGTCGGGTGTCATCCATAAAAATAAAATTGCCTTTGCGAACCTTAACATCTTCACTCAAATCACGCCATTTCCCGGGTGTGAGAAGAAAACTCTCCCAGCCATTATTCCTTAGATTTTCAATAACATGAGTAAATTTAAAATAGTAACTCTGCATTGTGACATCACCACTTGATGTAGCATATAAATACTCTATCTTAAATTTAAGTTGGGCATTAATGCTTTTCCTTTTCCCCTCTTCTATTAACCACTGAAGTTCGTTGGCGATAGTTTTTGAAAATATCCTCCTTTTTTTCGCAATCGCCAGCCAGTTCATAATGAAGAGATGTTCTGATATTTTAGAGTAAACCTTCTGGTCCTGTATTGCGATACCCACGGCAACTAACGCACTCCAGGTAAACGTTTCAAGTTCATCCTGGTAATTGTGCCTCGATGCGCTGATCTTTCCTAAATCACTGACCACTTAAAACCCACCCAGATAAATCGTTATCACATTTGGACTTGGCATCACTTCATTTAAAAAACTACTACAATTAAAACCAGCATAATATGATCCAGATTAATTAATTCTCACGTATAAAAAACGCCAGATTAACATATTACCTTCCTTAATCATTCATCTATATACGACACCGTGGTAAAACAATAAGAATAATGCGATAAAGATGAAAACAAATAATAACTCATGACAACCAGTTTTATTTGAGATTATAAATAACATTATCAAGCAAACCTCCGCGCCCCGGAGGTTTGCTTGCAGCAGTTACGACTAATAGAAAATACCGATAATCAAAGTATGGGTGACAAAGCCCACAATAAGCGGCACAGCAGTACGTTTAACTACATCGAAAGGTGTAATTTTTGCCCCACTTGAAACCGCAATAACAACACCGGATACCGGCGAAATAGCCCGCCCCATATGTGATGCCTGCTGCATAGGTAGGATCATAGCAACCGCGTTAGCGCCCATGCTCGCGGCAATTTGTGGGATTAACTCAACAAATGCCAGGAATGGCGCATTCCCCGAGCCCATAATAATTGCTGCCGCAAGCGTCACCAGCGCAAAGACGACGGCCATCGCAAAGGGTCGTAATCCGACATGTTCTGCCATCAAAATTAACTGATCAATGGCACCAATGACTTTGATGCCATGCGCGAAAACTCCGGCTGCGACCAGCAGGCCCACAACACCGGTAAACGCCGCGCCCATTCCTTTCAGAAAATGGCTGAACCCTTCACACACCGACTTTAAATCACGCGCTCGTATCCATTCAATCAGCATACAAATAGCCATTGCGATAAGCACGATGGTGATTATGTTTAGATTAATTCCACTGACAAACATCGCGGATGATCCTACCGCCATCAGTATAGGCAGCATGGGAAGCACAGCATAAAAAGCCGGCGCCTTTCCTGAATCGACAATCTCAGCGCTCCCGATTTCCCGAGGTAACGTCCCCGCGTTGCGATCGCAATGACGTTGCCAGAAAAAATGGCAAACGCCGACAACCAGTACGGTTGCAAGCGCTGCTGGCCCCTGGTGGTAAACAACGTATTCCACCACATCCATATTGACTGCTTTCGCTCCCCTGATGGCATCAATCGCTGTTGGGGTGTATGCCACCCCCAGCGAGGTGGCGATGACCCCGGCGGCCGAAGCCGCAGAGAGCCCCAGGCCCAGCATAATCGGGAACATTGTCCCCATCAGTAACACGGCAAGCCCGGTCGCTGAAGGGATGGCCAGTTGCAGGAGACTGGCAAGCAGGTAGGAAAAAAACAGCAGAATATAAGGAGATCGCAGTGCCCGTAACGGTTTCGTCACCACGCGCACCACCGCTTCATTTGCCCCGATATGATCCATGTAGTGAGCAAATCCCATCAACGCCATGATCATCAGACCGAGATCGGCTGCACGTGTGCTGAACAGATCGCGCATAACTTCAAATGGATCGAGAAAAGCAATCCCGGTACTGGCAACCCCCTTCGGCAATACGGAGCCCCATCCGGTTAATCCGGTACAAATCATTAGCACCAGACCCGCGATAAATAACACGGGTTCGGCCCGGTACCCCTTCAGGATCAGACGAGCGACCACAACGATAACCAGAAGGGCAATTATTACCTGAATCATGACTGAGTTCTCCCTTCGGCGAACTCAGCGTAGGTTTCTTCAATAACTGCGACTACAACATCACTGGCTGCCCGTAGCGATCGCACCGGCAAGTATTCATAAATTGAATGGAAATTATGCGCACCGGTAAAAATATTCGGACACGGTAACCCTTTCTGCGACAGAACCGCGCCATCATACCCGCCACGCATGGCGACAGGTTGCGGAGTGATTCCGCATTTCTGATAAGCACGCATAGCAATATCAATAGGATAATGCGAATCGCCCTGCAGGCTATTAAACACATTCGCATAGCGATCGGTTAAATGGCAGACCACGCTATTTTCGCCCCATAGTGCACAGGCACTTACTGCAAGCTGGCGAATAAATGCCATACGGGACTTATAACCTTCTTCACTAAAGTCGCGAATATCCAGTTTCAGTACGGTACGGGCACTGTTACCCTGCAGCTGTTTTACCCAGTAATATCCTTCACGACCTTCCGTATATTCAGGTGCTTCTCCGCCCGGCAGCATCGCGATAAACTTATGCGCCATCAGCAGAGAATTCTTCAGTTTACCTTTAGCTGACATTGGGTGCGCAGATTGACCGGTGAAGATAATTTCCGCATCGCCTGCATTCCAGTTTTCATAGACAAACTCACCTATGCCGCAGCAATCCAGGGTATAGCCAAAATTTGCGCCAAACGCGGCAACATCAAAA